>CANMWG010000002.1 GCA_947501555.1 uncultured Paracoccaceae bacterium
CCGTCGCGGCCAGCGCCGATGTCCATGACCACGGCTTGGCCCTTTTCCAACACCGTTTCGCCAGTTTGGTGGTGCGGTAGCGCGCCGTTTCCGCCTGCCCCGATAATGGTAAAGATCGGCTTTGCGCCAAGGCCAACAAAGGCTTCGCGTGCAACCTCTGCCACTTGGGTTTCTGTCATGCCCGGCCGCATCGCGGCCCATGCCGCTTGCATTGCTTTGTCGGCAATCAAAGCGTTGGCCTTTAGCGCTGCATATTCTTCAGGCCCTTTGCGGGCACGCAACGCGCTGACGGTTGTTTCGCAGAACTGACGTTTGGCGTTCATCAATCTGTCTTGGATCAAGGCGGCGTGATCTGCGCGCATGGTTTCGTCCAACACGATAGAGCGCGCGGCACTTGCGCCAAAGGTGTCTAGCATCTGTTCCAGTGCCCCCGTCGGGCCATCCGCATCCAGCCACTCAAAGAAGGGCAGATCGGTTTGGCGACGCGCGCTTTCGGTTTCCAAAGCAGGCATCAACAGGCCAGCGTGGTCCGCTGTAATACAGAAAATCAGCGGGCGTTCATCCGCATGCGGGTGCATGCCCGTTAGCCATTCCAAATGTGCGCCGGGGCCAAGGGCCACCAGATCAACGCCTTCATCGATCATTTTCGCGCGGAGTTTAGCTAGTCTATCCATATCGTGTCCTTTCCTAGGCACGGTAGATTTCTATTGCCTGTTCAGAGATGATCAACCCGATTTTGATGTCAGCGGCAACAGCTACACGGTCGGGTTTCTTAGGATCGCTATAACCCGCGCCCGATGACGCGACCCGCGGATCACACCACCCGTTCTCACATCAAGTGCTTTGCCCCGTAAGACTGTCACAAAGCTTCGCTCCATGCGCGACGCGTTAAGGTAATTTTCTAACGTCGGAACACAAAGAGCCAACTACTTCGAATTTATTTAGCGGTCGGTAATGTCTTTGGGTCTAAATCTGCAGCAAATTTAAGGAGGTGTCTGATGTCGCAGGTGTTGATTGTTGACGACGAGCCATTGCTGCGCGAGGAACTTGCCGAGGCTCTCGAACTGGAAGGGTTCGATGTCAGCACGGCTGACTCCGTTCCCGACGCTTTGTCCCAAATGGACGGAGCCAGCTTCGATACGGTTGTCACTGACTTGAAGATGCCCAAATTCGGTGGTCTGGACTTGCTCAAACGACTGAATGAGAACAATTTTAAAGGAATTGTGGTGGTTGTCAGCGGCCATGGCGCGGAGAGTTCACGCAACAAGGCCATGGCGCTTGGCGCACGTGCTTGTTTCGCGAAACCCCTTGATGTCGATGAATTAATTGAGCTTATCGGCAGCCCGGAGTGATCTGATTTCACCGTGGGGTCGCGTCAATTCTAACGCGCACCATTGATCATAAATCCAAACGATCTGCAGCCAAATCGATAAAAAACTAAATAAACTTCAGTTGAGTTGAACCGGGTTTGCAGCCCACCATCTCCACCAGTTTAGGGAACAGTAGTGGAGAGAATTATGCAGAAAATAGAGATGCCTAAAGATGTCCAGGCCATGACCGTTCTTGTGGTCGATGATGACGCCGAGGCACTGGACGAGATGCAGGACATTGTCGATCTTGAAGGATGGAACGCAATCATCGCGGACGACGTCGACATGGCGCTGGAAGTCCTCGAATGGTACCCCTACATTGGCGTGGTCGTGACTGATGTCCACTTCCGTGATCCGACAGGCGATATGTCGAACGGCACCCAACTGATTTCACGTGCCAAGGCGCGCTACCCGGACCGGGGCATCAAGTTCATCCTTCTAAGTGGTGATCCTGATGCCGCCAAATCGATTGAACAACTTGGCGCGATCGAGTTTTTGTCCAAGCCGCTCGACGCCGATCGCCTGATCGCTGCGATAAGATCAGGGGCCGAAGGCGATGCCGCCAGTCCGTCGGACCCACCGGTGTCGTCTGATCTTCTGCAGGCTGTCCAAGACACGACCCAAAGGCTGCATGACCAACGTGTAAAGGCGCAGGAGGCTGCGCAATGAGAGGGCTTCTGACTGTGGCAGCCATGAGCGTTGCACTGCTACTTCCGGCAAATGCGAAGGCCGAAGAGGTCGTGACCTTCGGCATTGTGCCACAGCAATCCGCAAGTCGACTTGCGCAGATGTGGGGCCCGCTGCTGTCCGAACTTAGCGCGCGCACGGGCGCTTCATTCCGGTTTCGTACAACCAGGGATATCCCCACCTTTGAGGCCTGCCTCGCGGCGGGGGCCTTTGACTTCGCCTATATGAACCCGATGCATTACGCGATTTTCTCTGACGAAGCAGGTTATGTCGCCCTGGCGCATCAGGAAGGTAAACGCCTGAAAGGTGTCATGGTGGTGCGGGCGGATTCCACATACGAGGATATCACCAACCTGCAAGATCAGCAGATTGCCTTTCCCTCGCCGGGGGCTTTTGGCGCCAGCATTCTCAACCGGGCCTCACTGGATCAGCGCGACGTCGCCTTTGAAGCGACCTATGTGAATTCCCACGACAGTGTCTATCGCGCTGTGGCCTCCGGCCTTGCAGCGGCTGGGGGCGGTGTCACCCGGACCTGGAATTCGGTGGACCCTTCGGTCCGTGACCAGTTGCGCATCATCTATGAGACAAGCGCCTTCACGCCCCACGCGATTGCCGTCCACGAAAGCGTTGGCAACGACTTGGCGAAACGCGTGCAGGATGCGCTGACCGATGCATCGTTGGCCGGCACCGATCTTGTAAACGGTATCGGTATGTCCGGCCTTGTTTCCGCCAACGACAGCGATTGGGATGACGTGCGCGCCCTCGGGATGAAGCGAGACGATACAGGGATTTCCAAGCAAGGGGATGTTGTGTGTCCTTCCGATTAAAGACCATTCTGGGCATCGCCATGATCGAATTGACGGTCATGGTGGCGCTAATTGGCTTCAACCACTTCGCACTCGGTGGTTCTGCATCTACACAGCTTTATGAACGCGCCGAGGCCGTGTCTCGGATCTTCGCCAATGCCGTCTCTGACGCCGTCATTGCGACCGATCTCGCCACATTGGACGCCACAATCGCGTCGGCCGTCTCTGACGAGGAAGTGACCTACCTGCGGATCAAAAGCGCGAGCGGAGCTGTCCTGGCTCAGGGGGGCGACGCGGCGGCTTTGGCAACACCATTTGTGCGTGACGCTGATTTTGAAGCCGCGCAAAGTGACCATCTGATTGACGTCGATTTGCAGATCGTCGTTGCGGGGACGGCATATGGCGCAATCGAATTGGGCCTTTCAACGCTGGCCGTTGAAGAGCAGATTTCTCAGGCGCTCAAATGGAACATCCTCGTCGCACTTCTCGGGATGTCCTTGGTTGCCGTCTTTGGATATGGTCTTGGTACCATCCTGACGCGCCAGCTCAGGGGCCTGCGCCAAGGCGCGCGCGCGATTGCTGCAGGGGACCTGTCCTGTCAAATCAAGGTGCACGGCCGCGATGAATTGGCCGATACAGCCCGATGCTTCAATAACATGGCCCAAAAGCTGGAACGTGATCGGGCGGTATTACAGGAACAGCAGGATGAGCTGCTGGACAAAAAGGCCCGTGTTGAGGTGCTTGTCGGGTGTCTGCGCGACATCTCAGAAGATCGGGACATCGCCGAGGTACCCGACGCCAAGCGGCCCGATGAGATCGGCGACATGGCCCGGGCGACCGTGGCGTTCTACAATGCGAAGAAGAAAATTGAACGCGCGCGTCTTCAACAGCAACGCCTGGTATCCGCGTTCGATCAGGTGGATGAACAGGTCGCAATTTTTGGGACAGATGGCACGCTACTCTTTGCAAATAGGGCGTTCCGTTCATTCAATGCGGAAATTTGTGAAGCACTACCACCCCACTTCACGTTGCGCGGCTTCTTGAACACCGGTTTGAAGCAGGGCGCCTTCCCGAATGTGGCAGATAAGGCTGCTTGGGTCGATGAGCAGATGGCGCACCAGAACGGGTCGCCGTATGAAATCCAAAGGTCCGGCAACTGCGTGTTGTTGGCGACACAATCCCGTATCGAAGGGATCGGGACCGTGTTCTCTGCCAGGGATGTGACTGAGCTGCGCAACTCCGAGAACCAATTGATCCAGGCCTCCAAATTGGCAACACTTGGAGAGATGGCAACCGGTGTTGCCCACGAGCTGAACCAGCCTTTGGGTGTTATCCGGATGGCCGCAACAAACTGCGTGAAACGCATCGACAAAGGAAAGTGGGATGTCGATTATCTGCGCAGCAAACTTGTGCGCGTCGGCGAACAGACCTCTCGCGCGGCGCAAATCATTGACCACATGCGCTTGTTCGGCCGAAAGGCAGATGGCGTTCATAGCCCGTTCGACCTGCGGCAGAGCCTGACCGAAATCTTGGCCTTGGCCCGTCCGAAGCTGAGTACAGGGGACGTCTCTTTGACGTTGGATTTGCCCGATGGAACTGCCTTTGTGATGGGCGAACGGGTTATATTTGAACAAGTACTACTGAACCTTGTGAGCAACGCCCACGATGCCATTCAATCCAGCGGAGAGACTGAAGGAAAGATTGTGGTTTCCGCCAGCTTTGACGGTGAAGACGGTCACGTAATAAAAGTGACTGACAATGGCGGCGGAGTCCCCGAGGCTCTACTCGACAAACTTTTCGAACCGTTCTTTACAACCAAAGATCCTGGCAAGGGAACCGGGCTCGGGCTGTCTATTAGCTTTGGAACCATACGCGACATGGGGGGCAAGCTTTCAGTGCACAACGCACAAACAGGCGCCTGTTTCAAAATCTGTCTGCCCGCCTTTCAGCATGAAGCCGTCGTTGAAAACGAACAAATTGATCCTGCAGCTTAAAGAACCGCACTGGACCTGTCGCGCTTTGGAGCCGCCGGATACAAAGCGCGACATCAGCTAAGCCGTCTTGATATCTTCATGGAGCCGCAGACTGCGAAAGTGACATCAAAACATAGTCGCAAAATGCACCGCGGCATGAACGCCATCTATCAGCTTTACAGAAACGTCGTCACAGTCATCAACAATGTGCACCATTCCAGCGCAGCCCAGCACGACACTATTGATGTCGTCTTCCTCAATCGCCGCTTGGATCTCTGCCTTGACTTGCCGCGTTGCGTTTTCACGTTCTTCTTCAAGCGCCAGAACAGGCACACCGCTTGCCCTGAGGCGCCCAAGGTTTCCCTCTAACCCATATTGGCGCACGTTTTCGCTCAGAACAGGGACTGAAACCTCGAGCGTTGTGACAACAGAGAACCGCGGTCCGAACAGCGACGCCAGATGGTAAGCCGCTTGGCCAATTCCAATAACCGGACAGGTGACCAAATTGCGCGCGGCACTAAGACCGGTGTCATCAAAGCACCCTATAATGATCGCTTTGGCTTTGGCCTCTTCCGCTTTTTTCACGAGCTGCAAGAGAGGCGGTATCGCCGCTTCACCGTCCTGTGCACCTTCGATGGCGGGCGGGCCTTCGGTGGATGTCCAGCCAACGATCTCGGCCCCGGGCGCAGTTTTACGGGCCGTTTCAACCATCGCGTCCGTCATCGATTGTGTGCTGTTCGGGTTGATGATGACGATCATATGTGGCCTTTGCCAGCATCAGAGCTCTGGCGGGCCCGGCGCCGATTGGCGATCAAGGCGATACAAAGGAAAACGCCAATGATGATAAATGAGAAAACAGTTGTGAGGGTGCCCAAGGCATAAAGAACAGGCGAGGTGACGTTGGTTGTCATGCCATAGATTTCGAGCGGAAGCGTATTATAGCTGCCCGACGTCAAAAGCGTGCGGGCAAATTCATCATAGCTGAGCGTGAAACCAAACAAGGCCACCCCAATCAGCGACGGTGCGATGATCGGCAGCACCACATGGCGCAGGGTTTGCCATGGTGAGGCCCCCAGATCGCGTGCGGCTTCCTCATAGCTTTTGTCAAAGCGATTGAAGACAGCAAACATGATCAACAGCCCAAATGGCAGCGTCCAAGTCAATTGTGCGCCAAAGCCCGAGGTGGACCAGTGCACATCCAAGCCCGACTGCGAAAACAACAATCCGACCCCAAGCGAGATCAAGATCGATGGGATGACCAGTGACGTAATGATCAAATAGAACAGGATGTTTGAGCCGGGAAACTTGCGCCGAAACGCCAGCCCACCCATCACCGACACCACGACGGTGACCAACATAACCATCAGCCCAAGCACAAAGCTCCGTCTGAAGCTGCCCCAGATGTCGCCCACGGCCTGCTGTTCGAACAGGTCGTAGAACCAATAAAGCGACACACCGCGCATGGGGAATGTCAGCCCGCCGCCTTCGCCCTGGAATGACAGGATGCCGATGGTGATCGTGGGCCCGTAGAGAAACAGGATGAACACCGCGAAAAAAGCGCTGAGGACGTAAAAGGAACGCGGGCGGGGTTCCATGGTCAAAGCTCCTTTCGGATGTCGACGAAGCGCAGCAGGATGCCGATGGTGATCAATACGGTAACCAGCAGCACAATCGCGGTGGCAGAGGCGCTTGGATATTGCAATAAAGCGATTTCGTTCGAGATTAGACGCCCGACATTGGCCGATTGTGACCCCGACATGAACCGCACGGTGATGAAATCACCCATCACAAGCGTGACCACAAAGATCGTCCCGATCATGATCCCCGGTTTAGTGAGTGGAATGATCACATTCCACAGGATTTGCGCGCCATTTGCGCCGGCGTCCCGTGCGGCCTCAATCAAGGATTTGTCGATGCGCATCATCGTGTTGAAGATCGGGACCACCATGAACAGCGTGTAGAGATGCACGAAGGCAAGGATGACAGCAAAATCCGAGAATAGCAGCCACTCAATCGGCTCATCAATCACGCCCCAGGATATCAGCGTCGCATTGGCGATCCCATTACGCCCCAGAAATGGAATCCAAGAGATCATCCGGATAATGTTGCTGGTCCAGAACGGGATCGTGCAGAGCAAAAACAGCGCGATCTGCCACGTCAGACTGCGTATATGGAACGCCAGATAATAGGCGACAGTGAACCCGATCAATAGCGTGAAGGCCCAGGTAATCAGCGCGTATTTGAACGTGTTCAGAAATACAGTGTAGGTCACCGGGGACCCGAATAGGAATGCGTAGTTGTCAAATTCAAACGCCGGAATGATCGAAAATTCCGTGGCGCGCCAAAAGCTGACAATCACAATCAGCACAATGGGTAACACCAGAAAGATCAGCAGGACTGCGACCAATGGCGACACCATAAGCAGACTCGAAATCGTTGGATTGCCGCGCAGATTTTTCATTTGATATTCTTAAATTCGGTGATGGGTGCGCCGACCAGCAGCGCACCCGATAAGTCTTATTAAGCGGCGATAAATTCGTTCCACTTGCGAACCATGTATTGGTTCTCATCCATGACCGAGTTCCAGCAGACAACCGAACCCATACGTTCCAGGAATGAGCCGCCATCGCGGACCTCACCGGCACCGGCCAGCTTGTCACCCGTTGGGGACAGGATGTCGCCTTCGGCAGCTTTACCTTCGTACCAGAAGCCCCATTCGTCAGCTGACATGAACTCTTTGGAGGTCTCAGGAACAGCAGAGTAGTAGCCCTGACGCATCAGATAGCCACCGACCCAACCGGACAGATACCAGTTGATGTATTCATAGGCCGCATCCAGCTCGATCCCCGACAGCGCTGCCGAAATACCCAAGCCGCCGCCCCATGAGCGGTACCCTTCTTCCAACGGTTGATAGACGCATGGGATGCCCTGCGACTTAACTGCTGTGATCGCGGGGGACCACATAGACTGGATCACAACTTCGCCCGAGGCCATCAGGTTGACGCTCTCGTCGAAGGACTTCCAGAAGGCCCGGAACTGGCCGTTCTGTTTGGCTTCTGTGAAGATACCAATGGTCAGATCGATTTCTTCCTGCGTCATGTTGCCTTTGTCGGGGTAGGTGTATTCGCCCATTGATTCCACGACCATCGCCATGTCCATGATCCCGATGGATGAGATATCAAGGATCGACGCCTTGCCCTTGAACTCTGGGTTCAACAGCTCGGACCAGTTACTAATCGGCCGGCCGATCAGGTCAGGGCGAATGCCAAGCGTGTCGGCGTTGTAGATCGTGGGGATCAAGGTCATCCAACCGGATTCTTCCTGCACGAAATCCGTACCATTTGCACCAGACGTAAAGCCAACCGTATGCGGGGCCGTACCCTGCGCGATGGTGCTTTCGGGTGTCAGAAGACCGCTGCGGAATGTGCCCGCGATCTTGTCGTAATTGTCGATTTTGGTTGTATCCATGGCCTGTAGGTTGCCCGCGGCCCAGACCTTTTTACAGATGAAGTATTCGATATCGGCAATGTCAAAGCTGTTTGGCTGGGTGGCGGCGCGCTGTGTAACGCTATCAGTGTCCAGTGCTGTCATCTCAAGCGTAAAGCCAAGGTCTTCTTGCACCTTCATCGCCACATCATTCAGGTTCGACACCCCCGTCCCGAACTGGCGGAGTTTCACGTCCTTGATATTCTGGGCCCAAAGCATTGGTGCCCCCAGCGTCGTTGAGCCTGCAGCGACTGCTGTTGATGCGGCCCCTTTCAACAACGCACGGCGGCTGAGGCCGTTTCGATGAGTGTATTTTGTCATTTGGTCGTCTCCTTGTCAGATTGTCTAAATGCGCCGCAGTTCATGCGGTCAGTTTGTGTTGATCGTTGGCGTCCCAGTGCAGACCGATTTGGTCACCGGGGTGGTGCGGGTTCGCAAAGAATGTTGCGTCAGGGATAAGCGCCAAAACCTCTTGGTCGCCTGTTATCCGCGCGGACAAAGACACATGGGTGCCCTGATATTCCACGGCCGTCACATTGCCCGCGACAGACCCTTTTGCGGGTTCAGTGACAGAAACCGCATCAGCGCGGACCGCGAAGTGACCTGTTGGCAGCGCGATCACATTATGCCCACCCATGAACTGGGCGACAAACCGGGTTTGCGGCGTGTTAAAGACGTCCCGGGCGGGACCTGCCTGTTCAATCACCGCGTTGTTCATCACAATGATATCGTCCGCCAAAGCCAGCGCTTCGTCTTGGCCATGGGTGACGTGAATAAAGCTAATGCCGAGTTCTTTTTGCAGTTTGCGCAGTTCCGCACGCATGCGGACACGCAAGAACGGATCAAGGGCTGACAGCGGCTCATCCAGCAACAAAACCTGCGGGCGGGTAATGAGCGCGCGCGCGAGGGCAACACGCTGCTGTTGCCCGCCAGACAGTTGATCGGGCAGCCGATCTGCGAGGTTCGTCAGATCGACCAGGTCCAGCATCTCTCGGGCTTGGGCGTGCCGTTTGGCGGTCTCTGTCCCCTTCATTTTAAGACTGAAGGCCACGTTGTCCAATACGCTTAAGTGAGGAAACAAAGCATAGTTTTGAAACATCATCGCAGTGCCGCGCTTTGCGGGCGGCAGATGCGAAATGTCGCGCCCTGCCAGCAGAATTGAGCCATCGCTGACAGTTTCATGACCAGCAATCATCCGTAGGGTCGAGGATTTTCCGCAGCCTGATGGGCCCAGCAAGCAGGTGTAGCTGTCGGGCTTGAAGCGATAGCTAATCGCGTCCACGGCGACCGTCGCACCATATTGTTTGGTCACCGAGACCAATTCTAAATCTTGCTTGCTCACTCGGGGCCCCCAAACGGAAAATCGGGTTCAGCAGCGCCGCTGCCCTCATGTGACGCAATCGTTTTGATGCTAAGAGGCTAGAGTTTTGGAGTGTTGGGCTATTTTTTGGGCAGCCCCAGGTCATCGTGCTGAAGTTTTGCACACAATATTGTATACAATCATGTTGTAGATTGTGCGAAATTTAATGGGGTTGTGTCTTGAATATCGCTCTGCCATTTCGATGCAAAGGAGACCTCCATGACGCTCAATGCGCCAAATACCGGTAAGGCCAATATGACAGCTGAGTCGATTGCGAGCGCTTTGTCACTGGCCATTCATGAACACCGCTTGGCGCCGGGCACCAAGCTGGGCGAAGATGACCTGTCGGACATCTACGGGGTGTCACGCACGACGGTGCGGACAGCACTCTTATCGCTTTCACATCAACAGATCATAGAGATCAAGCGCAACCGCGGTGCATTCGTGGCGCAACCCAGCCTCATTGAGGCCCACGAAGTCTTTGAGGCGCGCGAATTGCTGGAGCCACGGACCGCCCGAAGCGCTGCACTCCATGCAACGCCAGACGACGTTGCCCTGCTCAAAGATCATATCACACAAGAACACGCGGCATTAGACGCAGGTGATCGCGGGCGCGCATTATACCTGTCTGGCAAATTCCATCTTGAAATAGCACGGATCGCGAAACAGCAGACTGTCGCGGACATGATAAATGTCCTGATTGCCCGTTCATCGCTGATCATCGCGCTATACTGGCGACGTGAGAGCGCATTATGCGAAAGCCAAGCGCACCATGCCTTAATCAAGGCGATCGGCGAGAACGACGGCACGCGGTCCGAAGAACTCATGCAAAGCCATCTCGTCGACCTGCATTCCGCACTTAATCTCCACGAACTGCCTCCGGTCGAGCAAAACTTGCGCGCCATGTTGTTGGGCGACGCACAGCGCTAAACGCATCCTTAGCGGTGCGATCTGCAGTGGGGCAATAGATGCAGCTGCAGGTTCCTATACATACGCAATCTGTACGGCATCTGTCCGCATTGCATACTGTCCCAGACTCCTTCCAACAGACTTTCAGGGCCATCTGAGGCCGTTGTGCACCTTTTGCCGGGTTTTCAGCCCCGTTAACGGAACAACCTTGCGCGTCCGCCCAGCACTGCTAGGTTCCCCCCGAAACAAAATTCGGAGCAACCCCATGCGCCTCGCCCTTGTCCTAAGCCTATTTGCCAGCACCGCCACAGCCCAGACTTGCGGCGGCCCGGTTGGCGAATTTATCAATGGTATCAAAGCCGAAGCAGTTGCCACAGGGATCCCCGCAGACACTGTCGATCAGTTCTTTGCAGGCGCACAGATTGATCAATCCGTGATCCGGGCGGACCGCTCCCAGGGCGTGTTCCAAAAGGATTTTGTCAGCTTCTCGCGGGCGCTCATCTCGCAAAACCGGATCGACAACGGACAGGCGAACAGCCAACGCTATGACAGCACCTTTCGTGAGATCGAACAGCGCTTCGGCATCTCCCGCGGTGTCCTCCTTGCCTTCTGGGCATTCGAGACCGACTACGGCCAGGTGCAGGGCAGTTTCAACACGCGCAACGCGCTTTTGACACTGGCACATGACTGCCGCAGACCCGAGCTGTTCCGCCCGCAACTTGTTGCAGCTATTGAACTTTTCCGACGCGGCGGCATGGATCCGGCACGGACGACGGGGGCCTGGGCCGGCGAGATTGGCCAGCTGCAAAAACTCCCGCGTGAGATCGTGCGCCAAGGTCTTGACGGGGATGGCGATGGTGTCGTGAACCTGAAAACTTCCGCCCCTGACGCGTTGATGACCGGCGCCAATGTGCTCTCTTCGCTCGGCTGGCGGGCTGGTGAGCCGTGGTTGCAAGAGGTGGTTCTGCCCGACAATCTTGACTGGTCGCAAACCGGCCTGAACCACAAAGCCAGCGTGCGCGACTGGGCCGCCCAAGGCGTCCGCGCGCGGCAAGGAAACCTCGGTCCTGCCAACCTGCAATCCTCGATCCTGTTGCCCATGGGGCGCAACGGTCCGGCCTTCATCGCCTATCCGAATTTCGAGGTCTATTTCGACTGGAATAAAAGCTTCGTTTACGTGACAACTGCCGCTTATTTTGCCACGCGGCTGAGCGGCGCGCAGGTCTATGACGCGGGCAATCCAAGCGCCCCGCTGTCTGGCGCGCAGATGCAACAACTGCAGCAAAAGCTGACCGCGCGCGGGCATGACGTTGGCGGTATTGACGGGATCCTCGGGGCGATGACACGGGCCGCCGTGCAGGCCGAACAGGTCCGGCTCGGGATGCCCGCAGACGCATGGCCGACCCTTGATTTGCTCAATCGTTTGTAAGGGTTAGCGGATTTCGCGCACAGGAAAGCGTTGCCCATCTTCGGTCAACAGGACAAGGCGATCGCCTGACTGCACGAACATATCACAACGGCTGCGCAACGTGCGAAAGTCGATGCAAACAACCCCATCTGACGCAATGCGATGCACGCCGAACCAGCTCTCGCCACCATTCGCGGCGCTATAGGTCCAGCTATAGCTGCCACCCGGTGAATAACGCGAAATGCCACCGTCAAAGAACTCCAGATCATAGCCATGGATGGCGGTCGCAACACCTGCGGCATCCAAATGCACATCAGACGGGCGGGTGCTATAACTCTGCGCAAAAGCTGCAGAACCAAACAGGTAAAAAATGTAAACAAGACGGATCATCGGCACAGCTTACTGCAATCCAGTAGGCACGCAATTCACGTCTAAGTGTCAAACGGGATGGCGGGCGGGGCGTCTTGCGCAGCAAAAGCGGCGCCAGACATCACGCCACCATCGCAGCCGCTTTTTTGAGATCCACAGAGACTAGCTGCGAAACACCCTGCTCACCCATCGTGACACCAAACAACCGGTCCATCCGGCTCATGGTGACAGCGTGGTGTGTGATGATCAAAAACCGGGTATCGGTCCGACGGGTCATCTCATCCAGCAGATCGCAGAAACGGGTTACATTGGCATCGTCCAAAGGCGCATCAACCTCGTCCAACACACAAATCGGCGCAGGGTTGGCCAGGAACACCGCAAAAATCAGCGCCAGCGCCGTCAGCGTCTGCTCACCACCCGACAGCAATGACAAGGTGCTCAACTTCTTACCAGGCGGTTGGCACATGATCTCCAGACCCGCCTCAAGCGGGTCATCGGATTCGACCAATACCAGCTTGGCCTCACCGCCCCCAAACAGGTGGGTAAACAACAGTCCAAAGTTATCGTTGACCTGCTCAAACGCCGTCAATAGGCGCTCGCGCCCCTCCTTGTTCAGGCTCGCAATGCCCGAGCGCAAGGCCGCAATCGCCGCCTCGAGGTCAGCCTTTTCGTTGACCAGCGCATCATGCTCGACCTGCACTTCCTTGGCATCTTCTTCGGCGCGCAGGTTTACAGCACCTAGGCTATCGCGTTGCCGCTTCAGGGCATTGACCTCGCCCTCGATTTTCTCCGAAGGCGGCATCTGATCGACGTCAACGTCCAAGGTTTCCAATAGCTTATCCGGCGTGACCTCTTGCGCCTCCATGATCCGCTCGGCTGCATAAGCGACAGTTTCACGGGCCGCATCCGCGCGGGCCTCGGACCGTGCGCGGGCCTCGCGCGCTTCTGATGCCAGACGTTCCGCCTCGCGCTCCAGATGTCCCACGTCGCGCAGGACGCCTTCTGCATGGGCCAACTTATCAGCCGACGCTTTGCGCCGGGTCTCCGCCTCGTCAATCGCATCGGCCAATTCGGCCCGTTTGGCCGCTATTTCTTCCGGGGCCGCTGTCGCCTCAGCCAATTCCGCCTCGGACTGGGTCTTGCGTTCGGCCAATTCCGCCGTGCGTTTATTTGCGGTCTCAAGGCGGTGCTTCCAGCCAGAAATCTCCTTGGTAATCTCTTGGGATCGCTTCAGCCGCTGTTCCCCTTCGCGGCGCACCTCATCATGTGCGGACCGGCGCGACATCATCGTAATCCGCGCAGCCTCAACCGTCATTTTCACATCTTCAACTGACGCGCGGGCCGTGTCCAGATCACCCAGATCAGCCGCCGCTTTTTCCGCCTCGGCCAATGCTTTGCGGGCGCCCATCGCCTCTTCTTCGTGGCGGGCGACAGCCAAGCCAAGGCTTTCCAACTTGCCCTGTGACAGGTTGCGATCCGCCTCAGCCCGGCTGGCCGCGCGATTGGCATCCGCCACCGCCCGATCCGCGTCACGGCGGGCATTGCGGGCAGCATGATCCGCCTCTGTTTGATCTTTCAACATCAGCGTCAGCGTCTCATGGGCTTGGGCAGCACCTTGGGCAGTCGCCGCGGCCTCTTCCAGATCGCGCTTCAGCTCGGTGAGGCGGTTCAACTGTTGTAAACGCAAGGCTGCCGCCGATGGCGCATCCTCTGCCCCAGCCCGAAACCCATCCCAGCGCCACAAATCTCCCTCAACCGACACCAACCGCTGCCCTGGTTTCAGATCCGCCTGCAAACGCGGACCATCCGCCGCATCAACCAGCCCAACCTGAGACATGCGGCGGGCCAAGACCTCGGGCACCGTCACATAGTTGGTCAAGGCCTTCACACCTTCCGGCAAGGTCTGTGGCGCGGCATAACCGGGTAGTAAGGCCCAACCAGATGGCGCATCTGCGGCAATCTCTGGCGCGCGTAGATCATCCGCCAAGGCCGCGCCAAGCGCTTTTTCATAGCCCCCCTGCACACGCAGCAGATCAAGCACCTGCCCGCCTTCTGCGGTGTCCCGTTCCACCAGCTTGGCCAAGGCCGCCACCTCGGCGCGCAGCGCGTTGGCTTCGCCTTCCGCTTCGGAGCGCAACCCACGCGCGTCGCTTTCACGGGCTTGGGTTTCCGCGCGCGCGGCCTCTGCCGCAACCAGCGCCTGATCAGCGGCTTCCGCGGCAGCAACAGCCGCAGCTTCCGCGTCACCGGCACCCGCAAAGTCAGCCTCGGCTTTGGCCAATGCGGCCTGTGCATCACCCATGGCGACTTTCGCACGCCCGGCTTCTGCCTCGCTTTTTTCCAGCGTTGTGCGGTTATCATCCAACAGACGCTGGGCGGACTGATGGCGGGCGGCCAAGCGGGCCACGTCCTCAGTCAATTGTGCGGAATCGGCTTCGCGTTGCTGCAGCACCCCAGCGGCTTCACGGGCAGCAACCTGGGCGGCCTCCAGCCGTTCCTCATGCCCTTGGCCAGCCTTTGCGATCTCACCAGCTTCCCATTCGAGCCGCGCGATCGTCTCACCGGCATCCTTGTTCAACCCGCTTTCGCGCTCCATGTCGCGGCCCAGCTGATCGATCCTGGCACGCAAAGTCTCGATCATTTCCAGGGCGCGTTCTTCCTGATCCTTCAGCGTGTCACGCTGAACTTGCAGGCGTTGCAGCACGGCCGCCGCAATCGCCTCTTCCTCGCGCAAAGCAGGCAGGGCATCCTCGGCCATCTGCCGACCTTTGGAGGCATCGCGCGCATCCTTTTCGGCCTTGGCCGCCGCGGTCGTGCGCTCGCGCAGCTGCTCAGAAGCGGCCAGCAAAGCTTCGTCCGCTTCCTTCCAGCGCCGGAACAACAACATGCCTTCCGCCTTGCGCAGCTTTTCCCCGATCTCGCGATACCGCGCCGCTTGACGCGCCTGACGGGCCAGTTGCGCCAATTGCGCGGCCAACTGTTCAATCACATCATCCACACGGGTCAGGTTCGTTTCGGCCCCTTTTAGCTTCAGCTCGGCCTCATGACGGCGCTGATAGAGCCCAGAAATCCCAGCGGCCTCTTCCAATATCCGGCGGCGGGCCTTGGGTTTGGCGTTGATCAGTTCCGAAATCTGGCCCTGCCGGACCAAGGCAGGCGAATGCGCCCCAGTTGATGCATCAGCGAACAACATCTGCACATCACGGGCGCGGACATCCTTGGCACCCACCTTATAGGCGGACCCCGCATCGCGGGTGATCCGGCGGATAATCTCAAGGTTATCTTCGTCATTGAACGCGGCTGGGGCGAGCCTTTCGCCATTGTCGATGATCAGAGACACTTCGGCAAAATTCCGGGCCGGGCGGGTCGAGGCACCGGCAAAGATCACGTCTTCCATGCTACCGCCGCGCATGGCCTTATGACGGTTTTCACCCATGACCCAACGCAGGGCTTCAAGCAAGTTCGACTTTCCACAGCCGTTTGGACCCACCACACCGGTCAGACCATCGGCGATGATCAGGTCAGTGGGGTCCACAAAGCTTTTGAAGCCATTCAATCGAAGTTTACTAAAACGCACGGACTACCTGCTCTTGATTCCCTCAAGTTGACAAAGCCTGTCCCCGCAAGCCCCTCCGAGTCAACGAAAGCAAACTAAATAAGGCCAAAACACGCCACTTATCCACAAGATATTGCGCTCTTCATCATCATTGAGCCCAAAAACGCACGTGCCAGACGCATCATTTCCGCCGCCGCCTGCATGACAAACGTCGCATTCCGTCTTGACGGCCACACAAACAAAGGCGCACAAACGCTGGGCATGGTTCCCCGTACGTCGCAAAAGCGTCAGGGGATCAAATGGGAATGTGGACGGGCCGATCCAAACCGGGTGCCTCAAGCCACAGCCGCCCCCGCGACTGTATGCGGAGAGTGCTTTGCGAACGACGCCACTGGGAAACCGGGAAGGCCGCAAAGTGCATCGACCCGCAAGCCAGGAGACCAGCCATGCGTTGAAACTGTAACCTGCCGTCGGGGATGACGGTATAGGAGAAAAGACAATGCATATCGAACCCGGCGTCGTTCACGGCGCAAAAATGGCCCTTGCCACTATCACCGCTGCCGGCGGTCTGGCCTTTACAGCCAAACTGGCCGTTGATGAAATCAAGGCCCGCGGCATCGTGCCCTTGATCACACGTAGCGTCATCGCAACGCTGGCTGTGTTCATCTTCTTTGAAGTGCTGCCGCATTTCGCCGTTGGCATCTCTGAGGTCCACTTTATCTTGGGGACCACAATCCTGTTACTGCTGGGCACTGCGCCTGCGGCAATCGGGCTGGCCGCTGGGTTGCTGGTCCAGGGTGCACTTTTTGCCCCATCGGATCTGCCGATGTACTTCGTGAACGTCACAACACTGCTGGTTCCACTGTTTGCCATTGCCGAAATGGCCAAACGGATCATCGCACCGAACACGGCTTATGTTGACCTCAGCTACGGACAAGCCCTGAAACTTTCCGCAGCCTACCAAGGTGGCGTTGTTGCCTGGGTGGCCTTCTGGGCAATCTACGGCCAAGGCTTCGGCGCAGAAAATATGGCGGCCGTGCTGTCGTTTGGTGCCGCTTACATGTTGGTTGTGATTATCGAGCCTGTCGCCGATCTGGCCGTGCTTGCCGGTGCCAAAGCCGGGCGCAACTACCTGCAAAACGCGCATCTGACGACGCCGCGCCTGCACAGCGCCGTTTAAAGCGCCAGACAAAACATGACATATGGCGGTCCCGCAGGGGCCGTCATTCCGTTTGGTCACACCCGATAGGACAAATTCCATGCCCGCTAAAATTCCCGCAACCGTCGTCACCGGCTTCCTTGGTGCAGGTAAAACAACCCTCATCCGCCACATGCTGCAAAATGCTGAAGGCAAAAAAATCGCGCTGATCATCAATGAATTTGGTGATCTGGGTGTCGACGGCGATATCCTCAAAGGCTGCGGTGAGGAAACCTGTACCGAAGACGATATCGTCGAGCTGTCAAACGGCTGCATCTGCTGCACTGTCGCTGATGATTTCATCCCGACCATGGAACAACTGCTCGCCCGCGAAGACAAACCCGATCATATCGTCATCGAAACATCCGGCCTCGCCCTGCCCCAACCGCTCGTCCGGGCCTTCAACTGGCCCGGCATCTCAACCAAAGTCACTGTCGATGGTGTGGTCACGGTGGTCGACGGGCGCGCCGTGCATGACGGGCAATTCGCCCATAACGTCGCCGCCGTCGATGCCCAACGCGCCCAAGACGAAAACCTCGATCATGAAACACCCTTGTCCGAGCTTTTCGAAGACCAAGTCGCCTGCGCCGATATGATTGTCGTCAACAAGGCCGACCTGCTGGGCGAAGATGAGGCCAGCGCGCTGACAAACCGCCTCAAATCCGAAAGCCGCGACGGCGTGCAAGTGGTCAAGGCCAGCATGGGCGCGCTCCCCGTTGATGTGCTGTTGGGCCAGGGCATCGGGGCGGAAACAGACCTCGCCAGCCGCCACGAAGTGCACCATCATCATCATGACGACGACGATCACGATCACGATCACGATCACGCGCACGAACATGGCCATGATGAGTTTGAAAGCTTCATCGTCGCCCGTGGCGAAGTGACCGATGCCAACGCCTTCGCTGAACAGGTGGCCGACACGATCCGCGCCAACAACATCCTGCGGCTTAAAGGTTTCGTGGCCGTCGCGGGCAAGCCGATGCGACTGACCCTGCAGGCGGTCGGCCCTCGTGTAGACACCTATTTCGACCAGCCCTTCGGCGACGCCCCCCGCGAAACCCGTCTGGTTGTCATCGGCGAGGCGGGGCTTGATCAGGCGGCGATCACCGCCGCTTTGCAAGCATGATCATCGTCGAAAAAACCGATCCGCATCACCCGCAGGCGACGGCGCTCTTGCGCCAAAGCCATGCGTTGATGCAGGAACTCTTCCCGCCCGAGGATAACTACTACCTCGAAATCGACGATCTGGTGGCGCCCGATATCCACTTTTTCACGGCCCGTGAGGGCGACCAAATCCTCGGCACCGGCGCGCTCAAAGTCAAATCAGGCTACGGCGAAATCAAATCCATGTTCGTGGATGAGGCCGCGCGCGGCAAAGGCGTGGCCGACGCTCTGATGCGCCAGCTCGAAGACACAGCTCGCGAACTCAAACTGCCCGTTATCAAGCTGGAGACCGGCAACCTGCTGCACGCGGCGCACAAACTCTACGCGCGGCACGGTTTCACCACCTGCAGCGTTTTTGGCGACTATGTCGAAGCCAAGTCCTCGATCTTCATGGAAAAGCCGCTGTGCAACTAAGCCTTACCAGCCGCCTTTTTCATACGCGCCAGAAGTGCGGCCTTATCTTCGCGCGCCCCAAAGGGTTTCTTGCCCGATCCGTGGGCGTTGTGCTCAGCATGTTTCGGTGCGTTCTTGCCCTTCTTGGGTGCGCCCGATGCTTTGTAATCCATTGTCTCGACCTCATTATTTGCCCCGCCCTAACATGGGGTCAAAGATAATGCACCTGCTTGCCGCCACACCTGGTGCGATCAGCGATGGCACAGAACCCGTTGATCTGGGCCAAACCCCCGCCGACGTCGTGATCATCTCTGCCGCGGACACCGAACTCGCCGCCCTGTCAGACGCGCGGGCCGAGATGGATACACCGCCTACTCTGCGGCTGGCCAATATGATGCATCTGACCCACCCGATGTCAGTTGATCTGCATCTGGACGATTGCGCTACGAAATCACGCCTGGTCATCGCGCGCATCCTAGGCGGCGCAGGCTACTGGAAATACGGGCTGACCCAATACGCCGCCCGCCTGCACGCCGCAGGCATCCCCTTTGCCGCCCTGCCCGGCGACGACAAACCCGACCCCGAATTGCGCGAACTTTCTACCGTCAGCCCAGAGGATTACGACACGCTCTGGTCCTACCTCGTCGAAGGCGGCCCGGAAAACAGCACCAATCTGCTCCGCTACGCCAAGGCCATGCTTGACGGCGGCGAAAAACCCAGCGCCCCAGCCCCCCTGCTGCGCGCAGGTGTCTATTGGCCCGGCGCAGGTATCGCCGATCTGACCGCAGCACAGACCGCCTGGACCGATGGCGCGCCCATCGTCCCCATCATCTTCTACCGCGCTTTGGTGCAGGGCGGCGGTCTGAACCCGATCAACCGGCTGACACGCAGCTTGACCCGCGCGGGCCTGAACCCGCTGCCCATCTTCGTGGCCAGCCTGAAAGACCCGGTCAGCAAAGCCACCCTGGATACGCTCTTCAAAGCCGCCGCACCCGACGTGATCCTCAATTGCACAGCTTTTGCGGTCGGGTCCCCCCATGACGGCGATGACAGCCCGGAAAACCCGCTGCTGACGAACAAGGCACCCATCTTCCAGGTCATCCTGTCGGGCGGATCCGAGACCACATGGGCCGATAGTCCCCAAGGCCTGACCGCACGTGACATCGCCATGAACGTGGCCCTGCCCGAGGTGGACGGACGCATCCTGTCCCGCGCGGTCAGCTTCAAAGGCGAGGCCTTCTTTGACGATGCCACACAGTGCCCCATTGCGACCTATCAATCACGCGGCGACCGGATCGATTTCGTCAGCCAATTGGCCAAGAACTGGGCGCATCTGCGGCGCACCGACCCGAAGGACAAGAAAACCGCCATAATCCTCGCCAACTACCCCAACAAAGACGGGCGGCTGGCCAATGGGGTCGGGCTCGACACGCCTGCAGCCACAGTGCACGTGCTGAACCTGCTCAATTCCCACGGCTACGACGTCACACTGCCCAGCAATAGCGCCGTCCTGATGCAACAGATCATGGACGGGCCCACCAACTGGCTCACCGACCGGGCCGACAAAGAAGGCGGCGAACTCCTGCCCCTCGAAGTCTACAAACAACATTTCGACGCCCTGCCCTGGGAGGTCAAAGAACAGATCACCAACCGCTGGGGACACCCCGAAGACGACCCCTTTCTTATTTCCGCCCAAATACTCCCGTCGGAGGCATCAACACAGGCCCCAAGCGCAGGTTTCGCCCTCAGCATTCACCGGTTCGGCAACGCCATCGTCGGGTTGCAACCGGCACGGGGCTACAACATCGACCCGACCGAAACCTACCATTCCCCCGACCTCGTCCCACCGCATAATTACCTCGCGTTCTATTTCTGGCTCCGGCACCACTGGGGGGCCGACGCGATCATCCACATGGGCAAACACGGGAACCTGGAATGGCTTCCGGGCAAAGCGGTCGCCCTGTCCGAGACCTGCTGGCCCGAGGCCGTCTTCGGCCCCAACCCTCACATCTATCCTTTCATCGTCAACGACCCCGGCGAAGGCACGCAAGCCAAACGACGTACATCCGCGGTGATCATCGACCACCTCACACCCCCGCTGACACGGGCTGAAAGCTATGGGCCCTTGCGCGATCTCGAAGCCCTCGTGGATGAATATTACGAAGCGGCGGGCGTCGACCCGCGCCGGATCGACCACCTAAGGCGCGAAATCCTGACGCTATCCGACGTGACCGGCCTTGCCAAAGACGCCGGGTTCACAGGCGACAAGGACGGCGACCTCGGCAAGCTCGACGCCTATTTATGCGAATTGAAAGAAGCACAAATCCGTGACGGGCTGCATATCTTCGGACAATCGCCGATAGGCCAACAAGAGTGCGACCTTGCCATCGCATTGGCGCGGGTCCCGCGCGGGGACGGAAAAGGCGCCAATGCATCGCTACTACGTGCATTGGCCGAAGACCTGCAGCTTGGCATCGATCCACTCGACTGCGATCTTGGCGCGCCTGCATCGGAACAACCAAAACTGCTGGATGATGGCAGCACGTGGCGGACCAACGGTGATACGGTCGAACGGCTTGAAAATCTCAGCCAAACCTTGCTGCGGGACGGGGGGTGGGGCGATGTGGGGTTCTCCCCACGAGCGTCACAGCCCGTCCTCGACCACATCCAATCCCACATCCTGCCCACAATACAGGCCTGCGGGGAGCTTGAGGGGGCGGGTCTCCTCAGCGGCCTTTCAGGACACTTCGTCAACCCGGGCCCGTCCGGTGCACCGACCCGAGGACGATTGGACGTCCTGCCAACGGGCCGGAACTTCTACAGCGTCGACAGCCGGGCCGTTCCCACCCCAACCGCTTGGGCGCTCGGGTGGAAATCCGCAAATCTACTCATCGAAAAACATCTGCAAGACCATGGTGATTGGCCACGAACTTTGTTGATCACCGCATGGGGAACAGCCAATATGCGCACAGGCGGGGATGATATTGCCCAAGCGCTCGCATTGATGGGGGTCAAACCCACATGGGATAGCGCCAATAGACGCGTGACAGGCTTCGACATCCTCCCCCAAAACATTCTCGGACGGCCCCGCGTGGACATAACTCTGCGCATTTCCGGTTTCTTCCGCGACGCCTTCCCGCAACTGATCGCGCTGGTCGATAGCGCGGCCCGGGCGGTACAAAATCTCGACGAACCGACGGAACTCAATCCCGCAGCAGCGCGCCACAAATCAGGTGAAGACAGTGCGCGCGTCTTCGGGTCCAAACCCGGCGCTTACGGGGCAGGTTTGCAAGCCCTGATCGACGAACGCCTCTGGTCCGACAAATCCGACTTTGCCGAGGCCTATCTGGAATGGGGCAGCTACGCCTATGGCGCCGGCCAAGACGGACGCAAAGCGCGTGCAGCCATGGAACAGCGCTTGTCTCAAACAGAAGCCATTGTGCAAAATCAAGACAATCGGGAACACGACATTCTGGACAGCGACGACTACTACCAATTTGAAGGCGGGGCTGCGGCAGCGATTAACACATTACAAGGGCAAGACAGGCCGATCTATCACAACGACCATTCGCGGCCAGAACGGCCGGTGATCCGCACGCTGGACGATGAAATCGGGCGGGTTGTGCGCAGCCGGGTCGTGAACCCAAAATGGATCGATGGGGTCAAAAGGCACGGCTACAAGGGTGCATTTGAAATCGCAGCGACGGTTGATTACCTCTTCGCCTTTGCCGCGACGACCGGTGCAGTGCGCAACCATCATTTCGATCTGGTGGAAGAGGCATTTATCAAGGACGACGCAACACGTGACTTCATCGCCGACGCCAATGCACCCGCGCTCAAAGAAATCGCTGAACGGCTGCAAGAGGCGATTGACCGAGACCTCTGGCAACCAAAATCAAACTCAGCCCGGGCACGCATCGCGGGGCTCTTGGCGTAAGATGTGTTTAAACCCATCTTACAAATCGCCGCTGTGGTCCGCCCGATTGAACACGATCCAAACCAAAGATACGATCCGCCCAAAGGGAGCCCACGCATGACCGAAGACACCGACCGCCACGCCATGAAAATGGCTAAGAAGAAAGCCGCCCGCGACAAGATCATGGCGACCAAAACCGACAAAAAAGGGCTTGTGATCGTCCATACAGGCAAGGGCAAAGGCAAGTCCTCGGCCGCCTTCGGGATGATTTTCAGATGCATCGCCCATGACATGAAATGCGCGGTCGTCCAATTCATCAAAGGCGGAATGAGCACGGGCGAACGTGACCTCATCCTGTCAAAGTTCCAAGACATCTGCGCGTTCCACACCATGGGCGAAGGCTTTACTTGGGAAACCCAGGACAAATCCCGCGACACCGAAATGGCGCAAGCCGCCTGGGCCAAGGCCAAAGAGCTGATCCTAGATGAAAGCAACCACATGGTCCTGCTGGATGAGATTAACATTGCGATCCGCTACGACTATGTCAGCGCGGCAGAGGTCGTTGATTTCCTCAAGAACCATAAGCCCGAGATGACACATGTGGTCCTGACCGGGCGCAATGCCCATGAGGATCTAATCGAAATGGCTGATCTGGTGACCGAAATGGAACTGGTCAAGCACCCGTTCCGGTCAGGGATCAAGGCCCAAATCGGGGTTGAATTCTAGGCTTCATACGGTGCTTATGTGCAACGCTGTCCCATTCGGGATCGTAAAAACACTGCGGTGAATTGCAATGGCTGTAAGGCCGATTATGTAACACGGTCATGACACAGATGTTGAACCTGCAGGAAACGGACCTTGTCGCGAGCGGTGTGCAACGTGCGGTCTATCTGCATCCGGAAGACCACGACAAACTGGTCAAAGTGCTGCTGCCCTTGCCGGTGACGGCCGGTCGGTCTGGCTTTGGCAATTTCATGGAAAAGCACTTTCCACTGACCCGGGTCCGGCACATCCGCAAGGAATATACCGAGTATCTACGCCTGATGCTGTCCAATCAGGACCCGACCTTTCGACCACCCATCACGCATATGTATGGGTTTGCGAATACGCAGCTTGGGCTTGGTTGCGTAACAGAACGGGTAACAACAAAGGGGGGGGCATTGGCCAAAACCCTCGACTCTCTGGTGAAGAACCAAGGTATGACGCCGCGTAATCTGGATCTGTTGAACGATACGATCAATCGCTTATATCAGTTGAACGTCCGCGCCAGCGACCTGACCCCCAAAAACTTGGTATTCGGATGCAGGAACGGGGGGCCAAAGGAATGTGTACTGGTCGACGGGTTTGGCGATATCCATGCGATCCCGGTCCGCTCAATGGCCAATTGGTCCAACCGGCTGGGTCTGGACGATAGCTGCAAACGGATGGCAAAGCGCACAGGGCTTTTGTGGAACAATAAGACCCGAGAGTTCTCGCAACCCAGCTGACAACAGGTTAAGCTCCGCCTGATGCAGCAAAGGACCCCAACATGCCAAAACACCGCGTTCTGACCGAGTTTGGAATGGGCACCAGCCTACGCAGACAGGACTACACGCAAGCGGCCCGCCGGGGTTTGCAGGATGCACTTTGGCATAACTCGATCAATATGGCCGAGCTCTTTGGTTTCGAAAAAGAGGCGATGTTGATTGATGTCCAGATCGGTGTCCAACAGCCAGATCAGGTGGATACCGACAGCCTGCTTGATATCTTTCCATACGGCCAACCCACCATCACGGTCCACCACGGCGGGCTGGATGTGCCCCGCCCAGATGGCAAACCCACGGTGATTGCCAATGTCGCCATCAACGTCTCATTTGAAATGGAGCGGGTATGACTGACCAACGTGTGATCATCGAAATGGGCATGGGCAATGACCTGCATGGGATGGACTATCAAAAGGCCGCCGCCAGGGCGATCGAGGATGCGATCCGCCATTCAACCCTCCCCATTTTCCAAAGCATCGACCTACCCCACACGCAAATGCGGGTGCAGGTGACCGTTGGCGTTCAAGAACCCGACAAGATCGACACTGACGCGTTGACCGCCGGGCTTCCGCGGGGCCGGGCCAAAGTCCACGCCGTCAAAGGTGGGTTAAACATCCCGAACCCGGAAACAGATGATACTGCCGTGGTTGCCACCGCCGCGGTTGAGGCCTTTTTGCCCTCGCAAAAGGGCAAGTGGACAGCCACCTGAATGGAACTGACCCAGGCCCACCGTGAGGCGCTATCGGACGTGCTGCAGTGGCGGCGCGATGTCCGGCATTTTTTGCCAGATCCCGTACCAGCGGCGACGCTGAAGCGTTTACGCATGGCGATGGACATGGCGCCATCGGTTGGCAACGCGCGGCCATGGCGGGTTTTGCAGGTCAGCACACCTGCTCTGCGTCAGGCCGTCATCGCCAATTTTAAAGCGGCGAATACCACGGCTGCCGCAATCTATGACGATGAAAAACGCAAGGCCTATAACGCCTTAAAACTCGCGGGCCTGCGCGACGCCCCGGTGCATTTGGCCGTGTTCACCGAGCAAAACCCGGACGCGGGGCACGGGCTTGGGCGCCAAAGCATGCCCGAAATGCTCAGCTATTCCACGGTCTCGGCCATCCATACGCTGTGGCTGGCAGCGCGTGCAGAAAACTTAGGCGTTGGATGGGTGTCTATCCTTGATCCGGACGGGATTACGCAGATCTTAAACGTGCCTGAAAGCTGGCAGTTGACCGGTTATCTATGCCTTGGGAAGGCCGCGACGGACGATGATACCCCATTGCTGGAACGCAATGGTTGGCAGGGTCACACGGACACGATCTGGCGCGAAATCTAGGCCTGTTTGGCCATTGCCGCTGCGCGCACGGCACTGAGTGTCGCACCCGTCGACAGCGCCTCTTCGTCAACCTGACATTCGATCACAGCGACTGTACCTGCGGTCTGCGCGCGTGCGAATGCATCCGCGAAATCGGCAGTTTTCGTGACAAGCTCACCATGCCCACCATAGGCCCGCACGAGTGCCGCGAAGTCCGGGTTTGTCAGGCCCGTCCCTGACACGCGCCCCGGATAGGTCTTTTCCTGGTGCATGCGGATCGTCCCGTATCGCCCGTTGTTCATGACCACGACAATGGGTTTTGCGCCGTGCTGGACGGCTGTCGACAGCTCATTACAGGTCATCTGAAAACACCCGTCCCCGGCAAGGCAAACAACCGTACGATCTGGATATTCCAAAGAGGCCGAGATCGCCGCAGGGAACCCGTAACCCATCGACCCCGATGTTGGGGCCAATTGCGTACCATATTGTTTATAAACAAAATAACGGTGCAGCCATGCGGCGTAATTTCCGGCCCCATTGGTGATGACAGCGTCGTCAGGCAGATGATCCGAGAGCCATTTGATCACCTCTTCCTGCTTGACCGCACCGGGGCTTTCCTGCGGCTGTGCCCAGGCTTCATAATCGGCCCGGGCGGCGGCAGACCAGCCCGACCAATCCCCCGCCGGGGGGACATCGGCCAGTTGACGCAGAATGTCAGGGGCTGTCGCGACAATCCCGATATCAGGGGTGTAGACGCGGCCTATCTCATCTGGATCAGCATGAATATGAACGATGTGTTTTTGCGGACCCGCAGGATCAACGAGCGTATAGCCTTGCGTCTCAATATCCCCAAAGCGGGTACCAAGAAGGATCAGGGTATCAGCGTCACGCAGCCGGTCGGCGAGCTTCGGATTGATCCCCACATTCAGATCACCGGCGTAGTTTGCATGGTGGTTGTCCATGTAGTCCTGTCTGCGAAACCCAAGGGCGACAGGGACTTGCTGGCTTTCGGCGAAAGCATGCAGGTCGGCCTGCGCCTGCGCGTTCCAATGCGGGCCACCCACGACAACCAGCGGTTTTTTGGCCTGCCCCAAAGCGTGCATAATGGCTTGGGTAGCGTCACCGGGAACGGGGCTGGAGATCACCTGGGCCAAGTGAATATCCGGGACATCCGCCACAGCGCTGAGCATGTTTTCAGGCAAGGCGAGCACAACGGGGCCGGGTCGTCCGGACATCGCGATGCGGAAGGCGCGCCCGATGTATTCGGGCAGCCGATCTGTATGATCGACCTGCGCCACCCATTTAGCCAGACCCCCAAAAAGAGATTTATAATCAACCTCTTGAAAGGTCTCTCGGTCGGTCTGCCGGTTGTCAATCTGCCCGACAAACAGCACCATTGGGGTGCTGTCTTGCTGGGCGATATGAATGCCCGCACTGGCGTTCGTGGCACCGGGGCCGCGGGTCACAAAGCAAACGCCGGGCTGGCCGGTCATCTTGCCGTAAGCCTCGGCCATCATGGCGGCACCGCCTTCCTGACGGCAGATGATATTCGCGATGCCGCTGTCAAAAAGCCCATCGAGGGCGGCCAGAAAGCTTTCGCCCGGAACCGAAAAGACGCGCCGAACGCCGAGCTTAACCAATTGATCGCTCAGTATTTTTCCGCCATGCCGGATCATCGCCGCCTCCTTGATAACCACCAGGATGATCATGTGCGAAATCAACGGGTTGCGCAATCGGACAAACGCAGTAGCTTTCATGAAAACCACAGGGAAGGAACGATGATGACAACACTTCTTGGGATTTCCGGGTCCCTGCGCAAAGCGTCAACAAACACCATGCTGATGCGCAATGCGGCCGAGATTTTCGACGCGGATGAATTTATTGAAGCGGACATCCGTTTGCCGCTTTACGATGGTGATCTGGAAGAGGCCAAGGGCATCCCGCCGATCGTCCAAAAACTGGCCGATCAGATCGCTGCTGCCGATGCTGTCATTGTCGTAACCCCTGAATATAACAAGGCAATTTCGGGGTCACTGAAGAACGCGCTGGATTGGGTCAGCCGGACAAAAGGCGGGGTCTGGAAAGGAAAACCTGTGGCGATCATGTCCGCTGCCGCTGGCCGCGCGGGGGGTGAGCGCGCGCAGTTTTCCTTGCGTCTGGCGATGATGGCCTTTCGTCCAAACCTGTTGCAGGGACCCGAGATTTTGGTTGCGAGTTCAGCCAAGGAATTCGATGAGGCTGGCAAACTGACAAATGACAGATACCGCGCACAGATCACCGAATTGATGGGTGATTTGCGCGGGCTGATCTGAGACAGATTAATCCGGCAAAAAACTGCCAGCATGCGATAGCAAGACCGCGTACAGACTGCGTACATATCCTGTATGTACGCGCACCTATTTTGCCCCGGTCAACGGCCCGCGCGTTGCGCCACCCCCCTTTGGGGCCGAAGAAGGCTGGCATTTGGGCCATGACGCCCTTAGATAGTGACGTCAGAACCAGCAAATTCGGAGAGTGCAGATGGCACGAGGCGCAGGCGGAAGTGACGGCGGAACAGGGTCCTTTTTGATCGGTCTGATCATGATGATCGGCGGTGGCTATCTGCTGCTGGACGGCATCGTGATCCGCCCCAATTTCGGACTGGGCGCCCGCGCCTTTGGGATCGGCGGCGTGTCGATCACCAGCGGCATGATCCTGATCCCGTTTATGTTTGGGATCGGCATCATCTTTTACAACTCCAAGAACTGGATCGGCTGGATACTCGCCTGCGGATCGATGGTCGCGCTGGTATTCGGCGTCGTGGCGAATATGACGCTGCAATTGGACCGGATGAGTGCCTTTGATCTGATCACAATATTAGTGTTGTTTGTCGGCGGGATCGGGTTGTTTTTGCGGTCAATGCGGGCGGGTTAGCTCTGCGGGGCTGTCGCCGTACCAGCGCGCATGATGCTGAAGTGAGCCTTTATGAATTTTGAAACCATCGCATCTTTCGAAAACGCCATTCTTGCCGTGCTCGCGGGAATGGTCGTTCTGATCTGGCTTATGTTCCATCGTGACAACCGAAGAATGGAAAACGAACAGCCCTTTACCTCCTTTTCTGACAATGTCCTGGCCGAGCAGACAAACAGTCCACAGGCACCTAAGTCAGTCAAAGAAATACGGGATGAAATTTACTTGTTTCAGGAAGCGTACTTCTATGAGCAACTGGATAAAGACCGTCACCAGCTCCTGTCGCCGGAACGTGAGGCCGTGGCACTTTACAGGCTACGGCTGTACCTGATGTCGGGTCCGGGACATTTGTCGACCTTGCTGGATACGCCTGATGGAAGTGATCTTTTCGATATTCAAAAGGGCTTAGGGGACTTTGGCCTTCCCGACTTGGCAGCCATCTTTGCGCACGCAGAAACACTGATTGAAGACCATTTAATTGACCAGCGGAGCGCCGACTTGCGTCAAGCGCATGCGGGTACGTTGATTGATCGTCGCAATCGACCAACCAAAACGTACATTCGGCATCAATTGAACCTGCGCGACGGCGAGCGCCGATTGTCCGTCGTCTTGACACAATTCTTGCTTGAAACGTTTGGTACGGCTGGGGTCCCACCCGACATCCTTGCACACGCACAACAGACAATTGCCCCGCCCGAACCCCGCGAACCCTACGTCATTCCAGAAAAGCGCCCCATTGCACCTTATTTCCAAAAAGCACGGAGCGTTGCATCGCAAAACTACGAAAAACTGTTGGCATCGCAGCTGTCGGATGGCGACCTTAACATCCTGAGGTTGTCTGAACTGATTGCCGCGTTATCCTGTCGCGATGTTGCGCATTTCGCTGATACGACCCTAGACGACATTATGATCTCGGGCACCTGCAAGTTGCTTGCCGAAAACGACGCTGCTGACCTTGCTCAACTATTTGAGAAAATCATGCAGGTTTGGCTATCGTATCGGATGAATGAAATTTCAGGCCACGATCAAGAGCACCGCTTTCAAGGCTTGTTTTATCAGGTGAATCAAGCCGGCGGTGAAGAACGGCTTCTTAAGATTGCGGATGAGTATGCGTTCTCGCACTATCCTTGGAAAAACACCGCCAAGGGCCTGTGATTTACGTAGACGCCCCCCCGCACAAAATGCCTTTCACAAACCTATAGCAATGCGCAATAAACCCGGATTTTTGTGGGAAATTCGAAAGGTACGCGCTGGTCTGGATTTGCCACTGGTGTGGTATTCTGAGCAAACTGGACATCAAGCAACACTCAGTTGCACACACGACGCTGCCGTCTGGGCGCCGCCTTCCCGGGGGCTTTCCAGCCTACATGCGGCTTTTCCAAAGGGCCCGGACGTCTTCGGCCTCCATGCGGGGTGTTTCGATGGTGATCTCCCGCGTGGCATGTGCCGTTTCATGTCGCCCAACAAACACCAAGACGGCAGCTGCAGATTGCAGGCTGAAAGTCCAGAACCAAACGGCGATGAATGCGATGTAATATGGCACGTCAGCCCAACCGAATTCCTCAGATGTACCTGTAAGGAGCACCTCTATAAGTGCGAACATGACATCCACGAAGCTTTGCGCAAATTCAAAGCTACTACCGACGCCGAAGACGGCTTTGCTGAATATTGGGATCACGCAATACGCGAATACAACGATGATCAAAAGGGGGACAAAAGCCGCGCCAAAACCTGCAAAGGGTGTGTGCCCCCGGCCCGATGGGTCTGCGTTGACGGACGCCCCCGCGAAGGTCACCAGTAGTGCCGCACGGAGTGCCAGCAAAACCCCCGCGATCACGAGCATCAGCACGTTGATGGTTTCCCGGTATTTATCAGCAAACTTGAAAAAATCTTGGTCGATTAACCTGATGACTTCGGTCAAGGTTAGCCCTGTAAGGGTCAAGAATGTAAAGCCGGCCCCGATGATCAGCACTGTTGCCACCAGCCCTTCAACCGCGCCATAGCCCAGGATGGGCCAGTACATCTTGCCAAACCTGCTATTTTCCCGAACGCCTTTTCGTTGCAAACCGATCCGCGCCCCAATCATTGTTGGGATGATTGATCCAATGACAACATAAACCGACGGGGCAAATATGATCGAGACCACTGGCCCAAACAAAAAGTACAGGAAGATGCTGTAGATCGAGATAGCAAACCCAATCAAGATCATTGAGAGAAAAACAACGGGTGCATAAAGAAAAAGCTGCCATAGAATGCTGAACGACAGCGGGACCGCGCGAAATACGAGCATGAAGAAACCTTAAGTATCTGTTTTATGGGAAAAATGGCACTCGGAAAAAATCAGGAAAACGCTTTTTCCGTCTCGCAAGAACATTAATGTCCGGTGCGCCGCCGTCAATGTAGAAAGATGATTGCGGTGTTTCGCCTGCTACATCCTTTTTGATTGGTCCCGGTTGCAGGGCAGGATGCGGCGCAAGAACCGCAGCCTTCGGGACAGCCTATGGGATTGGCTTGTGTTTGCAGTCACTTCGGGCAGGATGATGCTGAAGCCAGTTATTGGCCTGAAAAAGTAGGACTGACCAAATGCCCGCAAATGAATTGTTGTTTCACATGATTGACGGCGCGACCCAGCCCGTCGCCCCGTTTAGTCATGCAGTTGAGGCTGGAGGCTTTGTCTTTTTGACCGGTCAGATGCCCGATACCCCTGAAGACAAGGGTGTCCTTCCCGAGGGAATTACCGCCCAGACCCGCAACGTCATGGCCAATCTGACCACGATTTTGCACGGGTTGGATTTGGATTTGTCCCATGTCGTCTCGGTCCGTGCTTATCTGACCGAATTTCAACGTGACTACGCCGAATTTAACGCGACCTATGAGACGTTCTTTCCCGCAGATCGCCGCCCGGCCCGGACTTGCATTGGCACTACAGGCCTGGCCTATGATGCCTTGGTTGAGATTGACCTTGTAGCACGCCGTTAGAAGTGCGGCCTTAATTGTCCGCGACCCCATCCTCGTCGGGCGTATTCAGCGTTGACCATGTATCGTCCCGCGGCGGATTGGGTGTTGTGTCGCAGGCCCTTTTGTGAATATTCACCTTGGCGATGAAGTTCGCCGAAATCGGTGCTGTGACAAACAAGAACGCCATGATCAACAATTCATGGAGCGAGGGTTCACCCAAAGTGAAGGCATGCACGATCGAAGCAAACAGCAACATGCCGATCCCAACGGTCCCCACTTTGGTTGGCGCATGCAGCCGCGTCATCGGGTCGTTGAACTTCAGCAGCCCAATGACCCCGACAATCGCAAAGCCTGATCCGATCAGCAGCGACAGGCCAACAATATAGGTTCCAATGATCTGAGCGGTCATTCGATGATATTCCCCCGCAAGATGAACCGCGCCAGCGCCACGGTTGATACGAACCCAAGCATCGCGATGAGCAATGCGATCTCAAAGTAAATCTGCACCCCTTGGTGGATCCCCAGCACGATCACCAGCCCCAGCGCGTTGATCACCATCGTATCAAGCGCCAGGATCCGGTCCCCCGATGTAGGCCCCAGAACCAGCCGCACCATCGACAGGATTTGCCCCAGTGCCAAAGCCACAAAGGTGATCCCCAATGCCACGTTCAAGAATTCCGATGCAAACATCATGAGAAAATCTCCAACAGCCGCGCTTCATATCTTGTCTTGATCTCGTCCCGCACCCCGTCCGGGTCGTCGGTATGCAGCACATGCACCAGCAGGCTGTGCCCTTCGTCTGACAGATCGGCCGAGACCGTCCCCGGCGTCAGTGTGATGGTCCCGGCCAGCATCGTGATCGCCTCGGGTTCGCGCAGCTCAAGCGGGACCACGATCCATGCTGGCTTTAACTTGGTCGCGGGCACGCTGATCACGATCCAAGCCACTTGGATGTTGGCCACGATGATGTCCCAGATCACGATCAGGCTGTAGCTGATCATTTTTCCTGCCCGGAACCCTTTAGGTGTGTCCGGCCACCAGATCGATGTCCCCCATGGGATCAGCACCCCTAGGATGAACCCAAAGACCAACATACCAGCCGAGAAATGGTTTTGCAGCAGCATCCAGACCAGCGTCAGGATCAATGTCACAAGAGGGTGCGGCAGGAGCCAATTGAATGCGCGTGCCATGCTAGTGGTCCTCCTCGGTCTTGGTTCCGTCACTGAGCTTGCCCGGCGTGTCCACCACCGTTGAGATATAGGGCGCGGGCGCAAAGAGCTGTGCGGCGATGCTGTTTGTGTACCGGTGCATTTGCCCCGCAAGCACCGTATGCGCGACCAGCAGCGCGATCAGCCCGCCCACCGCCACATAGGACATGGTCGCGGGTGGGGGTACTGTTTGATCGCCCTCAACGCTTTTGGCTTTCCAGAACAGGATGCTGCCTGCGCGTGCAAAACCCACGACGCTGATCAGGCTGGACCCCAGCACAATAGCCCAGATCCACACCATCAGATCTGTGTCAAATCCAGCATCCAGCACCAAAAGCTTGCCTAGGAACCCTGACAAAGGCGGCAAGCCCGCCATCGCAATCGCCCCAACGAAGTAAAGCCCCGCTGTCAGTGTCGCCCCGGCGATAGGCGGCTGCGCTGTCAGATCCAGATTGGCCCGCCCTGCCCGCACCAGATCGCTGATCAGGAACAAGGCCGCCCCTGCCAGTGTTGAATGCACGATGTAATAAAGCGCCGCCGCGATCCCTGCCGGTGTGAACAGCGCGATGGAGACCATGACCATTCCCATCGACCCGATGATCGAGAAGGCGACCAGCCTGTCGAGTTTCTTGGCCGCCAGCACCCCGATCATCCCAATCGCAAGCGAGATCAGTGCAGCAGGCAGCAGCCAAGTGTCGTGCAGCCCTGCTGTCACCGCAACGTCAGGTGGGAAGATCAGCGTATAGACCCGGATGATCGCGTAGGCCCCGACCTTGGTCATGATCGCGAAGAGTGCCGCCACGGGTGCAGGTGCCTCGGCGTAGCTGGAGGGCAGCCAGAAATGCAGCGGCACGACGGCCGCCTTGATCGCGAAGACCAGCAACAGCAGCACTGCGGCCAGACGAATGCCTACTGTTTCATCCGCGCTGATCAATCCCACCCGGTTGGCCAGATCCGCCATGTTCAGCGTGCCGGTTTCTGCATAGATCGCACCCAAGGCGAACAAGAACAACGTCGATCCGATCAGGTTGAACAATACATATTGCACCCCTGCCCGCAGTCTTTTCGTCCCGCCTGCGTGGATCATCAGCCCGTAAGAGGCGATCAAAAGCACCTCGAAAAACACAAAGAGGTTGAACAGGTCCCCCGTCAGGAAGGCCCCTAAAATCCCCATCAGTTGGAACTGGAACAGCGCATGGAAATGTCGCCCTCGGTTGTCCCAGCCAGAGCTGATGGCGTAGATCAGCACGAACAGCGCAAGCACCACCGTCAACAGCACCATCATGGTGGACAACCTGTCTCCGACCAGCACGATCCCAAACGGGGCTGCCCAATCGCCCAGTTGATAAAGCATGACCGTGCCGTCGGCAGCCGCCCATGCCAGACCGCCGGAGATGCCGATCAGCATCAGCACCCCCGCGAGGGAAAAGACCCTTTGGATCCCGATGTGATAGCGCGCGGCAAGTACGATGAAGGGTGCCAGCATTGCAGGCAGCACCACGGGGGCGATTAACCAATGGGTCATGATGTGCCCTCCGACCTGTCATTGGGTTGATCATCCACATGGTCATCGTCGGACCCCAGAAACGCCCCCAAACCGATCATCACCACGACAGCCGTCATCCCAAATGAGATCACGATAGCTGTCAGCACCAAGGCCTGCGGCAGCGGGTCTGTATAGGTCGTGATGTCGTCGCGCAGCACCGGTGGTACACCGACCGCAACCCGACCTGATGTGAACAAAAAGACGTTCACCGCATAGGTCAGCAGTGAGATCCCCAAGATCACCGGGAAGGTCCGCAAACGTAAGACAAGGTAGATCCCTGCGGCGGTCAGGACCCCGATAGCGGATGCAATGAGAAGTTCCATGTTACACACCCTCCTTGAGGTCTTCGCGAGAGGGGTCAATATCCATCGGGTGCATGTTTTCCGGGCTATCCGCCCGGCGCGCGAGCCGAGAGAAGCTTTCCAATGACAACATCACAGCCCCCACGACCGCTAGGAAAACACCAACGTCGAATAGGGCGGCGGTCGCCAGTTCAAACTTTTCAAAGGGCGGAATGCGGACATAGGTGAAGTCAGACGTCAGGAACGGTTTGCCAACGAACCAAGACCCGATGCCCGTAAAGCCGGCCACCAGCACGCCCGCGCCAATCACCCCATGATAGGGGTATTTCAACCGCGCCGACGTCCAAGAGAACCCACTGGCCATATATTGCATGACGACCCCAATCGACACGATCAGCCCGGCGATAAATCCGCCCCCCGGTTCATTGTGCCCACGCAGGAAGATGTAAAACCCAACCATCAACACCACGGGCATGATAACCCGGGTCATGACCACCATCATCATCGGATGCATATCGCCCGCTCGCGGCTGGTCAGGTTTGCGGTTCAATAGTTTCGCGCCAACGCGCCCACCCAACAGCGTTTCGGTCAGCGCGTAGATTAGCAAAGCTGCAATGCTGAGAACGATAATCTCGCCGAATGTGTCAAACCCCCGGAAGTCGACCAGGATGACGTTGACCACATTGGTTCCCCCCCCGCCTTTGTAGGAATTGGCCAGATGGAATTCGGATATCGACGCCGCCACCGGATCGCGCAGCATGTAGTGATAGGCCATTGCAAAGCTGGCAAGACCGCCCGCAATCGCCAAACCCACATCCCGTACCCGCCGCAGAACCGAGCTTTCAACCGGCGTCCGTTTGGGCAGGAAGTTCAGTGCAAGCAACATCAAAATGATCGTCACCACCTCAACCGTGAACTGGGTCATCGCCAGATCAGGCGCGCTGAGGAACACAAACCCGATTGAGACGATCAGCCCGACGATCCCGATCAGGATCAGTGACAGGAACCGGTTGCGGTGCAGGAACACCATGCCAATCGTCGCCGCCACAAGCATACCCCAGCCTGCAACCAGAACGGGGTTGGCAGGTTGCAACGCATAGGCTGGCGCACCGATGGTGCCCGTCGTCCAAGAATAATACCCGGCAACTACAATCGTGATCACCCCAATGGCCGCATAGCGCGAAAACGCACCATTGTGCAGCGGTAGGATGAGCGCTTGGGCCAAGCGAGCGGCGGCCTCAACAATGGCCTCAAAGATCACTTTGGCCTCAGGGCGCGGCGTCCCTTCCCAAATCCGCAAGGCCGGTTTGAAGATCGCCAGCATTGCCAAACCGCCCACAACAGCGATGATTGACATGTAAAGTGCGGGCACCAGCCCGTGCCAGATTTTCAGGTGGGCAGATGGCATCTCGGCTGCGGTCCCCAGAACGGAAGCCGTGACCAGTTTCACGAAGGGTTCCGCCACAAATGGCGCGATCCCTATCACCACCACGGGGATCATCAACAGCGCAGGTGGCAACCAAAGCCCTGCCCCCGGATCATGTGGTTTCGCCGGATAGTCATCCCGCACCGGTCCAAAGAACACATGCCCGATCAGCCGGAAACAATAGGCCGCAGAAAACAGTGACCCAAAGGTTGCCAGAACAGGCACCAGCCACGGGTTGTTGAATAGGACGGTGTGATTCGCCTCTTCCAACATCATTTCTTTGGACAAAAACCCGTTCAGCAAGGGAATACCCGCCATCGATAAGGCGGCGAGGCAGACGATCACAAAGGTGATCGGCATCAGCGTCCGCAACCCACCCAAGCGCCTGATGTCGCGGGTATGCGCCTCATGGTCGATGATGCCTGCGGACATGAACAAGGCTGCTTTGAACGTCGCGTGATTGAGGATGTGAAACACCGCCGCCATCGCACCAAAGGCCGTGCCCGTCCCTAAAAGCATCGTGATCAGCCCCAGATGGCTGACGGTTGAGAAGGCCAGCAACGCTTTGAGGTCATGTTTGAACAGCGCGATGACCGCGCCCAAAACCATCGTGACCAGCCCGGCGGTCGTGACGATCACGAACCATTCGGTGGTGCCCGATAAGACCGGCCACATCCGCGCCATCAAGAATATCCCGGCCTTCACCATGGTGGCAGAGTGCAGATAGGCCGAAACAGGCGTCGGCGCCGCCATTGCGTGGGGCAGCCAGAAATGGAACGGGAACTGCGCGGATTTCGTAAAACACCCCAACAGGATCAGGATCAACGCAGGCAAATAAAGCGGATCGGCCTGGATCAACTCGCGGCTTTGCAGAATGACGCTGAGGTCATAACTGCCCACGATCTGGCCCAGGATCATCATGCCACCAATCATCGCAAGGCCGCCCATACCGGTCACAGTTAGGGCCATACGCGCGCCTTGGCGTCCTTCGGGCAGATGTTTCCAATAGCCGATCAGCAGGAAGGAAGAAAGCGATGTCAGCTCCCAAAAAATCAACAAAAGCAGTATGTTATCAGAGAGGACAATCCCGACCATCGCGCCTTGGAACAGCAGAAGATAGGTGAAGAACTCCCCCATATGATCCGCGCGGCTAAGGTATTGGCGCGCATAAGCAATGATCAAAAGCCCGATCCCAAGGATCAGCAATGCAAAGAAAAAGCCCAGACTATCCAGCATCAGGGTGAAATTCAGGCCTAGCGCCGGCATCCAATCAACGCGCGCTGTCACCACTTCGCCGGCCAGAATGACCGGCAGGTTGGACAGCAGGCCAATAAAGGCGGCCAAAGTGACGGTAAACGTCACCCCTGCCGTGGCAGTGCGCCCCGCAGCATTCATCAACCCGGGCAGCAGCGCACCAAAGAAAGGCAAAGCGACGATAAAGAAGAGGGACACGAAAACTCCTATGCGGCTAGTACCGTCAATCTGTCCAGAAGTAGCGGGAAGTTGCAAAAAGTGGAATGGCTATTTTGCAGATCCTCCCGCGGCACTTTCAGATGTTGATTGGGTATGGCAAGCGTACCCCGGATGATATGGATGCAACGCGCTGAAAATCGAGATGCTTGCGTCGAAAATTTTCAAGAACCAACGCTCTGCATCGTCAGCTCATCCCGCAATTGACAAAATCGGCACAAATACCCCGGCAGTCGTCAGAGAGCCGGGATAGAGCGTTTCCATTTATTGCTGAACCACAATGCGCCGCCTATCAGGGCGCAGCCACCCCCATTTTGGACTTGCTGTACCTACATCCGGCTGCGCCACAGATCACCGGCTTGCTGCCCTTTGCTGACGGCTCTTGATTGCGGGACATAGGGTTGCGGCGCCGCTGTTGTTTGCGTTCCCGGCGCATAGGCTGACCGCCGAAGATAAGCATAGGTCGCGCCTGCCGCTTGGATACTTTGCATCCATGTCAATGCGAAGACGGACAGGATGTAAAAATATACGGCATCCCAATTCAGCGCCCCTGTCCGTCGATCAAAGAGCGGGTTTTGTGCATTGGCCAGCATCGTGTCCAGTGGGTCACCTTGACCGAACGCCTCCGCTACGGTGCTCAGCCCCCAGTAGAGAGCCATCAGCGAACCTGCAGATGCCAGTACAACAAGCAAGAGGGGCACAAAGCTGGTTCCTGCCCCGTTAAAAGGTGTATGACGGCTTCCTGCCGGATCAACCCCGACAGCCGCCCCGCCCAACGCGCCAAGCATCACCGCACGTGCAATTGCCACCGGCCCAAAGATACTGGCGAAAGCAAGCGCGGGCGTCTGCCAGTCTTCCCCATCATAGGCGACTTGTTCAAGACTGGCGAAAGGGTCGGCCCAGTTCAAGTCAAGGCTCCCAGCAATCCAAACAAAACCAACAACGGCCCAGAGCAAGCTAATCAAAATGCACTCCACAACGCCATACATCAAGACGCTGCCCACCAGACCAGAGCCCCGATCGTCCCTGGGCCGCCCTTTGATCTGCAGCCCAAGCCGCGCGCCGATAATCACAGCGATCAGTGAAAAGGATGTCAGGCCCAATGGCATCGTAATCGCCAATCCGATCACCGGATTAACGACCATTGCGATCATCATAATCACCCCGAAGATCAAGCCCAACAGCAAGCTGTAGAGAAAAGTGACGGGAAACATCAACAAAAGTGGAAACACGATACCAAGAGACAGAAAAAGCGACCGTATCAATAAAAGCAAGACGCACCTCTCTTATAAAAATCCAATGCATTGATCACGAAAACGTGAAATCAAAAGGTTTGCGGTTGGCACCTAAATAGGGCTGCCGTTTTTACAATACCGCGCCGGAATAAAAATTAATCATGCGTTAACCTTAAGCGGTTTTCGGCAAAAAATTGCTTGTTTTTATGCTTTTGACCTTGTTGACGATGCGTTGGCGCGAGACAAAATTTGCCAAATTTGCCGTCTTGACCCAGATCACTGCGGCTGCGGAGGATGTCCAGATGACCCGGTTCAACCGTTGGCAGGCCCCGGCTTCTTGGTTTCCAATAGCATTATTTGGCACTGAGCGGTGGGCGCATGGTAACGGACAAAGACTGGCGCAGTTGGCTTCGCTCAATCACCATCGGGCCCAACTTTATTCTGCGCCAGAACACGCCACAAAAAATTCGCGGCCAAAGGTCTAGAACCGATGATAATCGGCGCAGCCGAACGCCTCAAGCGGCTACGCGATGACGGTGAGTTTTGGGTGGGCTCTGCCCCTTGTTGTCAGTACCCCACAGCACAGCCGTCTTTGCGCGGGTCGCTGCCCCCTTCGAGCACCCCGTTGTCGTGCAACAGGATCGCTTGTGATCCGCCGATTGCCGTCTCAGGTGTTTGCACGTTGTGGCCAAGGTCGCGCAGCTCTGCCCGCACGCTGTCGCTATAGCCTGTCTCGACGTTTAGGACGTCTCCGTCTGCGAAGCACCGCGGTGCGTCCATGGCCGCCTGTGGGCTGAGCCCGAAATCGCTGATGTTCGTCACGAAGCGCGCATGCCCTGTGGATTGGTATTGCCCGCCCATGACGCCGAAAGGCATCAGCACTTTGCCTTCCTTTTTCAGCATTGCTGGGATGATGGTGTGCATGGGGCGTTTGCCGGGGCCGACCTCATTTGGGTGGCCCTGTTCCAGCGTAAACCCGGCACCCCGGTTCTGGAACAGCACGCCGAATTTGTCAGACGCGATCCCGGACCCGAAGGAATGGAAGACCGAATAGATCAGCGAGACGCACATCCGGTCCTTGTCGACCACGGTGATGTAGATGGTGTCTTTATGTACGGCCTCAGCGCCCGGAACATGGCCGGGCATGGCTTTGGCGGGGTCAATCAGGGCAGCCAGTTTGGCGGCCGTGTCGGGTGAGGTCATGTAGTCCAGCCGCGTCATGTGATCGGGGTCAGACAGGAAACGGTTGCGGGTGTCATAGGCCAATTTTGTCGCTTCGGCCTCGATATGCGCGCGCTCGCTCCCCCATGGGTCCATGCCCGCAATGTCGAAATGTTTGAGCATGTTCAGCAAAAGGATTGCCGTGGCCCCTTGTCCGTTGGGTGGATGCTCAAACAGATCCAACCCGCCGTAGTCGCCCGTGATCGGCGTGGTGTAGTCGCAGTGCGTGTTGGCAAAATCGTCCAGTGTGTGACAGCCCCCCTGCGCGCGCAGGCTGTTCACCATGTCTTCGGCGACTTCCCCTTCGTAGAAACCCGCCCTGCCTTCCATTCCGATTTCGCGTAGCACTTTGGCCTGCCCCGGGGCCCGAAAGATTTGCCCCGGTGTCGGCGCTGCCCCGTTCATCAAGAACAGATCGCGGGCGTGCCCCGAGAGGTTACCTGTGGCTTGCCCCCAGTCAGAGGCCACGCGTTCGGCCACCGGCACCCCAGCCTCGGCATAGTGGATCGCGGGGGCGAGCACGGATTTCAGCCCGATTTTTCCCCAGTCTTTGGAGAGCGTGCAAAAGGCGTCGACGGCACTAGGGATGCTGACTGCATCCGCCGAATAGGGCGCGATCACGTCGCCTTTCGCCCGCAACGCATCTGCATCGATCGCGGCAGGGGCCCGGCCTGAGCCATTCAGCGCCATGACCTCATCCGATCCGGGTGGCGTGAACAGAACAAAGCAATCCCCGCCAATCCCGGTCATTTGCGGTTCGCACAACCCCAGCAGCACGGCACCTGCGATGGCCGCATCCATGGCGTTTCCACCGGCCTCAAGCATTTGCACGGCAGTTTTGGCCGCAAGCGGGTGTGAGGTCGCGCACATGCCGTTGGTCGCATAGACCGCAGAGCGACCGGGTTTGTGGAAATCACGCATGAGATGGGACCTTTCTTGATGATCGGTTGAAACCTAGGCCGTTCGCTGGGCAACGCAATGCAAATCTGTGCTATTGTGTTTGTGGCTAACCGGCTTAGCCTGCGACAGAACCACGAGGAGGAACACACCGATGGCAGAGGTCTTTATCAAGGGCGCGGCCCGTACCCCGATGGGTGGGTTTCAGGGCGTGTTTGCCGATGTCGATGCGCCGACCTTGGGGGGTGCCGCGATCAAAGCCGCGATGGAGAATGCAGGTATTTCTGCTGTGGATGAGGTATTGATGGGCTGTGTGTTGCCCGCGGGCCAAGGTCAGGCACCCGCCCGTCAGGCGAGCTTTCTGGCGGGCTTGGGTGAGGATGTTCCAGCCACAACCCTGAATAAAATGTGCGGATCAGGGATGAAGGCCGCGATGATGGGGTTTGATCAGATCGCTTTGGGTGACGCGAAAGTGATGGTCGCAGGCGGGATGGAGAGCATGACAAACGCCCCCTATCTGATGCCCAAACTGCGCGGTGGTGCCCGGATCGGGCATCAGAGCGTGCAGGATTCGATGTTTTTGGACGGACTTGAAGATGCCTATGATAAAGGCCGGCTCATGGGCACCTTCGCCGAAGACTGTGCCGAGAGGTTCCAGTTCACCCGCGAGGCGCAGGATCAATACGCCATTGGTTCGCTCGATAACGCGCTGGCGGCGGAAAGGTCGGGCGCCTTTGACGCCGAGATTGCACCCGTGACCGTGCATGCGCGCACCGGCGAAGAGGTGATTACCTGCGACGAACAGCCCGGCAAAGCCCGGCCCGAGAAGATACCCACATTGCGCCCCGCCTTTCGCAAAGACGGCACTGTCACAGCCGCGAATGCGTCGAGTATTTCAGATGGGGCGGCGGCGTTGATCTTATCCTCGGACGGTGGCCGGGCCCGGATATTGGGCCATGCCAGCCATGCACAGGCCCCGGGTTGGTTCACCACCGCCCCTGTTCCCGCCGCACAAAAGTTGCTGGCCAAAATCGGCTGGTCAGTTGAGGACGTCGATCTGTGGGAAGTGAACGAAGCCTTCGCCGTGGTCCCCATGGCCTTTATGCACGAAATGGGCATTCCCCGCGACATCGTGAATGTAAATGGGGGCGCCTGTGCACTGGGTCATCCGATTGGGGCATCAGGGGCCCGGATTATGGTCACTTTGCTGCATGCCTTAGAGGCGCGTGGGTTGAAACGCGGCGTCGCTGCGATTTGTATCGGCGGCGGTGAAGGGACGGCAATTGCGATTGAGCGGGTTTAGCGTTGCGCGGTTTATGTTAAAGTAGCGAGAAAGGCGCGCGTCGTCGACGTCTGCCCCTGCAACATAGGATTTTCTGCGCATGAAGTCTTTGATTTGGACGTGCATTCGTCGGGCCTGTGTCTTGGCCACCATTTTGGGCTTTCCGGTTACGGCACTGGCCTTGCCAACGTGCCCCTCAGTTCTTGAGCAGCAAGACTATGATGGCCTTTTGGGCCCTGTTGACCTTGAAACGCCCGAGGCTGATTGCACCATCAATTGGGTGCAGAATGGCCGAATGCTCAGCATCGATTGGACACTGTCGGAAGAGTATCACATCGTACAAATCGATAAGCGCCCTGACGGCACCCAGGTTTTGGCAGCACCCCGCCAGCCACATCTGATTGATATCGACGAAGATGGCTGGCTGGATGTCGCGGTGTTTTCGCTGCTGGGCATGGTCAATGGCGACTATAACGTCTTTCGTTATGATCCCGAGACCGACGATTTTGTCCTATTTGGCATCATGAATGGCGCAGGCTTCGCCCGCGAACCCGGTGGATACCTGACGTCAGTTGGGCGCAGTTCTGCCGCCGCGAGCGGGGTTGAGATTTATGCGGTTGAGACCGATGGCCTTGCTCCACGTGCGTCGCTTTATGTTGATGCCGGCTTGCAGACCGGTCCGGGTGGCGCGCCTGAATGTCGTGTGGTGGTTGGTGATCGCACTATCGTGAACCCCAATCCGGCGGAATTGGCACAGCTTTTTCCGGATGCACCCGATTTGATAGCGCGTTACTGCGCGCTTTATTCGGGGCCAGGTGGAACCGGGCCAAATGGGACCAATCTGTTCGATCTGCGGGCCGAGCCGGTTATCGTCCCTGATGACACGGTATTTTATTGCCAACTGCAGGGGACGGCGAAGGCTGTGACAGTAACGCTTGATGACACAGGATATCGGTACGCCTTTGGCCCGATTGACGGACCACCCGAGCTGACCCTTGATCGCCCGACCAACCAAGTCCGCGTCTTACCGGACAATGGCGCGGGCCCCAGCCGTTTTGGTGAGATTTCATTCCAAAATGGTGACTATGAATACGTCGTGAGTTACGGATACGAGCAGGGGAACTTTACCGATTCTGGCTTCGAGAGCCTGAGGGAAGAGACGTTCCAACGTACGCTGATCGTTTTCAAAAGCGGCGATCATACCAATCCCGTTTACAACAAAGTATGTGACCCTGACCGCGCTGCTGACAGCATTTTCTTTTTGGACCGGTCCTAGGATCAGGACCGGTTTCGCCGCATAGTACGAAGGAGCATTGCGATGCGGGTTGATTACGACATTTTGGCACAAACCATCGCGGCGCTGACAGAGGGCGAGACTGATCAAGTTGCTCTCATGGCCACCATCGCCTGCGAAGTGCACCACAGTGATGATCGCTTTGACTGGACCGGGTTTTACCGTGTTGTCCGCCCCGAACTGATGAAAATCGGTCCATACCAAGGGGGCCACGGCTGTCTGGTGATCCCTTTTGCCCGCGGTGTCTGCGGTGCGGCGGCCCGCACAGGCGAGGTGCAGCTGGTGCCGGATGTCGACGCCTTTCCCGGCCATATCGCCTGTGCCAGCAGCACACGGTCCGAACTGGTGCTGCCGGTATTTAATGCAGCCGATGATGTGATCGGTGTCTTTGACATCGACAGCAACCAGCCCGACGCGTTCACCCAAACAGATGCCAACGCATTATCGGCGATTTTGCGCGCGGTTTTCCGGCAATAGTTCAAAACGTTCGCTTTTGGACGCGGAAAACCAAAGAAATGATTTGCGATCCGCTTTTCTTGCGGGCATGGTGAAAATTAATAAGTTTTTTTCATAGACACTATATGCTGGACGCGGTCATGAACGGGCGAACATTAGGGGCAGATATTCGCGCTTTGCGCAAAGCACGTGGTTGGAAATTGATCGATCTTGCCGCAGCCATGGACAGATCAGTTGGCTGGCTCAGCCAGGTTGAACGCGACATTTCCACGCCTGCCATTGCCGACTTGGGCCGCATGGCAGCGTTGTTGGATGTCAAAGTCTCAAGCCTTTTGCAATCCGGCACCTCCCCCGACGAGGAAGGTATCATCGTTCGTGGCGATGCCCGTCGCCCAATAGGCAACCGCACCCCTGGCCTTCTGGAAGAGCTGCTGTCACCCGATCTGACGGATGATTTTGAAGTTATCCACAGTCACTTCACACCGGGTAGCCAGATTACCACCCCTTTGACGCGCCCCACGCAGGAAGTCGGCTACATCATCAAAGGTCGTTTTCAGCTGACCGTGGCAGAAAAGAAGTTCAAGCTATCTGCTGGCGACAGCTTCCGCCTGCGCGGCGAGCCGTTCTCGTGGTCTAATCCCTATACGAAACCTTGCGAGATCATTTGGGTGATCTCACCACCGGTTTATTAGGGCGCTGTGGAATGCTGACAGGACGCCGCGACCGTGGTTCAGTCGATTTTCGCGTCTCATCCGCGCACGATACTGTCACTTCCTGTGAGTGTAGCAAGTTTGATGCCTATTATTGGGCCACCTTCCGCCCCAACACATCCTCACAACCGACTATTCCAACACCGATGATGCCCCCCGCACATCCCTGACTGTAGAAAGCAAACCTGATGACTGATTTTCCAAGTTCTGCACGCGTGGTCATCATTGGCGGCGGTGTTGTGGGAGTGTCCACCCTGTACCATCTCGCCAAGAAGGGTTGGACCGACTGCGTCTTGCTTGAAAAGAACGAACTAACCGCCGGATCCACGTGGCATGCTGCCGGGAACTGTCCGTCTTTCAGCACCTCTTGGGCCGTCATGAATATGCAGCGTTATTCGCTGGAGCTGTATAAGGGGTTGGCCGCAGAGGTGGACTACCCGATGAATTACCATGTCACCGGCTCCATCCGTCTTGCCCATTCCAAAGAGCGCATGCAAGAGTTTGCACGCGCCATGAGCATGGGCAATTATCAGGGCCTGAACCTGAAACTGATGACCCCGGATGAAGCCCAAGAGATATACCCCTTCCTAGAAACCCATGATCTAGAGGGTACGCTTTATGACCCCGATGACGGCGATATCGATCCCGCCCAGCTGACCCAGGCCTTGGCCAAAGGTGCCCGTCAGATGGGCGCCAGGATCGAACGTTTCTGCCCCGCCACAGGTGTCACCCAGACCAGGGATGGCTGGATCGTACATACAGACAAGGGTGATATCGCTTGTGAAAAGGTCGTGAACGCGGGTGGATATTATGCCCAGCGCATCGGCGAATGGTTCAAGCCCTACGGCGGCCGCACCGTTCCGATGGTCACCATGTCCCACCAGTATTTCCTGACCGAGGAAATTCCCGAACTGAAGACGTGGACAGAAGCGCAGGGCCACAAGGTGCCGCTGCTACGCGATGTCGATAGTTCATACTATCTGCGGCAGGATAAGAACGGCCTGAACCTTGGCCCCTATGAACGCAACTGCAAGGCGCATTGGGTCACCCCCGACGATCCGCAACCAGATGATTTTAGCTTCCAACTGTACCCAGATGATCTGGAGCGGTTGGAGTGGTATATTGAGGATGCGATGGCCCGAGTGCCCCTGCTGGGCACCGCAGGTGTTGGCCGTGTCATCAACGGCCCGATCCCCTATGCCCCCGACGGTCTGCCTTTGATCGGGCCGATGCCCGGCGTCAAGAACGCCTATGAGGCCTGTGTCTTTACCTTTGGCATTACCCAAGGTGGCGGTGCTGGCAAGGTCGCTGCCGAATGGATCGTGGATGGTCAGACTGAGTGGGATATGTGGGCCTGCGACCCACGCCGCTTTACCGACTACACCGATTTTGATTATTGCCATCAAAAAGCGCTGGAGGTGTACGGCCACGAATACGGCATGCATTTCCCGCATAAGGCTTGGCCTGCTGGCCGTGACAAAAAACTGTCCCCGGTTGATGACCGTATCCGCGCATTGGGCGGACAGATGGGTGCGTATAACGGCTGGGAGCGCGCCAATTGGTACGCCAAGGATGGCGATGACACCGCATTGGACGCAACCGAGACATGGGAACGCGAAGGCCCATGGACCGTGCGTGTGAAAGAGGAATGCGAAGCTGTGCGCGATGCGGCAGGTATCCTCGATCTACCCGGATTTTCGCGGTATCGCCTGAAAGGTGACGGCGCTGCGGAATTCCTGCGTGGTCTTTGTACCGGCGGCATTCCCAAAATTGGCCGTATCGGGTTGGTCTATTTCGCCGACAGTCGTGGTCGCATCCAGACCGAAATGTCCGCCATGCGTCTGGATGAGGATTCCTTTTTCCTGATCACCGCTGCCAGTGCGCAATGGCATGACTTCGAATGGCTGCGTGATCATATGCCTGACGCTGCTGCGTTTACGCTGGATGATGTCACGACAGACTTTTCGTGCCACATCCTGACGGGCCCGAAATCCCGCGAAATTCTGGCCGATTGTTCTGATGCCGACCTAAGCCTTGGTTGGTTGACCCATCAATCTGCCCAGATCGATGGCACTTGGGTACAGTTGGTGCGCGTATCTTTCGCAGGTGAGTTGGGGTGGGAAATTCATAGCCAGATTACCGATACTGCCAAAGTATATGACACGGTGATGGCTGCAGGTGCCCCCCATGGTTTGCAACCTTTTGGCATGTTTGCCCTGAATTCCTTGAGGCTGGAAAAAGGGTACCGCGCGTGGAAGGGTGATCTGAGCACGGATTATTCTATGCTGCAGGGCGGGCTTGAACGCTTTGTCAAATTCGAAAAGCCGCAGGATTTCCCCGGCAGGGCCGCGATGTTGGCGGAAAAGCAGGCAGGTGTCACCAAGCGCTTTGTGACGCTGACCCTCGACGCCCCCGGTCCCGCTGATGCGCCTTATATGTCGACGATCTGGGCTGGTGATGCCGTTGTGGGCGAAACCACATCCGGTGGCTGGGGCTACCGCGTGAACAAGTCCATCGCTTTGGGGATGCTGCGCGCTGATTTGGCCGTGGCCGGCACCAAGGTCGAAGTCGATATCTACGGCACACGCTACGCCGCCACCATTCATGAAGATCGCCCCCTGTGGGATCCCAATAACGAACGTATCCGCGCATGACCCAAATCACCCTGATGGATGGTGGAATGGGTCAGGAATTGATCCGGCGCGCGGGCGACGCGCCGACACCGCTTTGGTCAACCCAAGTCATGGTCGATCATCCCGGTCTTGTGGCCGCAGTCCATGCCGACTTCCGTGCGGCTGGTGCCACGGTGCATGTGGCCAACACATATGCCATTCATCGCGACAGGCTGGTGGGCACAGCATTGGAAGACCAGTTTGAAGCGCTGCATCTGACTGCCTTGAAAGAGGCCGCAGCGTCCGGCCGCGTTGCCGGGTCCTTGGGCCCCTTGGGGGCGTCTTACCGTCCCGATATTCATCCCACACATGATGTGGCCGTCCCGCTTTACGCCGAGATCGCCCAGATCATGGCCCCCCATGTTGACCTACTGATCTGCGAAACCGTAGCCTCAGTAGCCCATGCCCAAGCCGCCCTTGCCGGGGCTTCGACTAGTGGCAAACCGGTTTGGATGGCGCTAACCGTGCAGGATACCGATGGTCGTCTGCTACGGTCGGGCGAGCCTTTGGCGGATGTTTTGCCCTTTATGGACGATGCCGCCGCCGTGCTGGCCAATTGCGCCGCGCCTGAGGCGATGGCGGCTGCCGTCGATGTACTGGCGACAAGTGGCAAGCCCTTTGGTGCTTTTGCCAATGGGTTTACCCAAATCACAGGCGATTTCTTGCAGGACAAACCAACCGTGGCCAGCCTGCAATCGCGGGAAGATCTCAGCCCGGAAACCTACGCTGAGTTTGCCCTTGGCTGGATCGATCAGGGTGCCACGATTGTCGGCGGATGCTGCGAAGTTGGCCCCGCCCATATCGCGAAGCTGGCTGAAACCATCCGCGCGGCTGGGCATGAGATTGTCTAGCTGATGGCCGCACAAACGACCTTTGACATCTTTGTCGCGGACGGTTTTGTGCTGACTGAACTTGCGGGTGTCGTTGATGTGCTGCGCCTGAGTAACCGTATCAGTGGCAAGCCATTGTTTGACTGGCATTACCGGTCTGCGCGCGGCGGCCCGGTGTCCACGATCTGCGATGCTGTGATCCAAACCACCCCGTTAGAGCCCCGCCCGGACGCGGATTACTTGTTTGTCTTGGGCAACGCCTACCCGGATTGTCCTGACCTATCGTTGGGGCCAGCACTGGCCGCCTATACCAGCAGGCAGGCCTGTGTCGTGTTGCTGGCCGAAGCCGCGAGCCGCTATATCGCGGAGGCCGGCAAGGATTGCGACAAACACACAACCCATTGGGAAAACCGGGCCGTTCTAGTTGAAAAACACGGGCTGTTTGATACCAAAACCGCCCTGGTAGTGGATGCTGGATCAATCATCACCGCCGCCGGGATGGAGACCACCTTTGATCTGACCCTCACCTTGGCCAGCCGCAGTGTGTCGTCGGCCACCATGATGACCGTCGCAGATGTTTTGCTGCATGAACGCATCCGCCATTACAACACGTTGCAGCCTTTCGCGGGCCGGTCTGTACTGGCCACAGGGGATAGCGCGTTGGACCAGGTGATTGCCCTGATGCAGGCGAACATTGAATTTCCTCTGCCAATCAACGAAATCGCCGCACAGACCAATCTGTCAAAGCGGTCCCTTGAGCGCAAGTTCAACCGTAATCTGGGGGCGACCCCAAACGGTTATTACCGCGCATTGCGCCTGAACAAGGCCAATAATCTGCTGCTGAACACAGACATGAAAATCAACGAAATCGGGTTGGCTTGTGGGTTTCCCAGCGGTTTCACCACGATTTATCGCGACACATTTGGCATGACTCCCAATGCCGCACGTAAGAAAGGCCGCTTGAAATGATCCCTTCTTCTGCCCGCGTTGTCATCATTGGCGGCGGTGTTATTGGTTGCTCGGTCGCCTATCATCTGGCCAAGCTTGGTTGGAAAGATGTTGTGTTGCTGGAACGCAAGCAGCTGACCTCTGGTACCACATGGCATGCCGCGGGTCTGATCGCGCAGCTACGCGCGACGGCGAATATGACGAAGTTGGCCAAGTATTCCCAGGAACTCTACGGCAATCTGGAGGCGGAAACGGGTGTTGCCACAGGCTTTAAGCGCTGCGGGTCCATCACCGTTGCTTTGACCGAAGAACGCCGCGAAGAAATTTACCGGCAGGCCGCCATGGCCCGTGCCTTTGGCGTGGAGGTCGAAGAGATTTCGCCGGGTGAGGTGAAGGCCCGCTACGAACATCTGAATATCGAGGGTGTCACTGCCGGTGTGTATCTGCCCCTTGATGGGCAAGGTGATCCGGCAAATATCACCTTGGCCTTGGCCAAAGGTGCCCGGCAAAACGGGGCCTTGATCGCAGAGCGTACCAAGGTGACGGCCATCAACCGCGATGGTCGCCGCGTGACCTCGGTGGATTGGGCAACGGCCGATGAAACCGGCACAATTGCCTGCGATATGGTCGTGAATTGTGCGGGTATGTGGGGCCATGAAGTGGGCCGTATGGCAGGTGTAAATGTGCCGCTACATGCGTGTGAGCATTTCTATATTGTGACCGAGGCGATCAAGGGCCTGACCCAGATGCCGGTGCTGCGGGTGCCCGACGAATGCGCCTATTACAAGGAAGATGCGGGCAAAATACTGCTGGGTGCCTTTGAGCCGAACGCGAAACCTTGGGCGATGGATGGTATCCCGGAGGATTTTGAATTCGATCAACTGCCCGAGGATTTCGATCACTTTGAGCCGATCCTTGAGGCCGCCGTTGAACGGATGCCCATGTTGGCTGAGGCGGGCATTCATACGTTCTTTAATGGCCCCGAGAGCTTTACCCCCGACGACGCCTATCACCTCGGGCTGGCCCCTGAGATGGATAATGTCTGGGTGGCGGCTGGCTTTAACTCCATCGGGATTCAATCCGCAGGTGGCGCTGGTATGGCCCTGTCGCAGTGGATGGATGCGGGCGAAAAACCCTTTGATTTGGGTGACGTGGATATCAACCGGATGCAGCCATTTCAGGGCAACAAGACCTATCTGTTTGAACGGTCCAAGGAAACACTGGGCCTGCTTTATGCGGACCATTTCCCGTTTCGCCAAAAGGCAACGGCCCGTGGCATCCGCCGCACGCCGTTCCATCAGCATCTGTTGGACAATGGCGCAGTGATGGGTGAATTGGCCGGTTGGGAACGGGCCAATTGGTTTGCCGACGCAGGCCAGACGCCTGCCTATGACTATTCGTGGAAACGGCAGAATTTCTTTGGCAATGTCGCCGCAGAGGTCAACGCGATCCGCACCAATGTCGGCATGTATGATATGTCGTCATTCGGCAAAATCCGCGTTGAAGGGCGCGATGCCATGGCCTTTATGAACCACATTGGCGGCGGCGATTATGACGTGCCCGTTGGCAAGATCGTCTATACCCAATTCCTGAATGCCAAGGCCGGGATTGAAGCCGATGTGACCGTCACCCGGATATCTGAACTATGCTATCTGGTCGTCACCCCTGCGGCGACCCGACTGGCCGATCAGGTCTGGATGCAGCGCCATATCGGTGATTTCAACGTTGTGATTACGGATGTCACCGCTGGCGAAGGGGTCTTGGCCGTGATGGGCCCGAACTGCCGCGCCTTGTTGGAAAAGGTCTCACCCGCCGATTTTTCCAATGCCCATAACCCCTTTGGCACTGCCCAAGAGATTGAGATCGGGATGGGTCTGGCCCGTGTTCACCGCGTCACTTACGTGGGCGAGCTGGGGTGGGAGGTTTATGTATCCTCGGATATGTCCGCCCATGTATTTGAAACGCTGCATGCGGCTGGGCAAGACATGGGGCTGAAGCTTTGCGGGATGCATATGATGGATGCGGCCCGGATGGAAAAGGGATTCCGGCATTTTGGCCATGACATCACGGCTGAGGATCATGTTTTGGAAGCAGGGCTTGGCTTTGCGGTCAAAATGGACAAGCCGAGCTTCATCGGACGCGACGCAATGCTGCGTAAGCGCGAAAAGGGGCTGGAACGGCGCTTGGTGCAGTTCAAACTGACCGATCCGGAACCGCTGCTTTATCACAACGAACCTGTCCTACGGGATGGCGAGGTCGTTGGGTATCTGTCCTCGGGCGGCTATGGGCATCATCTGGGGACCGCTCTGGGCATGGGCTATGTCCCCTGCGTCGCACCTGGCGAGAAGGCCGCGGATATGTTGGCCAGCACCTATGAGATTGACATCATGGGCACGCGCGTGAGGGCCGAGGCGCAACTGAAACCGTTTTACGATCCAACCGGTGCTCGCGCCAAGGCCTGATGTTCAGACCTTGGTGTGTTAATGGTCAGCGCCAGCGATAAGCCACTTTCCCTGTTTTCATGATGTATGACCCCACCCAGCATGCAAACACATTGGGCGATCAATCGGCTGCCAAATCCGGTTTCAACGAGGGGTTTCAGCGGAAGTTTCCCGCAGTCTTCGTCCCAATCCATGCGGATGGTATCGCCTGTTCCTTTTGTGATCTTAATCGTCAATATGCCGCCACGGACACCCAAAGCCCCATACTTGGCGGCGTTTGTCGTCAACTCGTAGATCATCATGGACAGCGACCCAGCCAAGCGCGGATGGATCATGAAGGATGGGTCTGACTGCAGATCAACGGTGCAGTCCGGGTTGATCCCATCCTGCGTCCAAGGCGCGAGCGCCACTTCAAACAAGGCGTTCACAGGTACGGGGGCGTCCGGCATATCACTGTCGCGTGCCAGTTTGGCCGAGATCACATGGGCGCTTGCCATTGCCTCGAGCTGACGCCGCAAACCGTCGGCAAAGGTCTCTTTTGTGCCATCGGCCCGGAGGCCGAGGTTGATCAACGCCCGAATGAGGGCAAAGGCGTTCTTGACCCGGTGGTCCATTTCCGCGGCCATCAGCGCGCTTTGCTCTTCGCGTTGTTTTTGCGCTGTAATGTCCCAATTGACGACAATCATGCGGGTGGGATTGCCCTGTGCATCACGTTCGGTGACATTTCCCCGACCTGACAACCAACGATAAGTTTGCGCGCCTGTCAGAGGGTCTGTCAACGGTTCTCGGAATTCCGATGTAAAGACAGTGTTTTCGTCAATAGCACTTTGGACATCGGCCAACATAGGTTGCAGATCTTCTGGGTGGATCGTGCCAAAAACGTCGTCTTGACCCCAAGGCTGCGCATCATAATCGAGGCCAAAGAAACCCGCCATCAGCCGGTCGCCGCTGACCTGCTTTTCCGTCATGTCCCAAGACCAGCTGCCTATATGCCCCGCATCAAGCGCCAAAAGCGCGCGGTTTGCTGCCTCAGGAGTGTCATATTGCGCCAGGCGTTCACGAAATCCATCATCGGCAACGCCTGTCGGCGATTGTGGCCCTGGCGGAATTTGCATCACGTGTGCTTCATAACGGCACGATCGCATTCTGTTTGATCGCATCGATCAGCACTTGCTCTTGCGCGGGTTTCACCAGGGCGACCGCGTCCGGGAACAGGGTTTTTGCTGTACTAGACTCGGCATTGCCGGAATGAAATATGATCGGGATGCGCGACTTTGACAAACGCTCCGCAACCGGGAACACCTCTCCGTCGGGGAGACGGATGTCGAGAACTGCAGCGTCATAGCTATTCTCGCTCAGTTCCAACCCTTCGCGCACTGATGCTGCCGTGACAACCGTCGCGCCTGCCTCTTCGAGGATTGTCTTCAAATCCAAAAGGATCAGAAAATCATCTTCGACGAGAAATATGTCCAACCCACTGAGGATCCCAAGCGCCCTTTTGATACGAATCAGTCATCGTTCTTCGTTGTCCCACAGCAACTAAGGGTTGATCAATTGAATTATGACCACCCTTAAATTGTATATGTTACCAACTGACTGACAAAGCGCGTTAAATTTGCCCCGGATTATTGGTTGTTCAAACGGGTCGGTCCCAGCGCGTTCAGGCCTTTGAGAATATCGATAGCATAGGCCAGCTGATAATCATCTTCCCGCAGCTGTGCAGCGGTTTCAGCCCGCGCCCGATCTTCTTCGATCTGCAGGATTTCATCCTCAGTCAGGCTGTCATTGTCCAATGATCCACGCAGCCCAGCTTCGGTCCGCTGGCGTGGTGTCTCTTCTTCCTCAGCCTCATCTGCTGCGTCAGTTGGGCGCGGTTGTTCGACAATAATATCCGGCGAAATGCCCAAGGATTGGATCGAACGGCCCGACGGCGTGTAATAACGTGCTGTCGTCAACCGCATTGCCCCGTCACCCTGGACCGGCAGTACGGTTTGCACAGACCCTTTCCCAAAGGAATTGGTACCAATCACGATAGCGCGCCGGTGATCCTGCAACGCACCCGCCACGATTTCAGAGGCCGAAGCCGATCCACCGTTGATCAACACCACAATGGGTTTGCCTTCCGCCAGATCGCCCGGTGACGCATTGAACCGGTCCCCATCAGATGGATCACGTCCGCGCGTTGAGACAATCTCGCCTGCGTCAAGGAATGCATCCGACACAAAGATCGCTTGATTTAACAGACCACCTGGGTTGTTGCGCAAGTCCAGCACAACGCCGTCGATATTGTCGATCCCGCCGGCAGCTTCGATCTGCTCGGCGATCCCGGACTCAAGGTTCGGCAATGTTTGATCGTTGAACGTGCTGATCCGCAGCACAACCGCATTCCCTTCGGTCCGCGAGCGCACAGCTGTCAGTTTGATCGTGTCGCGGATGATGGATACATCAAACGGTTCGGTTTCCCCTTCGCGCACGACGGTGATGATAATCTCTGCCCCGACAGGCCCGCGCATCAATGACACGGCATCGTCCAATGTCAGCCCCAGAACGCTTTCGCCATCAACAGCTGTGATAAAATCACCGGCCAAAATCCCAGCCGCATCTGCCGGTGTACCATCCATGGGTGAGACGACTTTGACAAAGCCCTCTTCCTGCGTAACTTCGATACCAAGTCCGCCAAATTCGCCCGAGGTGCTCACCCGCATGGCCGCTGCGGCCTCAGCCGACAGATAGCTCGAGTGTGGGTCAAGCGAAGTCAGCATGCCGTTGATGGCCGCCTCGATCAATTCCTTGTCGTCGACTTCCTGCACATATTCGGCCCGAATACGTTCAAAGATGTCGCCAAACAGATCAAGCTGCTCATAGACATTGCTTGTCGCCCGCGCCTCTTGTGCCAGCAAGGGGCCCGCAATTTGGCTGGTCGCCGCAAGTCCAAGCACTGCGCCGCCTACAGCGGCCAATATTGTCTTCTTCATAACGTATCCTTGTCTACTCCAGCGCGAACCACGCATCCGGGTTTACGGCAGCTTGCCCGTCTCTCACCTCAAGATAAAGCGTTTGCTGCGCCTGTCCCGTAAATGATGACCCGTTTTCGGTCAAAATACCGTCAACTCCGGTCGGTGTCCCGCCCAAAAGCCCAACCGGTGCGCCAGCCGGTAAGATTTCGCCGGATTGCACAAAAACATCGGCAAGTCCTGCCAATATGAACAGCACATCAGTGGAAGGTTCCAAGATCACGACAGTGCCGAAATCCAGCAACGGGCCCTGAAACAGAATTGTTGCGGGCGCAGGCGTTGTCACCAAGGCGCGCGGGGCTGCAGCGATTGTGATACCGGGTCGTCCGTTGTCCGGCAGCACAATCCCCGCCACCGGAAGCGGCAGGTTCGCCGCGGCGGCAAGGGTTGTTTCGGTGTTCGGCACCTCTGCGGCAAGGCTTGTCGAGAAGTCTTGCAGCGTCTCAGCACTGGCAATCAGCAATGCCGTTTGCAATGGATCTGCATCAAACCGCATTGGCAGGAGCGTGCGGTCTGAGATCGCTTGCCCCAAAGCAGCCCGCGCGGTTTGTGCGCCCTGCAGCCCGTCTTGCAAGGTTTGGGTTGCTGTCTCACGCGCCGCCCGCAATGCGCTTGCAGTGTCCATTTGCGTGCGGAGTGCCGTGGCCTCGGCCTGCAAAGCGGGCGTCATATCCGCCAGCAACATCCCCGCGCGTGCCGCGTTCTGCGGGCCCTGCGGATGGCTGAGTGTTACCTGTCGCGGCGTGCGTGAAATCGCGCTGAGTGCCCCAAGCAACTGGGCCACTTGGCTGCGCCTTGCAGCCAGATCATCAGCAATCGCCGCCTCACGCAGTGTGATATCCCGGACGCCTGCGCGCATTGCGACCAATCCAGCCTCATAGGCCTGCACGGTTGCCGTCAGTGCCTTGATCTGGTCACGTCCACTTTCTGCGGCTTCCAATTGCACCCGTGCGGCCTGCAGCTGCGCTGCGGCATCCACCGCCTCTTGCTGCGCTGCAAGCGGGCTTGCCAGACAAAAAAGAAGCGCTGCTATTTTCATGTGATCAGGCTGCGGCCCGTCATTTCGGGTGGCAGTTCCAGCCCCATCAGATCAAGGATCGTGGGGGCCAGATCGGCCAACCGCCCGTCGCGCAGCTGTGCCCCATCCGGACCGCCCACCAAGACAACAGGCACGGGGTTCAGCGTATGCGCGGTGTGCGGCCCGCCCGTGTCGGGATCGATCATCGTTTCGCAATTACCGTGGTCAGCGGTGACAATCATCGCCCCACCTGCGGTTTCCAGCGCTTCAAGCACGGCACCAAGCCCCAAATCGACTGCCTCGCAAGCTTTGATCCCGGCATCCAGATCGCCAGTATGTCCAACCATATCGGGGTTTGCGTAATTGGTAATGATCATGTCGTAGCCGTCTTCGATGGCTTTCACGAAATTCTCAGTGACTTCGGCGGCAGACATTTCGGGCTGCAAATCATAGGTCGCAACTTTTGGTGACGGGGCCATGTAACGGTCTTCGCCTTTTTCGGGGGTCTCGACCCCGCCGTTCAGAAAGAACGTCACATGCGGATATTTCTCGGTCTCAGCCAAGCGGAACTGGCGCAGCCCCTGTTTGGCAACCCATGCACCCAATGTGTTCTGGATATCCCGCTTTGGGAAAACGATATCGAACCACGTGTCGTGTTTGTCGGAATAGCTGACCATGCCTACGAGGGCCGCCAGATCAGGCTGCGCCCGATCGAACCCGTCAAAATCCGGATCCGCGATTGCCGCGAGAATTTCGCGCGCCCGGTCCGAGCGGAAGTTGAGACAAAAGAGCCCATCATCTGCGCCGACCCCGGCATAGTCGCCGATCACGGTGGCGGGAATGAACTCATCCGTCGTGCCATCTGCATATGCTGTGGCAATGGCGGCCTGCGGATCAGCGGCGGTCAAACCCGCCCCATCGATCATTGCATCATAAGCGGTCTTCACCCGGTCCCAGCGATTGTCACGGTCCATGGCAAAGTAGCGCCCGATCACAGTGACGATTTTTGCAGCGACAGGCAGCTTCGTCTCAAGTTCTGCCATAAATTCCGCGGCCGAGGATGGGGCCACATCACGCCCATCCGTGATGGCGTGTATCGCAACAGGCACGCCCGCATCGGTTAGCGCTTTGGCGGCCGCAACGATATGATCCAAATGCCCATGCACACCGCCATCGGAAACGACACCCATTAGATGAGCCGTGCCACCGCTGGCTTTCATCTTGTCGATAAACGCAACCAAGCCCTCAGCCTTTGAGAAACTGCCGTCTTCAATCGACATCTCGATCTGGCCCAAATCCATGGCGACCACCCGGCCAGCACCGATATTGGTGTGACCAACCTCCGAGTTGCCCATCTGGCCAGACGGCAACCCGGCGTCATTGCCGTGGGTCAAAAGCTGGGCATGCGGGCCCTGCATCACCCGGTCAAAATTGGGTGTCTTGGCTTGTTTTGGGGCATTGCCCGCAGTTTCATCACGCAAACCCCACCCATCAAGGATACAAAGGACAACAGGTTTCGGTGCAGACATGACAAATTCCTTCTTTTCTCAAATCGGTCCTAGCGCAACACCGCAATAAACAAAACCAATCCCCTTCTTATTTCGTCAAAATACTCCCGCGCGGAGCGCATCCTTAGGCCCGATGATAAGGACCACCCGATAGGATCGACGCCGCCCTATACAACTGCTCAGCCAACATCACGCGGACCAGCATATGGGGCCAAACCATCTTGCCAAAACTCAAAGACGCATCGGCGCGGGCGCGCAAATCGGGATCAATGCCATCGGCACCGCCGATGACAAAGGCCACATCTTGGCGGCCCTGGTCGCGCCAATCGCCCAACTGTTTTGCAAAATCCGGGGACGACATCAGCTTGCCGCGCTCATCCATCGTGCAGACAAGCGCCCCATCAGGAATAGAGCGACCAAGCAAAATGGCTTCGGCGGCCATGCCGCCGCCCTTTTTATCCTCAACCTCGATCAGTTGCGCAGGGCCAAGGGCCAAGGCCCGCCCGGTCCGGTCAAACCGGGTGAGGTAATCGTCATAAAGGTCACGCTCGGGCCCTTTGCGCAATCGGCCCACGGCGCAAATTTGCACGCGCATTAGCTGGCGGTGGCTGCCCCGGGCTGCCACATCTTTTCAAGCTGATAAAACTCGCGCACTTCCGGCCGGAAGATATGCACGATGATATCGCCCGTATCAATCAGGACCCAATCGCCGGTGTCCTTGCCTTCGGTCTTGGAGATGATCCCGAAATCCTGCTTGAGCTTATCAGCCAGCTTTTCTGACATCGCCGTGACCTGACGGGTCGAGCGTCCGGATGCGATGACCATAAAGTCGCCGATCTCGGACTTGCCGCGCAGATTGATCTGCACGATGTCTTCGCCTTTGTCGTCTTCAAGGGATTTCAGAACAGCCGCCAAAAGGGCTTCGCTGGTCACAGTTTGCGGAGCATTCATAGCTGGTGCTCCTGATTTGGCTGTCGTTTCAGCCGCGGTGGAAAGAGACAGTGCATTGTCCTCCTTATGATGCGCCGTCATGGCCCCGACGCCGGGCATAAGCGAAAGGTAGCAATGCCCGGGCCTTTTTTCAACATCAGCGTTGCGGGCAATCAGGCATATTCTGCAATTGTTCGTCTGACGTGACGGCAGATAGCGGGCCGTTGCGGACCAAGGGCAGAAAGGCTCCACCTTGTGCGACCTGGATCGCCACGCTGACCTTTGCGTCATCTGCTGGCCCTTCGTCAACCCGACAAGGCGAAAGCGCGACAGATAGCGCACCGCTGCTGGCATCGGGATTTTCGTCCTGCCAATCCAGCGCCAGAGCCTGCAATGCACGTAAATCTGCATAGTCCGCTGGATCAATGGCAAACACTGACCCAGTCCGCTGCAATGTAAAGAACCCTTCCTCCGAGCGCTCAATGTCGGTCCGTCGGACCGAAAATATTAAGAGGGCTTTGCCCGGGCTGACATCGATCCCGGACGGCAGCGTCAGGTCGACCGCAAAATCCGCCGGGTCGGCAGTCAATGGTGACAGGTTGCCAAGTCGCATCACCGTTGTGGGCGCAAGGCTAGTGCAAGCGGACAAGGCCAGTGCAGATAAGCAGGCAAGTTTCATGATAATCCCCTTTGACATGAATTATTTATTGTTTTACGATAATTTTTTAGCAATAGAAAGGGAAATTATGTCTAAACCAAATGATGTAACAAAGCTCGCCGGCGTATTACGCGGCCTGACCATCGCTGCGATGATTGTTCTGCCTGTGACGGTCATCGGTGGTCTCATCGCGATGCCATTGGTGCCTGAGACGTTCAGCGGTGACTTTAACGTTTCACCAGACGCGACCTCGGCCCAATTGACGGCTGCCGTTGCGTTGAACTTGTTCAGCCCTCTGATCCTGATCTGGACATTGAACGAAATGCGCAAACTGTTCGAATCATACAGCAAGGGTGAAATTCTGACTGATCATTGCGCCCTGCTGATCCAGCGCATTGGCCAGGGTTTTCTGGCGTTGGCCATTGTCCCGTTTGTGTTACGCCCGATCCAATCGGTCATCCTAACCTGGGCCAATCCGCAAGGCGGACGGAGCTTAGCCATCGGTCTGAATAGCGATATGATCTTTTTTGCCCTTTCGGGCGGGTTGATCGTGGTGATCGGCTGGGCCATGCGCGACGCATCTTTTGCTGCGTCAGAAAACCGGTCGTTCGTATGAAAGAGGTCGAAATTGTCGTCCGTCTCGATGTGATGCTGGCCATGCGCAAGATGAAGTCACGCGATCTGGCCCAAGCGGTGGGGATCACGGAACAGAACATCAGCCTGCTTAAGTCCGGGAAGGTAAAAGGCATCCGATTTGAAACGCTCGCCCGAATTTGTGCCGTCCTGAACTGCCAACCCGGCGATTTGCTCGAGGCGCTGACGATTCCCGAATGATCTTTGCTGCGCCTGCAGACCACGTCTGGCAGATTCGGGAATACACCTAATCGCGAAGTACCGACACACTATTACACCTAAGGTAGAAGAATACAACCCGAGGGGTAGTTTTCCGCTCAAAATTTATGCTTAATTACAATGCTTTAGGATGATTTGAACCAAAATTTCGCCGCATTTTTTGGATAGCAAGAACGGAGTTGTAAACAGTTGGACTAGTCAAATGCTAAACCGAAAAAGAATTGCGCCGGGCCATCGGCGCGTTGCGCGCCTTCCCGCGCTCATCGTCGCCTCCGCTCTTTGCTGTGGCGCAGCACACGCTCAGAACCTTTCACCATCAAACGCGACCACAGATGTCAATTTTGAGGTCGAATCCGACGGGGCCGACCGGATCGTTCTGGCTGGCAAGTTGCGCACATTAACCCAGCAAGTTGCTGCGGCTTCTTGTGCCGTTACCTCGGGCATCGATGTCCAGGAAGCGCATGATGTTCTTGTACAGGCGACAGCCGATTTTGATCGCTATATTGTTGCTTTGCGCGACGGAGATGAAGAACTCCACATCTTGGGCCCTGAAGAAAATGGACGCATCAAACGAGATCTGGACCATGTGCTGGAAGAATGGTCGGCGATCCATGGCGCGATCGACAGCGTTATTGCAGATGACAATGACGTCGAAGGCGCCCATATCATCGATGACCACAACCTGAAACTTCTTGAACTAACCACCATCCTGTCCTCGGATATTTCAGGGCGCTACTCGCACCCCTTCGAAATGACAGCCCAAGACGCGATGATGATCGAAATCGCAGGCCGCCAGTTGATGCTGACCCAAAGGATGGCCAAGGATTCCTGCGAAGTCTGGACCGGGTATCACAGCGAGGAAGCCAAGGCAGACCTTGCCGCGACCATGCAAATCTTTGAGACCTCATTGAATGCACTCCGTTACGGCATGCCTGATGCCGGCCTGCAGGCTGCCCCAAATGACGTCATTCGCACCGATCTGGACATCCTGCTCGAACGCTGGGACGTGATTAAGGTGAACCAGCAAACCCTTGTTGACGGTGGCGAGTTAAACGAAGAGCAAAAGACCGAGATTTTCCACGATCTGCTGCTCGAGCTACATGATCTAGAACATCTTTTGCACGACTACAAAGATCACTCAGAACGCGCCCACTAAGGCCTGCTGGTCTCAGCAGAGAATAACCTGTCTCACCGATCCTTCCTGCGACGCATGAAAGCCTCGCAGGAAGGGTTTAAACGCCCGTTAAAACAACACTAAACCCACGCCTATTGTATTAATTAAAGAATTAAGTTCGCTTTTGAGTCACAAATTCCTTGCCTTGAATGGCGATGGGCGAACGTTAATTCGTAACTGGACAAGTAGAATGTCAAATCCCAAAAATTTCGCTATGAGCCTCACGCATTTCATCACTTTGCCTTGCGTCGCCCTAGCGTCCGCAATGCTTAACATTACCCCGGCCAACGCGGGGCCCCTACCCAGCCCAGGGTCCACGTTGGACGTGAACTATATCATCGAATCGGACGGCGCTGACCGTATTGTATTGGCCGGAAAACTGCGCACCCTGACACAGCAGGTTGCCGCCGCATCCTGTTCTGTAACATCTGGCGTTGATGTCGAAGAAGCCCGCGCCATTTTGGAACAGGCGACTGCGGACTTCGTTCACTATCTCGCAGCCCTTCGTGACGGCGACGAGGAACTGCACATCCTCGGACCCGAAGAAAGTGCACGCATCACCCGCGATCTGGACCATGTTCTGGAAGAGTGGGCCGCCATTCGCGGGGCCATCGACACCGTGTTGGCCGATGCCAACAATGTTGATGCGGCCCATGTCATCGATGATCACAACCTCGAGCTGCTTGAGCTGACTACCATCCTGTCCTCGGACATTGCTGGTCGCTATGCGCATCCCTATGAAATGACAGCCCAAGACGCGATGATGATCGAAATCGCAGGCCGCCAGTTGATGCTGACCCAAAGGATGGCCAAGGATTCCTGCGAGGTCTGGACCGGGTATCACAGCGAGGAAGCCAAGGTAGACCTTGCCGCGACCATGCAAATCTTTGAGACCTCATTGAATGCACTCCGTTACGGCATGCCTGATGCCGGCCTGCAGGCTGCCCCAAATGACGTCATTCGCGCCGATCTGGATATCCTGCTCGAACGCTGGGAGGTGATTAAGGTGAACCAGCAAACCCTTGTTGACGGTGGCGAGTTAAACGAAGAGCAAAAGACCGAGATTTTCCACGATCTGCTGCTCGAGCTGCATGATCTAGAACATCTTTTGCACGACTACAAAGATCACTCAGAACGCGCCCACTAAAGCGGCCCGCCGTGACGCTTTAGGCTGCGCCTATTGCCTTGGGTCAATAAAGGCCTTGCCATCTGGCTGTGCCAGCACATCTGGAAGTGCCTCTATCGCTTGCGATAGGGGCACAATCCCCGCCACATCCGTCTTCCATTTGCCAGATACAAACCGCTCCTGAATTTCCGCAAAAGCCTGCGGAATGCGCGCCGGATCAGCCTGTTTCATCCAGCGTGTCAGCCAGAAGCCCTCGATCACCTTGCTTTGGAAAATCAATTGCGCCATCTGGTTCAACGCAGGCGCCTGGGTCGACAATTTCCCGTAGTTCACCCAGCGCGCGTGGCTAGGCATTGCAAAGAACAGATCCGCAGTGAATTGATCGCCCACCGCATCAAGCAGAACGCATGGTTTCAGCGTCTTAAGAATATCTTTGGCTTGGGCCAGCGGATCATCCCCGCTAGTGACGATCACCTCTGCCGCACCCAAAGCCAAAAGCGCCTCAGCCTGTGCGGCCCGCCGTACGACGGCGATAGGCTTGATCCCGGCATCCCGCCCCAGAGCGATCAGCAATTTACCCAATTGTGAGCCTGCTGCATTCAGAATGAAACTGTCCGCACCGCTGTCTTTGACCAGATCGAACATCGCAATTGCGCTTAACGGGTTGACCAATTGGCCCGCCGCATCAACTTCGGACAAGTCAGGCCTGCAAGGGACCAGCCCACTGGCGTCTGTCATCGCATATTCCGCCCATGTGCCAGAGGCGCTGGCAAAGAAGCTAACGCGTTGTCCCAAGAGCGGTGTATCCCCAGCCACAACCTCGCCCACACCCTCAAACCCCGCAGGCAGGCCTTTGATCCGGGGTTGACCGTATTCGCCTTTGATAAAGTGAATGTCCGAAGGGTTTACGGCGGCCAGATGCACTTTGATCAGCGCTTGGCCCTTGCCCGGTGCGGGCACCGGGATCGTTTGATGGGTCAAGAATGGAGTCACATCCGCAATATTGGGTCCAGTTTGTGTATTGGCATAGCCATCGTGCAACTGGATCAGGGCGGTCATGTCGGTTGGGAGGGTCATGTAAAACCTATCTATTTTGCGTCAAAGGGCGAGGCTTTGACTTGAGTGGGTTCAAACAATTTCGCAATGCGTTTGCGATCACTCGTCTTTGCGATGAACAGAAAATGCGTGTCCGAAGGGTTGTCCACAAACCACAAATCCAAGCCTGCAGCCTGCAATGAGTTTGCAAAGACCTGAAATACTCCGGGCGTTCCAACGGACCCGTTTGCTGGGAACTCTGCCAGATCGGGAAGCACAACTTCGCCATCTTGCCCGCCCAGCGCCGTCTTGATTTGCGCCGTGAGGTCACCAATGTCGGCCTTCCAATCCAGCGTGAACCAGAAGACCGTCCGCCAGTCGTCGTTGAACATCTGCGCAATGCTCTGTGCAACGCCTTCGGGATCGTCATCGCCTGTGAAGATCGCCTTGATGTTGGTTTTGACCGCTTCCGGATCCGCGTTGTAAACCGCCATATCAGCCAGTTTGACATAGCTGTTGCGCGCCTTGGTCGGATTGTACTGGCTGCGGATCAAAAGCGCGACGGGATCGCCACCGCCCAAATTGGGGCCCGGCGACAAGGGCGCAGGCGCATGGATTTTCTGCTTCTTCATCAGCTTTACCGCATCCGCGTCGTTGACTGTCTCGGCCGGCCGGAACCGCCGCCCTGATATCAAAAACCGCGCCTCGGACATCACGCAATTCCGCCATGCATCCGCCGTTGCTTTGGTCAGATCACCGGTTTGGTCGGCTGTCGGTTCAAAGATGAAACGTGCGCCACACAGTGCCCCGCAATCGCTCAGCCCGCCCATGACCACAATCCTGGAACCATCAACCCAAAAAGCGGCCTCGGCCAGTTGATCATCCCGGAAATCGCCCAAGCGGGTCTCCCCGACCCGGTAATGCCCCAGACACAGTGCTTGGCTGTTATGCGCCGTGATCGAAAACGCATAGCCAGTTTTGCCATCAGCTGCGACACAAAGCGCGGGGGGCCCTGTGTCATCCCCATAAAGCGCAAAACCATCCTCCATTTGCCCATAGTGATAGGCCGGGATCTGTTCCGCCTTTACCGTCAGATGCGGGAACGCAAGCGCAAGTGCGCGGTCCGAGCACGGCAGCCATTGCAACGTATAGCCCGCAATTTCGTTGTAATTCAGTGACAAATCACCGGCGGTCTTGGCTGAAAACGGCCACATGTGTCATCCCCCCTGACCTCAGTTCAATCTATAGATCGAAGGTCGCAAAAACAGGTGCATGGTCACTGGGCTTTTCCCAACCGCGTGCATCGCGCAGAACCCGTGATCCGTGTGCCGCGTTTTTGATGTCGGGGGTGGCCCAGATATGATCAAGCCTGCGTCCTTTATCCGCTGCGTCCCAATCCTTGGCCCGGTACGACCACCAGCTATAAAGTCGGCCTTCGGGGATATCATTCCGGGTCACATCAGACCACGCGCCTGCTTCCATCACCTCGGCGAAATGCTCACATTCAATCGGCGTATGGCTGACAACTTTGAGCAGTTTCTTATGATCCCAAACGTCATCTTCGCGGGGGGCTATGTTCAGGTCACCCACAAGGATGGATTTTTCGGGCTTGGCCGCATGGTAGGCATCGCGCATGTCAGTCAGATAATCCAGCTTTTGGCCAAATTTCTCATTTACCTCGCGGTCAGCCACATCGCCGCCCGCAGGCACATAATGGTTGTGGATCGTCACCCCGTTTTCGAGCTTGCCCGCAATATGGCGTGCATGGCCGAGGGCAGCATAATCTTCCGCCCCGGCCTCAACCATCGGAATTTTTGAGAAAATCGCGACGCCGTTGTACCCCTTTTGCCCGCGCGCAACCATGTGGGTGTAGCCCAGCGCCTTGAACTGTTCGAGCGGGATTTTATCAACCGGGCTTTTGCATTCTTGCAGGCAGAGCACGTCTGGGGCTTCTTCCTGCATCAGTTTGGCCACGATATCCTCGCGCAAACGGACCGAGTTGATGTTCCAGGTGGCAAGGGTAAAGGGCATGGGGCTGACTTTCTCTGAGGCGTTCGCCGCATGTGTGCCCTTTCAGCCCCCCATGATCAACCGCGAAGCCCGCGCGCCCTTTGGGCGGGACGGTTTGCGCCTGTCACGCAATAAGGCGGGTGTCTGAATTTTGCCTTTCTCTGCGTCATGCAATGTAGGCTCGAAGGTCACGCAGGCCTGACCAAAACCCGGACATTCATCAAGGTTTGCGCACAGAAGGCCGCCCTGAACAATGTATCGACTCGCTGCAGAGTCGCGGATTTCACCCCCAACGTCTAAGAGCCGTGATCGTCCCGAATAAGCTCAAAAATGCAATGATCCGCCGCGATCTAGCTTTAGGTCAAAGACCGATGCATAGTAAGTTCGACCCGAAAAATTCAAGGAACCCTCCGATGTTAATTTACGAAAACAAACTATGTCTCCTTGCATTTTTGGTTTTTTGTTTAGGCGGAAATACAAATGCAGGCGAGCTCGCTTGTAGTGACCCAGCTAATGAATCAGAGGAAGCGATATGCAAAGACCCCATGTTGGCCGACCTTGCTTTGTTGGCTGCAGAACTGGGCGATGCCATCGGTCTGGACATTAGGTATAGTGATATTGATCCGCCAAGTGATATCTACCCGCGCTTCGATCGGCTAGTCAGAACACTTAGGGTCGCCGATATGGATAAGCTTGTAGCTGGACGAAATCTCTGGACTTTTGATTTCGACGATGCGAATGAAATTCTGTTCATGAGCCTTGAAGCCAGTCCCCTACAGGACATGATGATCGTCTTTGAAACAGATGGTAAAGTCGCATATGTCGCTTCTGAAGACGCAGAAGACGCTGGCCGTTACCACTACCGATCAGTTGGCAATATTCTGGAAATCACATCTAGTTTCTTGCCTGCTAGATTCACGAATAAATTCCGGCACCAAGACGGATGCTGGCGGCTTATCGGCGAAGACGGATCATGGAGAGACGAAGACCCTTATGCGAGCTCAATCAACTACCTCACAGGTCGCGCGATCTTTCAATACAAAGATGGATCAAGCACGACACGGACGTTCGACCCATTCGTGTCATGCCTTGGTGACAATTTCTATGCCTATGAAATTACGTACCACGACGATTGACCTTACAATGTGCCCGATCATGAACGCAACAAGCGCTTGTATTTGATGGATCATGCTCGGTTGTTGGCCCTAACTCCATTCGAGGCAAAATACCTTTTGGGCGGGCATTGATGCAAACTACAGATTTCAACACAATGGGGTCCATTAAGGCCCATGCTGCACTCCAAATGAATGCCTACCGTGCTTCGTTTCCCGATTTTGAGTCTGATTGTGAGATAAAGACCAGATTTCTCTAACCTTTCACCCATACGACGTCCTTTTTAAAAGCGGTTTTCTGGCCTACGATTAGACCAAAACTGCACTCGGTCTGATCTGCCCCGTCACCATATCCCGCCGGTTCTTCACCGGTGGCGTCATGCGTGCAATCGTGGCCGGATGGCCCGCATCGAGGACCCCAAGTTTGACCAAGATCGCCGCAATCGCTGCCTCGCTGGCCCTCGTGGCCCCATCTGTGATCTTCAGCGCCACCCCAAGCCGTTTTTCGGGGATGATCGCGATGAAAACACCCTCAGCGCCGGTTTTGATGCTGACCCGGCCCGCCATCGCGCGCATCAGATCGGTGCAGGCGCGGGTTTCGCCTGCCACAAGGTCCGGGTGGCGCGCCATCGCTTGTGTCAGCTTGGCCGCGGCCTGGCTACGGGCATCGGACCGGTCGCCCGCGCTTGCAAAGAAGGCCATGCTGCGTGCCAAGCCATGTAGGCTGCAGGCGTGGTTGGGGGCCGAGCATCCATCGATCCCATACATCGGGCTGGATTCCTGCGTGACCTCCTCAAAGGCCGCTTTGCAGGCTTGCTGCACGGGGTGGTCGATCTGGTCGTATTCCGGCCCGGCGTTCAGATGTTGTGTCAGGGTCAAAAACCCTGCGTGTTTGCCCGAACAATTGTTATGCACCTGGCAAGGTGATTGGTCGCTGCGGATCAATCCGTTGCGGGCGTCGCGGTCCGCAGGCATCTGCGGCCCGCAGCGAAAGGCGTCATCGGTCAGCCCCATCTCCTTGATCCATGCGCCGACCCGGTCGGTGTGGATCGCGGCCCCATTGTGGGATGCACAGACCAGGGCCAGCTGTTCGTCAGTCAGGTGTGCCCCTGCTCCGCTTTCCAAAAGCGGCAGCGCCTGCACCATTTTGCACGAGGATCGCGGATAGATGATCGCCTCTGGATCGCCCCAAGCCTGCACGATCTGCCCGCTGTCATCACAGACAACGGCATGCCCCTGATGCACGCATTCAAGCAGATCGCCACGCCAAACTTCGACGAGATCAATGGGGTTTGCCATGTTTTTGCCTTTTTGGATTGTATATGTCGTTACTGTAGTCTGGGCCGCGATGAACAGGGCTTTCCCCTGCGGGCGGTTTCTTGCTATGCTATACGCTATCGAGTTGAAACAAATCTCGCCAGCCGAAATGGTGCCGCCAGATGCGCCAAAGGTTCAGTGGGACATCCAGAGGCAAGGACAGCTTGGAGGCTGTGACATGATCATAAATATTTCGAAGACGGTTGGTGTCTTGGCAGCGGCTTTGTGGGCTGGTGCTGTGATAGCGCAAGAAGAAAGCGATAACCGCGTGGCGGCCAATACGGATTGGGCCGTCTACGTGGAAAGTGACCCAACCGAGTGCTGGGCCGTCTCCGCCCCCGTCGAAACCCTAAACAGTCGCGATGGCAATCCTGTGACCGTCCGCCGGGGCGAGATCCAGTTGATCGTCTTCTATCGCCCGTCCGAAAGCGTTACCGGTCAGGTGATGTTTGCCGGAGGCTATCCTTTTGCAAGCGGCTCAACCGTTGAATTGAAGGTTGGCGACGCCACATTCCAGATGTTCACAGAAGGCGAATTTGCCTGGCCCGCCACCCCTGAGGATGACGCCAAATTCGTGGCAGCTATGAAGCGCGGATCGAATGCCATTGTCACCGGCCGTTCGGGCCGGGGCACCGTCACGCAGGACACGTTCAGCCTGCTTGGCTTTACAGCAGCGGTCGAAGAATCTGCATCTCGCTGTTCCAGCTAGGCTTTGGCGCACCGTTAAACGATTAGAGTTGGGTCGGTTTCTTGTGGAAACCGGCCCTTTCTCCTATACGCGAGGCTTAACCCCTATCAAAGGTTTACCCCGATGACCGCAAATGCCCCCATTACGCAGGATGTGAAGACCTTTCCGCGCAAACTGCCCGACGGGCCGCCCAACCTGATCGGCATGACCCGCGAGGCCATGCGCGAGGCCTTGATCGGCGCAGGAACCCCTGAGAAACAAGCCAAGATGCGGGTCGGACAGATTTGGCAGTGGATCTATCACTGGGGCGTGCGTGACTTTGCCGCGATGACGAACCTGTCCAAAGATTACCGCGCCATGCTGGCAGATACCTTTGTGCTGGAGGTCCCCGAAGTTGTGACCCGCCAAGTGTCAGACGATGGCACCCGTAAATACCTTGTCCGCATCGCAGGCGGTCATGAGGTTGAGGTGGTCTATATCCCCGAGACAGATCGTGGCACCTTATGTATCTCCAGCCAGGTTGGCTGCACACTGACCTGCTCGTTCTGCCATACGGGCACGCAAAAACTGGTCCGCAATCTGACAGCGGGTGAAATCATCGGTCAGGTTCTGATCGCCCGGGATGATCTGGGTGAATGGCCCGAACAGGGCACCCGTCCCGAAGGCCCGCGCTTGTTGTCGAATATCGTGCTGATGGGCATGGGCGAGCCACTGTATAATTTTGAGAATGTCCGGGATGCGATGAAGATTGCGATGGATTCGGATGGCATCCAGCTATCGCGGCGCCGGATAACGCTATCCACTTCGGGTGTCGTCCCCGAGATCGCCCGCACCGCCCAGGAAATTGGCTGTCAGTTGGCCGTGTCTTTTCACGCGACAACCGATGATGTGCGTGATCAATTGGTCCCGATCAACAAGCGCTGGAATATCGCTGAGCTTTTGGACGCGCTGCGGGTTTATCCCAAAGTCTCGAACTCCGAACGGATCACGTTTGAATATGTGATGCTGGACGGGGTGAATGACAGCGACGAGGACGCGCATCGGCTTATGAAGCTGATCGAAGGTATCCCGGCCAAAATCAACTTGATCCCCTTCAATGAATGGCCAGGCGCTCCATACAAACGGTCATCGAACAATCGCATCCGCGCCTTTGCGGATATCGTCCACAATGCGGGATACTCCTCACCGGTGCGCAAACCACGTGGCGAAGATATCATGGCGGCCTGCGGTCAGTTGAAGTCAGCGACGGAACGGGCGCGCAAATCCCGCGCGCAGATCGCGCAAGAAGCCGGGCTTTAACGCGGCTTTAACCATGATGGAACAGGGTTGTGGGATGGAAAAAGTCTCGCTCCGCCTTGCCCCTGAAATGATCGCCGCTCTGGAACAGATTGCGCGCCAAGAAGATATGACCTTGGGCGGTCTGGTGCGTGATGCGGTGAAACGGGATTTATATCGGCGCAATCGCGCGAAGACAGCTCGCAGAGCGGATGAGCGGCTCGTCGCGCCCTTACGGGCGCTTCTCGCGAATGACCTGGCCTATTCAACGGGTTGGTCCGACTTACAGGATAGATTGGCTCATAAAGGGTATCGCTTCCACGAAGCTGGTGGCGGCTTGGCTCTGCACGATCTCACAGGCAAGCGTATCTGCAAAGGCTCTGACCTGGGTTACAGCTATTCAAAACTCATGCGCCGCTTCGGTGCCCCGTTCCCGGGGCACACCCATCATTATCTATTTCGCAAGTCCTTAGTCGATTAGACGAGCAAAGCCCGCGCCTCATCTGGTGACAAGGCCGCCGGACGATCACAGGTTGTGCTCAGCTCAACAAAGCACCGCTCTTCACCCGCCCTCAGGATACTGGTCATTACATCAACCGCATGCACAGCCAGATCGATATTGCACCGATGCGCCCGGCCCGCGTCAATGGCCGCCGCCATATCCGCAAGGCCTGCACAACGGTAGTTCGCACGCGCGTCCTGATTTGCAATCCCAAACGGATGATCCCATGAAGGCATGACTTCGATGTTATTGTCTTGCCCCGCGATTTCCACCGGACCGCCAAAGAAATTCGGATCGGGCAAGAACAGTGACCCGTCGGTACCATAAAGCTCCATATGCCCATGACGGTTTGCCCACACATCCCAGCTGGCCCCCAGTGTAACGGTGGCACCATTCGCAAACTCCAACAACGCATGGATGTTTGTAGGGGTATTCACAGAGACCTTTTCCCCCGTACGGTCACCGTTTCCGATCATACGCTCACTGAAGCTTGTGGTTGCCAAGGCTGCGACCGATTTCACTGGGCCAATCAATTGGATCAGGTTCGTGATGTAATAAGGGCCCATGTCCAGAACAGGGCCCCCACCGGGCTGAAAGAAAAAATCTGGGTTGGGATGCCAGGCCTCCATGCCATGACCCATGACATGGCATGTCCCGCCAATGATCTGACCCACATCCCCCGCATCAACCGCGGCACGGCCCTGTTGGTGCGCGCCACCAAGGAATGTATCGGGGGCTGAACCAATCCGCAGGTTTTGCGACGCAGCCAGTTCGCGCAGCGTCTCGCCCTCGGCCAAAGTCAGCACCAGAGGTTTCTCAGAATAGGCATGTTTGCCCGCCTCCAAGATGCGTTTGGTCACTTCAAAATGCGCAGCCGGGATTGTCAGATTAACCACGACATCAACGTCAGCCGCGCTCAGCAAGTCTTCGATTGTGTCAGCGCGTATATCGTATTCAGCCGCCCGCGCGCGGGCGGCATCCATATTGATATCTGCAACCGCCACCGGCTTGAGCGCCTTAAACAGCGGTGCAAGCCCCAGATAAGAGGTCGAGATATTACCACATCCGATGATGCCAATGCCAAGTTGTGCCATGATTTTGTTCCTTAAAATTCTTGTGCGGACGCAAGGCTGCGCGTGGCAAAACGTGTGTCGTCCTTGGGATTGTCATGTTCCAGCACGTAGTGATCGACGCCAGCGGCTTGCAATGCGGCGTGAATGGCGGCCCAATCCATGATCCCGTGGCCCACATCCGCCCAACCGTCTTCGTCCACGCAGTCACCGTCCTTGGCGATATCCTTGACATGCACCGCACTTAACCGGCCCGCGTATTTGTTGATCCAGGCCACCGGATCGTGCCCTGCAACGCGGACCCAACCCAGATCAAGCTCGAACGTCAGATCGTCAGAGGCCTGTGCAATCAGGTCCAGCGGCATTTCCCCTGTTTCGGTGGCGTCAAATTCGAAAGCATGATTGTGCCAACCAAATACGAGGCCCGCATCCTGCAACGGTTTTCCTGCCTCAGCTAGTTGCTTGCCAAAGGCCAACCATCCGGCCGTATCGATAGGTCGATCATCCGGCCCAATGAAGGGGACCAATACCTTGTTCATCCCCAATTGCTTCGCAATCGCGATGGCCTTTGCAGGGTCGCCGACCACCATATCAAGTCCCATATGACTACTGGTCATCTGCAATCCATTGGCCTCCAATCCGGCCTGTAAGCCATCCAGATCGTCGAACAATCCCCCATAGCCTTCAACCTCAGAAAACCCAGCGCTACCAAGCATTTGCAAGGTCTTTTCGAGCGGCGGAAAGTTCCGTGAGCAATAGAGTTGGTATGAGATACGGGCCATGGTGTCTGTCCTTCAGGTGTGAGTAGCGCTGTGCAGATCGCGCAACGTGAAATTGGGAGTGGCGGAGGGGTCCGCGGGGGTGAACTGCAACGTCCGGCTTTCGCCTGTCAGCAGGGTAAAGGCGTTATCATCAAAGCGGCCCGGAACATCCGCCTCAACCGCGACAAACAACGCAAGCGACGCCGCCGTCACGGTAACTTGGTTGCCAGACACGCTGCAGGACAGGCCTGGCGCGCGCAGGTCATAGCCCTTGTACGGCCGGGTCGCGAAAGTGTCGCTACCGCTTTGCCCGGTGCTGTCAGTCCAATGAAAATGGAGCATTTCGTCCCGCGCTAATGCCGTTTCAGGGGTTTTCATCAAATCCACGGCTTCATCGCTCACCGTCGCTGTCACAGTGCCAAGGTCACGCAGGCTGCCGTCCATCTTGATCGCACAGAGTGTCACATGGAGTTCAACTGGTGTGGGTTCGTCATTGATTGCACGCAAAATGATCTGCCCATCTTTTGGAACAGCGGTTACGAGAAGCGGTGCAAAAAATGCGCGCGCCATGTGATGCGCCAACTTCCAATCGCCGCCATGATCAAGCGAGGACCAGCTGCAAACGGGCCAGGTATCATTGAGTTGCCAGATCACCGTGCCCATGCAACGGGGCTTGAGGCTGCGCCAATGTGTGACCGCCGTCTTGATGGCAAGCCCTTGTTGTATTTGGGAAAGATACACAAAATTCTGGAATTTTGTGGGCCACTGAAAGTAGCGAAACATGGTTTCGGCGATACGGGCGTTGCCGCCGGCGTTCTTTTGGTGGCTCTCCAGAACAGGGGCCGCAATGTTGTGATCTGCAGGGTCCACAAATCGCTTGATCGCCTGCATTGATGGGTAGCTTTGGAAACCAAATTCTGAGCAGAACCGAGGCTCAACATCCCGGTAGTGATCAAAGTCCCGCCCTTCATGCCAGACCGACCAGAAATGCATATCGCCGGACCCATCCTGATGCCAGGCATCGCCGAAATTCATCGGCCCCGGCGAGGGCGAAGAGGGCCACCAGTTCGCGCGTGGATCGGTATCTTTCAGGGTTGCTTCAATGCAACGGTTCAGCCGGTCGTAATTCACCAGATACCGGTCCCTGTCCGTCACCGAACAGTCGTACCAACCCAGGGCGCCAATCAATTCGTTGTCACCGCACCACAGGGCCAACGACGCATGATGATGAATTCGCGAAACATTATCAAAGACTTCCGCCTTCACTTCGGCCAGATAGCTATCATCGGAAGGGTACAGATTGCAGGCAAACATAAAGTCCTGCCAAACCAGCAGACCCAGCTCATCGCAGATGTCATAAAAGCTGTCAGGCTCATAGCGACCGCCGCCCCAGACCCGGACCATGTTCATATTTGCGTCCGCGGCAGACTGCAGCAAATCGCGGGTTTTGGCATCTGTTATGTGCCCCGGCAGCGCATCTGCGGGCACCCAATTGGCGCCTTTGCAAAACACGTTCCGGCCGTTCACGCGGATCTTGAAACCCAGCCCAATCGGGTCTTTTTCTGTGATCAGTTGGATGTCACGAAAGCCGATGCGCCGCGTGGCCTTTGCTTTAGCGAAGGCGACCTCTAGATCATAAAGCGGTTGATCACCTTGACCGGTAGGCCACCACAAATCGGGTGCAAGAATACGTACAGACAGCGTACATACACCGTATGTACAAGCACCCTCAACGGTCTGACCCGCAATGGTGGCGGTCACTATGCCGTCGTAGTTGCTGAAATAACCGGTGAGTGCCAGCGTCACCCCTTCATCGTCATGGTCCTGTTCGACCATCAACCGATCCAACCGCGGCGCATCTGATGGTTCAATCGCCATCTTGCCGTAGATCCCAAACGGGGCCAGCGCGATGTTCCAGTCCCACCCAAAATCACAGGCCGGTTTGCGCAGCATGTTCCCATGCGGGATCGGGCAGTTTGTGGAATTGGGCAATGCAAATGGATAGGCCGCGTGTTTCGCAGCACCCGCCGCGACCACTGAATGGAATGTCACGCTGATGCTGTTGCGGCCCACCTGTGCCACGGCCGCAAGCGAGACCCGGTACGCACGAAACGCGTTTTCGGCCGTCAGAACGACTTGATCATTGACCCGCACCGTGACCACACAATCGACCTGCGACAGCACCAAATCGACGCAGGTGTCCGTCAGCTCAAACTCGCGGCTGACGGTCCAGTCCCTTTCGCAAATCCAACGCAGGTCATATTCGTTCTGCCCCCAATAGGGGTCCGGGATCAGGCCCGCAGCATAGAGCGCGCTGATCCCGTCATTGGGCAAATTGATCGCACAGGTGTAGTCCCCTCTGTCGTCTGACAGGGACCATTCACCCGCCAAATCGCGTGATGTCACAAACGGTCCTCGGTTGCTTTGTCAAAGAGTGATGCACGGGAAGGATCGACCCCGATCTCAATTGTTTCGCCCGCTTGCACGACGGCCTGCCCATCCATCCGTATCCGGAAGATGTGCCGCCCCAATTTCGCATAGACAAGCGTGTCAGACCCCATGGGTTCCACAAGGTCGACATCAACTTTGTATCGCAACGGCGTGTTGCGGACCAACTCGCCAGTGACCACATGCTCCGGTCTGATCCCAATCACAGCAGGCCGGTTGGCGGTTTGCGGCGCCGCGAAATCATAGCCCGTCATCGGCATGACCATGTCGTCGACCGTGAAGCGGCCATCTTCGAAATGCCCTTCTAGGAAATTCATCGAAGGTGAGCCTATGAAGTCCGCCACATAGAGGTTGCGTGGTTTGTTATAGATCTCATCGGGCGTGCCCAACTGCATGATCGCCCCGCCTTTCATCACCGCAATCCGATCAGCCAATGTCATCGCCTCGACCTGATCATGGGTCACATAGATCATCGTGTTTTGCAGTTGGTTGTGCAGCCGCTTCAATTCGACCCGCAGATCAACCCGCAGCTTTGCATCCAAGTTGGACAGTGGTTCATCGAACAAAAACACATCCACGTCCCGCACCAGTGCCCGCCCGATGGCCACCCGTTGCCGTTGCCCACCAGACAACGCACCCGGCTTACGGTTCAGCAATGGCTCGATTTGCAGGATTTCAGCCGCCCGCGCGACCCGCTTTTCAATCTCATCCTTGGGCAGTTTCGCGTTCTTCAGCCCAAAAGACAGGTTCCCCTTTACGGTCATCTGCGGGTAAAGCGCATAGGATTGGAACACCATCCCGATGCCCCGCTCAGAGGGTTCTGCCCAAGTGACGTTTTGCCCTTTGATCCAGATTTGCCCATCTGTGATTTCCAGCAGTCCGGCGATGCAGTTCAGCAGCGTGGATTTCCCGCAGCCCGATGAGCCCAGCAGAACAAGGAATTCACCCTCGTTGATATTCAGGTCCAGCCCCTGCAGGACCTTGACCGCCCCAAAAGCCAGATCGAGTTGTTTGATTTCGACCGAATACGCCGATTTGCCAAGTTCTAGTGACATTATTTAGCCTTTCACAGCACCAGCAGCGATGCCGCGTACGAAGAGTTTTCCCGAGAGGAAGTAGATAACAAGTGGCACAAGGCCGGTGAGAAGTGTGGCCGCCATATTGACGTTATATTCCTTCACGCCCTGGACCGAGTTGACGATGTTATTGAGCTGAACCGTCATCGGATAGGTGGCCGGTTTGGTGTAGATCACCCCGAACAGGAAATCGTTCCAGATGCCCGTGACCTGCAGGATCACCGCCACCACAAAGATCGGCAGCGCCATGGGCAACATGATCTGGAAGTAAATCCGCCAAAACCCGGCTCCATCGACCCGGGCGGCCTTGAACAGCTCTTCTGGAACAGACGTAAAGTAATTCCGAAACAGCAGGGTCAGGATCGGCATCCCAAAGACCGAATGCACCAGCACCAGCCCCCCAAGATCCCCCATCAACCCGATTTCGCGCAGCATGATCACAATCGGATAGATCATCGTTTGATAGGGAATAAAGGCCCCGAGGATCAGGATCGTAAAGAACACCTCGGACCCTTTGAATTTCCAGTTCGACAGCGCGTAGCCGTTCACCGATGCGATGGCGATGGACAGCACAACGGACGGGATCAGGATGTTGACCGAGTTCCAGAAACCGCGCGACAGCCCGTCGCAATTGACCCCTGTGCAAGCCTCGGACCAGGCTTTGACCCAAGGCTCATAGGTGATTTCCAAAGGTGGCCCAAAGACATTGCCCAACCGGATTTCGGGCATCCCCTTCAGCGATGTCACGATCATCACATAAAGCGGCAAAAGGTAGTACATGCTGATCATGATCAGCGTGCCGTAAAGAAAGATATTGGTGCGGCTGAACCGCTTCTTCGGCTTGGGCCCGCGTGGCCCAGTCATTGCGATATCAGCCATGTTGTATGTGCCCTTTGACGAAGCGCAGATAGGCGGTCAACGCCCCTGCACAGATAAGAAAGCCAACCAATGGCAGAAGCAGTGACAGTGAGAATGACCAAGCCACGACCACCGCCACAAAGCCCGCGAGCGTCAGCAACACCAGCGCGATCATCCCAAGGAAATGCATGATCCGCATGCCCTTGCCAAATTCCAGATAGGCCCAAGGGATCAGGATGATCACCACCGACACCAGCATCATGGTTGAGGCTGCAAACCCTTGGCCCAGGTTTTGCGCCCGGAACATATATTCGATCACATATTTCGCGGGCACCTCGGAACTGATCCCCGGGCCCCCGTTGGTTTGTGCCACAACCAAATCATAAAGCTTGATGATCCCTGATGCGATCAGCACAAGCGACGTGATAAAGACCGGCCGCATCATTGGGATCACGATCCGGATATAGGTTTTGACGGTGCCGATCCCGTCGACCCGTGCAGCTTTCCAGATATCCTCGTCGATCCCGCGCAGCCCGGCCAACATGATGCACATGATCAGCCCGGACCCTTGCCAGATCCCCGCGATCAGCAGCCCGAACATCACCGTGTCTGGATCGTTCAGCGGGTTGAAAACGAAGCTTTCCCACCCCCATTCCCGGACAAGGTTTTGCAACCCGAAGTCAGGGTTCAAAATCCATTGCCACGCGATCCCCGTCACCACAAATGACAGGGCGAATGGATAGAGAAAGATTGTCCGAAAGACGCCCTCACCCCGAATTTTCCGGTCAAGCAGCGCGGCCAGGACGAAGCCGATTGTCAGTGTCAGGATCAGCGAGCAAATCCCATAAAGCGCTAGGTTTGAGATGGAAATCAGCCAGCGGGGCGTTTCCCACAGCCGCTCATATTGGTCGAAACCAACCCAGTTTAGCCGAGGCAGCAGTTTTGAGCCGGAAAAGGAATGGACAACGGTCCAGAGCGTGCCGCCCACAAAGACCACCATCGCCGTCAAGATCATCGGGATCGAGGCGATTTTGGCCATGGGATTGCGAAATAAACGGATGGGGCGTTTGGCACCTGCGGCGCCTTGCAGCGACCGGTCTTCAACCACGGACATTGTGGTTCTCCCTGTTGGCGGCTTGGCCTATCGAATGCAGACCTTGGTATGGGACCCAAACGGCCCACCCGGTAATTCAGGCAGGCCGCTCAGGATGTGAGTGGTGGTATTAGTCAGCAGATGCGATCAGCGCAGCGTAACGTGTCTGCGCATCAGCAGCGGACATGTCGCCTGACCAGAACTCAGCCATCAGATCTTCGATCTGAGTGGTTGTGTCCGCAGACAGGTTCTGATCGCCCGATGGGAGAACGTTGCCCGCAGCGAGGATCTCAAGACCTTTCTGCATGCAGTCGTTTGCAGTGGACATGTCGATATCACCGCGCACGGGCAAAGAGCCCTTGGCGAGGTTGAATGAGACCTGCACTTCGGGTGAGATCAGCAATGCGGCCAGCTCTTTTTGCGCAGCGGTGATTTCAGGATCATCGTTGACAGGGAAGTAGAACGCGTCACCACCTGTATCGAGGATTTCATTCACGCCCAAACCTGGCAAGCAAGTGTAATCTGTTCCAGCGACGGAACCTGCAACCGAGAATTCACCCTGCGCCCAGTCACCCATGATCTGCGCACCCGCTTCGCCGGTGATGACCATGTTTGTGGCTTGGTTCCAATCTTGGACGTTGGTGTTCGCTGCCATTGCACGGGCGGCAACGGCCGCCTCAAAGACTTTGGCATACTCAGGACCAGCGGCCACATCGGCATTCTTGTCAGCGTTCACAGCCAACCAAGCGTCTTGGCCCGCAATCGCGACCGCCATCACGCCAAATGCACCGTTCTGCTGCCACCCTTGCTGACCCATGGCCAGTGGCACTTTGCCTGCAGCTTCAAGCGCATCGGCGGAGGCTGTGAATTCATCCCAGTTGGTCGGAACATCAAGGCCCGCATCTGCAAAGGCCTGATGCGACAACCACATCCACTGGAATGAATGGATGTTCACTGGCACACAGTAAATTTTGCCGTCAAGCGTACAGCCTTCCAACAAGGAGGAGGGATTCACAATGTCGGCCCAGTTGCCTGCTTCCGCGACATCCGTCAGGTCCAGCATCAGACCTGCTTCGATCAGCTCTTCCGCCTGACGCCCGTGGTTCAGCTGCGTGGCGCCCATTGGGTCTCCGCCCAGGATACGGCTGATAATAATGGGGCGCGCTGTACCGCCGGAACCCGCGATAGCGCCATCGACCCATGTATTGCCTGTCGCGTTCCACGCGGCTGCAAATTCGGATACTGCAGCGGCCTCCCCCCCGGATGTCCACCAATGGGTCACCTCTAGCTCCACTGCGGATGCAGCGGATGCACTGACCATTGCTGTGGCCGCGAGTAGTTTTGTTGTGAGCTTCACGATTCTCTCCTCCCTGGTTCTAAATCGTTGTAGAAAATTCTATAACGATTTAGATTGACCTCGCAAGATAAATTAAGCCAGTATCGTTGAAACCTGGGCAAACTCTCACTAAAGCGTTGTAATTCATTTGTTTTTGCCTCAACCCGAGCCAGGCGGGTGGTGCAAGCACCGCAGGATCGACCGCAAATACTCGGAGAACTGTCATCATGACGCGCAGCAAAAGACAGTCAGGTATCACGCCCGCGACGTTGTCAGCGGACGGCAAGCCCACACTGAAAACCATTGCGCATCTCAGCGGTTTGGCTGTCCCAACCGTATCGCGTGCTTTGAACGATGCCCCAGATATTGGCGTTGAGACCAAGAAACTGATCCGCAAGATCGCCAATGACATCGGCTATGTCCCAAATCGCGCCGGCGTCCGCCTGCGCACCGGTCGTACCAATGTCATCGGCCTTGTGATGACGACCGAGCATGATCTGATGAGCCACTCTGCCCGCCTGATTTCCTCGGTTGCCGCTGGTTTGCGCCATACGCCATTTCATATGGTTGTCACCCCGTTTTTCCCGGATCAGGACCCGATGGACCCGGTGCGTTATATTGTGGAAACCGGATCAGCGGATGCCGTGATCATAAACCAGATCCAGGCACAGGACCCCCGTGTTGCATACCTGATGGAACGCAACTTCCCCTTTGCCACCCATGGCCGCACCGATTGGGCCGATCGGCATCCCTATTATGATTACGACAATGAGGCCTTTGGCCATCTCGCGGTGAAACAATTGGCCGCGCGTGGCCGCAAAGACATTCTTGTGATTGCCCCACCACCGGAACACAACTATTCCCAGCATATTATGTCGGGCGTTTCATCCGGGGGCGTTGCAAACGACGTGCAGGTCACCGTGGCCACGGGTGTGACCAGCGACACCATCAGCGCCGAGATCGTGGCCTTCCTGCGCGAGACGTTGAAAAATCGGCCCAGCATCGACGCGGTGATTACGGCCTCAACCTCTTCTGCGATGGCCGCTGTGGCCGCCTTGGAACAGCATGGCGCGCAAGTCGGTCAGCAAATCGATGTTTTCGCCAAAGAGGCTATTCCTTTCCTAAAACTCTTCCGCGCCGATATTCTGACCCTGTCCGAGCAGGTCAACACAGCCGGAGATTTTCTGGCCAAAGCGGCCATTCAGGCGATCCGCCAGCCGGACGAGCCACCGATGCAATGTCTCGAGGTCCCCTCCGACGATGCCCAATGATGGTGATCAGGCGGAGGAATGTGAGCCTTCGATCAATACCGTTCAGGGTCGGAGTGTTCACTGGACGGTCTGTCGCAGGCAGCGCAATAAAGGACCGGTTTGAGCCCAAATTACCGAATTTCTGCTTTGCAACCAACGTCGGCTAATGCCGTTTCTCCAAAATTGTAGCGCTGATCAATTATCGTGTTTCAGAGTTCGGAAAAATACGGACCAAACGAAAGCCGACAAAGCTACGACGGTAGTCGTCATACGGCCCAATGCGGAAAGATGGGCGCACACCGTCCATCGCCATTTCATACCCGCCCCCCTTTGCCACATACCTGTCACAGCCTTGTTCCGCGTGATCCAGATACGCGCTGTTTGTGGGCAGGCCTAAATGCCGTTTTGTGAAACAGGATATCGTAATTTCATAGACATTGCCGGACATGTGCCGCAGGCCCCAAGGGTTGGCGGCGTCCAATTCATCAACAGGCACTGGAACCGCACGACTGAGTAAGTTCGGAAATGGGCGGCCGCGATTATGCTCTGTCCCATCACCGGAAAAATTTGCCTGATCCGACGTCAACACATCCCCTTGCGCGAAGCGTGTTGTTGTACCGGCACGCGCGGCATATTCCCACTCGGCCTCTGTCGGTAGACGGTAAGCCTCAACACCAACACGGGCGTTTAGCCAAGCCACGTATTCCTGAATGTCCAACAAAGAGACATCGATGGCTGGGTGATCGGGACCAAGTTCGACATCGCCGCGTCGAAACACCACAACAGAGTGATCTGGGTTATGTGAGCATCCGCCATCACGCACGCAGGCCATCCACTCAGCATGGGTCACTTCGTTCACACCCATGGCGTAGGGCGTGTCCATCAGCACTTCGTGCTGCGGTCCTTCATGCGGTATGTTATAAAGGCCATCGGGCCCCTCATATGCAACCGGACCCTTCCCCTCAACATCCCAAATTGACGACCAAGACTCCCCTTCACTGGCCCCCATCATGAATGACCCAAGCGGCATAACCGCCATTTCGGGACAAACGTCACATTCTTGAAAGACATCTAGCGGCACCACGATGCTGCCATTCGCAACCACATAACTTTCTTCTGCTGCCAGCGGCGTAGACAAAAGCAAAAGCGAAAGAGTGAATTTCCATGTGTTTTTCATCACGTATCAATACCCAAAGTCAGTCACATGAGCTACCCAAAAGCGGCCGTTGATTCAAACGCAGCGAGTGTCTCAAAAGTCCCGCATAGCAGACAACTGTCAAAATCGAATACCATCCAAATCACCACAAAAATTGCATCCTCGCGCCCTTCCCGTTAGCCATAGTGGAAAGGAGCCTTGCCCATGTCGATTGATCCCGTTGCCCTGACCGCTGATCTGGTCCGTTGTCCCTCTGTTACCCCTGCTGAAGGCGGGGCTTTGGTGCTCTTGGAAGACATCCTGACCAAGGGCGGTTTCACCTGCACCCGCGTCGACCGTGGTGGCATCTCCAATCTTTACGCCCGTTGGGGCCGCCAAGGGGCTAATCGCACTTTTGGGTTCAACGGCCACACGGACGTGGTCCCATTGGGGGATGAGGCGGCGTGGACCATGCCCCCCTTTGGAGCCGAGATTAAGGATGGCTATCTTTATGGGCGTGGCTCCACCGATATGAAATCAGGTGTTGCGGCCTTTGCTGCGGCGGCACTCGATTTTGTGGCCGAGACGCCCCCCGATGGGGCCGTTGTTCTGGCGATCACCGGGGATGAAGAGGCGGACGCGGTCGACGGTACCGCCGCCCTGCTGGACTGGATGGATGACAATAACGAGGCGATGTCGGTCTGTTTGGTGGGTGAGCCTACCTGCCCCGATGTCATGGGGGAGGCGATGAAGATCGGCCGCCGCGGATCAATGACCGCGTTCTTCACGGTCACCGGCGTACAGGGGCATGCGGCCTATCCGCACCGGGCCCGGAACCCGGTCTCTGCCACGGCCCGGCTGATGGATGTGCTCTCCTCGCGGGTGCTGGACGAAGGGACCGCGCATTTCGATCCGTCGTCATTGCAGGTGCTCACCATCGATACCGGCAACCCCGCCACAAATGTGATCCCGGCGCAAACCACGGCCACCGTGAATATCCGCTTCAACGATGCCCATAACAGCGGCGGGCTGACCGGCTGGATTTTGGAAGAAGCCGATAAGGTCATGACCGAATTCGGTGTGACGGTTGATATGCGGGTGAAGGTGTCAGGCGAGAGCTTTGTCACGCCGCCAGGCCCACTGTCTGACCTGATTGGCAAGGCGGTTGCGGCCGAAACCGGGCTGACCCCTGTGCTGTCGACCTCGGGCGGGACCTCAGACGCGCGGTTTGTGAAAAATCACTGTCCGGTGGTGGAATTTGGGCTGGTGGGCAAGACCATGCATCAGGTGGATGAGCGGGTTTCCGTCGAACAGATCGGCCAGCTGAAAGCGATCTACAAACGTATCCTGACGGATTACTTCGGGTGATTTCGGTCGTATCGGACTACGCCCCCTGTATCGCCCTGCGCCGGGCGGTGTTCATTGAGGAACAAGGCATCGCGGAACCTGATGAGATCGATGATCTGGACGATCAGGCGATCCATTTACTGGCGGTCATCGACGGGCGGCCTGTTGGTACCGCGCGGTTGCTGGTTGAGGGTGATCTGGGGAAAATCGGCCGGATTTGCGTGTTACCTGAACAACGTGGCACGGGCCTTGGGGCGGCTTTGGTGCGGGCTGGCATGGATCATCTGCGGCAGATACCCAGCGTAACCAGGGCCAAGCTGGGCGCGCAAGAGCACGCGATTGGATTTTACGCGAAATTGGGATTTGCGCCAGTGGGCCCGTTTTACGACGACGCAGGGATACCCCATCAGGATATGGTGCGGCAGCTGGACTTCTGACAGGCTACAGGTGGTTTAAAGGGCGGAATGGCATCTCGCACGATGGCCCTGACAGCACTTTCGGGCGATTTTCCGCCAAAAAACGTCATCCTTGGGATAAAATCGTTTTAATCGTCAGTATTCCTTGACTTGTCGATGTTTTCTGAGAGGCTTTTGTGATCTTGGATGAAAAATCCTTCGTGGACTGACGGTCACAGAAAACCGTCATGAGTTGTGTCCGCACTGAAGGAACGACGTCCAAAGAGACAAAGATGTCGTTGTGTTTCTTTGCGGTCAGTCTGGTTACGTGCCGCGCAAGAATTATAACATGTCGTCTGTCTGCCGCCCCGCGTGACATACAGCGCGGGAGGATACACCAGATATGAGACGTTTTTTCTTTTCTAATTTGACCTTGGCAGCCATCGTGTCGGCAACGATAGGCACGATGGCCCCTGCTGAAACCAGTTCTTTTGTTGAAGATATTGGCGCAGCCGATCGGATACGTGCCGCTGACCGTCTTCGCACATTGACGCAAGAAATATCAGCCGCCACCTGCTTTCTTCACAATGATCTACTGGCTGAGGACAACTCTGCACTTTTGACTGAGAGCATTGAAGAATTCGGCATGTTGCTCGACGCGCTTTTGCATGGCAATGCTGATATGCAGATCATTGGCCAAGAAGAACGCGCCAAGACTGTTCAAGAGATTGAGGCGATCAAGGCAGGTTGGTTGCCTGTGCATGATGCTGCCAAAGTGGTGTTGACCGTGCCTTCCGATGTCGACGCCGCCAACACAATCTACAGCAAGTCGTCATACCTTCTCCAAACCACCTCACATCTACTGAGCGAACTTGAAGGAGAATACGCGCATCCGACCCAAGTTCTAATGTCGGATGTCATGCTTTTGGAATTCGCGGGAAGGCAAGCCATGCTGACCCAAAAAATCGCATATGATAGCTGTCTTGTTTGGTCCGGAGCTGGCGGAGAAGAGCATATTGCCGAACTCACAGAAGTGACCGTACAATTTGATCACATCGCCCGCGCATTGCATGACGGCATGCCAGAAGCCGGAATTAAGCCGGCCCCAACCGATGAAATACGCGTTGCATTGGAAGAAGTTGTTCAGGATTGGGAAGGTGTTCTGACCTACCTGCGCCCCCTCACTGACGGCGACGCAATCGGCCCTGAGGACGTTTCCCAGATCTCGATCTCCATGACTGAAAAGATGTACCGCATGGAGGCTATCGTTGCGTTATATGCAAACTATTCACGCCGTGCCATTCGGTAGCGCAATGGAATGCTCGCGCCCATCTGGACGTAGGGCCAAAGCCCAGACGCGTTCAACGAATGACAGTAATCATCTATTGCCGCTGTTGTGTACGATGACCCGATGCATCATGCGGGTGAATGTGCCCACAGATAGGTCATTCGGTGCTTTAGATCACAGTGGGCTGTCCTAGCCGTTCTCGGTACCGGATCGGTGGCACGCCCATCACTTTTCGAAATTCCCGGCGAAAGGTTTCGGCTGATCCGAAGCCGCAGGCTTCCCATACATCCGATAAAGGTACGGACCCGTTTTCAAGCAACTCTGCGGCGCGTGATACCCGTTCGGCCTTAAGCCAGGTCAATGGTGTCACCCCTGCTTCGTCATGGAACCGTCGTGCAAGCGTGCGGCCACTTGTTGCGGCAGCCTGTGCCATACGGGCGACCGGCCATTCTTCGTCAAGCGCCCCACGGATTTGGTCCTGCAAATCTGCAAGACCTGTGCCCGGACGCATTTTCGGTTCTGGCCGGGGCACAAACTGCCTTTGGCCTCCGTCTCTTTGGGCTGGCAAGACTAACCGCCGGGCGACGGTTGCCGCGATCTGCGCACCGTAGTCCTGTCGGATGATATGCAACCCAAGATCCAGGCCCGCGGCTGATCCTGCAGAGGTATAGACCCGATCCCCTTCAACAAACAAAACATCAGGGTCGACCGTCACATCGGGGTAATTTGCCGCAAGTTTATCGGTATAACGCCAGTGGGTTGTCGCACGTTGGCCGTCGAGCAGACCGGCAGCTGCCAAGACGAAGACCCCTGAACAGATTGACGCGATCCGCGCCCCATGTGCGTAAGCAGTGCGTAATGCGATGCAGAGTGGTTCTGGCACCGGTATGTCTACCCCGCGCCATCCCGGTACGATGATCAGGCTGGCATGTTGCAGAGCATCTAGGCTTTCTTCTGCTTCGACCGTGATCCCGCCAGTCGCGCGAATGGGGCCAGGTTCTGCTTTGATGGTCATGAACCGATACCATTGGTCGAACTCCGGGCGGGGCAAAGCAAACAGCTCGGCGGCGATCCCGAACTCGAATGTACACAAGCCATCATAGGCAATTGCGCAGACAAGCGGGTCTAAGATCGCAGAATTGAAAGGTTTCTTCATATTGGCAGAATCCGACTGTATATTGTCAATTTTGCCAGTATCGTGTGTTTTGCGGAGATGGCAAGTCTAAGACATCAACCCAATACCGGAGACACGCCATGCAAGCCCAATCTGACCTTTTGACCGCCGTCCAAACCTATTTTGAAGCAATTCATGAATGCGACACGAAAAAGCTGAACGCAGTCTTTCACCCGCAATCGAGCCTGTTTGATGCCGACAATGGCACCGTCTTTGTCGAACCGATCGAAAGCTTTAGCCGCGATGTTGGTGCCCGTGTGTCACCCGCCAGCAAGGGCCAAGCGCTCGAAGCAGCGGTCTTGATGGTTGATTGGCTGTCGCCCATCAGCGCCACCGTCAAAATCCGCATTCGCGCCCATCAGAATGTCTTTGTAGATCATCTTGGGTTTTTGAAAGGTGAAAACGGTTGGCAGATCATGTCGAAGATCTGGCATCTTGAAAGCGTCGTGGCATAGCACCCTTGGGAACCCATTGCGGTGTTGCCGCATTATCAAGCTCAAACAATATGGCCCTTTAGGGCCAAGCACCGATCTGTTTTTCCGAAAGCTGACCGTTCTTCTGTTTGGAAAACGGTCAGCCTGGCGCAGGAAGCGTCCATTCGCTTCGACAGCGCCCAAGTCCGGTTCTAATCGTACAAAAAAACGTCCGTTCATGGCGTTGACACGACAGGTACCGCACGCGCAAGGCCGCATCGGCCCATTCTTCGCACCGGCACGATGCAAAAAAAGCAATGGTCATGATGCAAGCAGGTCGCCATGTTACGAAAGTCTTGGAGAGTATTTATGGAAAACGACAAAGGCCCCAAAGGCTATCACGATGTGGGTGGTGATCCTGCAGGTGACATTCCCATGGTCGATCTCCCTTGGCTTCATTGGGAAAAGCAAGTCGAGGCAATCCGTAGTCTTCTAGGCGACGGCACGCGCCGCATTGTCTCGCTTGACGAGGTCCGGCGCGGGTTTGAGAGCTTTGGCATTGAGAAGTATAACACCCTGTCGTTTTACAGGCGCCGGCTGGAGGCAATGACCGATATTCTGATTGAAAAAGGGATTGTCTCGCGCGCTGAACTGGATGAAGCGATTGAGGCTGGCAAGTTGCGCTGGACGGACATTGATACGCCCTCATGAAACGGTTCTCGGCGGGTGACATTGTTCAGGTTCTGGCGCTTGGGAAGACGGGCCATGTTCGTATCCCACATTACATTCGCAATCAGATCGGCCGCGTCACTGCGTATTGCGGGACCTATCTGAACCCAGAGGACCTAGCGGTGGGCAATACCGCTGGTCGCGCGGTTGATCTTTACCGGGTGGCGTTTGCACAGACACAGCTTTGGCCAGACGAAGGGATCCCGCACCACGACACGCTTGTCATTGAAATTTACGACCACTGGCTGGCCCCCGCCAAGGAGACCCCCAATGCCCCACGATCATGACCACAGCGAACACGAAGCACTTGTCATCGAAGATGCGGCCGGAAACATTGAGGCCCAGATTATCGTGGATGCCTTACAAGAGGTACTGATTGGCAAAGGCCTGCTGACAGCGTTTGAAGTCACCAGTGCCATCGCCAAACTGGAAAGCCCTGGCATTCATCTTGGCGCGCAGGTTGTGGCTAAGGCGTGGACTGACCCAGACTATCGCGCCCGCCTTCTGTCTGATGGCCGCGCTGCCATCCAAGAACTAGACATTCCAGTCACCGAGGCACGGATCATCGTGGTTGAAAATACGCCTCAGCTGCACAATCTGATCACCTGCACTTTATGTTCTTGCTACCCAAGGTCCATTCTGGGCCAGCCGCCCTCATGGTATATTTCCAAGGCTTATCGCGCGCGGTCTGTCCGCGAGCCACGTCACGTCTTGGCAGAGTTTGGATTGGATTTGTCCGAAGATATTCAATTGGTCGTGCATGATAGCAACGCCGATATGCGGTATCTGGTCTTGCCAGAGCCGCCCGCGGACCTCGAAAGGCTTACGTTGAATGCGTTAGAAGCGCTGATTTCACGGGACCACCTTATTGGCGTAGCGAGAGAGGTCGTGTGAAAGAGCCCGACCACCAAGGCGATACGCAAGCGCTGCAAAACCTGATGCAGTGGGACAAGCACATCCATGCGTTTGTTAGTCTATGTGAAGAGGATGTTCCAAACGATGGTCCCCTCGCCGGCCTGACCGTCGGTGTGAAGGATATCATCGATGTCGCCGGAGTTCCGACCCGCAATGGTAGCGAGGCCTGCAAAGATGCCGAACCTGCCTTGCAAGACGCCGCTGTCGTTGCAGCACTACGCGAGGCCAGTGCCAGCATCGTTGGAAAGACCACAACCACTGAATTTGCATTCACTGATCCAACGCCCTGCCGCAATCCGCATGATCTGACCCGCAGCCCGGGCGGGTCGAGCAGCGGATCAGGGGCTGCGGTTGCGGCTGGCGTCGTTGATATCGCGCTTGGTACCCAAACCGCCGGGTCGCTGTGTCGGCCTGCAGCTTATTGTGGGGTCATAGGGTTTAAACCGTCTTACGGCCTATTGCCAACGACCGGTGTTACGCCGCTTGCCGCCAGTTTTGATACCGTCGGGATTATCGCCTCTTCCGTAGCACTGGCAAAAAAGGCGTTTGCAGCAATCGTGCCCACCAAGGTCGGCGCAGCAGAGCCTTTGTCCTTAAAGGTTGTCACCGGGCTCTGGCAAACCGATGCACATGTGGATCAAGATGCATTGGCCGGCTTACACAACGCAGGCACCGCCCTTGACCTACACATCGACAACGCGCCACTCAACGCTGATGTCGACGCCATCGTCAAAGCACATCGGATCGTAATGCATTCCGAGGCCGCACAGGCCCATGGCCCGATGTTACATGACGCCCGGGGTGATGTGCTGAAGCCCAAGTTTCTGGCCGGGCTCAAGGCCGGGTCGAAGATATCGCCAGATGAAGCCAAACAAGCCGCTGGTTTTCTGTCAGACGCGAGGCAGAGGTTTTGGGCTGGCCTTGCTGACACTGATATGGTCCTGACCTTGCCGGTTCCTGAAGGGGCACCCTTGATCGACGGCACCACCGGCTATCAGCATTGGCTGACCCCTTGGACCGTCTTTGGCGGCCCGCTTGTCTGTTTGCCTTGGGGTCCTGATCGCCTGGGCCGGCCCAGATCCGTGATGCTGGCCGCGTATCCTGGACAAGATGCCCAGATTTTAGAAACGGCCGCGCAGCTGGAAAAACGCAGTCCTGAATTGCCAAGACCGCAATTGCCCGCCTAGTGATTCAGTCGGACAATCGCATCCACTTCGACCGAAGCATTGCCGGGCAGACCTGATACACCTACTGCGGTTCGGGCGTGCCATCCATCATCCCCAAACAGCGCTATGAACACTTCTGTCGCGCCGTTTATCACAGCGGGACTGCTTGGGAAGCCGGACTGGCAATTGACGAACCCGCCCAGACGCAGGATCACATCAACCCGGTCAAGATCACCGTCGCACGCTTCTCGCAAACGGTAGATAAGGTTCAGCGCACAGATTTTAGCTGCTTCTTTTGCGGCTGCGATCCCTTCGGGCGTATCCGTTACGGGGCCGGTATGGGTCACTTCGCCCGCCCATTCACAAATCTGGCCAGACAGATAAACCAGCGCCCCATCTTTACGAAATGGCAAAAACTGACCGCGTGGCGTCCAATCAGGCGGCAATTCAAGACCTAGGCCAGCGAGCCGTTTTTCGACCTGCGATGTCATACCGTGACGGCCTCTTGCGCCAAAAAGACCCGCCAATCGCCAAGTTGGGTGATATCCGTGGCCCCTTTGACGCCATTCGCCTCGCAGATAAACCCTTTCACCGATGACCCATCCGACAAGGCGATTGTACCGATCCCCAATGGCGCTGGGATGCCAGCCATGAATGTTCCAAAACCCGCCTTGGGCAACGACCACACCTCAACCGCGACGGCACCAGTGTCTGGCCCTTCCGCACGCACTAGACCTGGCCTTGCAGGCGGCCCGCCAGCCAATGCGTAAAACTTATAGTGTGGAGCCGTTTGCGTTTTGCGCACAAACTTCCCCCCCAGATCGGTCAACTGCCAATTCAGCGGCAAACCAGTCATATGCGCCCCGCAAACCGCCAGTTCAATCTGATCCGACGGCTTTTCTGGCAAGGCAGCGGGTGTTGGAGTTGGATGCACAGTCGCGCCCATATGACGCGGGCAATCGGCCTCGAACCCACGCGCGACCGCCGCAATCAGCGCATCCTGACCTGCATCCGCCAAGAGCGTCACGCTTCCGGGCCTGCCATCACTACGGGGTGCCGTGGGCACAGCGATGCCGCACATGTCCAGCAGGTTCACGAAGTTCGTGTAGGTGCCGTTGTTTGAATTGGGGGTGACAGGATCAGCTTCCAGATCTGCCACGGAATAGAAGGTTGGTATTGTTGGCACGCAGAGCGAATCAAGACCTTCCAACATTGGTTCTGCCGCGCGTTTCAGTTCAGCCAACCGGTACATCCCACGAAACGCATCTGCGGCGGACATGCTTTCCGCATGGGTCACAATTTGTTTGGTCACGGGATGGATCGCGTCTGGGTCAGTCTTCAACAGATCTTCGATGACAGTGTAGCGTTCAGCCACCCATGCGCCTTCATAGAGCATGCGCGCAATCGCATAGAGCGGATCAAAATTGATGTATTCAATGTCTGCACCTCCCGCCTTCAACAGGGCCACGTCCCGATCAAAGGCCGCCTGTTGGACTGCGTCGCCAAAAAATTCGATGGTGGCGGCATCCGGGACGCCGATCCGCAACGGTTTGGTTGGTGCTGCTAAGGGCTCATGTGCAAGGGGTTTCGAATAGGCATCCGCTGGATCAAAGCCGCGCGCGACTTCTAAAACCGCATAGGCATCATCGACAGTCAGAGCAAAGATTGACACCGTTTCGGTCGATCGGCAGGCGGGCACCACGCCGCTGGCGGATATGGCCCCCAATGTTGGCTTGAGACCGACAATATTGTTCAGCGCTGCAGGCACCCTGCCAGACCCAGCGGTGTCAGTCCCAAGCGAGAACGTCACAATGCCATGGCCAACGATGACGCCAGACCCACCCGAGGAACCACCCGGCACGATCTCTGGATCAACTGCGTTCAACGGCGCCCCGTAAGGCGTGCGAACACCAACAAGCCCGGTGGCGAATTGATCAAGGTTGGTTTTGCCGATCATCAAGCCCCCCGCCGCCCGCAGGTTTGCGATGACAAACGCATCCTTTTGGGGCGTATACGCATAGGCAGGACAGGCGGCCGTTGTCTCAATCCCTGCCACATCAATGTTGTCTTTGGCCGCAAAGGGAATGCCCCAAAGTGGCATATCAGGGTCATAGGCCCCAAGGGCTGCGGCCTCTGCACGCAGGCTTTCGCGATCGCGCAGATGGATAAAGATGCCCGGATCATTCACTGCATCCAGACGTGCAAAAATTTCATCAATGACGTCAACTGGGCTGGTGCCGGCAGCGTAGGCATCGCGCAAGGCGCTCAGTGTAAACGGAAGATGGCTAGGCATGGTATTCTCCGGGTCTTGGTATTTAACTTATGTTGCGGCGTTGGGGTGGCTTGGGGGCCGCTGCAAGCAAGGCCTTGGTGTAGTCGCTTTGGGGATTTGACATCACCTGCTCTGCCGCACCTTGTTCGACGATTTCACCGTCTTTCATGACGATCACATGATCACAAAGCAGCCGCACAACATGCAGGTCGTGGCTGACGAAAAGATAGCTCAGCCCAAGTTTGGCGCGCAAATCCACCAATAGGTTCAGGACGACCGCTTGGATCGACACATCAAGCGCGGCTGTCGGTTCATCCAAAATCAGGAATTTGGGATCAAGCGCTATGGCGCGTGCAATGCCCACACGCGCCTTTTGCCCGCCAGACAGTTGATGCGGAAACCGATCAAGCAAGGGCAATGGCAACCCCACAAGCACTGCCAGTTCTTCGATCCGCTTGGCCAGTTTGGCACCACGCATCCGCGCCAACCGCCGCAACGGTTCCGAGATCGTCTGACGCGCTGTGTGGCGTGGGTTTAGACTGTCGGTGGCGTCCTGAAACACCATCTGGATATCGGCACGCCTGCTGTCTTTTGCAAAGCTTCGCGCGGGAACGCGCGTGATGTCGTCCCCATCAAAAATGATCTGCCCGCTGGTCGCGTCCATCAACCGGACCAAAATCTCTGATGTGGTGGACTTGCCGCAACCGCTTTCACCCACAAGCCCCACGCATTGGCCTTGATTGATCGTGAATGAAATGCCCTTCACCGCATGCACGGGGCCGGATTTTCCGGCATAGGTTTTGATCAGATCGCGGACCTCTAGGATAGGTTGGTCGCTAACGGCCGGGGTTAACTCTTCCCCACGCTCGTCGGGTGGCAGCAAGCTGCGCACTGTTTCGCCTGCCCGTGGCGTCGCATCCACCAGCTTGCGGCTGTAGGGGTGTTGCGGATCGCTGAATATCTGAACGGGGTCGCCTTGTTCCACGATCACGCCGTCTTTCATCACAATAATCCGGTCGCAATATTGCGCTGCAAGGCCAAGATCATGGGTAATCAGGATACTGCTCATGCTGCGTTCGCGGATCAGATCGCGGACAAGGTCCATGACCGCCTTTTGGGTCGTGATATCAAGTCCCGTCGTGGGTTCGTCGGCGATCAGCAGACGTGGGTCACAGGCCAATGCGATGGCGCAAACGATACGCTGGCACATGCCGCCCGACAGCTCAAACGGATAGGCGTTATAGCGCGCCTCGGCATCGTTGATCTTGACGGCCTCTAGGGCCGCAATCGCCTTAGCACGCGCATCATAGCGGGTGGCGCGGGCATGGTGGCGCAGTACGTCTTCGATCTGGTGCCCAACCTTACGGATCGGATTAAGTGCCGCGCGTGGGTTCTGGAAAATCATCGAAATTTCGCGGCCACGGATATCGCGCATATCGCGCTCCGCAGCCCGGCGCAGATCGATGCCGGAATAGGTCGCCTCGCCCGCTTTGATCACCCCGCCCGCATCAAGGATGCGCATCAAAGCATAAGAGGTCACCGATTTGCCAGAGCCGCTTTCCCCGACAATCCCGAGGATTTCACCCTTGGCCACTTCAAAGCTGATGCCGCGCACGGCATCCACCTCGCCCCGGCGGGTCTGGAATGAGACGGCAAGGTCTTTCACGGACAACATCTTGCTCATGTCCGTTTCCGCGGATCGACAATATCGCGCAATCCGTCCCCCAAAAGGTTGAAGGTGAAGACCGCAATCATCAGCCAAAGCCCCGGGAAGACAGCCAACCACCATTCGCCAGAGACGATAAAGTTCGCCCCTTCGGCCACCATGATCCCCCACTCGGCGGTGGGGGGGCTGACGCCCAACCCGATAAACGACAGCCCGGCCGCATTCAGGATCGCCCAGCCAAGGTTCAGCGACACCTGCACCATCATTGGCGGCAAAGCGTTGGGAAAGATATGCATGGCAAGGACGCGGATATCTGAATTACCGGCAAGCTTCGCTGCGCGGGCAAAGCCTGCGTCGCGACGAATATTCACCTCGGCCCGCACAAGGCGTGCGTAGAAGGGCATATTGATGATCGCGGTGGCGTAGATGATGTTTTCAATGGTGTTCCCCAGCGCCGCAACGATCCCCATCGCCAGAACGAACAATGGAAAGGCCATGATCGTATCTAGAAACCGGTTCAGAATAATGTCTGGCCAGCCGCCCCAGTAGCCTGCGATGCACCCCAAGACTGAGCCCACGACAAAGGACAACGCCACCGCTGCGACAGAGATCGACAGATCCAACCGTGTGGCTACGATAACGCGGCTGAACACGTCACGGCCCACATTATCAGTCCCAAACCAATGCGCGGCCGAGGGCGGCTGGAGCGCATTAGCGGCGTTCGTCGCTAGCGGGTCATAGGGAACCAAAGACGGCCCAAAAACCGCCGAGAAAATCAACAGCGCGAACATGCCAAAGGCGATCAACGTGACAGGGTTCGCCCGCAGAACGTAGAGAATATGATCGAAGTTGCCCCGCGTCTTTGGCGCAGGCTGGTGCGATACTTCCGTCATTTGGAGGAAAATCCGATCCGTGGGTCAATGGCTGTGTAAAGCAGGTCGATCACAAGGTTGAGCGCCACGAACAATAACGCCATGGCCAATACAAACCCCTGCACGGCTGCATAATCGGATACGACCAAGGCCTCGACTGCGTATGATCCGATGCCGGGCCATGCAAAGACCTTTTCCACCAGAACATTCGCCCCCAACGCAAAGGAAAACACCATGCCAAGTGTCGTCACGACGGGAAGCAATGCATTGCGAAAGGCATAGCGATAGAGAACGGTCCGATTGGTCAATCCAGCGGCCCGCGCCGTGCGGATGAAATCAGACGACAGCGCTGTCAGCATTGCCGCCCGCGTCATCCGCGCGATTGGGGCCAAGGTAAACAACGCCAATGTACTGGCCGGCAAGATCAGTTGTTTGGCCGCCCCTCGCCACGTTTCCCAATCGCCCATCAAGGCGGCATCAATCAGGTAGAACCCGGTGACATGATCGGGGTCGAGATAGATGAAATCCAACCGACCCAGCGGCGAAGGCGCAATCCCCAGCAGGTAATAAAAGATGTAGATCAGCAGAATGCCCGTAAAAAAGGTGGGTAGCGACACACCCGCCGTCACGACAACACGGCACAGGTGATCTACCCAAGTGCCCGGACGTGTTGCGGCCAGAACGCCCAACGGTACGGCGATCACAATGGCAAGGATAAGCGCCGACAACGTCAATTCCAACGAGGCCGGTAAACGCTTTGCCAGATCAGCGGCGACCGACCGTCCGCTTGAAAGCGATTGACCAAGATCGCCTTGCAGCAAGTTCCCCACATAGATGAAGAACTGCTGCACAAGCGGTTTGTCCAAACCCATGGCAACACGGGTTTCTTCAATCGATGCCGTATCAGCCGCCACCCCTGCAAAATACACCGCCGGATCGCCAGGCAGCGCGCGGGTCAGCAGAAAGCTGATGATCACGACGCCGATGACAACTGGGATGGATTGGGCCACGCGCAACAGGGTCGCGCGCAGCCGAGGGGAGGAGGCAAGCATCACTTATACGCGCGCGATTGGGCGGACGTCCAACTGACGGTGGAACCAGAATTCATAGCCCTCTGCCCCGTTCATCGCGACGTTCAGCGCTGGTTGGTACAGCGGAATACGTGGCAACTCATCCAGTACGATTTCGAACATCCGCATGATCTTTGGCGCGTATTCAGGATCGTCCATAGGCATGTGCAATGTGGCGTTTGTCAGCTCTTCGATTTCCTCGTTGCGGTAATTGGATGAGTTGAACAGGTGACCGTCCTGATAGGCCCAGAAGAAATAGTAATCGGGTGTGTTCAGCCAGCCGCCGAAGTTCTCAAGGTGCAATGGCAGGCGCTTTTCGACCAGAACAGCCGTCCGCCAGTTTGCACCGGGGATTTTCTCGATGGTGACGTTGATCCCGATCTCACCCAGCGCCTCTTGGACGAGCAGCGCAGTGGGCTCCATCCATGACGCAAGATCGAGGCTGATCGACAAGGGTACGTCGAACCCATCCGCATAACCAGAGGCGGCCATAAGCTCCTTCGCCTTCTCGATATCGGTGTAATACTGCGTCTTACGCGGCCACGCGATGTCGGTGATCTCTTCCTCACCGCCCCACATAGGCAATCCGCGACCATAGGCTGCGGCCTGAAAGATATCCTCGTACGGGATCGCGTAAGCGATGGCTTTGCGAACATTTGAATCCTGGAACGGCTCGAACGCAAAGTTCGGGTTCAGGCAGTGGATGCAATTTTCAACGGGGGTCGAGAACACATCAAGCGTATCGGCCAGTTCTGCGGCGTCCTTGTCGGGGATGTCGAATGCGACCTGCACATCGCCCCGTTCTACCAACGCGCGACGGGTCGCGGGGCTTGGCACTTCGCGGATCACAACGCGTTGCAGGGCGGGCAACGGGCCACCGACCCAATCGTCATTGCGCTCATACACAAGCTGTTCACCGGGCGTCCAACGCGCTACCTTATACGCACCCGATCCAGCAGGTGTCGTGTGAAGGTATTCCGTTGCCCAAGGGTCGTCTTCGGTTGCGTTGGCCAAAGCCTCAACCGAGTTCATGATGTAGGGTACAGGCACAGCCAAATCCGGGATCGTCAGCTTGGACGCGCGGTCCAGCTTGATCACGAAAGTCTCTTCATCGACAGCTTCGAATTGGTCGGGGCGTTCCAATCCGCCCGCCTTCATCTGAACGGTTGGGAAGCCACCAACGGATACTGCACGATCAAAGGACCATTTGACGTCTTGCGCGGTGACCTTGCGGCCATCCCAGAACGTTGCGTTTGATTTTAGCTTGAAGGTTAGCGTCAGTCCGTCCTCAGATTCAGTCCAGCTTTCGGCGAGTTCGGGCTCAATCACCTCATAGTCATAGGAAAACCCACCGTCAGGCGTTTGCTTTGTTCCAAAGGACAGCAAGCGATCATAACAGTTGATCCCAACCTGATAAGACGCACGGCTTGTGCCGGACCGATGCAAATCAAGGCTGTTGATCGTAGCACCCGTTACAACGACCAATGTGTCTGATCCTTGGGCCGCGGCAGGCATGGCCCGCAAGAACGGGAGCACTGAGGCGCCTGCGGCACCCATCTTTAGAAAGTTACGTCTGGAGGTTGTATCGGTCATGTTTCTCTCTCGCTGTTGTCGTTTTTTTTGGATTCGGCAGTTGGAAAGAGGTTGCGATGGATTACCGTGCACTTCTAATGCTATAAAATCACATATACGGTGCAATTTTTGCATCGATTTGTGAAAAGGTGCATGATTTGAAATACTTAAAGACCTTTGAACTGATCGAAGCTGTGGTTCGTGCCGGATCAATTCGAAAAGCCGCCGAAGACACCAACCTAACGGCCTCTGCGTTGAACAGGCGGATCCAAAACTTCGAACAGGAGTTTGGCTGGCCGATATTCGAGCGCCTGCCACGGGGGATGCGGCTGAACCCAGCTGGAGAGTTGCTCATGCAGCATATCCGTTTGCAGCGGACCGACCTAGCCCGTGTTCAATCGCAGGTGGCGGATTTGTCAGGGCAAAGGCGTGGGCACGTCGCCATTGCGTGTTCGCAAGCCTTGCTGCCGTATTTTATCCCCGAGCAGATCGCGATCTACCGCGCGACACACCCCGGCGTCAGCTTTACTGTGAATGTGCGTGATCGCGCCCAAGCCGAGCAGGATTTGGCGTCTTTCAGCAGCGACCTTGCCCTTGTCTTTGAGCCCATTCACCTTGTGGATTTCGAAGTGCTCTATGCACTTCCGCAACCGGTTCACGCCGTCTTCAAGAGCGACAGCTTATTGGCACAGAAAAAAGAATTGCGCCTGCGGGATTGCTTAACCCAGAAGCTGGTTTTGCCCTCTGCCGGTTACGGCGTGCGCCACCTGCTTGACAACGCGGCGGCCCGAAAGGGGCATAGCTTGACCCCTATCGTAGAAACGGAGTCATTCGAATTGATCCGCCATTACGTCACCCGCGAGAACGCTGTTGGCTTCCAGATCCCCATCGGATTGAGCACCGAGCAGCAGCCCGAGATCATGCACTTGCCATTGTCGGAAAGAGACATCCCTGCCGGACGTCTTTTGCTTGGTCAAATGAAGGGTCGCGCGCTCCCTGTGGCATCATTCAAGTTTGGCCAACAGCTTGTGGCGGCGCTGGCGCATTGGACTGGGTAGCTTTGCACCCTGTTGGCTGAACCCAAGCCGCCGACACCATCAGCAACAACCACTAAGCGAGTGCTGCAAAATTTGCACCATTATGTTGCGATCTTAGCAGACGACAGCATCGCTCGATTGCGTTCATGATTGAGCAGATGGAAATGGGGCGCGCGTTGATCTCGCCCAATCTGATGTCGCCACGCTAAAGGAGCTTTGCCAATGTCAATCAATTCGTTCTCCCGCCGGGGTTTCCTCAAGAGCACCGCTGCCGTTGCGGGTGCAACCGCACTTCCGCAATTTGCGGCCGCTGATGGCCATGCGCCATTGACGGTCGGCTTTATCTACGTCGGCCCGAAGGACGACTTCGGCTACAACCAAGCCCATGCTGAAGGCGCTGCTGCTGTGAAGGCCATGGAAGGCGTTGTCGTCGTCGAGGAAGAAAACGTTGCCGAAACCACCGATGTCCAGAACACCATGGAATCGATGATCAATTTCGACGATGCAAAACTGCTGTTCCCGACCTCATTTGGCTATTTCAACCCACATGTTCTGGAAACCGCCCCCAAACATCCAGACGTCCGGTTCCAGCACGCCGCGGGCCTCTGGTCAGAAGGTATGCCAACAAACGTCGGTTCTTATTTTGGATATATCGGCATGGGGCAGTACCTGAACGGGATCACAGCGGGGCACGCCACGACCACCAAGAAGATTGGTTTTGTTGCGGCCAAGCCTATTCCGCAGGTTCTGCTGAACATCAATTCGTTCCTGCTGGGCGCCCGTCAGGTCGATCCCGAAATTACATGCCAGGTCATCTTTACCGGTGAATGGTCTCTTGCCGTCAAAGAGGCCGAAGCCACCAATGCTTTGGCGGACGCCGGTTGCGACGTGATCACCTGCCATGTGGATGGCCCCAAGGTTGTGATGGAGACTGCAGCCGGACGCGATTGCTTTGTTTGCGGGTACCACGCCAATCAGGCCCCCCTTGCGCCGGAAAAATACCTGACCGGCGCCGAATGGAATTGGGCCGGTGTGTATACCGGCATGGTTCAGACTGTCTTGGACGGCGGCACCATCGACAACTTCGTGCGCGGCGGTTTGGCTGATGGGTTCATCAAAATGTCGCCCTTGGGTTCGGCCGTATCTGACGCCTCGCGCGCGCAGTTCGAAGCCGTGAAAGCCGAGATCATGGCCGGTGGCTTTGCCGCGATCAAGGGCCCGTTGAACGACAACGCGGGTAATACGCTTTTGGGCGCTGGTGATGCGTTGGTTGAAACCGATATCGCCTTGGAAAGCATGGATTACCTGGTCGAGGGCGTTATCGGCTCAACGTCCTGATCATAAGCTCAAGGGGCAGCAATGACGGATCAAACTGCATCGACACCGCCTGTCACATCATCGACCAACGGGTCTTTGGGCATGGTCGCGCGTCGGTCTGAGGCGGTTCTGTTGCCCTTTGCTGCATTGTTGGTCGGCTTTGCGGTGTTCAGCGTCTTTTTGTTGCTACAAGGCAAATCACCGATCGAGTTCTTTTCTTTGACCTATCGCGCGGGCTTTGGCACCGCGTTTTCTTGGCAAAATACCCTGTCCCGCACGGCCCCGTTGCTGTTTGCAGCACTCTGTGTCGCCTTGCCTGCCCGCCTTGGCCTTGTTGTCATCGGCGGTGAGGGCGCCATCGTTTTAGGCGGCGTTGCCGCTGGGGCGATGGGTATCCTTTTCGCCGGTAATGCCGGCCTGATTGCAATACCAATGATGGTGGCCAGCGCGATGCTTGTTGGCGGCCTATGGATCGGAAGCGTCGGGGCCCTGCGCTATTATCGCGGGGTGAATGAAACCATCGCAAGCCTGCTGATGGCCTATATCGCGATTGCCTTGATGAACCACCTAGTTGAAGGCCCACTGCGTGACCCGGCGAGCCTAAACAAACCGTCAACAGCGCCGCTGGCTGACAGTTTGCGCGTGGGTGACATCCCCGGTTGGGAAGTCCACTGGGGTCTTGCTTTTGGGATGCTTTGCTGCGTGTTGGCTTGGGTCTTGATCGACAAAACGACATGGGGTTTTGCCGCAAGGATCGCGGGCGGCAACATGCGGGCCGCACAGGTGCAGGGTCTGCCTGTCGGTCGCTTGATCGTCGGCTTCACAGCACTTGGTGGCGCACTTGCAGGACTGGCCGGATATTTCGAAGTTGCTGCCGTGCACGGCGCGGCGAATGCGAGCCTGGCCACGGGATATGGCTACACCGGCATCCTGATCGCCTTTCTTGCGCGGCATAACCCGCTAGCCATTATCCCTGTGGCCATCCTGCTCGCCGGGTTTGAGGCATCATCAGGCCTGATCCAACGACGCATGGACCTACCGGATGCCACAACGCTTGTCCTGCAAGGCTTTGTCTTCATCTCCATCCTGATGAGCGACACGCTTTATGGCCGGTTCAAAGTTTTCGCGCCTGAGCGCTGGAGGTCCGCGTAATGGAAGATCTGGGCCTATGGGTTATCCCTCTGGCAATCTTGGGTGGTGCGATCCGTGTCTCGACCCCGTTTTTGTTTGTTAGTCTTGGCGAAGTTCTGACCGAACGGTCTGGCCGCATTAACCTTGGGCTGGAAGGCACGTTAGTCTTTGGGGCCATGTCCGCCTACGCCATCGCCTACCTTACTGGATCGCCATGGCTTGGTGTCTTGGCGGCCGCAGCAGGTGGCGCATTTTTCGGATTGATCCATGGGTTGATTTGTTCACTTCCCCGCGTGAATGACATCGCTGTAGGGATCGCGATGATGATCCTTGGCATGGGGCTCGCCTTCTATTTTGGCAAACCTTACGTGCAGCCCGTAGCCCCTGATTTGCCGTCGATCAGTTTCGGCTGGTGGTCTGATATCCCACAGGTGAAAGCCGCTTTGCGGGTCAATGTTTTGTTCCTCATTGGGGCAGTGCTGGCTTTTGCCATGTGGTGGATGTTTCGCGCCACCAAAGTCGGGCTGATCATCCGTGTGGTGGGTGACAGCACTGATGCTGCCCGCGCAATGGGTCTACGACCTACCCTGATCCGCACCTTGGCCACCGCTGCCGGTGGGGCCTTTGCCGGTGTCGGCGGCGCATATCTGTCGCTGTTCTATCCGGGCAGCTGGAATGAGGGTATCTCATCCGGTCAGGGCTTGATGGCTGTGGCCCTTGTGATTTTCGCCCGCTGGAATCCCATCGCCTGTTTCGGGGCCGCGTTGCTTTTTGGAGGTGCGGGCGCACTGGGACCGACGCTGCAATCCGTTGGTTTTTCCGAAGGGTATTACCTGTTCTTCGCCGCACCCTACGTGCTGACGCTGGGTGTTCTCATCGCAACCTCCTCGCCCACACGCGCCATGACCGGCGCCCCGGGCGAGTTGAGCATAACCAAATAGGAGAGTGACATGAATGGTCTTGGAGGTCTGAACAAATCCCCCAACGGTGTGGTCATCGGTCTGGTGCAACTCAAACTGCCCACCGTCATCACCCCCGACGATCTGGCCGCCCAAACGGCCCGCATCGTTGAGATGACAGCAAAGGCGCGGCGCAACTTGGGCACGATGGATCTTGTCGTGTTTCCGGAATACGCGCTGCATGGTCTGTCGATGGATATTAACCCCGACATCATGTGCACCATGGACGGCCCCGAAGTTGCGGCCTTCAAACAGGCCTGCATCGACAATGACATCTGGGGCTGCTTTTCGATCATGGAAAAGAACCCCGGTGGCATGCCTTGGAACACCGGGCTGATCATCGACAATGCCGGTGAGGTCAAACTCTACTATCGCAAGATGCACCCATGGGTCCCGGTCGAGCCTTGGGCCCCCGGCGACGGCGGTATTCCGGTGATCGAGGGGCCGAAAGGCTGCAAGCTTTCGCTAATCATCTGCCATGACGGCATGTTTCCTGAAATGGCGCGTGAAGCGGCCTATAAGGGAGCTGAGATCATGCTGCGCACGGCGGGTTATACGGCGCCCATCCGCGATAGTTGGAAATTCACCAATCAATCCAATGCGTTTTGTAATCTGATGGTCACCGCGAATGTTTGTATGTGCGGCAGCGACGGGACGTTCGATAGCATGGGCGAAGGGATGATCTGTAATTTCGACGGCAGCATCATTGCCCATGGCACGTCCGGTCGCGCGGATGAGATCATCACCGCCGAAGTCCGCCCTGATCTGGTCCGTGAAGCGCGGATCAATTGGGGGGTTGAAAACAACATCTACCAATTCGGCCATCGCGGTTATGTGGCGGTCAAAGGCGGCGCGCAGGATTGCCCCTACACCTACATGACCGATCTGGCGGCTGGTCAATACCGCCTGCCATGGGAGGACGAGGTCAAAACCACTGACGGCACCGATTTTGGTTTTCCCGCGCCAACCGCCCTTTTCAAAACAACACCTGAGGCCGCAGAATGACTATTCGAGCCGACCCCTACGTCTGGCCTTACAACGGTGATCTAAGCCCAGAGAATACGGCGCTGATCATCATCGACATGCAGACCGACTTTTGCGGTACTGGCGGCTACGTGGATAAAATGGGTTACGACCTGTCCATGACCCAAGCCCCAATTCAGCCCATTAAGGCGGTGCTCGCAGCAATGCGGACCAAAGGCTACCACATCATCCACACACGTGAAGGGCACCGTACCGATCTGGCCGATCTGCCCGCCAACAAACGCTGGCGCAGTCAACAGATCGGCGCGGGGATTGGCGACCCCGGACCTTGCGGTAAAATCCTTGTACGCGGTGAGGCCGGTTGGGACATCATCCCAGAGCTTTATCCGATTGACGGCGAACCGATCATCGACAAACCTGGCAAGGGCAGTTTCTACGCAACTGATCTGGAAATGATCCTGCGCACGCGCGGCATTGAGAACCTGATCCTGACAGGTATCACCACAGATGTCTGCGTCTCCACGACCATGCGTGAAGGCAATGACCGTGGCTTTGAATGCCTCGTGCTGTCCGATTGCTGCGGGGCGACCGACAAGGGCAACCATGATGCAGCACTCAAGATGGTCACCATGCAAGGCGGCGTCTTTGGGGCCGTAAGTGATAGCGAAACGCTTCTGAGCCAGCTGCCATGAATCAAGGCGCAATCGGTGTTGAAACGCTGCATATGACAATGAGGTTTGGGGCCTTCACGGCATTGGACGATTGCTCGATCCAGATCAAGCCCGGCAGCTTTCACGCGCTGCTAGGCGAGAATGGCGCAGGCAAGTCCACGCTCGTCAAATGTATGATGGGGTTCTATCACGCAACATCGGGCGAAATGCTGGTGGACCGCAAAGAGGCCCGCATCGACGATCCCAAAGCCGCCCACGCGCTTGGTCTTGGGATGGTCTATCAACATTTCACCTTGGTGCCGTCGCTCACCGTTGCGGAAAATCTGGTGATCAGCCGCAAAGACGCACCACGTGTGATTGATTGGCGGGTGGAACGTGCCGCGCTGCAGGCCTTTATGGCAAAGATGCCGTTTCAGGTGCCATTGGACCAACCTGTCCGCGCATTGGCGGCTGGCGAAAAGCAAAAGCTTGAAATCCTCAAACAGCTCTACCTTGGACGGCGTTTTCTGATCCTTGATGAACCGACCTCGGTTCTGACCCCCGATGAGGCTGATGAGGTGCTGGGCCATGTCCGCAAGCTTTGCGCGGATGGCGCGATCTCGGTCTTGATGATCACCCACAAGTTCCGCGAAGTGACGGCCTATGCGGATGAAGTCTCGGTCCTGCGGCGTGGTAAGCTGGTGGGCAGTGGCAAGGTCAGCGACCTTAGTCACACCGATATGGCCGCGATGATGATGGGCGATGCAACCTTGGCTACCGCCGCCGAACGCACGGGCGATGCCGGCGCGCCGATTTTGCAGCTTCAAGCGGCACGCGCGAAAGATCGGTCCGGCCTCAAGGACATCGAGATTGCGGACCTAACCGTGCATGCAGGTGAAATCGTGGGCGTTGCAGGCATCTCTGGCAATGGCCAGATGGAACTGATGGAAATCCTGACCGGGCAGCGGCCACTGGAAGGTGGGACAATCCGTGTCAAAGGCGCGCCATACCGCGCAACCCGGCAAGAGGCACAGGCGCTCCGCGTCCGTTATCTGCCTGAAGAACCTTTGCAAAATGCCTGCGCACCGCGCATGTCCGTGGCCGAAAACATTGCTTTTCGCAGCTTTGATGGGGCGGGTTTCTGGCTGTCACCACGCAAGATGCGCGACCACGCGACAGATCTTGTAGCCACTTTCAAAGTCAAAACAGCCTCGATCAATAGCCCTATGCAATCCTTGTCCGGGGGCAATGTGCAACGCGCGGTTCTGGCGCGGGAACTGTCGGGCGACGTTGATCTGCTGGTGATCTCAAACCCCTGCTTTGGTCTGGATTTTTCTGCTGTCAGCGAAATCCGCGCAAGGATCATGGCCGCGCGCAACAGCAACGCGGCTGTGTTGCTTATGTCCGAAGACCTTGATGAAATCATGGAACTAGCGGACCGGGTGTTGGTCATGTCCGAAGGACGTATCGCCTATGACGCACCGATTGCGCAGGCCGACATCGCCACTATCGGCCATCAGATGGGGGGGCATGCCTGATGGTGCAGATTGCGAACGCCCTGCCCTTTACGTTCGATTTTGACCCCAAGACCACGGCGCTTATCGTCATCGACATGCAGCGGGACTTTATTGAACCGGGTGGCTTTGGGGAAACGCTTGGCAATGATGTATCCTTGCTACAAGCGATTGTACCCACAACCGCCAAACTGCTGGCGCTTTGCCGCGCCCAAGGCCTGCCCGTCATTCACACCCGCGAATGCCACAAGCCCGATCTGTCCGACCTGCCCAACGCCAAGCGTGACCGCGGCCAACCCAGCTTGCGGATCGGTGATCCAGGGCCGATGGGCCGCATCTTGGTCGCAGGCGAAGACGGGGCGGATATCATCCCGCAAGTCTATCCGATTGCAGATGAGCTGGTAATCGACAAACCCGGCAAAGGCGCGTTCTACGCGACAGGCCTTGCCGATCATCTGGCAAAACGCCGCGTGAAAACCCTGATCTTTGCAGGGGTCACAACCGAAGTCTGCGTGCAAACCACCATGCGCGAGGCCAATGATCGCGGCTTTGACAGCCTTCTGATCGAAGACGCCACGGAAAGCTATTTTCCCGCCTTCAAGACCGCAACGCTCGATATGATCCGCGCACAAGGCGCCATTGTGGGCTGGACAGCAACCTACGCAGAGCTAGAGGCCGCGTTTAAATGATTGACCCCTTGGTGATCAGCGATGTGATCAATACTTGGCAGGACCTGCCTTTCGCGCCCTTTCGCGAAGGTGTTGAGGTGCATTACATCAAAGAAGGGTCGCCAGCTGTGGCGATCTTGCGGTACGCGCCGGGTGCTAAAGTTCCGTTGCACTTGCACACGGGGCTGGAAACGATCCTTGTTCTCGAAGGAAGCCAATCGGATGAACGTGGCGACTATCCGAAAGGTTCGTTGGTTCTAAACCCCGAAGGCACGTCACATTCGGTCTGGTCCGAGACCGGCTGTGCCGTACTGATCCAATGGGAACGGCCTGTCAAAATTCTGGAATGATGGGCAGTTAGGCGCGCCAGATGGCCTCGTACTTTGCGATGATCTCAAGCATACGCTCTGATCCAAAGCTTGGATCATGCCCCCCGTGAACGATGGAAACATCCAACGCTTTTAGCTTTTCAAATGTTTCTAGATAGTCAGAAACGCTCATCCCCGGGCCTTCATAAATGAGGGGGCCATCATAGATGGCGTCGGCTCCAAACAGCACGCCGGACGACGCTTCAAAAAGCCCAATGCCGCCCGGAGAATGCCCGGGAAGATGCAACACCGAATACTGATGATTGCCCAAATCGACCACATCACCTTCATTAAGCAAACCGGTCGCGGGTGCGCCGCGCAAAACATAGGATTTCGGATCGTACCCGGCGAAAGGCAATGCATCTATCAGCAACTCGTCAATCGGCGGGTAACCTGCATCAAGGAAGGTCTTCAAAAGCGACGCGGGGATATCGTCACGGTAAAGCGATGACAGCCCGGATGGGTTTGCCATCTCGTCAGCTTCGGCTGGATGGACAAGGCGCGTCTCAAACTCATGCACGCAGCCGATATGATCAATATGGGTATGCGACGACACACAGATGATGTCTTTGTCCGGGTTGGATCTGAGCGTATCCAGGTAGGGCTTCAAAGGAACAATTCCCATGCCCGTGTCGAGGATCATGTCGCGCTCGCTGCCTTCAACCAAAAACATGTTGGCCTGTTCAAGCACGTGCACATGTGGCTCTAAAATCAGCGTCGTATCACCGTCGAGTTTCGTCGACGTGTACCACTGCGTAGCAATAGGAAGTGTCATTTTGTCTCTCCGCTGCCGGCGCTTTTCCTGTGCCGCTTGTGACCCCAAATTCGGACTTAGGTGATATCTTGGGGCGCATCACATGGCACTGCCAGCGTTTTGCACCTTTGGACGGTGGCCCCCGAAAATAACACGACTGATCAGGCACTAAGTTCAAAATTTAGGCACTTTTGGCACCCTTCTTGCACGTCTGACACTTGGTCCTGATGTACTAACGCTATTTTCGTCGACCAGCAGTGGAACTGGCCCGGGTTTTAGTTTCAGATCAGCACACGACATGTTGAGACATCTGGTTATCACCGGAAAGGACAGTGCATTGGAATTTACATCGCCGGCGACACCGAACCAACTGGCACCTCGTTTCACCGAAATCGCGACCTTCATGCGGGTGCCCATCGCGCAGACTTTGGAAGAGGCCGACATCGGCATGTTTGGTGTGCCCTATGACGGCGCACTAACAAACCGCGCAGGCACACGTCACGGGCCGCGCGAAGTGCGCAATCAATCCAGCCTGATGCGGGCCGTCAACCACGCGACCCGGATCAACCCGTTTGAACTGGCACAGATCAGGGATATGGGCGATGTGCCTTTCACCCGCATGTTTGAGGTCGAGGCGAGCCATAGTGAGATTGAGGCCTTCGCCAATTTGCTGCTTGGGGCAGAGGTACTGCCTTTTGCGATTGGTGGGGATCATTCGATCAGTCTGCCACTGCTGCGCGCCATTGCAAAAGAACCCGTTGCTTTGATCCATGTTGATGCGCACGCAGATACAACCGACAGCTTTCAGGGCTCCAAGTTCAACCATGGTGCCCCATTCCGCCGGGCGGTAGAGGAAGGACTAATCGATCCAACAAGGACCATCCAGATCGGTATTCGCGGCACACAGAATACGTCGGATGGTTGGGATTTCTCCGAAGCTTCAGGCATGCGTGTCGTGTTCTGCGAAGAGTTCCATGAAAAAGGACCCGCCGCGATTGCCGCAGAGGCGAAAGCGCTGGTTGGCGATATGCCTGTCTATCTAACCTATGATATCGACAGTCTTGATCCGGTTTATGCGCCGGGGACGGGTACGCCCGAGATTGGAGGCATGACCACACATCAGGCACAGGTCCTACTGCGCGGCTTGCGCGATCTGAACTATGTTGGCGCAGATCTTGTCGAAGTCTCCCCACCCTTTGACGTTGGGGATGTCACGTCGCTTGCTGGGGCCGCACTTGCCTATGAAATCCTATGCCTACTGGCAGAAGTTCACCACAAGAGGGCATCTCAATGACGCATGTGAAGGGATGAAAACCCTCACACGGGATGACCTGCTTGATATTTTGATGGGCTGCACAATTCTTGGTACCGGCGGCGGCGGCGACATGGCCGAAGGGATCGGCCTGATCGACGATGCCTTGGCTAAGGGCAAGACATTCAACATGGTCACCCTGGACGACACGCCGCCCGACGCGCTGATCTGCACGCCCTATATGCTAGGGGCGATATCGGCGCTACCACCCGAGGAAGAAGCGGCCTATGCCCGCCTGCCACGGATCGACGGGCCCGCGATCCTTTTGGCCTATGCGCGGTTTCAGGAATATCTGAGGCAAAAATTCTATGGAACTGTGTGCTGTGAATTAGGTGGATCGAACACCGCCGTGGCCTTTTATGCGGCTGCCATGTCCGGGCATATGATCATCGACGCCGACCCCGCAGGACGGGCTGTGCCTGAGATCACCCATTCCACCTATTACATCAATGACCTGCCCGCCGCCCCCATCATGCTCGCCAATGAATTTGGCGAGGTGATGCTGCTGGAAAACATACACGATGACCTGCGCGCCGAGGCCATCGTCCGTGCCCTGTCCGTCGTCAGCCGCAACGATATTGCCGCCATAGATCATGCGCTGCCGGTTCGGGATGTCCGCGATGCGCTTATCCCCGGTACAATCACGCTGGCGCAAACCATGGGTCGTGCGCATCGCAAGGCGCACGCGAACGGCCAAGACACAGCAGAGGCGGTGGCCCAGACAGGTGGTGGTGCGGTGATGTTTCGCGGTCAGATCAGCGATTGCGACTGGCGGACGGAAGGTGGGTTTACTTTGGGTTCCATCACCATTGCGGGTCGCCAACAGCATAATGACCAGACCTATCGCATCAGCCTGAAAAACGAAAACATGATTGGCTGGCTGGACGGCGCGGTGCATGCGACCATTCCCGATCTGATCTGTCTGATCGATACGCAAACCGGCATGCCGATTTCAAACCCGGACTATGCGACGGGCATGCAAGTGGCCGTTGTGATCCTTCCGGCCCCCAGTCAGTTCACCACCGCACGCGGGTTGGCAGCCTTTGGTCCGGCTTACGTGGGGCTTGGTCAGCCGTTTCGGTCACCTCTGTCACCGGCGGACTAGTCCCCGTTGACCTAAAGTCGCTTCGCGCTTTGTGCCCCGTCAAAGCCTTGGCTGTGCCAATACAGGCCATCGCCGCGCTCTAGCACCACTTGCCCCTCTTGAAACGGGTTGGTTGATAGCATTGCGATCCCCGATGCCCCGTTCCACGTCCCCAGCACATATTCGCCCGCGAAATGCTGTTGCAATGCTAAGAGCTCTGCCGTGCCGCTGTCCAGCTTCGCGATCAAATCATCGGTCGTTCCAACCGGGTTTGGGCCAATGCCTAGCAAGAAGATTTCTTCATTTTCGATCAGCACCCCGGTCATTGCATCGCAGCGGACCTGCGCCCCGCGCAAAGGCGTTTGGGGGGCAGATTGCCAAAGCTCGCGGTACTCTGCCAGTATACCGTCTTCGATCAATCCACCGGTCTCATCAAATGACATCAGCCCGATATCTGCCTGCCCCGGAACCCCATGCCAGTTGATCTGGCGGTGCCATGTGCACTGGCTGTCGGCGACGGTGATGTGGCCGGCAAATCCTTCGGCATTCATCAAACTGCGCAAGGCTGATTGATCCAAATCAGCCAAACAGGACAGACCTGTCAGATCCGGCCGTTCCAATGGAACTCGCAGATCCGCAAACAACGCTCCGGCCTGCAACCAATGGACGCAGGTTGTGGCATCGTCAAACCCAGGCGCCTTGATCCAGTCCCGTTTCCAATGGCCTTGCAGGTGGTTTTTTGTGATCAAGCAGCGTCCTGCTTGTGGCCAAGCATCCCGGCGATCAAGTCAGCGCTTGGCAGAACAGCACCTGTTTGCAGATATTCCATGGCATTGAGTGCTGCGTCATGGGCCGCTTGGGACGAGCCCGCGACGCAGTCTTTGGCAACGCGGCAATAGTAATCACTTTGGTGCCCATCAACGAATGTATAGTGCACGCAAACATCTGTTAGCCCGCCCACCAAAATCAAAGTGTCCGCTTTCAGACCTTTCAGCAAGATTTCAAGCTCGGTCCCGAAAAAACACGAATACCGGCGCTTATGGATAAAATAATCTGTATCCCGCATATCCATTTCTTCGGCGGCAACGGGTGTGCCGGGGCGGCCTTCAAGGCAATGGATGTCTTCATCCCCATCCAGCTCGCGCCCATAGTCGATCAGGTCTTTGCGGTGAATTTCTTGAAAGAAGATGATGGGAATTTCGGCCTCATGGGCGGCGTCTACCATGCTGCGGGCACGTTCCAAGTTGTCATAGTAATTGGGCATGCGCGGGATGCCGTTATCATAGTCGCGCATGAAGGCAGATTTCTGAATATCAACGACGATCAACACTGGGTTTCCGACGATCATGGGTTGCTTGGGCATGGTTTCAGGTCCTTCGCACTAATTTTTGGATTGATCTGCGCCCATCAGACGCGGCAAATCACCCCAACGGGCGACCGCAGCAAAGACAAGGATAGACACCACAAGGAATGTGATCGCGGCCACAGCCATCGTTGGCGTATATCCATTGCGCAGAGAGTTGAAGATTTGCAGCGTGACCGTCGCATAGGACGACGCCGAGACAAAGAAAATCACGATGAATTCGTTGAACGACAGCACCAGCACAAAGAAAAACCCCGAGATTGTGTAGGGTATGGTTTGCGGCAAAACGACTGTGCGAAAGGCGATTTGTTCCGTCGCGCCCATGGTCGCCGCGGCGTCCAAATGCGACCGGTCGATGGATTGCAATCCGATTGAGATCGTCACCAAAGGCAATGCCATCAAAAGGATCGCATGACTGATCACCCCTGACCAGACATGCCCCAAACCGCCCGTAAACGCCCAAAAGAACCCCAGCCCCACACCGATGACAATCGGTGGCACCGCAAATGGCAAAGACCCAAGACCCGCCAGTGCTTTGGACAATTTCGATCCCGACGACCACAGTAAGTAGGCAACAGGCCACGCGATCAAAACGGCCAATGTTGCGGCCCCAAAGGCAACGATGATCGAATTGGCCAGCGCGTTGGTCCAGACCGGCTCTGATACAAAGAATTCGCCGAAGCGCGCCAATGTCGGGTCTCGTGGTGGGAAGAACATGCTCCGCCCGCCATTCAACGCGGCACCACACACGACAACGATGGGCATGGCCAGCACCACTGCAGCTAGCGCCATAAAGATATGTCCGCCAATCCGCATCAGCGCGCCTCGGCTTTGCTGTTTAACAGGTGACCGAAGTACAGGCAGATGCTTGCTGAAATAAGAAGGATCACCGCCTGCGCCGATCCAAAAGGTGCGTTCAGGTTTGATCCGCGAATGTTGGAATAGATCGCCACTGCTGTAGTCTGTTTGTCCGGCGTCGCGAAGACGCTGATGGTAACATAGCTTCCCAGCAAGAAGACGAATAACAGCAAAGTTGTTCCCATCAACGGCAGGCGGATCGAGGGGAGCGTCACAGTCCGGATGACCGTCCAGCGGCTTGCGCCCATCGTGCGCGCGGCCTCTGACAGTGATGGGTCAAGCCGTGACAAGGCCGGGTAAAGCAGGATCACCGCATAGGGCCAAACAAGGTAGCTCATCGTGAGGATCGTTGCGAATTCGGAGGGTTTGAATTTCACGTTGCGTGGGTTCGCCAAGCCGATATCACGCAGGGTTTGGAACCATCCCACGTCCTTTAGCCATTGGGTCATGCCAGTGACCTGAAACAGCTTTGGCAGGCCCGAATTGTTCGACAACAAAATGTCCCAACCCATGACGATAAACACTTCTGACATCGACAAAGACGACAGAATGAAAACCAACCAGATCGCTTGGGTGCTGCGTTTGAGCCGGGTGAGCAGCAAGGTAAATGGCAGAGCCGTCAGCACGGCAAGCAACGAGGCGATGATCGCGAAATAAAACGAATACCCCAGTTGTTGCAGGTAAAGAAAGGTGACTTCATCCGGCCATAGCGTGCCGACGAAAAACCTTTGATAATTCTCAAAGGTAAAGTCCCAGACCCACGCGGCCCCCTCTATCTTGCGACCAAAGGAAATCACAATCACCAATATGAACGGGACCACGCAGAAGACGACCATCAAGGCAGTCAGCACCCCATAAAGCGCACCTTTTCGTGTTAGCCCTGGCGCCGCTTTCGCAGGGATGTCTGCCGCGACGTTAAGGTCATCGGCGACCGTCATGCCGCTGCGCGTGGGTAGACCCGCAGCGCATCAACGGGCAAGTGCACCAATGTCTTATCGCCGGCGGTCAGTTTCTGTTCTTCGGACCCTGCAGCATATTCAACGATGATCGGACCAATATCCGTGGTCAGATGGTATTCGCGCACAGGACCAAGATCGCGCACAAATCCGACCACCGCCGCAATGCGGTTTTGTCCGGGTTCTGTTGCAAGGCAGGCGCTTTCAGGCCGTATCGCAAGCCGCACAGGGCTTTCGGGCGCAAAGTTTGCGGGCACGTCAAGGGTCTGAGACCCGATCATGACGCCCCCTGACTGATACAGACCATCAAAGAAATTCGCCTTGCCGATGAAATCCGCAACGAAGGCATTGGCTGGTTTGTGGTAAATTTCCTGTGGTGGCGCGACCTGTTCGACGCGTCCATTTGACATGACAACAATTGTGTCGGCCATTGTCATGGCTTCGCGCTGATCATGGGTGACGACGATGGTTGTGATCCCAAGACGCTGCTGCAGAAGGCGCAGTTCGACCTGCATATCTTCGCGCAATTTTGCATCCAAGGCTGACATTGGCTCGTCCAGCAGGAACACCTGCGGTTCTTGCGCCAATGCCCGCGCTATCGCCACCCGCTGACGCTGCCCACCTGATAGCTCACCAACGCGGCGATCGCCAAAACCATTCAGTTGCACAGTAGCAAGCAAACTCTCTGCTTTTTCCAGCGCCGTTGGCTTCGCCATCCCGCCGATGGTCAGCGAATAGGCGACGTTCTCGCGCACGGTATAGTGCGGAAACAGTGCAAAGCTTTGGAACACCATCCCAAATTTACGCTTATGGGCGGGCAGATCCGTGATGTCATCATCGCCCAGCTTAATCTGGCCGCGGGTCGGGTTTTCCAATCCGGCAATCATACGCAAAAGCGTTGTCTTCCCGCACCCCGAGGGCCCAAGCAAGGCGGTCAATTGCCCTTTCGCAAAGGCAAGATCAGTAGGTTCAACTGCACGGGTGTTTCCAAATGTCTTAGAAACACCCGACAGGATCAGGTCAGTCATCGGCGCCTAGGATTCCGCCAACATCTTGTCCCAGCTTTCCTTGATGAAGGTCTCATTATCAAGATAGGCCTCATAGGCAGGCTTGATCGATGGCGAGCCAGAGACAAACGCGAACTCTTCATCGGTCAGGTCGGTTGCGGATTGATCCACCAAGGGCGCCGTCCCGATGTTGCGGCTCATCAATGCTTGGGTTGCGGGATCGCAAGAGAAATTCATGAATTCTGCCGCTTCTTCGGATTTTTCCGAACCTTCGGACAAGCACCACGATCCGTAATCCTGCAGGTTCCCTTCCTTGGGGAAGGTCGGCTGAATGGGGAAGCCGTCAGCCGCCATCAAGTTGGCCACGTCAAGATAGTATTGACCGCCGATTACATCGCCGTTCTTCATACCCTGTTCCATCTGGCTTTCCGCATTCCACCAAAGCGTCACATTCGGTTTGATCTCACGGACTTTGTCGATAATCGCCAAGATCCCTTCGTCCGACATCATGGTCGCTTCCCCGTCAAAGAAGGTGGCAGAGGTAATATCCAGCAGACCCGAAGAATGGACATTGCTCAGGCCAAGAGATGCCTCAAACGTATCCGTGTCCCAGAAGTCCGCCCAACTTGCCGGGGTCTCTACCTCATCAGGGTTGAACACCAACGCCGTGAACCATGACATCGCGCCAACGCCCTGCGGACCTTCGGGGCCTTCGAAGACGAAATAACTGTCCAGATTACTGGCATTTGCGATTGCAGACACGTTCAACGGCGCGATCAGGCCACCGATGCGGCTGGCCTTGATCATCTGTTGGCGCCCATACAATGAGATATCGGTCGGCACCGTGCCAGCAGAGGCGGCCTGCTGCATCGTCACCAGCCAGTCGGCTGAGTTCGGCTGCGTCACGCTTTCAACTTCGATGCCCGTGGCTGCCGTAAATTCAGGGTAGACGAAAGACTTGAAGCTATCCTCGAAATAGCCACCATACGAACCAACCTTCAGGCTACGGCTTTGTGCGATCAGCGGTGTCGCCAAGCCCGACGCTGCAACGCTGGCTGCACCTGATTTCAGAAGAGTACGTCTATCAATTTTCAACATTGGTTTCCCTTTCGGCGCACGACGGCACCTTCCCACTAAACACCACCCCGTCCCGAGGCGCCTTCTGGGCACGATTGCGCGGGCAGAGCAGATTCTGGTCAATGGAAGTGATCGAAATCGATCAAACGGCGCTGACGGCTGATCAAAATTTAGGCATTCTAGCAGATTGGATATCTTTTCTTAGTCGAAAGGGAGTCGTCTGAACCAAGTGTTATCGCATGCTGCTTTCGTACGCAGGATTGGGGAAATTATGTCGGACACTCAAGAACTCAAAGCGCTCACCGTGGATGATGCCACGCTACCGGTCATCGATTTGTCGGGGCTTTTCTCTGACAATCCGGACGACAAGGCAGAGGTGGCCCGCGCCCTTGGCGCTGCTGCGCGCACGTCGGGGTTTTTCTATATTACAGGGCATAGTGTTCCGCAGACGCTAATGGATGCGGCCTTTGCAGCCTCTAAACAGTTCCACGAAATGCCGCGCAGCTTCAAAATGAAGTATTGGTCCGGGTTCACCACGAACCACCGGGGCTACGTACCGTTCGAGGAAAATGGAAAAGAGTTCCCCAAGATCATTAACTTCAACGAAGCTTGGGATATGTCTTTTGAGGCACCTGCCGATCACCCCGACTATATTGCCGGCTGGCGGATGACTGGCCCGAATGTCTGGCCTGATCTGCCTGGATGGCAGGATACGATTTCGGGGTATTATGATGCGATCTTCAATCTTGGCCTGCGGATGCTTGACGCTTTGGCGCTTGAGCTTGGCGTCCCCGCAGAAGACCTGACACGTTTTATCACCTGCCCCACGTCTCAGCTCCGCCTTCTGCGATATATCGAAAACGATATGCCTCAGACGAAGGACGTGACCGGTATCTCGGCCCACTCGGATTTCGAATGTTTCACTATCCTGATGCAGGGCGCGCCCGGCTTGCAGGTGATGAACGCAGACGACGTCTGGATCGAGGCCCCGCCAATACCGGGCACGTTCATCGTCAATATTGGCGACATCTTTGAGACATGGTCAGGTGGCCAATTCAAGTCGACACAACATCGGGTCGTGAATACTGGCAAAGAGCGTTATTCGATGCCGCTGTTCTTTGGACTGGACTATGATGCAGTTGTCGAACCACTGGAAAAGTTCCGCACGGCGGAAACCATTGCGAAATATCCACCAATGAAGGCGGGCGAACATCTGATGCGCATGTCGGTAAACACATTCCGTTACATGGCAGATGCAAAAGCCAACGGCATTTTCACGCCAGATTACGAGGTGCTAGAAGAAAGCCCCTTCGCGCGCGAAGCCAAAGAGCCCGCACCATAACATGCTACCGCATCCTGACTTTGAGGCCTTGGAGGTGCCAACGTCCCTGGTGTTGGGGGCCTATCAGCTTGATATGCTGACGGCAGCGGATGTCGAGACGGATTTTGAGGCGGTGACCCGCTCACAATCCGTGCTGCAGGGCCTATTCGGGCCGGTTTGGCCTGAGGGTCTAACCTTTGAGGACAACCTGATTGACCTTCACTGGCATCACCGCGAATTCACTGCAAAACGCTCCTACGCTTGGGTCATCCGCAATCACACGGGGACCTATTTGGGCTGCGCCTATCTTTCTCCAAAGATAGGGGAACGCGGCTGTGGCGACGCGGCCTATTGGATGGCAGATGCGCCTGAACGCTTGTCGCATCTCGCAGCCTTTGGCCCCCTGTACGAAGCATGGGTGACCAAACTACTGCCTAAGCCGTATTTGATTGGCTTCCATAGCAATGCGCATCTTTGAGGTTCGCTGGGATTTGTCTGAGCATGCCAACGGGCACGGGTATTAGGCGCTCTTAGCTGCCTCGTCGCCTGCCTTGTTGGGTTTTGCTTCTTAAGCAACCGACGGCAGCATGCCGTTGTTGGTGTGCTTGCGTGTTGGGTTGTACAATATCTGAATATCATCGGACACATCCTGCCTTGCAGCATCGCGCGCGAAGGATCGTCTTTCTGCTTTGGGTCAGTTGATGAGGTAATGGTCATAGCTATCTGGCGTTAGACATCGGTGGACTTCGCCACCATCGCAGAGGGTTCGGGCCAACAGTTGGACAATTGCTCAATCGCGTCGCGCAGCATCGCCACCCGGCGGGGTCGAAAGCTCGCGTCGGTGATCCTCAGGTTCTGCATCCGATCTAGCCGGAAGTTGCGGTACGCTTGGCGCAGATGACACCAGGCAATCAGGTTATGGGTGTCCTGCAAGAACACGATCCCCAGCGGATCAACCCGACGCTGGGTCGCATCACCCTTGGCATCGATATAATCGATCTCAATCGTACGTTCGTCCCAGGTGGCCTGCCGCAGTCCGCGGACATCCACGGTCGGTTGCGGCGGGCGCCTGATCCGATCCGCGGCCAGCACCGCATATTGCAAACGATGGGCTTGCGCGCTGGGCAGCCTTGCTTGCAATTTGGCCAAGGCGTTCTTGGCCGCCCGCGCCAGATGCGGATCGGCTATTGCCTGCACGTCGCGCAACCCCAGCACAATCGCCTCGATCTCTTCGTCGTCAAACATCATCGGGGGCAGGGCTGCATCCTCTGTCAGCGCATAGCCAAAACCTGCAGTGCCATCGATAATCGCGCCCAACCCGCGCAAGGCCTCAATATCCCGGTAAAGCGTGCGCAAGGACACGCCTGTATCATTGGCCAATTGCTGAGCGGTCACCGGCGGCGCATGGCGGCGGAGCGATTGCATCAGTTGAAACAGACGAGCGGTGCGGGACATGGGGGGATCATATCACTCCTGCCAGAATCTGTCAGTACCCTCCTGCATAAGAGGTGCAACACAGGAGACGACAATGATCACACTCATCACCTACCAAGCCGGGTTTGGCCAACTTAGCTACAGCCCATTTTGCGTCAAAGCAATGTGGCTGTTGCAAGCCGCAGGGGCCGACTGGCAGCGCGAAGACAGCAACGACCCGCGCAAGATGCCCTATGCCAAACTGCCCGCGATCCGCACGCCCGAAGGGATCATCGCCGATAGTCACAATATCCAGCGCTATCTGGAAAAGCGCGGGGCGGATTTCTGGGGGGAAGCGGACCGGACGCTGGGGCACGCGCTGATCCGCATGGCTGAGGAACACATGTATTTCCACCTTGTCCTTGACCGCTGGGGCGAGGGGGACAATTGGCCCGTTATCCGTGATGCCTATTTCGCAGCTTTGCCAGCGCTACTACGCAAACCGATTGCAAACAGCATTCGGAACGGCACGCTAAAGGGGTTGCATGCCCAAGGTCTTGGGCGGTTCACCCCGGCCGAGCGGATGGACCGGATCGCGCCTGACTTGGCAGCCATCACCGACCGATTGACGGGCCGGAATTACCTCATGGGTCAACAGATCAGCCTGCCCGACTATACGGTCGCGGCAATGCTTGGGGCGATGATGGCAACCCCGGTGCCCACATTGCTGAGCAAAAGGGTGGCCAATGATGCTGTCCTGTCCGACTATGCAAGCCGGGTCGCAGAAAGGATGACACCGGCATGAGATACCCTTTTGCGGACGACAAGGTGAAAGCAGCCTATGATGCCTTCCCGGCAGAGACACGGGACATGGCGCTGACCCTGCGTGATCTCATTTTCAGCGTGGCGCAGGACAATCCAGAAGTGGGCGCGATCGAAGAGACATTGAAATGGGGGCAGCCGTCTTACCTGACCCCGGAAACAAAAGCAGGATCAACCCTGCGGATCGGGGTGCCGAAGCAGGGTGGCGCGGCTCTTTTCGCGCATTGTGCGACGGACATCATCAGCACCTATGCCAGCAGTTTTCCCGGCAGCGACCGTATCGAAGGGAACCGCGCGATAATCTTCGCAACTGCCGACGACATCGTACCAATGCGGCTGCGTCTTCTTATCTACCATGGGCTGACCTATCATCTAAAAAGTAAGAGACCCTAGGATCAGCCGAGAATGGGGCAAGAGAATGTCAGCGGTCGTGCGTGTTTAGGGCAGGATGCTGAGTTGTGCTTTGTTTTGGCGACCAAATTGTTGAGGCAACAGTAAATGCCGACGTCCCCAAAATGCCCAGCAAATGGTGGCTTTGACGACAATGGCCTCACATCGGTTGTCCCGTTCGTAGGGGTGCTTTGGGACGACAAGCCATCATTCTCAGCGCGGGCCACGCACGACTGCTTCACGCGCAAATGATCTAATCCCCCTATCTGATCTGCCGCCACCAAGGGTGGATACCGCAGGTATGAACGCCGCTGGGCCCTTGAAGTCCCGCCGGTCAATCCCCATTTGTATACCATCGCATACAAAATAACAATCAAACCCATAACCCCCAACAGGAGGACCCTACACCTATGCTAGGAGCCATTATTGTCGTCGTCTTTTCTCATTACGTCATAACTTACGCCCTTGGATGGGGATTGCCGTATCTCGACTTTCGCATCCCCTTTTTGCCACTTCTGCTCCCACCGATGCTTGCGGGGTATCTCGGAGCGGTTCAATTCGTCAGAACCGAGCGGAAACACCTGGCGATTTTTGATCGCCTGGGCTTTGCATTCAAAGGCTGTCTGGCCATCGTCCTGACACCTTTTGGTATCGGGTTGATCCTGTCACTTGCCGGGATGCTGACCGGCGGACTGGCTATGCTCCAATTCGCCCCAAGCATTGCAGGTTACTTCACCGCAACGGCAATCATGGCCACATTGCTCTTTTTGGTCTATGGGTTCCCTGCCCTGTTCATCGGGGTCAGCTATGGGTTCTGGTCAAGACGGCGCCTCAGCCGGCGATAACCGCGCTACTCCGCAGCCGCCAGCAACCGGCCCTGAAAGACGGTCTCATGGCCCGGGGCGGGATGGCGGGGGATCAGCATGGACAAAAACAGCGACCCTAAGGCCATTAAGACCGCAAGCGCAAAAACCAGCCCGGGCGAATAATGATCCCACAGCAGGCCCAGCAACACGGGTAGGAAAACAGCGGCGATATGATTGATCGTAAAGGCCACAGCAGCCGTTGGCGCAATATCCTGAGGGTCGGCAATCTTTTGGAAATAGGTTTTGATGGCCAGCGCCAGACTAAAGAAAATCTGGTTCACGACGTAAAGCACGACAGCCAGCACAACGCCCCAATGCAGATAGTAAATCCCGGCATAAGCGGCGAAGACAATGCTCAGGCCGATGTATTCCACAATCAACGCACGACGCTCACCAAAGTAAGCCACGATACGGCCTAGCAAGGGGGCAGCCACAATATTCACAACCAAGGCCACCATGAACAGCTGAGTGGTCTGATCCACCTCAAATTCAAATTTCTGGACCATCATAAAGGCGGCAAAGACAACAAACACCTGACGGCGGGCACCGGACATGAATTGCAGCGCATAATAGAGCCAATAGCGCTTGCGCAGAACAAAGGTCTTTAACTGCGGATGGGGGGATTCAAACTGCGGATAGGCGATCAGACAAAAGATGGCAACCAACGTCGTAAACCCACCGGCCAGCCAATAAACAATGGTATAGGTTAGGCCAAAGCGATCCCAAGTAAGCACGATCAGCAGATACACAACCAAGGTCGCAGCCGACCCTGCAGACAAAAGCCACCCCAAGGTCTGGGGGGCACGTTTCTTGTCGATCCACTGCAATTGCAGGGATTGATTGACGGTCTCATAGTAATGAAACCCGATAGAGGACAACATCGTGACGGTCAAAATCCCAGCCATACTCGGGAATTGCGCTGTGACAGCCGTGGCGGCACCCAACAAGACCAAGGCGACCAAACCCAGCACCTGTTCACGGATAAACATGATCAGAGCAATAACCCCAATTGCAAAAAATCCGGGAATTTCGCGCACCGTATGAAGCCAGCCAATATCGGTGCCATCAAACTGGGCGATCTCAATAACAAAGTTATTCAACAAAGCAGACCAAGTCGCAAAGGCAATCGGCATCGCCATTGCCATCATAAACAACAGCGACGTCGGCCTGCGCCACAAGGGCAAGCGATGGGAATCTTCAAGGCGAACCATTTTCATGGCTGTATGGCTACGCCCGTTCAGCCGGAAAAGCGAGGGGCGCAATCAACATAAAAGATCAAGCGCCAAGCAACTGTTCGAACGCGTCAGCCGGGACAGGGACCTGCAGCGCAAACCCTTGCAACACATCGCAATCCAGTTTCTCAATTGCGACCAAATGGGCGGAACTGTCCAATCCTTCAATGACAATACCAATGCCTTCTAATCGGGCCATTTGGGCAATCAACTGAAGGGTCTTCAACTGTTCGGGGCGATGAATAATAGGGGCGACAAGGCGTTGGTCAAACTTGATACGATCTGGGCGCACGGACTGCATCGCAGCAACGGACGAATGACCAGAACCAAAATCATCCAGATCCAAACGAACGCCCATGCTGCGCAATGCTGCAATACGGTCCAACTCGTCCTGCGACATATCATCCAAAAAGGCGGTCTCAAGCAGTTCAAATACAATCGCATGATGGGGCTGGACCAAAGATCTGACATGCTCCAAAAGACCGTCCGCCTTAAAGCGGGCCTTCGATACATTCACCGCTATCGGCGGATAAGAAATACCTCTGTCAAACCAACGGGACTGTTGGCTAATGACCTTCTCAAAAACATAGGCATCAATGCGCTCGGTCAATCCGGCCTGATCCGCAAGCGACATAAAGGCATCCGGGGTCAGCAATCCACGCTCGGGGCATTGCCAGCGCACCAGCGCCTCTGCACCGACGATACGGCGTTCTTTGGAAGAGAACTGGGGCTGGAAGAAGCAAAACAACTCTTCCTTTTCGAGCGCATCAATAATCGTCTGCCGGGCATTTTGTTCGGCGGCGGCGGCGACCCGGGTTGCACTGCAAAAGAAGCGATAGCAACCGCGACCGGCTTGCTTTGCCGCATAAAGTGCAGCATCGGCCTGCACAAAAATGTCATTGGACTGTTCAGGGGGGCCTTGGCCGATGGCACAACCGACACTCACGCCAACCACACATTCATGTCCTTCATAGACAAGCGGTTGCTTGAATGCCTGAACAATCGTTTCGCAGATATTGCGCAGAACAAGATCAGGGGGAGATTCTTCGAAAAAGACGACAAACTCATCACCGCCGATGCGAGAGGTCAGGCCATAATCGGCAACAATTGTGCTCAGCTGACGGGCGACATGGGTCAACACCGCATCACCGGCAGCATGGCCCAATGTATCATTGATCTGCTTGAAGTGGTCCAAATCGATTTGCACAATCGCGTATCTTTGGTCGGGCGTCATACGTGTGAACAACCCGGTTGAGCGTTCATCCAGCAAACGGCGATTGGCAAGACCGGTCAGGGCGTCGTGGTTTGAATCATATTCAAGCCTTAGTCTGGTCTCTTCCAGCTCCGCATTGCGCCGCAACTCTTCGGTGATGTCGATGTTGACCCCGACAAGTTTATCCTTGTAAAGCTGATCTTCGGCAAAGCGGGATAGACTGCGAATGTGCCGAATCTCGCCATCTGGGCGAACAATGCGAAAGTCGCGCTTGAAATCCTGACGTTGACGAAGGCTTTCTTCGGCTGCTTCAATCGTACCGGGCCTGTCTTCGGGATGTATGCAAGTTTCCCAAAAATCGCCGGCCCGCAAATTGTCCTCATCCTCACGGCCATAGATTTCCAGCAATCGATCATCCCAGTGCACGCGATCAGCTTCTGGGTCGTACTCCCAAATCCCAATCCCTGACACATCAATTGCCATTTTGAATTTGTTGGTCAGGTCTTGCATATGACTTTCACGATGATGCATCGCAGTCACATCTGTATCTGTTCCGACAATACGTATCGGTTTGCCGTCAGCATCCGCCTCAACAACTTTGGCGCGGCACAAGATCCAAATCCAATGTCCGTCGGCATGACGATGGCGGTACTGGACATGGATCGAATCCGTCAAGCCACCGACCTGCCGATCAACAACGCTACGTAGCTCTGCATGGTCGTCAGGATGCACGTCCCGCAGCCAATTGTCCTCAATACCCAAGATCTCGGTATCATCCGAGATCCCACGAATGGTGCGCCAGACCTTTGAGACCCAGAATACACCGGCCCGTATATCGCGCTCCCAGACACCCTGATCAAAATGGTCCATCAGATAATCCAGCCGAGCATCCTTGGACGGATGTGACCGTTGCAATTGACACAATATTACAGCGGGTTGAGTGTCCGGATGAAGCGGGGACAAGACCAAATTATAGCGGATGCCATCCAGCACAACGACGGTTTCAAACCGTGTGTCAGGGGATTGCGGATCGGTGGCGGCGCGGTTGAGAAAGGCATCGTATTTTGGCTGAACCCAAACACCCAGAAAATCCTGGATGTTACGCTTTAACGGATCTTGCAGCGTGTCAGTCTGACACAGCTCAAATGCTGCATTCTGAAACAAAATACGCCCGAAATGATCAGCCAATGCAACCGGATGTTCCAGTAGCGAAATCAGACCTCGATCATCCTGCGATACCTGTACGGCACCCTGATACAATACGTCTTCCTATCAATTGCGCGCTTCAAATCGAGAACACACTGCGCTCTCATTATCATGGTAACGCAACCCAAAGGTTAACAAAAAGAAAATTCTTCGCGATTTGGCTGCAAAACTTGTCGCGTGTCAGGTTTTTACAACGCGGGCGCCACAAAACGCCTGATCTTGATGATTTTATGTACAGGAAATGTACGCGGTCTTTACGCAAAAAATAACCCCTATAAGTCGACAGGCGTGGCTCCGCCCCCAAGATCTAGACGGCTTGATCCACATCAAGGCCGTGACCGGTATTATCGTTAGAAGCGATCCTGCGAACAGAATGATTTCCTTGCAGGTAGGCGATGACTTCAACCGAAAACCAGCCACTCTATGCCCCGCGTGAGCCGATTTTTCCGCGCCGCGTCAAAGGTTTCTATCGAAACCTGAAATGGTGGGTGATGGGAATTACGCTGGGTATCTACTATCTGACCCCCTGGATCCGCTGGGACCGCGGACCAAACCTGCCCGACCAAGCCGTCTTGGTCGATATGGCACACCGTAGGTTCTATTTCTTCTGGATTGAGATTTGGCCGCACGAATTCTACTTCGTCGCAGGCCTACTGATCATGGCCGGTTTGGGCCTGTTTTTATTCACCTCAGCGCTCGGCCGGGTCTGGTGCGGATATACCTGCCCGCAGACAGTTTGGACCGATCTTTTCATCCTTGTTGAGCGCTGGATCGAGGGCGATCGCAATGCACGCGTCAGGCTATGGAACGAAAATTGGAGCCCCCGGAAGTTAGGGTTAAGGCTGACAAAATGGGGCATCTGGTTCGTGATCGCCCTAGCAACCGGGGGAGCTTGGGTGTTCTACTTCGCCGACGCGCCAACACTGGCACGCAACCTGATCAGCCTGGACGCACCATTGGTCGCTTGGGCCACAATCGGCGTTTTGACAGCCGCCACATTCGTCTTCGGCGGCTTCATGCGCGAACAGGTCTGCAACTACATGTGCCCTTGGCCCCGCATTCAGGCCGCGATGATGGACCCCGAAACGCTGACCGTCGCCTACCGCGATTGGCGGGGTGAGCCGCGCGGCAAAAAGCACGACAACACCACAGGCGACTGCATCGATTGCATGGCCTGCGTCAATGTCTGCCCAGCAGGGATCGACATCCGGGATGGGCAGCAGATGGAATGCATCACCTGCGCGTTGTGCATCGACGCCTGCGATGACGTGATGGCAAAGATCGGTAAACCTAGGGGATTAATCGATTATCTGGCACTCTCCGATCAAGACGAAGAGGCCAAAGGCAAACCCGCAAAGAAGCTGTGGCAACATGTGTTCCGGTTCCGCACGATCCTCTATACCACACTTTGGGGGCTGATTGGCGTGGGCTTGGTCTTTGCGCTATTCATACGGGCCGATATCGAAATGACCGTCTCGCCGATCCGCAATCCAACCTTCGTGACATTATCTGACGGGACGATCCGGAACATCTACGACATCCGCCTGTTGAACAAGCATGGCGAGGATCGGGAATTCCACCTGTCACTCAGTTCCGACGATATTCTACGGATCGATCTGGAAGGCACAGCCCAGCGCAGCATCACAGTGCCCGCCAACGAAACCTTCTTGCAGCGGGTCTATGTCTCGGCCCGGCCCGGCGATGCCGCCGCAACAGCAGACCACGTTGATTTACGGTTCTGGGTCGAAGACCTCGTGTCTGGCGAACGGGCGCATAAAGACACGGTTTTCAATGGGAGAGCGCAACAATGACTCGCGAATTTACTGGATGGCACATGCTGGCCCTGATGGTCGGCGGTTTTGGTATCGTCATCGCCGTGAACCTGACGTTGGCCTTTAACGCCGTCGCGACCTTTCCAGGATTGGAGACGCGCAATTCCTATGTTGTCAGTCAGCAATTCGAGGCCGAGCGTGCGGCACAGTATGCCCTGCAATGGGACGTTTCTGCGACGATAGCGAACGGCACTCTGACCGTCACGATCACAAACAAGGACGGCAATCCGGTGCAGGCCGAAGTCACCCGTGCGACGCTTGGCCGGGCCACGCACACGGGCGAGGATAGCACGCCCGCCTTCACCTGGAACGGCACCGCACTGACAGCACCAGTGACCGTAGGTGAAGGCTATTGGAACCTACGTCTAGAGCTGATCGCACCTGACGGCACAACGTTCCGCCGCCGTTTTCCGATCACCGCCCGATGACCGAGAGCGCCGTCTGTCCAGCCTGCATTGGCCTGCCTGAGGGCCCGCTGGAAAAAGCAGCCGCAAACGGGTCATCGCAGGTCATCCTGTCGTTGCCGGGTATCCATTGTGTGGCTTGTATCAACGGGGTCGAACGAACGCTGCGCGCGATGCAGGGCGTGGCCAGTGCCCGAGTGAACCTGTCAATGAAGCGGGTGACTGTGGGCGTGAATTCACCCATTACGCCGGAACAGCTGATCGACACACTAGAGCTTGCGGGTTTTGAAGCACGGCTACTTGATACAAGCCTGTTGGGCACCGAGGCTGATCGCTACGGTCAAGGGCTGATGACCCGGATAGCCGTGTCTGGCTTTGCAATGATGAATGTGATGCTGTTGTCCGTTGCCATCTGGTCGGGGGCTGTTGGAGCCACGCAACATTTATTCCATCTTGTCAGCGCCAGCATTGCGCTGCCTGCACTGGTCTATGGCGCACAGCCGTTTTTTGCGAACGCATGGCGGGCGCTGTCTGTGCGCAAACTGAACATGGATGTGCCGATCTCATTGGCGGTTCTCCTCGCGGCCAGTATGTCGCTTTATGAGACCTTCTTTGGTGGGCAACACGCCTATTTTGACGCGGCATTATCGCTGACGTTCTTCCTACTGATTGGGCGTTATCTAGACTATCGCAGCCGCAAAGCGGCGACTTCGGCCGCCGCGCAGCTTTCTGCGCTTGAAGTCCCGCGTGTCATGCGATTGCGCGATGGGGTTCGAGAAATGGTCGATTTCGATGGGTTAGCGATTGGTGATCTGATCCAAGTGCTACCCGGTGGGCGCATCCCGGTTGACGGAATGATCATAGAAGGAAACAGCCAGATTGATCGCTCACTCTTGACCGGCGAAAGCCGCCACCTTGCCGCCAGCGCAGGCACCGCGGTAACGGCGGGCGAAATCAATTTATCCGGTCCGCTGACCATCAAAGCAACCACCGTTGGGGCGGACACGACCTTGCGTAAAATGGTGACAATGGTGGATGAAGCCGAGGCGATCCGCAATCGCTACACCGCCATCGCTGATCGGGCCGCCGCCGTCTATGCACCAGCGGTTCATCTGCTGGCTTTGGCCGCGTTCCTGGGCTGGCTCATTTATTCGGGCGATATGCGCCTTTCGTTAAATATCGCGGTCGCTGTTTTGATCATCACCTGCCCCTGCGCACTGGGGCTCGCCGTGCCAGCCGTCGTTACCACTGCCGCCGGACGCTTGTTTCGGTCTGGCCTGCTCGTCAAAGATGGCACAGCCCTAGAGCGGTTGGCCGAGATCGATACGGTCGTCTTCGACAAGACCGGCACCCTAACACGGCCCGCGGCGGCGGGTGATATGCTTAGTGATGAGGCGCAAAGCATTGCCTTGGCACTGACACGTAACGCAACGCATCCAATCTCGCAGGCCATTGCCGCGTCGCTGAATGGAGCTGCACCCGCTGAATTGACCGACCAGCAAGAACACCCGGGTAAAGGACTTAGTGCCGACTTCAAGGGGCAAGAGGTCCGGCTTGGCTCTGGCGCATGGCTGGGGGCCGGGCGTGGCACATACCTCCAAATCGGCGCTGACAGACCGCAAAAGATATCACTACGGTCCGAATTGCGCGAAGGCGCCGTGGAGCTGGTGCATGCATGGCAAAATGCAGGACTGCAGGTTCATCTGGCATCAGGTGACGACGCCGATGAAACTGCCCTCGTCGCAGAACGTCTTGGTATCGCAGACTGGCAAGCCGAGACGCAACCGGCCGATAAAATCGCCTACGTCGAGGTGCTGGCAGCAGCGGGAGGGCACGTGTTGATGGTGGGAGATGGGCTAAATGACACCGGCGCCCTGGCTGCGGCGTTTGCGTCAGTTTCACCCGCAACGGCGGCAGATGCATCGCGGGCGGCGTCAGACATTGTACTGCTTAATGACAGCTTGCTTCCGCTGATCGACTTGCCCCTGATTGCACGGGCAGCCAAAGCCCGGATCGTCGAAAACTTTGGCATCTCTACAGTCTATAACATGGTCGCCGTACCCATTGCCTTGGCAGGATATGCAACGCCACTGATTGCGGCAATTGCCATGTCGACATCGTCGATCACCGTACTTTTAAACGCTTTGCGATTGCGGGGGCGGGTATGAATGTACTTGCGTTCCTCATTCCTGCCTCGCTGATCTTGGGTGGACTTGGGCTGGCTGCATTCCTATGGTGCTTGCTGGCCAATCAATATGATGATCTGGACGGTGATGCCTGGCGCATTCTGTCCGAAGATGACGATTTCCCGCCCGAAAGCTAAATTCAAAAACTTCTTACGGGCGCTGTTGACTCATGTTGGATTGGTGCCTAATTACGCTGCGTTATCACTCGACTTGGTTGAGTGCTAACATGGGAGAAACACGAACTGGAGAAGTTCTGAAATGGCATTTACACCACTTCACGACCGCGTACTGGTCCGTCGCATTGAAAGCGACGAAAAGACATCGGGCGGTCTGATCATTCCTGACAGCGCCAAAGAAAAACCTGCTGAGGGTGAAATCGTATCTTGCGGTGAAGGTACTCGCAAAGACAGCGGTGAATTGATCGCAATGGCCGTTAAGGCAGGCGACAAAGTGCTGTTCGGCAAATGGTCCGGCACCGAAGTCAAGATCGACGGCGAAGAGCTGCTGATCATGAAAGAAAGCGACATTCTGGGGATCATGTAATCCCGCAGCGAGGATGGGTTGAAACCCATCTTACGGTCGTAAACTTATCTATTTCAAGGAGCACATGAAAATGGCTGCTAAGGACGTCAAATTCGACACAGATGCACGCAATCGCATGCTGGCTGGTGTCAACACTCTCGCCAATGCGGTGAAAGTTACTCTGGGCCCCAAGGGCCGCAACGTGGTTCTGGACAAATCGTTCGGCGCACCGCGCATCACCAAAGATGGTGTATCTGTTGCTAAAGAGATCGAGCTTGAAGACAAGTTCGAAAACATGGGCGCGCAGATGGTTAAGGAAGTTGCTTCCCGGACCAACGACGAAGCCGGTGATGGTACAACAACTGCCACTGTTCTGGCTCAGGCTATCGTCAAAGAAGGCATGAAGTCTGTTGCCGCTGGCATGAACCCAATGGACCTTAAGCGCGGTATCGATCTGGCAACAACCAAAGTTGTTGAAGCGATCAAGGGCGCGTCACGTCCTGTTTCCGACAGCGACGAAGTTGCGCAGGTTGGCACGATCTCTGCCAACGGCGAAGCTGAAATCGGCCGTCAGATCGCGGACGCGATGCAGAAGGTTGGCAACGAAGGCGTCATCACTGTTGAAGAGAACAAAGGTCTGGAAACAGAGACCGATGTTGTTGAAGGCATGCAGTTCGACCGCGGTTACCTGTCCCCTTACTTTGTCACCAACCCTGACAAAATGACAACCGAGCTGGAAGACGCGATCATCCTGCTGCACGAAAAGAAACTGTCTTCTTTGCAGCCAATGGTTCCCTTGTTGGAATCAGTGATCCAGTCTGGCAAGCCTCTTTTGATCATCTCAGAAGATGTTGAAGGCGAAGCGTTGGCCACACTTGTTGTGAACAAGCTGCGTGGCGGTCTGAAAATCGCTGCTGTCAAAGCACCAGGTTTCGGTGATCGTCGTAAAGCCATGCTGCAGGACATCGCTATCCTGACAGGCGGTCAGGTGATCTCTGATGATCTGGGCATGAAGCTTGAAAGCGTCACCATGGACATGCTGGGTACCGCCAAGCGTGTTGCGATCACCAAAGACGAAACAACCATCGTTGACGGTGCTGGCGACAAAGCTGAAATCGAAGCACGGGTCAACCAGATCCGCGGCCAAATCGAAGAAACAACTTCAGATTACGACCGTGAAAAACTGCAAGAACGTGTAGCCAAACTGGCTGGCGGTGTTGCTGTTATCCGCGTTGGTGGCATGTCCGAAGTGGAAGTCAAAGAGCGCAAAGACCGCGTTGACGATGCACTGAACGCGACACGCGCTGCTGTACAAGAAGGCGTTGTTGTGGGCGGTGGTGTTGCACTGATCCAAGGCGGCAAAGCCCTTGACGGTCTGAGCGGCGCAAACTCTGACCAAGACGTTGGTATCTCGATCGTGCGTAAGGCTATCGAAGCACCTCTGCGTCAGATCGCTGAAAACTCCGGCGTTGACGGCTCTGTTGTAGCTGGCAAAATTCGCGAAAGCGATGACGCTGCATTCGGCTTCAATGCGCAGACCGAAGAATATGGCGACATGTTCAAATTCGGCGTAATTGACCCGGCCAAAGTCGTGCGTACTGCCCTGCAGGACGCGGCATCTGTTGCTGGCCTGCTGATCACAACCGAAGCAATGGTTGCTGACAAGCCTGCCAAAGAAGGCGCTGGCGGCGCTGGCGGCGGCATGCCCGACATGGGCGGCATGGGCGGCATGATGTAAGTCGTTCTTTGCCCTTGGGCAAAAACGACGATCATGTGGCAGGTGTTTGCGCAGCAAATGCCGAGAACATGTAAAGTGACGAAAAAGGGGGCGTTCCACTTGGAGCGCCCCTTTCGCGTTTCGACGCCGGCAGCAAGGCGGTAGTCGTTTCGTCAGAAACGATTGGAGCTTTGACCCAGCATCAGCCTAAAGAAGGGCGTTCCATCTGGAGCGCCCTTTTGCATGAGAGCGGTTCACCAAATGGCCCAGACAGCATTTACCGCGTGAGCTGATTGCGGCGTTTTACCTGAACGCTTTCATCCTACGTGTGACCCGTTAACGGATCCTATCCTTGCGATGTATCTCATAGGTCACGCAATCCACGTCATAATGCGTCTGAATCCCAATATAGGTCATCCCCAAGCGTTCCATCACACGCGCTGAGGCCTTATTCTCTGGATCAGTGACCGCCATCAGATAAGTCTCTCCTACCACATCAAACCCATAATCCATCGCGGCCCGCCCGGCTTCGGTGGCATAGCCCTTCCCTTGCGCGGACGTCATGAGCCGCCAGCCAATTTCCAGTGGGTTGGTCTTGATATGTGCCAAGTGCTGCAAACAAGCGGCCCCGACCAGCGCATCGGCCTCGCGTGCGAACACCGCCCACCAGCCAAAACCAAGTGCGGCCCATTTGACCTGCTGCCCTGTGATCCATTCCGCAACCTGATCCCGGGTCTGAGGCCCACCCAAATATCGCATAACCTCCGGGTCAGAATTCATGGCATACAGCCCATCAAGATGATCGGGCGCAAAAGGGACAAGCCTCAGCCGGTCCGTTTCGACGATGGTATTTTTATGTGACATTCTTAACCTCTCGCGCATGCCCCCCTATAGCGCCATGGATAAAGATCAACGCCTCTGGTGCAATGCGCCTGTTTCCGTTTACTCCAGTCCGGTAACACTGCGTCATCGAAAGGGAGACAGGACATGGATCGCATAGGCGTCATCGGATTAGGTCGTATGGGCACGGCTATCGCACAGCGGATGCAAGCCGAGGGACAGCAAGTGCTTGGTTGGACCCGCAGTAATCGTGCTGTCGAAACGGTCCAGACGGCCCCGGACCTTGCCAGCCTTGTGGCGCAAAGCGATGCGCTGATCCTGAGCTTGTTTGACAATGCCGCTGTCGCCGAAGTCCTTGATGCGTTGCTCATGCTGGACCTGAGCGGTAAACAGATTATCGATACCAGCACGGTCACCCCGGATGTGCTCGAAGCCCGGATCGCCCAAATCACCGCCAAAGGGGCGACTGCCGTTGACGCCCCGATCTCGGGCGGGCCGGAACTGGTGCTTGCCGGGGCCTGCGGGATATTTATCGGTGGCGAGGATGACGCGGCGGCCTCGGCCCACAACACCCTTACACCTATCAGCGGGCGGATTTTCCATGTGGGTCCGTTAGGCACAGGCCTGGTCATGAAGGTGATCAATAACAGCATGATCCAGACATATTTTTCCGGGCTCGATGATATGATGCGCGTGGCCAAACGGGCCGGACTGACGCTTGAGACCGCCATTCGCATCCTCAGTGGTGGTCCGGCAGGCATGCCCATGGTCGTGGACCGCATCCCTAAAATACTGGGCGAAGATACCTCGGCCGGGTTCACGATTGACGCCGTGTACAAAGATAACCTCATCTTCCAGCAGGTCGTGCAATCCTTTGGCATAACCTCACAAATATTGGAAATTACCGCAGACAAACAACGATTGGCGATCGACGCCGGGCTGGGCGAACAGGATCCAGCATCACTGATCTCATTCGCCTATGACGACAAATGACGCGTCACGTTGGCGTTAACCGCTGCAGCAAGTCTTGCATATCCAGTGCCGCACGGGCTTAGTCTGCGCGACTAATCCCAAAGGAAGTTGCAAGTGCTGAGCCACACCAGTTTTGCCCGTGACATGCATGCGGGCGAGGAAGAGCAGGTCGATCAACTATTGCGATTGGCCTTCCCTTCAGATGCAGAGGCCAATTTGGTCCGCAAGCTGCGCAAATCCCGCGTGATTGCGGGCGAAACTGTCTTGCCGCTGGGGGATCAGATCATCGGCTACTACGCCTTGTCCTCTTTGATCAAACCCAAGGGTTGGTTCTGTCTGGCCCCCGTGGCGATCCATCCTGACCACCAACGCGGCGGACGCGGCAAACGGATGATCGGGATGCTCAGCGAATGGGCCCGGCTGACCAACACCCCTGTGGTTGTGCAAGGGCAGCCTGCGTTCTTTGCCAAGGCGGGGTTCAGCCTTGATTGCGCGGCGAAGCTCAACGCCCCAGATCATTTGGTGGCTGGATTGACCAAGCCAGCCCCTGCGCAAGACCTGATCTACCCCAAACCATTTGACGGACGATAGAGAGTGCAAATATTTCTTCTGGTGGCCCTGACAATGACGGCCTTTGCAGCCAACTCCATTCTGAACCGGATTGGGGTTGCGCAATATGGCATGGACCCGATGGATTTCGCGACGATCCGAACGGCAGCCGGGGCCGGGATGCTTTGGTTGCTTGTCGCACGGCGCGACATGGCACGGCCAGTTGTTCTAGCCCCCAAACGCTTTGCAGGGGCGCTGGCGCTCGCGGTCTACATGATCGGGTTTTCATGGGCCTACATCACCCTAGACGCAGGACTGGGCGCATTGATCCTGTTTGGGGTCTTGCAGGTGATTGTCTTTGGTTGGGCGGTTGTCGAAGGCCAAAACATCCCGGCGCTCAGGTGGCTGGGCGCAGTCATCGCCTTGGTCGGTCTTTGCGTCTTACTGTGGCCCACCGGCACGGCGCCGCCGCCCTTTGTCGGGTCGTTGGCGATGGTTGCGGCGGGGGCCAGCTGGGCTGTCTACACATTGCTTGGACGGGCCGAACCTGACGCCTTAGGGGCAACCGCAGGCAACTTCCTGCTGTGCTTGCCGCTTGTGGCGCTGGCAACACTTTTTGGCTCGGCTGGCGTATTGAGTATCGGCGGGATCATCAGCGCGGTCACCGCAGGCGCGATCACATCAGGGCTAGGCTACGCTTTGTGGTACAGGCTCTTGCCGCAGCTGCCAACCACCGTGGGCGGGATTGCACAACTGAGCGTGCCGGTCATAGCCGTGGCCGCCGGGGTTGCCTTGCTGGGCGAGGAATTAACGGCGCGCTTGCTGATCGCAGGCGTGTTGGTTCTGGGCGGGATCGCGGTATCACTCATGACGCGACGTTAGGTTTTTTTGCGCGCCCCCTTCCGAAATTGCGGGGCGATGTTACATCGGTAGTCATGAAACGTCTTTGCATAGTCCTTTTCGCTTTGTTCACCGGCACCGCCGCCCTGGCCGAGGACTGCGTTGTGCTGTTCCATGGGCTGGCGCGCAGCGAAACGTCTATGACGCCGATGCAACTTGTGCTGGAAAACGCCGGGTATTTTGTGGTGAACCGGGGGTACCCATCCACCTCAGAGCCTATTGAGACTCTGGTTGATGAACATGTGCCCGAAGATGTGGCCGCATGCGGGGACCGGCGGGTGAATTTTGTCACCCATTCGATGGGAGGTATCCTTGTGCGGGCATGGTTGACCGACCACAGGCCTGAAAATATGGGCCGCGTGGTCATGCTTGCCCCCCCCAACGCAGGATCAGAATTGGTTGATGTCTTTGGCGATTATGAACCCTTTGAGTGGTACCATGGGCCGGCCGGTCTGCAGCTTGGGACAGAGCAGGAAAGCGTGCCAAATACGCTCAAGGAATATATCCCCTATGAGATCGGGATCATCGCAGGCGACCGCACCTTGAACCCGGTCTATTCCGCCCTGATCGAAGGGCCAGATGACGGCAAAGTCTCAGTAGCATCGGCCCGGTTGGATGGCATGCGCGATTTCATTGTCCTGCCGGTCACCCATACATTCATGATGAACAACCCGGTTGTCATCGAAGAGGTGCTTTTGTTCTTACGCGAAGGCCGGTTCAATCACGATCTAAGCTTGCTTGACGTGATTCTTGACGGTGAATAGCGCCTAATCGGGTTTGATCACCCGATTGACATGCCCCATCTTGCGACCCGGTTTAACCTCGGCCTTGCCATAAAGATGGATTGCCGCATCGGTCTTGGCCAGCGCGGGCACCCGGTCCATGTCATCGCCAATCAGGTTTTCCATGACCACATCCGCATGCCGTGACCCATCCCCCAAAGGCCACCCTGCCACCGCACGCACATGCTGTTCAAACTGGCAGATCGTGCAGCCATTCTGTGTCCAGTGCCCCGAATTATGGACACGCGGCGCGATCTCATTCACGATTAGCCCTTGGGGCGTGACGAAAAGCTCAACCCCCAAAACACCGACATAATCGAGGGCATTGAGAACCTTAGCGGCAATCAACACCGCATCGGTACGCTGTCCGGGGGTCAGTTTTGCGGGGACGGTCGTGGTGCGCAAAATCCCGTCTTCATGCACGTTTTCCCCCGGATCATAGCAGGCCACCGCCCCATCGGGGCCGCGGGCCCCAATCACCGAGACCTCATGACTGAAGTCGATAAACCCTTCCAGGATCGCGGGCGCACCAGCCATCGCATCAAAGGCCGCGCTGGCATCCTCTGGCGTCATGATCCGGGCTTGCCCTTTCCCATCATAGCCCATCCGGCGGGTCTTGAGGATTGCTGGCGTGCCAATCGTGGTCATAGCCGCCGTCAGATCATCCATGCTGGCAACATCGGCAAACGGCGCTGTCTGCAAGCCAAGGTCCTGCAAAAATGTCTTTTCAGTCAAGCGGTCCTGACTTGTAGCAAGGGCTGCGCGGCCGGGATGGATCGGGGCCAACGCCTCAAGAAGATCCAAAGCCGAGGTCGGGATATTCTCAAACTCATAGGTGATGACATCAACCGCATTGCCAAAGGCAGTCAGAGCCGCGGCGTCGTCATACCCGGCAGTGGTCACCTGGTGGGCCACATCACCCGCTGGCGCCCCTGCGCCCGGTTCAAATATATGCGTTTTCAGGCCCAGCCGAGCGGCCGCGACTGACAACATCCGGCCCAATTGACCACCGCCCAAAATGCCGATTGTGGCCCCGACAGGTAGCGGATTAGTCATCTTGTGGCTCTTGCGGGATAGAGGCCGACAGCGCTGCACGCCATGCATCCAACCGTCCGGCCAAAGCGGCATCTTGCAAGGCCAGAATGCCTGCAGCCATCAGGCCTGCGTTCTTGGCACCGGCGGCACCGATGGCCATTGTTGCCACAGGATAACCGCGCGGCATCTGCAAAATGGAATATAGGCTATCAACGCCCGACAAGGCATTGGTCTGCACCGGCACACCAATCACCGGCACGCGGGTTTTTGAGGCCATCATACCGGGCAAATGGGCGGCACCTCCGGCCCCGGCAATGATCACCTGCAAACCGCGATCAACGGCAGTCATGCCATATTCCCACAGGCGATCAGGGGTTCTGTGGGCCGAAACGATCTTGGCCTCATAAGGCACGGCCAGCTCATCCAGAACGTCCGCGGCTTCGCGCATTGTGGGCCAGTCAGACTGACTGCCCATGATGATGCCGACCGAAAGTTGGGTCATGTTTGAAAATCCCACAGCAAAAGGAAGCGGCACTATAGCCAAGGTGCTGCGGGCTGCAATGTCCGTTAGGCGATAATATCAGGCAGTAGACGGTCTTCGAGTGCGACGATCTGATCCTTGAGATTCAGTTTTTGCTTTTTGAGCCTTTTGAGGGTGAGCATGTCCGACGCCCCGCGCTCATGAAGCGTTTCAATTTCTGTGTCCAAGTCACGATGTTCGCGCTTGAGCACTTCAAGCTTCACGCGCAAAACCTCAAGTTGTTCCATTTTGGCGGACGTATTCATCAGGGGTTGATCCAAATTTTGCTAAACAACAACACAATAGATAGGGGTATCGCACAGAAGTTCCTAATACTTCCCTTGATCAAAGCCGATTTGACCCCCATATTTTTAGCATTGGTCGCCAAAATGGGGCCGTAAACCGACAGTCGCTTGCAAAGAAGGGCATGTCTGATGACAAAACTGGCTTTGGGAACGCATCCGTTCCTACTTGGGTTCGAGCAACTCGAACGTCTGGTCGAACGTACCGCCAAAAGCGGTAACGACGGCTACCCCCCTTACAATATTGAACAAACGTCCGAAAATTCCTATCGGATCACGCTTGCCGTGGCCGGATTTGCCCAGGCTGATCTCGCGATCACGGTCGAAGATAGCTCGCTTGTGATCCGTGGGCGTCAGGAAGATGACAGCGAAGGGCGGATTTTCCTGCATCGCGGTATCGCCGCACGGCAATTTCAACGCTCTTTTGTCTTGGCTGAGGGCGTCGACGTCGGTGAGGCTGTGATGGAGAACGGATTGCTGCACGTCGATCTGACCCGCGCAGTTCCAGACCGCGTCATCCAGACAATCGCCATTAAGAAAGGGTAGCACATGAACGCGAAATACGACTTTAAGGACCTTGATCAAGGTATCGTTTACGTGAAATCCGTGCTGGTGGCGGACCTGCCTGCCAAGCTGCGCAGCCAAGTCGGCGATCTAGAACAGCTTTTTGCGGTCCATAACGCGGAAGGTGAACAGTTGGCGCTTGTCGCGAACCGCAAGCTTGCCTTCCATCTGGCCCGCGAAAACGACATGCAACCTGTGACGGTGCACTAGCGAAACAGTCGTGAGCGATCGACGAACGCTCACGACCCAAACGGTTTAGCCTTTAATCAACCCCATGCTTTCAAGCTTCAAAATGACTTGATGCGCGCAGTTGTCGATCGGCACGTTTTCGGTTTCCAAACGCAATTCCGGATGTTCGGGCACATCATACGGGTCGGAAATACCCGTGAATTCCTTGATCTTCCCTGCGCGGGCTAGCTTATAAAGCCCTTTGCGGTCACGCCGTTCGCATTCCTCAATTGAGGTCGCGACATGCACCTCTAAGAACGCGCCAAACTGTTCCACATCCTCGCGCACGGCACGGCGGGTGGTGGCATAGGGCGCAATCGGAGCACAGATCGCGATGCCGCCATTTTTGGTGATCTCGGACGCCACATAGCCGATCCGGCGAATGTTCAGATCGCGGTGCTCTTTGCTAAATCCCAGCTCGGACGACAGGTTTTTGCGGACAATATCCCCATCCAGCAGCGTCACGGGACGGCCACCCATTTCCATCAGTTTAACCATCAACGCATTGGCGATGGTCGATTTTCCCGACCCGGAAAACCCGGTGAAAAACACGGTAAACCCTTGACTGGCCCGTGGGGGGCGCGTCTTGCGCAGTTCTTCCACCACGGCAGGAAACGAGAACCACTCTGGGATCTCCAATCCTTCAGCCAAACGGCGGCGCAGTTCCGTTCCCGAGATATTCAGGATGGTCACGTCATCTTTGTCCGCGATTTCATCCGCCGGTTCGTATTGGGCGCGGTCCTGCACATAAACCATGTGCTTAAAATCGACCATTTCGATGCCCATCTCTTCTTGATGTTCACGAAACAATTCCTGCGCATCGTAAGGGCCGTAGAAATCCTCACCGGCAGAGTTTTTGCCCGGTCCTGCATGGTCTCGCCCAACGATGAAATGTGTACACCCGTGGTTTTTGCGGATAAGCCCATGCCAAACGGCCTCACGCGGGCCCGCCATGCGCATGGCCAGGTTCAGCAATGACATGGTTGTGGTGGACGTTGGATATTGGTCCAGCACGGCCTCATAACAACGCACGCGGGTGAAATGATCAATATCGCCAGGTTTTGTCAGCCCAACAACCGGGTGGATCAACAGGTTGGCTTGGGCCTCTTTCGCAGCGCGGAACGTCAGTTCCTGATGGGCGCGGTGCAAAGGATTACGGGTTTGGAAGGCGACAACCTTGCGCCAACCAAGTTTGCGGAAATAGGCGCGTAGTTCGTTCGGCGTGTCGCGACGCGCCCGGAAATCATAGTGTACGGGTTGCTGAATACCGGTGATGGGACCACCCAGATAGACTTCACCGGCCGTATTGTGCAGGTAGTTCACGGCCGGATGGGCCATGTCGTCGGCGCCAAAGACCTTTGCCGCCTCATGCGATTTGTTCGGCGTCCATTTGTCGGTGACGGTCATCGTCGCCAAAATCACACCCTCTTGGTCGCGCAGGGCAATATCCTGACCCAGCGCCACCGTATCCGCGAAATCAGCCGTAACATCCAATGTGATGGGCATCGGCCAGAGTGTGCCGTCCGTCAGGCGCATTGTGTCGACAACGCTGTCATAGTCAGCTTCGGACAAGAAACCCTTCAACGGGTTGAAGCCGCCGTTCATCAGAAGCTCAAGATCGCAGCTTTGGCGCGGAGACAGATCGTGACTGATCAGATCAGCTGCATCTAACTTCATTTTTTGCGCGCTCTCGTAAGAGACGTAGAGTTCGGGGATCGGAGCGAGGTCAAGTACCATAAGCTAGCCTAACGATATCTAATTCAATTTGCGGTGGCATAGCCCCCTGCAAGGGGCAATGTCTAGCGAACAGAGGCAAAAAGGACGGCTATTCGGCGTTACGCCGCATCCGCAGAATATGAACCCTCAGATAAATCCTTCAGACGGACCCGGCCCCATTTGCCACCCAAAACGCCACCGGTCCGTCCTGCCGTAATTGTCCAGCATCCGGTTTATTCCATGAAAACAAGACCACATGCCACCGTGACGGTTCACGACGCGACGCATAGATCATCCCATTTGCCCCCGATTGGCGGACCGCATCTGAGGCGCGCCAACTTGTGGCTGGCTGCCCTTTAGCCCGCTCATCGGCCCAAGGCACGCTTGCCCATAGCGGATCAACCCCTAAAGCGTCACAAACCGCGGGATCGCGCAGATCCGCCAACCGGGCATTGGTCAACCGTAAGGGGATGATCACGCGGTCAGCGTCATCAGGCTTGAGGTAGATATCAATGGCAACGGCGGCTGTTTCTGGTGAAGGCGAGGCGTAAAGCGCAGGCTGCCCATCGTGGTGAAACCGTCCTTCGGGATGGATGACCCCGTCCAAAACACTGTGCGCATATTCTGCAAAGACGATACGGTAAAAGGTGCCGGATATGTTGCGCATGTGAGCCGTGATCCGCGTTGCCATCTGAGTAAGGCTGCAGTTTAATACAACCCCAAAGACATCTAAGCTGTCACGACAAGAAAGACCACGGTAATGAAAACGCCTGCTTTGATATGCGCCATCATGCTTTCGGGTTGCGCAGGGATTTATGGCGCTGCGATTGATGAAGCTTTCCGGCAATCGCAGGTCGAAGCATTCCCAGATCCGGCGGACCGCCAGGGGATTGATCGTGTCTTCAAGTTCAATCCAGATAATGACGCGCCAACAATTTTGGTCATTCATATCAAGGATCAGGTCAGCAACGCTGAGGTGTTACGCAGGGTCATGGGCTATTGCGCCCGGCTGGATGCGCCGGGGCTGACCGGTGGTGCGACGATCCGCGAAGTCCGTGACACAAACGCAGTGATTACACTGGATGACGGGACTAAAACGGCTGGTTTTGATGCCTTATACGAATGCACCCAAAGCTAGGACGGCTTAGTCGTCCTGCTCGGCCAAGAACTTCTCGGCATCCAGTGCAGCCATGCAGCCCATACCTGCGCTCGTCACGGCCTGGCGGTACACATGATCCGTCAAATCACCCGCCGCAAAGACCCCCGGAATAGCCGTACGCGTCGTACCCGGCTCAACGGTAACATAGCCGCCGCTGTGCGTTTCCAGCTGCTCTTTGACCAACTCTGACGACGGCGCATGGCCGATTGCGATGAAGACACCCTTGGCGGCAATCTCGGTGATTTCGCCGGTCTTAGTGTGTTTCACGCGCACGCCTTCAACGCCAAGCGGGTTTTCGGTGCCAAAGACCTCATCCACCTCATGAAACCAAAGGGTTTCGATCTTGGGATGTTTCAGTAAACGGTTCTGCAGGATCTTCTCGGCGCGCAACTCATCCCGGCGGTGGACCAGTGTGACCTTGGAGGCAAAGTTGGTGAGAAACAGCGCCTCTTCCACAGCGGTGTTCCCGCCGCCGACAACAACGATTTCCTGCCCCCGGTAAAAGAAGCCATCGCAAGTCGCACAAGCGCTCACGCCAAAACCTTTGAATTTCTCTTCGGTCGGCAGGCCGAGCCATTTCGCACGAGCACCGGTGCATAAGATTACGGCGTCAGCCGTGTAAACTGTGCCGCTATCCGACTGAGCCGTGAAAGGCCGGTTCTGCAAGTCGAGCGAAGTAATGATATCGCCGACGATGTCACAACCCATCGCACGGGCGTGGGCCTCCATCCGGATCATCAGATCGGGGCCCTGGACTTCGGTATCACCCGGCCAGTTTTCGACCTCGGTTGTGGTGGTCAGCTGGCCGCCGGGTTCTAGCCCCTGAACCAACACGGGCTCCAACATCGCGCGGGCCGCATAGACCCCGGCGGTGTAGCCCGCGGGGCCAGAGCCGATGATCAGAACTTTGGTGTGACGGGTCTTGGACATAGCAGCCTCTTTACATGGATCACGGTCCGATATAGCCGCGCCGGGCTGATGATAAAAGAGCATCCGACCCCAAAAGGTTCACGTTCTTTTGTTACCGAGTAGCGAAATAATATTGCGTAAAATCAGAACTGAGCGTACCATTTGCCAATACTCCAAGGGAACATAAATGCCAGGCACTAAACTAGACGATATCGACCGAATGATTCTTGCTGAACTTCAGGCGGACGGACGGATGACCAATGTTGAATTGGCCAAACGGGTCGGTATCTCAGCCCCACCTTGCCTGCGGCGGGTGCGGACTTTGGAAGAGCAGGGCTTTGTGCTGGGCTACCATGCGGATGTGAATGCGCGCGAATTGGGCTTTGAAGTGCAGGTCTTTGCGATGGTCGGATTGGTGAGCCAGGCCGAAGTCGATTTGTCCGCATTTGAGACCCGGTGCCAAGGTTGGCCGCTGGTCCGCGAATGCCACATGTTGAATGGCGAAGTGGATTTCATTCTGAAATGCGTGGCCCCTGATTTGCGCACGTTCCAACGGTTTCTGACCGAAGAATTGACCAGTGCAGAGAATGTCGCGTCGGTGAAAACTTCGCTGGTGATCCGGGGGGCGAAGGACGAACCGGGCGTGCCGTTTGACGTGCTGGAAGCCCGGTTGGCGCAGGAAGCTTGACGCACCCGCAAATCAATCCCTAACGGCCTTATTTACAGCCATTTGCGGCGTAAATTCCGCGTACAGAACCTGTACAGATCGCGTATGTACACCGGTACAAGATTGCCCCCTTAACCCAGCGCGCGGTATGATCGTGAACCTGCCGTTAACCTTTGCACGGATGAGGCCGATATGACGGATTTGACCTACCAACCGCTTAGCCCCGAGGACGCCGCCGCATGGCGCAAGCTGCGGATTGAAGGCGCGCGTGACTTTCCGTTGGGCTTTCTGATCTCGGAGGAGGACGCCAAAGCCGCGTCGGTCGCGCATTGTCGCGACATCATCGCACGCGGCGCGCTGCGGGGGGTTTATGACGGGGGGACTTTGGTCGGGTTCTGTGGCTATCGTCCGCAAACGCTCGCGCGGACCCGGCACCGGGCAGAGATTGGCCCGTTTTATGTTACACAGCCGTATCACGGTAGCGGTGCGGCCAGTATCATGATGCAAGGTGTTATCGCTGAGGCCGCCGCAAACGGCGTCAGCCGGTTGGAGCTGTATGTAGACACGGCCAACGCCCGCGCCATCGCCTTTTACGAACGCCTAAGGTTCGTGCGTGTCGCCATGATCACCGACGGCGTGCGGATCGACGGCCAGTCACGCGACGACTATTTGTATCATCTGGATATTGCGTCGTAGAGGACACCCGCTTTCACGAACGACCTGCCTTGCACATGTGGAGCTTCGCAGGAGGGTTAATCCGATACATCTGGTTGTCTGAGGTTTATTTAAATGGCGACCTCAAGCGCATCTGACCCAATGTGGACGTTTGATTTGGCGCCTGCCATTGTCGCCAGTGCGGGACTGGGTAGTCGTTCGTCGGTTCGCCCTCAATGTTTGCCTTTGCAGTTGGTGGCCATCGAGGGACAGCCACCAATACGGAATGATCCATGAGCATAACACATACGGTTTCTCGCTTCGAAACTTCGAATGATCTTCAATGTTGCCGGACGTATGGTGCAGCTCCTCCTCGTGCGTATATCGAATATTCCACTTTTCCTTAGGAACGTGGCATATTGGTAAAGCCATCTAAGCCTTGAACCGCCATTAGCCACGCGTTGATGTTCGGATAAGGACCAAGGTCCAAGTGGCCTTCATTTGCGACGGCCATGTAGGAATAACACGCCACATCCGCCAACGTTGCGCGATCACCAACCAGCCAAGTGCGGTTATTCAGATGCTCTTCCATCAGTTTGAAGAGCTTTGCACTAATAGCCTCAACAGAATCGTAATCACCTGGCATCTTAAACAGTTTTATCAAGCGGGCCATATTCGGGCCGCGAAACATCACACCCGCTGCAATGGCGAACCATTCATCCACCTGTGCACGTTCTGCCGGATCACTTGGCATCCAGCCCTGACCTGCGGCATGTGTCCGTTCCATGTATTGGATGATTGCGATCGAGTCGCGGACCGTTGTATCCCCATCAACCATTGTGGGGACTTGCCCGAGAGGATTTATCGCCAGGTAGGCAGCACCTTGGCGCTGCCCCTCCATATCCATGACGGATATTATTTCCGTTTTAACCCCCATCACAGATGCGGCAAGCCGCACGCGATGGCAATGGCCCGATTTAGGAACATCATAAAGTTGTATTGGCATGTGTTTTCGTCCTTATGCATTAAAGTCGGGTGTGTCGACGCACACCCGAAATCTGTGATGTTAATTGATATCGCGAGCTGACAAGAACGAACGAATTTTGTCTGCAATCAATGCGCCATCTTCTTCCAGAGCAAAGTGCCCCGTATCAAGAATGTTGTAGTCCACATCATCAAGATCACGCTTGAGCCCCTCTGCGCCGGGCACTGGGAAAAAGGCATCATTTTCGGCCCATACAACAAGCACAGGTGGTTGGTATTCTTTGAGGTAATCCTGCCATTCCGGATACTTTGCCACGTTGTTGCGGTAATCGTAAAACAGGCCAAGTTGAATGTCATGCTGACCGTCGCGATTGATCAACTCATGATCCAATAACCAATTGTCGGGTAAGATTGCCTCTGGATTGCGGGTGCCGTGGGTGTATTGCCACTTGAGCCCTTCAAGGCTGAACACTTGTGCCGCAATCTGGGCCTCAATATCGGCATTACGACCGCCTTCCCAAAGCGCCATGATAGGGGCCCACGTTTCGGGGTTCAGGCCTTCTTCGTATAAATTTCCGTTCTGGACAATCAGCGCCTCAACTCGTTCCGGGTGTTCTGCGGCGATGCGCATACCAACGGGAGCGCCATAATCTTGAATGAACAGCGAATATTGTTCAATTCCGCGCTGCTCAAGGAAGCCATCGATAGTGTCGGCAAAGTTGTCAAAGGAATACGTGTATTCCTCAGCAGACGGGAAATCACTCGCGCCGAAACCCGGGTAATCAGGGGCGATAAGATGATAAGCATCGCTCAGTTCAGCAATCAAATTGCGATATTGATGGGACGAACTTGGAAAGCCGTGCAGCAAAACCAAGGATGGGTTCGCGGGATCACCGGATTCGCGGAAGAAAATGCTTTGACCATCGACGTCTTCGTATCCGTATGTCGTTTCGGCGATCCCTGCTCCGGTGGTTGCGGTGAATGCTATGAGGGCGCTGGAAAGAAATTTACGCATGTTGGTGCTCCTAGGGTTCGGATCGGCGCAGCAAAAAGTAACCGCTATAATCCATTACAGGGGTTATAGCTGCAGCATCTTGAGTAACCAGTCAAGAGTCGTTATACTGGTTAAATGACAAATAAACGCTTCCCCTTCCAATTCATCGGTAACGATCTCGTGCTTGATTTCGTCAACACTCGTATCTTTGCAGGAACGCAGGGGTACGATTTGATTGAAGAACCCAATCAGTTCGCGCACTGGCTGAAAGAAGTCGGAATACAGTCTCGGATTGATGATTGGTCTGCGACAGATTTCACGCGGCTTTTCAGTCTGCGTGATGCCATTCAGGCTATCTTACAAGCTGTGATCAATAGCAGTACCCCCGACGCTAGCGCACTCACTCTAATTAACAGCCATTTAGAACATCACGTCACGCGATCTAATCTGACATATGATGGTGGCAATTTTCAGATCAATGAAAATCAAACAATCCTGAAACCAGAGGCTGTCATGTCATTTCTTGCAAATCAAACAGCCCTGCTACTGGCCTCAACAGATCAAGAGCGGATCAAAGTGTGCGAGGGGGCCAAATGTGTGCTGGTTTTCAAAGACACATCTAAAAGTGGTCGTCGAAAATGGTGCAGCATGGACGCTTGTGGCAATCGCACAAAGGCCGCGAAGTTCCGCGAAAGCAGCATGGGTGTATAATCTATCACATGAAGATTTGCGGGAAAATCCGAGAACCTGAGCATTGGAGGGGTCACAGACCATGACGCAATGTACAGAGGTCTTCTCGAATTGACCTCAGGCGAATTGCGATAAAATTGGGCCCCTTGCCATAGCTAGCTCGCTAGCAAATTAACATGGATGCTGTTTTGTCAAAGCGGCCATTGGTCGTAGTCGCAGCATCAGTCACTATAGGTTCAAACCAGCTATCCGCTGCGAGGCGTTCGAATTTCAGCTTTCCCCGTCTGGCCAAATTTTGTGCTGTTGAAAGTCGCAATATCTGACCTTCAACAGCACATGGCCTTGATCCTGAATGCGCGAACAGGTGGATCAGGGCCGGTCGTTCCTTTATTCGCCCCCGCCCAACTGGTGCACATAGGCGGTGACGGCCTTGATTTCGGCCTCGCTGAGCCGCTCCCCCCAGGGCGGCATCACCCCAAAGCGGGCGTAGCGCACGGTTTCCTCTATTGCTGCGGCGTCGCCTCCGTAGAGCCAGATCGCATCCGTCAGGTTCGGTGCGCCCAGATCCCGGTTGCCGGTGCCTGTATCGCCGTGACAGGCTGCGCAATTGTCCAAGAACAGCACTGATCCGGTGCCCGCCAGCGCCGCGTCATGCGGTTGCCCCGAAATCGCGAGCACGTGCTGGACGACGGCTTCAACCTCATCCTTGCTGAAAATCTCATCAAAGGCTGTCATTTCGGACCAACGGGCGTCCCAGTCTTCTTCATTCCGAATGCCGTGCCGCACGGTGTAGGCGATGTTGTCAAAATCGCCCCCCCAGAGCCAGTCATCATCCAGCAGGTTGGGATAGCCTTCGGCCCCCGCAGCCCCCGACCCGTGGCATTGCGAACAATTGTTCCGAAACACCGCCCCGCCCGCTGAGATGGCATAGCGGTTCAGGTCTTCGTTTGCGACCAGCGTATTGAGATCAGCTGCGGCCAGCTGCGCCGAGATGTCGGCATTGGCGTTTTCAAACCGGGCGATGTCTTGGGCGACCTCGCCCCGCGTGGAGTACCCAAGCAACCCGGCGGTCGCCCCGCTGATCATCGGCCAAGCCGGATAGGCGATGGAATAGCCGATCCCCCAGATGATTGTCAGATAGAGACAATACAGCCACCAGCGTGGCAGGGGATTGTTCAGTTCTTTGATCCCATCCCAGGCGTGCCCTGTTGTGTCGATGCCGGTGACGTCATCAATGTCGTGTTCAGTTTCGCTGCTCATGGTTGCAGCTCCTTGATCTTGCTACACATACAGCTGGCGCAATTGTTGGCGCAGCCCGGCGTGTCGTCGTTGCGGAAAGGGATATCGGCGATGTCCTGATGAACCGGTCTGCTGCCGGGCCGAAACACCCAGACCACAACCCCGACAAAGAACAGGAACATGGCCAGCAAGACCCAGCTATCGGCGATTTCGCGCAGGATGGAATAGGTATCCATTGGTGTCTTCCTTATCGGCTGGCGTCTGGGGTGAAGGTCGAGAAATCGACCGTGGTCCCCAGCATTTGCATATAGGCGATCAGCGCATCCATTTCGGACACGCCCGGTTCCCCGTCAAAGTTCCGGATTTGTGCGCCCGGATACCGTTCGAGCAGGTCGTCGTATGCATCGGTGTCCGGATCAGCCTGCGCCACAACATCGGCAGCGGCGACAGTGATCATATCATCCGTATAGGGCACGCCCACGAACCGGTGCGTGGCCACCAGATCGGCGGTGTATTCCGGGTTCACATCATTATCGCGCAGATAGGCATAGCCGGGCATCACCGATTCCGGGACAACCGATTGTGGTTTGACCAAGTGATCGACATGCCATGCATCGGAATATTTGCCCCCCACCCGGGCCAAGTCTGGCCCGGTCCGCTTGGACCCCCATTGGAACGGGTGGTCATACATGGATTCCGCCGCGAGCGAGTAATGCCCGTAGCGTTCGACCTCATCCCGCATCGGCCTGATCATCTGGCTGTGGCAGACGTAGCACCCTTCGCGGATGTAGATCTCGCGCCCTGCCAGCTCAAGCGGGCTGTAAGGCCGCACGCCTTCCACTTCTTCGATGGTGTTTTCCAACCAGAAGAGCGGGGCGATTTCCACGATCCCCCCGATGGTGACAACCAGCAAGGATGAGACCAACAGCAAGGTCGGGCTGCGTTCAAGGATGGCGTGTTTGGCCAGAAAGCCCTTGGTATGTGTATCAGACATGGCGGTGCTTCCTTATTCTGCGGGGATGCCAACCGGGGCCGCAACGCGTGCGCCACCCCAGATGGTCATGAACATGTTCCAGACCATGATCAGCGCACCGGTGAGATACAAAACCCCACCCAAGCCGCGCACCACATACATTGGAAACTTGGCAGATACGGTGTCGGCAAAGCTGTTCACCAGGAAGCCGTTGGCATCCACTTCGCGCCACATCAGCCCTTCCATGATGCCCGTCACCCACATGGAGGCCGCGTAGAGAATGATGCCGATTGTCGCCAACCAGAAGTGCCAGTTGATCGCGGACATCGAGTGCATCTGCGCCCGTCCCCAAAGTTTGGGCGTCAGGAAATAGAGTGCCCCAAAGGTGATCATCCCGTTCCAACCAAGTGCCCCAGAATGCACGTGTCCAATGGTCCAATCGGTGTAGTGCGACAGGCTGTTGACCGCCCGGATCGACATCATTGGTCCTTCGAATGTGGACATCCCGTAGAAGGCCAAGCTGATCACGAACATCCGCAGGACCGGATCGGTCCGCAGCTTATCCCAGGCCCCTTGCAGGGTCATCAAGCCGTTGATCATCCCGCCCCAGCTGGGCATCCACAAGATGATTGAAAACACCATGCCCAGCGTCGATGCCCAATCTGGCAATGCCGTGTAGTGCAGGTGGTGGGGCCCCGCCCAGATATACAGGAAAATCAGCGCCCAGAAGTGGATGATTGACAGTTTGTAGCTATAGACCGGCCGCCCGGCCTGTTTGGGCACGAAGTAATACATCATGCCCAGGAACCCCGCCGTCAGGAAGAACCCAACCGCGTTATGCCCGTACCACCATTGCGTCATCGCGTCCTGCACACCACCAAAGATCTGGACAGATTTGCTGCCCCAGATGCTGACAGGGATACTGATATTATTGACGATATGCAGCATCGCTACGGTGATGATGAAGCTTAGCAAGAACCAGTTGGCCACATAGATGTGCTTTTCAGTCCGCTTGAAAATTGTCCCCAGATAGACCAGCAAAAACGCAACCCAGACGATGGTCAGCCATAGGTCAACGTACCATTCAGGCTCGGCGTATTCTTTGGATTGGGTCGCCCCTAACAGGTAGCCTGTCGCGGCCAGGACGATAAACAAATTGTACCCCCAAAACACAAACCACGCCAGGTTGCCGCCCCATAACCGTGCCCCGCAGGTGCGTTGCACGATATAAAAGGACGACATGATCAGGGCGTTCCCTCCGAACGCGAAAATCACCGCAGATGTATGCAGTGGGCGCAGCCGTCCGAAATTGCCGTAGGGTTGCAGGACTTCAAAGTTCAGCGCAGGAAAGGCCAGCTGAAAGGCGATGACGACCCCCACCAGAAAGCCAACGACACCCCAAAGCCCGGTCGCAATGACCCCGGCCCGCACCACATCATCCATGTAGCCGTGGGGCGTCGCTTTCACCGGCTCATCAATGCTGCGCAGCACCCGGATGAACATATAGCCCGACACGCCAAGAATGATCATGGCGTGCAGGATATAGGCCGGATCACGCCCCCAATTCGCAGCAATCGCGGCAAAAAGGGCGGTGCACCCCAGCGCGATCAGCTTGAAATAGTTCCCCATAAGAATGTCCCTTCCTTTGCCGTACCCAAAACAGGGTCCGGCAGTTCCTTGGTCGTTTTGCTTATGTGGGCGCGGCGGCGTTGCGTCTTTGATGTGGATCAAAAGCGGCTTGCTTGTTTCAGTTGCTGCAAGAGACCCGAGAAAAAGAAACCAGCCGCTGTCATGAATAAGACAACGGCGGTTTTGGCGGGCGCTATGGTTTTCCCAAAGGCACATGAAAGGATGAACAGATGGGCGATATCCCAAAACTAAACTCGAACAGCGGCGTAGCGAATCCCGACGCATCGCGGCTGGAAGATCAACCAATTCCGGGGCGCACAGGGCAGCCCAACACCAATGCAAACACCCGTGATGCACCACCCCCTCGGATGGAGGCTGCCGACAGAACCCGACCCGCAGACCCAGTCAAGCTCGCCATGACCTATTTTAGAAACCCGAAATCGCCGGTTGATGAGGTGAAAGGCAAAATCCCGACGCCAAAGCAGATTAACTATTTGGTCGCAGAATTCGGTCCAGCGGACACCTCACCCCCGAAAGCTCATCGCTACACTTACAATCGCGCTACCCAGGAGATGGAGCCCGTAGCTATCGCCCGGTCCGAGCTTGAAATAGAACCAATCGAGATTCTTCATGCTCTGTTTTGCGAAAATATGGCAAACCTTGACCAGGCAACCCTTGTAGAGATTATGGAAGACCGTCCGCTCCTTCTGCAATTGCAGAATTTCTTGGCGGCGACGAATGGGCAGGGAAAAGTTGAATTTGTCGATACGATACCTCAGGGGGCCCAAGTTGAAGGCGAATACATCGGATTAAACGAATATCATTTGGATGCCGAAGAGCGGCAGGAGGAAGATATCAATCTACATCAGGCCTTGCGCGATGCCCTGCATATGACGCCGAACAGGGTCACCGACGCGGCCTCACAACAGCAGATACGAGCAGAGAGAATACTCGGCAAGATAATTGACAAAGATGACCTGACTCACATTGATCAAGAGGTCTTGGAAGACATCAAAAAAGACCGGGAACTCTTGCTGAAACTCGAAGGTTTTTTGGCAAGAACCCAAAATCGAGGTGACATTGTTTTTCGCGACATCGAGGCACCAGAGGTGAGTTACAGCTCGTCCACCATAAGCCTGCCAGAGTACCATTTGGACGAAGGGTCGCGACTGCTGGAAAATGAAAATCTGCATGACGCTCTGCGCGCTGGCTTCAACATGTCTCCGCTCGAACGCCCCACAGTTGCGCCTGAGAATTTACCGGAATGGATGAATGTTTCAGAAGAAGCCCTGCAGGAACTGGACGCAATTCTTGATGGGACAAACCAAGATGCTCCGGCAGATCCGAACGTACGGCCTGCAGATGGAGCCGCCATCGCACGACCCTCTTCACAATTCGACCGTCTGCCACCCGCAGAAAAGCTGACGGCTGTCCGCGATTTTTGGACCCTGGAACAATTGGAGAATCCACAGCCTGTTTCGCCTGAACGGTCAAACCGCATCGATGACACTGACGCCAACTGACCAGCCGTTCATTTGACCTAGATCAAGACACCCGCTCCTCGTTCCCGGCATAGTCGGGTCAAGGAGCGGTTTCGCGCGAACAATCGCCCCCTGACGTTCAACCGGAATGGGGAAGACCAGCCAATGTCGTACAAAATCATCGCAACAATTCTGACCGAAACAGATGACGCCACAGAGGGCCTTGATGCGGCAATCGCACTTGCCGACCGCATGAATGCGCATCTTGATATCTATGTCGTCACAATCAGCCACACCGAGACGAACAATTACCTGATGGGCGCAGAGGCACTGATGATCGCCGAGCAAACGCGCGATGCCATGGACCAACGCGATAAGCTGGTGACTTGGGTCAATACCCGAATGCGCGGAGAGGTCCTGCGTTGGGTGCTACAGCCTGCCACCGTACAGGGCCCAGCCTTGTCGGCGTATCTGGCGCGCAAGCTGCGGTTTTCGGACCTTGTCGTCTTGCCCCGGCCCTATCAGGATAACCCCGAAGCCGCCCATCTGGTTGAGGCCTGCCTGTTCAACGCCGAACGCCCGGTTCTGATGATCCCGAAGGGGTGCAAAGCCCCCGAGGCGGGCGGGCACGTGCTGATGGGCTGGAATGACGGGGCCGAGGCCTTGGCCGCCGCACGTGCCGCCCTGCCCTTGTTACAGCAAGCCGAAGTTGCGGATATCTGCATCATCGACCCGCCAAACCATGCCGCCGAGCGCTCGGACCCGGGTGGAGCGATGGCGCAATATTTAATGCGGCACGGCACCAAATCCGAAGTCGCCGTTCTGGCCAAAACCGAACCACATGTCAGCGACATCCTGTTACGACGGGCCAAAGAAGTGGGTGCAAAGATGATTGTCAGCGGCGCCTATGGGCATTCGCGCCTGCGCGAGGCTGTCTTTGGAGGGGCGACGCGCAATCTGTTGGAACAAGCCGATTTGCCAATCCTGATGTCACGGTAGACCCGGTGCGACGGTCTTGGCCGCATCACGTCTTTAGTCGCGTCCGACCTTTATGCGTCTTCGCCGGTTTCAGATTTAAGATTTTCCAAATCAGGCACCCGAATGTCCCGCCGTTCATCAAAGGCGATCACCCCATCCTTTTTCAGCGATGACATCTGCCGACTAACAGTTTCGATGGTTAACCCAAGATAGTTCGCCATGGTCTCGCGGGTGATGGGCAGCGTGAAGGCGGTCTGCGCCGCCTCGCCGGGTTTCAACGCCTGCATCCGTGTCGCGATCATATAAAGCAGCGATGCGATCTTTTCGCGTGCCGTCTTGCGGCCCAACACCAGCATCCATTCACGGGCAGCGTCCAATTCATCTAGGGTCATTTCCAGAAGCCGCTCGCCCACATGTGGGGTGTTTTTGATCATCGCCTCAAATGGTTTGCGCCGAAAGCAGCAGAGCTTCACGTCGGTCTCGGCGATCACATCACAATCAATGCTTTCGCGATGCGGCCGCCCCATGAAGTCGCCGGGCAACAAAAGCCCAACCATCTGCACCCGACCGTCGGGCATGGTGCGGGTCAGACTGGATACACCCGACACGATGGAGCCCACAAATTCCAGCAAATCACCTGCGAAGAATATGGTCTGTCCCGCCGCATAAGAGCGATAATATTTGATCTGCTCTAGTTCAACCAACTCATCCGGTTCGCATTTCGAACAGACGGCATTGTAACGGATCGGACAATCTGCGCATGAATTCAGCTGCGGAACGGCAAGGCTCATGATGAAGGTCCCCGATCAAATGGTTATCGTCATTATGCCCGAGGCATCACCGGTATGCCACGCGAAAAACCGTCGCAGATCAACGATTGCCGACAAGATCCAGCCACTGTCAGTTCACTACGCCGCGTCGATTAACGCCCTACAATTTGCGATAACTCTGCCGCAGCTTTCTGTAATTCCGCCAGGTACCCTTTGAGTTCGGTGACATGGCGGCGCTGTTCTGGCGCATGGATCGACAAGGTCGAGAGCAGACGCCCCCGGTCATCCAGTATCGGCACCGCGATGGCGGTCATACCAGCCATGAACTCCTGATCGTCGGTCGAGTACCCGCGTTCACGGGTCCGCGCCAACTCGGCCTCGAGCTCTTTGGGGTCCGTCAACGTGCGCTCTGTTTTTTGTTCAAGATGGTAACTGCGCAAAAAACGTTCCAGATAATCAGTGCGCAGGGTCGACAAATACATCTTGCCGCTGGCTGTGCAGTGAAACGGCACCTGCGTGCCCACCGGCAGTTGAATGCGCAATGGCCAATGGGTTTCAACCCGGTCCAGATAGAACATGCCGTCGCGCTCTGGGATGGCAATATTGCAGGTCTCGCCCACTGACACTGCCAAGGACTTCAGTACCGCCAGGCGGACCGTGCGCACCCTTTCTGAAGACAGCGTATTGGTCGACAACAAACGCAACCTGCGGCCCGGACTATAGGACCTGCCATCAATATCGCGCTGCAAGAACCCCTCGGCCTCGGCTGTGGCAAACAACCGGTGGATCGTCGGCTTGGGCAAACCCAACGTTTCATTGACTGTCGACGGGGTGACAGGCACGCCTGCGCGGGCCACCTCCTCAAGCAGCATCAGCAGCCGGAGGTTTGTGGGGATTTGAGCCGTTGTTTCGGCGGGATCGTCTTGCACCATTAAGTCATCATCTACCCGGTAGAATGGCTAATGCGGTTTCCGGTACCAGCGCCACAAAGAACCAAACACTGATCAATGCGATCAGATACGGGATGATGTAACGCAAAAGCCGGAAGTAGGGAACACCGGTCACTCCGGACGCCACGTAAAGGTTAAGACCGTAAGGGGGAGTAATAAACCCAATCGAAGCCCCTACCAAAAAAATCACCGCGAAGTGGATTGGATCAATCCCAACCGACGCCGCAATGGGCGCAAGGATCGGGGCCAGAATGATTGTCACAGGTAAAGATTCCAAGATCATCCCTGTCACAAACACGATCGCCATCGACGTGAACAAGACAGCATAGTACCCGCCCATCCCCGTCACGAAATCACCGATAAAGTCCTTGGCCCCCAATGATGACATCACCTGTTGCATCGCAACCGAGACCGCAATCAAAGGCACCAGAATGCCCGTGATCTGCGCGGAGCGAGACACGATAGAAGGCACCTGCGGCAGGGTAAAACCCTGCACCACGAACATTGAAGCATAGCCCTTCTGCTCAACGGGTATATCCGCAGAGGCCCCCATCACCTTGTTCAAAGGATAGCACAGCAGCCCGATAAACACACAAAAGCCAACGGTCACACCCGCCGCCTCAGTCGGGGAGAATTTGCCGGTGTAGATGCCCCAAAGCACCAGCCCTATGGCAAAGAAGCCTAACCAAGCCCCAATTGCCGTCTTGGTGATCCGGGAAATCGACAGACGGATCAGGAAGCCCCAGCCGTTGACCGTACAAACGACAAACGCAGCCGTCATCATACCCAAGACCATCAAAGAACCCGGAATGATCCCAGCCACAAACAGATCAGAAATTGGCAGGTTCAGCAGAAAGCCATAGACGATGAAGATGATTGAGGGCGGGATGATGATCCCAACCGTACCACCAGCTGCTGCGGTGGCCGCCGAAAAACGTTCATCATATCCACCTTTGACCATCTCAGGGTGCAGCATAGATCCGATGGTGGCCGTCGTGGCCGAGTTCGACCCCGAAATCGCAGCAAAAAGCCCACATGCGGCGATCGAGGCCATGGCCAATCCGCCCCGTAACCATCCCAGACAGGAATAGGCAAAATCCGATAATCGGCGGGCAATGCCGGATTGGTTGATCAAGTCACCGGTCAGAATGAACAAGGGCATCGCAAGCAAGGCAAAGCCTTTACTGAACACATTGATCAGCTCATTGCCCGTGTTGGCCAACGGCAGATCAATCACAAAACTACAACCGATGACCCAGTAAAAGATCACCAGTAAAACGGGCGTACCAAGCATAAAGAACAGCGTCACGGCAATTGAGATAAGCGTAATCCAGGTTCCATCCGACATCAGACATCCCCCCCGATGACGGCTTGCTTGATGATTGGGGTCCCGGCCCTGTAGTTGCCGTAATCCTCTAGCCAATTGCCAATGACCCGTCCGGACATCAGCGTAAATGCAATGGGAACGGTGATGTAGAACCACCATTTCATGACATCATCCACCCCGTCGACCAGCTGGAAGTTGTCAGCCGACAAGACAGTGAACCGCAGTGAAGTGGTGATCGCAATCCAGCAAAACCCGAACCACAAAATGGCATCAAGGGTCAGTGCCCCGATCTGACCGGTAGGGCGCATCTTGCCCCGAAATTCACTAAAGCTCAGATGGGTGCGCAGTTTGACGTTATAGGAACAGGCGAACCAGGCCATGACCATAAACAAAAACGGCGGCACCGTTGTTGAGCCTGACCATTGATTAGAGAAAACAAAGCGATCAATCACGCCCCAGCAAATGATACCGGCAATGACCAGATACATCACAACCGACACAGTCCGTTCCAGGTGTCGTTCCATAAAAGGGATCGCCCTGTAAAACAGATGCGCCAAAAGCCCCCCGAAAAGTGTGAAAACAAAACAGAAAAGCCACATGCCGTCGGCATCAAAGGCCTGGCGCATATCCCAGGTGCTGCCCGAGAAAATAGCAGGGACAACGGCCACTGCCTCAGCAAAAATTGACATCTAGGTCTCCCCCCTAATGTGTCAGAATGCCACCACTTTAAGGCGGTCTTTTCTTGTGGAAAGGGCCGGCCCTAACGCCGTGTCGGGCCGGCCCAATCATGTCGTCACCTCAGACAGATCAGCTTTTCCACCAGCGACGTGGTTCAACATTCTCTGGAAGTGTGTTCGCATCGATCGTGCGCACTTCGTCGTAGATGTCCTGATATGTATCCAGACCACCGGACCAGCCGTTCAAACGTTCGCGCCATTGTTCCCACAATGCAGGCTGGAACTCCGGCGAACACATCTCTTCTGCCTTCCGGATCTCTTCGGGTGACAAGAACGCGTTGCGCACATTGTTTTGGGCAAAGATCGTGTTGGGAAGCTGCGGATCGGACTGACCAACAGTATTGATCAAGGCGACTTCGTTTGCGGCCTGCACATGTGTCTGCGCCCAGTAGGACGATTCCATCACCGCATCCTGAAGATAGCCTTCCAAACCATCAAAGACCGAAGCTGACATCGCTGTGTGCTCAGTCCCGCAGAAGAAGTTCAGATGAACCGACTGGGACACAACAGGCGCCATGTTCGCATATGCAACAGCAGACGCCCATGTTTCGGCACCATCAATCAAACCCTGCTTAAGACCATCAAGCGTTTCTTCCCATGCAACAGGCACTGGGTTTAGGTTCAGCGCTTCCATTGCGATCCGGCCAAGCTGCGTACCAGTCACCCGGTTCTTGGTACCGAATAGCTCCTCGACCGACGTCACTGTCGGTTTGTCTTCAAAGTTCAGACCCATCTGGATGCCGCGCAATTCAGCGTGGCTAAACAGGAACTTCAGACCATGCCGCTTTTCATAGGGTTCACGCAGCAGCGCCATAGATGCTGGTGAATACAAGAAATGGTACTGGTCCGCGCGGTTGCGGAACATATAGGCATAATCCAAGACGTTCAGATAAGGCGCGCCGCCGGCAGAGTTCTGTGTGGAAGCCGCATAAATATCGATGATCCCTTGCTGGGTCTTTTCAACGCAGGATGTCTGGCCGCAGATCTGGTTATCGCCGATAAATTCAATACGAATCTCGCCATCTGTGCGTGCTTCAAGATCACGCGCAAATTCCAAGGCACCCGCCCGCTCGATCAGAAGGTTGCGGGCGTTAAAGCCAGCAGCGCCAAATTTCAGCGTGTGTTTAGCCTCTTTCGAGAAGCGACGTTCGTAGGTCGATTCCGCGGCAGAGGCCAGATTACCAAGGCTCATCGCCCCACCAAAGGTCCCTGCTGCCAATAGCGTCGAGCTCATCCCATATTGCCCGGCGACTTTGAACAAATCCCGCCGCGAAATACGGCTCAACTTATCACTCACTCCCATGACTTCCTCCCATGATGTCAATTATTGAGACTTTTAGTTCCAAAAAAGCCTAGTATAGTCTTCGCGTTCTGCATAGAGTTTTCTCACATTGATGGAGAATTAGGCAGTGGAAGCAGATTTTATCGTGGTTGGTGCGGGGTCAGCGGGCTGCGTTCTTGCAAACAGGCTGAGTGCAAATCCGGCCCATCGGGTCATCCTGCTGGAGGCCGGTGGCCGGGATACGAACCCCTGGATCCACATCCCTGTTGGCTACTTCAAAACGATCCACAATCCAAAGGTCGACTGGTGCTACAAAACTGAACCGGATCCGGGGCTTAACGGGCGGTCTATCGAATGGCCACGCGGCAAGGTTCTGGGGGGATCATCGTCCCTGAACGGTTTGCTCTATGTGCGTGGACAACCGCAAGACTATGACCGTTGGCGGCAAATGGGGAACACCGGATGGGGCTGGGACGATGTGTTGCCCCTGTTCAAACGGGCCGAGAAAAACGAACGCGGTGCGGATGAATTCCACGGAGACCAAGGCCCGCTTTCGGTCTCAAACATGCGCATTCAACGCCCCATCACCGACGCTTGGGTGGCTGCAGCACAGGCGGCGGGCTACAAATTCAACCCCGATTACAACGGCGCGGAGCAGGAAGGCGTGGGGTTCTTTCAACTGACCTCAAAGAACGGGCGGCGGTGCAGCGCAGCCGTGGCTTATCTCAACCCCGTCAAATCCCGCGATAACTTGCAGATCATCACCCGCGCCCAAGTCGAAAAAGTCGTGATCGAAGGCAAACGCGCTACCGGTGTCACTTACACTGATCGCAGCGGGACCCTGCAGACGGTCAAAGCCCGCAAAGAAGTCATCCTATCGGGGGGTGCAATCAATTCGCCGCAAATCCTGATGCTATCCGGCATCGGTGAGGCCGCCCAGCTGGCCGACAATGGCATCAACGTGGTCCATGATTTGCCCGGCGTCGGCAAAAACATGCAAGACCATCTGCAGGCGCGGCTGGTCTACAAATGCAATGAACCCACATTGAACGATGAGGTCAGCTCACTCTATGGACAGGCGCGTATCGGGTTGAAATATTTGATGTTCCGGTCAGGGCCAATGACCATGGCTGCCAGCCTTGCAACGGGGTTTATGAAAACACGCGACGACTTGGCAACACCGGATATCCAGTTCCACGTGCAACCACTCTCTGCCGAAAACCCAGGCAAAGGGGCCGATAAATTCTCGGCGTTCACAATGTCCGTTTGCCAATTGCGCCCTGAAAGCCGCGGCGAAATCCGCCTGCAAGGACCGGATCCCAAAACCTATCCGCAGATTATTCCGAACTATCTGTCGACTGAGACCGACTGCCAAACAGTCGTCGCGGGGGTGAACATCGCCCGCACAATCGCACGGCACGCGCCGCTTACTTCCAAGATCTCGGAAGAATACCGTCCGCACCCCGACCTGAGTATGGATGACTACGACGCCACGTTGGATTGGGCACGCAACAACACGGCCTCAATTTATCATCCAACCGGGACCTGCAAAATGGGTCAGGGCAAAGACGCCGTCGTCGACGAAAAACTACGCGTCCATGGCATCGCGGGACTGCGGGTTGCGGACTGCGCGATCATGCCTGAGATCGTTTCGGGAAATACCAACGCCCCCGCTATTATGATCGGCGAGAAGGCGTCGGATTTGATCTTAGGGTGACATAAGCCGCACACAGGGCTTGCTAGTCACCCAGCATTTCCACAAGACGGGTCTTGTTTTGAACGAAGTACTGCATCGACTTCATCACCGTGTCTTCCAGACCGACCTTTGGCTTCCAGCCAATCGCTGTGAGTTTGGACGTATCGGGCATACGGCGATCGCAATCCTCATAGCCCTTGCCGTAGAATTCTGTCGACGCCACCGACTGAATAACGGGGCGGGCAGCGGGATCGAAATGCTTCACATATGTATCTGCCATCAGTTTGGCAAAATTAGCGATTGTGCTTTCGTTCGCCGGGTTGCCCACGTTGATGATCTGACGGTTTGTTTCACGCGGGTGTGCGACGATAACTTCTAGCAACTGTATTTTTCCAAAAAAGCCTCGGCCTGGAGCCCTCGGAAATCGTCCAGTGCGGCACGCAACCGGTCATGTGGCCAGTCCCACCAGGCCAGCGCCATCATCTGTTCAGCGACACCTTCGTCAAACCGCGCGCGCAATGGCACGGCGGGGATGCCTGCCACGATCATATAGGGCGGCACATCTTTCGTCACGATCGCCCCGCCAGCCACGACACAGCCGTGCCCCAGTGTCACCTCGGGCCGGATCTGTGCCCCATGCCCGATCCATGTATCATGCCCGATGACGGCCCGCCGTGACCTGCGGTGTGCGAACCATGCTTCATCGTGATCCGCATCGTCGAAATAATCGGCCGACCGATAGTGGAAATGATGCTGGCTGGCCTTATCCATCGGGTGATCCGTGGCCCCAATTCGCACATAGCTGGCGATGTTGGAAAACTTGCCAATGTCCGCATTCGCGATATCCGCGAACCGGTCGCAGTAGGAATAATCGCCCATGTGCGAATGGGCGATGCGCGTGCCTTGCCCCACTTCCGTGAACCGCCCGAAGGTGCTGTCTGTGATTGAACAATCAGGATGCACAAAGGGTGCGTCTTCCGTCAGCCGTGCCAAATTAATGCCCGCCCTCATCACCTTTGATCAGCTTGCGCCGCAGCCAGCCTGACAGACTATCCATCAACATCACCATGATGATGATCAGGATAATGTAATAGGTGACCTCTTCCCAGTCTTTTTGGGTGATGATCGCTTGGGTCAGGAGTAACCCGATGCCGCCCCCGGTGATTGCCCCGATGATCGTGGCGGACCGGGTGTTGGATTCCAGATAATAGAGGATCTGGCTGAGCAACACAGGCGTGACCTGCGGGATCACCCCGAACCGATACCGCTGCAGTGGTTTCGCGCCGGTTGAGGCGATCCCTTCGATTTGTTTATTGTCTATGTTTTCAAAGGCTTCCGAGAACATTTTTCCGAATGATCCGGTGTCTGTCAGCAAGATCGCAAGCGAGCCGGTCATCGGGCCCGGCCCAAAGGCGCGCGACAGGATGATTGTCCAGATCAGCCCGTCAACACCGCGCAGGAAATCGAAGATCCGCCGCATGCCGAACCGGATCGGCCCCAGCGGGGTGAAGTTTTTGGCTGCGAGGAATCCAAGTGGTAGGGCGATGATGGCCGCGCCGAAAGTGCCCAAGAATGCCATCAGGATGGTTTCCCCAATCGCCCAGACCACATCGGAATGCCGCCACATGTCGTTGCCCCAGAAGTCTGCCCAGATCGCGCCAGCTTCGCCGCTGAACGAGCGTGACAGCACCGCTGAGAGGCCCAGCCCGTGATAGGGGCTGTCGAGGGTGAAGAAGAACAGCTCCCACCCGCTGAAATACCGAAAGACCTCGGTTCGGTTGCGGGTGATGCTCAGGCGTCCTGCGTCTGTTGTGATCGCCAGCCGGTTTTTGGAGGCATTGATCCAGGCGGGCACCTCCCCTGCGGGCAGGGTCGCGTTCACACCGTCGGAACCGGGCCGCGCTGTGACCAAACCATAGCCCGGAATATCATAGCGAATTTCTTCGGGGCCGAAGATGACCTCATGCCCGTCTTCCAATTGAATGACGGTGGTTTCGCCAAGCGTTACCCAGGATGGGGCTTCGCCTTCGGGGTATCGCCCTTTGCGTTCGCCCTCGATAGAGACCCCCACACTGCCGTCCCGGTTATCGCGGGTCACATGGGTTTTGTAGCTATAGCTGTCAGCCACCAAAATGCGGGCATCGTCCCCATCGATATCGCTGATCACTTCGGGGATATCGAAGGCGAAGAAGATATAGGTCAAATAGACCAGCACGGCGGCCACGATCCCGAAACCGACCATCCGCTTGCGGCGCATGCCTGCGACGGTCACCTGCATCATATCGGTCATATTGGTGTCAGCGGTGGTCATAGCACTGGCTTTCCGTGGGTCAGGCGGTCACGCACTGTCGATGACAGTTGGTCCACCAGAACGATTGTGACGAACAAAAGGATGAAGATCGCGGCGGCTTCGTCGAACTTGCCCATCCCGAAGGTGATCGTGTTGCGCAGGTCATAGCCAATGCCCCCTGCCCCCACGAACCCCAGAATGGCCGAGGCCCGGATGTTAATCTCAAACCGTAGTAGCGCGTAGCTGAGATAATTGGGTGCCACCTGTGGGACGATGCCCAGCAGCATGCGCTGGCTCCAATTGGCGCCCACGGATTCGAGCCCTTCCAGCGGGCCGAGGTGCGCGTTTTCGTTAATCTCGGAAAAGAGTTTGCCCAAGGCACCAGCTGTGTGCAAAGCGATGGCGATCATCGCGGGCACCGGTCCGCCGCCGATGATAAAGATCAGCACCAAGGCGATTACGATCTCGGGGAAGGCGCGCAGCAAATCCATGGTGCGCCGGAAGACCGGCACAAGACGCGGGAATTTGGCCAGCCCGCGTGTAGCGAACAACGACAGCACAATCGCGGCCAAGCCACCCACAAGGGTTGATACGGCGGCAATGTTGATTGTCTCAATCAGCGACGGGAAATATTTTGACAGGAAGCCCGGCAATTGCGCACGGTTTTCCCAGGCCTCGCTAACCACATCGCTAGGGAAACCCAACACATTGGAAAGGCCGGGCAGGAAGTCGCCCGCGTTCCGCTCTTGCGCGACAAGAAAGCCGCTGATCAACAGGACGACGAAAATCGCCAGCATGATCCCGGACATCATCCGCTTGCGGCGTATCATCGCCATATAGCTGGATGTCGCGGAGGGAGAAATCTCTGAGGTTGTTTCGGCAAGGGCCATGGGGGGTCCTGTTCACACACAAAAGGCGCACCGACCCCGCGAATGGATCGGTGCGTTTTTCAAACCGGGAGGGTTTAGTTGATGACCGAACGGCGCGCAGCGACAATCGATTCATATGTTTCGTGTGTCACCGGCTGGAAGCCCAGGCTTTCACCCGCAGACACGCCATATGCACAATCGCGATCCTGTTCGTACAGGTTGTCGACCAATTCTGTCATTGTCGCTTTCACGTCAGCAGGCAGTTCTGTGCGCAGAACGATGGGGCCTTCTGGGATCACGTTTGAGCGCCAGATTTCAACCAGGTCGTTCATGTCGACAAGACCTGCATCAACCGCACGACGCAGCGCGCCTGAGTTGTAGCCGTCTTCCCAGTTGCCCTGACCATCGGCCCAGGTCACACCGCCGTCAACATCGCCTGCGTTCACAGCAACGATTGTTTGCTCGTGGCCACCAGTGAATTTCACTTCACCAAAGTAGTCGCCGGATTCCATTGTGCCGCCAGTGGCCGCAGGAATTTCAATGGATGGGATCAGGAAACCAGACGTTGAGTTTGGATCACCGAAGCCAAAGACTTTGCCTTCCATGTCTTCCAGCGATGTGATGCCGCTGTCAACGCGGGCAAAACCGATGGAATGGTAGCCGATAGACCCGTCCAGGTTCACTTTGACCAAGACAGCTTCAACCGCTTCTGGATCTTGGATGTGCACGGCTGCGTAGGAAGATGCGCCCAACCACGCCATGTCGATTGTGCCGCCCAAAAGACCCTGGATCACGCCGTTATAGTCAGCAGGTGTGAAGATGTTCACGTCAATGCCGCCCAATGCTTCAGAGGCATAATCGGCCAGGCACTGGTTAGCGGTCATACGGTCTTGGGCGTTTTCGCCACCCAGAACGCCGATGTTGAACTCTGTGATGTCTTGGGCGAATGCCGTGCCTGTCAGCGCGGTTGTCGCAAGTGCAGCAGCAACTAGGTTTTTCATTGTCTTCTCTCTCGTTAAGCGCCCCAGCAGAGGGGCACGGGGGGTTGATAAGTGGGGAGGCTCAGACGCTCTCAGCGACCTGTGCCAGCTTGACGACCTCGGCATTCAAGGTCTCAATTTCGGTGGATGTGGCAGCTTCAGAGAACGTCTCATCCGCGCCGTAAATGTCGCGGGCGACACCGGTGGTCAGTTGATCCGGCGTGCCATCAAAGACAATTTTGCCGTCCCGCATCCCGATGACGCGGTCGCAATAGCGCCGGGCAGTATCCAAAGTGTGCAGGTTGGCGATGACCATGCGCCCGTCTTCTTCATGGATCTGACGCAGCGACTGCATGACCACCTGCGCATTCATCGGGTCAAGCGACGCAATCGGTTCATCCGCCAAAATGATCTTGGGGTCCTGCATCAGCGCGCGGGCAATGGCGACACGTTGTTGTTGACCACCTGACAGTGCTTCGGCCCGTTTTGGTGCATGTTCGGCGATGCCAAGCCGGCCCAATATCTCAATTGCCTTGTGGATATCTTCGTCTGGATAAAGATTGAACATTGTCGCAAGTGTCGACCGGCGGTTCAAAATCCCATGCAGGACGTTTGAGACGACATCCATCCGGGGCACCAAATTGAACTGCTGAAAGATCATCGCGCATTGTGATTGCCAGTCGCGTTTGGCTGCGCCACGTAAGGCTGTGATGTCTTGGCCATCAAATGTGATGACACCCGACGTCGAATCCGTGAGCCGGTTCAACATACGCAAAAGAGTGGATTTTCCCGCCCCAGACCGCCCAATGATCCCGATCATCGCGGGTTTTTCGACGGTAATCGTTGCGGCCTTCACAGCCGTTTTTGCACCAAAAGATTTGGTCAGTTGATCTATTTGCAGCATCCGAACCCTCCAAGGTCCGGAACTGTCTGGCTGCGTTGGTTTTCAAAAATGTATCAGAAATGCGAAACTTTTGTGACTTGCGACGGCCTGCCAGTGGATATGTTTACACTTTTCTTGGTCGGCCACTCAGATACGATGGTGTTGGGGAATCACGCGATGGGGTAGCGTCAAATGACAAATGCGAATCCAATAACGGTAACCGGTGCACATGCAGTCACACTGTCAGCCTCTCAAGAGGTGCTGGCGATTACCAAGGGTGGGGCCGCTGCCTTTGTAAAACAAAAGCTACACGACCGGGCGCTGCATGAAACTGTCATGCAGCTGAACAATGAGTTTCTCTACGGCAGTGTCAGTGAACGCGAAGACGCACGGAAAGCCTTGGCGCGTTTGGGGTTTGCTGACGTTTAGTCGGATAACTTTTACCATAGACCAACAAATCACCACGTCAGGCGTATTCATTTACCCGGCTGGTCTGCCATTGCCCCCAATGGCGACAGTCAAACGGGCGGCAGCGTCCATGACGGGCTGTGCAAGCGCGGCAATGCTATCCTCAGATATCCGCGATGTGGGGCCGGAGACTGAAATACCGGCCACCACTTCGCCAAATACGTCAAACACCGGGGCCGCGATGCAGCGCATGCCAAGGTTTCGTTCTTCCCCGTCCACCGCATAACCGCGCGCTTTGGCGGCGTGCAGGTCTGCAATGATTGTCTCTGGCGCTGTCAACGTATGGGGCGTGAACGCTTCCAGCTTGCTGGCGGCCAAAACCGCCCGTTGTCGCGCATCGTCCATCCGACAAAGCAGCGCCTTCCCAATCCCTGATGCGTGCATCGCCGAGGCCGTGCCGGGTGGAAAGAAGGCCCGGATCGTCGCATGCGTTTCAACCTGCCCCAGAAACAGAACCTTGCCGTCCCGTTCGATCCCGAGGTTCGCCGTCTCACCGGTGGCTTCCATCAGGTCCCGCATGATCGGGCGAGCACGTTCGACCAACGACGTGCGACGCAAAAACTGGGACCCGGTCAAAAACGCCGCCGGTCCAATATTCCACACCTGGCTTTGGTCATCAAAATCCGCAAAGCCGTGGCCCTGAAAGGTGGTCAGCACGCGGTAGACCGTGGCGGGCGATTGATCCAAAGCCCCCGCGATTTCAGACAATGTGGCCCCCTGCATTTCGCCAAGTCGGACGAAGACTTCGAGCGCACGATCAAGAGACTTGATCGTGTTTTGTCCGGCTTTGTCATCCCATGCTTTGGGACGACCGCGGGCGCGCTTGCTGTCATCGGGCATCAATCTTTTCCAATCTGAAATATCGTTTCACATTATGAAAAATACAACACACTGACAACAAACAACTTTAATGAACTCCTCATTTCTGAAAACCATTTTCAAAAAAATATACGTGCAACCGTGATTTTGCCAAAACACACTCACCCTAATGGAGGTGAGGCATATGAGTTTTCAAAATCCCGTATTCATCCCCGGCCCGACAAACATGCCAGAGGCGATCCGCAAGGCCTGTGACATGCCCACGATCGACCATCGGTCCCCCTTGTTTGGGCAGATCCTGCGTCCCGCGCGATCGGGCGTGCAGCAGGTCATCAAATCGACCGATGCCGAGGTGTTTATCTTTCCCTCCACAGGCACGGGCGGTTGGGAAACTGCGCTGACCAACACGCTTTCTGCCGGTGACACTGTCCTGGCCGCGCGTAACGGCATGTTCAGTCACCGCTGGATCGACATGTGCGAACGGCACGGACTGAATGTCGAGATCGTGGAAACCCCTTGGGGCCACGGCATCCCGGCTGATCGCTATGCGGACATTCTGGCAGCGGATAAGACCCATCAGATCAAAGCCGTGCTGGCCACCCATAATGAAACGGCCACGGGCGTGACCTCTGACATTGCCGCTATCCGCCGTGCGATGGATGCGGCCCGCCACCCTGCGATGTTGTTTGTCGATGGCGTCAGTTCAATCGGGTCGATGGATTTCAGGTTTGACGCCTGGGGCGTCGATGTGGCTGTCACCGGGTCGCAAAAAGGGTTCATGCTGCCGGCGGGTCTGGCCATTGTAGGCTTCAGCCCCAAAGCGATGGAGGCACGTTCGACCGCAACCTTACCGCGGACCTTCTTTGACGTGACCGACATGGGTAAGGGCTACGCGGCAAATGCCTACCCCTACACCCCAGCGGTTGGGCTATTGAACGGCTTGGCGCTGGCGACTGAAACGCTGTTGAGTGAGGGGCTCGACAACGTCTTTGCCCGCCACCACCGGATCGCGACCGGGGTTCGGGCGGCCGTTGGCGCCTGGGGGCTGAAGCTCTGTGCAGCGACGCCCAACGTGTATTCCGACACCGTCAGTGCTATCATGACGCCAGAAGGGTTCAATGCGACGGATGTCGTCACCCTCGCGGCAGAGAAATACGGCGTGGCTTTTGGAACCGGGCTGGGCGCGGTTGCGGGCAAACTGTTCCGGATTGGTCATTTGGGCAGCATGACAGATGTCATGGCCCTGTCCGGCATTGCCACCGCCGAGATGTGCATGGTTGATCTTGGTATGGATATCACACTGGGCAGCGGCGTCGCGGCAGCGCAAGACTATTATCGCGGGAACGGCAGCACTAAATCAATGATGGATGCGGCATAATGAAAGACCTCGGTGAAATGTATATTCCCACTTATGATGACGTGATTGCGGCGCATGCGCGGATCAAACCGCATATCCACCGCACGCCGGTGCTGACCTCAAGCTACCTCAATGACCTGACCGGGGCGCAGCTGTTCTTTAAATGCGAGAACTTTCAGAAGGCCGGTGCGTTCAAGGTACGGGGCGCATCGAACGCTGTCTTTGGCTTATCTGATGCGGCCGCAGAGAACGGTGTCTGCACACATTCATCCGGCAATCACGCCCTATCCCTGTCTTATGCGGCGGGACGGCGGGGCATTCCATGTAACGTGGTCATGCCACGCACGGCACCACAAGCAAAAAAGGACGCGGTACGCGGATATGGCGGAATCATCACAGAATGCGAGCCCTCAACGACCTCTCGCGAAGCAGTGTTTGCTGGTGTGCAGGCTGAAACAGGCGGGGACTTCGTCCATCCTTATAATGACCCACGGGTTATTGCGGGTCAGGGCACTTGCAGCTGGGAACTGATGGAACAGACGGATGGGCTGGACATGATCGTGGCCCCCATTGGCGGCGGCGGGATGATTTCGGGCACTTGCCTGACTTTGTCCAACATCGCACCAGAGGTGCAGATCATTGCGTCAGAACCCGAGCAGGCTGACGATGCCTATCGCAGCTTCAAGGCAGGGCACATCATTGCAGACGACGCGCCCGTGACCATCGCGGATGGGCTGAAGGTGCCGCTGAAGGACCTGACCTGGCATTTCGTCCGCAACCATGTGTCCGAGATTTTCACAGCCTCCGAGCAAGAGATCATCGATGCGATGAAACTGACATGGCAGCGGATGAAGATCGTCATGGAACCCAGCTGTGCCGTGCCATTGGCGACGATCATCAAGAACCCCGACTTTTTTGCAGGCAAGCGCGTGGGTGTTGTGATCACCGGCGGCAATGTTGATTTGGACAAACTGCCCTGGATGCAGGGCTGAGGGAGAGAAGACATGAACGATATGAGCAACCTGAAAAACCTCGAAGTGGGCTATGACGTCCCGGCCCTGCCCGGCATGGATGAGGCCGACATCCAGACCCCTTGCCTCGTGCTGAATCTGGATGCGCTGGAACGCAACATCAAGAAAATGGGCGATTTCGCCAAATCCCACGGCATGCGCCACCGGGTGCATGGCAAGATGCACAAATCCGTTGATGTGGCCCTGTTGCAAGAACGGCTGGGCGGGTCCTGTGGCGTATGTTGTCAAAAAGTGTCCGAGGCCGAGGTGTTCGCCCGGGGTGGCATCAAGGATGTGCTTGTCTCCAACCAGGTGCGTGATCCGCTGAAAATCGACCGTCTTGCGCGCATCCCAAAGTTGGGTGCCCGTGCGATCTGCTGTGTGGATGATATGGACAATGTGGCTGATCTATCGGCGGCGGCGCAAAAGCATGGCACGCAGATCGAATGCTTGGTGGAGATTGACGTCGGCGCAGGCCGGTGCGGCGTTCAATACGGGGTGCCAGTTGTGGAACTGGCAAAGGCCATAGATGCGGCCCCGGGGCTGAAATATGCGGGCATTCAAGCCTATCAAGGCGCGATGCAACATCTGGACACATACGCCGAACGGCAAGACAAAACCCAGATTGCCATTGACCAGGTCGCCGAGACATTGGCGATGCTCAAGGCCGAAGGCATTGAGAGCGATATCGTCGGTGGAGGCGGCACGGGATCCTATTACTTCGAAAGCGCGTCGGGCGTATTCAATGAATTACAGTGTGGATCTTATGCGTTCATGGACGCTGATTACGGGCGTATTCTGGATAAGGACGGCAACCGGATCGACAAGGGGGAATGGGAAAACGCGCTGTTTATCCTGACTTCTGTCATGAGCCATGCCAAGGCCGACAAGGCCATTGTTGATGCGGGCCTCAAAGCGCAATCGGTCGATAGCGGGCTACCAACGATTTATGGCCGAACGGATGTCGACTACGTCAAATGTTCGGATGAACACGGCGTCGTTGCTGACCCTGATGGCGTTTTGAACGTGAATGACAAATTGAAACTGGTGCCTGGCCATTGCGACCCAACGTGCAATGTGCATGACTGGTATGTAGGTGTACGGGATGGCAAAGTAGAAACGCTCTGGCCCGTTTCTGCACGCGGCAAAGCCTATTAAGCGCTCTTCGCGCCCTTACGGCCGCTCATCGCGAAGAAAGCCCGCAAGGGCTTGATGAGCGCCCACACAAGAAAGTCTTCCTGATGTTTATCGTCCCCGAAGCCGCAATCGCGGATATCCTGACCCGCACTGATGCTTTTACCGCTGTCGAGCAGGTCTTTGCAGCCTTGTCCGCTGGCAGCGCCCACAACTTTCCAGTGATCCGCGAGGCCATTGGGCACGAAGATGCACTCTATGGGTTCAAAGGCGGATTTGATGGCAAAGGGATGTCGTTGGGCCTGAAGGCAGGTGGATACTGGCCGCATAACCTGCAAAGGCGTGGATTGATCAACCATCAATCCACTGTTTTCCTCTTCGACCCCAACACTGGCAAGGTCGCCGCCATGGTAGGGGGCAACCTGCTGACCGCCTTGCGCACGGCGGCGGCGTCTGCGGTGTCCATCAAACATCTGGCCCGCAAGGATGCAAAAGTCATGGGGATGATCGGCGCGGGCCATCAGGCGAAATTCCAACTGCGCGCGGCCTTAGAGACGCACAGCTTCAAAAAAGTCATCGGCTGGAATCGCACCCCCGCAGCGCTGCTGGGCCTGGCCGAAGTTGCCATGCAAGCAGGTGTGCCATTCGAAGCTGTCAGTCTTGACGGCATGACCGAGGCTGACGTCGTGATCTCAATCACTTCCGTCTTCTCACCCATCTTCGGTGCCGCGCATATCAGCCCAGGCACCCATGTCGCTTGCATGGGCACGGACACCATCGGCAAGCAGGAATGCGGCACCGACCTGATCACCAAAGCGACGGTTTTCACCGATGAGATCGGGCAGTCGATCACCTTGGGCGAGGCGCAACACGCCATCAAGGCAGGGCTCAAAGCGCGCGATGCCATTACCGAACTTGGGGCAGTGATCAACGGCGCCCATGCAGGCCGTACGTCGGATGACGAAATCACGCTGTTCGATGGAACCGGGGTGGGGCTACAGGACCTTGCGGTCGCCGCATCTATCGTCGAACGGGCCGTCGAAAAGGGCGCGGCAATCGAAGTAGACTTCTAAGAAGGCCCCCGCCAACGCGGCGGGGGCCCAAAAATCACTCTTCTTTCGGCAGGATCAAGTTCAACCCAATCGCCATCATCGCGGTTGGTGCGACGGCCGAAGTTGCCAGTGTTTTGATCACACCCGGCAGATATTGCACAGCCGTTGGTACCAGATTCAGGCCCAGCCCAAATGACAAAGACACCGCGATGATGATCATCGTCCGGCGGGTCATCTTTTCCTCAGCCAGCACGTTCAGACCCGCAGCAGCGACCATCCCGAACATCACGATCACACCACCGCCCAGAACAGGCAAAGGCATGGAGGCGATCACCGCACCAATTTTTGGGATCAGTCCGCAGATGATCATGATGACCCCCGCGATCGTCACAACGTGGCGGGACATGATACCGGTCATACCAACGATCCCGACGTTCTGGCTAAACGACGTGTTGGGCAATCCGCCAAAGACACCCGCGATCGCTGTACCCAGACCATCCGCATAGGTGGCGCCTGCGATTTCCTCATCCGTCGCATCGCGACCTGCACCGGCCTTGGCTGTGGCTGACGCATCGCCCACGGTCTCAATTGCCGACACGATTGACACCAATGTCACGGCAATCACAGCACCGAGGTTGAACTCAAACCCATAAGGCAACGGGCTAATTGGAGTAATCCAGGCCGCACCAGCAACGGGTGCAAAATTCACCATGCCCAAGGCAAAGGCCAGAACGTAACCCGCCAGCAGGCCGATCAGAATGCCAGAGGCGGACAATGTACCTTTGGTGAAAAACTTCACGCCCAGCGCGATAACGATGACGGTCAAGGCAACAGACCAATGCTTCAGCGAGCCAAAACTTTCAGCTTGCATCTGGAAATCAGCTGCCCCGCCCGCGGCGTATTTGATCGCCACAGGGATCAGATAAACCCCGATGGTCAGGATCACGAGGCCAGTCACCAGCGGTGGGAAAAGCCAGCGCAAATGTTTGATGAAGGCACCAAGCGCAAAATGTACGACACCGCCGATAATACATGCGGTCAAGGCCACGCTGAGCCCCATCGTTGCGGCCACACCCGCCAAGACGCCCACAAAGGCAAAGCTGGTCCCCTGCATGATCGGCAGGCGCGCGCCAACCGGGCCCACGCCCACGGTTTGGAACACCGTAGCGATACCCGCAAACAGCATGGCCATTTGGATCAGGTAAATCTGTTCCGGCCCACCAAAGGCCAGCCCCGCAGCCCCTGCCACGATAATCGAAGGCGTTACGTTTGACGCAAACATCGCCAGCACATGTTGCAATCCCAGCGGGACGGCCTGTGCCAGCGGCGGCGTCACATTCGGATCGCTATAAGTCGTATCAGTCATTTCATTGTCCCTTGTTATTTGGCCGGTCTTCCCGCCGGACCAATCCCTACACAACCACGCGGTAAGGCGTGGCAAACAGATGTTCCTCCAGATTTGGGCCCTCGCCGATCCGGTCGATCACAGCAAACAGGCCCGGGCCCGACAGGGGGGTCAACACCCCATGCCAGACATTGCGATGAAAATTGATGCCTTCGCCCGGTGCCGTGATGAAGGCTTGCGGGTGCAAATCATCGTCTGCAACCACGACCAAAAACGCATCCATGCTCATTGGAATGAAAGCCTGTGATCCCTCTGGATGCCGTTCGATCAGATCAAGCTGGTAGGGCAGTTCCCGCAATTCGGACCGAAACAGGCTGATCCCGACCCGGCCATCCGCCACATCGACCTGTGCGCGGTCGTGGAACCGGCCACAGAGCCCCGCGTTGATCATCTTATCGGGATCGCCATCACAATTCAGCACATCCCCAAACGGTGCAAATGCCGCAGCGGTCAGTGGGGATATGCGGATATCTGCGGTCATCTAGGCAGCAGTTCTTTCAAACGGTGAAACGCGATCCGCTCAACCTGATGGCAAGCCTGCGCAAATTCGGCATCGCGATCATTCTCTAAACGCGCCGCAAACGCAGCCTGGATCGACGCCTTATCATGGTCCCGGACCGCGATGATGAAGGGAAAGCCAAACTTTTCAACGTATGCTGCATTCTGCGCCGCAAATGCTGTCCGCTCCGCATCCGTCAAAGCATCGAGCCCGGCTGATGCCTGCTCTGCTGTGCTTTCCGCCGTCAACCGCTTGGCTGCAGCCAATTTGCCTGCCAAATCAGGATGCGCTGTCAGCACGCCTAGGCGCTCTTCCTCAGATGCAGACCGAAACGCCCGGCACATAGCGTTGTGCAAGCCCACGACAGTGTCATGCGCAGGGCCCAGTTCCAGATCAAAGGCGCGTTCCTCGACCCATGGGGAATGCTCGAACACATGGTCAAACTTTGCCATGAACGTAGCCTTATCCATCAGCGAAGGACGTTCCCAACGCTGATGCGGGTGCGCTGTCGCCCAATGGTCCGCGATCTGTTCGCGGGTGGCAAACCATACGCCCTCATGCCCTTGCGCGTATTCAATGAACTGGCGTAGCGCTTCAGCCCGGCCCGGGCGGCCCACAAGACGGCAATGCAGGCCCACCGACATCATGCGCCCGCCTTCGCGGTAGAGCGCATCGAAACTGGCCTTGAGGTAATCATAAAACTGCGCGCCTGCGTTGAACCCCTGCGGTGTGGCAAAGCGCATATCATTGGCGTCCAGCGTATAAGGCACGATCAGCTGATCCTGACGGCCAAATTCCATCCAGTACGGCAGATCATCGGCATAGGTATCGGCCACATAGGCAAATTGACCTGTTTCAGCGGCCAAACGAACCGTATTCACCGAACAACGCCCCGTATACCAACCGCGCGGCGGGGTGCCCACAACCTCAGTATGCAGGCGGATGGCCTCGGCCATGTCGGCCCGCTCAATGTCTTCGGGCGCGTCTTTATATTCGATCCATTTCAACCCGTGGCTGGCGATTTCCCAACCTGCGTTTTGCATCGCGGCGACCTGTTCGGGCGCCCGGGCCAAGGCCGTGGCCACCCCGTAAACCGTCACGGGCAAATCAGCCATCATCCGGTGCAGCCGCCAGAACCCGGCCCGCGCGCCGTATTCATACATGCTTTCCATGTTCCAATGGCGTTGACCGGGCCAGCTGGCGGCACCGACAATCTCGGACAGAAACGCCTCGGACCCTGCATCCCCATGCAGGATGTTATTCTCACCACCCTCTTCGTAATTCAGCACAATCTGAACCGCGATGCGCGCGCCACCCGGCCATTGCGGGTCGGGTGGATTAGGGCCAAAGCCACTCATATCTCGGGGGTAACGGTGCATTCTTGTCCTCTTGTTAATTTACATCGTATTCCGAAATAATAGGTGTTTTTTTCAAAAAATTCATGAAACACTTTCGGTGGCCCGAATGACACCGGCGATGCGTTCCATCATGAAATCCATGAACATCCGCGTCTTTGGGTCTTGGTGGCGTCGGTGCATGTAAAGACAGGCCATCTGCACCGGCATCGGCGGGGTCGCCGCGGCCACGATCACCAACGCGCCTGAGACCAGATGATCGACCACCTCAAAGCGCGGTTTCATCGCAACCCCCTGCCCCGCCAGCGCCCAATCAGTCAGCACATCGCCATCATCCGATTCCAAACGGCCCGCGATCCGAAACCGCTTGGGGCCAGCATCTGTCTGCAACCGCCACTGGAATTCCGACGCACCGGGGAAGCGCAGGTTCAGGCATTCATGCTTGTCCTTGACCAAGGCAGTGCCATCTGCCGGATGCCCACGTGCTGCAATATAATCCGGCGAGGCCACCAATACTCGCCCCACATCGGCAATCTTGCGCATCCGCAAATTGCTATCGGCGGGCTGACCCAGATGAAACGCTAGGTCGAGCCCCTCTGCCGTCATATCGACATTCCGATCCGTCATGCGCAGGCGCACATCGATCAGCGGATAGGCTTGCGCAAATGCGGGCACATGGGGTGCGATCAAACGGCGCCCCACACCCAAAGGGGCCGCCACATGCAGCAGGCCCTTGGGGTTTTCGGTCAGCTCGGTCACCTGCGCTTCGGCATAGTCCACCGCGTCCAGCACGCTACAGGCTCCGCCATAAAAGGCCTTGCCTTGGGCGGTTGGTGTCAGACTGCGCGTGGTGCGCTGGAACAGGCGGACAGACAGATGATCCTCTAGCTGCGATATGCGGGCCGAAGTCACAGCCGGCGAAATGCGCAAATCACGGCCAGCGGCGGACATTGAGCCCAATTCATAGACCCGCACAAAGGTGCGTATGTTTTCCAGATAAGACATTATTCCGCATTTTTTGATAGAGCCTTGCAATATCAGGGAATACAAGAGAACCAAAGCGCTGACTAGACTGCCCGCAAAAGGGGACGCCATATGTATGATATCGCAATACTCTGGGACTGGATCGCCTTTGCAGTGCGCTGGTTGCACGTGATCACAGCCATCGCCTGGATCGGATCGTCGTTCTATTTCATTGCCCTTGATCTGGGGTTGAACCGCGACATTGATGGCCCGGCAGACGGCGAAGAATGGCAAGTGCACGGCGGCGGATTTTACCACATCCAGAAATATCTGGTGGCCCCCGAAGCCATGCCCGAGCACCTGACCTGGTTCAAATGGGAAAGCTACGCAACCTGGCTTTCCGGGGCCGCCATGTTGGCGGTGGTCTATTGGGTCGGGGCCGAGCTTTACCTGATCGACCCCAACAAAGCCGATATCAGTATCTTCACCGGCATCCTTATCTCAGCGGCCTCACTTGGGATCGGCTGGGTGATCTACGACCTGCTGTGTAAATCCCCCTTGGGCAATCAGCCGACGACGCTGATGATCCTGCTGTTCATCCTGCTGGTGGTGATGTCATGGGGGTACAACCAGATTTTCACCGGGCGGGCGGCACTGCTGCACTTAGGCGCATTCACCGCGACAATCATGACGGCCAATGTGTTTTTCATCATCATGCCGAACCAACGGATTGTTGTGGCTGACTTGCAGGCCGGGCGCACGCCAGACCCCAAATTCGGCAAGATTGCCAAGCTACGGTCCACCCATAACAACTACCTGACACTGCCGGTCATCTTCCTGATGCTGTCGAACCACTACCCGCTGGCTTTTGGCACGCAATACGCGTGGATCATCGCCGCACTGGTCTTCCTGATGGGGGTCACGATCCGGCATTACTTCAACTCCATGCACGCGCGCAAAGGCCAGCCGAACTGGACATGGGCGGTGACCGTCATCCTGTTCATCCTGATCGCTTGGCTGTCCACATACCCCGGACATGACAGCTATGAAGAGGCAGAGGCGCGCGCGCTTACCCCCTATGAGCAGCGTTATGCATCAGCCGCCGGATTCGATGAGGCCCATGACATCGTCATTGGGCGCTGCTCAATGTGCCACGCACGCGAACCTGTCTGGAACAATATGCAATGGGCGCCCAAAGGGGTCTTTCTGGAAACGCCCGGCGATATCGCCCAACACGCGCGGCAAATCTATCTGCAAGCCGGGGTCAGCCACGCCATGCCCCCCGCCAATATCACGAATTTGCCTGACGAAGACCGGGAAAAACTGATCGCCTGGTATAAAGCCGGGTCGTAGGTCGGGGTTCACCCCGACTCCTTTGCTGCAATCACACGCCGCGCCAGACCGCTCGACTGCCCATAGCTGACCAAAAACACCTCCAGCCCGCTATCTTTATGCAACCACAAAGCGCGCAATAATGCATCCGCAATCCAATCCTGCCGATTGCCAAATGCACCACCACCTAACAAGGTTAAGAACACCCGGCGATTACCCGTACGCGCCGCATTCTGCACGGCGGCCAGCAGCGTCGCCTCATAGGCAGCCTCAAGAATGATCCGGGCCAAGGGGGCCCATACATCGGGATCAATATCGCTATAGGCCACAGGCATCGCGCTGCAATACACTTGGGTGACCAGGCGCCCGGCATTATTCGTCGTCACTTGCGTGTCCGCATGAACACCAACGCATAGGGCCTTGCGCAACTCATCCACTTCAAACTTTGCCAACTGCCCATTGATCCGGCGCAGGCTATCTGCGGTCGGCAAGGCATAGCCATTACGCATCTCCCAGACAAAGCCCGGTCCCAAAAGTTTCCCAACATCACGCAAGCAATCAATCTGGCGATCCGCTGTCTGCCCTATCCCGCCATCCACCGGCACGAAATAGTTGCGATAAATCGTACCCGCGAGACAGGCCAGGGCACAGGCCGGACCTTGGGTCAGATCATATTCATACCGGCCCACCCCCATCTCGGGTGTGACAGAGGGGCCTACCATTTCCAGCAGGTTGAACTGCGATGCCACCTGAAACAACGCGCCCGCATTCTCAGGGCGCATATGGAGGCGCTGTACATCCGCCACGACTTCTTGAACGGTCAAAGGCGGTCCCATCGGGGCCGAGACCGCAGCACGCAAAGTGGCCAAAGAAGGCACGACCAAACTACCAATCTCGGCACGCCAGCCGTTCTTGGCGGACACAAGGGTCGTCCCCTCAACGGCTAAATTTGCGTAAACCTCTGCGGGGGTTTCATCGGCAATGCCGGTCAGCTCTTCAAACCAATTCATAGCAGCGACAATGGGCATATCGTAAGATGGGTTTCAACCCATCGCCCTATTAAGGATCAATCCGTGCGCCCGTCACAGCATCAAAGAAATTCAATGCACCGGGCGCAATCGACAGACCAACCTGCTCGGTCCGATCCTCATCCATACGGCCCGGCAAACGGGCCGTAACAGACACGCCGTTCAAAGCAAAATTCAGATAGCACTCGGCGCCCGTATTCTCGATCATTGTCGGGGTCACGTCCAAATCCGGCGCACCCGTAGCCAACATCAAATACTCTGGACGGATGCCCACCTGCACCGCAGCGGGCAGACCTGCAGGTGCGGCCAATGACACGTCGCCCATCTGCAACCGGCCATCAGACACCACAGCAGGAATGATATTCATCGGCGGAGAGCCCATGAAATCTGCCACAAACGTATTTGCCGGCCGATCATAAATCTCTTGCGGGGTGCCGATCTGCTGAATGTCACCACCTTTCAGCACCACAATCCGACTGGCCAGTGTCATCGCCTCAATCTGATCATGGGTGACATAAACGATGCTGGCACCCGTGGTCTTATGCAGCCGCTTGATTTCGGCGCGCATTTCAACGCGTAGCTTGGCATCCAGGTTCGACAAAGGCTCATCAAACAAAAACAGTTTGGGGTCACGCACCAAGGCGCGGCCCATGGCAACGCGCTGCCGCTGGCCACCAGACAGCTGCGACGGGTTGCGATCCAACAGATGATCGATTTGCAGCAAACGGGCGACCTCTAAGATCTTGGCATCCATCTGCGGCTTGGGCACTTTGCGGATCTTCATTCCAAAGCCGATATTCTCACCCACGGTCATGGTCGGGTACAAAGCATAGCTTTGGAAAACCATCGCAATATCGCGGTCTTTCGGGGGCTCTTGGGTTACATCTCTGCCGCCAATCATCAATGATCCAGCAGTGATTTCCTCAAGCCCCGCGATACAATTCAACAAGGTGGATTTACCGCAACCCGACGGGCCAACAAGGACCAAAAACTCACCCTGCTCCATGGCGATATTAATGTTGCGCAGCACCTCTACCGCGCCATAGGATTTACTCACACCTCTTATTTCCAGTGCGGGTTGTGGGCTCAAATCTAAGGCCATGGGCTTTCCCCTCCCTTGGGCGCGGGACCGGTTGAGGCCCGCACAATCAGCGCGGCGCGCTCCACCTGCTGCTCTGCCGGGGCACCTTTGATATGGGCGACCATCAATGCGGCTAGCGGCACGCAGGCATCGCGCAACGGGGCGCGGGTGACTGTCAAAGCTGGCTCTAACCCAACGGGATCCATCAATGGCAAAGCGTCATCATGGGCCATCACCGAGATATCCTGCGGCACCCGCAAACCCCGGTCTTTCACTGCGCGGATGACACCCGCCGCAATCAAGGTCGAAGCGCAGACAATGGCGGTCGGTGGCACCCCATCGCGGCCCGATAACATCGCAAGACCGATGGTGTATCCCTGCATTTCGGTTTCCGCGTCAGATGCGGCAAAGGCTGCAGGTACAGGCAAACCTTCAGCCGCCATTGCGGCCTGAAACCCGCCCAACCGATCCACCGCATAGGCATAGCGCAGCTGGCCATTCACCAAGGCAATTCGCTTGTGACCCAGCGATGACAACAGCTGCACCGCATCTTGGGACACGGCTGCATTATCAATTCCATAACAGGCATAGGGCACATCTGGGCCCGTCTGCCCGTGCATCACAAAGGGAATGCCCTTTTCGCGCAGATAGGCCACACGCGGGTCATCTGGCACGGGGGCGTTCAGAATGAAGCCATCCAAGATATCCCGCTCCATCAGTTTGCGGTAGGGCAACACCGGATCGTCATCCTGATCGACGGCCAAAACCAAATCCACGTCATGGGCACCCAGCGCCGCAGTCAACCCCGTGAGCATTTCAAAGAACGTCTGATCCGCACTCATATCCGCACGGATTTTGATGATCATCCCGACCATGCCAGAGCGACCTGTGACCAATCTTTGCGCGACGCGGTTGGGGCGATAACCCAATCTATCGGCCACTTCGCGGACCTTATCGCGGGTCTTTACATTCACCTCGGGAAACCCATTCAGCGCCCGGCTGACGGTGGCAGGCGACAAGCCCAGTTCGACCCCAATGTCTTTCAACGTTGCCATCTGATCTCTTTTGTAAGCGTTTTAACTTTTGTCTCTTCGATCATGAAAGTGACGGATCAACCTATCTAAAACAAGCATTAATCTGCCAATACAAAAAAATTAAAACGATTTGAAAATAGAATTCAATTTGTTACCGTGAGGACGAATCAGGGAGGATTCCGATGAATGAATGGTGGCGCGATGCGGTGATCTATCAGATCTATCCGCGCTCATTTCAGGACGACAACGGCGATGGCGTTGGTGACATTGCAGGCATCACGCGACGCTTGCCCCATATCGCAGCATTGGGTGCGGATTGCATCTGGCTGAGCCCGATCTTTACCTCACCACAAAAAGACATGGGCTACGACGTCAGCAACTACACGGATATCGATCCGTTGTTCGGTACGCTTGCGGATTTCGACGCGCTGATCGCCCGCGCCCATGACCTCGGGCTGAAAGTAATCACCGATCAGGTCCTGTCGCATACCTCCGATCAGCATCCGTGGTTCACAGCGTCCCGGGTCAGCCGCGACAATGATAAATCGGATTGGTACGTCTGGGCTGACCCGCTGCCCGATGGATCGCCGCCCACCAATTGGCACAGCCACTTTGGCGGGCCTGCATGGGAATTCGACCCACAGCGCGGGCAATATTATCTGCACAATTTCTTGGCGGCACAGCCCGACCTGAACTTTCACAACCCCAATGTGGTTGATGCGATCCTTGAGACCTGCAAATTCTGGCTCGACAGGGGGTTGGACGGGTTCCGCCTTGATACGGTGAATTACTATTTCCACGACGCCGATTTGCGGTCCAACCCGGCCGCACAAGCGAACCCGCAGATCATGGCGACTGATCTTTATGGGATGCAGGACAATATCTACAACAAAACCCGGCCCGAGAACCTTGGCTTTCTGGAACAGCTGCGCGCCCTGACCGACCAATATGACGACATCATGATGGTCGGCGAAGTGGGAGAAATGGGGCGAAAGTCGATCCAGATCATGGGCGATTATACGGCAGGCAACACACGGCTGCACATGGCCTACAGCTTTGCGATGCTCGGTCCGGATTTCAGCGCCGATCACTTCCGCAGCTGTATCGAAGGGTTCCAGCAAGGCGCGCCAAATGGGCACCCAAAGTGGTCATTCAGCAACCACGATGTACCCCGGCACGTCACCCGCTGGGGCGATCATGCGGTCAGTGATGGGCATATCGCAAGGCTGGCCTGCGCGATGCTGATGTCGTTTGAGGGCACGATTGGGATTTATCAAGGTGAAGAGCTTGGCCAGTCCGAGACCGCGCTGACCTACGACGAACTGACCGACCCGCCTGCCCTGCGGTACTGGCCGACAATCAAAGGCCGCGACGGATGCCGGACCCCGATGGTTTGGGAACAGGATAAACCCAACGCGGGTTTCAGTACCGGGCGGCCGTGGCTGCCGGTCAAATCACCGCAAGCCGCGCTGTCGGTCGACACGCAAGAGGCGGCAAACGCCAGCACGCTGCATTTCTACCGGGCCGCCATCGCGTTCCGCAAAGCACAGCCCGCACTGACCAGTGGCAACACGACCTTTATCACCTTGCCCGAACCGCTCTTGGCCTTTCACCGGAAGGCCGACGGGCAGCAAATGACCTGCGCTTTCAACCTGTCCAAGGACCCCAAGGTCATCCAGCTGACGGGCCAAGCCACGTTGACCGGTCCCCGGCATGCCAATCTCGACGGTCCGACACTGACACTACCTGGCAACGGTTTTGCGTATTTGACCCATGACGGGGCCCTGTCCTTGTCTGCTTGATCACAATCTCTGGGAGGAGACATCATGCAAAGATTACTACCAACATTGGCCCTTCTTCTGGGCACAACAGCACCGGCTTTGGCGCTTGAAAACGGCACGATCACCATCTGGACCGGCGACAACCGGGACCGGGCGGCACTGTTGGAGGCAGTGCAACCCTTCGTGGACGATCTGGGTGTTCAGGTCATCGTTGAGATCGTTGACCCTGACCTGCCGCAAAAGTTCCAGCAAGCAGCGGCCACCGGCGACGGACCTGACATCGTGCTTTGGGCGCATGACCGGTTTGGTGAATGGGCCGGTGGCGGGCTGATCGCGCCGGTGCAGCCCTCGGTCACATGGTCCGAAGACATCCTGCCTGCGGCCATGGATGCAGTCCAATTTGATGGTAAAACATGGGGCTACCCGCTGGCCGTCGAAGCGGTCACGTTGATCTACAACAAGGATATCATCGACACGCCACCTGCCTCGCTCGAAGAAATCGCAGGTCTCGGCATCGAAGGCCAGAAAATCCTCTGGGACTACAACAATACCTATTTCACGATGCCCATATTGATGGCAGGCGGCGGCTACGCCTTCCAAAAGGTGGACGGCAGTTTTGATGGGTCGACCACAGGCGTGAACACCCAAGGTGCAATTGCCGGGGCAGAGGTGCTCAAATCACTCTTCGATGACGGGGTGCTGCCGCAAGGGGTCGACTATGGCGTCATGGACGGGGCAATGAGCAACGGCGAGGTTGCCATGGTCCTGAACGGCCCTTGGTCATGGGCGGCGTTTGAAGAGGCCAATATCAACATCGGCGTGGCCCCAATCCCAACCGTCAACGGACAGGTATCGCCCCCCTTCCTTGGGGTGCAGGCCCTTGGGATCAACGCCGCGTCACCAAACACGGACCTCGCGGTTGAATTGATCGAGAACTATCTGGCCACCGACGAAGGGCTGGCGATCTGGAATGCAGGCAACGGGCTGGGGGCGCTGGCGGATGCCTCGGCGGCTGTTGCGCAAAACAACCCGTTAGTCAGCGACATGCTGGCTGTTGCGGCGAACGGTGTACCGATGCCATCGAACCCCGAAATGGGTGCGTTCTGGGCGGCGATGGGCCCTGCCCTGACCAACATCACATCCGGTGCGGCGGCACCTAGAGATGCGCTGAACGACGCAGCAACGCGCATTCTGGGCGAATAAGTGTAACATGGGGCGATAAATATCTGTCGCCCCAACGCAGCTCGTCAGGACGTATCGCCTCATGACCGCCACCGCTGACAGCCACCACCAAACGGCGCCCGAATGGCCGCGGCTGATCTGGGTCGGTCTGATCACAACCATGCTGCTCTTTGGGGCTTTCCACCTATACGCCATCGCGCAGCCGCTCTTCGGGGCGATCCTATTGGCGCTCGCTGCAGGCTTTGCGATCATCTTCGGGGCCAACCGGTTCTATGGGGCAAGGTTCATCTTTCCGGGCATAGCAGCGGTGCTGATATTCATCGCCTTCCCGGTGATCTACACGATCTACATCGGGTTCACGAACTACTCTTCATTCAACCTGCTGACCTATGAACGCACGGTCGAAGTGCTGACCTCGCGCGGTTCTGTCGATCCGGCAACCGAACAACCCTTCGCGGTCGCACGGGACGGGAACGGCTACCGCATCTGGTTGCCAGACTCAGGGCTGCTCTCCGAAACAGTCAAATTAGACGGCGAACAATCGGTCAGCCTGAGCCCCGCCGATGAGCCCGCAGAACTGCTCGCGCGCCGTGACGCCATTGGGCTACGCAGCGGGCTACAGGTGCTGACACTCACGACACCTGAGGGGGTGATCATCCAAAACGCGGGCCTGCGGACATTTGCGACGGTCACTCCGGACTACGTACAAATCAGCCCGAACATTCTGACAAAATCGGACGGCACAATCCTGACGGCAGACCACGCAAAAGGGTTCTTTATCGATGCGGCAGGCGAACAGGTGCCGCCCGGCTGGCGGGTGAACATAGGGTGGAGCAACTTCGAACGGGTCTTTCAATCCGAAGGCATCCGCAGGCCAATGGTCCGCATCTTCATCTGGACCTTTATCTTCGCGACGGCCTCGGTCGTATTGACCTTCGCGCTTGGGCTGACACTGGCGGTCATCCTGCAATGGCCACACCTGCGGCTCAAAGCAGCCTACCGGATATTATTGATCCTGCCCTATGCGGTCCCTGCATTCATCTCGATCTTGGTGTTCAAAGGGCTGTTCAACCAGAACTTCGGCGAGATTAATCTGATTCTTGAGGCGCTCTTTGGGATCCGACCCAACTGGTTCACAGACGGGAACCTGGCCCGGGCAATGATCCTGGTGGTGAACACATGGCTGGGCTACCCCTACATGATGCTGCTGGCGATGGGCTTTTTGCAGGGGGTGCCGGAAGACCACAAAAAAGCGGCAGCACTGGAGGGGGCAGGCGCGCTGCGGGTATTTTTCACGATCACGTTGCCACAAATCATCCCACCGTTCCTGCCACTGTTGATCGCATCGTTTGCGTTTAACTTTAACAATATGGTGCTGATCTTCCTGCTGACACGGGGGCTGCCCGACATCCCAGGTACGGTGATCCCGGCAGGTGAAACGGATATCCTCGCCAGCTTCACCTACCGCTTGGCCTTCGACAATGCAGGGCAACAATTCGGGCTGGCCGGGGCCATCACATTGCTGATTTTCTTTGTGGTGGCGGTGATATCCTACGCCAATTTCGTCGCAATGCGGCGCGCAGCACAACGACAGACGGGACGCTGACGGGATGGCGGGCGGGGCGAGGTGCGCAGCACGAGCGGCGATCCGACAGAAGGGGCACAGATGATCGTAGAAAGACCACGAGACCTGTTTATCAAGAAATGCGCGGCCCATGGGTTCATGCTGATCTTTCTGGCGCTGATCCTGTTTCCATTCTTTATGGTGCTTTCAATCAGCTTTCGGGAAGGGAATTTCTCGGTCGGATCGCTGATCCCCCAGAACCCCACGTTAGAGCATTGGTATCTGGCCTTCGGGTTCGATTACACACGGGCCGACGGCACGGTCGTTGAACCGCCTTACCCTGTCATGCTGTGGATGTGGAATTCCATCAAAATCGGGCTGATTGCGGGGCTCGGTGTGCTGGCAATCGCGACCATCTCAGCCTATGCGTTCAGCCGGATCAGGATCAAAGGTAAAGGGGCCATGCTGGACGGGCTATTCCTGATCCAGATGTTCCCGACAACGCTGGCACTGGTGGCGATCTATGCGATATTTGATGCCCTGGGCGAGGTCAGCCCGATGCTGGGGCTGAATTCGCACTTCGCATTGATCCTGATTTATCTGGCCGGGGTGACGCTGCATATCTGGACGATCAAAGGGTATTTCGACAGCATCGACACGGCACTCGACAAAGCCGCCGCCATCGACGGGGCGACACCATGGCAGACCTTCCGGTTCATATTCCTGCCTTTGGCGGTGCCAATCATGAGCGTGGTTTTTGTGCTGGCTTTCATCGGGTTCATCAACGACTACCCCATCGCGTCAGTGCTGATCCGGTCTGAAAGCCAGATGACGCTCGCTGTCGGTTCACGGCTCTATCTCAATGAATTCAAATACCTCTGGGGGGATTTCGCCGCCGCGGCCATTCTGTCCGGCCTGCCGATCACTATCGTCTTTCTGATCGCGCAACGTTACCTTGTCTCAGGTCTGAGTGATGGGGCGGTGAAAGGGTAAGATGGGTTTAAACCCATCTTACGTGGTCTCAGAACCGGATCGCAAAAACGGCCCCCGGTCCCTCTAACAATTCAATCGTCGCCCCATGCGCCCCGAGCATCTGCTGCACAATGGCCAGCCCCATTCCGGTCCCGCCCCCATCCCGGTTTGTCGTAAAAAACGGGGCAAAGATGCGGTCACGGTTGCCCGCCGAAACACCCGGACCATCGTCCGACACAACCAAGCCATTCTCTTGCAGATCAACCGTCACATGCGTCGCACCCTGGGCAAAGGCATTGTCAAACAGATGACCCAGCACAATCCCCATCACGTCCGCACTCAACGGCACCTCTCCATCCCCGACCACCTCGGCCCGGCCCGCAACAACATCCGACACCAAACAGACCCCGTCCGGCATCGGCTCATGCGCCCGGGCCAGCGCACGCTGGCTGTCCAGCAACCCAGCCATCCGGTCAGATGCCGTCGCAATGTTTGCCACCAATCGCGCCCGATCCGCTGCGGACAGTGCGTCATCGGCCAAGAGCTCTGCCGCCCCGCAAATAGCGCTGAGCGGCGACTTCAGCTCATGGGTCACATGATCCGCATAGGATCGCAGCACCGCCTCGCGCCCCCGCAGCCGGGTGGTCATTTCAATGACAGCCTCTGCCAAGTTCATGAACTCAGGTGTACCCACATGCACCGGCGCAGCGGTGGCCCCTTCACTTTGGGAAAATTCCGTGAGCGCCCGCACGGGCCTCAGAACCAGACGCCAGAGCAAATACCCTAAGATCGCGGTTGCAACAAAAGCCATCCAGCCGATCATCCAAGCAGTTTCGGCCCATCCCAATACGCCACCCGCCACGCGGAAATAGGCGATCCCGATCAACGGCAGAAAGAACACCGCCGCCAGCGGGCCGCCCAGCACAAAAGCCAGCGAGGGCCGCCATTTGCGGATCACGCGCCGCGGCATGCACCCATCCGAATTCCAACGCCGTGCACCGTCTCAATCGCATCACCGCAGCCCGCTTTGCTCAACTTCCCACGCAGATTGCGCAGATGACTGTCCATCGTCCGGTCGCTTACATGCACATTCGTGCCATAAATCGCGTCAACCAGCTGCGGGCGGGACATCACATTGTCCGGCCGAACAATCAGCCGCTCTAACAAGTCCATTTCACGGGCGGTCAATGTCACGGGCCTATCATTCACATGACACATATGCCGATCCGGATCGACGCTCAGCACACCGCGACGCAACACCGCCTGAACCGGAGCCGCCGCCTGCGCGCGTTTTAAGATCGCACGAACCCGCGCCACCAATTCACGCGGTGAGAACGGTTTGGATACATAGTCATCCGCACCCAGCTCCAGCCCGACGATCCGGTCGATCTCATCCGCTTGGGCCGTCAAAAACAACACCGGCACATCAGACGCTTTGCGTAATTCGCGACAGACCGCCAGCCCGTCCATTTCCGGCATGCCGATATCGAGGACAATGAGATCCGGCGTCAGGCTTTGTGCCATTTCCAGCGCCGCGCGCCCGTCCCCGGCCTCAGCCACGGCAAAACCAGCTTGGGTTAGCGCAATCCGCACGACATCACGAATTTGCGCATCATCATCTGCAACCAAAATCATTGGACTACCTCCATTTGTGCCAAACTATGGCGAAGCCGTGCATGACGGTAGCCCCATTCGCGCCAGTCATCTTCGGGGGCCCAGCCTAGCCCGCCGTGAATACATGCCCCGCTCTGGCGAATGGCCACAGCAGCTCCGGGACCCAGATTACAGATGTAGTGGTAGTCCGGTTTCGCGCGCGCTAAGCCATTCCGGGCAATCAACCCATCCACATTAACCAACGACGAAGCATAAACCGCCAGCAAACCCAACCCAGCTGCGCGGATAACAAACCACCCGATGGATTGCCGACCGACCAGTTGCATGATCATCAACACCAGCCCCAAAGCCACGACAACCATCCAAATGATTGCCGCAAACCGCAACCGGGTCAGCCCATATGCATCCACATATAGGTCCAACCGCAGGATCGATGACAATACCAACAACACGGTTTGGCCCACCCACAGATACATCAACCCACGGACCAAAGAACGCTCTTGCAGTAACGGCCCAGACATGAGGGCAAACAAGCCTGCAAGCAACGCTGTCAGCATCAATGGATAGGCCCCGCGATGGGCATAAGTGGCGTAAGTCATACCCTCCGGCAAGGTCACCCCGCCCCAGAGGTAACCGATATCCAGCAGGCTTTGCACAGCAAAGATCAGGTTAAAGACGACCAACGCCCGGATCACCGATCGGGCATTCAACAATCCTGTACTGCGCATCGGCGCAGGTGCGACCGGCGTTTTGCCCAAAGTTTCGGCCATGTCGGTAAGGCGCAGAAACGGCCAAACAGCGCAAGCGATCAGGACCCAAAACAACATGCGGACAAAGTCATCCCAGGACATTCCTCTCTCAAATCGGGTCAACTCAAGCAACCAACGATCCAGCAACGGGTTGGCAAAGATCATCAATCCGATGAACACCGCGCCAATGCCCAACGGCAAGCCCCAGTCGAAAACGACCGCACGCAAGGTGCTACCTGAAGGGACGGATATGCGCAGCGCAAGCGCATCCACGGCAACACGCGCCGCGCCGGCCATGGGCAGACGCAACATCGCGCGGACAATCACCGGTGCATCCCAGCGACCCAGAACCATATAAGCGGCAAAACCCAACAGTCCGGCCAAGGCGATCATAGCAGAGGTAAATTGAACCAAATCCACCGCAGGAACCAGGGCCACCAGCAATAAGGCCCACGCGCGCAAACCGCGTTCCTTGGTGATATCCGCCCACAAGGTGACATGCACCGCGATCCCGATGGCTAAAACCCAAACAACAAAACCAAGCCCCGGGACGCGCGACCACAACATCTGATCCGCGAGTACGACGCAAAGGCCCAACAGCCCGCCCAACATCCACTTGGGACGCGGGGTTTCATCATCCAACCACCATCCGTCTTTCGCCAACCGAGCCGGCACACCGCGCACAACCATATCCTATCCCTTCCATAGTCTTTGGAAGCAGAGTTAGGGGGCAGACGTGCACAGCGCCCCGGGCAAGTTGTGCAGATTTTGCTGAGGCGGCTTTTTTGAATGACAGCAATGAGCCCATACAGTCGAACGCTAGTCGGCCTCTTTTTGGTATTGAGCAACAAGACTGTCGAAATTCTCAGGCTCCGTTTCATGACAGAGTTTCTCATCCAAAAGTCTTAAAACCCAAGGCTGAGCACTTTTCGTCCAGATATGTGCGATGGGGGGAACGTTACGAATGTCGTCTAGCGAGCCTCCCTTCACACTTAGTGTGTCCGATTGGTCTGGAAATACATGATAGATGCGCGAGCCACAGTCCGGACAAAAGGCGCACAGTTTTTCGTTTCCGCTGTCGCCATGGGCCTTCCAGCTTACCAACTCACCTGCAGTCAACTTGAAGGAATCTGTGGGAAACCAAACGGACATGCCAAATGCGCTACTGGACTGCTGCTGACAATCGGAGCAGTGGCAGCAATATGCGAGAACCGGGCTGCTACTGATTGTGTATCGAATTTTGCCGCATTGGCAGCCACCAGAGAAATTCAATGTTTTACCGTCCCATTTCGCAGTTGACGGGCACGATGGATGCATGCCCATTCAGACAACTACAGAAAACGATGGAATTTGTGAATGTCCGTTAGGTCCGCAGGCCGGACCTTCAACACAATTGGGTTGAATGCTGTTTTGGGCCAAAACTGCGTCACCAAGAAGATTGATTTGAACCAATGAACAGCCCGCACCCACCCCGTTGGCTATGCCCGCCAACAACCTACCCAGCCACGGCATTCCGGATCGCCCGAATATTGGCACCGTAAGGGGCCGGATCACTAACCGATCCTCCCCGAAACACCGCAGACCCCGCCACCAGCACGTCCGCGCCCGCCGCAGCAACCAGCGGGGCGGTTGAGGGGTCAACGCCGCCGTCAATCTCGATATGAATAGGGCGATCTCCGATCATCGCGCGCAGCTCACGGACCTTCTCAATCTGGCTATGAATGAACTTCTGCCCGCCAAAGCCGGGGTTCACCGTCATCACGCAAATCAGATCGACCATATCCAGCAAATATGCCACCGAAGACGCAGGCGTGCCGGGGTTCAGCGCAACACCCGCCTTGGCGCCAGCGCCACGAATGGCCTGCACAGTGCGGTGAATGTGCGGGCCCGCCTCAACATGAGCGGTAATGACATCCGCCCCGGCGTCGGCAAAGGCCTGAATATACGGATCAACCGGGGCAATCATCAGATGCACATCCATCACGCCTTTGATATGCGGGCGAATGGCTTTGCAGGTGTCAGCGCCAAAGGTGATATTGGGCACAAAATGCCCATCCATCACATCCACATGGATCCAATCGGCACCCTGCGCCTCAACGGCGGCACATTCCGCCCCGAAATTCGCGAAATCTGCGGCAAGGATGGACGGGGCGATCTTCAGGGAACGGTCGAAGGACATGGGGAACCTCTTTGCATGTTGGGGCGGCATAGCACGGCACCGATCAGGTCTGGAATACCCGCATTGATTAAAAAATAGGCGAAATGCAAACTGCTCGCATTTCAGTAGGTAGGTTATTTCATGAACATTGTATTTCTCTTCATTACATTAACGGTTGTCACTGTCGGCGCCGCATTGGCGTTTCAGGCACCGGTCAACGCAGCCCTCGCGCGCAGCATCGGTGATCCGGTCTGGGCGGCAGCACTGTCATTCGGGATCGGCTTTGTGTTTCTCAGCGCGATCGCACTCATGCGCGGCTCCAGCATCAACATCGCTGAAATCCAAAACATCCCGTGGTGGGCGCTGACCGGTGGGGCACTGGGCGCAATCTGGGTCTTGGCCGCGATCTGGTCTGTACCGCGGCTGGGGGTCGTGACGATGTTTTCGGCGATGGTGCTGGGACAGATGATTGCGGCGTTGCTGATCGATTCTGCGGGAATGCTTGGATTGGTCGTGCGCGACATCAGCCTGACGCGGGTTGCCGCCATCGGGTTCGTCGCCGTCGGCGTAATTTTGTCATTCAGATAAATTAATGCTGAAATGCAGTAAAATCTGTGGTAATTTGATCGCATGACGCAAGTGCTACGCCACCGCGATATCCTACAGGACAGTGCCCAGATCCATCTGACGCGGGCAACGTTGACTACGGCACGGCCCAGAAAACTGCATGACCATGACTTCTTTGAACTCTTTTGGGTGCAAAATGGCAAGGTCCGGCATCATTTGCCGGACAAGGTAGAAACCTTGACCGAGGGCGACATCGTCTTCTTATGCCCTGGCCAAATCCACGGGTTGCAAGGGCGGGGCGAGCACGCGTTGGTCGTCTCGCTTTGCGTTCACCCCACAACCATCAAATCCCTCGCCAAACGGCACCCCGGTCTGTCGGGGCATCTGTTCTGGTCTGACGACGGGCCTGTGCAATCGCACCGCGACATCCGGCAATTGGCCGCATTAAATCACGCCGCCGTCCTGTTGGAACGCAGCACTTGCGATACACTTGCAGCCGAGGCGTTCTTGCTCCCGCTATGCGCGGACCTGACGGCAGACAACTATCCTACGGGCACGCCCCCATGGCTTGCCACCGCCTGTACCGCAGCCAAAGACCCGGCCATTTTCCGGGAGGGGTCTGCGGGCCTCGTGGCGCTCACCGGCAAGGCCCACCCGCATGTCAGCCGGACTATGCGCAAACATCTGGGCGAGACCCCCTCTGACTACATCAACAGGATCCGCATGACCCACGCCGCCCGGGCGCTGACAACAGACGCAGACCCCGTCAGCCAAATCGCCGCCGATTGCGGCATCCCGAATATGTCGCATTTCCACAAGCTGTTCCGGGCAGCCCATGGGGTCACACCCCTGCAATACCGGCAAAAATACCAACGGCACATCGTACAGCCCTCTTAACGTTTGACCATTTGGTCAAAACTTGCCAATACATCTGCAAAGTGCCACGCTATACCGGCACCGCAGGAGGCCGCCTTGCAGACGACAACATCACCGATACTGACCGCCAATCAGCTTCCCCAAGTGCATGAAGCACGCAACGAGGGCACCCCACTCGATTTGGATTGGGTCATGGCCGTTCAGGCGAACACATCCGCCATCGAACGGCGCGCCAAAACGCTGCCGGGCCGCCGATCAGTCAAAAAAGACTTCCAAGCCGCATGGCTATGCAAAGCCATCAGCCTGATGGACCTGACCACGCTGTCAGGCGATGACAGCGAAGGACGTGTGCGCCGCCTTTGCGCCAAAGCCCGCCAACCGGTGCGCCCCGATCTTCTTGAAAAACTTGGGATGGAAGGCCTGACCACCGGTGCCATCTGCGTCTATCACGATATGGTCGAAACCGCCGTTGACGCGCTGGCAGGGTCCGGCATCCCCGTTGCCGCCGTGTCCACAGGTTTCCCTGCAGGCCTGTCACCCTTCCATCTGCGCATCGCCGAGATCAAAGAAAGCGTCGCTGCAGGCGCGCAGGAAATCGACATCGTCATCAGCCGCCGCCATGTGCTGACCGGCAATTGGCAGGCGCTCTATGATGAAATGAAGGAAATGCGCGCGGCTTGCGGCGATGCCCATGTCAAAGCCATCCTTGCGACGGGTGAGTTGGGCACCCTGCGCAACGTGGCCCGGGCGTCGCTGGTGTGCATGATGGCCGGGGCGGATTTCATCAAAACCTCCACCGGCAAGGAACCCGTGAATGCGACCCTGCCCGTGACGCTGACGATGATCCGCGCGATCCGCGACTATCAGGACCGAACCGGGATCAAAGTTGGGTACAAACCTGCTGGCGGGATCAGCAAAGCCAAAGACGCACTGGTCTATCTGTCGATGATCAAAGACGAACTGGGCGACCGCTGGCTGCAACCTGACCTTTTCCGCTTTGGGGCCTCGAGCCTGCTAGGCGACATCGAACGGCAACTCGAACACCACGTCACCGGGGCCTATTCGGCGTCCTGGCGGCATGCGATTGGGTAGCGGCATGCGTCTATTGTCCCATGTGGTAATGTTACTCTGCGCTTCTTCGAGCACTCTTTGGGCACAAGACAGTAGCTTTCTACTATATAGAAATTCATTGATTGATAGCTCGTTGAAAATTCATATAGCTTCCTTTGATACGAATGAAGGAGCTGAGTACAACGCCGAAAACTGTTGGCTTGCAGCTGACCTTTTTCAGAACCAACCGGGTGTATCGACACGCTTCTGGTGCGAACCGTCAGAAGATGAGGAACAAAAATGACCATCAAAGAAATCTTCGACACCATGGATTACGGCCCTGCCCCCGAAAGCGCCTCTGAGGCCCTGCAATGGCTAGCCGACCGTGGCGGCATCGCCGGGCACTATATCAATGGTAAATGGGGTCCACTCCGCGACGACTTTCCATCCAACAACCCCGCGACGGGTGAAAAACTGGCTGGCGTCACCAAAGGCACCGCCGCGGAAATTGACAGCGCCGTGGCAGCCGCCCGCAAAGCGCAGCCCGCTTGGGCCAAGTCAGGCCATAAGCGCGCCCGCGTCCTCTATGCCATCGCCCGGCTGATGCAAAAACACAGCCGATTGCTGGCCGTCATGGAAACGCTCGACAACGGCAAACCAATCCGCGAGGCCCGCGACATCGACGTACCGCTCGCGATCCGGCATTTTTATCACCACGCAGGCTTTGCCCAACTGATGGACACCGAACTGCCCGACCGCGAGGCACTGGGCGTCTGCGGGCAGATCATCCCTTGGAACTTTCCGCTGCTGATGCTTGCTTGGAAAATCGCGCCCGCGCTGGCGATGGGCAACACCGTCGTTCTGAAACCCGCCGAATATACATCGCTGACCGCTATGATCTTCGCCGAAATCTGCACTGAAGCAGGCGTGCCCCCCGGGGTCGTCAACATCGTCACAGGCGATGGCGAAACCGGGGCCGCACTCGTGGACGCCGCAGTCGACAAAATCGCCTTCACAGGCTCTACTGAAGTAGGGCGCAAAATCCGCGAAGCGACCGCAGGAAGCGCCAAGGCCCTGTCCCTCGAATTGGGGGGCAAATCTCCCTATATCGTGTTTGAGGACGCTGACATCGATTCAGCCGTCGAAGGTCTGGTCGATGCGATCTGGTTCAACCAGGGCCAAGTCTGCTGCGCCGGGTCACGCCTGCTGGTCCAAGAAGGCATTGCCGACCGGTTCTATACCAAACTCAAATCGCGGATGGACGGGCTGCGCATTGGCGACCCGCTGGATAAATGCATCGACGTAGGCGCCATCGTAGACCCGGTACAACTGGACCAGATCAGCAAGATGGTCAGCGCCAACTCTGAAGGCGAAACTTACCAAACCAAAGCCCCCGAGGGCTGTTTCTACCCACCCACGCTGATCACGGGTCTCTCACCTGCATCAACCTTGATGCAGGAAGAAATCTTTGGTCCGGTACTGGCCGCGACCACCTTCCGGACACCGTCCGAGGCGGTCGAGATCGCCAACAACACGCGCTACGGGTTGGCCGCATCGGTCTGGTCAGAAAACATCAACCTCGCGCTTGATATCGCGCCCAAGCTGACCGCCGGAATCGTCTGGACCAATGGCACAAACATGATGGACGCCGCCGCCGGTTTCGGCGGCGTGCGGGAAAGCGGCTTCGGACGCGAAGGCGGCTGGGAAGGGCTGGCAGGCTACACCAAACCCAAAGGCACCGCAAAACCGCTCAAGCAGATCGAAGCTTTCACCACCAAAGATAGCACCCCCGCCGACCCACTGGATCGGACCGCGAAACTGTATATCGGGGGCAAACAGGTGCGGCCCGATGCGGGGTATTCGAAACCGGTCTACAGCCCCAAAGGCAAACTGCTTGGGCATGTGTCCGAAGCCAACCGCAAAGACCTGCGCAATGCAGTGGAGGCGATGAACGCCGCCAAAAGTTGGTCAAAATCCACCGGGCATCTGAGGGCGCAAATCCTCTACTATATCGCCGAAAACCTGTCGGCACGCGCCGACGAATTGGCCAAGCGGATCAAAGACATGACCGGAAAATCCGGGCAGGATGAAATCGAACACTGCATCGGGACGCTGTTCACCTTCGCCGCTTGGGCCGACAAATATGACGGGCAGGCACACGGGGTGCCGATCCGCGGCGTGGCGCTGGCCATGAAGGAACCGGTCGGCAACATGGCGGTGTTCTGTGATGATGGCTGGCCGCTCTTGGGGCTGATCTCACCAATGGCGGCGGCGATGGCGATGGGCAACCGGATCACGCTGGTGGCGTCCGAGCCTTTCCCGTTGATGGTGGCAGAGCTCTACCAGATCCTGGAAACCTCGGATGTACCGGGCGGTGTGGTCAACATCCTGACAGGTGGTCACGCTGAACTTGCCCCGCACGCAGCAGGGCACATGGATATTGATGCTGTCTGGTCCTTCTCCGGGGCAGACATCTCGGCTGTGATCGAAACGGGCAGTGCGGCAAATCTCAAACGGACCTGGGTAAACCACGGCAAAGCCATTGAACCAACAGCGCGCGACATGTTGGCGGCCGCAACCGAGGTCAAAAACATCTGGATCCCCTACGGCGAATAGACCTCGGTCTTCCTCACTATCATTTTGCCAAAAATACTCTGGGGAGGCCGCAAGGCCGGGGCGAAGCCCCTAAACCCAAAATCGCGTCGGCGCAGCCGTCATTCTGGTGGAAGCTGCTTGTTGTCCTTTGACCGCCAGGTGTCCATCCAGCGGGCAACACGACCCTTGCGCTCGGCCACTTCGGCCTGCACCTCATCCACGCGATCGCCCGCGGCATCCAGCAACGGATCAACCGAACGTTCACGGAACTGGCGCCACATGGCCCGCAGAAACATCAAGCCACCCATCAGGAAGATAAAGAAGAAGATATTGAACCACGGGATCGGACGATAATCGGGACCCGATACCTCTTTGATAGACACGGCATTCGGATAAAGTGTCAGGAACGGAATGCGCCAGCCATAATGTGTTACAACGACCCACTGGTCTGGTCGCGCTATGAATGCTTGTGCCTGTGCTTCAAGGTTGGATGAATCAAACTTGAAGTATGGCGGCCAAATCCATCCTGTGTCTTCATTGCGATAAACCATCACGCTTTCGCCCATACGAACGAGACCAAATAAATAGGTTCGTTTCCGCTCAGTATTAATCAGACGTAAATCGCGGATCGAGCCTTCGTCCTCACCCGCATCAGTTTGTGCATAGAAATACCTCTGGAAACTCGACAGTGTAACGATCCTGTCCGAAATTCCTGTAACACGGAGCACATCTTGCTGCGGCAATATGTAGTGGAGGAACAGGCCCGCCAACACGAATGCTAAAATTCGGAATGAAATCTTAATTTTTCGCATGGAAAATCCTCAGTGCGCGTTAATGACATAGGTGATTACACTAACCGCAACCACGGGAATTACATAGACAAGCCCAATTAACTTAGGTCTGATGGAGTTGTCATAAGCATGCATGCCTTCAACGATAAAGGCATCACGCGCACCTGCGGGGCCCCCATCAGGATTGGCTTCGTCAAACTCGTTTTCCAATCGTTCCTTCCGAACTGATCGGGAATAGAGCGAAATCGATAGATAGATCACCGATAACGCGATAAAACCAAATACAACGAGCCTTACAAAACCCATTAACTCCTCCGTGGCGCAACCGCGCCCCAAGGACCGACGCGGGTAATCAAATCAGGTTGCGACGCACCTGATGGCTCGTCCATCGGCGCCTCATGCCCAAACAGGGCATTACGGGTCCCTGCCTTATCGACTTGGTATTCGCGGTCAAGAAAATCAACAACATAGGCCTGTTTTTCATGCGGCCACTTGGCATAGGCGCGATAAAACACCTCTTTGTGGCAGATAAACAACTGGCGGATATCCAGCGGGGTCATTTCGGCCAATAGCATGTTCACCAAATCAGCATCGGCATGTGGTTTAGCCCGCAGCGTATAAAAATACGCCGGGTGCTCCGATGTGATCTTGGGCCAGGGGCCATCGTCCTCCGCCCAACGCACGAGTTCCAAAAGCCCCTTCCAGGCCTCGGGCAACAGATGGGCATATTGGCGGCCCAACCGGCGCAGATCACGGCGGGACGCCCCGGTCAGATCCTCATTCATCGATGCGGCCACCGCCATCACAATGAAATCCATCTTCTGATGCAGGATCGCCGCGGCATCTACCCCGCGGGCATCCATAATCGGCTCAACCAGATCATTGAGGTTCAAAAACTTCGCTATGGCCGAGCGTTCGCCGAAATCAAACACATGCGCAATCGGCAGCGCGCCAACCTTGGCCTTGTTGCCCGACACAATCGCTGCCGGATGCTCCACCCCGCGAAACACGTAAATCCCGCCAAAATGGTCGGTCCAGAAATTATCCTGACCAAACGACATCTGACGCAGGTTCACCGGGTTTCGGACAACATCACCGGTCTGCTTGGCCATCCCGATCATCTCTGCAATCAGAACATCGTCATGCCAGGCATCTTGTTCGGTCTTAAAGCGATCAATCAACTGGCCCAGCTTTGCCGCCGCCGCGACGGTACCGCTGGTTGTATCAGCCTCAATTGACACTTTGCGAATATCAAACAACCGGGCAGGGCTATCGGCGACATAGACGGAATTCACCATTTCACCGGCAACAGCATCCCGGGCGGTCAGGGCGAAAAGCTCTGCCCGGTTTTCTTCAATAAACTGCTTGAGGATACTGCGTGAGGTCGAGAACTTCGCATTCAAAAGCGGCGCATCGGCCTGCTCAGTGGTCAGCAGGATAAACTGCCGGTTCACACCGCGATTGTTCAGATAAAGATCATCCCCAAACGCATCTCCAATCTCAGGCGAATACCCGGAAATATCAATATGAAACACATCCAGATCAGTTTCACGGCCAATAAGATGTTTTAGCGCACGATTATACCGCTCGACCAAGATCGGAGAATCCACCCGCACAAGGCTGCCAAACATCAGACCTTTTTCGATCAGTCGATGCATGCGACCCTCCGTAGTGTGGGTGAAACCCACGCTCTATCAAACCAGTTTACCACGTCTCTTTCACCCACCTGCGCGGCAATCCGGCCAGCGACAAAACCATAATAGGCGCCCAGATAATCGCCGAGGCGACCCCCAATTGACCAAAGAAAACGGTATTCGAGACCAGCCCCAAAGAAAACAAATCCGATATCTCAGCCCCCTGCCCTACATAAAGCCCGATAAAGAGGACAGCACTCAACACGACCATCACCACCGTGGACAAGAACGCATTCAGCATCAACGGCTTCACACCCTCTGGCAACATGCGCGCCCACAAGCGTGGCACGACAAAACCCAGCACGGCGATCACAAACGCCGGAAACAATAGCGCTTGAGAAAACACGCTACCCAATGGAAAGCACCTGCATCATCACGGTCATCCTTTACTTTCCAAATACCGCTTCTTGGCAATCTCCTGACGGCCAAAGTCGCGGACCATGTTTTCGATCGCCACCTCATCGGACTTATCCGCATAGCGGAATTCACTGTCGGCGTAGCGGTTAATCTCTTGGATCACCATTTCAACCGTGATCGGCTGGCGCAGCTCGGAAATCATGGCCTTCTTTGTATCATAGTCCTTGAACAGGAACAGATCAGGCTCTTCCATCCAGGCGTCAGGTAGTTCGAAATCCATCGCCCGGACCTTTACAGCATCGGTGATATTCTTGATCGCACGGCCCGTAAAACGGGGGTCCGCCTCCTGAATAGCCTTGAGATAGGTGCCCATCTTGGCAATCGTATCCAATGCCCCAATTTCAGACGACACACGGTCGTAGACGTTCAGCAAACCAGCCTCTTTCGGACGGGCGTGGCCCTCGAAAGACGCGGCAACGGCCTTCTTGATCTCTTGCGCCGAAAACACCTCATGAGCACCCACCGGGATGTCATGGTTCTTGCCCATCAAAAGATACAGGATGTCGATATAGTCATCGCGGGTCTGCGGACCATCGACAAGAAACCGGGCCCCGGCGCGCTGGCGCAATGCATCATCGACATTCTCAGGATAATTCGAAAACATCCCGAAGGTGCAATTGCCGCGCACAACGGTATTCGCCCCGGCAAAGCTTTCCATCAGCACGGCCGTGATCTCCAACTGGCCAGCCGAGGACTGACGATCCCCGCGCTTGCCCGCCAGCTGATCAATATCGTCAATCGTGCCAAAGCCGATCACATGGGGATCTAGCACGTTGTTGATAAAGGCCTTGGCATTCTGGCCCGATTTCCCTTGATAACTGTCAATGTTGTCGGTCGACAGGTTCTGATAACGGAACGGATAGCCCGCCACCTGGCAATAGTCATTCACCAACCCGGCCATCATCTGGATCAAGGTTGTCTTCCCCGTCCCCGGCGCGCCATCGCCCATGAAGGTAAAAATAAACCCGCCCAATTCGGCAAAAGGGTTCAACCGGCGGTCGAAATCATAGGCCATCAGCATCTTGGACAGCTTCATCGCCTGATACTTGGCAATATGGTTGCCCACGACCTCATTGGGTTTCTTGAAGGTCATCGTCAGGGTCGAGCCCTTGGCGGTGCGTGCGGGCGTAAAGCCCTGCACGACAAAGTCATCAGCCTCCACACGCCAGGATGCCTGATTGAAGCTTTCTAGCCGGCCCGCAGTTGAGGCGCGCAATGACACTTTCTCCATCAACTGCTCACAGTAGGCGAGCATCGTGGCAATCAGCGTGTCTTCATCCGTGGCGAATTGGCCCAACTTCTGGTCCAACTCCCAGATCGCGCCATGCAAGGCCAGCGGGGCGTTATCGGTCAAAACCTCATCCACCGACCCAACCTCGACACTCACTTCGGTGGCTTGGGCCGCAAGCATGAACGACGCCGCATTGGCGAACGTATACAAGGCCACCAGCGATTCCGCGGCCAGATACTCTGTGAACGCGACAGACCGATCCTGCGGCAAACGACCCTCAAGGTTCATGCGCTTCAACTCGGTCAGCGGGGTCTGGTCGGAAAAGGCATCCGCGACAGTCAATGCAATCGACAGAGCACGGCGCAGCGCGTGGGCGACAGAGGCCTGGGCGGGGGATGTCAGCGGATCGTCATCATCGCTCTCGGCAATCCGGTCAAGCAGGCGGACACCGCCCGAGGGGGCAGTCGTACGGGATAGAAGGCCCGGCGTCGTGGACCGGAACCTGCGTCGGGTGGCCGCCACATCGGGTGACTTCTCGGGCTGCTCAAGCGACAGCCGGGCCTGCGCCAGCCGGGGGCTGTGATCGAGCTGCATCAACATCTCGGCGGCGGGAACGTAATGGGCGCGAATGTCTTCTTCACGCAGTTCCATCTGATCACTTGATTGGCTCATGCCCTTATCCTTATCATTTTGCTCAAAATACTCCCGCCGGAGGCCAACAAATTTCTAGAAATTTGTTCCACCCTACCGATAACTCAAAACCCGCCCGTTCCCGCTCACAACAAACTTGCGGACCTCACTAAACCCGGGGGGATTGCGCTCTGCCAACGCCTGATAGGGACGTTCGGGCATAATCAAGGACCGCTCCATGCGGCTGGCGCCACTTTCGGCACCGCCGCCTTCAAAAGGATCAAGTGCGAAAATCTGCCGTTCCACCGTCCCAAACCAGCCCGACTTCACATGCTCCACCCGGTCCGATACCAATTCCTCTTCGGTCCAGACCAAGGCCCAGTCTTCCCCCACGGGGGCCTTGGCGGCCTCAAGCACCGCGCGTAGCGGACCGGACTGGCGGGTAAACGCATTCGAATACATCGGCCCAATATGAAACCGACGCAATCGCACCGGATGCAGATCCGCAAAATCCGCGTCAAAACCCTTGGCAATGGTCAGCAGTTTCAAATGGGCCACAGATTGGGCCATCAAATGCGCCTGGGCCTCAGGCCAGCGACGTTCATCCTTGGGCAGGCCCGTGCGGCCGGTATCCTCGACATCCATCAGATAGATCGTGGGCAGGTTCACCTGACTGTCATAGACAGCCCAATGGATCAAAAACCGCCGGCGATCCGCATCATTGCCAATCCATACGGCTTGGGGATCATTGCGGGCCCAAAACTGGTCGCCACGCAGAAGTTCTTCGTAATAAAGCCGCTGTGACAAGGCATATTGCAGCTTTGTCGGAATCTCTTGATCGCGCAGAATGACGCGGACCATCTGATCCTTCAGCGCTTCCGCTGTAGGTTGCGACGCCAAGTGCCGCTCGGCTTGCTGGGCATCATTGGCCATTTCAAGCAGTTCTTGATAAACTGGAAATCCGCTTTCGCGACGATCAAAGGTCAGCGCACCCGCATAGGCAAAACGCCCGGCGAAATGATACTTGTGCGACAGCGCTGTGAAGGTCCAGTTGAGACCCACCAAATAGCGGGCAATCGCCTCAATATCCTGCCGGGCAAAGCGCCCCTCGGCCTCCATCGTGGCGGCCACTTTGGTCAGATAGCCGGTGATCTTGGAGAACTTGCCAAAATACCGGCGGGTCGCGCGGGTATCTTCCAGCTTCATGTGATCGGCTTGGAGATCAGTCTCTGGCATCTTTTGCCTCTGGCTGGTCTTTTCTTACTGCATTCGCCAATGAACCAATACCCAAGAGCCTTCTTAGAAATCGAGGCCAATGCTGTGTCTTATCTTCAAAAAATACATCGGTCTGAACTATCAACCACATACCGAAATACACCGCCAAAGAGCCAACGATGAGAATGAACGAAGCAAATAGTCTCGACGCAAAGCTACTTTCATCACCAGTATAGAAAAGCGCCAATGTCATAAAAACGGCAACACAACCAAATGAGTATGGGTTTGGGTAGGGTTTCACTCCCTACTCAGCCCCATACTCATTGCTATCATGCTTCTCCACGATCTTCTGGAACCGGCGGATAAAGCGTTCATCCGCTTTCGCCTTCTGCTCCAGCACTTCGCGGGCAAAGACCATGTGGTCTTCGTGGGCTTCCAGCATATCAGCCATCCGGGCATTCGTGGCCGAACCAATGGCGGCCATAGCGGTCTGGGCCTCTTGGTCGGTCTGCACACCAATCTCGTTGATCTGGTGGGCCACATCTTGCTGCTGAGCGGTTTTCAATGACTTGGACAAGGCGTCATAGAGCACAACGCGCTGCTTGGTGTCTGTTTCCAGCTTGTTGATCAGAACCATCTGGGTCGCAGCCTGGTTCTGCAAACTGTCGATCCATGTTTTGCCCTTTTCGATATAACGCTCAAGCGTCTGAGATTTAGCCAGCTCAACCTGTTCCTGCTGAACCATCTCATTGTATTGGCTGTTCAGGGTCTGCAATTCAGTTTCCAGCTTGGTCCGGGACGCGGCATCCTGTTCAACGGAAATCTTGCCCTCAAGCTCGATAATCTTGGGGTCCAACGCCAGAATATCCGCGCGGAGGGTTTCCAGCTTGCCCACCGTCTCTTCACGCTCAACCAATGTGCCGGCAAGGTTCTTATCAACGCTGACTTTCTGTTCGTTCAGCGTGGCCAGCTGGCTTTGAAGCAGTTTCAGGATCACGTCTGACTTGCTGATCAAATCCTGCAGCTTGTCATCGACGGACGCCGTGCGCATCCGTTCCTGACGCATGCTGTCAGCCTTGGCCTTGCTGAAGAAGCCAATCAGGCTCTCCATCCCGGTCTTGGACCGCATTTCGTCAAAATCTTTGGAAAAGGCAGAGGTGACGTCATCAAGGCCCATGATCAGCTCAGCGATATTGGCATTCATCAGTTCGGTGTGCTGGTGGACGTCCTCCAGGCTGGCGTTTTCGATATCAACAGAAATATCCGTACCCTGCGCCATCTTTTCGCGCGCGGTTTCAATCCGGCTGGTCAATTCTGAGATTTTGCTTTGCGCCTCTGCAACCTGTGCCTGCGATTCCTGAATCTGCGTCTCGAAATTCGCCATCTACTATCCCTCTTTTGTCTTATGATATCAGCTATATAGGAACTGATAGCACCATTTTGAATGCCCGACGTGCAAAATCACGCCATTGCAGGCGCAATTCTTACCTGACAGGGGCACAATGAAAAGGTTTTAAGCCGGTTCGTCGAGCACCGGTGGGCGGTCGTTCGCTTCCGCCTCAGCGCCCAGCAATTCTTCGGCACTGATGATCTTGGGGGGCAATTCAACCCCGCGCTCGTAGTTCTCAGGGTCTACACGCAAAGATTCTGCACGGTCGCGAATATGCACCTGCATCGGCACTTCAATCTGATCATACAGATGGATGATGTCTTGGTTGAACATGCGAATGCAGCCCGCCGATCCAGAATTCCCAATAGATTCAAGGTCATTCGTGCCGTGAATACGATAGTACGTATCCCGGCTGCCCCGGTAAAGATACAGCGCGCGCGATCCAAGCGGGCTGCGCAGACCACCGGGCAGACCGGCACGGAACGGGCCATAAACCTCGGGCTCGGTGCGCAACATGTTCTGGGTCGGCGTCCATCCGGGCCATTTGCGTTTCAACCGGATCGTGGCCGCGCCGCGAATGGACCGGCCCTGACGGCCCACGCCGACGGGATACCGGGTCGTCGTGCCATCCTCGCGGATGTGGTATAAAAACTTGGCAAACGGATCGACATCAAGGGTATTTGGGCCCTGCTCACCGTTATAGAGACCCGACATGCGGCGGTTCACACCTTGCAGATATTCCGATGGGATACCGGGCAGGTTATAACCTGCATCGGGGATCGGGCCGTAGCCTTCAAGAAAGTCCTCTTGGGTTGGCACATCTGTTCCAGGCGCGTAGGGGGTGCAGGCCGCAGCCGTGCTTGCAAGCATCATCGCGCCAAAGCTTCGACGAGTGAGAACAGTCATAACGTGTTTTATCCCAAGGTGTTTTTCGAGAATCACCTGATAACACCTTGGCCGGGCAAGGCAAAACACCGCGCAAGCGGGTTTTTGCGATTGGGTTACAAAACGTGACAATATGGCGGTGACTGCGGGTGCGGATCGAAAGACTTTTGGACACCTGCAATAGCGAGTTGCGATACATCGTCAGTCCTTTAGCCCGCCGAACACGATCACGGCCCGGCAGTGCATTGCGCAGCAATTCACGACCGGAGCGGTTGCGCCGCTTGTATCTTCGTTTGTCATACCGGACAGTTTTGGACCGCGATTTTCGCCCCCGAAGGTACCCGCCAATCAAACCGCGACAGGTTCAGGACCCCATCACCTTACTTGTGCAACAAAGCCGGTTATCCCTATCTGCTAATAGACTTGTCTGTTAACCATTCGACGAATAAAACCTTAATTTGCGGTGACCACTTTGAAAATACCTACCATTTTGGGCTGCAGCGCCCTTGTTCTTATGACAGCATGCAGCGGTGGTTCCAGCTCTGATGACAGTACAGAAACATCGCCGACAGTGGTGTCGCTGGATGAACTCATAGATCGTGGCGCCACGTTTGAAGATTTGTTCGGGACAATAAATGTTGATTCCGATGAATTGGCGGATGCGGTGACGCCAGCCGAAGATATCCCGACATCGGGATCAGCAACCTACACCGGCATTGTATTCATGGGTGACATGGAATTTGTGGCAATTGGGTCCACCACTATGACCGCAAATTTCACTGACAGCAGCATTTCAGGCTCCAGTGACAATTTTTTCTTAACGGATGACCCTAATATCGCGGACCTCGCGGATGTGACAGGCGAACGGATCGATGGGTCACTTACTTATGAACTTGATCGCGCTACCGATAATAGCAACCTGTACACCGGTCAATTCGTCGGCGCGTTCACACCCACTGGCGAGGATGAAATAAACATTGATGTCCCTGGAGGTGGCGCTTTCTTGGGTGAAAACCTTGACGGCTTTGCGACGGAAGGGTTCGATGATGACGGCAACTTTGCTGGGATTTTGGTAACCAAAGACTAAAACCTGCGGGCAATCAATCTCCGACTTTCGTCGCACAGGAAGCCCCCCAAAGGCTCTGTTGTAACATTTGCCACTTGGCCTTCCAAACTCGGGTTTGGCCATCGAAGTCAACGTTCAACCCCAATGTTATCAGAAACTGACAAGGGCGCGCCGTAACGCGCCCTTTTGGGTTATGGCGTTCAAACGGCCAAAGGTGTATCGCCACGTTCCCATTTCAGCGGGTGGAACACTTCGTCCACAGGCGTTTCAGCCACGTGGTTGATGTAGTTTGACATGGTTTTCTGCGCCAAACCAAGGATCACATCCAGCACGGCGCGGTGGCTATAGCCTGCGTCAAAGAAGGTCTGCATCTGCGCTTCTGATACGTTCCCACGTTCGCGCACCATTTGTACCGTAAAAGTCCGCAATGCTTCCAGCTTGGGCGATGGCAACGGTGTTTCGTTGCGGAGCGCCTCGGTGATCTCATCCGACACTTTCATCATTTTCGCGATACCGGTGTGGGCCGGAACGCAGTAGTGGCAGGCGTGCTCAACATTGATCGATTGCCAAACGACGGTCAGCTCATCTGCGTCAAATTCCGTCTCGGTGAACAGCTTGTGCAGCAGTTGATACCCCTCAAAAGCCTGCGGGCTGTCAGCCAGCACCTTGTGCAGACCGGGCAAACGGCCAAACGCTTTTTGCGAGTTCTCCAAAAGCGGTTTCGATGCTTCGGGCGCTGTCTCGAGATCATGTGAAGGGAAGTTCATCGGTTGGTTTCCTTTAAAACAATCGGGTAGCCGCTATTTAGGCTTTCTTGAGTGATCACTCAAGTATATAATTGAGCAATCGATCAACTATAGGTGATCCCGTGCCACGCAAACCGACCTACGACCGTAATGACCTGATAGACCGCGCCCGCGATCTGTTCTGGCAACGTGGCTGGGCCGGCACATCGCTGAAAGATCTCGAAGTTTCGTTGCAATTGAACCCCGGCAGCTTCTATGCGGCGTTCGGCTCAAAGGACGCATTGTTCGCGCTCGCTATGGAAAAATATGCATCAGACGGGCTTGCGCGACTAGAGGGATTGTCCAAGGCACATGGACCCCTCAAAGCGCTGCAAAAGTTTCCCGCAATGATCGTCGAAAATGAAACCGCACCGGCCATGGCCTGCATGCTTTCAAAAACATTTCTTGAGCTGCACACGCGGGATCATCCGCTCGCAGATAAAGCGAACCAGCACCTGATCCGGATGGAAAATCTGTTCGCAGACTTATTCGAACAAGCCCAAACCGCTGGTGAAATTGACAAAGAACGTGATCCAACAGCGCTCGCCCGTCGTTATCAATCGGACCTTCTGGGGCTACGCGTCTCAGCCGAACGCGACCGGGTAGCGGCACAGGCCATTGCAGCGGAGATCGCAGATAGCCTGGGCAGAATTGGATCCAACCGCTAGGCGCTGATCACGCAGGCCTCTGGTCCCATCGGCGCACCTGTCAAAGCCTCACTGCCATCTTCAGTGACAAGCAAAATATCCTGCTCACGATACCCCCCCGCCCCGGGCTCGTCAGCAGGTACGGTCAACATCGGCGCAACCGAAATCAGCATACCTGCCTCAAGCGTCGCGTCGTTGTAGGCGCGCAGGTCCAACGCCGCTTCACCGCCATAGTAGTGCGACTTCAGGCCAACGGAATGACCATGACCGGCGGCGCAATACTGCAGCAAATCCCGCTCTTCATAGAAGGCATCGATCTTGGATGTGATCTCGGCAAAGCTGACACCTGGGGCGATCAAAGACCGCGCATAGGTCTGGGCCGCACAATGCCCCTCCCAAACCTTGCGGCTGGCGTCATCCACGGCACCTAGAAAAAACGTGCGGGCCGCAGGGGCGTAATATCCAGAAATCAGCGGATGCGCACAAAGCGAGACGATGTCACCCTGCGCCAACATGCGCGCCGTGGGCGCGTTGTGGGGGCCATCAGTATTGATCCCCGACAGGCATTGCGCCCATGTGTCACGATATTCAGCCTGGGGAAAACCGGTAGCGATCTCTCGCTCCATTGCGTCACGGCCAACCATGGCCACGTCAATCTCGCGGATGCCGGATTTCAAAGCGTCACGCATCGCAGCAAGACCCAATTCAGCGACAGCAGCACCTGCACGGATCAGCGCGATCTCGGCGGCGGATTTTGAGGCGCGTTGACGCATCGTATCGGCTGAGATGTCAATCAAGCCGGTGGGATGCAGATGGTGTCGCATGGATTGGGCCTGTAAGACGGTTGAGACATCCGCCTCATAGCCCAAGATCTTACCAATCCCGGCAACCGACCTGACCGTGCGGTAAAAGTTATTCCGTTCCCAATCCGTATAGGCGATCGTGTCGCCATATCCGCGGCGGGACGGCTGGCCGCCATCAATGGCGGGGGCGATGGTGACACATTCATCTTCGGTGACAACCAAAGCATAAGAACGGTCAAAGGCACGGAACATCAGACCGGTATAATAGGCGATGTTGTGTTGTGAAGTCAGGACCACAACAGCCAGATCATGATCATACATGATACGGCGCAGCCCTGCGATCCGGGCCGCATAGTCTTCATCTGGGAAGGGAAGAAATGTCTGGCCCTGTGTGAACCGGTAATTTTGCGGACGGGCAACCATTGCAAACCTTCGCAGACGATCCCGGCGCACAGGACAGCAATCAATTCAAAGCGCGACAGCGCCAGCGCCGCCGCCCGACGCTAGCTGCAGCGGGCGGGCAAATCAACGGCCATCGGGATATTCCGCAGGCCCTTTGATCTCAAGCTTATTGCCAAAGGGATCATAGATATAGAACGAATGGCCCATACCACGGGCGCCGCCATGCATGGCGGTAAACGCAATCGGGACATCGTGGGCGGCCAAATGGGCCCGCATCGCGTCGCGATCAAAGGGGCTGGTGGCGATGCAAACATGATCCACATTGCGGCCCCCTTGGACAGGCGGCACAGCTGCGGCCCCGCCGGGATGGGTCGTGTCCCAAAGGACAATCAGCGCCGCACCAGCCCAGACCTGCTCCATCCCCATATCGGGATAGGAATAGCCGGGCACACAGCCCAATACATCGTGATAAAAGCGCAAGGCGCGCGCCATATCATCGACCAGAAAGACAACATGATCGATCCCGACCAGGGTAAATGGCGGGGTCACGCCACGTCCCATTCCGGACACCACGGGCCATTGACCAAGCGCATGTTGCGGTCCAGTTGATCGACCTTCGCGATCTGTTCAGCAGTCAGGGCCAGGTCTGCGGCCGCAAGGTTCTGCGCAATGCGGGTCGGATCACCCGACGAAGGGATCACAATATGCCCCTTCGACACCAACCACGCCAATGCGACCTGCGAAGCTGTGGCGTCGACCTCTGCCCCAATGGCGGTCAGCACCGGATCATCTGCAACTGCGCCTCGGGCCAGTGGCGAGAACGCAGTCATACGAATACTTTTTGCGGCACAGTGATCCACAATCGGGTCGTTATGCAGATAAACATGCATCTCAACCTGATTGGTCATAATCTCACGTTGCCCCAGCAATAACTGCGCCTGATCGATATAGGTCTTGGTGAAGTTCGAGACCCCGATATTCCGGCACAACCCGGCATCATACACGTCCGCAAACTGCGCCATGTAGTCAACAATTTCGAACTCGTCATTGATCGAAGGGTAGTGCAAAAGCAGCAAGTCGACGGGGCCCACACCCAGCTTTTCAAGCGAGGCCCCAACATGCGGGCGCACCTGCCCGGGGGCAAAGCTCTCGGGGGCGACTTTCGTGGTCACCCATAATTCATCACGGGGCAATCCGGCATCCGCAATCGCACGGCCCACAAATTCTTCGTTCTCATACCCTTCGGCACAATCCAGATGGCGATAGCCCGCCTCAAGGGCGGCCAAAGTGCCGTCATAAGCCGCGTTGCCGGGCCTATTCCAAGTGCCGTAGCCAATTTTTGGAATCACATCCATGTTTCATCCTCCCCATGCCAAAGAATATCTACGGCGATTACGGAGGCAACAGCGATCCACCCGAAACGCACAAAAATCAAGTCAAGCGGACACCCAGATCCAGCCCTTTTAACACCTCATCGGCGGCCATGGCCTTTTTACCGGATCGCTGCGCGCGGGTGATCTGAACAGCGCCCGTCCCGCAGGCTATGGTAAACCTATCCAGCACAGTGCCCGGCGCGGCCTCCCCCGACACAAGACGTGACCCAAGCAGCTTCACCCGTTCACCCGCAACATCACACCAAGCCCCCGGAAATGGGGACAGGCCACGGATCAAACGGTCCACTTCGGCCGCAGGCAAGGCCCAGTCGACGCGGGCCTCGGCCTTATCGATCTTGGCGGCATAGGTAACACCCTGCTCGGGCTGCGTGACGGGTTTTAGATCAGACAAACCGGCCAATGCCGCAACAACCAGCCGGGCCCCCAGTTCGGACAAACGATCATGCAAAGCGCCCGTTGTCTCATCAACACCAATCGTTAAAGCCTCGCGCAGCAAGACAGGGCCCGTGTCCAGACCGGCCTCCATCTGCATGATGCAGACACCGGTCTCAGGATCGCCGGCCATAATCGCACGATGGATCGGGGCAGCACCACGCCAGCGGGGCAGCAAGGACGCGTGAATATTCAAACAGCCATGCGCGGGGGCATCCAGCACAGCTTGGGGCAGGATCAAGCCATAGGCGACAACGACTGCAATATCGGCCTGCAGCGCGGCAAATTCGGCCTGCGCGTCTGCGCCCTTCAAAGACACCGGATAGCGGACAGGCAGCCCCAGTTCTTCCGCACGACGCTGAACCGGACTGGGGCGATCTTTCTTGCCCCGGCCTGCGGGACGGGGGGGCTGGCAGTAAACAGCGGTGATCTCATGACCGGCTGTAACCAAAGCGTCCAAAACCGGCACCGAAAAGTCCGGGGTGCCCATGAAGGTAATTCTCATATGCGACTTGGCTCCATCCACTTCGACTGATGCAAGGCTTTGATAGATAGGAAGCCCCCCGCGAGACGTTTCGCACAGATCAGCGCATAGTCAACCGAAGGTTATGCCTCGGGACCATAGATGACCTAAAGTGACAGAAGACACCGGATAAGAAGCAAAGCACCGACACCGTCAAACCACCAACGGTTTGAAAACAACGAAAGCGTACCGCGCGATTACTCGCCCGACGCTTCGTCTTTATTCCCGCCCATCGAAAAGATTATCCCCCCGAGGACGATGGCAACATAGTGCGAATACTGCCAAACGATATCCGGTAAAGTAATCCCGACCTGCGCCCAAAGGTCGCCGCCCTGCAGGCCAATGATCAAATCCGCAATGCCCCAAAGCACGATTGCGCCGCCGATAATTTTCAAAAACATAGCCGTCCTAACATGTTCAAAAGTCATAGAGCGCCTAAAAATACAGCGATATTGAATAATTTCTAGACATTTTAATGTAAAATTAACCTTTTGAGAAAGATAGCACGTTTTTTTGCCTCAAAAGACGGGGCGTTTTTAACCCAACGAACAACGCAATTGACGCGCTACCTTATTGTCGCACGAGAGGGTCTTTAACCACGCGCTCGCTTCAACGCCTTCTTGATCAACATATCCCGCTTCATGCGGGTCAGCCGATCAAAGAACATCTTGCCCGCCAGATGATCAATCTGATGTTGCACAGAGGTGGCCCAAAGACCGACAAAATCCTTTCGGTCCCACTGGCCTTGATCATTCAAAAACCGGACGGTCACAGCGCGCGGGCGGGCCAGCTTGGCCCAGACGCCCGGCAAATTAGGCGAGCCTTCCTCATGGGTGCGCAGCTCAACACTGGCATGTAAAATCTCTGGATTGGCCATGCGCACAGCCTGCCCGCGTTTCTCGGATGCATCCACCACCGCCAAGGCCAGCCCCACCCCCAATTGCGGCGCGGCCAGCCCAACACCGGGCATCGTGTCCATGGCCGTGATCATCTCATCCCACAACGCACGAATGTCATCTGTAATTTCTTCGACAGAGGCGGCAGGGGTACGCAAAACCGGATTGGGCCAAGGCACATAAGGGCGATGGGTCATTGTTCCACCCCATGATCCGTAATCAGCACGCCGTCCAAATGATCCAGCTCATGACAAAAGCAAATGGCCTGCGGACCGGCAAGGCGGGCCTCTTGCACGGCCCCTGACAGATCTTGCCAGCGGGCCGCGACCCACACCGGGCGGTCCACATCAAAGGCGCGATCCGGGATGGACAAGCAGGCCTCGGTTCCTGTGGCGGTCTCATCCGCGCGGGCGACAACCGTTGGGTTCACAAAGGCGATCGGGGTGCGGTCACCTTCTTTCCATGTCACATCCGTCACAAACACACGGGACGCAACACCCACCTGCGGGGCCGCCAAACCACGGCCGGGGGCGTCATACATGGTTGCAAACATATCCGCGACCAAAGTGTTCAGCGCATCATCAAAGGCGGTGACAGGATCACACACCGCACGCAAAACCGGATCCCCGTCAAAGCGAAGGTCCAGCACAGCCATCAGCCACGGGCCATTTCGCGCTTTAGCTTTTGCATCTTGCGGGTGATCATCTGACGCTTCAGGGGCTTGAGGTAATCAATGAACAGCTTGCCATCCAGGTGATCCATCTCATGCTGAACGCATGTGGCCCACAACCCGTCAAAGCGCGCGCGGGTGGTCTTGCCATCAAGACCCATCCATTCGACCTCAACCTCAGCGGGGCGCTCGACCTCGGCATATTGGTCAGGAATGGACAAACAGCCCTCATCATAAACCGACCGGTCTTCTGAGGTCCAAACGATCTGTGGATTGATCAACACCATTGGTTCGGGCGTGGCGTCTTCTTCCTTGGCGCAATCCATAACCAGCATGCGGTCCATCACCGCAACCTGCGGGGCGGCCAAGCCGATGCCGGGGGCATGATACATCGTCTCAAGCATGTCATCCGCCAAACGACGCAGGTCATCGGTGACCGAAGCAATAGGGTCAGCCACCTTCTTGAGGCGAGGATCAGGGTGAATAAGGATATTACGCAAAGCCATGACCCGGATTTATGGCGCTGCGCACAGAATTGCAACTCATGGAAAGTGTAACCTTGACGTTACTCCAGGGAAACGATAAGTAACCCCTAGGTTACACATAACCGAGGAGAACAGCATGGCTATCAATCCACTTACCGTCACCCGGCTGGCCGCCAATATCGGTTTGGTCGGGGTCCTGCTGGCTTTTGGGGTCGCCGCAGTCACGGGGAACGCAGGCGGGTCCTTTTGGACTTGGATGATCGGCGGGGTGGCCATCACAGGTGCCGTCGCGCAATTCCTCGTCTCAATGATCTGGCCCAAAGCGATCCGGCCGGCATGGGACGAACAGGTGGTTGCAAGCCACAAAGCCGCGCTGCAATTCGGCTACTGGACGGCACTCTGTGGCTTTGTCATCCTCTTTGGGCTGACCCAGTTTGCCGGGCTCGACGGCGGGGTGGCCTTCCTGCTTATGGCACCCATACTGGCCGCCGCCCCATCGGTCTGGATGATCGGGGCAGCCATGGCCGGACGGGCCGGATGAACCAACTGCAAAACCGGCTTAAACAGTACCGGCAAGCTGCAGGGCTGACCCAAGCCGGGCTTGCCGAAAAGGTCGAAGTCAGCCGGAAAACCATCAACACCGTCGAAAACGGTGTCTTCATCCCATCAACCGTGCTGGCCTTAAAACTGGCACAAGCACTTGGCACAACGGTCGAGACGCTCTTTCAATTGCAGGACTAACAGGTAACCTGACCCGCATGCGGACCCAGATCACCGATGCAACATCAGTCCAGCACGAAGACCTCTGGCGCGCCATACGGGGTACCCTGCAAAAATATCGGGTGCCACTCGACAGAACACTGCCGAGCCGACAATAGGATCGCGCAGTTAATGCAATCGTTCCGGGTACACGAAACGCAAGGGCAGTTCGAACACAGCATGACACTGGACACAACCTGGCATTTTCCATCTTGCACTCCGGCGCGCGACGCATACCCTGCGCGCAAACAGCCACAGGACATCCCCATGACATTCGACACTGCCCCCGACCGCCGGAACACCCATTGCATCAAATGGGACGGGATGGAGGCAATCTATGGCGTCGACCCAGACGACGGCCTATCCATGTGGGTCGCAGACATGGAATTCGCCGCCGCGCCGCCAATCAAAAAAGCGGTGCAAGACATGGTGGACCATGGGGTCTATGGGTACTTCGGCGACGACAGCAAATACCTTGGCGCGATCCAGTGGTGGATGGCCGAGCGGCACGGCTGGAACATCGACCCGTCTTGGATTTTTACAACGCACGGGCTGGTGAACGGGACGGCAATGTGCGTGGACGCTTTCACCAATCCGGGCGACGGGGTGGTGCTCTTCACGCCCGTCTATCACGCCTTCGCAAAGGTCATCAAAGCTGCCGGACGGCAAGTCGTCGAATGCGAACTAACCAACACGTCCGGGCGGTATGAAATGGACTTTGCCGCCTACGACGCGCAGATGACAGGAAATGAGCGGATGGTGATCCTCTGCTCGCCACATAACCCCGGCGGGCGGGTCTGGACCAAAGCGGAACTGCAAGCGGTCGCCGCCTTCGCCAAACGGCACGAATTGATTCTTGTGTCAGATGAAATTCACCACGACCTGACAATGCCAGGGCAGACGCATATCCCAATGGCGCATATCGACGGCATTTCAGACCGGTTGGTGATGATGACGGCCACGACCAAGACGTTCAACATCGCAGGCTCGCATTCCGGGAACGTCATCATTGAAGACCCGGACCTGCGGGCGCGGTTCGGGGCACGAATGGCGGCGCTGGGGATGTCACCCAACAGCTTCGGGCTGTTCATGGCCACCGCGGCCTATAGCCCTGAAGGGGCGGCCTGGGTGGATGGGGTGAAGGCTTACATCAACGAAAACCGCAAAATCTTTGACGCCGGGATCAACGCGATCCCGGGGCTGGCCTCCATGAACCTCGAAGCCACCTATCTGGCTTGGGTGGATTTCACGAACACAGGCATGAGCCGGGAAGAATTCACCGCGCGGGTCGAACAAAAAGCCAAAATCGCTGCCAACCACGGGCCAACGTTCGGGAAGGGCGGAGACAGCTTTCTACGGTTCAACCTCGGCGCACCAAAGGCGCAAATCGAGGAGGCAGTGGAGCGGTTGCAAAAGGCCTTTGGGGATTTGCAGTAGGTCGGAGCATGGCTCCGCGTCGCATAATGAATGGCGGAAAACGGACATTCATGAAGTATATGTCTTTGATGGTCAGGAAATTCTTGCGTCATTAAGATATGCGGCTTAAGATTTAAGAGGTATTTGAGCGCACTTTAGTCCAGACAAACTTTTGATTTTATATACTGTTGTTTTTGATCGAGGCCCAAATGAGAGCGTCCGCGAGCCCCCAACAAGCAGTTTCTAGCCCGCCGTTGGCTCAGCCAAAAACCGTTTCGACTTCTAAAAACCTTGAATTCTCTCAGCTTGCGACGTTGCAGCATAAAGCAAATGGATCGCCGACCGTACAGCGTTTGGCATCGTTTTCCACCATGGCCGCTCATATGGCCCCCCAAATTGCACGCACAATTCCTGAGAAGCCGGAAATGGGCCCGAGCGAAGACCCGATTCAAGCATTTTGGGGACCTTTGATAAGGCAATTTGGTCTGGGGTTTGCTCAAGGTGGCGCGATTGAAAAGAGCAAAGACGCAGCGATTGAAAACATCGATGCAATGATTGGCGGAGCCGCTGAATTAATGAGCGCGGCAGTGGGTCAAGCGCTAAAAGACCCGACGATACAAGCCGAGCTCGAGAAATTGATTGATGCCTCATCCGCATTGAACGCCGCGCGTGATTTTGCGACATTGCATGCAGGTCACCTCGTATCGGCCATTGCAAGTCAGATTGGTCAGTATGTCCCTGAGCTTCCCGATTGGATGCCGACCTATCTTAAGACGCTCCAGGCACGGATTGCGGCGCGACTAAAGGATACCTACCTCGCCAAAGCGCTCCAGACAGTCAGGGAGGCCGCAGGTGTGATGTTCGGCGCAGTCATAGGTGCGGGTCTGACAAGTTATTTTGGCGGTATGATTGGCGACTACCTCAAACTTGCAGGTGGCAAGGCAGTGAAAGATACTGCGAAAACCTCTGCTGAAAACATGGCAAAAGAGATTGCAGCAAACGCCCAGTTTATCACTGGGGCCGCTGCGGCCTTAGAAAACGTACCAATGAGCCCTTTCAATCTTCCCCGTAAAGCGGGGCGTTTTGCCGGACGCAAAACAACACGGGCTATCTCAGGTCCATCGCCGGAATTGGGCGATACAAGCGCTGCGTTAGAGCAAGCCGCCGAAAGCACCACCTCAAACGTCACGGAAGGCATAAAAGATCAGGTCGAAAGCGGCGAAGGCAGCAAAGTCGGTGACAAAATCGGCACCGCATTGGAAGTGGCTCGTGTTGGATATGAGGTCGGAAAAGGAGTCAGCGATTATAGCAAGTCTGACGTCACTGGCGACAAGCTGGCGATTGTCGGCAAGACAGCTTTAACTGTTGCGACCCCTTATGCTGCGACATCCGTTTCGGCCTTCCTGATGAGCACGACAGTTTTGGCAACCGCGCCGGCGTGGCTTATCCCAGTATTAACGGCGGGCATTGTTGCAGGTAGCGGTTATTTAGCCGCGAAGATGATCGAAGGTGTCAGTTCTTATGCAGGCCCTGTCCTTGATCGCACCGCGCAAGAACCTTGGGCACATCCATTTGTGAAAGCGGGGCAAGGCATCAATACAGGCATAAGCGCAGTCAATTTGGGACGGGCATATGTAACCAGACCCGTTCCACTTATCGGCACAGGTCAAGAGGGTGTCGACGAAGCCCAAAAGGCTTATACGCGCGATAGCGATCGCCTTTTGGGCCGCAGACCCGCGCCTGAAAAACTGATCAGCTTTGCAAATTTGGCTGGAGAACTCGCTGCGCAAAAGCAACCAACGCTCGCAGAAATCCTTGGCCTTGCGCAACACCTGCCAGATCTGGTTGAAGAAGAGGACGCAGATGAGACACCAGCGCCAACGCGGCCCAGTGTTACAGAAACGTTGTTACGCCTTCAAGGATATCGGGGTGGGCTGATACATTATCCTTATGTTCCAATAACGATGGGCGGCCTTCAAATTCAAGCTTTGTTGGCGCCATTCAACGTCCAAAATGAGACACCTGATACCGTTCCGTCTACAGAACTGGACGATTCTGCGCTGGCAAACAGCAGAATCAGTGAACTCGATTAATGGTAAACGGAGTCGTAGCCGTCCGAACTGCCTTACAGAAATACCCTGCGACGCCGCCGGATAACCGGACCTTCATGCGCAACGCAACAAAAACTGTAAGCGCGCAGGTCCGCATTGTGTGAATTTGACCATCACAAGGTTTTGCAGCCGCAGCGAGTGTTAGGTTCGACGGACATCAAAGCAGCATTTCGGACCACCATCCAAGGGTAGCAGTGGACCATGATTGCCAAAACGTTTACGGCACGATCACCGCACGAACTATCCCAAAACATGAAACAATGCGTACATCATGCATACACATTCTGTACGCAGTATTGCTCTCCAAAACGTACCTTCCCGGCTGCATTAACCTTCAAACGCACTCGTCTCCGCGCAAACATGAAAATCGCGCACGCCGCGTAAATGCAGCGCACGCTTACCCGTCCAAAATTAACGATTGCAAAGGGCCGTTCTACGACCCGATCAGCCCCGCCGGCACAAAATCAGGCCGCACAAAATCCGCCGCCGGTGCAGATGCCACAGGTGTCAGCCATTTAAACTCAAACACCCGCTCGCCATCCTCAGCAATCGAATTGACGACCAGACATTGATACAAATGCTTCGGCCCATCGTAGACATCCACACGGCCCCGCAGACGCTCAGACCCTTCTAAATCAAGGGCGAAGCCGCCATCCCAGAAACGCCGAATACGATAGGTGTCATCCCCATCATGTACCGACAGACGGTCCTTGCGCTTCAGCGCGGCTTTCCGTGCTTCTTCCAACCCCTGACGCACAGCATCAGGCAAAAACGTATACATGGCAGTCCCCTCAAGACACGTCTAAAGTTGACCGCAGATAGGTAAATATCAAGTAACAATATGCGCCGCGACGCGGCAAACCCTTAAAATTAAGCCTTAACCTTGGGCCGCAACACATGCGGCTTGGCCGCATCATACAAGGCACTGTCGGGAAACCCATGCGAATCGGCCAATGCGGGGCCCACCAGAATCAGCGCAGTCCGCGTAATCTTAGCCGCCCGCACCTTCTCCCGCACATCCATCAACGTCCCGCGAATGATCAACTGATCCGGCCAACTGGCCCGGTAAATCACGGCCACCGGGCAATCCTCACCATAGTAAGGCGCCAACTGCCGCTCAATCTCACGCAGCGCGCGGATGCCCAAATGAATGGCCAAAGTCGCCCCCGTTCGGGCAAAGTTCTCCAACGTCTCGCCCGCGGGCATGCCGGTCGATTTCATCGACATGCGGGTCAGTACAATCGATTGCGCCACCTCAGGTACCGTCAATTCGGTCCCCAAAGCGGCGGCTGCGGCCGCATAGGCAGGCACGCCGGGAATGATCTGATACTCAATCCCATCCGCCTTCAAACGCCTGATCTGCTCAGCAATCGCGCCATAAAGCGACGGATCGCCTGAATGCACCCGCGCCACATCCTGCCCCTTCGCATGGGCCTGCAAGATCACACCATGGGTATCATCCAAGGTCATCGGCGCCGTATCCATCACCACGGCCCCCTCAGGCGCACAGGCAACCACAGCCTCAGGCACCAAGGACCCCGCATACAGACACACCGGACATTCGCCGATCACACGGGCTGCCTTCAAGGTCAGCAACTCAGGATCACCGGGACCGGCACCAATAAAATAAACAGTCATGAGACCTCCATGCGGGATGGTTGGGTGGGGCGGCTTTCGCGCCAGCGAAACAGCGTCACCCAGCCAAATCCCCATCAATCTTGCGGGCATAACCACGCGGGGTAAACATACGGGGGCCCTCGCCCAACTGGGCCAAACGGGAATGGGACGAACCGACCAAAACAACGGTCAACATATCCACCTCATCCACCTGCAATTCATCCAAGCGGCGATAGCGAATTAACTCCTCCGGACGACCCAAAGACGACGCCAACATCACCGGGCAATCCGCCGGACGATGCGACAATAAAATATCCCGCGCCTCCGCCAACAACGTCCGCCGGCGCTTGGACACCGGATTATAGAACGCGATCACAAAATCGCCCTCGGCGGCAGCCTTCAACCGCTTCAAGATATCTTCACGCGGGGTCAGCAAATCCGACAATGAGATCGCACAAAAATCATGGCCCAAGGGGGCACCGGCTCGCGCAGCAGCCCCCTGCAAAGCACTCACGCCCGGCGAACAAATCACCTCAACCCGGCGGGCGGCATCCGACACACCCATCTGATCAGGGCCACGATCCAGCAATTCAAACACCAGCGCACCCATCGCATAAATCCCGGCATCACCCGAACAGACCAAAGCAACATTCTTGCCCTTACCCGCCTGCTCCAACGCATAACGACACCGGTCCTCTTCACCGCCCAAAGGAAAATCCGACCGATCCTTGCCCACAGCCAACGGCCCCAGCAAATCGATATAGAGGCCATAACCCACCAATTCATCCGCCTCAGCCACCAGCTTTGACACCTCCGGCGTGCGCCACGTCGCCTGCCCCGGGCCAATGCCAACGACCGACAACCGGCCACGGGCACGGCCACGCATTTCCACAATCGGATCATCCGCACGGGCCACAGCACAGGTCGTTGTCGCGGTCTTGCTCTTCGGCACCGTCAACACAGCGCCACTGCCCCCTGCCGCAAGCGCCCCCCCCTCAGACACGCCGTGACAGCCGACTTCAGCAAACACCACGTCCGACGGGTTCGCCAAACGCACGGCCTCAGCCTCAAGCTCCTCTGCTGCAAACACACGCAAAGGCACACCCAAGCGCGCAGCCACTGCCAAAATAGCCGGTTCATCCGCCTTCAAATCAATCGACGCCACACAGGCCACTGCGCCCGGCGCAATATCTGCAGCATGCAGCACATCCTGCACATGCGTCCACATCGCCTCCGGATCGGCATTGCGCGCGCACCCAAGACCCAAAGCAAAGCGTTGTGGGTGATAGACCAGTCGGGCCGCCGACCCGGCCTCTTGCGCCTCACTGACGCAAATCTCCAACGCATCGCCCTTGGGCAAATCTTCGGCAAACAACGGCTCGCCCGTCGTGGTTACACCGCCACCGGACAACAAAGCGGCCATCGCGGCTTTCGCATCCGCAGGGTTCTGCAAACGAAAGCCCGGCGGTGGCACATCCAACGCCACCCCCATGGCCACATCCCCCGCCGTCGTCACGGCAGACACAGCGCCTATCGCCTCGGCAATCTGCACGGCCAAACGGTTCGCCCCGCGATGCCCGCCCAGCAACGGCACAACGACAGATCCATCATCCGACACTGAAATCACGGCAGGTTCCGTACGTTTATCTGCCAGCAACGGGGCCACGGCCCGGATCAAAATGCCCGAGGCGCAGACCCCCACAATCGGCACACCCGCCGCAAACAAGTCGCGTGCATGATCCAGCGCATTAGGGAAAAACGCATCCGCCTGATCCACACGACCCTCCCGGCCATGCACCTGCGCGCCCAACACCGCTGCCACGCGATGCGCTACAGGCTCCCCCGACCGGGACAAAGCCAAAACGACTGGTTTCAAAGCCATGGATCAGCCCCTTTGGTCAGCAAAATCATCGAAAAATACGGGGCCGTCTCTGGAGCATCCGCCAAAGGCAACACAATCTCTTCGGCCAATGTCGCCCGCTCGACATACACAGCCGAGCCCGTCAGGCCCAGCCCCTCAATCACGCTGCGTATCTTGGCCAAATGCCGCCCCACTTTCATAATCACAACACTCTCCGCGCCATCAATGCGGGCACGCAATTCATCCTCGGGCAAAGGACCGGGCAACACGGTCAGCCGTTCATTGCGGGCGGCCAAAGGCATCCCCGCGCGGGCCGCACAAGCCGTGACGGAAGTTACACCCGGCACCACTTCAACCCGGTAACGATCCGACAACCGCGCAAACAAATACATGAAAGAGCCATAGAAAAACGGATCGCCCTCACACAGGCAAATCACGTCCTGGCCCGCGTCCAAAGCACGCGCGATCTCAGCAGCCCCCTTGTCATATGCCGCCTGCGCCGGGGCGCGTTCGACGGACATAGGCACATCCATGACGATCTCTGTGGTCGTCGGCGCAATCAAATCCGCAGCAATCGACCGAGCAAAACTATCGGCCCCTGCAAGCGTCGGATAAGCAACAACCGCCGCGCCCTCAATCAAGCGGGCGGCCCGCAAGGTGATCAAATCCGGCGCCCCTGGCCCCAACCCAACGCCATAAAGCGTCCCACGGGATGGCGGGTGGGGCGTCGTGCTTGCACGCGCGTCACCCGTCATCGCTTCACCAAACTCCACTGGGTCACCGGCATCAAGGGCCGCCAGCCGGTCAACCGACCCACTGGCTCTGCGCGATGCACCGACAGTTTCACCAGATCACCACCATAAGCCTTATGCAAAGCAATCAACTCCGCCTCACTCTCCAAGGTCACAGCATTGGCCACCAAACGGCCCAAAGGTCGCAAAGCCACCCAAGCCGCCTCAAACGTCGCGCGGCTCAACCCACCACCAATGAAAATCGCGTCCGGCGGCGCCAACCCGTCCAACGCAGCAGGCACTTCGCCATCAATCAATTCCAGTTTCGGCACGCCCAGCGCCAAAGCATTCGCCGCCGCCATGGCGCGCCTGTCCGCACGGGGTTCAATCCCCACAGCACGGGCATAACGCGCTGCCCGCATCCACTCAATCGCAACCGACCCGCAGCCACAGCCAATATCCCACAGCAACGCACCACGCATGGGCATCAGCTTCGCGACCGTGGCGGCACGAACCTCCTGCTTGGTCATCGTGCCATCGGACTGAAACAGATCATCCGCCAACCCCGGCACACGCGGCAGCAAAGCCGCATCCGGGGCGGCCACGCATTCCACGGCGAGGGTATTAAACGCAGGCACGACATGATCCCACGTCTCCGCCACACCATCAAAGCGCGCCTCATCCTTACCACCCATCGCCGCCAGCACGGTCATGCGCGACCCGCCAAAGCCGCGCTCCGTCAAGAACCGCGCAATCTGCGCAGGCGTCTCCGCCCCCGTCGTCAACACCAGCAACCGTACGTCGGGCTGAATAAACGCAATCATCTGCTCAACCGGACGGCCATGCACCGTCAGCGTCTCGACATCCGGCAAGGACCAGCCCATGCGGGCCGCCGCCAGCTGAAACGCAGACAACTGTGGATGATAGGTAATCTCAGCCGGATCAATGGAGCGGCCAATCTTGGCACCCACCGAGAACCAAAGCGGATCACCCGTCGCTAGCACAACAACGCGACGCCCCCGCAGGCCCTCAATCGTCGCGATCAAGGCATCAAAAGGATGCGGCCAGGCCATCCGTTCAGCGGTTAAATCACCTGCCAAAGCATGATGACGATCCCCGCCAATAATCACCTCAGCAGCCTCAACCACAGCGCGGGTGGCAGGGACAAGACCGTCCATCCCATCCTCACCAATCCCAACAATATGCAACCAAGGATCAGACATCTTCCGGCAACCCCGCAGCCAACGCATTCACGGCAGCCGAGGCCATTGCCGACCCGCCTCGCCGCCCACGCAAAGCAACATATTCACAACCACGCGGATCGCGGGCCAGTTCGGCCTTACTCTCAGCAGCGCCTATGAACCCAACAGGAAAACCCAAAATCACCGCAGGTTTCGGCCAACCGCCATCCAGCAATTCCAGCAAATGAAACAAGGCCGTAGGGGCATTGCCCACAGCCACAACAGCGCCATCAATCCGGTCGCGCCACAACTCAATCGCCGCCGCCGACCGTGTATTGCCAATCTCCTTGGCACGGCCTGGAACGGACGGATCGTTCAACGTCACAACCACCTCATTGCCCGCAGGCAAATACCGGCGAATAACCCCGGCACCCACCATCTCGCAATCGCACAACACCGGCGCACCAGCGACCAAAGCCGCATGACCTGCAGCCGCCGCGTCTGGCGAAAACGCCAGACGATCCGCGACCTCGATCATCCCACAAGAATGGATCAGCCGCGTGATCAGTGGCTGCATCGCAGGGGCAAACCGATCCAGACGCGCTTCGGCCCGCACCGTCGCGAAACTGGCCGCATAGATGGCGGCAGGGTCGGTCTCATAAGGTCTCACGCCTTGGATTTCCGGGCGCTTTCAGGACCATGCGGGTGCTGGGCATGGGGATAGACCGCGTGGTGATGGTGATGATCATGATCGTGGTCATGATGGTGATGGTGATGGTGGTGATCATGCTGCGCCTCCAAACGGCACATGCCAGTGCAGAAGGCGGCACAATGATTGCAATCCTCTACATTCGATCCGGGCGCATTCGCACCCTGCCCTTCCACATGATGGTGATGGCTTTCCTGCACAGCACCAACCTCGGCCTCAAATCCCAGAACCTGGGTGCGGTACTTACACAAAACGCAGGTAGGCGGAGGAACGGCACCAAAGGCCGGGTGAGCGCGGTCTTCCACGCTGATGTGATGATGACCACCATCTTCCAAGGCCAGAACCTGCGAACGATACCCACAAATGCCGCAATTAGGGGGCGGGGTAGCACTATCTTGTTCCAGGATGCGTTCGGCGAAAGTCTCTAGCACCTTGGGATGATCACCTAGGTAGCCTGCTTTAACGAAATCAATGCCCGGATATTCAGCAGCCACTTGATCAGTGAACCCGTAAATCCGGTCAATCAGAATGCCGGAAAACAGGAAATAGGGAAAGACGATAACGCGCTGATAGCCCAGACGGGTGACATGCTGCAGGCAAGGCTCAACCAGCGGAAAGGTCACACCAGAATAACCGACTTCACACCAGCCAAAGCCCATGCCCTCTTGGATCAGACGGGCAACTTTAGACACATTGCCATTGGCATCAGGGTCCGAGGCACCACGGCCAATAACAACCAAACAGGTCTCAGCCAAAGGCAAATCACCCAGCTCCGCATTGGCGCGATCTACAGCCTCTTGGACACGACCGGCGGCAGCAGCAATCATCTTAGGATCGACACCCAACTCGCGGCCATAGCTGACGGTCATGTCATGTTTGGCCGCGTAAGTGTTCAGAACCGTGGGGATATCATTCTTGGCATGCATGGCAGCAAACAACATGCCCGGGACAGCCAGAATGCGTTCGCAACCGGCTTCACGCAAACCATCCAGACCATCGCGGATGACAGGATTGGCGAACTCCAGATAACCGTAATCTGTGATCCAATCAGCTGGCAAATAGGCCGGCAGCTTTTCCGCCAAGACGGCAAATTCATCCACAGCCGACTGACTGCGCGAGCCATGGCCGCAGATCATGACACCGGTTTTCATGCAGGTTCCTCTTCGGGCTCTTCTTTCTCGGATGCTTCTTCTTTGGCCTTCTTGCCCTTCAACGCGCCCCAAAGGGCGGTCAACCCGGCCAAGCCAATGGCCGCACCGGCAACCCAATGATCGTGCCCTGCCAATTCACCCCAATGACCCGGATGGGCCATCGCGGCAGAGCCTGCAAAAACGAACATCATCGAGAGGATAAAACGCATGATCTTGGGTCCTTTGGTTTCACGTCACGACCAGAGGCCCGGATCCCCGGGTTTTGACGACGTGGCGCTTTGGTCCCCGCTTGGGTCAACCGACAGCACCTCCAACCGTTCTGGCCCTGAGCAGGGCTTCGTCTGGGATAGCATTACGCGATGCAGCGCGCAGCCGCAAACGGATTGCGGACAATACACACCAGATTACGACATTCCGGCAAAGAAAACGCCCCACCGGTCAAGGGCGGCCAAAGTGGGCAGGCAACGGCTACAGGGAGACAAGCAGCGGTGCTTTTGCGCATTTGCGCACCCTTTCTGCGCTTGAGTTGGTGTTTGTTTGCGCAGGCGCGCGGGCTAGGTCAAACATAAGGAATGGAAGGAACACGCACATGGGCCAACTTGTTGACGGCGTCTGGCATGATGTCTGGTATGATACAAAATCCACCGGCGGGACGTTTAAGCGGACCGAAGCTAAATTTCGGAACTGGATTACGTCGGATGGGTCTGCGGGGCCATCAGGCGCAGGCGGGTTCAAGGCGGAAAGTGGCCGCTACCACCTTTATGTGTCCTACGCCTGTCCTTGGGCGCACCGGGCGCTGATCTTTCGGGCGATCAAAGGGCTGTCCGATCACATCAGCATCTCGGTGGTGCATCCGGACATGCTGTCTGAGGGCTGGACGTTTGAGAAGGACGACCACGGGGCCACAGGCGACACATTGTTCGGAATGGGTTTCGCGCGGGACATCTACACCAAAGCGCTGCCAGATATGACCGGGCGGGTAACCGTGCCCATCCTGTGGGACAAAGCGCAGGACAAGATAGTGTCAAACGAATCCTCCGAAATCATCCGGATGTTCAACACTGCCTTTAACGAGATCACCGGAAACACGGACGATTACTGGCCGGAAGAAATGCGCGATGCGATCGCGCCAGTGAACGACCGGATCTACGACACGCTCAACAACGGGGTCTACAAATCGGGGTTTGCCACAACGCAAGCAGCTTATGACGCGGCGGTCTATCCGCTGTTTGAAACGCTGGACTGGCTGGAAGAACGATTCTCGGCGAACCGTTACCTGATGGGCGACAAGATCACCGAGGCCGATTGGCGGCTCTGGACCACGCTGGTACGGTTTGACCCAGTTTATCATCTGCATTTCAAATGCAACCGGAAACGGATCGCGGATTATCCAAACCTGACGGGATATATGCGGGAATTATACCAGATGCCGGGGATAGCCGAGACGGTAAACATGGACCATATCGTGCGGCACTACCACTACAGCCATGACAGCATCAATCCGCACAGGATCATCCCGATCAACGCGGAGCTTACGCTGACGCAGTCACACGGGCGGGGCTAGGGCTCCCGTAATAGTGCACAATCGCGGCCAGGTCCTGGGGCGGGGTCGCGGTTTGAATGAAGGCACGGGCATTGGCGCTGTGGTTGAAGATGGACCCATCTGAAAAGAAGGTCGTGTCGGTGACAAAAACCACATTCGCATCGGGCTGACGGAACTGGGCGAAATCCGCGACGGTCAGGGCGCTTCCCTCTTCCAGCACCAGATCAAGGACGATTACGTCAAACGTATCAGCCTCAATCAGAGACAGGGCCTGGGCACCAGTGAGGACCACCGTGACAATAGCGTGCAACCGCTCCAAATGGCGGCGCCATATCTGCCCCAGGTCTGCATTGCTCTGAACGATCAAAACGCGCATTTTGTTCCGGCTCTCCACACTCTTTTAACGCAAGGTCAATAATTCGTAAATTAACGCTACGTGAACACCAGTCTGCCCATTTAATTAATGAACAGTTAACCTGAACGTTAACCTGTACCAAAAGGTACCTATTACCGTTAAAGCTTGCAAAACCGGCGGGAATCCGCCTGAAATTTAAATCCAAACAGAACAGGCATACTGAGATGACAACATGGATAACCACTTGCGATACCTGCAAATGTGACGGGTGGGATGCCGGCGACATGGCCCAAACCGATGGTGAGTCGCTGGCTGATCTCATCGAGACGGCGGCCACCGGATCTTCCGTCGTGAAAACAAGGCGTGTTTCTTGCTTAATGGGCTGTAAAAAAGCGTGCAATGTGGCAGTTCAGGGGCATGGTAAATTGAACTATACGCTGGGTGGGTTTACTCCGACCACAGAAGCGGCCTCGGCGATTGTGGCTTATGCGATGGCCCATGCCGCATCTGAAACCGGGCAAGTGCCCTACCGGGACTGGCCACAGGAAATCAAAGGACATTTCGTGACACGCCACCCCCCATTGCCCACGGACGAATGATGCAAGAACGCGACCACGGCGGCGGGCTTGATGCCGCTATTGCCAAATATGGGGGCAGCCGGGGGGGCTGGTTGGATCTGTCCACAGGGATCAACCCGGTACCCTATCCGATGCCCGCATTGCCCAGCGACGCCTGGACAGCCCTGCCTGACAAAGCCGCATTCAAAAAGCTCTATGCCTTGGCGCGACGGTTCTGGCAGGTCCCGGAAGGGGCAGGCATCATCGGGGCCACAGGCGCCTCGGCGATCATCGCCGCATTGCCGCATGTCATACCAAAGGGCACGGTCTGTATTCCCGGCCCCACCTATAACGAACACGGCGCCGCGTTCCGCGCTGCTGGCTGGGGCCTGGGTCAAGACCCAGGCGACGTTGTGGTCGCGGTCCATCCCAATAACCCCGACGGGCGGCTCTGGTCGGCAACCGAGCTGAATGTACAATGCACAGTCATCGACGAAAGCTTTTGCGACGTGGCCCCCGACGCCTCGCTGATCCGGCTTGCAAACCGACCCGGCACGGTCGTTTTGAAGAGTTTTGGCAAATTTTGGGGGCTCGCTGGCCTCCGGCTCGGCTTTGCGATCGGAGACCCCGACCTGATCAGCAATTTGACAGACCTCTTAGGTCCTTGGCAAATCTCGGGCCCCGCGCTGCATATCGGGGCCGAGGCATTGGCAGACCCGCAATGGGCCGATGAGACCCGCGCAAGACTGACCACGGACACCGCCCGACTTGACCAACTTTTGACATCCAAAGGGGCGGAACTGATCGGCGGCACCACATTGTTCCGGCTCTATCAGGTCCAAGACGCCGCTGCGGCCCAGGACCAGTTGGCCAAACATCATGTCTGGTCCCGGACCTTTCCTTACGCCCCTGACTGGCTACGGCTTGGGCTGCCCGCGCCTGACCGTTGGGGACAGCTTGAGGGCGCCTTGTGACATTGATCCTCGGGATGCTGCTGGATGCGCTTCTGGGCGAGCCACGCTGGCTCTGGTCGCGCATCCCGCATCCCGCTGTCCTGACAGGACGGCTGATCGACTGGTGTGACACAAGGTTCAACAAAGGCGAGCATCGCTGGCGAAACGGGGCACTAACCATCAGCGGGCTGTGCATCTTGGCAGGCATGCTGGGCTGGGTCTTGGAACGGATCCCCGGAACGCTGGTTGACATCATCGCCCTCGCCATCCTCTTGGCACAGAAATCATTGGTCGACCACGTGCAGGACGTCGCAAACGCATTGCGGCTCTCTGTCGGGGACGGGCGGCGGGCGGTCGCCAAGATCGTGGGACGCGATACGCGTGACATGGACGGGTCGGCCATCGCCAGATCCGCCATCGAAAGTGCCGCAGAAAACTTGTCAGACGGGGTGATCGCACCGATCTTCTGGTTCGGGGTCGGCGGGCTGCCAGGACTGCTGATCTACAAAATGACCAACACGGCCGACAGCATGATCGGCTACCGAACCGCACGACACGCAGACTTTGGCTGGGCAGCGGCACGGCTGGACGATCTGCTGAACCTCATCCCGGCACGGGTCACAGCGCTGCTGATCTGGGGGGTGACATCCCGGGGAAACGCCGGGGCGATCCTGCGCGACGCCCCCCTGCACCGCTCGCCCAATGCAGGCTGGCCCGAGGCGGCAATGGCCTATGGGATCGACACAGCCCTCAGCGGGCCACGCAGCTACGACGGCGAAATTCGGGACTACCCGTTTGTGAATAACACGGGCGAACATAGCATCGGCCCAGACCACATCGACCAAACCACCAGGGCCTTATGGAAAACTTGGGTTGCCGCGCTGGGGATCGCAGCTTTGATCGCCATCATCATGCGCGTTTGACAGCGCAGCAAGTCAAAATCGCTGGATTGAAACGGCGGCATCTTACATAGTCATGCCAACCCAACAAAAGGAGCCGACCATGGCACTGACAAATTCAGCCGCAGGCTATGGCACGCTGACCAAGATCTTTCACTGGATGATCGTGATCCTCTTTGCGGCCCAATACATCGGCGGGAACATCATGACGAGCATCGACTTCAATGCGAGCTACGCCGGGATCAGCACAAACACCTATTACAACTGGCACAAATCACTCGGGTTGGTGGCATTGGTGATCGCAGTGATGCGGATCATCAACCGGCAAATGGGGTCCCTGCCGCCTTGGGCCCCGACCCTGACGAAGGGTGAGAAAAGCTTTATCCACCGTGTCGAACAGGTGTTCTATCTGGCGATGTTGGTGATGCCGATCAGCGGTTGGCTTTATGTGATGTGGGGGAACTACGGGGTAAACCTGTTCGGTGTCTGGGAAATGCCCCGGCCGCTGCCGCGCAACGACACGCTGCGGGATATGGCAAAATGGACGCATATCGCGGCTGGCTGGATCTTGTTGATCGCCATGGTGGGACACATCGGGCTGGTGCTGCGGCATCAACTGGTCAAGAAAGACGGGCTTCTCAAGCGGATGATGTAATCAGGCTCAACTGCGAGGCTTACGTGCTTTACGATTGCAAGACCCTGTGTGGACGATACAGAACACACGTCAGATCGATATGATTTTTCATTTCGGGGTCCATTGGGACCAAGGGGATGGGATAACTGGGTTCGATGCGCCAATACATGCAGCGGGAATCCATCTTCCAAATGAAAAGCTGTAACCGCAATCAACTTTCCTGCTAGCCCGCATAAGATTTGATGAGTTGCAATGATGCCCTCTTGCACATTTATTCGAAGCTTCAGGACGCGTTGATGCCGGGGAGGGCTTGGGATGTCGGACGGATTTTCCGTTGTGGTGGCTGGATTTGGCTGGTGGGGGCGTCACATGGTCACGCGATTGGCGCCCTCAAACGACATCCAGGTCCGCGCGGTTATAGAGCCGAACACTGCAAACCACGCTGACATTGCAGCCGCCGACGTTGAGGTCTGCACAGACTTTGAGACCGCTCTTGCGATGGACAATGTCGATGCGGTCATTCTGACGACCCCAAACCCTGTGCATGAAGAGCAGGTCAAGATGTGTGCCGCTGCTGGCAAACACGTTTTTTGCGAAAAGCCCCTTGGGCTAACAAGGGACAGCGCACGCCGGTCGGTGCAGGCATGCATTGATGCAGGGGTGACGCTCGGCATTGGCCACGAACGGCGGTTCGAGCCGGGGTTAGAGGCGCTCAAGACCGAAATCGACCAGGGCAGCCTGGGCACCATCATGCATGCCGAGGCCGCGTTCAGTCACGACAAACTAATCAACGTCCCGGCGGGCGATTGGCGGACATCCAAGGCCGTAAGCCCGGCGGGCGGTATGACTGCGATGGGCATTCACCTGACGGATTTGATGATTTCGTATTTTGGCCCCGTGAAGACGGTACAGGCCATGACGGCGGATCGGTCGTTAGGCTGGGAAACAGGCGATCTGGTGACCGTGCAACTGGGATTTAAGGCGGGGATGACGGCCACACTCAGCGCCGTTCTGCATACGCCGCATTTCATCCGGATGCATGTCTTTGGCACCGACAAATGGATCGAAGTCCGCAACGACACGCACCCCGACACACCCGGCGGCAAGGTCAGTTACGTAGAGGCCGTCACAGGGCACCCTCATAAAGAGCAAATCTTCGAATGGACCGATGCCGTTGTTGACAACCTGAATGCATTCCGGAATGCCTGTCTTGGGATCGCCCCTTACCGGTTTAGCCATGAAGAGATGATCCATAATATCGAAGTGCTGGAAGCCATCGCGTTATCGGCAGACACCCGTGAAACCGTGCATCTTGGGGCCTGAATGCTGAACCTGCCAAACATCATGGTCGCGCCGAACGGCGCACGCCGTAGCAAAACGGATCATCCTAAGCTGCCCATCACGATTGATGAAACCGTTGAGGTTTGCCGCGCCTGCGCGGATGCCGGGGCCACAGGTGCACATCTGCATGTACGCGATAAATACGGAAAACATACGATAGATGTACACGCCTACCAACGGCTATTGGACAAGCTCGACAGCGCCCTTCCCGGCTTTTTTGCGCAGATCACGTCTGAAACCGCCGGGCTGTTTACCGCAGAAGATCAGCGTCACTTGATCCAGACACTGAAGCCAAAATCAGTCTCGGTCGCCTTACGGGAATTTCTGCCCGACGAGGCCACACGACCCGCAGCGCGGGAGGCCTATCATTGGGCATACGAAAACGGCGTGACCATTCAGCATATCTGTTACAGCGCCCCGGAACTTGACCGGCTTTTGGCATTTATGGTCGACGGAACCATCCCGGGTCAGCATCACCACATCCAGCTCGTGTTGGGGTCCTACGATGGGACCAAGATCAGCAAACCCGATGCGGTCGCAGCATTCGCAGACCCATTAATTCATCCGGAACAAGGGCTTAGCTTCGACTGGATGGTCTGCGCTTTCGGCGCGCCAGAAACTGATTGCCTTTTGCAGACGCTCGCCTTGGGTGGTAAAGCCCGGATCGGTTTTGAAAATTCGCTTTGGAACCGAGACAGCAGTCTTGCCGACAGCAATGCAGAACGGGTGCAGGAATTGGTCGCTCTGCAGGGCGCATAACGCGGGCGAAATGGCCCAGATCTGAGAGAAATGGACCTGAATATCATCACCGCCCTGTTTGAAGTGCTCACCCCAATCCTGCTGATCGTCCTGATCGGCTATTGGCTGCAAAAGTCGACAGGCATGATCGATACGGCCAGCACCAGCCGGTTGATCATGCTTGTGGGCACACCAGCGCTGGTCTTTTCAACACTCACGACCACGCAACTTCCGACCCAGACGCTCCTGAACATGTCACTGGGCGCGGCCTGCGTTTGCACTCTTGCCATCAGCTTTGCCTTCTTGGCTTTGAAGCTGCTTGGGCATCCGATCAGAACCTACCTGCCGGCCATGACGATGCCGAATTCAGGCAATCTAGGCTTACCACTTGTTCTGCTCGCCTTTGGTGATGACGGTTTGGCACAGGGTGTTGCCTTCTATTTTGTCATTGCGATTGTGCAGTATGTCCTGATGCCAATCATCGTGGCGGGCGCATTTTCGATCATGAAAGTCGTCAAGGAACCTTTGATTTGGGCAGTTGGGGCGTCCATGTTCTTTCGGTTTACCGATGCGGCGGTTCCGCAATTCATTGATGATACAACGAAGATTTTGGGTGGGATGATGATCCCAGTTATGCTGATCCTATTGGGTGTCGCGATCGCGCAGCTTGGCTTTAAGGACCTCAAGACGGCCAGCCAGCTTGCCCTTGGCCGGTTGGTCATCGGTGTGGGCGCGGGGCTTGCGACGATCAGTTTGCTGGGTTCATCAGGGGTAGAGGCAGGCACGATCTTCCTGTTGGCCGCGATGCCCTCTGCTGTCGTGACCTATGTGATTGCAGCCCGTTTCGATCAAGAGCCGCAGAAGGTTGCTGGATTGGTCGTTGTCTCGACACTACTGACGTTGATCTGCTTACCTGTCTTGCTGTGGACAGCGCTTTGGATGTCGGGTGGGTAGCAGAAAACCTGATACCAATCATCTAATCTTGTGTCTTTATCGGATGGCTCGGCGCCCTATTTTAGGGTCAACCAAGGAGCGCTGAACATGGACACCGATGTCAGAGAAAAGCCTGCTGCAATCGACCCCAAAGCACTGCGCAACACGCTGTCTTGCTTCCCCACAGGGGTTGCGATTGCGACCAGCGTTGCGCGGGACGGCACCCCCATTGGCGTGACGATCAGTTCGTTCAATTCGGTCTCAATGGACCCACCGCTTGTTCTATGGAGCCTTGCACGCAATGCAGGCAGCCTGCCCGAGTATCTGGCGCATCCGGGTTTTGCGATCAACATCCTGTCGGCAGAGCAAACCGCACTTTGTAAACTATTCTCCAGCCCCGAACGCGACAGGTTCGCCGCATTGGACTGGCACGCAGGCCATAACGGTGTACCCGTTATCGCAGGCTGTGCGGCCACTCTCGAATGCACAACACACGCCGTCTTTGATGGCGGCGACCATGAGATCATGGTTGGTCGGGTTGATCGCCATAGCGCAACGGACCATACGCCGCTTGTGTTTGGGAAAGGTCAGTTGGGTGGGTTTGCGCTGGGGTGACGAGCGCCCCAGAAGCTGATGGATGGCTATGTGGTTTCGCTCGGAAATTCAGCGGTCAGCGCACGAATGATCTTGGCAGGTGTTTGATCGATATCCACAGTAACTGAAATTTCGTCGGCCACCGGCGGTTCAAGATCGGCAAATTGGCTGTCCAACAGTGCGAGTGGCATGAAGTGGTCAGATCGAGCCGACATGCGGTCTGCAATAACCGCGCGACTGCCTGCTAAATGCAAGAACGCTACCGGACCTCCCGCCGCTTCGCGTATAATGTCGCGATACCTGCGTTTGAGGGCTGAACATCCAATCACCAATGATCGGTCGGTACTTGCGAACAGCGTGCCAACCTCTGCCAGCCAAGGCGCGCGGTCGTCGTCATCCAGTGGCATACCCGCCGCCATCTTATCGACATTCGATTGCGGGTGCAGATCATCCCCATCCACAAAGTTGGCAGCAATGGCTTGCGCAAATCCAATCCCAATCGACGACTTGCCACAACCCGATACACCCATGATGATAAAATTTCGGATCATAGTGACGCTGTAATGCCCCCATCCACATAGACCGTTGTCCCGTTTACAAATGAAGACGCATCCGATGCCAAGAATATGCACGCACCCACCAATTCCGTGACATCGCCCCAACGCCCCGCAGGGGTGCGCTTTGACAGCCAATCAGAAAAGTCAGGATCGGCAACAAGCGCTGCATTCAACGGCGTGTCAAAATATCCCGGCGCCAAAGCATTGCATTGCAGCCCGTGCTTGGCCCAGTCAGTAGCCATTCCTTTGGTCAGGTTCGCAACGGCCCCCTTTGTCGCTGTATAAGGTGCGATCCCAGGCCGCGCGAGCGCAGTTTGTACGCTTGCAATGTTCACAATTTTGCCCCGGCCGCGCGATATCATATAGCGTGCACAGGCTTGGCCCACATGAAATACCGATGCAACGTTGGTTTGTAACAGCTGCTCAAACGCGGCAGGCGGAAAATCTTCAAGCGGCGCGCGATGTTGCATACCCGCGTTGTTGACCAGAATATCGATGGGTCCGATCGCAGCTTCGCACTGATCAATAGCCTCGTGAACAACGCGATGATCCGTGGCGTCAAAGGGCAGTGTGTCGACCTCTGCGCCCTCACTGCGCAACGTTTCAGCCGCATCATTCAACCTGCCAATGTCACGCCCATTCAAGACAAGCTTGGCCCCTGCTCCCGCAAGACCGCGGGCAAGGGCAAAACCAATCCCTTGGGAGGACCCGGTAATGAGGGCGCGCTTGCCCGTCAGATCGAACAGTTGAAGGCTCATTCTTGCAGTCCTTTTCGCCACAGACCTCTGGCGCAAGGTACGCGCATTAGGACCACGACCCGCCCTCGCGGGATCATAGGCGACCCGACCAGAATGGAAACCAACTAGTCAGAGGCTAGGATCACATCGAAATCCACATGAAGAAATGGCTCTGAGATCGTTCCCGACAGCGCCAAGCCATCCGGGAAATCACCGGCCGGTCTTTCCACATAGGTCATCACCAGATCGTCACGCACCCCGAACACCGTATCCTGATCAAGATAGGGATCATCATCGGGGAAAATCTCGGTCACCAGACTACGGTACCCCGGCGCTGTTACGATGTAATGCAGGTGCGATGGCCGCCAGGGGTGGCGGCCGCACGCCCGCAGAATATCCCCCACCGGCCCATCAGAGGGCACCGTATATTCAACCGGTTTGACCGTGGTGAACGCATAGCGTCCGTCATCCCCAACCGTCATTAGCCCATGGAAAGAAAACGTGTCCTGTTCATCGTCCTGGCTGGCATAAAGCCCATTGGGCGCCGTCTGCCAAATGTCGATCACTGCCCCCGGAATTGGGCGACCATCCGTGTCCCGGATCGTTCCTTCGGCCAACAGGACCGGTCCGCCAAAGTGCCGCTTCATATCGCCGCCCACTGCCAGCGGCGGAGCCCCCGATACATGAAACGGCCCCAGCACGGATGAGGATGTCGCGTCATCGCGTGAATGCAGCATATCCACCAGTGATGACAGCCCCAACACGTCAGAGGCCAGCACAAATTCATGCCGGTCTTCGGTTTCAACAGCGGCACAGCCTTCCAGAAATTCCAACCCTTTGCGCCATTCATCATGGGTCAGGTTGGTTTCGCGCGCAAAGTCGTGCAGGTGTTGCACCAGCGATCCCATCACCTCGCGCATGCGTGGGTTCATGTCATCGGCCATATAGCCTTTGAAAACGTCGGTGATATTGTCCTTGGTCACGTTACGCATGACAGATGTTCCTTAGAGTAGAGCAAGACTGAGGATGGGGAATTCGATCAGGATGAACAGGATAATCAGCATCACAAAGGCAAAGGGCAGCGCGCCCATGAATACGTCCTTAAGGCTGATACGGTCGTCATTGATCGTCGATTTGATCACGAAACAGGATATCCCCAAGGGCGGTGTCAAAAGCCCGATTTCAGCCCCCACCACGGTGATGATCCCGAACCAGATCAGGGACATGTCCAGCGCCTCGGCCAAGGGCAAGAACAGTGGTACAACGATCAAAATGATCGATGCCGTGTCCAACAACGTGCCTAAGAAAAGCATCAACAGCACGTAAAGGATCATGATCCGCCAAAACGAGGCTTCGCTACCGACCAAAAGATCCTGCAGCTGGTTGGGCAGCCCCGCGAGGCCGAGCATCCGGCTATAGATCGAGGCCGCCGTGATCAAGAATAGGATGGCTGCGGTGATATGTCCGGTTTCCAGCAAAGCTTCCCAGAAGGTCTTTAGGTTCATAGATCGGCGCACCAATGCGATGATCAAGGCAACCAAAGCACCTGCCGCACCGGCCTCAACCGCTGTCAGCCAACCGGTGTAGATGCCGCCCAGAACAATCACGATCAGGCCCAACGTCGGAAGGGTCTTGGAGGCGACTTCGCGCGGGCTCATCCATTCAGTGTCTTTGACGACCCGACCCCCAACAAAGTTTGGTGTGAACCGTCCCATAAACCAAATGGCCCCCACATAGGCGATGGCCAGCATGATCCCGGGGATCACGCCCGCGAGAAACATATCCCCGACCGATTGTTCAGCCACAAAGGAATAGATGATCAACATCGCAGAGGGTGGGATGATCATCCCTAAAACAGACGACCCAGCGACGACGCCTACAGCAAAGCGGGGGTTATAGTCCTGCGCCATCATCTGTGGCACCGAAACTTTCGTGAAAACAGAGGCGCTGGCGATGGACGACCCTGTCACCGCAGCAAATACCGCGTTTGCCCCCACAGTCGCCATACCGATCCCGCCTTTGACCTTACGAAAACGCATGGTCATGACTTCGTAGATATCCTTGCCCAGGCCCGCCTTTGAGACGATAAGCCCCATGAAGGTGAATAGCGGGATGGTGGCAAAGCTGTATTCCATCGCACTGTCGCCCACGGCGATCTTCAGCAGGTTCAGCGCCAAGGTAAAATTGTCCCGCATCAACCAGATCGACACGAACGACACCACGCCAAGTGCGATGGGGATGTAGACACCAGAATAGATCAAAAAGACAATCGCAACGACCGAGATCAGGCCAATCTCAATCGGGGTCATTGTTGTGGCTCATCATGTTCTGGGGTCCGGACAAGTTGGGGGCGGTCCTGTGCTGAGATGACCTTGATCACAAAGATCAGACAGGACAGCGCGGTGCCCACTGTGATGACCAGCTTGACGGGCCACCATGGCAGGGTGAATAGGCCTGGCACACCGAAATAGTCTTGGGTGTCCCACATATGCAGAAATTCTGGGTAGGTGATGTATGCAATCAGCGCCATGAAAATAGCAGACACCGCATTGATGATCCGGCGCATATTCGCGGCAACACCGGGCCGTTTGTTTCCGATCACCGTTAGAAACCCGTCAGAGCGGGTCAAACGGTCAACGCGCACAACATCGGGTAGTTGCAGAAACACGATCAGCACGACCGAAAACTGCACGATTTCATAGGCCCCTTTGAGTGGTGCGCTGAACAGGCCCCGCGCCACCACATCGACGTTCAGAACCACAACCAACGCCAGCACAACAAGTGTGCCCAAGGCATTGGTTGCAATTGCAAGCATGTTGGCACCCCGAGAGAGGCCTGCGAATGCAGACTTTAGCATGATGTCAGTCCTCCCTTGGGGCCGCTACAAGATTACTCGGATGCCCAGTCACGCACCGGAGAGAAACCAGCGTCTTCCAGTTTGTTCAGGTAGGCCGCGACCATTTCTGTGCCAGGCTCGCCCGCATCATCCAAAGTTGTCGCCAGTTCTTTGGCGATGTTTGGCATTGCCGCCGCCCATGCAGCACGATCATCCGCAGAGACATCAATGATGGTGCCGCCTGCTTCGATAAATGCAGCTTCGGCCTCGGCGGCCCGGTCCATCGCAATGCCTGCAAGGTGGTCACGGTAATCGATGGCAACAGCTTGCAGCACTTCTTTCACTTCGTCTGGCAAGGTGGCCCAATAGTCGGCGTTCACGGTGACTGTTTTGGAATTCACCGCACCGAAATCCGTGCGCAGCATATAAGGCCCCACTTCGGAAATCTTGAAGGTGGCCGCAGCTTCCGGCCACAGCATCCCGCAGTCGGCCAAACCGGTTTGCAGCATGTTGTAGAAATCCGTCAGACCACCACGCACACCTGCGGCGTCTTGGATCCCTTCCAGATAGCGCAGGTTCAGGCCAGCACCGGCAACTTTAAGTCCCTCGAGATCGGAGATGGTGCTGACTTCGTCAGAGCAGAACATCTGATAGCTATCCAGCACAACGCCGGTGGCCAGATAGACCTGATTTTGCGCCTCAAATTCGTTCTGCATCGCCGGGAATTCGCGTGCGATTTCGTCAACCGCCTGGGCCACCGCGCGGGCATCAGAGGACACAAATGGCGTGGCCCCAGCTAGCCCTTGGCTGGGCAGTTTGGATGAATGGAAAATCGTCGTCACAATGCCGATATCGCCAAGACCAAGTTGGACGCCTTCCAACACCCCACGCGGTTTCACAATGGATCCGCCGTAGTTTTCCTGCCAGTTCATTTCAAAATTACCGGTTTCGGCCAAGCGCCGGTCAACTTCCGGGATGAAGAAATCCGAGAATTCACGCACCCAAAGCGCTCGGTCGGGGTAGCCATCAATGACCACGGCCGAAAGCGTTTCTTGCGCCGTGGCCGGCAGGGCCGTCAACGTCGCAAGCGTCGCACCGATCAAGGTGCCTTTTGTCCAATTTTTCATGTTTTCTCCTCCCAAAGAAATGAGGCGCTATGCCTCTTTGATACTTGTTATTCAGCTTTCACCCAATTCACCGTCAAATCGGTTCCGGCGGCTTCGAATAATTTGGCGATCGCACAGTATTTCGCGGTCTCACGACCGACCACATCCAGATCGTCCTGGGTGGCGGCCGTGATACAGTTGACCGTGAGTGTGATCGCTGGAAACGGCACGTCGATCTCTTCCTCCATGAGAACGCCGCGCCGGTCGAATTTGCAATTTGCATCGATAGTGACTGTCCCCAAATCGACACCAAGACGTTTTGCATTTTTGTGCCCGATGACATTGGTGCACGCGATCAACGCGGTCATCGCTGTCTCGGTCGGGGTTGGCCCAAGGTTGGTGCCCCCCCGTTCAGCTGGTTCGTCAATGACCACATTCAAATCACGCACCGGAATTTCGGTACGTGCGTGCGTCGGGCATGTGGCCGTCGCACGGTAGGTCACAACAGTTTTCATCTTAACCGCCATTTTGCACCTCCTCAGGCAAAACTGCAGACTTTGTCGAATGGCAGGCGGGGCAATTTTTGGAACAATGCCGTTTCATCCGCGTAACCGATGTTGCACAGAAAATTCGATTTCAGGCTAGTGCCCGCAAAGAATTCTTCGTCAACGATGGCGTTCGAAAACCCCGACATCGCCCCCACGTCCAGACCCAACGCACGGGCACCGATCATGAAATAGGTGCCTTGCATGGTTCCGTTCCGATAGGCTGTATCTGCGCAATACTCTGGTTTGCCGTCGAACATATGCCGTCTGTCTTCGTGCGGGAACAAAACCGGCAGCTCCTGCCAGAAATCCATATCATGCGCGATGATCGCAGTGACAGGCGCGCCCATCATCTTGGCCACGTTTTGCGGCTTCAATGATTTGGCCAGACGTTCCTTGCCTTCGGGTGTTTTCACAAAGACAAACCGCGCGGGCAGCGTGTTCATGCTGGTGGGGCCGTTGATGGTAATATCGTACAACTCTTCCAGCAGCCCATCGGGGATGGGCTTATCCGTCCAAGCATAGTGCGACCGGGCGTCGCGCAAGATCAGGTCAATGGCATCATCCGACAACCGCGAGATCCGACCACGCAGGTCACGATGGTCTTGCTGTGCCTTCGCGCGCAGAACTTCCAGTTCTTTGCCGGTTGGCGCGTTCATTCTGCGGCCACCGCTGCAGGCATATCTTTTTCATCCACAATGGGATTCGCACAGATGCCGATCCCTTCGATTTCGATCTCAACCACTTCCCCCGGCACCAACCAACGTGGGTTGGGTTTTTTAGCGTGGCCGACGCCGGGGGGTGTGCCCATTGCGATAAGATCGCCGGGTTCCAGTGTTGTGTATTCAGAGATGGTTGCGATTGTCTGGGCGACAGACCAGATCATGTTGCCGGTGTTGGATGACTGTAAAATCTCATCCCCAACACGGCTTTCAATTTTCAACCCGCTGGCACCTGCAGGTATTTCGTCTGGTGTCACAACAATTGGTCCAATTGCACCGGTGTTGTCAAAGTTCTTGCCAGGGGTCCATTGATGGGTCTTGCGTTGGTAGTCGCGCACCGAACCATCATTGAACACGGTGTAACCGAAAACGTGATCCAATGCGTCGGCTTCCGAGATATGACGCCCGCCTTTGCCGATGATGAACATCAACTCGGCCTCATAATCAAGTTTCTCAGAGCAGGACGGACGGACCAATGGGGCGTCTGCTGCCATGATTGAATTCTTTCCGCGCATGAACAAGGCCGGATAATCCGGTATGTCGTACCCGCCTTCTTTGATGTGGTCAGTGTAGTTCAGACCAAGGCAGATGATTGTGCCGGGCTCAGCAATGGGCAAGGCAGGTGTGATCGACGACACATCAACGCGTGGGGCATCTTTGATCTGCGCTGCAATTGATTCGACCAAGTCAGGTGATTGGGCAAGAGCCATCAAATCGCTTCCGATCTTGGGGTTTAACTGCGTCAAATTGCACGCCTTTTCCCCATCTACCGCGAATACTGCTGCACCGTCTGTTGTCTTGCCTACCAAATATTTCACGTTGGTCATCCTTGTCAGTTCGGTATTTTTCTGCCTAGGATAATGCTCAATGTCAATAAATATCGATATTTTGGTGAGGGGTTCAAAAATGGTTGCTTGGGCGGATTATAAGAAAGAGGCAAAGGGACGTGGCGCTTTGGCGCTTGAACTCTACGTCGCGCAGAGCAGTCCGGCGGGCGCTCCAGAGGATGTAAAAGCCGCCTTGTCTGACCATCTTGCTTATCAGGCACAGCTCGAAGCAGCAGGAAACTTGGCCTTTGCCGGACCGATGTCAGACGAAACAGGTGATCACATGCAAGGCATGGGGTTGATCATCTACCGCGCAGACAGCTTAGAAGCCGCGCGGGCATTGGCAGAAGCCGACCCAATGCACAAAAGTGGTGCACGCAGTTTCACCTTGCGGCGTTGGATGATAAACGAAGGATCCATTAACTTGACGGCAGGCCTGTCCACGAAGACAGTCACGCTGACCTAAATCCGAACGAGGGTGCAGACCATGAATATGATCGACGACACCGGCGTCAAGGAAACGTCAGCAACACGTACTGCCTATGTGTCCTTGCGCGAGATGATTTTGACCGGCGCACTTCCTGCCGGTCAGAAACTTAAAATTGAACAACTCCGCGGCTTGTTGAACACAGGGGCGTCTCCTGTACGCGAGGCGCTGAGCCTGCTGACCTCGGATATGCTGGTTGAACGCATTGACCAACGTGGCTTTCGCGCGGCCCCAGCAAACAAAGCCAATTTTGAAGAGATCCTGGCATTGCGGTGCACGCTTGAAGACCTTGCATTGCGGCAATCAATTGCGAATGCAGACGCAGACTGGGAAGAGCGTTTGGTGCTGACGCATCATCACATGAAGAAGGCCGCCCAGCAAGAAGCGGCGATCTTCGAAGAGGCACATAAGACATTTCACATGGCTTTGTTGGCAAACAGCGGATCGCCGATGTTGGAAAAATTCTGCGCCCAACTTTATGATTTGAACATCCGATATCGCTATCTTGCTGCAAAAAGCAGTATCTACCCCGGCCGTGATGTGCCTGCCGAGCATGAAGAAATTCTTGATGCCGCGGTGAAACGCGACGCTGACCGGGCGAGTGCGAAACTGCTAAGCCACTACCGGCTGACCGGAGAGTATTTGTCGCGGGACATGCAGAACTAGGCCTTCTCATTTGCCGATTTAATTAGACTCTTGTTTAAAAAATCGATATTATTGACTCGTATATCGACTTTTAGGTGGACAAGATGCGACGCAACCGCTTCCTTGGGGACATCCTATCCCAGCTTTTTGACCGACGTGGCTTGATGCGCGGCAAAGATGACACGCGCGACATTTTCGAATTATGCAGCGCACTCATGTCATCTGAAGGCGAGGTCTCGGGTCTTAGGTTGGCTTCAACCGTTCTGGCCCGTTACGCAACGTTGGATGACGATGAAAAGGCTGCGTTTTTCCACTATCTGAATGCTGAACTAGAAATCGACGCAGCCCATATCGCAGAACTGGCAAACAGCTACGCAGAAGCGCCGACGCCCGCGCTTTTCAAGTCACTTTGCCAAGCAGCCGAACCAAAACGACAAGAACTGTTGCGCAGGCTCAACCAACCAGTTGGTGCAACGGCCGAGCTCGTCGCGATGCGTGTCGACCTGTTGAAACTGCTGAAATCCAATCCGGATCTGGCACGCACCAACCTCGATTTTGTGCATCTGTTGCGTAGCTGGTTCAATCGCGGCTTTCTGGTGTTGCAACAAATCAGCTGGGACACCCCTGCCCGCATCCTCGATAAGATCGTCGCCTACGAGGCCGTTCACGAAATCAACGATTGGGACGACTTGCGCAGGCGGCTCTACCCGCCCGACCGACGTTGTTTCGCGTTTTTCCACCCCGCCATGCCCGATGAGCCCTTGATCTTCGTCGAAGTTGCATTGACGGAAACGATACCGGGCTCCATTGACCATGTGCTCTCGGAAGAGCGTACCCCGCTGGACGCGGATCAAGCCAAAGTCGCCGTTTTCTACTCTATTTCGAACTGCCAAAAAGGGCTTACCGGGATCAGCTTTGGGAATCTGCTAATCAAACAGGTTGTGGCCGAACTGTCGCTGGAATGCCCACAATTGGAGAGCTTTGTGACGCTTTCACCGATCCCCGGTCTGACCCGCTGGCTTGAGACGCAAGTGGATGACCCCGATCTTGGCCCAACGGCACAAGCAACACTCGATGGGTCAATCACACCCGAGGACCTACGCGCCATAACCGCGCGCTATCTCGTGATGGCAAAACGGGATGATGGGCTGCCCAAAGACCCTGTGGCGCGCTTTCATCTCGGCAACGGGGCTGAGGTCCATGACATCCACGCAGGCGCGGACACATCCACAAAGGGTATGGCGCAATCACGTGGTGCGATGGTGAACTACCTTTACGATCTGGACCAAACCGAACGCAACCACGAGGCTTTTGCAACGGATGCAGCTGTGGCATCATCGCGCGGGGTCCAAAACCTATCGACCGCACAGCTACAGAAGAAAACGAAGGAAGTAACAGCGTGACAAATACCCTCTATGATGCGCTGATTGCCCCGCATATTCATAACAATAACCCATTCATGCAATGTGACGATGGGACCGTGTTGTCCTACGCTGATTGGGTGAAGCGGGTGACACAGATCGCGAACGTGCTGGCAGAAGCAGGTGTAAAACCCGGCGACCGCATCTTGGTCCAAGCCCCCAAGTTCGCGGACACCATCGCGCTTTACGGGGCCGCAATCCAAACCGGCGCCGTTTATCTGCCGCTCAATACAGCATACACCCAAGCAGAGCTGACCTATTTCGCCCAAGACGCGGAACCAAGCCTGATTGTCTGCGATACAAAAGATGCTTCGCGGATCGAAGGGACGTTTGAAACTACAATCTTGACGCTTGGTTCTGATGGCTCGGGCAGCCTGACAAAGCTGGCAAATAAGGCCGCCGACGCCTTTGAGACTGCTGAACGCGGATCCGACGATCTGGCAGCACTGCTTTACACATCTGGTACAACGGGCCGGTCCAAAGGGGCGATGCTGTCCCATAAGAACCTATTGTCTAACGCACGCGCGTTAACCGACCTTTGGGAAATCACAGATCAGGATCGTTTGATCCACGCACTGCCAATTTTCCACACCCACGGTCTCTTTGTGGCGATGAACACCACGCTTCTGGCAGGTGCACAAGTCAGGTTTATGGCCGCATTTTCACAAGACGCCGTGATCGCAGAAATCCCGAAATCAACCATGCTGATGGGCGTGCCGACATTCTATACGCGGCTGCTGGATGATCCACGCCTGACCAAAGAGCTATGCGCTGGGATGCGCCTGTTCGTCTCAGGCTCCGCCCCACTTCTGGCCGAAACCCACACGGCATTTGAGGCGGCAACCGGGCACCGGATCCTTGAACGCTACGGGATGACCGAAACGAACATGATCACCTCAAATCCCTTTGAGGGCGATCGCATCGCTGGAACTGTTGGCCATGCATTGCCAGGGACCGAGGTCATCATCTCTGACCCTGAAACCGGCAAACCCCTGCCCGCAGGCGAGGTTGGCATGATCGAAGTGCGGGGCGACAACGTGTTCCAAGGCTATCTGAACATGCCTGAAAAGACGCGCGAAGAGCTGCGTGAAAACGGGTTCTTCATTACCGGGGATCTTGGGGTAAAATCCGAGGATGGGCGGATCAGCATCGTTGGACGCCAAAAGGACCTGATCATTTCAGGCGGCTACAATATTTACCCCAAAGAAATCGAAGATGTCATTAATGACGTCGCAGGTGTCCTAGAAAGCGCTGTCTTCGGCATCTCGCATGCGGATTTCGGGGAAAGCGTTCTAGCTGCGGTCATTCTTGAACCGGGGGCTACCTTGGATGATCAGGCGATCGCGGGACAGGTCGAGCCCCTATTGGCGCGTTTCAAACACCCACGTCAGTATATTTTCAAAGATGCCTTGCCACGCAACACAATGGGCAAGGTACAAAAGAACGTGCTGCGGGACGAATACGGCGCTTAATCCCAAAAAACCTACGTCATGGAACGCGGACTGCCAGACGGCAGGTCTGTGCTACTTTACGCATTTTTGACATTTAAATTTGCATTTTGGCGCGCGTTAAGAAAGTCTGCACCAAATCGGCAGCGCGAAATGCCGAATTAGGGGTGGAGACGACGCGTTGAGTGAGACCAAGATCAAAAACATGGAAGAGTTTGCCGCAGTCAGCGGTATCTCTCGGCCAACCGTATCAAAATATTTTCACGATCCGGCAAGCGTCCGGGTGTCGACACGCAGCCGGATTGAGGCAGCCTTAGAGCGGTACGACTATCGGCCCAACATCTATGCGATGAACCAAAACCGAAAGCTGACCAAGAGCGTGGGTATCGTGGTCCCCTTCATGGCCGACCCCTTCTTCGCCGAGATCGCGCGCAATCTGGAACAACGTTGTATCGACGCAGGCTACCGGCCAACGCTGTTTAGCGCGCATGGCCAACCATCGTTCGAAACAGACATTTTGGACAATCTTCTGTCTTTGAAGCCCGCTGGGGTTCTCATGGCGCCGCTCGGGCGGAATTCAAATAAATCCGCGATAGAAAAGTTTTGCGCCGAGGTTCCAACAGTGCTGTTTGACAGCGAAATTCCGGATCTTGGATTGGCTTTTGTCGGGTCAGACAATCCGCAATTTTCGATGCATATCGTTGACTACTTATGTCGCACCGGACAGCCACCCTGTTTCTTTGAAATGAAAAATCCCTCAAACCCAAATGCAAACAAGCGGCGACAGGGATATTTGGACGCAATGGAGCAGTTGGGACATACACCACAGATCGTATCGATTGCAGGGAACGGCTGGGATATCGAAGAGATCGGACGCCAAGGCGGGCATGCGGCGTTGGTGACGCAGCAATTCGGATCAAATACGGTTCTTTGCAGCAATGACCGGCTTGCGATTGGACTGCTAACAGCCTGCTACGAGACCGGAATTAGCGTTGGGCGGGATCCCAAATGCGCGATTCGTGTCGCCGGTCAGGACGACCATCCTTTCTCGCGTTTTACGTGTCCGCCATTGACAACCATCGCCCAAGACTACGATGCTATATCAAGACGCGCAGTCGAATCCTTATTTGCGGCCGTCGAGGGGGACGAGAACCCCCGCAAAACAACGCTGTTTGACGGAAAGTTGATCATGCGCGACTCGGCTTGAGTCTGCAATTCTTTACGCGCGTAAAAAAACTATTGACGCAGCGTCTGAATCTCCACTAGTTTTACGACTACCACATCCAACCAGGGAGGATCCGGATGTCTTTCAAGCACACTCTTCGTGCCGCGACTGCAATGTCGCTGATTACTGCGACATCAGCATTTGCGCAGGACACAACAATCACAATCGCTACTGTGAACAACGGCGACATGATCCGTATGCAGGGTTATACCGACCAGTTCACTGCCGACACAGGCATTGGCGTTGAGTGGGTAACACTCGAAGAAAACGTTCTACGTCAGCGTGTTACGACTGACATCACCACAAACGGTGGTCAGTTCGACATCATGACAATCGGCATGTACGAAACCCCCATCTGGGGTGCGAACGGCTGGCTTGTCGCTCTGGACGATCTGTCTGCTGACTATGACGTTGACGACATTCTGCCAGCGATGGCCGGCGGTCTTAGCCACGATGGCACGCTTTACGCGGCACCATTCTACGGCGAATCGTCCATGATCATGTATCGTACTGACCTGATGGAAGCCGCTGGCATGGAAATGCCGGATGCGCCAACATGGGAATTCATTGCCGACGCTGCTGCGGCGATGACGGATCGCGATGCAGAAATCAACGGCATCTGCCTGCGCGGCAAGGCTGGTTGGGGTGAAGGTGGTGCATTCATCACTGCGATGTCCAACTCTTTCGGCGCACGCTGGTTTGACGAAGGCTGGAACGCCCAGTTCGACACAGAGCAGTGGGCAAACACGCTGAACTTCTTCAAAACCATGATGGACGCCTCCGGCCCTGCTGGTTACGCAACAAACGGGTTCAACGAAAACCTGTCGCTGTTTAACCAAGGCAAGTGCGGCATGTGGATCGACGCGACTGTTGCGGCTTCTTTCGTAACTGGCGACGACTCAACTGTTGCTGACTCTGTTGGTTTCGCACTGGCACCCGACACTGGTCTGGGCAAGCGCTCTAACTGGCTGTGGGCTTGGGCACTCGGCATCCCTGCCGGTACTGCACAAGAAGCAGAAGCCAAGCAGTTCATCGAGTGGGCCACATCCAAGGACTACATCGAACTGGTTGCTGAAAACGAAGGTTGGGCAAACGTACCACCAGGTGCACGTACATCCCTGTACGAAAACCCCAACTACCAGGAAGTGCCTTTCGCTCAAATGACATTGGATTCAATCCTGTCAGCTGATCCTAACGACTCAACAGTTGATCCAAGCCCATATGTGGGTGTTCAGTTCGCTGCTATCCCAGAATTTGCGGGTATCGCGACTGAAGTCAGCCAAGAGTTCTCTGCAGCCTATGCAGGTCAGCAAACTGTCGAAGAAGCGCTCGCCAAAGCACAGGCGATCACTGACGAAGCTATGGAAGCAGCTGGCTACAAGTAAGCCCTGCCACATATCCGAGAGGGCGACCTATGCGTCGCCCTCTCACCACCCCCTTCTTTCTATTCAAACAAAAAGCTGTATCGTGGCAGACCTGCAATTGCGCATTCTGTAAGCGGAGGAGATGTATCTGATGGCTACCAAGGCTTCCAGATCAGCGGCCCGGTTGATGATGGCCCCAGCAGTGATACTGCTTTTGGGCTGGATGCTGGTCCCGCTAATTATGACATTATGGTTCTCGTTCCGAACCTATCTACCCCTACGTGGCGGTGACCAAGGTTGGACCGGTTTTGACAATTATGTTCGTTTTGTTACCTCAAGTTCTTTCTGGCCTGCCGTTCAAACCACATTGATCATTGTGCTCAGCGTTCTGATCATCACCGTTGTGCTCGGGGTTCTGCTGGCGATGCTGCTGGACCAACCCATGTGGGGCCAGGGCGTTGTACGCATCCTTGTGATCGCACCGTTCTTCGTGATGCCCACTGTTTCGGCGCTTGTCTGGAAGAACATGTTCATGGACCCTGTGAACGGTCTCTTTGCGCATCTTTGGCGTTTCTTTGGCGCCGATCCGGTCAGTTGGCTATCGGACGCTGCGATGCCTTCGGTGATCATGATTGTCAGTTGGCAGTGGTTGCCCTTTGCAACGCTCATCTTGCTGACCGCGATCCAATCGCTGGACGGCGAGCAACTTGAAGCCGCCGAAATGGATGGCGCGCCCAAGCTCAAGCAGTTCTGGTTCATCATCCTGCCGCATCTGGGCAGGGCCATCACGATTGTGATCCTGATCCAGACGATCTTCCTATTGGCCGTTTTCGCCGAAATCTTCGTCACCACAGGTGGTGCTTTCGGAACACGGACCTTGTCGTATCTGATCTTCCAGCGCGTGTTGGAAAGCCAGAATATCGGCCTGGGCTCAGCCGGTGGTGTCTACGCCATCATCCTTGCAAACATTGTTGCGATCTTCCTGATGCGGATCGTCGGCAAAAATCTGGATAACTGATCATGGCCCGTGCTGTTACATCCCGCCGTAAACTGATCAACACCACTGCCGCTTGGGCAGTGGGGCTGCTGATCTTCTTTCCCATCCTCTGGACGATCCTGACCAGCTTCAAGACCGAAGGGCAGGCCATCGCCAGCCCACCGATTTTCCTTGGCTTCGACTGGACACTTGAGAACTACAAAACCGTCATGGAGCGGTCGAACTATGCACGTTTTCTGTGGAATTCGATCATCATCGCCGGTCTCTCAACGATCATCGGCTTGATCGTGGCGGTTCCTGCGGCTTGGTCGATGGCCTTTGTGCCATCGCGCCGGACCAAAGATATCCTGCTGTGGATGCTGTCAACAAAGATGCTGCCAGCAGTGGGCGTGCTGTACCCCATCTATCTGCTGTTCATCAAGATGGGTCTGCTCGATAGCCGCGCTGGTTTGGTTGTGGTCATGATGCTGATCAACCTGCCGATCATTGTGTGGATGCTTTACACGTACTTCCGGGAAATTCCGGGGGAGATTCTGGAAGCGGCCCGCATGGACGGGGCCACCCTGAAGGAAGAGGTGCTTTATATCCTCACCCCGATGGCCATCCCCGGCATTGCATCGACGATGTTGTTGAACTTCATCCTAGCCTGGAACGAAGCATTCTGGACGCTGAACCTGACGGCTGTAAACGCGGCACCTCTGACTGCCTTTATTGCCAGCTATTCCAGCCCGGAAGGTCTGTTCTTTGCAAAGCTCAGCGCAGCCTCCACCATGGCAATCGCACCGATCCTCATCCTTGGCTGGTTCAGCCAAAAGCAACTTGTCCGCGGCCTGACGTTCGGCGCGGTGAAATAAGGAACCTGAAACATGGGACAAATTCAACTCAAGCAGGTCACCAAATCTTTTGGCGATGTACAGGTCATTCCTCCACTTGATCTGACGATCCAGGATGGCGAATTCACGGTCTTTGTCGGTCCATCAGGCTGCGGTAAATCTACGCTGCTGCGGCTGATCGCCGGGCTCGAGGATATCACAAGTGGCACAATCGACATTGACGGTGTCGATGCCACCGATCTGGTGCCTGCCAAACGCAAACTGGCGATGGTATTCCAATCATATGCGCTTTACCCGCATATGTCGGTGCGCAAGAACATCGCATTTCCGCTGAAAATGGCCAAAATGGACCAGGCCGAAATTGAACGGCGGGTAAATGGGGCGGCAGAGGTTCTGAACCTTGCTGACTATATTGACCGGCGGCCCGGCCAGCTTTCGGGCGGACAGCGGCAGCGTGTGGCCATTGGGCGTGCGATTGTTCGGGAACCCTCTGCGTTCTTGTTCGACGAACCACTGTCGAACCTTGACGCGGCACTCCGGGTCGGGATGCGGTTGGAAATTTCTGAACTGCACGAACGCCTGAAGACGACAATGATCTACGTCACGCACGATCAGGTCGAAGCCATGACAATGGCGGACAAAATCGTTGTGCTGCGTGCGGGTCATATCGAACAAGTGGGCTCCCCGCTTGAGCTCTATCACAAGCCGCGCAACCTGTTTGTGGCGGGATTCATCGGGTCACCTAAAATGAACCTGATCGACGGGCAGGAAGCGGCCAAGCATGATGCCCACACCATTGGCGTGCGGCCCGAGCATATCGACGTCGTCGAAAGTGACGGTTTGTGGCAAGGGACTGTCGGCGTGGCAGAACACCTTGGCTCAGACACGTTCCTGCATATCCACAACACCGGGTTTGGCGAGATGATGACCGTGCGCGCAGCGGGTGAAGTAAACTTGCGGCACGGCGACAAGATCCACCTGAACCCCCGTGTAGAAGAAATCCACCGCTTCGACTCGAAAGGCTTGCGGATTGCATGAAACGACTTGCCGGCAAAACCGCACTGATTACAGGTGCGGCGCGCGGGATAGGGCTGGCTTTCGCACAGGCCTATGCGCGTGAGGGGGCGAAAGTCGCCCTCGCCGACATCGATTTTGATCGTGCCAATGACGCAGCCTACGACATCAACAAGACGATCGGTGACTATGCCATCGCAGTTGCGATGGACGTCACCGATCAAGACAGCATCGATGCAGGGGTTGCAAAAACGGCAAAGGTTTTTGGGCAGATCGACATACTGATCAACAACGCCGCCGTTTTTACGGCGGCACCCATCACCGAAGTCACACGTGACGAGTATCAGCGGATCTTTGACATCAACGTCTCGGGGCCGCTTTTTACACTGCAAGCGGTTGCCAAACACATGATTGCAAACGGAATCAAAGGGCGGATCATCAACATGGCATCCCAGGCAGGGCGGCGGGGCGAACCGCTTGTGGCCGTTTACTGTGCAAGCAAAGCCGCGGTGATCTCGCTCACGCAATCGGCCGGGCTAAACCTGATCGAACATGGGATAAACGTAAATGCCATCGCACCCGGTGTGGTGGACGGCGAACATTGGGACGGCGTGGATGCCTTCTTTGCGAAACACGAAGGCAAAGCCCCGGGCCAAAAGAAGATAGAGGTCGGCAACGCCGTTCCCTTCGGACGCATGGGAACTGCCGAAGACTTAACAGGCATGGCCGTTTTTCTGGCCAGTGATGACGCAAATTATATCGTGGCTCAAACCTACAACGTCGACGGCGGCAATTGGCTGAGTTGACGATAGATGAAGTACAGGACCGTACCAAAATGAAACTCTCGAACGCCACTTTATCGGACCTCCCCGATGGGGTCTCGGTGCCAAATTATGACCGGACGGCACTAACGCCGGGCATAGTCCATATTGGCTTGGGTAATTTTCACCGGGCGCATCAGGCATGGTATCTGCACCGGCTGATGCAGCAGGGCAAAGCACATGACTGGGCCATCATAGGCGCAGGCGTGCGGGCGGGCGATTCTGCAATGCGCGATCGGTTGCTGGCACAGGATTGCCTGACCACATTGATCGAACTGGACCCCGATGGAACCAGCACGGAAATCGTCGGCTCGATGATCGATTTCCTGCCGGTCGAGGAAGACAACGGCGCCCTGATCCGCGCCATGTCGGACCCTGCAATCAGGATTGTTGCCCTGACGGTCACAGAGGGTGGATACTTCAAGGATGCCGCAGGCAATCTAAACACCCAAGACCCCGAAATTCAGCATGATGCCGCGCATCCGGACAAACCCCATACCGCCTTTGGGGCCATGGTCGCCGCATTGCGGGCGCGCCGGGACGCAGGACATGCGCCCTTCACCGGGCAATGCTGCGATAACCTGCAGCATAACGGTGAAATCCTTCGCCAAACCGTGGTCGGGCTCGCAAGGCTCAGTGATCCCGCATTGGCTGACTGGATCAACGACAACGCGACCTTCCCCAATGCGATGGTGGATTGCATCGTCCCGGCGACCGGGCCAAACGAATTGAAACTGGTGGAAGACATCGGCATTGATGATGCGGCACCTGTCACCCATGAAAACTTCCGGCAGTGGGTAATCGAAGACACCTTTTGTGCCGGTCGGCCAACATGGGAAGACGTGGGCGCCACGCTGACCACGTCAGTGCACAACTACGAAGAAATGAAGATCAAGATGCTCAACGCGGGGCATCAACTCCTTGCAAATGCGGGGGAGTTGCTGGGGGTCCAGACCATCGCGGGCTGCATGGCGACCCCCCAAATCGCAGGCTTCTTCCGCAAAGTACAAACTGATGAAATCGTTCCCTACGTGGATGCAGTGCCCGAGATCACGCCTTCGGCTTACCTTGATCTGATCGCGCGCCGCTTCGGCAATCCGGAAATCCACGACACCACACGGCGGGTCGCCTTTGACGGCGGATCACGGCATCCAGGCTTTGTGTTGCCAATCCTGCGGGACGCATTGGCTGCCGGTGGGTCTATCGAAGGGCTGGCCTTGACCGAGGCGCTCTGGGCGCGGATGTGCGCTGGCACGCGCGAGGACGGGTCGGTCATTGAGGCCAATGACCCACAATGGGACGACCTGACCCAGATCGCGACCCAAGCCAAGGCAGAGCCCAAACTCTGGCTTGAGCAAGGCTGGATCTACGACACGCTGTCCGAAAACACAGTCTTCGCTACGGCCTTCGACAAATGGCTCAAACAGCTGTGGGCAGTCGGCACCCAAAGCACCCTGGAACAATACATCGCAAGCTAATTGCGGTGCGGACCTTGCACAACGACGTGCGAGAAGCCATTTCTGATGGCCGATACCTGCGTTGTTGGTGTTAAATCGGCCTAAAACTGCTTGACCTTTGGGGCCGTGGCGGGTTGAACAGCCTTCAGATTTTCAAGTGGACATGGGCGGTTTCAAATGGACGACCAGAATAAGAACCTGATCATGGCGACGGTGCTCAGCTTCTCGGTTATCATGGCATGGACGGTGCTCTTCCCACCCGAAGATTTGCCCGTTGATCCGGCAACCGACGCAACAGTCAGCGCCGCAGACCCGGCTGTCCCGTCGTCAGATCCAACAGCCCCGGCAGCGACAACACCCACCGAAGCACCGGAACCCGCAGCCGAGGCCCCACGGATCGCAATTGAAACTGGCGAATTCAGCGGTTCCCTGTCTTTGCAGGGTGGACGGATCGATGATCTGGCGTTGACGCAATATCGCGACACAATTGACGAAGATGCAGACATCGTACAATTGCTCCGGCCCGTGGGCGAGACAGGGGCGTATTTCGCAACCTTCGGCTGGACAGCGACAGACGGGATCGAAGCGACAGCCGTGCCAGGCCCCGATACGCTCTGGTCTATCGAAAGTGGCGATACGCTGACACCTGAAAGCCCCGTGACCTTGGTGTGGGACAATGAGGCAGGGCAGATTTTCCGGACCGCCGTGTCGGTCGACGATGAATTCATGTTCACATTTGACCAAAGTGTTGAAAACACCAGCGGCGCCACCGTCGCAGCACGGCCCTACGGTTTGCTTCGGCGGCACGGGATGCCAACGGACCTCAAGAACTTTTTCATCCTGCACGAGGGCCTTGTGCGGATGACCGACGGCGAGCTTCAGGAAACCGGCTATGACGACATTCAAGACTATGACGTCGATCCCCGTGAACGCACGCAGGCTGAACGGATTGAGGCTACAACGTCGGGGTGGATCGGCTACACAGACCACTATTGGATGACCACACTGATCCCCGATCAGTCTGCGCCCTTCCGGTCGACGTCCAAATACTTTGACAGCCGGGACTTGTTCCAGGCTGAGGCCGTTATGGGCATCGAAACAATTGCACCGGGCGACACGGTTACCGTAACAACGCGGCTGTTTGCAGGGGCAAAGGAATGGGAAGCCATCCGGAACTACGAAGACGACGACGGCGTTGGCGGGTTTCTGGACAGTATCGACTGGGGCTGGTTCTTCTTCCTGACCAAACCAATCTTTGCGCTGCTGCACTACCTGAACGTCTATATTGGGAACATGGGCTGGTCGATCTTGTCGCTTACCGTGATCCTAAAGATCATCGTGCTCCCGCTGGCCTATAAATCCTACGTCTCCATGGCACGGATGAAAGAGCTGCAGCCAGAAATGGAAAAGCTCAAAGAACGGGCGGGCGAAGACAAGCAGGCCATGCAGCAAGGCATGATGAAGCTTTACAAAGACAACAAAGTGAACCCGGCGGCCGGGTGTTTGCCGATCCTGCTACAAATCCCGATCTTCTTCTCGCTCTATAAGGTGATCTTTGTGACCATCGAACTGCGGCACGCGCCGTGGATCGGCTGGATCAAAGATCTCAGCTCGCCTGATCCATCCTCATTGGCGAACCTCTTTGGGCTGTTCCCATGGGCCGCCCCAGAACCAGGATCGATCCTCGCACTGATCATGATTGGTATTTTGCCGATCGCGTTGGGTATTTCCATGTGGCTCCAGCAAAAACTGAACCCGGCCCCAACCGACCCAACACAGCAGATGATCTTCGCATGGATGCCTTGGGTCTTCATGTTCATGCTCGGCTCATTCGCGTCAGGGCTGGTGCTCTACTGGATCGCGAACAACGTGATTACGTTCATCCAGCAGTACACAATCATGCGCAGCCATGGGTCCAAGCCGGATGTGTTTGGGAACATCAAGCAAAGCCTCGCGCGCAAGAAACCCGTGGACCTCGACAAAAAAGAGGGCAAGTAGATGACTACCGTCGCCGCACTGTGGCGGCACCCGATCAAAAGCCACGGTCGCGAAGCGCTGGACACGGTCACGCTGGTCGCAGGGCAAACGATGCCCTGGGACAGGCATTGGGCCGTCACGCATGAACGGTCAAAATGCGACGCCGAAAACCCCGCTTGGGCCAAATGCCGGAACTTCATGATTGGGGCCAGCACGCCGGGGTTGGCAGGGGTGTGGGCCACGCTGGACACAGACACAAAGACGGTCACGCTGCGGCATCAGGATTTGGGTGAGATGTCATTCCGGCCTGACGATCCAGACGACACCGCGCGGTTCGTCACATGGGTCAGCCCGCTTTGCCCACCAGAAAAATTTCAGCCCAACGGGATCATCGCAGCACCTGGGCGGGGCATGACGGACAGTGACTACCCAACACTCTCAATCATGAACACCTCCAGCCACGCAGCTGTTGCTGGGCGGTTGGGACGCGCGCTTGAAATGGAACGGTGGCGGGGCAACATCTGGGTGGATGGGCCCGCCCCTTGGGAAGAGAACGAATGGATCGGCTGCGAGCTACAGATCGGCGACGCCGTCCTGCGGATCCGCGAACCCATTGAACGGTGCATGCACACTGCTGCAAACCCCAAGACCGGGTTGCGCGATACTGATACGCTTGGCACGCTGCGCGACGGCTGGGGACACCAGAATTTTGGTGTCTATGCCGAGGTCATCTCAGGCGGTAAGATCGACCTCCAGGACACGGTGAAGGTACTCTGAACATGGAAATGCGCTTCCCTGAAGTGGAAACACCCGACGACGCGTCCCTTGAAAAAGGGCGGCTGCTCTTTGCGGGCGAAACCGAATTCGTCAAGGGGGTCGTGGCCATGGATGGGTTGCCGCCCGCAGACCGGGTTGAGATCTGCTTTGCAGGGCGGTCCAATGTGGGCAAATCATCCCTGATCAACGCGCTGACAGGGCGCAAAGGGCTCGCGCGGGCGTCGAACACACCCGGACGGACGCAGGAGATCAACTTCTTCACAGCGGCGGATATCTACGTTGTTGACCTGCCCGGCTATGGGTTTGCGAATGCGCCTCTTGCCGTCGTTGAAAAATGGCAGCGGCTGCTCAAGCAATACCTGCAAGGGCGGCAGACGCTGCGGCGGGTCTTCGTGCTGATCGACGCGCGGCACGGGGCGAAAGCCGTGGACGAAGAGATCATGTCGCTACTCGACAGCGCGGCTGTGACCTTCCAGGTGGTCATGACCAAAGTGGACAAACTTAAAGGCAGCGCGCTGGAAACCTCGCTCGCTAAGACGCGTGAAGCACTGGCCAGACACCCGGCTGCCTTCCCAGAACTGATCCTTACATCCTCTGAAAAGGGCGATGGCATCCCGGCATTGCGGGCGGTCATCGCAGGGATCGCATGAAGACAAGGACCCAAGACATGAACCGCGATTGGATCGCTACCGCCAGCACCCTGTCCCAAGCGCTCCCCTATATGCAGCGCTACGCAGATGCGACCGTCGTGATCAAGCTCGGCGGTCACGCGATGGGCAGTGATGACGCTATGCGCAGCTTTGCACGCGACGTCGTACTGATGCGGCAGGTCGGACTGAACCCGGTTGTCGTGCATGGCGGCGGGCCAATGATCAACGATATGCTGGCCAAGCTCGACATCAAATCCGACTTCGTCAAAGGCAAACGTGTGACCGATCAAGCGACGATGGATGTGGTCGAGATGGTGCTGTCGGGCACGGTGAATAACCGTCTGGTGCAAGCCATCTGCGAAGAAGGCGGCAAAGCCGTCGGGCTGTCGGGCAAAGACGCCAACCTGATCATCTGTGAACAGACTGACGCAGACCTTGGGTTTGTGGGTACACCTGTGGACGTGGACCCCACGATCCTGCGGGACTTACATGCCGCCAACGCGATCCCGGTGATCGCACCGCTGGGCATGGGGCGCGCTGGCGAGACCTTCAACATCAACGGGGACACGGCCGCGGGGGCGATCGCAGGGGCGCTCAAAGCCGACAGGCTGCTGTTGCTGACAGATGTGGCCGGGGTCAAGGATAAGGACGGAAACGTGCTCACCGAAATCGCGCCTGCGCGGATCGGTGACCTGATCGCCGACGGCACAATTGCAGGCGGCATGATCCCCAAGACAGAAACCGCACTGACAGCCATGGAAGACGGCGTGCGGGCGGTTGTGATCCTTGACGGACGGGCACCCAATGCCTGCCTTCTGGAACTTTTCACGGATCACGGGGCAGGTTCACTGATCCGAGAACCCCGGTTGTAATATCCCGACTTTGGGACAAGTAGAGGCTTGTGCTAGGCTTCACGCATCAAAACCGTGGAGACGAGAATGAAGCGTTCTGCAATCACACTATTGGCGGCTTTTGTCGCACAGCCTGCCACAGCCGCGGTTGAGACCTGTTTGGTTGATACATGGATCGCTGACTTGGGCGATATGGCCGATATGATGGCCCTGCAAATGTCAGGTGAGGCCACGCCGGTTGGCGGCGAAGTGTCCATGGAAATCAATGCGGACGGCAGCTTCACATTGCTTGCGGATGACATGATCATCAATGTTCAGGTGCCCGGCGCACCACCGATGGACGTCAAAGTCGTAGGCTATAGCGCAGGCAACTTCGATGCTGCCGATAATGTCTTTCTTGCCTCGGTCGATGACTACGCGCTGGTGGGATCGGCGGACGTCCTGGGACAGGTCATGGAAATCCCTTTCACCTCGGCGACAGGCATGGGTGGCGGAGGTACAGGTTGGTTTGAATGCACGGACGACACGCTGCGGTTCGAACCCTCAACAGGTGCCACAGTAGACAGCAACAGGATGCCAAGGCTCTGGCAACGACGCTAGGGTCAACCTTATGGTAATGCAGATGATATCCGATGATCTTGACAAAGCGCTCCACCCCCTTGGCCTGCGACGACTTGGGGCATGTGCCGATGGAACGGATACGATTACGCTGATCGGGCCGGATGAGCCGCGCTTTTGGGATATCTTTTGCAACAGCCCCGAATATCACGACGGGCATACCGACCCGCTAGACCGGTGGTCCAAACGGGTGCTGACCCAGATATCTGAAGCCTTCCAAGCCGAACCACTCTTCCCCTTCGGCGGGCCGCCTTTTGCACCCTTCTTTACATGGGCCGTGAACAGTGGGCAAAGCTGGGGCTCACCCATCGGGTTCCTGGTGCATGCAGAAGCGGGACTTTTCGTATCGTTCCGAGGGGCATTGCGGAGCGCCGGAATGGCCAGAACCACCACTGTCAGCAAACCCTGCGACAGCTGCGCACAGCCCTGCGTCACCGCCTGCCCGGTTGATGCCTTCGTGGATGGCTACGATGTTGGGGCGTGCAAGACACATGTCAAATCCGACGCCGGACAAGACTGCCGAACCGGTGGATGCCTTGCACGGCGTGCCTGTCCCATTGGGCAAGGGAACCGGCTTCCCGCACAAGCCGCCTTTCATATGGAGTCCTTCTTGTGACCAAACGCCTGATCCTGATCCGCCATGCCAAATCCAGCTGGGATGATCCCTTTGCCGATGATCACGCGCGGACATTGAACAAACGGGGACAGGCCTCGGCGCAAGCGATTGGCGGGTGGATGGCAGAACAGGGATATACACCTGATACCGTGCTCTGCTCAGACGCGACACGGACCCGACAAACGGCAGACCTGATCTTGGCCCAACTGTCAGGCGCAGCAAAGTTGCGACTGTCAGGAATGCTATACCATGCAGCCCCGGACACCATCCAAGAAGTGATCCAACACGAGACAGCAGACACCATCGCTGTAATCGCCCATAACCCCAGCATCGGGATGATCGCCAACGCTCTAGTCGGTACACCGCCAAACCACCGGCGGTTCAGCGATTATCCGACCTGCGCAACAACAGTGATTGATTTCGCTGTCCACTCATGGACAGCGATGAAGCGAGGCAGTGGGAAATGTGTGGATTTCATTGTGCCGCGCGACCTGATCGGGACAAACGGCAGTGATTTAGATTAGGCGTTTTGCCGTACAGTCGTCGCTTCATGGAATATCTTGTCTCCTTAGAGCGACACTGATGTAACGCAGCACAATTCCAGTCATGGCTCCAAACTGCCGGTGAAATCCTCAAGATTACCCTGCTGCCCTTACAGCAAGGGCACAAGGCGGCTAGCGGCTTCTGCATACATCCCTACGACAGTATTCATATTCACCATCGTTGTGTTTAGCCCCTGAAACTTTAGCGTATCAGCGTCGTCATGTAGTTCGCCGCCAAACAATATCTCGGACAGATACGGCCTAACATCTTCCCAATCCGCAACAACCTGATCAAGGCCTGACGCAATCTGATTATTTGGGGGGGGGTTAATGCCAACCTCATCCATACCGTCACGCAATGCTCTGAGTGAGTTTTCGAAAATCTGCATGGTCCCTTGCAGGTCGTCCCGCGATTCGACTGTGTCGATGCCGGCTTGAATCATACAGGATTCTTTCGACATCTTTTGCGTCAGCATACGTTGCCGACCGGAAATATCGATCAGCATCAACGACGAAAACGTCATGGCATTAGGGTTTGAATACTGGCGGACAAGCTGTTCGACCAACTGCTGGGCTGCAGCCAAAACGCGCAGGTTTTCATTTAACACATAGGCTTGATCGCCCGCGCTTGCGGTGTCGCTCGCCACGGCCTCAGCAGCCTGCCTCAGCGGTTCCCAACGTGCACGCAACGTCGCAATTGTGTCTAAGGTCCGGGCGTTCGTTTCCGGCGCCTGAATATTCAATTCTTGATCGCCTCGCTCTAGCGCGGTCAGAATTTTCTCAAATTCGGCAGTGGACGCCGCAAGCAAGGCTGTTGCGCCTGCCGTGTCTATCCCTCGGGTCAAATGACAGGCAGCAGACGGGATGCGCTGGGACAACATGCGCAGTTTACCAGAGAAATTGATACGTTGCTCCGCATTGTCAGAGACAATTTCCGCCAACCCGTTTTCCGCATGAGCGGCCGTTATCATCAGCGTATGAGAAGCACCTAATGCCAGTGCCAAAACAAAACTCTTGAAGTTCATCTTCTTCCCTTTTTCAAAATGCTCACACCACGCGGGACCATGGTGCGGCCAACTTACTGCGACGCGGCGCCAGACTCAGTCCGGAGATTTTCTTGGAACCTCGGGACTTAAACGTGAGTTGGGTCTCGCGCATTTGCCTTTAAGTTGTTATCACAGGGGTTTTTAATGGAATGTTAATGGTCTGTGGCAATTTGACGGTCATTCAACGGTTTTTCCATGCCAAAAGGCACAAAGAAAGATCGGATTCCTTTGTGACATTAACCGATACTGTTGTTTGAAATTACCGAATAACGTCCAATTTCAAAGGTCTATAGCCTTTTCTCAATTGATTCTAGCTAGCTCAGGAGAAGCATCGAGTCTGGGGCACAAAACCCCCTCACACCGAACCCACTTTTCTGCAATCCGCAGCACGCCCAAGTTGGTTTCGATATGGTATGTTTGGTCGTCATAGCCCAAGAGCCGCCCAGCAATGGTTGCTGAACCGTCGTACGCGATGAGTTGGACATAATCGGCTTCAAGTGTCGCCCCTTGCGCTTCCAGGACGCGAACACCGATATTCGCGCTCACAACGGATGGGGAGACAATCGCAAGGATCGACATCACCACCGCGCAGATCTTACCACTTACTTTGTTAAACATCTTACACACTACCATTAGGAACTATCGTCTTGGTAATGCAATCTAAGGGCGTAGATCGTGAAAAATAGAGAGAAACTTAAATTAACTATCAAAAGTATAGTCTTGATCAAAATTTCAACACACAACCATGCAAGTCTGGTCACAGACGGGAAGAGCGTTACCCACAAAGCAGTATTTGTTGCCCTAAGCCCAAACCGCTCGTAAACAAAAAAGCCCCGGTGCTAGACCGGGGCTTTGTTCGTTTAGTGACCCAAAATCTGGCTCAGGAACAATTGGGTGCGTTCGGATTTGGGATTGAGGAAGAACTCCTCTGGCTCGTTCTGCTCCACAATCTGACCTTGGTCCATAAAGATCACGCGGTTGGCCACCTGACGGGCAAAGCCCATCTCGTGGGTGACGCAAAGCATGGTCATGCCTTCCTCGGCCAGCTCGATCATGGTGTCGAGCACCTCTTTGATCATCTCTGGGTCAAGGGCAGAGGTCGGCTCATCAAACAGCATGATACGTGGGCGCATGCAAAGGCTGCGGGCGATGGCCACACGCTGCTGCTGACCACCGGACAATTGACCGGGGTACTTGTCGGCCTGCTCGGGGATCTTCACCTTTTTCAGGAAGTGCATCGCAGTCTCTTCAGCTTCCTTCTTGGGGGTCTTGCGAACCCAGATCGGGGCCAAAGTGCAGTTCTCAAGGATCGTCAGATGCGGGAACAGGTTGAAGTGCTGAAAGCACATGCCAACCTCTGACCGGATCGTATCGATGTTCTTCAAGTCAGAAGACAGCAGGGTGCCATCCACGACGATCTTGCCTTGTTGATGCTCTTCCAGCGCGTTGATGCAACGGATCAATGTTGATTTGCCAGACCCAGAGGGGCCACAAATCACGATCCGCTCACCGCGATGCACCGAAAGGTCGATGTCACGCAGAACGTGGAAACTGCCATACCATTTGTTCATGCCTTCAATGGTAATCGCGATCTCATCAGAGACCTCCATTACAGGCGCATCAGCGGCTTTTGCGAGTGTTGTATCGGCCATAATTCAGCCTCCTATCGGTGATCGGTTGCGAGCCTACGCTCCAACCATTGTGAGTATTGTGAGATGCCGTAGCAGGTGACAAAGAACAAAAGCGACGCAAAGCCGAGCAGTTCCCAATAGACGCCATTCCACGCCGTTGTGGATAAGATCGGACCGCGGATCATGCCGAGAATGTCAAACATCGAAATGACCGACACCAGCACCGTATCCTTGAACAGACCTACCGCGATGTTCACGATGCCCGGGATTGAGATTTTCAACGCCTGCGGCAGAATGATCAGACGCATGGCCTGAGGATAATCCAGACCTAGACTGTCTGCAGCTTCATACTGACCCTTTGGCAAAGCGGCCAGGCCGCCCCGGATTACTTCGGCGATATAGGCCGCCGAGAACATCGTAATCATGATCACAACGCGCAGGAACAGGTCGACACTGCTTTCAGGTGGAAAGAAATAGGCCAACATGACGGATGCGACGAACAGCAAGGTAATCAACGGCACGCCGCGGATAAACTCAATGAAGACCACGCAAATCCATTTAATCAACGGCATGGATGATTGACGGCCCAGCGCCAGAACAATGCCGATCGGGATCGACAATGAGACACAGGTCACACCCAGCATCATGTTCAGCATAAAGCCACCCATGTCGCGGCTGGCGACAGGCACAAGCAACGCGTTCTCACTGGCACCTTCAGGGATCAAAAGCCCCCCAATATACCAAATGACAAATGCTGTAGCGACACCGCCAAAGAAACCCGCAGCAAAGCTGCCAGCGACCAGACGCTGGTAGACCATATATCCGGCAACTACTCCGACAAGCGCCAGGATCGGTACAAAGATCGTACCACCCCAAAGCAGCCAATAGGCGATGAACGGATAAAGCAGCGTGATGATCAGCATCTTGCGCGGCAGATCAAAGAACATCACAGGTGCAGCCGCAAAGAACAGCAGCAAAAATGCAAGACCTGGACGCCAGTATTCCTCAGCCGGGTAAGAGAGGCCAAAGATCAGTTGCGGCCAGCGTTCCTTCAGAACCGCAAAGCATGCGCCTGTTGCCCCGTCCAAAATCTCGCGGCATTCCGCCAGATTGCTGGCGTTCCAGACACCGTTGAAGATCCAAGGCAATACTCCCGACAAAATGACAAAAATGACGTAAAGCGAGACAAGCGTCAGGATTGAGTAGGGAATGCTTGAGAACAGGTTTTCACGCATCCATTTGACCGCACCCGTTTCCATGGCCGGCGGCGGCGATGGGGGGATCGTTGCGGTGCGAACGAAGGCGACGGATTGTGAGGTATCAGTCATATTACCGCTCCTTCAGCTTAACGGAATTGTTGTAGACGTTCATTACCGCCGAAATCGTCAACGAGATCGTGAGATAGAACAGCATCAACAAAAGCACGCATTCGATAGCGCGACCGGTTTGGTTTAGCGTGATACCACCCAAGGTCGCGGTGACGTCAGCATAGCCCACGGCAATCGCCAGCGACGAGTTTTTGGTGATGTTCAGATATTGCGAAATCAACGGTGGGATGATCACGCGTAGGGCTTGCGGCAAGACCACCAGCGACATGATGCGGCCCGGACGAAGGCCCAGCGCGCCAGCAGCTTCCGATTGGCCCTTTGACACGGCCTGAATACCAGCACGCACGTTTTCCGCGATGAAGGCACCAGTGTAGATCGATAGGGCAAACCACAGCGCGATCAAAGGTGCGCCCAGTTGCAAACCACCAGAGAAATTGAAACCGCCAAGCACGGGGTAATCCAGACTAACTGGTTGGCCCATGATAAAGTGCATCAAGATCGTTGGAATGAAGAACAGTCCAACGCTTGGCCAGAAAGTGGGCAGCAAGCGCCCGGTGTCAAATAGCATCTTGGTGGCATAGCGGCGGAAAAAGAAAATGCCGACGATCGAGGCGATAAAGGTCAGCACCACGACGATTGAACCGGGGCCCCAAACGGGTGCGGGAATATAGATCCCGCGGTTTGTGACGGCAAAGGCGTTGAACAGCATCGACGCGGCGGGATCATCACCCCGGAAAGCACGCGGTGCGGGCATCACGGCAGTCATGATCGTGAAGATAATGATGATCCAGATCAGAACAGGGATATTGCGGAAAATCTCGACGTAGACGGCCATCAGTTTGCTGACCAACCAGTTCTTGGACAATCGCAAGACACCGGCAAGCACACCAAATACGGTTGCTGTGATACAGGCCATAAAGGCAACCAGCAGCGTATTCAGAATACCGACGATGGCAGCGCGCGAATGCGACGACTGGCTATCGTATTCGATCAGCGATTGGTTGATGTCATAGCCAGCAGGCGAACCCAAAAAGCTGTAACTGATATTCAGGCCTGCCTGCCGAAGGTTTTGGATCAGGTTGTTACCCAAATACCAAAACGATAATGCTAGAACAATTGCCGCGATCGCTTGAAATGTCATTGAACGATAGCGGGTATCATTGATTAGCATCGACAGGCGGAAAGAGCCCTCAGGCGGGTCCGTGATCGTCGACATAAGTTTTCCCCGTTTTTACGACGCTTTTCTTGTTTGGCCACTTCAGCAGCTCGTTGGCGTCGATTTTTTCTGGTCTATTAGGTGAAAGGGCGCGGTTCTCACCGCGCCCCTTTTTCGTATTCCCGGTTTAACGGAAAGGTGGGGAGTAGATCAGACCACCTTCGGTCCACTGGGCGTTCAGCCCACGTGCAAGACCGATTGGTGTATTCTCACCAATGTTCTTTTCGAACAGCTCACCATAGTTACCACCGGCAGCAATCGCCTTCATCGCCCAGTCAGCGTCCAGACCCAGCATCGCGCCCAGTTCACCTTCGGTGCCGAGAAGACGGTTGATTTCGGGGTTGTCCGTTGGCGAAGCAGCCAGCTCTTCGATGTTAGCGGAAGTAACGTCCAGCTCTTCAGCAGTGATCAGCGCGTTCAAAGTCCAACGAACGATGTCACCCCAGTCGCTGTCGCCATGGCGAACAAGTGGGCCGAGTGGCTCTTTGGATACGATCTCAGGCAGCAGAACGTGGTCACCTGGCACTTCGAAAGAAGCACGTGTGGCAGCCAAACCGGACGCGTCAGTTGTGAACACGTCACAAGCACCTGCCAGGTACTGCTGCTGCGCTTCAGCGTTTGTTTCGATCGGCACAGGCTCATAGCTCATGTTGTTTGAGCGGAAAAAGTCAGCAAGGTTCAACTCGGTTGTTGTACCGGTTTGAATGCAGACAGTCGCGCCATCAAGTTCCAAGGCAGAAGAAACGCCCAGCTCGCGTGGAGCCATAAAGCCCTGACCATCGTAGTAGTTGGTGCCAACAAATTCGAATTTCAGGTCAACGTCACGGCTGAATGTCCATGTGGTGTTCCGCGCCAGCATGTCGATTTCACCAGAAGCCAACGCCGTAAAGCGTGTCTTACCTGTTGTAGGGATGAACTCGACCGCGTCGCTGTCGCCAAGAACAGCAGCCGCAACCGCGCGGCAGAGACCAACGTCGAAACCTGTCCAGACGCCATTTGCATCAGGTGATGCAAAGCCAACCAGGCCGGTGCTTACGCCGCAGTTCAGCGTGCCGCGTGCTTTTACGTCGTCAAGCGTCGCTGCAGATGCCATGCCAGCGGCCATGCCAGCAACAGTCAGCGCGCCGAAGAATACGGATGTTTTCATTTTTACCTCTTCCTGAGTAGCCACCCTGCGAGGGTGGTGTATTTTTATCCCGTCCCGATAGACAGTCACGATTCATAAGATGGGAGATTCCATCTCAATGTCGAAGGATTTTGGGCATTCTGCCATCAACGTCAAGGGCAACTGCTCGGATTCGATGGGCATATGCCAGAGAATCAGGCAGTTTTCTTTCACGATGCTGCGAAACGCACTGTTTCTATGACTCTTGAGAAAGTTCATAGAATCGAGCGGCGTCTAAAAAAGCAGCACGCTTGATCATTTCGGCAGCAGCGGCCTCATCGTCGACTCCCCATTGGGCAATTTGCCAATGCTCATCAATCCGCGAAAGCACCCATGCATCCTGTGGCGAAATGGCACGCCTGATCACCGCCAACGCGAGCACAAGTGACCCAGAAAGGCTGATCAAGTCATGGGCCGCGGCAAGGGCGAAGTCATCAAACGCCGCCAACTGCGCCGTCAGCCGTTCCAAAGCCAGGGGATTTTGCGTGACATGCATCACCCCCTGCCCCACGAATAACCGGGCCTCCAGCGTCTGTGCGGCCCACTCCAACATCGGGTCCCAGCCCTCTGCTTGCTGCTGGATCAGCTCATCGGGGCCTGCTGCCCGGTAACACAATAAATCGCTGTCTCCGTATTCCGCCAATAACGCGACCACCTCCGCGCGCTGCGCACAGACCTTGTCTATGGCGGCATTTGCACCACGGGTGACAGGCATAGTGCCGGGGTCCAACACATCTTCCTGTGCGTCCCATTCAAGGGCGATGGCTTCCGCCATGGGCATCGTCGGGACAGTCAAATTTGCCTTCGCGGGGGTTTTGACCGTCCGCCCATCCAGCAAAACCGTAAAACCACCCTCACACGGCGCGGCGGCCGCCGTTTTCCAGAACCGCTTTGGTTTCCAATCGCTCATGAGGTCTGTCCCATCAAATCATCTACGGCCGCGGGCAGTTCCGCAAAATCCTGGATCAAAGCATCCGGCAAAAGCACGTCAGCAGGGTGATAGCCCCAGGAAACGCCAATCTTCTTGATTCCAGCCGCACGGGCCATATCCATATCGAAGGTCGTATCGCCAATCATCACCGCAGCCTCCGGCACCACACCGGTCTCAGCCATCGCCGTCAAAATCATCGACGGGTGCGGCTTTGAGGGATGATGATCCGCCACCTGCTCACTATGAAATATCCCTGTCAGACCATGACGCTCCAGCACCTTATCCAGGCCGCGCCGGGATTTGCCCGTCGCAACAGCCAGGAACGTGTGGTCCTGCGCGCGAAACGCATCCAAGGCCGCTCGCGCGCCGGGATAGAGCGGGCCCATCTCTTTGTTTTGGGTCCGCAGGCTGGCAAAAGCGTCTTTGTAGGCATCAACCAAGCGGGCACGCCCGTCGGGCGACTGGTCGGGACATAAGCGCGCAAACGCGACATCCAACGACAGACCAACAATCGATAATACTGCATCACGGGCCGGCATGGGCAGGCCTTCTGCAGCAAAAGCATGGGTCATGGCGGCCAAAATCTCGGCCTGACTATCGACCAGCGTGCCGTCCACATCGAATATCACAAGGCGCAGATCAGGCATCGGGCATATTAAACGGATCAACGGGGGCGTGGCCCACAACCCAGCCCACAAAGTCCCAAGTGTTCTGCATGTGATCAGGCAGCGGCGCGGTCAAATGCAACTGCGCACCGGTCGCGGGATGCTCGATGGTCAGACTGCGCGCATGCAGATGCATCTTGCGGCCAATCTCAGAGCCCATACCAGCACCCCAGCCATCGCCAAGGTTCTCTTGGCCCGAGCCACCGTATTTGCCATCGCCAATAATCGGATGGCCAATCTCGGCCATATGGGCGCGCAGCTGATGGGTGCGGCCCGTGATCGGGACCAGCGCACACCAGGCGGCACGGCTGGCCAGCGTATCCATCACCGCATAATCACTGGTGGCACGTTTGGCGCCTTCGACACTTTCGACATCACGCGGATGCACACAACGCATCTTCTCACTCTCACCGCCACGACCATGACCGGGGGCCTTGACCAAGCCATATTTGATCGTACCTGCACGCGGGTGGGGTACGCCAGCAACAGCAGCCCAATAAATCTTGCGGGTTTCGCGGTGCTTGAGGTTCTCAGTCAACTGCTTGGCCATCATCCGGGTGCGGGCCAGCAACAATACACCAGACGTATCCTTATCCAAACGATGCACCAGCCGGGGCTTCTCGGGATAGTCAAAAGTCAGGGCCTCAGCCATAGCATCCACATGACGGGTGGTATTGGTCCCACCTTGGGTGGCCAAACCATGGGGCTTGTTGATCGCAATGATATGGTCGTCCTTATAAATCACGCAGGACTGGATCAGCTTGGCATCGGCCTTGGTCACACCATGCTTGGCCAAAGCACGGGCATTTTCCACCTCTTCCTCTGTGGGTAGCGGCGGAATGCGGACCTTCTGACCAACCTCAAGACGGCTATTCGATTTCACCCGGCCACCATCGACACGCAACTCACCCTTGCGGCACATCTTTTCGATACGGCCTTGGGTCAAATGGGGGAACAGGCGGCGCAGATACCGGTCCACGCGTTGATCACCATCATCCGGGCCGATCACCCGCGTTTGTACGCCACTCATAGGGCACCCTTTGCAATCCACAGGCCGATGGCACAGGCCAGCAGCGATAATAGAACCGAGCCCATAACATATCCACCCGCCGCCGCCAGCCTTCCGGCCTCAACAAGACGCAAGGTATCGAGGGAAAACGCACTAAACGTGGTGAAGCCGCCCAAAAAGCCGGTCATGACCAGCGGAAGCCAAGCCTGCAGGCCCTTCGCATTGAATAGGGCCCAGACAACACCAATGATCAACGACCCGATTACATTCACGGTCAATGTGCCCAGTGGGAACACAACAGCCAGCCCCACAAGATAGCGCAGCACAGCACCCATGGCGCCACCCAGCGCCACCGCAATTATTGTCATGACTTAGCCCTCTTGGCACGCAGACCCGCAAAGAAGTCGACGCGTTTTTTCAAATCCCGCTCAAACCCACGATCAACCGGCATATAGTAGACACCGCGTTTCATACCATCAGGGAAGTAATTCGCGCCTGAAAATCCATCCTCAGCATCATGGTCATAGGCATAGCCAGCACCAAAGCCCTGTTCCTTCATTAACGTCGTGGGAGCGTTCAAAATATGGTTGGGGGGTGGTTCGGATCCCGTCTGTTTGGCCGCATTCACAGCGGCCTTATAGGCCACATAGGCGGCATTCGATTTCGGGGCCAAAGCCAAATAGGTCACCGCCTGCGCCAAGGCCAATTCACCCTCAGGCGAGCCCAACCGTTCATATGTCTCCCAAGACTGCAAGCACACGGCCTGCGCCTGCGGATCAGCCAGGCCAATATCCTCAACCGCCATACGTGTGATGCGACGGGCCAAATAGCGCGGGTCCTCACCTCCCGCCAACATACGTGCAAACCAATAAAGGGCAGCATCCGGATCCGATCCACGCACGGACTTATGCAAAGCGCTGATCAGATTGTAGTGCTCATCACCCGACTTGTCGTATTTCACCGCCCGCTTCATCAAACGCTTGGTCAAATCATCAGTGGTCAGCTTTGCGTCGGTTTTCCACGCGGCTACTTGCTCAATCAGGTTCAACAACGCACGGCCATCACCATCGGCCATCTGCAACAAAGCCTCGCGGGCATGACCATCCAACGGCAAGGCGCGGTCCAATTCCTTCTCAGCGCGCTGCGCCAACAGCTCAAGGTCCTTCAAATCCAACCGGGTCAGAATAAACACCTGACTTCGGCTGAGCACCGCGGCATTCAACTCAAAACTCGGGTTCTCAGTCGTGGCACCGACCAACAGAATGGTGCCATCCTCCATATATGGCAGAAATCCATCCTGCTGAGCCTTATTGAAACGGTGGATTTCATCCACAAACAGCAACGTGCCTTTACCGTTCTGACGACGGATCTTGGCGGCCTCAAAGACCTTGCGCAATTCAGGAACGCCGGTGAAAATCGCACTAATCTGTACGAAATGCAGATCAGTCTCATCGGCCAGCAAGCGGGCAATCGTGGTCTTGCCCACGCCAGGCGGGCCCCAAAAGATCAGCGATGACAACGACCCAGACGCCAGCATCGTCCCCAAAGGAGCATCCGGTCCAAGGACCTGCTGTTGACCAATAACCTCTGCTAATGCAGCGGGACGCAACCTGTCGGCCAACGGGCGCGGGGCTGTCTCAGCGGGTGGGGTATTTGCAAACAGGTCGGCCATAGTCAAAACAGATAGTTCGGGCCGCTGCGTGATTGCAAGACATCTCTATAACCATCAAGCGCGGGTCGCACCGGACAACGCCCAACCGCCTCAATTGCAGGCCATCCTGCGGCAAGATCACCGACTTGGTACGGCTCAATCGAATACAATCTTGAAAACAGGGTAAGACTGCGTAAAGACAAAGTGACACATTCAAAAGGAATGCAGCCATGACCGATGCGGCAATCATCGCCACGACACTGAAAACGATCCGAAAAGCCCGCAAGCTGGGGCGGCCGCGTCTGGCGCGAATGGCCGGGCTGAGCGAACGTCAGCTGTCCAAACTAGAAGGGGCAGCACGGACCCACCCGTTAAAAGCCGATGCGATCACGCGGCTGGCAACAGCGCTCGGCGTGCCAGAGGCGGTGCTGACCGGTGACATGGCCGTGTCCGAAACTGATTTGACGCCAATGGCAGAGACAAAATGCACCACAGGCTGCTGCGGTTAACGGACGTAACGCCCCCTTAGGGCTTCTAAAAACGGATGGCTTTGCCCCTAAATCCGGCGAACATCATTGGCGACGGATTTTCTTTCGATATGATCCAAATGCTTTAGCGCGCGGGTCCGATTATCTGTTTTACGCAAAGCCGTTTGATAGGCCATAAGAACAAATTGCGCATTCCAAGGCAGCATAGCTGACGCAGCCTACTCTCGCAGCTCGTCCGGTCCACTGTCATAGGCTGCCATCGGATCGGCATTTCGGTGCCTGTTGCGCGAACATGTCTTACCGCAATACCCGGTCTGATGACAAAAAGAAGAGCGCGGGCGGCCCGACGCGACAAAGGCAGCTTTCTGCTGACCCACAGGTGGGCATACAAAAACGTTCGCCAGAGCAAACAGAACAATATATCGATATTCCGTTGTTTCCCAAGCGCCGCGGATTCGCGCTGATTTCTGTTTCAGTCTTTCCATTTCATCATCACACAAGAAAGCAAGGCGACATGCGTCAATTTATCAAAATCATCGGAGCGCTCATCATGACGGCTACCCCTGTTGCATCGCAAACCTGCACCGAACTGTGCGATCCAGATTGGTGGGAAACCGCGTCAAATGCGAACATCGTACAGATGATTGCGCAATCTGACGTCAATGGACGCGACGAATACGAGGAACTCACACCACTTTCGACGGTCGCTGTTTATGGGAACGCGGCGCTAATCAAGCTTTTGCTAGACGCTGGGGCGAATGTGGACATGGTCGCGAATGCGTACAATGGAACCACGGCGCTACACGACGCCGCGCTTTGGGCCGAAACGCCAGACACGCTTTCGGCGCTGATCAACGCTGGCGCCGACGTGAACGCACGCGATGGTGGTCAAGCGACGGCATTGATGCAGGCCGCAGCGCGGGCACAAACCGGTTTTGTGGCGCCTCTTTTGGAGGCGGGCGCTGATATCGAACTGCAAGACGAATACGGCTACACCGCGTTGCTGAACGGGGCCGTCGCAGTGGGCAGCGCATCCGCCAACCTTGTCGCACTGCTGAACGCAGGCGCCAACGTGAATGTACAAAATGAGGATGGAAAAACGCCGCTGATCGCAGCCTATTCCCGTCCAGATATAGTGATATTGCTATTGGATGCCGGGGCGAACCCCATGCTGCAGGATCGCTATGGAAAGACAGCCTATGACTGGGCCAAGGATTTTGAACCGCTGGCCGGATCTGAGGCCTTGTCACGGCTAAGGGCTGCAACAACGCCTTAGAAGGCAACGCTCCAAAGATAGGTCATTGATCACAAAAAAGCCCCGCATGCGTAAACATGCGAGGCTTCAGAATTCTATGCGGTCAGCTTATTCCGCGTCAGCCGCTTCATACTCAGCCAAACGGGCCTTGTCAGCAGAACCTTTGGCATCCACATCGCGGTCGACGAATTCGATGATCGCCATTGGGGCCATATCGCCATAGCGGAAACCGGCTTTCATGATACGGATATAGCCGCCCTGACGGTCCTTGTAGCGTGGGCCCAGAACTTCAAACAGCTTGGCTGTGTGCATTTCCTGCTTCAGCTGGGCGTTGGCCTGACGACGGGCGTGCAGATCGCCGCGTTTGCCAAGTGTGACCAGCTTTTCAACCACACGGCGCAATTCTTTCGCCTTGGGCAATGTTGTTTTGATTTGCTCATGCTCGATGAGCGAGCCTGCCATATTCGCGAACAGCGCCTTGCGGTGTTCATGTGTACGGTTCAGGCGGCGGTAACCACGTGCGTGACGCATTTAAGTATCTCCTAGTGCTTTATACTTTGTCCAACGGTCTGATGCGTGCCAGCCGTATTTTTGGGGCGGTATTGCCCAAGGTTTTCCCCGCCAGTGCGGGCATTTTGTAAGATGGGTTTAAACCCATCTTACGTTATCAAAACTGATCTTCAAACTTCTTGGCCAGATCTTCGATATTGTCCGGCGGCCAGTCCTCGACGTCCATGCCAAGGTGCAGACCCATGCCTGACAGCACTTCCTTGATCTCGTTCAAAGACTTGCGGCCAAAGTTTGGTGTGCGCAGCATTTCGGCTTCGGTTTTCTGGATCAGATCGCCAATATACACGATATTGTCGTTCTTCAGGCAGTTTGCAGAGCGAACAGACAGCTCCAGCTCGTCCACTTTCTTCAGCAGAAGTGGGTTGAACTCAAGACCGTCATCATCCGCACCAGCAGTCGCTGATTCAGGCTCATCGAAGTTGACGAAGATGGACAGCTGATCCTGCAGAATGCGGGCGGCATAAGCGACTGCATCATCAGGGGTCAGTGACCCATCCGTTTCAACCTTCATGGTCAGCTTGTCATAATCCAACACCTGACCTTCACGGGTCGGCTGCACGTCATAGCTGACTTTCTTGACCGGCGAGTAGATCGCATCGATCGACATCATGCCAATCGGCGCATCTTCCGGCTTGTTCTTGTCTGCAGAGACGTAGCCTTTGCCCGTGTTGACGGTCAGCTCCATATACAGATCAGCGCCATCATCGAGGTGACAGATCACGTGATCCTTATTCAGGATCTCGATGCCTGCGGTCTCGCTGATATCTGCGGCAGTGACGACGCCAGGACCCTTGGCTTGAACGGACAAACGCTTTGGCCCTTCAACTTCCATACGGATCGCGACACCTTTTAAGTTCAGCACGATGTCGGTGACGTCTTCACGCACACCAGACACGGATGAAAACTCATGCAGAACGTTATCAATCTGCACAGCAGTAATGGCGGCACCTTGCAGTGACGACATTAGAATGCGGCGCAATGCGTTGCCCAAAGTCAGACCAAAACCACGCTCAAGCGGTTCAGCAACGACTGTTGCCTGACGCATAGGGTCGTTGCCCGGTTTCACTTCCAATTGAGTTGGTTTGATCAACTCAGCCCAGTTTTTGTGGATCATATGTCCCTCCATACCAGTCTGCCTTCATGTCCAAAAAGGCAAACGCCCGAGGTTAAAATGACGGATCGGGGCCACGTGAAAACACGAGACCCCAAGGCGTTTCGAAAATTTAGACGCGGCGACGCTTAGGAGGGCGGCAACCGTTGTGGGCCATTGGGGTCACGTCACGAATGGATGTGATGTTGAAACCAACAGCGGCCAGAGCGCGCAATGCACTTTCACGGCCAGAACCAGGGCCCTGCACTTCGACTTCCAGTGTCTTCACACCGTGGTCTTGTGCTTTCTTGCCCGCATCTTCTGCAGCCATCTGGGCCGCATAAGGTGTGGACTTCCGAGAGCCCTTGAAACCCATTGTGCCAGCAGACGACCAAGAGATCGCGTTGCCCTGCACGTCAGAGATCAGGATTTTTGTGTTGTTGAAAGAAGAGTTCACATGCGCCACACCAGCGGCGATGTTCTTAGAGACCTTCTTTTTGGTGCGTTTAGGATCGCGTGCCATCTGTCAGCCTCCTTATTTCTTCTTACCAGCAATGGCCTTTGCAGGGCCCTTGCGTGTACGTGCATTGGTGGATGTCCGCTGCCCGCGCACAGGCAGGTTACGACGGTGGCGCAGGCCACGGTAGCAACCAAGGTCCATCAGGCGCTTGACGTTCATTGTGACTTCACGGCGCAAATCACCCTCAACAGTGAGGTTCGCGTCGATATATTCACGAATAGACAAGACTTCTGCGTCAGACAGTTCGTTGACGCGGCGCGCGCGGTCGATCTTTACCGCTTCGCAGATTTCTTCGGCTTTGGTGTTCCCAATTCCGGTAATATAGGTCAGGGCGATTGGTACCCGCTTAGCGCTGGGTATGTTTACGCCGGCAATACGTGCCACGTGTGCAATTCCTTTTCGTTGCGGGTCCGTCGTTCCAGACCCTTTTTTCACAACGGAAGCCCGGACCTTAATGGGCGCCGGGCTGCGTCATATCAGGTGTTCAATGATGTCGGGGGGCGACCCCTATACCAAAGATTGATTCTCGTTCGAGATGGCGTTGTTTAGGGGGCATTTGATACATCGTCAATACACCCCAGGAGCAGCGAAGGATTTTCTGGAAAATCCTTCTGGTCCTCCCGATTTTCTAGAAAATCGTGAGCTCAGCGCAAGGCCTTCGCGATACTCGCAGCAACCTCATCCATGTTCGCCAGCCCATCAACCGCCTTCAGATCACCCTTAGCGTAATAATACCCAACCAATGGGCTCGTCTGCTTGTAGTAAGCGAACAAGCGGGTACGGAGACTTTCTTCATTATCGTCCGGGCGACGGATGATATCATCACTGCCGCAGTTTACACATTTGCCATCTGCAGGGATCGGTTTGGTAATATCGTTATATACCTCGCCACAGGCCTTGCAGGATGACCTGGCCGTTATGCGGCCAACAAGGGCATCGTCATCCACTTGCATCTCGATCACGGCATCAAGGTTCTCACCCATATCGATCAGCAAACGACCCAATGCTTCGGCTTGGGCCAAGGTGCGGGGAAAACCGTCGAAGATATATCCACCGGCGCCGTTATCCTGCTCAAGCTGTTCACGAATGATACCGATCACGACGTCATCCGAGACGAGATCGCCGCGATCCATGATCTCACCGGCCTTCTTACCCATTTCGGTGCCATTGCGGCGCGCTTCGCGCAGCATGTCACCGGTGCTCAGCTGCACCATGTTGCGTTCTTCGACAAGTTTACGTGCTTGTGTTCCCTTGCCCGCCCCCGGCGGTCCCAGCAGAATGATGTTCATTTACGAGCAGGCCCTTTACGTTTGTTCGCGCTACGCTTGCCACGCAATTGAGACTTCTCAATCAGGCCTTCGTATTGATGTGCCACCAGATGAGACTGGATTTGTTGGATGGTGTCCATACCCACAGATACAATAATCAAAATCGATGTCCCACCAAAGTAGAACGGAATGGACAGCTCAGCACGGATAATCTCGGGCAACAGGGCGACAAGGGCCAGATAGCCAGACCCCAGAACCAGAATGCGGGTGACAACATAATCCAGGTATTCTTCGGTTTTCTTACCAGGGCGAATACCAGGTACAAAACCATTCTGGTTCTTGAGGTTCTCGGCCACGTCTTCGGTCTTAAAGGCAACCTCACGGGTGTAGAAATACGTGAAGAAAATGATCATGCCGCCAAAGAAGATCAGGTAAAGCGGCTGACCGGGGCCAAACAGGGCCAGAATAGTCGACATAACCGGGCCAGAAGTGCCACCGCTAAACGTGCTGATCGTTGTTGGCAGAAGCAACAGAGCCGAAGCAAAGATCGCTGGGATCACACCGGCAGGGTTCACTTTGATCGGCAAATGACTGGTTGAGCCGTCATAGACCTTCATGCCGCGTTGCTGGCGAGGGTACTGAATATGGATCTTACGAAGCGACCGCTCCATGAAGACCACAAAGGTCAGCACAACAGCAAGCATGATGATGATCCCAACCACGACAGCAGGACTGATGGCACCAGACCGGCCCTGGCTCAGGAATTGGGCCATCGCGGCGGGGATTTCAGCGATGATGCCAACGAAGATGATCAGCGAGATACCATTCCCGATACCCCGGGCGGTGATCTGCTCACCCAACCACATCAGGAACATGCAGCCGCCCACAATGGTGATGACGGTGGATGCTTGGAAAAACAGGCCTGGATCAGCGGCAAGACCACCGGCCTCAAGACTGACAGCCAAACCATAGGCTTGCGCTGTAGCAAGGACGACAGTCCCATAGCGCGTGTATTGGTTCATCTTGCGACGCCCCTGCTCACCCTCTTTCTTGAGGTTCTTCAGCGGCTCATACATCGAGCCCAGCAACTGCATCACAATAGAGGCCGAGATGTAGGGCATAATTCCGAGCGTAAAGATCGCCATACGGGACAAGGCACCGCCGGTGAACATGGACAGAATGCCGCCAATACCGGCCTGCGCATCTTCCATGAACTGCTGCAGGGCAAGCGCATCGATACCGGGAACCGGGATGAATGTGCCAAGACGGTAGATGATCAGCAAACCGATCGTAAACAGGATGCGCTGCCGAAGTTCAGTTGCTTTGCCGAAGGCGCTCCAACTGACGTTGGCTGCCATTTGCTCTGCTGCAGAAGCCATATGGGTCTCTTTTCATGCTAAACGCCGCGACACCGTTTCCCGGTGCGCGGCGTTTGGGAAAACTCGAGAAGGTATGTAAGCGACGGTTGCGCCGCTCACAAGGTCTTACTCAGCCGCTGCCGGTGTTGTGACGGTCAGTGAACCGCCAGCTTTTGCGACAGCGTCGATGGCACCCTTGGATGCACCAGTGACCGTGATAGTGGCTTTGGCTTTGAAATCGCCTTTGGCCAGCACACGAATGCCGTCCTTTTTGCGACGCACCAGACCGGAGGCGATCAATGCATCCTCGGTGATGTCAGCTTTAGGATCGATCTTGCCTTCGTCGATAAATTTCTGGATCAGACCCAGGTTCACAACGGAAAATGCCTTGCGGTTGGGCTTGCTAAAGCCACGCTTTGGCAGACGTTGGTACAAAGGCATCTGGCCGCCCTCGTAGCCACCAATGGCTACACCGGAACGGGATTTTTGACCCTTGATACCACGGCCACCGGTCTTACCCATGCCCGAACCCGGACCACGGCCAATACGCTTCTTGCGCTGGGTGGCGCCTGGGTTGTCGGAAAGTTCATTCAGTTTCATGTCGCTTCTCCTTTTGCCGGAATTGGCCCCCAGCGACGGGAGCGGCCAAACACGGCGTTACATCTGAGTCGGATTTTTGGCGTCCGACTGGGGGCGTATAGACGGGACGCACAGTTCGGTCAAGAAGTGCAACTGATGGGAGGATAGACAGTTATATATGGTCACCCGGTTTCTTGCCAATTTTTCGCATCAATCACAATTGCGGTTGGCATTGAGACCAAATCGATTCACAATTCAGCGATTGTAAGGGAGCCCCCAATGAAATCCGAACGTTTGCGTCAAATCGCAATGATGAAGCTTGGCGTCCGCCCTTCGGAAATGCCTCTGGACGACATGCTGGTCAGCACGCCTGGATTTTTCAACAATAAGAACGCTGTAAATGCCGAAAACGGCATCGCTGATGTGTACGTCAAAGGTCCACTGTCGGGCCGGGTTTGCGGTATTTGGGCTGTTGATAGGGATAAATCGAATGTCAGTGACGCACGACATTTCGATGTCGATGGGGCTGTAATCAGAAGCTTTGACCACAAACTGGATCTAACCCTGTCATGACTAAGATTTGCATCGCCACAGGTAGTTATTTTCACCCGCAAGAAACGCAAATCGGGTTTCATGCCCAGAATCTTTTTGGTGGAAATGTCTGCATCTTGCATGAACACCCAATGGACAGTGATCCTTTTGGGTTAGAGCACCACGCATGGATGCCGCCCAAAGGCAAGAAAAGCACAAGATCTGAGAAACTCGCCCTGCTTGCTGCAAAAGTCAGAAACATTGCAAAGCACCGCACGGCGCGGGTCCCCTACGGGCAAATACGGAATGACCTTGTTACGTTTTTAGACAAAACAGCCCCCGACGCAATTCTAGCCGAATTTGGAAATGTTGGGCTGCGAATAGCACCTGTTGCTAAACAAATAGGCCTGCCGGTCTTCACCTATTTTCGGGGCGCTGACGCTTCATCACAGCTGCGGATCCCTCTGCGCGCCGCTGGGTATCGACGCATGATGGGGCACCTCGACGGCGTTTTTTCCGTTTCGCAGTTTCTGCTTGACGAATTGGCGGCAACTGGTGTGCGGCATGCAAACAGCCACGTTGTGCCAAGCGGGGTCAACACCGACCTGTTCGTACCCTCGAAAAAGAAAAAGGGGAGCTTTCTGACAGTCGGGCGGTTTGTCGAAAAAAAGCGACCCGACATCACGGTGAAAGCGTTTTGTTTGAATGCACAGAAAACTGATGGAATCTCACTCGACATGGTCGGCGACGGCCCCATGCTGGACCAATGCAAATCCATTGTCCAAGATTTCGAAATGGGGCACCGGGTGACTTTTCACGGCGCACGGCCGCATCCCTATGTCCAAGAGATGCTAGGTCAGTCTGAAGTGTTTCTGCAGCATTCTGTCCGGGCGAAAAATGGCAATACCGAGGGATTGCCAACCGCAATTCAAGAGGCAATGTCATGTGGGCTAGCAATCGTTTCCACGCGACATGCGGGCATACCCGAGGCGGTCATTGAAGGCGAAAATGGGCATTTGGTTGAAGAGGGCGACTTCGATGGCTTTACCGCAGCGATTGGGCGTGTCGCAGAAAACCTCTCGGGCCTTCCCGAAATAGCCGCACGGAACAGAGAGAAGGCGCTCGCACGATACGACAACAGGAAACTGATCAAAGTTGTCGAGCGGGAAATTGAGGCTGTCCTGCAGGCGAAATAGGCGCCCAAGACAAAGCCGGTCGAACGAACGATCTGGGACCTGCCGGGTCCAGCGAAAACATCGCTACCATCGTCTTTCCAAGTGTTCCAAACAAAAAACGCCCCGCAGTTCCCTGCGAGGCGTTTCAAACCGTAGGTCGGGGTTTTCCCCGACTCCGACTTAGCCTTTTTCTTCGATGATCTCGACCATATGGCTGATCGAATTCACCATACCACGGACGGAAGGAGTATCTTCCAGCTCTTTGGTGCGGTTCATCTTGTTCAGGCCCAGACCGATCAGCGTAGCACGCTGTTTGGCAGGGCGGCGGATCGGGGAACCGATCTGCTTGACGACGATTGTTTTAGCCATCTGTCAGGTCTCCTTACGCGTCAGCTTCAGCAGGGGCAGCGGCCGGAGCCTCGTCCCGCTTGGGCAGAATGTCAGCAACCTTCTTGCCGCGACGCTGTGCGACGTTGCGTGGGGATTGCTCTTTGGTCAGGCCATTCATTGTGGCGCGGATCATGTTGTAAGGGTTCTGCGAACCGATAGATTTTGATACAACGTCCTTGACGCCCAGCATTTCGAATACGGCACGCATTGGACCACCGGCGATGATACCAGTACCCTCAGGGGCTGTGCGCATGACCACTTTACCAGCGCCGTGACGGCCCTCGATGTCGTGGTGCAATGTGCGGCCGTCGCGGAGTGCGACGCGGATCATCTGACGCTTGGCTTGCTCAGTGGCTTTGCGGATTGCTTCAGGAACTTCTTTCGCTTTCCCTTTGCCAAAGCCGACACGGCCTTTTTGGTCGCCAACAACGACCAAAGCTGCGAAGCCAAAGCGCTTACCACCTTTGACGGTCTTGGAAACCCGGTTGATCGCGACCAGACGGTCTGCAAACTCAGGTGCTTGTTCTTCACGGCGGCCACGGCCACCGCCACGTTTGTTTTCACGTTCTGCCATTGATGGCGTCCTTTTGTCGTTGCCCGAAGGCGTTGTCCAATCGCGGTAGCGGATGCCCCGGATCATCGAAACCGGGGCGAACCCCGGCTTGCATTGTGTAAGATGGGTTTAAACCCATCTTACGCCTTATATCTTCAGTCCACCTTCACGGGCAGCCTCGGCCAAAGCCTTGATCTTGCCGTGAAACAGGAAACCGCCACGGTCGAAAAACGCTTGCTCGACGCCGGCTTTCTTGGCGCGTTCTGCGATTGCAGCACCCACCTTGGTCGCGGCTTCGATGTTGTTCTTGCCGAACACGCCCAGATCTTTTTCGAGCGATGAAGCGGACGCGATTGTCACGCCGTTCACATCGTCGATCAGCTGGACGCTGATGTTTTTGTTGCTGCGGTGGACAGACAACCGGGCACGGCCCTGGTTGGCTGTGACGCCACGCAACTTGTTCCGAACGCGCATACGGCGCTTGAGAAACAGAGTTCTTTTGCTGTTTGCCATTACTTCTTCTTCCCTTCTTTACGGAAGATATATTCGCCTTTGTACTTGATCCCTTTGCCCTTGTAGGGCTCGGGCTTACGCCAAGCACGAATATTCGCCGCAACCTGACCAACCTGCTGCTCGTCGATACCTTCGACGATCACATCAGTTGGCTTTGGTGCTGTGACAGTGACGCCTTCAGGCACTTCAAAGTTGACGTCATGGGAATAGCCCAGCGACAGCTTCAAAACATTGCCCTGCATCTGTGCACGGTAACCAACACCGGAAAGCTCAAGCTCTTTCTTGAAGCCTTCCGAGACGCCAGTGGCCAAGTTCGCAACCATCGTGCGGCTCATGCCCCACTGCTGGCGGGCGCGCTTGGACTTACCGCGAGGTTCCACAGTGACGACGTTGCCGTCAACGCTGATGGTCACATCGTCAGTTGCTTTAAAGGTCCGGGTCCCCTTGGGGCCTTTCACTTCAACGGTCTGACCTGACACAGAGGCGGTAACGCCTGATGGCAGCTCAACCGGTTTTTTACCAATACGAGACATGATGTTTCCTTAGAATACAGTGCAGAGCACTTCACCACCAACATTGGCAGCACGTGCTTTTGCATCCGACATCACACCCTGCGAGGTGGAGACAATCGACACACCCAAGCCCTGACGGACGGTTGGGATGTCATCAGCGCCCAGGTAAACGCGACGGCCAGGCTTTGAAACCCGCTTCACTTCACGAATAACAGGGGTGCCCTCGTAGTATTTCAGCTCGATGTTGAAAGCAGGATGGCCATCTTTGCCGTCCTTCTTTTCGTAGCCGCGGATGTAGCCTTCGTCGGAAAGCACATCCAGGACCCAACCACGCAGTTTGGACGCAGGTGTTTCCACCACTGCCTTACCGCGCATCTGGCCGTTACGGATACGTGTGAGCATATCACCGATAGGATCGTTCATAATATGTGCTCCTTACCAGCTTGACTTGACCATGCCGGGGATCTCGCCATTGGAACCAAGGTCCCGCAGCGCAATCCGGCTGATCTTCAGTTTACGGTAATAGGCGTGTGGACGCCCGGTGAGCTGGCAACGGTTGTGCAAACGGGTCGCAGAAGAATTGCGGGGAAGCTTGGCAAGCTCAAGAGTTGCCTTAAAGCGCTCTTCCACAGGGACTTCTTTGTCGTTGATGATTGCCTTCAAGGCGGCACGCTTTTCGGCATACTGCTTGACCAGCTTTTCACGCTTCACTTCGCGTGCGATCATGGATTTCTTAGCCATATCTAATTTCCCCTCAGCTGTTGAACGGCATGTTGAACGCTTTCAACAGTGCCTTTGCTTCAGCGTCAGTGTTCGCTGTTGTGCAGATAACGATGTCCATGCCCCAGTTCTCATCGATCTTGTCAAAGTCGATCTCGGGGAACACCAGATGCTCTTTCAGGCCCGTGGCATAGTTGCCGCGACCGTCGAAAGATTTGCCAGAGACGCCGCGGAAGTCACGGATACGAGGCATAGCAACAGTGATCAAACGATCCAGGAATTCAAACATGCGGTCGCCACGCAAAGTCACCTTTGCACCCAAAGGCATGTCTTCACGAACGCGGAAACCAGCGATGGACTTCTTTGCGCGTGTTGTCATGGCCTTCTGACCGGCGATGGTTGTCAGATCTTCCTGTGCGGATTTTGCTTTCTTGCTGTCACGGACAGCCGCAGCACCACAGCCGATGTTCAGAACAATCTTGTCCAACTTCGGGATCTGCATCTCGTTCTTGTAGCCGAACTCTTCCTTCATCGCAGCGCGAATTTTGGAATGATATTCAGTCTTCAGACGGGGGGTATAGTTTGCAGTATCAAGCATTAGATCGCATCCCCTGTTGTCTTGGCGAAACGGACCTTGTTGTCGCCATCCATACGGAAGCCAACGCGGGTCGCTTTGCCATTTGCATCAACAATGGCCAGGTTGCTCAGCTGAATGGGCATCGCTTTTGGCGTACGGCCACCTTGTGAGGTCTGGGATTGCTTGGTGTGACGGATCGAAATGTTCAGACCGTCCACGATGGCTTTGCCGGATTTCGGGTCGATGCTGGAAATCGCGCCAGTCTTGCCTTTGTCCTTGCCAGTCAGAACGATGACATTGTCACCTTTACGGAGCTTAGCAGCCATTACAGCACCTCCGGAGCAAGTGAGATAATCTTCATGAAGTTCTTGGCGCGCAGCTCGCGAACAACTGGGCCAAAGATACGTGTACCCATGGGCTCATTGTTGTTGTTGAGGATAACAGCAGCGTTGCTGTCAAAACGAATGGCTGTGCCATCGTCACGGCGAACTTCTTTGGCGGTGCGTACGACAACGGCCTTACGGACGTCACCCTTCTTTACGCGACCGCGTGGAATGGCCTCTTTGACGGATACGACAATGATGTCTCCAACACTGGCGTAACGACGGTGAGAACCACCCAGAACCTTGATGCACTGAACACGGCGTGCGCCGCTGTTGTCAGCAACATCCAGATTGGTCTGCATCTGGATCATTTGGTTTCCTTCCGACCTATGAGCAAGTCCCGATTTCTGTCCGGGGGCCCAGGGTTTCGATTAATGGGATGCGATAGCAACGTCACGGGGCGCTCATCGGTTCCTGCCGGACCCTCCTCGCGAAAGCGAAGAAAGCCGTCAGGCTTGATTGAGCGTCCAGATCAGCTGGCAATCACCTCCCAGCGTTTCGTTTTCGACTTTGGTGCACATTCCTGAATGCGAACTTGGTCGCCAACATTGAATGCGTTATTCTCATCATGAGCCCGATACTTCTTGGACTTACGAATGGTTTTCTGAAGCAGCGGGTGCTTATAACGACGCTCGACTGATACGGTGACGGTCTGTGCGTTCTGGTTGCTTGTGACAACCCCGGCAAGGATACGCTTAGGCATTCTCAGGCCTCCTTGGCAGCGGCTGCTGCTTTTTCGTTCAGAATAGTTTTGACCTTGGCAGCGTTGCGGCGGGCCGCACGAATACCCGAGGTGTTCTCAAGCTGACCTGTGGCTTGCTGGAAGCGCAGGTTGAAGCTTTCTTTTTTCAGATTGACCAGCTCTTCACGGAGCTGATCGGGAGTTTTATCCCGCAGTTCATTGGCGTTCATGCCATATTCCTTTGTCAACATCACCGGCAGGCCGCAAGAGCGTGACCCGATTCCCGGTGGAGTGGGTGTAGAAGTGCGCCGTATAGGAGGGTTGGGGGCCTGTGGCAAGGGGTGTTTCACCCAATGTGGGAAACAAAGCCAATCCCTTAATACGCGATGGCTTCACACACCAAAATGCTGGTGCGGGATTGAAAGAAGTCTGGCCGGTAAGGCAACGCGACCCCAACGTCCTCGGGTGTTCGCTCAGTACAAACCCGAACCATGTCCCGGTCAACATCTATTGTGCCATTGAATATACGGGCACCTCTGGGGACCGGGCTGGGGGTTTCCCAGACCGTTTCATTGTCGATGGTCAATCGAAATCCCGTCTTTTCAGATTGGTCAGCAATTGTTCTGGGGCGAAAATCGATGACCTCAAAACGGATATCCCGCTCATCAATGACACAAGATGATGGATTACTACTCAGATCATACAAACTGGTTGGTCCTTGCGATTGGCCAGCTTGTCGAGACAACTGTCCGCCACCTATTTCGGTCCAAAAGACACGGATAAAAAAGTGCCGGTCGTACAAGGAGCCATCTAATGCGTAGCAATGTGCAAAAACTACGGAGCCCCACTGATCAGCTTTAGCAGGGCCAGCCAGACAGGCGATCCAGAAAAACGGCATCGTAAGTAGAATAAATAGTTTAAGCATAATGTCATTCCACGACTGTCAATTTTGCAAAATACAACCATACACATCGCCCAGACGATAGGCCAAGCGACGCCCCACAGGTAGGCTCTTCGTAACAACCCTCGTTTCGGGCACTGCCCCCAACTGTTTACCGAAACACAGCCGGGCGGTCCGCCGCCCGGAGGATGGCGAGCGACCCCATCAATCTGGCACTTTATGGTGGCCCATCATGTGGACCCATGCAGGCGGCACCGCAGCCCGCAAAATCGCCAACCCGCGGGACAGGCCGACGATCGCCCGGCGCCTGCGGCTTGATTCCGGGCGGGGTACTGCCTGAAGGCCGCTTAAAATTCGTTTGACAGGCAGCGTGCAGGCTATTTAATTATCGTGATAACCAAATAGGAGATCAGCAATGTCATCCCCACTCTTCATCTTTGCCGAAATCAAACCAAAAACCGCGCACTTTATAGACGCGCAGCAAGCCATCACCAACATCCTAGACCAAACCCGCGCTGAACGCGGATGCAAGTCGTTCAACCTGTTTGAATCGCCCGATCACAAGACGCTGTACCTCTTTGAAGAATGGGAAGATCAAAACGCACTCGACCAGCATCATGCCAAACCATACACGGTTTCGGTTTTCAAAGCCTACGAAGATTGGCTGGCAGAAACCCCACGTATCTTACCACTGCACAGCGTCGGCTAGCAGCGTGTTTTTTCTACGTGAGCTGCCGACACGGATGATGATTGACAAATACGTCGCAGAAGCCGGAACCGGTGACACAGACGTTATAGCGCAAACATTATCCATGCTGCGCAAAGCAAGCCAACTCGGCCGCCAATTGGACGCCTATTTCAGTGCACAAAACCTGTCTCAATTAAAATTCCTTATCTTGGTCGTCATTGATCGAGAACCCGACACAGACCACCTACGTCAAAGCGAGGTCAATCAACGACTGGACGTATCAAAGCCAGTGTTGCACCGGACAGTGATGGCTATGATCGATGCAGGGCTGCTGGAGCGTAGCGAGGACCTGAACGATGCGCGAGCGCATAAACTGTCCTTAACAGAGGCAGGTAAAACAACGCTCAAGGCAATCTTACCGGGCTACTTCCAAGTGATTTCTGACTTTACACAAGGATCAGAGTGATGGGCGCGGTCGGCGGCCCGGGGGATGGCAAGCGCCCCAACAATCTAGCACTTTATGGCCGCCAATCATGTTGGGCCTTTCAGGCGTCACCGAAGCCCGCAAGGCTGATCATCGCCTGCCACATGCGGCTTGACCCCGGGCTGTACATCGGATGGCTGGATCACCCCCCCAACATCGCGCGTAAGGCCACCTCGCTCTCAACATCCATCGGGGTCATCAATTCAATCTCAAACCCTTCCACCGCTGCATCATGCACCGATGCCAAACGGCCCAACATCGAACTGACTTGTAGCAAACCAACGCCCGGCACCTGCAACGCAATCGGCACATAAATCGGGGCATCCTGCCCGGCCTGACTTTTGACACCATCAAAATGCCCCTCGCGCATGGCCCGCTCTAACAACTCTGCCACATCCGGCGATTGGGCCGCAGCGGCCTGCATGCGGAAATAAAGGGCGGTGCTCGCCTCTTCCCAATTCTGGATCATCTGCCGAAACTGCGCAGACAGAAAAAGCTGCAGCAAATTGAAACGCGCGTTCTGCCCCCCAAACATGTTACCCAGGAACACATCCGCCGGGGTGTTGCTGCGCAACACATTCCACTTGGCATCCAGCACAAACCCGGGAAAGGGCCAGTTGCCCAGCACATGGCGCTCAATCCGGTCCAGTACATCATTTGTCGCGCTGGCCTCAAAGTCAGCACTGGGATCCGGATACCGAAAGCCCGAGGCCTCAAACAACGTGGCCCCCTGGCCGGCAGACAATGACAACTGGCTGGTGATCCGGCTGACCATTTCGCGCGACGGGGCTGACCGGCCGGTTTCCAGAAACGACACATGGCGCTGGGTGCTGTCAATCGCCAAGGCCAGTGCCGATTGCGACAGACCCAATTCGGCGCGCAGGGTTTTCAGCGTCTGGCCAAATGCGGAATGCGGCATCTCTATTCCCTCTGACGGAATTGATTTGATCGGTGCGTGAAACCTATAGCGGTCCGGACAAGACACCAAGGAGACATCGATGACGACATGGTTACTGATGGGCATGGCCCTCTATCTGGTCACGGCCTACATCCCCTCACTTATGCTGCTTCAGGTCATTGGGGTGGGCAAATACCTGGGCACACGCGATGACCCACCCGAGCCCAAGCCCCATCATGCCCGGGCCATACGGGCGCGCGACAATTTCCGCGAAAACCTGCCCGTCTTCTTGGGGCTGGGCCTGTTGGTGCTGATCACACCAGAAGCCGATCAATCCATCGCGCTACGGGGCGCGCAGACATTTGTCTTGTCGCGACTGGTTTACCTGCCTGCCTATATCTCTGGGGTGCCCGTCGTCCGCTCCGCCGTGTTCATGCTGGGATGGTGTGGATTGCTGGTAATGGCCTTAGCATTACTTTAACCAGCGCACGCGGCCCTACCCGGCCCCGCGATTAGGCCGACCTTTTGCCGTCAATCTACCAAAGTCCAGCTCAACAATCGGAACAACAAACGGTCGAGGTCGTGAGCGGCATCAAACAACCTCTTCGATAAACCCAGTTCGCTCAATAAGATCTTTCAGGGGACCTTCGTTGAAGCTGTCGTGAATCGGGCCGTGGTATGGTTGTGAACGCGGCCCGTCACCTTGCCACTTAACCAATGATCTCGGCCTTAGATAAGCACCCGTTCCCTTGGCATCCAAAACAATGCCGCTTAGTGGGGCGTAAACAACTTCAACCTTATCGCTTGGAAAAAAATGTCCGTCGGCTTCCATCTTTTCCTCAGGTTCAGCGGCCAGAGAATATGGGTATAAATGTTGACCAATCAGAAACAGCACCCGCCCATCTTGCAGTTCTAGCAGGAAACCCGCACCTTCATCATCTTCTTCCTCGACCTCAACAACTGCAACAACTTCATGATGTTCGGCGACAGCTATACCATTTTCTAGGTCGCCATCTGTCGGTTTGAAAACGCCCTCATTCGATCTGCTATACCTGTACTCAGCCACCGAATACCCAAGAGCTATGACTGCCGATACGCCGCATAGCCACCACATTGAAATCTCAAAATCAGGCCAGGCAAACATCCAGGATATGAAATCACAGAGTAAGCTCAATGCAATAAATGCAACCCAAAATAATGCGAATGAGGTACCTGTAAAAGCAAGGTAGTTGCTTCGCTTCACGTAAGCCGATGAATACGGTTTGAGTATTTCTCGTTCTGACCACGTAAGCACCCTTTCGGAAGTTGACATGTATAGCCCTCAAAATTCGTTAAATCTGATCATTGGAACAAATTTAGGGGCAAGCTGTAGTGAATGACAACAAACGAAGGGTGCACGTCAATAAACACCTCCCCCAGGCTGAACGCGGAAAACCTATCGCGCCACAAACGCCCGGCTGGAAACCGACACTGAATTCTTCGCCGGATCCTTCGTATTGGCAAAGCAATAGCCATCCGCCTGATGGATGGTCCCAAACGACAACCCGCGCGTTTCTGCTTCACGACAGAACCGCGCGACGTCCTCCACATCAAAGACCAGCTTCACAAGCGTCTGCCCTTCCTTGCGCCCCGCCCCCATCGGATGCAAAAGAATATGCGCGCCGCCCGCCTGCGGGATCAGTTCGACAATCCGGTCTCCCTCAAGCCGCAGCACGTCAAAACCAAAATGCAGGCAGTAGAAATCCACCATTGCCTCAACACGCTTGGTATAGATGATAATCCGGCCCATTGAGGCCGCCACGTCAGGCGTCTTGCCCTCCGCCTGTCGCTTTTCACCTAGCAATACAGACGCCTAATTTCGCGAACGGCGTCCAACGGCACCTGGTCGCTACGCATACCATCGACGCTTTCGGTCAGCCACTTTGACTGCCCTGAATCGACACAGCGCAATTCCAGCACACCGCGGAAGCTGCCGTGTTTGCCCTCGCCCCGCACAAAGACCTCATGCACGTCAGCATATGTATTGATCAGATGGGCACCAGACCAGTCCTGTGTATAGGTCAGCGTACCGTCCGAACTTGGTCCGACCTCTTCAACATAGAAAGTTTCCAGCCCATCCGCCGCCAAGCCGGTGGCAAAAACCAACGCGGCCAAAACCAACCCAATGTGTTTCATCATATGACACTCCCTCATCTCGCGCAGAGCAAACACCGCCCCGACGGAAAATGCAAAGGGCGCAACGCGCGCAGCTTTAACCGATCCGGTCGTTTGTGGCCCGTACATACGCATTCTGTACAGGTTCTGCATGCATTCCATATCAACCTAACCCTTATTCTGAAGGGCGTTAACCATGTTTCCGGCAAAATGCGGCGTGCCCCCTCGCCCCACCCGCATTCCCGCGTTATGACGGGGCATGTCCAATATCAAATCCCTCTTCGCGACCCGCCTCTATCACGCCAAACTGTCCGCACTTGGCAAACCTATCGACGGCGCCGAACTGCTGACGTCCTGCCTGGTGATCGCTGACGATGACGAAGCCGGACAAGACTGGTGCGAGGCCAATGACTTTGCTGGCTACACCTCTTACGCATCCCTCACAGACCTGCCCTGGCGGTTCCCGATCTTCGCTGATCTGGTCACGGCGTTAGACGCCCATGTCGCTGAATTCGCACAAGATTTGCAGTTCGACCTAGGGGATAAAAAGCTAGTGCTCGACAGCCTGTGGATCAACATCCTGCCCGAAGGCGGCATCCACACCGGCCACATCCACCCACATTCGGTGATCAGCGGCACCACCTATGTAGCCATGCCCGAAGGGGCAAGTGCGATCAAATTCGAGGACCCGCGCTCGGCCATGATGATGGCTGCGCCCACGCGGATCAAAGACGCACGAGACGAGATGAAATCCTTCTTCTACGCAGCCCCCGCCGTCGGTGACGTACTGCTGTGGGAAAGCTGGCTGCGACATGAGGTGCCGATGAATATGGCCGAAGATGAGCGGGTCTCCGTCAGCTTCAACTACGGTTGGGAATAAGCCAAAAGGACGCCCGAAAAATCAGGCGATTTCAGTCACTTCCTCTGGATACTCTTTGCGCAACTCTTCACGGACCTCGGTTATGATCTTCCCAAGAAGGTTCTGACCCGGCCAATTCTGCGGGTCCGTCGTCCGGACCGTGGCCTCATCAAGACCAATCCCCCAAATCGTATCCAGAGGGCTTGCTTCAATAAGCATCTTATTTCCGGTCTGAAACAGCTTGCGTCGCAGCCCCTTGTTCTGGGCAAACTTAGCGCGGTTCGCCCGTTTGACGATCTCAACCCTATGCTGCGCCCACACGTCATCATCAAAGCCACGCACTTTCCGGCCAAGCGCCTTTTGCTTGCCCGCATTATTGGTCGCCAGAATGTTCTCCGCCGTCTGAAGGTCGTCAAACAAAAGCGCCTTATGATACATCATGGCCTGTTCAGCGCTCACAAATGACGTGCCATCAAGTTCGAAATTCCCCTTCTGCCATTGGCTAAAAGGACCGCTCCAAAAGAAATGATATTTGCTTGAAAGGTCGGTCATATTCATCAGCCACAATCCCAGGTCAGCACGGCTTTCTCAAAGTTCTTTTCCCGCAGGTCCCGCGCATTTATCAAAATGTTGACCTCACCCGCGTCACCAATATTGATGTCATCGTCACAGCCCAAATGAAATAATACACGATCAAGATGAGCATACTTAGAGTGCTGCCTTATATCGTTCTGAACAAAGTTCGGCTGTCCGCCAACCCAATGCGTGCCATAGTCTTGGACGATTGAACCCTCCCTATCCTCAAGTTCATTTAATTCAACCGCAACATCATCATTTTCTGGCAAGCGATCAAAAATAGATGGGCTTTGGTCGTAGAACGGATAATTGTAGGGGTTCCCCAGCGCCCTATGCGCCTCGAATTTGATTGGAAGACCAACTTCCGTGACCCGTCTTGAGAACGCCCGGCGCACATCTTTCGAAACAAGGACCTCATCTGGAATTTTCAAGGTGACATCACCTTCAGGCATATCGATGTATCTCACCTCCACTTCGAATAGGGTGTATGTCTCGTCGGACGCCTCAAGTGACGAAAAGATTTGGATCAAACCACTTTTGGGGAACTCCTCCAATTGAGGGAACTCTGAAAAATTGATCTGACACAAGAGGATCATCTTGGTGCCGTACTTTGAAACTGGCCAGACCACATCAGGCGAAGCTGCAAACGGGGCCCCGCCAATGCGGCTTTGCACAGCTCCGGCGGGGACATCACGAGATGGCATGGCCCGCGCCATCGGCAGGCTCGCTTCGTCCAACCCTCGCCAATACGCGGCCAGCTCATCCGCTGTAATTCGTGGGCGCGCCTCGCGTTCTCTTTGCCGCTTAGGCTCCCACACAAAGCGATTAAGCGTGAAGAAACCAATAACAAAAAAACTAATTGCCACGACAAAGAACAGAGTCGTGAATAACCACTCGGGCATATCGGTACCTCCATGTTGCTCTACACAAAGAGTATTAAGACCATTTCGCGTAAAAGAAGAACCCCCGCTGATTTCTCAACGGGGGTTCATGATCTCACTGTAGGTCGGGGCTTGCCCCGACACCACTTACCAGTCCTCGCGAACCACAGTCCGTGTCTTGATCGGCAGTTTCATCGCAGCAAGGCGCAGTGCCTCGCGGGCAATCGTCTCGTTCACGCCGTCGATCTCAAACATTACGCGGCCAGGTTTGACCTTGCATGCCCAAAAATCGATGGACCCTTTACCCTTACCCATACGCACTTCGACGGGCTTAGAGGTCACAGGGGTATCTGGGAAGATACGGATCCAGACGCGGCCTTGACGCTTCATGTGACGGGTCATGGCACGCCGTGCAGCTTCGATTTGACGGGCTGTGATCCGCTCAGGCTCAATGGCTTTCAGGCCATATGTGCCAAAGTTCAGATCAGAGCCGCCTTTGGCTTCGCCACGGATACGGCCTTTGTGCAGTTTCCGGTGTTTTGTACGCTTTGGTTGTAGCATCTACCTAATCCTTAGCGACGGCCAGCGCCGCGAGGGATGGAACCCTCTTGCAGCTCGGCATGTTTACGGTCGTGCGCGGATGGATCGTGCTCCATGATGTCACCTTTGTAGATGAACACCTTGATGCCGATGATCCCATAAGGGGTCATCGCTTCAAACAGCGCATAGTCGATGTCGGCACGCAGCGTGTGCAAAGGCACGCGACCTTCACGGTACCATTCCGTCCGGGCAATCTCAGCACCGCCAAGACGGCCAGCGAGGTTCACACGGATACCAAGGGCACCCATACGCATGGCGTTCTGAACCGAGCGCTTCATGGCACGACGGAATGAGACCCGGCGTTCCAACTGCTGACCGATGCTTTCAGCAACCAGGGCTGCGTCCAACTCGGGCTTGCGCACTTCAACGATGTTGAGGTGCAGTTCAGAGGCCGTCAGGGCAGCAAGCTTCTGACGCAGACCTTCAATGTCTGCACCCTTCTTGCCGATGATGACGCCTGGGCGGGCAGCGTGGATCGTGACGCGGCACTTTTTGTGCGGACGCTCGATGATCACTTTGCTGATGCCAGACTGTGCACATTCTTTCTTGATGAACGCTTTGATCTTCAAATCTTCCAGCAGCAGGTCACCATAGTCTTTGGTGTCTGCATACCAGCGGCTGTCCCAGGTGCGGTTGACCTGAAGACGCATGCCGATCGGGTTGACTTTGTTACCCATTATGCTTGCTCCTCAACTTGGCGAACCACAATTGTGATTTCCGAAAACGGCTTGATGATCTTGCCGAACCGGCCACGTGCCCGCGGACGACCGCGCTTCATGATCAGGTTCTTGCCACAATAGGCTTCTGCGACAACCAATTCATCAACATCCAGGTTGTGATTGTTTTCTGCGTTGGCGATGGCGGACTGAAGACATTTCTTCACGTCGCCAGCGATGCGTTTCTTGGAAAAGGTCAGGTCAGTCAGCGCCTGCTCAACCTTTTTGCCACGGATCAGGCCCGCAACAAGGTTCAGCTTCTGCGGAGACGTGCGCAGCATGCGCAGCTTGGCCATCGCTTCGTTATCAGAAACGCGACGAGGGTTCTTATCCTTGCTCATTTGCGCTTCGCCTTCTTATCGGCTGCGTGACCATAATAAGTCCGTGTTGGGGAATATTCACCAAACTTCTGACCAATCATGTCTTCAGACACGTTAACAGGGATATGCTTCTTGCCGTTGTACACACCAAAGGTGAGACCAACGAACTGAGGCAGGATAGTCGAACGGCGTGACCAGATCTTGATCACTTCGTTGCGGCCGCTTTCGCGTGAGGCTTCTGCCTTTTTCAAGACATAGGCGTCGACGAACGGGCCTTTCCAGACGGAACGAGCCATAATTACCGACCCTTCTTCTTGGCGTGACGCGAACGGACGATAAGCCGCTGCGACGCTTTGTTTTTGTTACGGGTACGCTTGCCCTTGGTGTCTTTGCCCCAAGGAGTAACCGGCGTACGACCACCAGATGTCCGGCCTTCACCACCACCGTGCGGGTGGTCGATCGGGTTCATGGCAACACCACGGACACTTGGGCGGATGCCCTTGTGACGGTTGCGGCCAGCTTTACCGAAGTTCTGGTTTGAATTGTCGGGGTTGGACACAGCACCGACAGTGGCCATGCATTCCTGACGGATCAGGCGCAATTCACCGGAAGACAGACGGACCTGCGCGTAGCCACCATCACGACCCACAAACTGGGCGTAGGTGCCGGCTGCACGGGCGATCTGGCCGCCTTTGCCTGGCTTCATTTCGATGTTGTGGATGATTGTCCCGATGGGCATGCCCGAGAAAGGCATCGCGTTGCCGGGCTTAATGTCAGCCTTGGCAGATGCGATCACCTTGTCACCAACAGCCAGACGCTGCGGGGCAAGGATGTAGTTCTGGGTGCCATCTTCGTATTGAATAAGGGCGATAAACGCGGTCCGGTTCGGGTCATATTCGATCCGTGCGACAACAGCGGACATGTCCAGCTTATTACGCTTGAAATCGACGATGCGGTAAAGACGCTTTGCGCCTCCACCAATGCGACGCATGGTGATCCGTCCGGTGTTGTTCCGACCGCCCGATTTCGTCAAACCCTGTGTAAGGGATTTGACGGGACGTCCTTTCCAAAGCTCCGAACGGTCGATCAGCACCAGCCCACGCTGGCCCGGCGTCGTCGGTTTGTACGACTTGAGTGCCATGTTAGCTTCTTCCGTTTGCTTGGCGGCCCAAAGGTGGGCCTATGTGGTTAAGGCCCCCGTAGGTGCCCGGTTCGTGGTGGCGTAGGATGGGTGAAACCCACACGTCGGCCAAATCAAAACACCCCGAACGAATCCGGGGTGAAGCGATGGGGGGATGTAACAGGGGATGGGTGGGGTGTCTATAGGTTTAACAGCAATTAGTAGTCGCGCGGAGCTGGTGGTCAATTCACTTTCGGATTCCTAGTGAAGCAAACAACATCGCGTGTACTTTGAACTTAGTAGTTGAGTCAATCTGCTGCTCAGCAACAGGCCGGTTTGTCTCGTAGATCCAATCCCACGGTCGATCCTCACGCAGTTTCAGGCCAATCGCTCCAATCAAGTGTAGTCGATAAAGAATTTGTCGAACTAAGTCGATTGGGTCGAGCTGTATCCTACCGTCAACATAGTCAGATATGGTTTTCCAAATTTCATCATCATGGCATGTTGAGTTTCTACCAAGTTCATCAAACAGATTTTCAACTAGTCTTGAATGGTTCAATTCGCTGGCCAAACGGTGGACGGGTCGGTCCCGCAACAATTCCAAGAGTTCAGCAATTGCAGGAAAAGTACCTGACCACTCGTGAATTAATGTTTCATGACGTAGGTTTGAGTAGTTGGACTCACCTTTCAAGAAGGCATTCTTGCTTACAGCCGACTTACCTTCTGCCGCTTGAAGCGCTAGGTTTATAAAGTTGATTACGTCTCGCGGTCGATGAAGCGTTCGAGTTATGATATAGTCCCAAGGTGGAGTGCGTGTGTCTGCACGCTGCTTGAAAATATCATCGAAAGAAACGTTCTCAGACGAGTATTGCCACCGGAATAATTCCCTAACCCTCTTGTCCGCCAACGATCGAAGTTGGGACTTCGACCACTTCAAGCGAACAATAAGGTCGTCATATTTTTCAATTTGTCTTTGAGACGAAGGAGTTTCTCTGACCATTCTAACGTAGAGGTCATTGCGTAAGGCTACAATAACTTGGAAATTCCTCAATTTCTTGAGGCCCTTTGCAGTCTCGAACAGCGCCTGAAGCAGCAAGAATTTGATGTCTTCATCAACCCAGTTTTCATCCAGTCCGTCGATTGTGATGAAGTATCTGTCCTGCCTACCTCGAGTGTAATCTGATAGGGCAGATATCACGGACGGTAGCTCTGAAAGAGTTGCTTGATTCAAAAATTTCTTTGCTCTTTGCTGCAGTTGAATTTTTTGCTGGCTACCGAGGTTGTGCAGATATCCAGCTTTGGCGACATACTTTTTTAGCTCCCCGCCAAATTCGACATTGAAGTCTCTTTCCAATGAGTCGGTAAGTTCAATCACATTCTCGTCGATAGTGTTCCAAAACTGGTGTTCATGCTCCTCAACAAATTTCTCAAGTTTTTCCCGTTGCCGCTGTCGTGAGGCTGCCTCAAACAGTCGCGCGACCTTGAAACGAAACTGATCAGCGTTCTGCGCTGACACCGCCAACTTAATATATTCGATGCAAAGAACATGCCGCCAAAGAGCTTGAAAGAATAATCCCAAATCGACTTCAAGACCTTTTAAAAAACCGATAGTATCGCTGTTTGCTATGTGATTCATAGCCAAATTGTGAATTTCCAGTTCAGCAGAACAAGCCTCTTGCTTGTTGATCATCCTAATGATCGCAGTTTTTCCTGCTCCCGTGCTACCAAGAACGAACGTGCTGGGACTATCTATATTTGTTAGCTCTGCATACGATGGATGGTCAAAAAAACATTTGAATAAGTAATGGTCGTCATGTTCAGCACCATTCTGCCCGATGTTAACCCCCTCGTTCAGTACAATCCTGTTTGCTGTAGCCATGAATTCCAACCCATCACACCAAATAACCGTGCAAATCATATTATATCTCATCCTAAAGTTGAAGCATGCAAATCCGAAGGTTTTCAAAGTCTTGAGTTTGCAGCACGACCTGGCCCGGAACAAACCGAAGGCGCCGGGCGAGCGTCTGCCCGTCCCGGCGGGCTGGCGCTTGGGTGCCATTCAGCGCAACGCATCCTCGGCGCATGAAAGTGCGAGACATTAAGGGCAGTTGCGCCCGGGGCTCCGCTTCCGTGGTATAGCCGGGGAGAACCCCGGCCTACGTAGGTCGGGGTTCTCCCCGACAAAGCTTGCCGTGATCCGTATCAAGACCGCAAGATATTCTCGAACGTCTTGCCCCGCGCCAGTTCATCCACCAGCTTATCAAGATAGCGGATTTCCTGCATCAACGGGTCTTCGGTATCCTCGACCCGGACACCGCAAATGACGCCCTTAACCGATGAACGGCGGCGGCCAAAGAAAAAGCCCCCGGCCATCACCGAGGGCTTTTTATGTCATTGCCGCCAAATCAGCAGTCGGTGCAGGTCTTGAACCCAAAGATCTTATACAGTGGGCAAAAGTTCATGCCAGCCGTCGCCAGCAAGATCACCCCGACCCAGCCCCAGACACCGATGGTGCCCATCAATGCGCCAATCACCAGCAGCGCGCCAATGGCAAACCGGCCGATCCGGTCCCAAGATGCTAAATTACGTGTCATAAGAAGGCCCCTTTCATGAAAGCTGTCCAAGACATACGACACTCAACACATTCTATAAATGAAATGTTTGTGAACACGAAGCGCCCTCGCCTAGTAGGCTCCGCTGTCATACCGGACCCACTTACGATCAAAGGTTGACCAATTCAGGGTGACTTCCGGACTGCCTTGGAGGATCACCAATTCAAAATCTCGCCACTGAAACAGCCGCTGGGAAGGACCGTATAGGATTTGTTGTCGCTGACCTGATATCGGATCGAGGAAGTAGTAATCCGTATTGAGATTGTCGCTGTCGGACGGGTAGTTCGGGTAGAGATCCCCTGGTCTCCGCTCACTGCCCTTTTCAATAAATGTGGGAAGCTCCGTTGGAAAAAGATTGACCAAATGCGTGGGGTAGCCGCCTTCCGTGGCTTCATAGTTTAAGATCAAACTGGTCAGTGGCGCATAACGTTCGGCCACGTCCGCGGAGGCTTCTGATTTTGTCGGAAGGTTGGGCACCAATAGAACGCATCCGCTTAACAATCCAAATAACAGCAGGTAGACTACTGCCGGCAGACTTCGTATCTTCGGCCACATGATCCCACCCCTCGCTAGCAGTCTCCAACGTCAGTTGTATTCGCATCATAGGCCATGTTTGGACACCTCCGCCAAAGAAAAAGGGCCCCCGCATCGCTGCAAAGGCCCTTTCCAATTCTATGCCGGACTGATTACAGGCCGGTGGACACGTCGATGGTGTTACCCTCTTCGAGCGTCACATAAGCCTTTTTCACATCCTTGCGGGTACCCAGCGAACCGCGGAAGCGCTTCACTTTACCTTTGGTGATCGATGTGTTGACCGCTTTGACCTTCACACCAAACAGCGCTTCAACAGCCTGCTTGATCTGTGGTTTGTTGCTGTCGATGGCCACTTCAAAAACAACAGCGTTCTGCTCAGAAGCCATCGTTGCTTTTTCCGTGATGATCGGCTTGCGGATCACATCGTAATGTTCTGCTTTCGCGCTCATGACAAACGAGCCTCCAGTGCTTCGACGCCTGCTTTGGTCAGCACGAGCGTGTCTGACTTCAGGATGTCGTAGACGTTGGCACCCTGTGAAGGGAGAACGTCCAGGGTTGTGATATTCGCCGCGGCCTGCTTGAAGTTTTCGTTCACTTCAGCACCGTCGATGATCAGCGCACGCTTCCAACCCAATGCGCCGACCATTTTGGCCAGTGCGCCGGTTTTGGCGTCTTTCACTTCGATGGTGTCCACGATCACCAGCTCGCCTGCGGCCACTTTCGCGGACAAAGCGTGCTTCAGACCCAGCTTGCGGAACTTCTTGGGCAGATCATGGGCGTGGCTGCGGGGCGTTGGGCCTTTGTAGATACCACCCGACCGGAAGATCGGCGCACCACGGGACCCGTGACGTGCGCCACCGGTGCCTTTTTGGCGATAGATCTTTTTGGTTGAATAGGACACTTCGGACCGACCAAGTACGTCGTGTGTACCGGCCATGGCTTTGTTGCGCTGCCAACGGACGACACGGTGCAGGATGTCCTTGCGGGGCTCCAGACCGAAAATTTCGTCGTTCAGATCAACGGAACCGGCTTTGCCGCCGTCCAGTTTGATTGCATCAGCCTTCATTGTTTTCGCCTCCCTCAGCTGGGGCCTCGGTTGCTTCGGCCGCCGCAGCAGTCCGCAGACCAGCAGGGTAGACGACATTTTCAGGAACGGGCTTTTTCACCGCATCCTTCAATGTGACCCAACCGCCTTTGGAACCAGGAACAGCGCCTTTGACCATGATGATGCCACGGTCAGCGTCGGTTTTGACAACTTGCAGGTTCTGGGTTGTGACTTTCGCCGCACCCATATGACCGGCCATCTTCTTGCCTTTGAAAACTTTGCCCGGATCCTGACACTGGCCAGTTGACCCGTGCGAACGGTGTGAGATCGAAACACCGTGTGTCGCGCGCAATCCACCAAAGTTGTGACGCTTCATGGCACCGGCAAAACCTTTACCGATGGATGTGCCACAAACGTCAACATATTGACCTTCGAAGTAGTGATCAGCGGACAGCTCAGCACCAACCTCGATCAGGTTTTCAGCAGCAACGCGGAATTCCGCAACCTTGCGTTTTGGTTCAACCTTCGCCGCAGCAAAGTGACCACGCATGGCTTTGGATGTGCGCTTGGCTTTGGCATTGCCAGCACCCAGCTGAACAGCGACGTAGCCGTCCTTTTCAGCAGTGCGCTGCGCAACAACTTGCAGGTTTTCGAGCGAAAGAACGGTGACAGGAATCTGCTTGCCGTCTTCCATGAAAAGCCGGGTCATGCCGACTTTCTTTGCGATTAGTCCTGTACGGAGCATCAAGGATCCTCCTTAAACAGAAATCTGAACGTCAACACCGGCCGCCAGGTCGAGCTTCATCAGCGCGTCAACGGTTTGTGGTGTTGGGTCAACGATGTCGAGCAGACGCTTGTGCGTGCGGATCTCGAACTGATCGCGGGATTTCTTGTCAACGTGGGGGCCACGCAGAACAGTGAATTTTTCGATCTTGTTTGGAAGTGGGATCGGTCCACGAACAGAAGCGCCTGTGCGCTTGGCTGTGCTGACGATTTCCTGTGTGCTTGCATCAAGCACCCGGTAATCAAACGCCTTAAGGCGGATACGGATGTTTTGGCTCTGAGCGGCCATGAGCATCACCCTTTCGATAGGGCCTTAACGGATTGGACGATGCCAGCTCATCCGGCACCCTCATCGCGTCTTTTGGTCCAACGTATAAAGGGCGCGACGGTGCGCACCCTTGTTGGATAGCGAGCGTATAGGGGGAGTCGGAGAGCGTGTAAAGAGAGATTCAGCTGTCGACAGGGGGTAATGAGGCACCGCAGTCAATTTTCGATACTGCACATCCCATAATATGTAGTGACCCACGCTTCTTGCGTGTCACCATCTACACCTTGAACGCTCATCGTCGCACTTTTGGGACCAAAGGTAAGCATCGAAAAAATCACTGGATCACGGTTAGAATCCGTATCAACACCGAGAAGTGTTCCACTCGAACCCTTGCGAAACGCAAACCGTGTATGGCCCTCGATAGATCCTGAATCGAGATCAACTAAGCCGTAGCGTTCTCCATCATCGTGGCCCACAAAGCTCAGATTATAGACAAGATCGGCACAGCCACCGCTTTCTACGCATTCTTTTGTAAAAACGCATTGTATCGTCTCGGACAAAACGGGTGCGGCCGACAAGAAGAACATTGCGGCTGTTGTGGCCCAATAGCTTTTGCTTACAAGCATACGCTTTCGTTGCATCTAAGATCCTCCACGGTGAATTGGAATGTGACTCTAACTCAGACAAGGCAGACAAGCGATCAAAAACAGCGGCCCTGGGCGATCACTTCGGTTTCCGCCATGCACGCAAAAGGGGCGGATATCATGCCTGTCACGGGCCGGGGCCGGATGTCAGCAGCTCGGATGTCGGGCTTGGAACGCGAGCGGATCTGCATGCTTCAGTTCGCCGGCCTCGCTTTGCCGCGACATGTTCATGAATTGCTGGGCGTGAGGGTTACGTTCCTACCGCTGGACCGCTGACAATAGCTGCAAATCGGGATAGCAGGTTTCGGTGGTGCCGGTTTGCGCCTGCCATTGCCCAATTGAACGGCGTGTCTTATGGCCAATGAGCCCATCCGCGCCACCGACATCGAAACCCTGCGCTTCAAGCATAATCTGCAGATCAACAATATCCGTGCGCAAAAAATCATCCACAGGCTGCCATGGGCCGGTAAAATCTCCGACCCCATATTTGATACGATCCCCCACATGCCCGACAAACAGGGCGTAGGCGTCGCTTTCGTTGTAATCCTTCAAGGTATAGAAATTGGACGTCACGATAAGCGCGGGCCCGTAGCGACCAGCGGGCATCAACAGGTAGCCATCCTGCGTCAGCTCGGGGCTTGGAAACGGGCGACCTGACACGCGGGTGATCCCCATGTCCCGCCACTGCTGCACGGGGCGCCCGTTGTCTATGCCTTCAAGCGCGCAGGAAACGGTCGCCGGAACAGTCACTTCAAACCCCCAATCCGTGTCCCGGTTCCATCCATGATTTGCCAAGTAGGCCCCGATTGACGCCAGCGTGTCGGCCTCTGACCTCCAAATATCCGCCTCGCCATCGCCATCGCCATCGACGGCATGTGCCAAATAGCTTGTCGGCATGAATTGCGGCTGTCCAAGCGCACCGGCCCAACTGCTTTTCATTTGATTGCGGGACACATACCCCGACTGAAGAATTTTCAGGGCTGCAATAAGCTCTTCCGTGAAATACGCCGCACGGGCGCTTAAGAAGCCTCGGGTACCAAGAATTTCGAAGACATCATGTGGGATTGCAGCTTGCCCAAAACTGCTTTCACGCCCCCAAATGGACAGGATGATATGACCTGGAACCCCAGTTCTCTGTTCAATCTGGGCGAGGGTCGTTGCGTGCCTGTTCAGCATGCGACGCCCAATTGTGGTGGAATGCCCAACGATCCCAGAAGCGAAGTAACGGGCCGGCGGGCGAAACTCGGCTTGGGTTTGCCGTTGTGGGCGCGCCTGTCCAGGTATGATTAGCCCCGGCAAATCCCAGTTCAACGATACGCCAGCAAAGGCCTGATCAAATGTTCTGCGTGCCACACCCTCTGCTTGCGCACGTGGCCATATGGTTTGTTCCAACCAGAGCGCATACTGTCTTTCGGTTGCCGCACGGTCCTGTGACAGCACAAAACTCGGCATGACCACCATCAAAAGCGTCAGAAGTGCGAAGGCAAGTTTCATCAAGAAATCCAGTTTGTCAGGAGCGAGTTGCCCCACCAAACACGACCTTGGGTCGAATGACAAATAAACCCTGCCCCAGTTAATTCACGTCGGCGTCCTGATCAGGAAATGACGTGTTGATCGCGTCACGTGCATATACGCTCCAACAGATTTTTTGCTGTCCGCTAGGATTTCAAGGTCGAATTTCTGACAACCTCTTTTTGCCGTGGGAGTGGTTTTTCAGAACTGTAGGGTAAGACCGATAGGGCCGCTTCGTTTCCGAAGCGGCCCTTTGCTATTCATAACGTCTGAGTGGGTTCTTGTTAGTCGTCGATTACTTGACGATTTTCGAAAGAACCCCGACATCACCATGTCGGTGCCCGCTCCAAGCCGGTCAAACGTCTTTCATTCAGACAAAAAATAATGCATCCCGGGCGGGCCTTTCATTGCCGAGAGCCCCACCCCATGTCACCCCTGCGACGTTCACTTGAAAACTCAAAAGTCCTTGCCAGACTGTTGGCAACGCCTATGGCATGGTATCTGCGGCTCTGCATGACCACCACGCGGTGGCAGGTCGAAGGAAAAGACGCGCTCCTCGCGGATATGGCAAAGGGGCCTGTCCTTTGTGTCCTTTGGCACGAACGTCTGATGATGATTGCACCGCATTGGCCCAAAAAGGCTGGCACGTTGTCCTGCCTGCACAACACAGCACCCATCGGGCGGGTTGCAGGCGCGTTGCAGGCCTGCTTTGGCCTTGATCCGTTTGAGATGTCGGCCAACCGCAGCAATCTCGCGACCTCCCGCGCGGTAATGCGCCGGAGCAAGGATGGGATCAGCATCGGGATCACCGCTGACGGCCCGATCGGGCCGAGTTACACGGTTATGGACGCGCCGCTGGAATGGGCCCGGACGCTGCAACAACCTGTCTATGCCTACGCATTCGCAACAAGCCGCCATAGGCGGTTGCGTACATGGGACACGATGATGATACCCCGCTTGTTTGGAAAAGGCGCCGTTGTATTTGCGCCGGTCGATCTAGATCTACCGCGCAAAGCGTCTGAAGCACAAATCGCACGCGCGCGTGACGCCCTACAAGCCGGGTTGCATCAAGCGACAGCACGGGCCGATTATCTTGCTGGTTTAACGGACGACTAACACCAAACGCATGTCTTAAACGCAGGATGGGTCGAGACCCATCTTACGGGGCTTGGGTTCGGTTGGCATGCAAAAAGGCCGCTCCATGTGGAGCGGCCTTTGTTATTCATAACGCCTGAGTGGGTTCTCGGTGATTGCTGCGCATTCACCTGCCACCCACCAGTGCCGTTCAAGATTGTTTATTCAACAATCTTTGATACGACACCCGCACCAACAGTCCGGCCACCCTCGCGGATCGCGAAGCGCAGGCCGTCTTCCATCGCAATCGGCGCGATCAGCTCAACGTTGAACTTCAGGTTGTCGCCAGGCATCACCATTTCAGTGCCCGCTGGCAGCTCAACAGTACCGGTCACGTCTGTGGTCCGGAAGTAGAACTGTGGACGGTAGTTCGCGAAGAACGGTGTGTGACGACCGCCCTCTTCCTTGGTCAGGATATAGGCCTCAGCCTCAAACTTCGTGTGCGGCTTCACAGAACCCGGCTTACACAGGATCTGACCACGCTCAACGCCTTCACGGTCAACACCGCGCAGCAACGCACCGATGTTGTCGCCAGCTTCACCTGAATCCAGCAGCTTGCGGAACATTTCAACGCCTGTGCAGGTCGTTTTCGATGTATCCTTGATGCCCACGATCTCAATCTCGTCACCGACATTGATTACGCCACGCTCAACACGGCCCGTCACAACAGTACCACGACCAGAGATCGAGAACACATCCTCGATTGGCATCAGGAACGGCAGGTCAACCGCACGGGCAGGTGTTGGGATGTACTCATCCACAGCCGCCATCAGCTTTTCAATGGATTCCTTACCGATGTTGTCGTCACGCTCTTCCATCGCGGCCAGGGCCGAACCAGGGATCACAGGGATATCATCGCCAGGATATTCGTAAGAGCTTAACAACTCGCGAATTTCCATTTCAACCAGTTCGAGCAGCTCGTCATCGTCGACCTGATCAACTTTGTTCATGTAGACAACCATATATGGGATGCCAACCTGACGACCCAACAAGATGTGCTCACGCGTTTGCGGCATTGGGCCGTCTGCGGCGTTCACAACCAGGATCGCGCCGTCCATTTGCGCCGCACCGGTGATCATGTTTTTGACGTAGTCAGCGTGGCCGGGGCAGTCAACGTGCGCATAGTGACGCGATTCAGTCTCATATTCCACGTGTGCCGTTGAGATCGTGATCCCACGCGCCTTCTCTTCCGGCGCGCCGTCAATCTGGTCATACGCCTGGAAGTCACCAAAATACTTCGTGATCGCCGCCGTCAGCGTCGTCTTCCCGTGGTCAACGTGGCCAATCGTACCAATGTTAACGTGCGGCTTGTTACGTTCAAACTTTGCCTTTGCCATTTTCTTACTTCCTTTAAGGGGATTTCATTTTTCGCGCCGATTGACGCTAGATTAGAATTGCCAAGCTGTTTCGCGCAGCTCATTCCGTCCACCGCCAATCGGTGAAGGGGTCGCCGTTGAAGCGGCTTTATTTGTCGCGGCGCTGACACTGTTGCCCAAGATACGTTGGGTGACATTTTCAGCGAAACTTGCCACTGTTTGCGCGTAATCCGCCTCGGGCGTCCCACGCGATGTAGCGCCCAGAATACCGCCCGGCGCATAGCCTTCGCTGGTCCCTGTGACACTTGTCGGGGCCAAAAGCACAGCCCCTGTCGCAAGTTCAACGACCGACACCGTTGCAGTGATGCTGCTCACACCACCAACGAGCAAAGACTGCCCTGGTGAAACCAGCGCAACCCGGGTCACATCGACATTGACCGACACCGCACTGCCACCAGGTGCACCCCGACCACGTAGACGTGCCGACAATGCCCGTTCAATATCCGAACGAACCTGGGTGGTCGGCACAGAAATGGACCGCCCCGATACACCACCAAAATTGGTGGTGCTCACGGCAACATCCTGCACCGAAATCTGCGACGCAAGTTCCGGCGACAGCAAAGGCGCCGGCGTGCAGGCTGCCATAAGGCAGGCTGCACCAATCGCGAAAAGAACCCGCAGCTTCATCACGCGTATTTCGCCTGAATCTCTTCCGAGATGTTGCTTGGGACCGGATCATAGTGATCGAACTGCATCGTAAACTGCGCGCGGCCCGAAGACATGGAACGCAGGGTATTGATGTAGCCGAACATATTCGCCAGAGGCACCATCGCGTCGATTACAATCGCGTTGCCGCGTGTGTCCTGACCCTGCACCATGCCGCGGCGTGATGTCAGATCACCGATGATCCCACCCGTATAGTCCTCAGGTGTCACCACTTCGACTTTCATGATCGGCTCAAGCAGTTTCGCACCAGCTTTGCGCATGCCTTCACGCATACACATACGGGCTGCGATCTCAAATGCCATGATGCTGGAGTCAACATCGTGGAACTTCCCGTCGATCAAAGCGACCTTAAAGTCGATCACGGGGAAGCCAGCCAAAGGACCGTTGTCCATAACAGACAGGATGCCTTTTTCAACGCCCGGGATGTATTCCTTAGGAACAGACCCACCCACGATGCGGCTTTCGAACGAATAACCTTCGCCCGGCTCTGTCGGAGTGATAATCATCTTCACTTCGCCGAACTGACCAGACCCACCAGATTGCTTCTTGTGGGTATACGTGTGCTCAACTTCGTGGCCGATAGTCTCACGGTATGCCACTTGCGGCGCACCAATGTTGGCTTCGACTTTGAATTCGCGCTTCATGCGGTCGACAAGAATGTCGAGGTGCAATTCGCCCATGCCCTTCATGATAGTCTGACCTGATTCCAGATCAGTTTCCACGCGGAAGGATGGATCTTCTGCAGACAGACGCTGCAGGGCGATGCCCATCTTTTCTTGGTCGGCTTTTGTCTTGGGTTCAACAGCGATCTCGATCACGGGATCGGGGAACGTCATTGTTTCCAGAACAACCGGGTCCTGCGGATCACAGATCGTGTCACCTGTTGTAGTGTTCTTCAGACCACCCAGCGCGATGATGTCACCGGCAAACGCTTCGGCAATTTCTTCCCGATCGTTTGAGTGCATCATCATCATCCGGCCCACACGCTCTTTGTTCCCCTTGGTGGAGTTGAGCATCGTGTCGCCCTTGACCAGCTTACCGGAATAGATCCGGGTAAAGGTCAGCGAGCCCACAAATGGGTCGTTCATGATTTTGAAGGCCAAGCCAGAGAACGCCATGTCATCATCCGCACGACGCGGGATGTCACGTGTTTCTGTTTCGTCGCCGGGCTTAAAGCCCATGTAGTCAACAACGTCCAAAGGTGATGGAAGGTAGTCAACAACAGCATTCAACAGCGGCTGAACACCTTTGTTCTTAAACGCGGAACCGCCCAGAACAGGTACAAACGCCATCGACAAACAGGCTTTGCGGACGAGGCTGCGCAGTGTTGGAACGTCAGGCTCGTTGCCTTCCAGATATTCCATCATCGCGTCGTCGTCTTGCTCAACTGCGGCTTCGACAAGCTTGTTGCGCCACTCGTCAGCCTGATCTTTCAGGCTGTCGCGGATCGGTGCTTTGATCCAAGACGCGCCCAGATCTTCGCCCTGCCAGAGCCATTCTTCCATGGTGACCAGATCAACCAGGCCTTCCAGCTCAGTTTCGGCACCAATTGGGAAAGCAACAGGGATTGCACGTGCGCCGGTACGGTCTTCAACCATTTCAACACACTTGAAGAAGTCCGCGCCGATTTTGTCCATTTTGTTGACGAAAACCATACGTGGGACTTTGTAGCGGTCAGCCTGACGCCAAACAGTCTCTGTTTGTGGCTCAACACCAGCATTGGCGTCCAGAACACAAACCGCGCCATCAAGCACAGCCAAAGAACGCTCAACTTCGATTGTAAAGTCAACGTGGCCGGGGGTGTCGATGATGTTCAAACGGTGCTTCTCGGAATCAGGCGTTGTGCCGTCTTCTGTGCGCTCCCAGAATGTCGTGGTCGCAGCGGAAGTAATCGTAATACCCCGTTCCTGCTCCTGCTCCATCCAGTCCATTGTCGCAGCGCCATCGTGCACTTCGCCAATGTTATGCTCTTTACCCGTGTAATACAGGATGCGTTCGGAACATGTGGTCTTACCGGCGTCAATATGCGCCATAATGCCAAAGTTCCGGTACAGTTCGAGAGGATACTCGCGTGCCATATCAGATGCTTCCTATTACCAGCGGTAGTGGCTGAACGCTTTGTTCGCGTCGGCCATTTTATGGGTGTCTTCACGCTTTTTCACGGCTGTGCCGCGGCCGTTAACCGCATCCATCAGCTCGCCTGCAAGACGCTCTTCCATTGTGTTTTCGTTGCGCTTTTTCGCAGCAGCGATCAACCAACGGATGGCCAATGCTTCGCGGCGCTCTGGGCGGACTTCGACGGGTACCTGATATGTGGCACCACCAACGCGGCGCGAACGCACTTCGACGGATGGTTTGATATTGTCCAGGCTCTCGTGGAAGACTTCCACAGGGGATTTCTTCAGCTTGTCTTCAACGCGATCAAAGGCGTTGTAGACGATGCGCTCAGCGACGGCTTTTTTGCCGTCGATCATCAGGTTGTTCATGAACTTGGTCAGAACGATATCGCCAAACTTTGCGTCTGGCAGAACTTCGCGTTTTTCAGCGGCGTGACGACGTGACATCTAATCTCTTCCTTACTTAGGACGCTTCGCGCCGTACTTCGAACGGCGTTGCTTACGGTCTTTGACACCTTGGGTATCAAGCACACCGCGCAGAATGTGGTAACGGACACCTGGCAAATCCTTTACCCGGCCGCCACGGATCAGAACCACTGAGTGTTCCTGAAGGTTGTGGCTCTCACCTGGGATGTAGGAAATGACCTCAAAGCCATTGGTCAAACGCACTTTTGCGACTTTCCGCATGGCCGAGTTCGGCTTCTTAGGTGTGGTTGTGTAAACGCGTGTACAAACGCCGCGTTTTTGGGGGCAGCCTTCCATGTGCTGCGATTTGGATCGTGTAACTTTTGGCTGGCGCGGCTTGCGGATCAGCTGCTGAATCGTTGGCATCGTGTGATGTTCCCATCTATTCACATTATGCGTCCGGCAAACGCGAGGTTTCAAAAGATGTGCCTTGCAAAGCACAAAAATTCCGCAGTCGAACCCTTACCGGAGGTTCGGTGCGGTGAAGTTCCAGAGGAACAAAGCGATAAGTGCTCGGTTCTTGGCCACAACGTGGGTCTAATAACGGGACAGCGAGGACATGCCCTCAGCCCGGATGAGCGGCGTATATGAGGAGTCGCTTTGCCTGTCAACAGTGGCAAGAACCTGCGTGACATACCACGCAAAACATGGGCCGTTATTGGATAGCGGTGTGGATTTATTGCATAGCATTCCCAGAGAGAAGACCAAGGAAGCAGACTTGATAAATGCAATCGCCAACTGATTGGAACGCGAAATGATCAAAGCTACCAACACCTGCCTTCTTGCAACTGCCGCCCTATCGGCGTGCATGGCAAGCCCTACCCCGCCAACTGTCACAAGCTCGCAGGTTGACCGCGCCTTCGACGAGGCCGAGCGGATTAGCTTTCTGCCCGAAACCAACGTGAATGATTTACCAACTGGTACCGTGAGCTATGAGGGGCAGATCGGGGCAAATGTTCAAGGGAATGCTGTGGGCAGCATATTGGCCGACATGAACATGATCGTCGGTTTTAGCAGCAACGACATCACAGGCAACGTGACCAACATAAACCTGATCGATCCGGATGGAACACCAAACCAACAGCTGACGGGGACGCTCCAGATTTCGGGTATCGAAAATAGCGGCGATCTGGATGCTGTCGCAGCAGGGGAAATCACCGGCGTCGACACCGATGGGTTTGCGGTCGATTCTCAAATGAACCTCAATCTGGAAGGGGCGGTTTACGACGACGCCGGAACAGGCGACGCGGTCTTCGGCACGGTCGAGGGCGAAGCAAACGGTGACTTCTTTCTGGACGTTGACGGTGTGTTTTTCGGTACCGATGATTGATCTTTTCCTGCGCCAAAGCGAGCAGATGACGATAGCGGATGAGCGATGAAATGATGGTTGGTTGCAGAGGCACGCATAGCCTCTACCAAAAAAGACCTGCGACAAGTATTGTCAGATAGTCTCGCCGCGCATCAGAGTTGCAGACAAATTGGCGACACACCATCGGGGCCTATCGCGTTTGACAAAGACATGCGTTGCATCATTCACAATCCAGCGCGCCGAACTTTGGAGTAAGGCAGTTATAGGGAACGGTGATCGGTGATACTCACACCACACCTTATCAAACAAAAAGGCCCCTGCGATGAACAGGGGCCCCTCTGAATTATTATCGCGTCGATTATGCTTCGCCGCCTTCAGGAGTATCGACCACAAGATTGTCGCTGAATACGCCCGCGTCGGACACGTCGTTGGCCATTTCCATCGGGGCTGCCAAACGTGCGGCCTCTTCGGCCTCTTCGCGGCGTGCCTCAATGACAACATTATCACGACCTGCAGCAACAGCCCGCATCTGCTGGGTTGCTCCGCCTGTACCCGCTGGGATCAGACGACCCACGATAACGTTCTCTTTCAGGCCGATCAGCTTGTCGCGCTTACCCTGTACCGAAGCTTCGGTCAGAACACGCGTGGTTTCCTGGAAAGACGCAGCCGAGATGAACGAACGGGTCTGCAAAGACGCTTTGGTGATACCCAACAAGATAGGCTCGCCTGTCGCAGGGCGATCGCCCCGTTTCAGTGCCTTCGCGTTGGCTTCATCAAACTCGGCCTTATCGACGTTTTCGCCTTTCAGCAGAACGGTGTCACCACTGTCCTGAATTTCCCATTTCTGGAGCATCTGACGCACGATAACTTCGATATGCTTATCGTTGATCTTCACACCTTGCAGGCGGTACACGTCCTGAACCTCATCGATCATATAGTCGGCCAAGGCCTCGACACCCATAACCGCAAGAATATCGTGCGGAGCAGGGTTGCCGTCCATGATGTAGTCGCCCTTTTGGACAAAGTCACCTTCCGCAACCGGGATGTGCTTGCCCTTGGGCACCATGTATTCAACCTTGATGTCCGCATCATCAGGAGATTCAATCGCAATGCGGCGTTTGTTCTTATAGTCCTTACCAAAGCGCACATAACCATCAATCTCAGCGATGATTGCGTGATCTTTTGGACGGCGGGCTTCAAACAATTCGGCCACACGTGGCAGACCACCGGTGATGTCCTTGGTCTTGGCACCTTCACGCGGGATACGCGCAACAACGTCACCTGCCTTGATTTCTTCGCCGTCTTCAACCGACAGAATCGCGTCAACAGACATGCCATAGGAGACGGGGTTGCCGTCGTCCTTCATGGCAGGCTCGCCATCGGCACCAACCACGATGATCTTCGGCGCCAGCTCATTGCCCTTTGGTGCAGCACGCCAGTCAGACACGATGCGCTGGGTCATACCCGTTGCATCATCGGTGTCTTCACGGACCGCAATACCGTTGACCAGATCGACGTATTTCGCCGTACCTGATTTTTCAGCAATGATCGGCAGGGTATATGGATCCCATTCAAACATCTTATCGCCGCGCAGGATATCCTGACCGTCTTTGACAAAGACCTTGGAACCATAACCAACCTTGTGGCTGGCAAGCTCTGTGCCTTCTTTGTCTGTGATCGACAGAACCATGTTCCGCCCCATGACAACCATTTCGCCGGCAGCATTTTCCAGCAAGCTGGCGTTATCAAAGCGGATCAGACCGGGCTGTGACGCTTCCTGGAATGACTGCTGGCCACCTTGGGCAACGCCACCAATGTGGAATGTCCGCATGGTCAGCTGTGTACCCGGCTCACCAATGGACTGGGCCGCGATGATACCAACGGCCTCACCAATGTTGACGCGGGTACCACGAGCCAGGTCACGGCCATAGCACATGGCACAAACGCCATCTTCGCTTTCACAGGTCAGCGGCGAACGGATGCGCATTTTGGTGATGCCCGAGACATCAATCATGTCTGCTTTACGCTCGTCAATCAGCTCACCCAGCTCAACGATAACCTCGTCAGTGCCTGGCTTAATGACATCTTCTGCGGCCACACGGCCCAGCACACGCTCAGCCAAGGACGCAACAACCTCACCATCATTCACAGCCGCTTCGGCGGTGATTGATGTCTCGGTGCCGCAGTCAACCTCACGGACAATGCAATCTTGGGCGACGTCCACCAGACGACGGGTCAGATAGCCTGAGTTCGCCGTCTTCAACGCCGTATCCGACAGACCCTTCCGAGCACCGTGGGTGGAGTTGAAGTATTCAAGAACGGTCAGACCTTCCTTAAAGTTCGAGATGATCGGCGTCTCGATGATCTCACCATTCGGCTTGGCCATCAGGCCGCGCATCCCGCCCAGCTGTTTCATCTGGGTCACCGAACCACGGGCACCAGAGTGGGCCATCATGTAAACCGAGTTCGGCTCACCTTCTGATCCATCTTCCATGGTGGGCGTTGTACCAATGGTGGCCATCATGGCGTCAGTGACTTTGTCGTTGGCCTTTGACCATGCATCAACAACTTTGTTGTACTTTTCGCCCTGTGTAATCAGGCCGTCCATGTACTGCTGTTCAAAGTCCTTCACCTGCTCGCGGGTTTCATCAACCAAACCCCATTTGGTATCTGGAACGACCATGTCGTCCTTACCAAAGGAAATGCCTGCCTTGAACGCTTCGCGGAAGCCCATGGTCATGATCTGGTCACAGAAGATGACAGATTCTTTCTGACCACAGTAACGATAGACTGTATCGATGACCTGCTGCACTTCTTTCTTACGCAGCAACCGGTTGACCAAAGCAAACGGTGCTTTGGCGTTCAACGGCAGCAATGCACCCAGACGCAAACGGCCTGGTGTGGTTTCAAAGCGCACGCGCACTTCATTGCCTTCGTCGTCAATCTGCGACATGCGAGCTTCGATCTTGGCGTGCAGGTGCACCTCGCCCGCAGTCAACGCGTGCTCGACCTCTTCGATGTCCGAGAATTGCAGCCCCTCGCCCTTCATGCCTTCACGCATGATGGTCGTGTAGTAGAGACCCAGGATCATATCCTGCGAAGGCACAATGATTGGCGCACCGTTGGACGGTGACAGCACGTTGTTGGTGGACATCATCAAGACGCGGGCTTCCAACTGGGCTTCCAGTGAAAGCGGGACGTGAACCGCCATTTGGTCACCGTCAAAGTCGGCGTTAAAGGCCGAACAGACCAACGGGTGCAGCTGAATAGCCTTACCTTCGATCAGAACAGGTTCAAACGCCTGAATGCCCAAACGGTGCAGCGTCGGCGCACGGTTCAGCATGACAGGGTGTTCGCGGATGACTTCATCCAGAATATCCCAGACCTCGGGACGTTCCTTTTCGACCAGTTTCTTGGCTTGCTTGACCGTGCTGGAAAGACCCTTCGCTTCAAGGCGCGAATAGATGAACGGCTTGAACAGCTCCAACGCCATCTTCTTGGGCAAGCCACATTGGTGCAGCTTCAGTTCCGGACCGGTCACGATGACCGAACGACCTGAGAAGTCGACGCGTTTTCCCAAAAGGTTCTGACGGAAGCGACCTTGTTTCCCCTTCAGCATATCGCTGAGGGATTTCAAAGGACGCTTGTTCGCACCAGTAATCACGCGACCACGACGGCCGTTATCAAACAACGCATCGACAGATTCCTGCAGCATCCGCTTTTCGTTGCGGACGATGATGTCAGGCGCGCGCAGTTCAATCAGACGCTTCAGACGGTTGTTCCGGTTGATGACCCGGCGATAAAGATCGTTCAGATCCGACGTCGCAAAACGACCACCATCCAGTGGCACCAGCGGGCGCAGCTCTGGCGGGATCACAGGGATCACGGTCAGAACCATCCACTCTGGTCGGTTGCCAGATTCCAGGAAGCTTTCGACGATCTTCAAACGCTTGATGATCTTCTTAGGCTTCAATTCACCTGTGGCTTCTTTGAGGTCCGCACGCAACTGCTCGGCCTCGGATTCCAGATCGATCTGGGACAGCATTTCGCGGATCGCCTCTGCACCAATATTGGCCTGGAAAGCGTCCATGCCGTAAAGGTCTTGTGCGTCGTTGAACTCTTCCTCAGTCATCAACTGGCCGTAAGTTAGGTCAGTCAGGCCGGGTTCGATGACGACGTAGTTTTCGAAATACAGGATGCGTTCCAGATCACGCAGGGTCATATCCAGCATCAGACCGATACGGGATGGCAGTGACTTCAGGAACCAGATGTGCGCCACAGGGGCGGCCAATTCGATATGGCCCATCCGTTCGCGACGGACCTTTTGAAGCGTGACTTCCACACCGCATTTCTCGCAGACAACGCCGCGATACTTCATGCGCTTATATTTGCCGCACAGACATTCGTAGTCTTTGATCGGGCCAAAGATACGCGCGCAGAACAAGCCATCACGTTCAGGTTTGAACGTGCGGTAGTTGATGGTCTCTGGTTTTTTGATCTCACCAAAAGACCACGACAGAATCCGTTCAGGAGAGGCCAAAGAGACCTTGATTTCGTCAAATGTTTTCGCCGGGGTCAGCGGGTTAAACGGGTTATTTGTCAGTTCCTGGTTCATCTTCAATTCCTTGAATTGGGGTGCGTGAGAAGGGGAGGAGCGAACAAATTTCTAGAAATTTGTTCTGCCCCAAGAATTTTCTAGAAAATTCTTATTCCTCATCCTCCGCATCCAGGAGTTCCATGTTAAGGCCAAGGCCCCGGACTTCTTTCACAAGCACGTTGAACGATTCAGGCACACCAGCCTCAAAATTGTCCTCGCCTTTGACGATGCTTTCATAGACTTTCGTCCGGCCTGCCACGTCATCCGACTTCACAGTCAGCATTTCCTGCAGGGTGTAAGCCGCGCCATAAGCTTCCAATGCCCAGACTTCCATTTCCCCGAAACGCTGGCCACCGAATTGGGCTTTACCGCCCAACGGCTGCTGCGTGACAAGGCTGTAAGGCCCGGTGGAACGTGCGTGAATCTTGTCATCAACCAAGTGGTGCAGTTTCAGCAGGTATTTCACACCCACGGTCACCTTACGGCTAAACTGCTCACCAGTACGGCCATCATACAGAACCGACTGACCAGAGGTGTCAAAACCAGCGCGGGTCAGCGCGTCGTTCACATCAGCCTCTTTGGCGCCATCAAAGACAGGCGTCGCAATTGGCACACCGCGTGTGACGTTGCCAGCCGCTTCGACCAGCTCGCCTTCGTCCATGCCAGCGATACCTTCGTCATAGACGTTGTCGCCATAGACGATCTTCATTGCATCGCGCACAGGGGTCAAATCGCCGGAACGACGGTATTCACCCAAGGCATCATCAATCTGGATACCCAGACCACGTGCGGCCCACCCCATATGGGTCTCAAGGATCTGCCCGACGTTCATACGCGACGGCACACCAAGTGGGTTCAGACAGAAATCAACCGGGGTCCCATCAGCCAAGAACGGCATATCTTCCATAGGCACAACCTTGGAAATAACACCTTTGTTCCCGTGACGACCAGCCATCTTATCGCCTGGCTGCAGCTTACGCTTCACCGCAACAAAGACTTTTACCATCTTCATCACACCCGGTGGCAAATCATCTCCACGGCGGACTTTCTCGACCTTGTCCTCAAAACGCGCATCCATGGCCCGCTTCTGGATTTCATACTGCTCGTTCAGGGCCTCAACAACTTGCGCGTCGGCTTCATCCTTCAGGGCAATCTGCCACCACATGCCGCGGCTCATGTCTTCCAGAGCTTCTTCGGTCACTTCCGAATTCGCCTTAAAGCCTTTGGGACCTTTCACAGCGACCTTACCGAGGATCATACCTTTCAGACGGGCATAGATGTTTCGGTCAAGGATGACCAACTCATCGTCCCGGTCACGGGCCAGACGTTCGACCTCTTCACGCTCAATCTGCAGCGCACGTTCGTCTTTTTCGACACCGTGACGGTTAAAGACACGGACCTCAACGATCGTGCCAAAGTCACCCGGCGGCAGGCGCAGGGAGGTGTCACGGACATCAGATGCCTTTTCACCAAAGATGGCGCGCAGCAGCTTTTCTTCCGGGGTCATCGGGCTTTCGCCTTTTGGCGTGATCTTACCGACCAGAATGTCGGCAGGGCCAACTTCAGCACCGATATAGACAATCCCAGCTTCATCCAGATTACGCAGGGCTTCTTCACCCACGTTTGGAATATCGCGGGTGATTTCCTCTGGCCCAAGCTTTGTATCACGGGCAGCGACTTCGAATTCCTCAATGTGGATCGATGTAAAGACGTCATCACGGGTGATCCGCTCAGAGATCAGGATACTATCTTCGTAGTTATAGCCATTCCACGGCATAAACGCGACCACCACGTTTTTGCCCAACGCGATTTCACCAATATCCGTTGACGGACCATCGGCGATAACCTCGTCTTTCAAAACGATATCACCAACCTTCACCAGCGGACGTTGGTTGATGCAGGTGTTTTGGTTTGATCGCTGGAATTTACGCATGCGGTAAATATCAACACCTGCATCGCCGAGTTCCAGATCATGGGTCGCACGCACAACGATACGCTGGGCATCAACTTGGTCGATGATCCCCTGACGTTTCGCCATGATCGCAGCGCCACTATCGCGGGCAACAACTTCTTCCATGCCGGTACCCACCAATGGGGCCTCGGCCTGCAAAAGCGGTACCGCCTGACGCATCATGTTCGAACCCATGAGGGCCCGGTTCGCATCGTCGTTTTCAAGGAACGGGATCAAGGAGGCCGCAACTGAGACCAGCTGCTTTGGCGACACATCGATCAAGTCCACGTTTTCGCGTGGGGACAATGTGTAGTCGCCATTCTTGCGGGTCGACACCAGTTCATTCCCGAAGGTGCCATCGTCATTCATCGTCGCGTTGGCCTGCGCCACAGTGTGACGCATTTCTTCGGTGGCGGACATGTAGGACACATCGTCAGTGACCTTGCCATCCACAACCTTGCGGTAAGGCGTTTCGATAAACCCGTATTTGTTCACCCGGGCAAAGGTGGCCAAGCTGTTGATCAGACCAATGTTTGGACCTTCCGGCGTTTCAATCGGACACATGCGACCGTAGTGGGTTGGGTGTACGTCGCGCACCTCAAAGCCAGCACGTTCACGGGTCAAACCACCGGGCCCAAGCGCTGACAAGCGACGCTTGTGGGTCACTTCGGACAGCGGGTTGGTTTGGTCCATAAACTGGGACAGCTGCGAAGAGCCAAAGAATTCACGCACAGCAGCCGCGGCAGGTTTCGCGTTGATCAGATCTTGCGGCATCACAGTGTCGATTTCGACACTGGACATCCGCTCTTTGATCGCGCGCTCCATGCGGAGAAGACCAACACGGTACTGATTTTCCATCAGCTCGCCAACAGAACGGACGCGACGGTTCCCAAGGTGGTCGATATCATCGATATCACCCTTGCCGTCACGCAGTTCAACCAAGGCTTTGATACAGGCGATGATGTCTTCCTTGCGCAGGGTGCGCATGGTGTCTTCCGCATCCAGATCCAGACGCATGTTCATCTTCACACGACCAACCGCGGACAGGTCATAACGCTCGCTATCAAAGAACAGCGTGTCAAACAGAGCTGAGGCGCTCTCAACGGTGGGCGGCTCGCCCGGACGCATCACGCGGTAGATATCCATGAGCGCGGTTTCGCGGTTCATGTTCTTATCGGCTGCCATCGTGTTGCGCATGTACGCACCCACAGTGATGTTATCGATATCCAGCACGGGAATCGACGTGATACCGGCATCCACCAGATCTTTCAGCGTACCACCAATAACATCGCCCGCTTTGTCCAGCTCTACGGTCAACTCATCACCAGCTTCGACGTAAATCGCACCGGTTTCTTCGTTGATGATGTCCTCAGAAACAAACTTGCCCAGAATGTTTTCGTAAGGGACCAAAAGATCAGTCACCTCACCGGCATCGATCAGCTTTTTGACCGAACGTGGGGTGACTTTCTCACCGGCCTTAGCAATCACTTCGCCAGTTTTTGCATCCACCAAATCATGTGCCGGGCGGGTGCCACGCACGCGCTCGGGGAAGAACTTGGTCTGCCAAGCGTTGGCTTTCTTATCCAGGTTGTAATCAACGGTGTTGTAATAGGCACTCATAATGCCTTCCTGGTCCAGGCCCAGCGCATAAAGCAGGGTGGTCACAGGCAACTTACGACGACGGTCAATGCGGCAGAACACCAGGTCCTTGGCGTCAAATTCAAAGTCCAGCCAAGACCCACGATATGGGATAATGCGGCAGGCAAACAGCAGTTTGCCCGAAGAATGAGTCTTACCCTTGTCGTGGTCAAAGAAAACGCCCGGCGACCGGTGCATCTGGGAAACGATCACACGCTCAGTGCCGTTGACAACAAATGTGCCATTTGGGGTCATCAAAGGCATATCGCCCATGAACACGTCTTGTTCTTTGATGTCCTTGACGGATTTAGCACCCGTATCTTCATCCACATCAAACACGATCAGACGTAGAGTAACCTTCAGCGGCGCGCTGTAGGTCATGTCACGCTGCTGACATTCCTCAACATCGTATTTGGGCTTTTCCAGCTCATACTTGACGAATTCAAGCACGGCTGTTTCATTGAAATCCTTAATCGGGAATACCGACTGGAAGACACCCTTGATGCCTTCACCGTCAAGCGGTGCGTCACTGTCGCCAGAGCGCAGGAACAGATCGTAGGATGATTTTTGAACCTCAATAAGGTTCGGCATTTCAAGTACTTCGCGGATTTTACCGTAGTACTTACGCAGGCGTTTCTGACCAAGGAACGTTGAAGCCATGTTTGCCGGGTCTCCATAATGTCAGAACGCGCGCTTTGGCCGGGCAACCAAAACACACGTCCGATTGAGGTAGGACCGTTCCAATACCTGAGATGCACCCAAACATCTCTCCCGAAACGATCAACTTACCTGTCAAAACGCGCAAGCAAAGCGCTTTGAAAGATAAGTTTCAAATGAGCTGAATTTTTCTATGTCCGATTTTTTGCGCGCCTGAACCGCCCAATTAAGAGAGATTCGGTAAAAGTTCAAGAGGCAGAGCAGAAATCAAGTTGTTTTCCAAATGCTCCCCGCGCAGCTGCGATCCGCATGATCAGACACTCAAAACGACCCAGGTCAACTAACATCCGTTTCCACTCACGAATTTTGGCCCAACCCGCAGGGAGAAAACGCACAGCCACTGGCAGGTCCTTCATTTGAAGATCGGCCAACTCAAGGGATTCAAGGCCGTGTCAGTTTCCTGCGCTACAGACAAGAAACATGCTACGCTATAAACTTACGCCGTCTGCCATCCCGATAGAGCGCCCCATAAAGACAAGCCTAGAAACTGAACGCTACGCGTAGGCCGCCGCTGGCCTGCTGCAGGTCTCCGCCAAGCCCGGCCAACTCGACCGAGGTGTCCAGCTCAATCCCGCTTTCAAGTTGGGTTGAAAAGCCAAACCCAAGGCGCCCTGTCCATTCATCATCACTCAGCAGCTCAGTAACCAGTGTATTGTCAGATGAATTTTCCAGCCAATCCGCGTGCAAACCGACAAAGGCCTCACCTAATGCAAAGGACCGGCTCAATTCTGCGCCGATCGAGGCCTTGGTAAAGCTCAACTCTTCGCTCCAGTCCCCTCTAGGGTTCCAGAGACAGCCTCAACTTCCTCCACGCCGCGAACAAAACCGAATGTCGGTGTAACAACCGTTCCGCCATCAAGCGCGATGTCATATCCACCGGTGATCTAAAGACATTAGACGCTTGTGCCTACGTGTGGGAGGCGTCGATTGAGGACCTAAAGTTTGGACCGATTGAGGTCGACCACAGGTCACTTTTGGTGATCCCCGAAAGCTCCCTCTTTGCGCCTCCGCTGCCTCAAGACTGAACACGGATGGTCACCTCGGAAATCGATTTCGCTCGACCGCTTAGGTACGGCTCCAATGCTCTTGCAACTCTTTGAAAGCTTGCAAAAGCGCATCTTCAGTCGCGACCAAGCTGTACCGTTCAAGGATGAACTGCGATGCGTTCTGCCTCAATATGTCATAGGGTGCAGGGTCGTTTTGATATCCGGTCACAACATCCCTGACCGTTTGATAGAAAGTCACCAGGTCATCATCAGGCACCGGAAAGCCAGTCTGGGGTGTGAAGAATTCGGTGCCACCAACGCCGGTGTACCCAACGACAAGACAGCCCATCGCCATCGCCTCGGCCGGGGGCAGACCGAAACCGTCCTTTTGTGATCCGGACAGGTAAATAAGGCTGTCCGAAAGGATCTGATCGACCTGATCACTTGGCATGCCATCAATGGGGACGAAATTAAAATCGCGCAGGGCGTCTTGGGTGCTGAGCAGCTTGATGAGCCCGGCAATCTCTTCACCCCGCCTGCGTGGCATATAGGCAATCTGTTTCTTCTTCTCAGTCCGGAACACGTATCTTGCTGGATCAAGTGCCAAAGGAACAACTGCCGGGTCCTGTCCAATCATGACCTTTGTCGCTTCAGCACATTTTTGCGAGGTAGCGATTGCGCCAAGGAACTGATTGGACGTCTTAGGATGTTCAGGGGCCATCCGGACAAGGCAATCAAACAACGGCCCAAAACCTTGCACAAGGATGACGTGCTTTCCGACAGGAAATCGAGCCCGGTCCAGATCAAAGGCGTATTCGGGGATGATAAAGATATCAGAGGGGTCCAACATCGCCAAAGGGTTCGCGCCGGGTGAACGTGGCATAGCTTGTTTTTGATCAAAAAGCTTGAGGGCGGATTTGATCCGGCCCTTTAACGGCAGGGATTGCCGGTGCGGAACATAGGCAGTTGGAACATCGTGTGGGATGAAGCTGTAGACGTAGTCCGGGGTTTCAAAAATCAGCCGTACATCACGACCATTGCGAAGAAGAACTTCTGCAAATTGGATGATGATGTTAATTCCGCCGGTCGGGCTGTTCGCTTCTGGTACAACAAAGTTAATCACCGTCCGCCACCCCGCTTTTCTGGCGTTTGCCGAAAAACCTGAGACATCATGCATCAACTGGCGCGTCGAAACCACAGATTTTCAGCCGACGTTAGCTGATTTCGGGTTTTTCGCATAACGCTTAAAAATGGACCCGAGCGCATTCACGTTCGGGTCCACCTTGGTACTTAGGCCAGTTCGACTTCGGCGCCAGCTGCTTCCAGCTTGCCCTTGATCTCTTCTGCTTCGTCCTTGGACGCGCCTTCTTTGATTTTGCCGCCAGCTTCGACGAGGTCTTTGGCTTCTTTCAGGCCAAGACCTGTGATGCCGCGAACTTCTTTGATGACGTTGATTTTGGATGCGCCAGCGTTTTTGAGAACGACGTCAAATTCAGTCTTCTCAGCGGCAGCATCGCCACCACCGTCAGCAGGGCCAGCCATCATGACTGCGCCGCCAGCTGCGGGCTCAATGCCATACTCGTCTTTGAGGATGGTTTTCAGTTCTTGTGCTTCGAGAAGGGTCAGACCAACGATCTCTTCAGCAAGTTTCTTCAGATCAGCCATTTGCTTTTTCCGTTTCTAAATAGTGTGTTCCAACGTGAGGGATGCATCCCCCAAGTCATTCCAAGATGCTTTATGCAGCTTTCTCTTCGATGGTTGAGAGAATGCTTGCGATGTTCGAAGCAGGCGCGCCAATGGCCCCGGCGATGTTGCTTGCAGGTGCACCGATGCAGCCAACGATAGAAGCAATAAGCTCCTCGCGGGACGGCATCGCGGCAACGGCTTTCACACCAGCGACGTCCAGTGCTGTATCACCCATTGCACCACCCAGGATCACGAGCTTTTCGTTCTCCTTGGCGTAGTTATCCACGACCTTCGCAGCTGCGACAGGGTCTTCGGAATAGGCGAGCACGGTCATGCCTTCGAGGTATTCAGCAATGCTTGCGCATGGCTTTCCCTCAAGGGCAATCTTGGCGAGCTTGTTCTTGGCAACGCGTACGGAACCGCCCGCTTCACGCATGTGCGCGCGCAGGTCCTGCATTTCAGCAACTGTCATGCCTTCGTAGTGGGCAACCACAACGACGCCAGAGCTTTCAAAGATCTGGCCGAGGTCATCAACCAGCTGTTCTTTTTGTGCTCTATCCACAGTTTCACTCCAAGTTTGGGAATTTCTTCCCGGCTCAATTTTGCCAGAGCGCGAACGCGCTGACAGTCGATGTCCACATATACGGGGGTTGAGCCAGCTTGGGCTGAGGAGAGCCTCAGATCATTCCGGTCTATCCCGTCTCAGGCAGGAATTATCGATGCTGCGCATCAACCCACCGTCTCGGACGAATTGGACCGCAAAGAATCACGGTTCCGTCGGAGGTATTACTGCCATTGGTATCGAAAGCCAAGTCCTCAAATACATAGCTCGCCTTATCTGCGCCAAGTGCTGCGCTACAGCCCATGCTAACTACTTCTTCAGTGGTCTTGGTCTAAGACGGATCAATGACCGCGTCAAAGGACCATAAATTCCGAAACCTCGAAGATTTTGCGGGGATCGCTTCTGATTGGTTTTGGGAAACCGATTCAGAGCACCGGTTCACATATTTTTCCAGTCGCATGGAGGAAGTCACACAAATTCCCGCCAACTCCGCCATTGGAAGCAGACGCGACAAGATTGCTTTGGAAAACGCCGATGATCCGAAATGGCGAGCCCACCTAGACGATCTGAACGCACATCGTCCGTTTCGCAACTTTGAATACAGCGTAAGACGCGCCACCGATGGATCAACCATGTGGCTGCGCATTGCAGGCCAACCACTGTTTGACGAAGTTGGAACGTTTATTGGCTACCGCGGCACCGGCCATGACATCACGGCTGAGAAAAACGCGATGCAACATCAGCTGGAGTCAATCGCCGCCCTTGCTGAACGGAACGAAGAACTAGATGAGGCACGTCAAGCGCTCGAAAGAAGTGCCTACCAAGATACATTGACTGGTGTTCTTAATCGGGGGGCATTCGAGCGGGATCTGGCCGCGGCGCTTTGCGTGCCAACAACGCGCACGGGGCTTCTGCACATCGACCTTGATCGGTTCAAATGGGTCAATGACACGCTGGGCCATCCTGCGGGCGATGCCGTATTGATCGCTGCCGCGCAACGAATTTCACATGTGGTCGGTGATTTGGGAACGGTCTACCGGGTTGGCGGGGACGAATTTATGGTTGTTTTGACGACCGAGATAACCACGGACCAAGCCATACTGGTCGGCGACGGCATTATCGAAGCCATGGAAATCCCCATCGAACATGAAGAACGACGTGCAACCGTCGGGACAAGCATCGGCATTGCATTTGGTACCTCCGGGCACATGGCACCTGCCACATTGGTCGCCAATGCCGACGTCGCCCTATACGAAGCCAAAAGAAGTGGGCGCAACAAACTGTGTCAGGTCACGCCCGAGATGCAGGCACGTATGCAGGCGCACAGGCGTTTGGCATTGGACATTCCACTAGCGATCGACCGGCATGAATTTGTGCCGTTCTTCCAACCGCAAGTGCACGTAGGTACTGGTGCTGTGGTTGGAGCAGAGGCATTGGTCCGTTGGTTTCATCCCAACTTGGGGATATTGCAGCCCAGCATTTTCCTGGGGGCCGCCACCGAGTTGGGTGTGGCTGGCAGTATCGACCGCTTGATGCTCAAACAGGCACTCGACACCGCCAATAGGCTACGACTGCAAGGGTTGGTGTTGCCTTCAGTATCAGTCAACATCAGTGCCGCGCGCCTGATGGACCCAAGCCTGCCTGACGATGTTGAACGGCTTTGGGTCGACCGGAGCTGCCAGCTGTGCATCGAATTACTTGAAACGATCTACTTTGACGAAAGCCGCGAAACACCGCAGTTTGCGGAAACCCTCAATCGGTTGCGCGAGATTGGTGTGCGGATCGAGACCGATGATTTCGGTAGCGGGCGGGCGTCTATTACTGGGTTGCTGAAGGTCAGGCCAGACAGGCTCAAGATTGACCGAACTTTGATCCAATCTGCCGTGACTGACCCGATCCGACGCAGCGTCGTGGCTGCGATCTTGGACATGACGCGCGGGTTGGGCATTGAGGCGATGGCAGAAGGCGTCGAAACAATGGCCGATATCGAAACGATCCGGGCGTTAGGGTGTGATATTTTCCAAGGTTACGCCCTTTCCGAACCGCTGAGCGAAGCGGGATTGACGGAATACCTGCGATCACAACATAGGGTGCCTAAAACGCAATCGGCAGGCCCAGAGGACCTGCCGAAACGTGCTTGAACCTTTTGTCAGGTCTTAGGCGTTGCCCGTTGCAGAGGCGACGTCGATAGAAACGCCTGGGCCCATGGTCGAGCTGACGGCGATCTTTTTCATGTAGGTCCCTTTGGCACCGGCGGGCTTGGCTTTGCCAACGGCGTCAACGAAGGCCAGCATGTTTTCTTCGATCTGCTTGGCACTGAATGACGCCTTGCCGATACCCGCATGCACAACACCGGCTTTTTCGGCCTTGAACTGCACCTGACCGCCTTTGGCGTCTTCAACAGCTTGCTTGACGTCCATGGTCACTGTGCCGACCCGTGGGTTTGGCATCAGGTTACGTGGACCAAGCACCTTACCCAAACGGCCAACAACGGCCATCATATCAGGTGTGGCGATGCAGCGATCAAAATCGATGGTGCCGCCCTGGACGGTTTCCATCAGATCCTCTGCGCCAACAATGTCTGCACCAGCGGCTTTTGCTTCTTCCGCTTTCTCGCCACGGGCGAAAACAGCAACGCGGACGGTTTTACCTGTGCCATGTGGCAAAGAAACTGTGCCACGGACCATTTGATCCGCATGACGAGGGTCAACGCCCAATGTCATTGCGATCTCGATGGATTCGTCAAACTTCGCCTTGGCGTTGTCTTTGACCAGTGATGCGGCTTCCTCAACGGACACATTGTGCTTGTCTGCAAATGCGGCCCGCGCTGCGGTTGTACGCTTACCAAATTTTGCCATTACTTGACCTCCACACCCATAGACCGGGCAGAACCAGCGATGATCAACATCGCGCCTTCGATGGACGTCGCGTTGAGGTCCTTCATTTTGGCTTCTGCGATTTCACGCACTTGCTTACCAGTGATTGAACCAGCAACGGATTTACCTGGTGTCTGCGAACCGCTTTTCAGTTTGGCAGCTTTCTTGATATAATAAGACGCAGGTGGCGTCTTGATTTCCATCGAGAACGACTTGTCCTGATAATAGGTGATCACAGTCGGGCACGGTGCTCCAGGTTCCATGTCGCCTGATTTTGCGTTGAACGCTTTGCAGAATTCCATGATGTTAATACCGCGCTGACCCAGCGCAGGACCGACAGGTGGGGAAGGGTTGGCTTGGCCGGCAGGAACCTGCAGCTTGAGCGTACCCATAATCTTCTTGGCCATTGGCCATCTCCTTTTCCAACGCCCATTGGTCGCGACCGCAGGGCTTTTCGTTGTGTGGTCCGGTCCGATGCACGCGTGCACCTCGCCTCCCACATGAGTGCCGCCAAAACGTGCGACAAGCCGCTCATTTAGTCGGGGTTATCCCGCAATGCAAGAGATTTTACTAATTCCGACGGGAGTACATTCACCCCCCGTATAATGGCTGTAATCATGCGATCACGAAAAGTTTCAACACCGCGGGTTGCCTTATCCGCGCCGGCGTTATTTTTACGATCCGAGGTGCCTGCCATGACCTATTCAAACCTACAAATCACCTATCATTGGTTGACCGCCGCCGCGATCGCCGCCATGGCCGCATCCGGGCTCGCCTATACCTACGACTGGGTAGAAGGTGACAGTATCGCCTTTCATCAAATTGTCGGACAGATCCTGATCGTGCTGCTTGTCGCGCGCATCATCGCGCGGCTGACCTCACCACCCCGCCACGCGACAGTGCAACACGCACGATGGGAGCAGATCATCGCCCTTGTCGTCCACATCGGTTTATATCTTTGTATGGTCGCTTATGTAGTCACGGGGTATGTCTCTGCCTCGGGACTGCGCGATCCGTTATTGATTGCCCCTGTCAACCAAGCCTTCGCCCGTTCCGATACTGGCGAGCTGATCCTTGAAGCGCATTTTGCCATCAAGTGGGTATTGCTGGGCCTCGTGTCCTTGCACATTGCCGGCGTGATCAAACATCGCTTTTGGGACAAAGACACCACGCTCTCAAACATGACACCCACCTTTCGGAAGGAATAATGCATGCAAAAAATAACTCGACGCCACGTGATCGCCACTGTTTCAAGTTCGGCAGTCTTGCTGTGCCCGGCTCTGCTGAACGCACAAACCGACATTGATACAGAATGGGCCGAGATCCCCGATGACCGCCCCATCGGAGAAACCAATTTGATCAATATCGACGCAGGTCCCGCTCAGGTTGATGTCTCAGAGCTGCAGCCCGGCGAAGTCGCCGTGATCGCCCGGCCCACTACGGACGAAGCCTATTCCGGAACTGGTATGATCCAATATGTGGCCGTTCACCGCCGCACGGCCGACCAAATCGCCTTTGGTGAGGCCAATGATCGCGAAGACCCGCTGCAAAATCCCGAATATTTCGTTGTGAACCTTGTTTGCACACACCGTGGCAAAGCCATTGGAATCACTGGCAATCCAGATGCCCCCTTTGCCTGCACAGATCGCGGTGACCGGCATGCATCCGTTTTTGACGCATCCGGCTTCGGCGTCTCTGGCGCGTCCGAGGATGAATATCTGTCGGTTCCGGACTACACATTGACGTCTGCGGATGGTTCAGTGGTCGTGCAGTTGGCCTGACCAAAACGAAAAGGGGAGCGTTCAACGCTCCCCTTCATCAAATATCAGCGCAGGTGTTACTGCTTGGTCACTTGCGTGTATTCCAGCTCAACTGGGGTGGCTCGGCCAAAGATTGAAACCGTCACTTTCAAGCGCTGGTTCTCTTCATCAACTTCTTCGACCATGCCATCGAAGTCCTCAAACGGCCCTTCGTTGACTTTGACCTTCTCGCCAATATCGAAGTGGATCAATGTGCGTGGGGCGTCTTCGCCTTCCTGTACACGGCCAAGGATGGCCTGCACTTCGGCATCGCGCATCGGCATTGGGCGACCTTGCGGGCCCAAGAAACCTGTAACGCGGTTGATTGAATTGATGAGGTGGTAGCCCTCATCAGACATTTCCATATGGACCAGCACATAGCCGGGCATAAAGCGACGTTCGGCAGTCACCTTCTTGTTGCGACGGATTTCGATGACCTCTTCGGTCGGAACCAGAACTTCGTCGATTTGCTCGTCGAGCCCCTGCTCTTCTGCCTTGGTCCGGATTGCTTCTGCGATCTTCTTTTCAAAGTTCGACAGAACACTCACTGAGTACCAACGTTTCGCCATGTTTTAGGGCCACCTTGTCACCGCAGCCACGCAGGACTGCATATTCCAATTCACTCTGCCGGACCATTCCGCCAGTCCCTAACATAAAAGCGGCGCGCAACTCGATTCGCTACACGCCATGTCAGGGAAGTTGCAGGCTCATACCGCTGCCACCCAATGTTTTCAAGAGGCGCGCTGCGAAATTCCGGACTGCTTATCCACTGAAATATTCAAGGACGCCCGTCAAACCAGAGCGGATCAGCAAGTCGACCAGCGAAAAGAACACCGCCGTCAGCGCCGCCATGATAAAGACCATCACGGTTGTCAAAATCACCTCGCGGCGGGTCGGCCAAACAACCTTGGACACCTCGGCGCGAACTTCTTGGATAAATTTGACAGGGTTGGCGATGGCCATGGCTAATTGTCCTTTATGCAACACGCGGGACATACGGCGTCTGCAAGGCGATTTCAAGCCCGGCAGGGGCGATGTCACGTGCATTTCAGCAAGGTAACCCCTTCCATGCACGCAATTGCGTCCACCTGAGCGGCATAGGCGGAATCGCCCTCGGCATGCGCCTTTGCATCAAATCCATCAAACGAGGGCTGATCCGGGCCCACAGGCCATAGTTTGCGCATGCCAAAGCCAGCCCGCTCGGTGTCACCTTCAGCATGACGCCGCAACGTTTCGGTCACAGCGGCAGCAGACAGACCCTCATGGATGCGCCGAGGCAATGGCTGAACCAACGTGGCCTGCTCTGGGCCAACCATCGCGGCGCAGATTTGCGCGAAGACGGCGGCGTAATCTTCTTGGCGCCACACAAAGAGCTGACGCACACCCGCTGCCCCGCGCAAACGGGTGATCAGATCGCGCCAATCCACACTCGTAATCGGGTTGATGTGCTTGTAGCGATCCAACGGCATAACACGGCCTCCCATTAACATCTGACAATAAGCAGAGTTCAGGAAAGCTGTCGGACGACGAATGCCAACAAAAACATCTATCGGACAGCCCATCGACTGTGCGAAGGCGGTCACGCGTTCGGCGGCATGCGGATAACGTTTCTCAACAGGATAGCGGCGCGGGCTGTTCAACACGCCAATGTAGTTCTCTTCGCTGAAAACCACACGCGTTGCGTCTTTGCGCATCAGGTCCAACTGCGCAGTGGGCGACCGCCTTGACGGATCAACCGGACCATCCTTCAGCCCAAACAAGGCCGGAATGGAACGACCCGGTAGCCGAAAATACTTGGGGCCGTAAAACCGCACGCCTGCGTCCGCAAGCGGGGCCGCGACACTTTGCAACGAGCGCTGCAAATGGGTGGTCGCTGTCTTATGGGCACCCACATGAAAGGCGACGGTGAATTCAGGGGGGGTCATCTTGAAACGTGATCCTCCGACGGGCGGTGATCTGGTCTGGCAGGGGCTGAGGGACTCGAACCCACGACCCTCGGTTTTGGAGACCGATGCTCTACCAACTGAGCTAAACCCCTATGACCGCCTGCCGGACTAGTCCGAAACGAAAGCCGGATCAAGAGGGAAGGTGCACCAGACGTATGTTCGCGGGCAGAAATGTCGAAAGAGAAGGGCCAGCCAAGGACCAAAGGCCTTGGCCGCCTATGTCATCGCGTCGGTGGATCGAAAAATCCGCGTTTCTTGCGGGACTTCTAGCAACGCTGCACCGGTGCTATTTGACGTTTTTGCGATCGGACCACCAAATTGCAAGTCGAAGGCCTGGACGATCTGAAAGCCGCATTGACGGCTTGGTTGATCGGAAGATGCGGCAAGAGGCGTGGAAGCGCAGAGCGAGGATTTACGCAGCAAATTAGACGCACCCCTCGGCCGCGCGGATGCGTTGGCTGCAGATGGCTGACACACTGCGTTTCCATATGGCTTGCAGACTGTATGCATCGTATTTTCGGTAGTGCTCAGCGCAACCGGCGCGCTCATCTCGTCTATTGGCCCAACCCGTAAACGGCGCGACGGTGCGCACCCTTGTTGGATTGGGGGCGGATGAGGGGAGGGTGTAAAGGGTCAGGGCAACTTAGCCATCCTGTTGTGAATATCCGTTCTGACGCTTCCAACTATCGAAACTATGCATCAAACAGCCTTCCATCCACGTGAAGTCAGAAATGCAGTCTCGGTTACCTTGGTAGGCGTAGACATAATCGGGCACTATGAACGATGGGTACTTGCCTTGATCAACCAGTGCTTTTTCCTTTTTTCTGAAACCGTTAGTCCAGCTCTCATAAGGACCCCGCTCGCCTTCTAGCCAAAAATCCTTGTTATGGAAGCTGTTCTCACGCCAACGCTTGGCAATCAATGCACATGTGTACCATGCATCTTGGTATGACGCATTTTGCCATTGCGAATAGTCCAAAACGTCCGGCCAATTCTGCGCATCAACAAAAAAGATTCTAAAGGCAGTGCCCAAATCGCATTGAGGTTGTGAAATGATCTGCAAGAGCGGCGCGGACCCGTAGTCCCAGTTCCAGTTGCGCACTATTGCATGCCAAGTATCCGGTGACTGGTTCGGTAACCATTCCAAAAACTCTTGATCCGACATTTCAATCTTGCCTTCTACGAGCCATCGCTGGAGGAGTTCATTCTCATGCTCAGTCCGACAAAAACGCTGCCTCATCTTTCGTTCGGCAATAATATCCGCTCTTTTATGGATTCGCCCGGGGCTGTCATGCGGATAGGTTTGTGTTTCTTCAAGGCGCTCGAGTTGGCTTGATTTTCGCAATTCCTCACTGACCCGCATTGGATCAACCACATTTCGTCGCCTTTCAGCACTGCGGAGGTGAGGCAAGACAATCAGTATCACGACGACCACCGCGATCACTGGCAAAATATTGTCGATCAATTCATCGCCTCCTTCTCTCGAGCATCATGGATTGCTCAGGTCGGTGGTACAACCACTCATAGAAAGAAGTTTTCCATTTCTGCAGAGACGCATTACTTCCCAACGAGGCGTTAACTCAACTTTCTTGCCTAAAAGGAGAGTAACTGTTTGACGCTAAAGGCCGCCCCATGTGGAGCGGCCTTTGTTATTCATAACGCTGTTGTGGGTTCTCGGTGATTGCTGCGCATTCACCTGCCACCCACCAGTGCCGTTCAAGATTGTTTATTCAACAATCTTTGATACGACACCCGCACCAACAGTCCGGCCACCCTCGCGGATCGCGAAGCGCAGGCCGTCTTCCATCGCAATCGGCGCGATCAGCTCAACGTTGAACTTCAGGTTGTCGCCAGGCATCACCATTTCAGTGCCCGCTGGCAGCTCAACAGTACCGGTCACGTCTGTGGTCCGGAAGTAGAACTGTGGACGGTAGTTCGCGAAGAACGGTGTGTGACGACCGCCCTCTTCCTTGGTCAGGATATAGGCCTCAGCCTCAAACTTCGTGTGCGGCTTCACAGAACCCGGCTTACACAGGATCTGACCACGCTCAACGCCTTCACGGTCAACACCGCGCAGCAACGCACCGATGTTGTCGCCAGCTTCACCTGAATCCAGCAGCTTGCGGAACATTTCAACGCCTGTGCAGGTCGTTTTCGATGTATCCTTGATGCCCACGATCTCAATCTCGTCACCGACATTGATTACGCCACGCTCAACACGGCCCGTCACAACAGTACCACGACCAGAGATCGAGAACACATCCTCGATTGGCATCAGGAACGGCAGGTCAACCGCACGGGCAGGTGTTGGGATGTACTCATCCACAGCCGCCATCAGCTTTTCAATGGATTCCTTACCGATGTTGTCGTCACGCTCTTCCATCGCGGCCAGGGCCGAACCAGGGATCACAGGGATATCATCGCCAGGATATTCGTAAGAGCTTAACAACTCGCGAATTTCCATTTCAACCAGTTCGAGCAGCTCGTCATCGTCGACCTGATCAACTTTGTTCATGTAGACAACCATATATGGGATGCCAACCTGACGACCCAACAAGATGTGCTCACGCGTTTGCGGCATTGGGCCGTCTGCGGCGTTCACAACCAGGATCGCGCCGTCCATTTGCGCCGCACCGGTGATCATGTTTTTGACGTAGTCAGCGTGGCCGGGGCAGTCAACGTGCGCATAGTGACGCGATTCAGTCTCATATTCCACGTGTGCCGTTGAGATCGTGATCCCACGCGCCTTCTCTTCCGGCGCGCCGTCAATCTGGTCATACGCCTGGAAGTCACCAAAATACTTCGTGATCGCCGCCGTCAGCGTCGTCTTCCCGTGGTCAACGTGGCCAATCGTACCAATGTTAACGTGCGGCTTGTTACGTTCAAACTTTGCCTTTGCCATTTTGCAGGGCCCTTAATTTTGAGGGGCCAATCCGGCCCGGTCCAACATCGCGGGCGATGTATTGGGAATCGGCAGGGAAATCAAGCCTCCGCTTTTTCTCAGTGCATTGAAATTTTTCTGCGCAAGATGTCGATTTCGATCCTTGTCAAACGTCTGGTATGTACGAAGGCAATTTCGCCCGCGACATCAACAGGAGACAACCCATGCAATACATGTGCCTTATCTATTCCGCCGAAGGAACTGGCCCGCAGCCCGGCACCCCTGAGTTTGGCCCCTTTATTCAGGCCTATCAGGAATTCGGCGCCGAGATGAAAGAGCGCGGTGCAATGGTCGCAGGAGACGCCTTGCAACCAACCGCGACCGCAACGACGGTGACTGTCCGCGATGGCAAAGCCATCACAACCGATGGCCCCTTTGCGGAAACCAAGGAACAATTGGGCGGTTATTACCTGCTCGACTGTGAGAACCTGGATGATGCGTTGGCCCAGGCTGCCAAGATCCCAACTGCGACTTATGGTCGGATCGAAGTCCGCCCCGTGATGGTCTGGGACGACTAAGCCTTGATGATGCCCCCACGTGATCCCGCGCAAGCGATTGAACGTACCCTGCGCGAAGAGTGGGGGCGCATCCTGTCTGCCCTGACCAAATCCTTGGGCGATCTGCAATTGGCCGAGGATTGCCTGCAAGACGCCATCACCCGCGCGATGGAGGTCTGGCCCACTAAGGGCCTGCCCGACAGCCCGGCCGCGTGGTTGATCAGCACAGCCCGCAGACGTGCCATTGATCTGTTTCGGCGCGACGCCCGTTGGGCCGCGCGGGTACCGGAACTGTCCTATTTGGCCGATATCGCTAACCAGCCCGAGGATCGGCGGCCAGAGATCATTCCCGATAAACGGCTCGAAATGATCTTTACCTGCTGTCACCCGGCCATTGAGCAAAAGACCCAAGTGGCCCTGACCCTCCGCACGCTGGGTGGCCTGAGCACAGATGCGATTGCGGCGGCCTTTCTGGACAAGCCGCAAGCCATGGCCCAGCGCCTGACCCGCGCCAAACGCAAAATCGGCGCGGCTGGCATTCCTTATGAAATTCCGGATCGCGACAAGCTGCAAGAACGGCTTAACGCTGTTTTGGCGGTGATCTATCTGATCTTCAACGCTGGCTATTCCGTGCCCTCACAGCTGGATGACGAAGCTATTCGGCTGGGTCGCATCATGCACCACCTGATGCCAGAACAGGCCGAAGTGGCTGGGTTGCTTGCCCTGATGCTGCTCCATGACGCGCGACAGTTGGCACGGACCGGGCCAGACGGGGCCTTCATCCCGCTTGAAGACCAAAACCGCAACAGATGGGATCGCGCCAAGATCACCGAGGGCGACACGCTGTTGCAGGCCACCCTACCCCGCGGGCAAGTCGGGCCCTACCAATTGCAAGCGGCCATCAGTGCGCTGCACGCACAAAGTCCCCGGTGGGCGGACACCGATTGGGCGCAAATTGCGGCCCTTTACGGGCTGCTTTATCAGATCCAGCCATCGGCGGTGGTGCGGGTCAATCAGGCGATTGCGGTCTCTTATGCGCAATCCGTCACGGCGGGGTTGGCGCTGTTGGATCAGGTGGCCGATGAGCCCCAGTTGACGGGCTATCAGCCTTATCATGCAGCGCGAGCCGATCTATGCGCCCGCGCGGGCGACCTGACTGCCGCAAAGGCGAGCTATGAGACCGCCATCGCGCTCACGACTGAAGAGAGCAACAAGCAGTTTCTACAGAGCAAACTGAAACTTATTTCCTGAACAGCCATGGGCGGCTAAGCTTCCCCCATCAAAACAAGGAGCATTTCATGAAACTTGGTGCATTTTCCATCAGCCTGAATGTCAAAGACATTGCGGCCTCTAAGAGCTTCTATGGCAAACTCGGGTTTGAACCCTTTGGCGGGGACGCAGCGCAGGGCTGGCTGATGCTACGCAATGGCGACACCGTGATCGGGCTGTTTGGCGGGTTTCTTCCCGGCAATACCCTGACCTTCAATCCTGGGTGGGACCAGAATGCGCAAAACACAGAGGCATTTGACGACGTGCGCGACATTCAAAAACACCTCAAAGCCGAAGGGGTCAGCCTGCTAAGCGAGGCGGATGAAACCACACAAGGGCCCGCGAGCTTTATGCTGACCGATCCCGATGGCAACCATATTTTGGTGGACCAACACCGTTGATCACTGCGTTTGGCGAAAAAACTCAATCGCCTGATGCTTAGCTGCCGATGTGCCCGTCATGCTGCTGTCCTGCGTCGCATATGTCATCCCAATCGGCCTTTGACCCGGTGAAAATATGATGGGCGATTTGCATATCGTCTGTACCGCTTACCAATGCGCCAACCGGCACAAACATGCGTTCCGGGTCATTTGGACCTGGCAAGGATGATCCACAGCGTGGACAGAAATGCGCCTGCCAATCGGCATCAGGATTTTGCCAGGTTGTGACCAGATCAGCTCCTTTGATCCAAGCAAAATCCGCGTTTTTTACGACGACAACTGGTATCCCGTTTGCGCCCGTATACCGGCGACAAATTGAGCAATGACAATAGTAGATATTCGTCGGCGACGCGGTGATTTCGAATTGGACCGCGCCGCAATTGCAATGGCCTGTGATCATAAGCGGTTCTCGAAGTTTGTCGGATACCCATAGGACTAAGAGGCAAAGAACGGGTGCGCAAGAGCAGGACATCAACATGCGTCCCACATGAAATGTCAGCAAAAATTTGACGCGATGCACACGACTTTCGGCCCGAAGGCATCGCTGACCCAAACCAGACTTTGGACATAGTCAAGGTCTGCGGCGGTAGCGCGGACGAAGCGCCAATTCGCTGCGAATGCGCCAATGGCTGCTATCGAAAACGTGCGCCGATCGCCGATTGCGCCTGAATGGACCACATGATATTTTTAAAATAGCTACGTAACTGGCGAGAATTAGATGGGCAACCATCGGGAAGCGTAGTTTTTCTAGCCGTTCGCCTGGGCACTCACCGTTAAATTGGAGTGCTCTGATGGTCAAAACTGGTTTCGCTTTATACCTACGCTACTGCGCTGGAAATAGCGTCGCTCTGACTTGCATTTGGATGCAACGGGTCGCTGTGCTTTGGCTCGCTTGGGAGTTATCCGGATCAACTTTTTGGTCGAGCGTTGTGCTTGCTGCGCAGCTTGTTCCAACTGTCATCGTTGGACCGCTTTTTGGCGCAGTTGCCGACCGGGTTCGGATCATTCCCGCAATGGTCAGGGTTCAGCTTGTTCTGACAATTTTAACCACACTGCTTTTCGTTTCTGCGCTCGCCAACCTCGTAACCGTTGGCGCATTGATCGTTCTTGAATGTCTGATCGGAATAACTGTCTCGGCTTATCAGCCGCTGCGAATGGCCTTGGTCCCTGCGCTCGTTCCCAAAACACTAATGCCCCGCGCCATCGCCCTCGACTCAATGGTGTTTAACTTGACCCGCATGATTGGCCCAGCTCTGGCCGGGCTTCTCATTGTAGTGGTGGGTATCCCGTCAATTCTTCTGTTAGGAGCGATTGGTAATATAGTGTTAGCGCTTGTCATATGGTCGCTAAGGCACGATGTCGCGAAGCGCGCAACTTCAAGCGGCAGTTTTCTCTCACAACTCCGCGATGGCTGGGCTGTTATCTGTGATAGTCGCCCAGTGACAACAGCTTTTCTGCTGACTGGCGTGTTCGGGTTCGGTGGTCGTGCAGCCGTCGACCTGTTTCCACTCTTTGCTGCAACCTCGTTTGGTCGGGAGGCGGATGGGGCTGGATTATTGCTCTCGGCAGCCGGACTGGGAGCAGTTTGTGCTGCGGCGTTTATGGCGCTTCCCAGAGACCTTCCTAAACACATTGCTGAGTATCTTGGCGTTGCTGGCTTTGCAGCACTTTGGCTCATGTCGCAGACCGAGAACTGGCTTTTGGGATTGGCATGTGCAGCAACATTGGGCTGCGCGGCTTCTATCGTCGGCGTAGCAAATCAGTCAAAGATACAATTGTCGATTCCGGATGGTTTCCACGGACGGATCATGGGGCTGTGGGTTATGGTCGGGCTTGGGTCGACGGCTTTGGGTACCATCGCCTACGGCGTGATCTCGGACCTCACCAACCTGCGCGAAGCCAGTGCGCTGATCTCAATTTTCGGGATACTAGGTGTCGGAGCAATCATTCTGATAAGCGAAGAGTAGTTCTGAATTTGTGGTCCGGTTTACAGAGTTTCATACAACACGCGGCATTCGGCATATTGGGCTCAGACTTAGTATTCGCCGCAAACTGCGCGAAGGTTCCCTCTTCACATTGGTTCAGTTGCAGACACCCGCCATCCCGCAACCCCTGAAACCCGCGCCCTTGCGACCCGCATGGCGACAATGACGCATCAAATTCGACCAGATCCCCAGATAACGTCGGGTTTTTTATGGTTCCTTGGGCATTGCTTGGGTATTGCGGACCGGTGGTGTTGCCAGAAAAGGCGATGCCGTTGCCCGTAGGTTTGAACCGACAATGAAGACACTTTCCAACTTGGCGCGCCTTTTGGTGCTTGTCACCATGGGCGTTCTGGCGTTCTTGGCGATGCATCAGCTGTTCGCCTGGACGGAAGGTCAAGGCGACACATTGCAATTGCCGATGCGGCTGGCGGTTCTGGCGCTTTACGCCATGCTGATCGCCGTGCCCTTCGTCCCCAGCTTTCAGCTTTCGCTGGCCTTCATGATCCTGCAAGGGCCCGATCAGGTCTGGTGGATCTATGGGGCGTCGGTCATTGGGTTTTATTTGCCATTCTTGATCGGTTGGCTCATCCCGGCGCGGCATCTGATCCGGTCGCTCAATAGCGTCGGGCTACACAAAATTGCGGCTTTGGTGACGGACGCGCATGCTTTGCCATTGCAAGACCGACTGGCGTTGATCACAGAAATGTCGCCCAATTGGCTGAAGCCTTTGGTGAATAAGGGGCGTTATGCAGCCTTCTTTGTCGCGCTGAACTTTCCGGGAAATGTAGTGATCGGCGGTGCGGGGGGCATATTGTTGGTGGCCGGCATGTCGCGCCTCTTTGCCCCGCCACTGATCCTGTGCATCATCGCCTTTTGCATCAGCACGGTTCCCATTGTGGTGACCGTTACAGGCATTGACATCGTGGAGTGGTTCAAGGGGTAGGACGGGCCGATTGAAAATGGCCCATCCCGTTTGCTGTGGGTTCGTTTAGCCCACCGGCGCGTTGTCATCCCGCTTCACAGCGACGATAGATGAGCGCGGCAGCGTACCTTCCCCATCGGGGAACGGTGCGGCAGGGTGCTGGATGCCCACGAACATCGTGCGCTTGTCTGCAGACCATGTCAGCCCCGTCACTTCGGACCCGTTTGGCCCGGTCAGGAACCGTTCGATCTGACCTGTCACCGGATCACCCGCCAGCATCTGGTTGTTGCCCATGCCAGCAAAGCCTTCTTCGTTGCTGTCGTCACCATCGGTCTGGATCCAGAGCAAACCAGTGCTGTCAAACATCATACCGTCAGGCGAGTTGAACAGGTTGCCTTCATTCACGTTAACGGAGCCCTTGTTGAGATCGTCATGCACCGTCGGATTGCCCGCCATGACATAAAGATCCCATGTGAACGCCGTCGCTGTGTGATCATCACCAGCCGGCCACCACCGCACGATCTGCCCGTAGTTATTGGCATCACGCGGATTGGGCGAGTTTGACACGGCAACAGCTGGGTCACCGCCTGCGTTGGTAAAGTCAGGACCACGGCGGGAGTTGTTGGTCAACGCACAATAGCCTTCAACCGCAACCGGGTTCACCGCAACCCACTCGGGCCGATCCATCGTTGTGGCGCCCACGGCGGATGCGGCCATACGGGTGAAGATCGCAATCTCTGCTTCCTCCATCCCAGTGGCTTCTGGCGTCAACGCAACCCATTCACCGGTGGCATCTGTGTTGAACTTGGCCGCGTAAAGCTGTCCATCATCCAAAAGCGCAGAGGTCGGCCCGCCGGGCGTATACACACCGTTCGAGACGTATTTATACATAAACTCGCCCCGCTCATCATCACCCATATAGACAACAACGCGTCCATCTGCGGCCAGAACAGCGGCGGCATTTTCATGCTTAAAGCGGCCCAGTGCTGTGTGCTTGATCGGGGTTGATGTGGGATCGGTTGGGTCGATCTCAACGATATACCCAAAACGATGCGGTTCATTGGGGTTCTGGCTTACGTCAAAACGGGCGTCGAACTTTTCGTAGGCGTAACGCCCTTCCAGACCAATGCCGTAGCGTGCGTAGTCTTCCGGTGCTTCAAATCCTGCGTCGGTCGACCCGAAATAGCCGTTAAAGTTCTCTTCACAGGTCAGATAAGTGCCCCAAGGCGTCTTACCCGCACCGCAGTTATTCATGGTGCCAAGGACGGTCGTGCCAGCAGGGTCAGCAGCGGTTTGCAACAGCGGATGACCCGCAGCAGGACCCGCGATGGTCATTGGTGTGTTCTGCGTGATCCGGCGGTTCAGATCGCTGTCCACAACGATACCCCAGCCGTCAGGGCCTTCCGCGACTTCCATGACGGTGACGCCTTGTATGTTTTGCAAGGTCAGCACGTCATCGGCACTGGTCACTTCGCCTTCGGTATAAGGCAGGTTCACGCGCGTGTTTACATATTCATGGTTCACCGCAATCACCTGACGACCGTCGACCACAAAGGCTTCCATCCCATCGGTGTTTTCACCAAACACCCGGTCCGAACTGCCAACGCTGACACCGGTTTCCTGGCTCAACGCTTCGGCATCAGAAAACAGCGGCTCGCCCCATTTCGCAAGGGCCTGCCAGCTGTACCCTGCGGGCACATGCACGGTGTAATCTGTCTGGATCGGGATCGGGGTAAACCCAAAGCGGCTGGCCGCCTGTGCCTGCGCCGACGTGCCAGACAACATGCCAGAACCCATGACAGCCGCACCCGAGCCGAAGGCCAGCACGCCCGACAAGAAACCGCGGCGTGACAGAGCCTGCTCTACGACCTGATCAAATTCTGTAGTTTCCGGGGCGGGGCGTTGCAGTTCATCCCATTCGTCCCAGGACAAATCATAGGTATCGACATCTTTCATAACACTGGCTCCTTGCTGGTGTGTTTTTGCAAGATGTGCCCTACCGGTGCCAGATTGCAGCTTTGTGACAGCCGTTGGCCCTGTGTCAAAATGCAGCAAATGGCGGCGGACAGATGCCCGCCGCCATTTGTTTTTCAGGTTGCAGGCCCCCCTTGGAACCAGCCCAACTTGCGGAAGATCAGCCAATCCAGAACCAGCGCCAAAATCAACGAGGCCCCCACAAGTGGCAGCAGAATGCTGAGACCAATTACCAAGACGATCATCCCTGTGCCCAAAGATGCCTCGGGTGCGGCAGGCACCCCAAGTGATCCTGCGGGGCGGCGCATCCACCAGGCCACAAACCCAGAGACGGAAAGGACCAATGCCAGCAGTGCCGCAAGTGTATTCTGCGCGAGGTTCAGCCAACCGTAAAGCTCGCCCTGGTGGAAGGATATTCCCTGCGACACGACACGCGCTACGAGCGGATTGTCAGCAAAATCGTGCCGTTTCAGCACCGCACCGCTGTATTGATCGATGATCAATTCCGCTTGGTTGGCCCGATCGATATGGGCGGACCTGATCCAATAGGCGGCACCCGCATCGCGGGGCGGTCTTGTTTCATAGGGTGCGACCAATCCTTCGGCTCGGGCGATGGCAAAAACCTCCGCATAGGAAAGCGGCATGCCCTCGGATGTGGTTGAGTTCGGGACATCGCCGCCGAAACGTAAGCTTTTGGAATTGGTGCCGGTTTGCTGCTGCACATAGGACAGCCCACCACCCCAGACGTCGGTCCAGGGCAGGCCCGCGACGATCATCGGTACCACCAAAACCGCGGCCAAAATACCTGTAAACAAATGGGTTTCCCGCCAGAAACTACGGCCTTTGCCCGAGGGCGGAGAAAACGCCTTCTTCACCGTCCGTTGCCCGCGTGGCCACCACAGGTAAAGCCCTGTGATAAACATCACGATGGCCCAATGGGCGGCGAGCTCGACGAACTTGGTTCCAAAGTCACCCAGTAGCAATTCACCATGGACTTTACGCAAAACTTGCATTGCCATTTCATCGCGTGGCTGCACCGCAAGAACGTCGGCGGTGTAGGGGTTTATCCAGGCTAAGCTTCTGATTCTATTGCCATCATCGAACTCGATCACGGTTGATCTATCGGGCTGATCCTCGGTCATGATGCCGCGTACACGGCTGACCTCGGTGACGGCAGAGAGGGCCGCAAGCTGTGCCTCATAGCTTTGTTGTTCCGTGCCGACTTCGACGTTCAGCCGGTCAGCATAGATCCGTTCTTCGATGAAGGGTTTGTAGAGATAAATGCCCCCGGTCACAGCCAGCATGGCCATGAATGGAAGAACATAAAGAGAGGCGAGGAAATGCCATTTCCATACCAAACGGTAGAAGGCACCGCCGGTCGTTTTTGACCGGGCGGGTGCCGACGCAGTTGCATCGGTCATTCGGGTAATCCTGTTTTTAAGTTTGATTTGAGTGGATTAAGTCAAACCAAAACAGGCGGTGCCCTGCTGGGAGATAAAAGCGACAACGACACGGTTGCGATTTGCGTGTTTTCACGGATCGCAAAACGATGGTCAAAATCACGGCTGAGTGCTGTCCAAAACGGCTGTTCAACTTCAGCCAGGCTGACCGTGTCAGCAATCACACAGTCATGTTCGTTTTCCTCGGCCTCTTCCACCGGAATACCGTCAGCACCAATGGTGAGCGTGACCATGCGTTCGCCGGTACAGATGATCATGGTTTGAACACCGGGAATAAGCTCGGCCAAGACGGCGGTCATGCGAGGCGCAAGAAATCCGGACAGGATCAAAACGATCAAAAGCGCGTGTAAATATCCCGTACAGAACCTGTACATACGGCGTATGTACAGCGCCTGCATTAGCTGAACCGATTGTTCTTGGGGAACCCGTAGGGGGGCCGTTTGCCGACACCGGCACGTGCGCCTTTCCATTCGGTCATGTCAGGCTCGGTCCGGGTTTTACCGCCACCCATTGGCCAGGACAGCCCCTCGTCCCATTGGAAGGTCGTCAGGTCTGACAATCCGCCATCGAGTTCCAACATCCCCTGTCGTCCGGCGGCCTTCTTGTACTTCTGAATGCGCACACCTTTGCCGCGGTTCATCTCGGGCAGGTCCTCAACAGGGAAGACGAGGAATTTAGCGTTCTCGGACACCACCGCCACGTGATCGCCCACCACCCGGTGGCAAATCTTCGCAATCGTATCTTTGACGTTCAGCACCTGTTTGCCACTGCGGGTTTGCGCGACAACCTCGGCCTCTGGCACGACAAATCCGTTCCCCTCTTCAGAAGCCACGATCAGCTTGGCGTCCGGCTTATGGATCAGGAAATCGACAATTTCGACGTCATTGGGTAAATCCACCATCAAACGCAGGGGCTCACCCATGCCGCGCCCGCCCGGCAGGTTGGCTGCGGACAGCGTGTAGAACCGGCCATTGGCACCGAAGATCAAAAGCTTGTCGGTGGTTTCGGCGTGGAAGATAAACCGAGGGCCGTCGCCGTCTTTGAATTTCAATTCACGCGTCAGATCAATATGCCCGGTCATCGCGCGGACCCAGCCCATCTTGGAACAAACCACCGTAATCGGTTCGCGTTCGATCATCGCTTCCAAAGGAACTTCGACCACTTCAGCGGCTTCGGCAAATTGCGTGCGCCGTGCACCACCTGCGCTGTCACGGCCAAAGACTTTGCGGGTCTCGCGCAGCTGTTCGGCGATGCGGGTCCATTGCAGATCATCACTAGCCAACAGATCTTCGATCCCGGCGCGTTCCTCCATAAGCGCATCGCGTTCGGCGATCAGTTCCATTTCTTCCAGCTTGCGCAAGCTGCGCAGGCGCATGTTCAGGATCGCCTCAGCCTGTATCTCGGACAGCGACACTTCGGGGTCATCCCCAACGGGGCCGCGATAATCCGCCTCGGACGTAGCGCGTGGGTGATCAAGAGCCCAGTCTTCGATCATCAGCGCGGCTTTGGGGTCGTCATCATAGCGAATGATGTCGATCACGCGGTCGAGGTTTAGGAAGGCGACGATAAAGCCTTCCAAGACTTCCAACCGATGGTCGATCTTTTCGAGCCGGTATCCGCTCCGCCGGACCAACACATCGCGGCGGTGATCCAAGAACGCCCGCAACACTTCTTTCAGCGAACAGACCTTGGGTGTCAGCCCATCGATCAGCACGTTCATGTTCAGGCTGAACCGGGTTTCCAGATCAGAGTTGCGGAACAGCATCCCCATCATCACCTCGGGATCGACCGTCTTGGCGCGCGGCTCCAGAATGACCCGGATGTCTTCGGCCGATTCGTCGCGTACATCGGCCAGCAACGGAACCTTTTTCAGCTGAATGACTTCGGCCAGCTTTTCAATCAGCTTGGACTTTTGCACCTGATATGGGATTTCTGTCACAACGATTTGCCATGTGCCACGGCCCAGATCCTCGACCTCCCATTTGGCGCGCAGGCGGAAGGAACCACGGCCGGTGCGGTAAGCTTCGGCGATATTGGCGCTGGGTTCCACAATCGTGCCGCCGGTCGGGAAATCCGGGCCGGGAATGTAGTTGAGCAACGTGTCGTCGCGCGCATCGGGTGTTTTGATCAGGTGCAGGCAAGCGTCGATCAATTCATGCAGGTTATGCGGCGGGATGTTGGTGGCCATCCCCACCGCGATCCCGCTGGACCCGTTGGCCAACAGGTTCGGGAATGTCGCGGGCAAAACGGCGGGTTCGGTCAGCCGCCCATCATAGTTGTCGCGGAAATCGACGGAATTTTCGTTGAGCCCTTCCAGCAGCGCCTCGGCTGCAGAAGTCATCCGCGCCTCAGTGTACCGGCTGGCAGCGGGGTTATCGCCGTCAATATTGCCAAAGTTCCCCTGCCCGTCGACCAGCGGGTAACGCACATTGAAGTCCTGCGCGAGCCGCGCCATCGCATCGTAAATCGCGGCATCCCCATGTGGGTGGAAATCACCCATGGTATCGCCGCTGATCTTCGCAGACTTCAAGAAACCGCCTGTGGGCGACAAGCGCAGTCGCGACATCGCGTAAAGAATACGCCGGTGGACCGGCTTCAGGCCGTCGCGCGCATCGGGCAGCGCCCGATGCATGATCGTGGACAACGCATAGGTGAGATAGCGGTCGCCAATGGCGGTCCGCAGCGATTCAGTTACGTCGTTGGGTCCCAGATCGGTCTCGCTGTCATCACTCATAACTGTGGTGTAGCGGTCCGGGATTCTGCCGTAAAGCCGGGAAAATTCCCCGTGTGCTGTCCAGCCCTTTCATGCTCAAAGGTAATCGTTGTTTTAATTAGTGCCATCCGGGGGGATGTTTCTCATGCCAAAACTCATCATTGCCAGCACGCTTGTTCTGTTCTGGGCGTTTTATGAAATGTCAGGAGGCGCAGATTTCGAAGCGCCAAAGCGGACCGAGGCCACCCAAGCCCCGACCGCAACGCCAGAGATTGCGACCCGCTCGGCCGGATCCCCTGTCACACAAGTTGCGTTTGAAGTGGTTGAAACCACACCGTTGGAGCCGGTTGTCCAACCCGCCGTGACAGCCCCGGTCTACTACACTGAGCCTACGATCTTTCCGGCCCCGGCCGCTGTTTCTGCCCCTGTCGCTGCTACACCTGTTGCCGCAGTGCCCGCCCCTGACCTGCGCGTTGTCACCGGTGACCGTGTGAATTTGCGCCAGGGCCCAGGCACCCAGCATTCCGTTCTGATCACCATGTCCCAAGGGACCGAGGCCACCTTTCTTGAGGCCAATGGCGACGGCTGGGTGAAAATTCAGTTGAGTGAAAGCAATCAGATCGGATGGATGACTGCGCGATTGCTGTCGGATGGTTAGGTCCGCTTGCCTGTCAGGCTGATGACGTGCAAACAGGGACTATGACCCAGAAATCAATCCTTATCACTGGCGCATCGTCCGGCATTGGCTTGGACGCCGCCCATGGCTTACGAAACGCTGGCTGGCGTGTCTTTGCCAGTTGTCGCAAACCTGAAGACTGCGCGCGCCTGCAATCAGAAGGTTTTGAAAGCCCGCTGATTGACTATGCAGACCCCGATAGCATCGCAAGCGGATTGGCCGCCGTGCTTGAGGCGACAGGCGGCACGTTGGATGCCCTTTACAACAACGGCGCTTTCGCCTGCCCGGGTGCGGTTGAGGATCTGCCCACTGCCGCTTTGCGCGCGATCTTTGAAACAAATGTGTTTGGCTGGCATGAGCTGACCCGGCTGGTGATCCCGGTGATGCGCGCGCAGGGGCATGGACGAATCATCAATTGCTCGTCCGTCCTTGGGTTTGTGGGGATGAAATGGCGGGGGGCCTATGTATCAACGAAATTCGCGCTAGAGGGTCTGACGGATGTCTTGCGGGTTGAGATGGCCAATACCCCGATCAAAGTGATCCTGATCGAGCCGGGGCCTGTCACGTCCAAGATCCGCCAAAACGCGATCCCGCATTTTGAGAAATGGATTGATTGGGAAAACTCTGCACGCCGGGCGGAATATGAACAGGTCAAGAGTAGGCTCTACACCGACAGCGGCCCGGATCAGTTTGAACTGCCACCCGAAGCGGTGACCAAGAAACTGCTGCACGCCCTGACCTCACCGCGCCCCAAGCCGCGTTACTACGTGACCACCCCGACCTATCTGATGGGATTTCTACGTCGGGTACTTTCAACCCGGATGCTGGACAAGGTGATATTGCGGGGCTGAAGGGTTTCCTTCGGGCCCGGGCATGCTACATCACGCTGCACGTTGAAACGAAGGACTGCACACCGTGACTGATGATCCGCTCTTTTGGTTTATGGCCCTGTCTGTGGCCTCGGTTTTGGTCATTTTGATGATGGGCATGGGTACCTTTGGCAAAGGCGGCGCATTCAATCGCAAACATGCCAATAAGATCATGCGCTGGCGGATCGGGGCGCAATTGCTTGCGGTTGTGATGATCCTCCTATTTGTCTTTCTGCGCGGAAACGGGGGCTAAGCACATGGTTGTTTTAAACAAGATTTACACAAAAACCGGCGACGCTGGTGAAACTGCCCTTGGCAATGGCAGCCGGGTGGCAAAGCATTCCATGCGTGTCACCTCATACGGAACAGTGGATGAGACCAACGCAACCGTCGGTCTGGCCCGTCTGCATGCAGACGGCGAGATGGACGCGCAACTGGCGATGATCCAGAATGATCTGTTTGATCTGGGCGCGGACCTTTGCCGTCCGGATATGGAAAAGGATGGTGACGCGGAATATCCGGTTCTGCGCGTGTCCGATACTCAGGTCGCGCGGCTTGAAGAGCAGATTGATGCGATGACCAAGATGGTGGAACCTTTGCGCAGTTTCATCCTGCCGGGCGGATCGGCCCTGGCGGCGCATTTGCATATGTGTCGCACCGTGTCACGCCGGGCAGAGCGGTTGACGGTGGAACTGGCCACAATGGAATCGGTGAACCCTGCGGCAGTGAAGTATCTGAACCGGTTGTCAGACTGGTTTTTCCAGGCTTCGCGGATCGCGAATGAGAATGGCACAAAGGACGTTTTGTGGGTACCTGGGGCGAACCGTTAAGTAAGATGGGTTTAAACCCATCTTACGAGGACCCCGCGGGGTACCCACTAAAACTTGTCCTCCAGCGCACCTGCATCGACCATCGCTTGGTATTTCTCGTCATCAAACCACCAGAAATCGACCCCCCGATTGAAATCAAACGGGGCGGGTTCGTCGGGCATCCCAAAGATATCCCAGACCGCCACGCGATGTGCGGGTAAGGTCCAGCCGCTGACCCAGATATGTTTCGATCGCAACACCCGGTCTAGAGCCCTTACCGATGTGACCAACGCCTCGCGCGACGACGATTCTGTGACCGTTTCGATCAGCGCATCCACAACCGGATCTGCCAGCCCGCTCAGGTTATTGCTGCCCTCGGCTGCTGCCGCCTCGGACCCGTAAAAAGCCCGCAATCCGGCACCCGGTGTGATGTTGACCTGCCACGCCGTAAACGACAGATCGAAATCATAGATTTGGCGCCGTTCGGTGTTCGCGCTGGGGTCCAAAATCTCAAATTCCGCATCAATGCCAAGGCTCTTGAGGTTCTCAACAAAAGGCACAATCACCCGCTCCAGACTGCGGCTGTCATCAGGAATAGTCAGCGACAGCACCGTGCCGTCGGCATTCCGGCGCATCCCATCGTCACCCGCCATCCAACCCGCTTCGTCCAAGAGCCTTGAGGCTTCGCGCATGCCTGCCCGATCACTGGGGCGCGGCCCGCCAAGATAAGGGACAAAGGCCGGTTCGGTGAAAATTTCGGGTGGTAGTTGATCGCGGAACGCCTCAAGGATGGCCAGCTCATCCCCTTCAGGCAAACCGCTCGCCTGCATATCGGTGTTTTCAAAGAAACTGTCGGACCGATCGTAGGTGCTGTAGAACAGCGTCTCATTGGTCCATTCGAAATTGAACGCATAGGCAATCGCTTGGCGCACCCGGATGTCTTGCAACGCGGGACGACGCATGTTGATCCAGATCCCCTGGGCATTGCCGGGCCGCCCATCGGGGATCAGCAACTGTTTGACCCAGCCGTCCTGGGCTGCCGGAAAATCATAACCCGTGGCCCAAGACGCCGACCGATATTCGACCCGCATGGCGTATTCACCTGCGGCAAATGCCTCTAACCCGACCGTGTCATCAACGAAATATTCATAAGCGAAGCATGCGAAATTGTTCTTGCCTACATTTACGGCCAGATCATTTGCCCAGTAGTCGGGGTCTTTGCAGAACTTGATCGTGCGCGGCGCGTCAACCGTATCGACCTTATAGGGCCCGGATCCCACGGGGATATCCATCCATGTGTCATCGAATGCCACGGTTTCATAAAAATGCGCCGGAAGCACCTCAAGCTCGGCCACTTGCCCTGGAAAGGCTGTGCCCGCGCCGGGTGCCAGATCAATGCGGACCCGATGGTCGCTTTCGGCTTCGACCAAGACCACATCCGCCAACAAGTTTTGATAGTATGGATGCCCCTCTGACTTGAGCGTATTGAGCGTGAACACAACGTCTTCCGCTGTCACGGGTTCGCCATCATGAAACCGCGCCTCGGGGCGCAGATTGAAAGTGACGTAGGACAGATCATCCGGGTATTCGATGGTTTCCGCAATCAGCCCATAAAGCGCATCCGGTTCATCGAACGCCCGCACCATCAGGCTGTCGTAGAGATGCTGGTCAATCTCATAGGCGGGTTCGCCTTTGATGATAAACACGTTCATGCTGTTGAACGTGGGCGTGCCATAAAGCTGGCGCTGGGTCATCGTGCCGCCTTGGGGCGCATCGGGGTTTGCGTAGTCGAAATGCGTGAAATCCGGCCCATACTTCAGATCGCCAAAAGCCGAATAGCCGTGGCTGATCGTCACATCTGCACTTGCCGGTCCGGCGAGTGCCACCAGCGTCAGGATTGCGGAAAATTTCATTTTCATGGTGTGTCCCCAAGATGACCTGCATCCATGCACAAGCAATACGGCGTTCCTGTCAAGTCAGGTTTTGTCACGACGTCGTTCAACATCCTCGCGTTATCATAGCCTTACGGGCATCAGTCCTTACTGCGACATTTAAGGCCTCGGCGATCTGCCGCCATGTCGCTTGGCTGGTGTGTAGGTCCGAAACGTGGCGTCCTTGACCGACCTCGCGTCGATTTTGCACTGTTTTCATCGCGCTGCCCGCGTTAACAACGGCGCGAGAGCTGTAAAACTATCAATTTCTTGGGAGAGAAACGCAGATGAAGGTCATCGTACCCGTCAAGCGCGTGATCGACTACAACGTGAAGGTTCGTGTCAAAGCGGACGGTTCCGGGGTTGATCTTGCAAACGTCAAAATGTCCATGAACCCGTTTGATGAAATCGCCGTCGAAGAGGCTATTCGTCTGCGTGAGGCCGGTAAGGTTGAAGAAGTCGTCGCCGTCTCGATTGGTGTCAAGCAGGCCCAAGAAACCCTGCGCACGGCCCTTGCCATGGGCGCGGACCGCGCCATCCTGATTGTCGCCGCCGACGATGTGCACACCGATATTGAGCCACTGGCCGTTGCCAAATTGCTGGCCGCCGTGGTCAAAGAAGAAGAGCCCGGGTTGGTTCTTTGCGGCAAGCAAGCGATCGACAATGACATGAACGCCACGGGTCAGATGCTTTCTGCCTTGCTGGGCTGGTCGCAGGCGACCTTTGCCTCTGAGGTGAATATCGATGGCGATAGTGCCACTGTGACCCGCGAAGTTGACGGCGGTTTGCAGACCATCAAGGTCAAGATGCCCACAATCGTATCTGTGGATCTACGCCTGAATGAGCCCCGCTATGCTTCCCTGCCCAATATCATGAAGGCCAAGAAGAAGCCTTTGGATGAAAAGACACCTGCTGATTACGGTGTTGATGTGACCCCACGCCTGACCGTTGTTGGCACGTCCGAGCCGGAGGCCCGCAAGGCCGGGATCATTGTCGGCTCGGTGGATGAGCTGGTCGAGAAACTCAAAGAAGCGGGGGCTGTGTAAGATGGCTGTTCTTTTGATTGGTGAAGTGAGCGACGGTGCATTGTCCGTCGACGCAACCGCAAAAGCGGTGAGCGCTGTGACCGCTTTGGGCGATGTGACCGTGCTTTGTGCTGGCGCCTCTGCTGCTACGGCCGCTGATGAGGCTGCAAAGATCGACGGTGTCGCAAAGGTGCTATGTGCTGAGGATGCCGCCTTGGGTCATCGCTTGGCGGAACCGACCGCAGACCTGATCGTGTCATTGGCCGGCGATTACACACATATCGCGGCCCCCGGCACCACAGACGCCAAGAACGTGATGCCGCGCGTTGCTGCGTTGCTTGACGCGATGGTGATTTCCGAAGTGACCGCTATCGTCGATGCCGACACGTTTGAGCGCCCGATTTATGCGGGCAATGCGATCCAGACAGTCAAATCAACGGACGCCAAGAAGGTCATGACAATCCGGACCGCAGGCTATGACGCCGCCGGCATGGGTGGTTCCGCTGCTGTGGAAAATATCGGTGCGGCTGGTGACCCCGGCCTGTCCGAATGGGTTGAAGACAAAGTCGCCGAATCTGACCGCCCTGAACTGACATCTGCAGGTGTTGTTGTTTCAGGTGGCCGTGGTGTTGGGTCCGAAGAGGATTTCGCCATTATCGAAAAGCTGGCTGACAAGCTGAACGCCGCCGTGGGTGCATCCCGTGCCGCCGTGGATTCGGGCTATGCCCCGAACGATTGGCAGGTTGGTCAGACCGGCAAGGTTGTCGCCCCTGATCTATATGTGGCTGTCGGCATCTCAGGTGCGATCCAGCACCTTGCAGGTATGAAAGACAGCAAGATCATCGTGGCGATCAACAAAGACGAAGAAGCCCCGATTTTCCAAGTGGCCGATTACGGTTTGGTCGCGGATTTGTTTGATGCGGTGCCTGAGCTGACGGATAAGCTCTGATCTCACACAACATGACACAACAAAGGCCCGTCCGAAATGGCGGGCCTTTGGCGTTAGGGCGCATAAAGCTGTTCGCGGATCACCGGGATCAATGCGGCACTTGCATCAACGTGGCAGGCGGCACCCAGCATTTCACTTGCGGCAGCTTCCTGCGATTGCGGATAGAACATGCCCTCAGTTCCCAGCGTCAAGGATTTGGCCGATGGGTTCACCTCAACCACATCCAGCACCAAGTGCCGGAGTTCATTGATCATCTCGGCCGTGATGAAAAGCGGATCCGCTTGCAACTGTCCCTCACGTTCGGACCAATCCGCATTGCTCATTTCTTCTTCTGAGAACCACAGCAAGATGGCGCGCGGGCCGATCTGGGTCAGCATATTTGTCATCCGTGCCATCCAAGCCGCACGCAGTTCTTCGACAACAGTATTAAACCGGTCGAGCGATCTGCTATGAAGCGTGCTAAGCATGTGACGTGTGAACGAAAATTCAGAAAAATCAACGTCGTGATAGATCGCCTCTAACACCGTTGACGCCCGCAAGAACCGATCATTGCGCCGAGGGTGGACCGAATAGAAACGGTTTGACAGGTTATTCGCGCCCATCACCTGCACGACAGTGATATCGGCGGCATTACAAATCTCCATGATGGTGGGATCGTTGACAAAAACATCGATCCCGCCGTTCACACAGCCAAAATTGACGCAGGTCTGCCGCATCGCTTTTTCTACGAGCGTCGGAAAGGGTTTTTCAATGAATTTTCCGTAGGTTTCAGTCCCACCAACAAAGGCCATATAGGGTCGATCAAGTCTGCGCCTCGGACCACGAAACAACATCCGCGACGCACCATACTTGCACGGTGAATACGACAGCTCGCCCATTTCAATTGGTTCTTGTTTCATTGCTCCACCTCTTGTTCATTCACCCGCGCATAGATTCGCCCAAATGATTTGCGAATTTGCTAATGGTTCAATTCATCTTAATTTTTAGGTGTTTCCGCGACTTGAAGCTGGCCCCTGCACAGGCATATGGTGCACCAGACCGATAAGGGGATCAGCATGACAATCGAACGTGTAGGTATCGTAGGCGCAGGGCAGATGGGTAATGGGATTGCGCATGTCTGCGCGGTCGCCGGATATGATGTTTTGATGACCGACATCAGCCAAGACGCGCTGCAAGCCGCCCTGAAGCTGATTGATCGCAATCTGGACCGCCAAGTCAGCAAGGAACAGATTACTGAGGCAGACAAGGCCGAGGCCATGCGCCGGATTGGCACGACACAGACCCTGACCGATCTGGGCCAGACCGACCTGATCATCGAGGCTGCGACTGAGCGCGAGACGATCAAGACCGCGATCTTTGAGGATCTTGTCCCACACCTCAAGCCCGATACGATCCTGACATCCAATACCTCATCCATTTCGATCACCCGTCTTGCTTCCCGCACGGATCGCCCCGAAAAATTCATGGGGTTTCACTTCATGAATCCGGTCCCGATCATGCAGTTGGTCGAACTGATCCGGGGAATCGCCACGGATGAACCGACGTTCAAGGCCTGCCATGCTGTGGTGGAACGCTTGGGCAAAACGTCGGCCACTGCCGAAGACTTCCCGGCCTTCATCGTGAACCGTATCCTGATGCCCATGATCAACGAGGCGATCTATACGCTCTACGAAGGTGTGGGGTCAGTTCAGTCGATTGATACATCGTTGAAACTGGGCGCGAACCATCCAATGGGTCCGCTGGCCTTGGCTGATTTCATTGGGCTGGACACCTGCCTGGCGATTATGAACGTGCTGCATGACGGGTTGGCCGATACCAAGTACCGCCCTTGCCCGCTGCTGACCAAATATGTCGAGGCCGGATGGTTGGGCCGCAAGTCGCAACGTGGGTTTTACGATTATCGCGGGGATGAGCCGGTGCCGACCCGCTAGAGGTTCAGCCCCAGCTTTACCGCAAGCCCGAGCATTGTGATCCCGACAAACCCATCAAGCCAGGCCCAGGCTTTGGGCCGTGCGAAGAACGGGGCCAGTACGCGCGCCCCGTATCCAAGGATGATGAAAAACACGCATGACGCCGTCAGCGCACCGCTGCCAAAGAGCCAGCGCCCACTTTCATAGGTTGTCGAGACCGCCCCAATCAAGCCAACCGTATCAAGGTAAACATGTGGGTTGGCCCATGTCAGCAGCGCGGTTGTAACCAGCGCTGACCGCAGACTTTGTTCAGCGTTGCCGTCAGTTTGCAACGCGTCCGCATTGGCAAAAGCCGCCCGCAGCGACCGCAGGCCATAGACGACCAGAAACGCCGCTCCACCCCAGCGCATGACATCAAGCGCCCAAGGGACAGCGTCGACGATCACACCAAAGCCGGCGACACCGCTGAAGATCAACACGGCCTCTGATGTACAGCACACGACCACAACCGGCCCAACATGCGCACGCCGCAGGCCCTGGCGCAGAACGAAGGCATTTTGCGCCCCAATTGCCAGGATCAGGGATATAGAAAGCGCGAAGCCAGCAGCGAAAGCCTGAAACATCGGAAGTCCTTTTCGTCACGATGTTCCCGCACTAGCAGGTCGATAAATATAAGACTAACGCACTTTACTGATATATTATAAGCTGAACTTATGTTTGATCGCACGTCTCTTGCTGCCCTGTCCGCTGTCTTGGATGGCGGATCATTTGAACTGGCCGCCGCCCGTTTGAACGTTTCGCAATCAGCCATTTCACAGCGGATCAAGAAGCTGGAAGATCAAACAGGTGCGATCCTTGTGCGTCGCACACGGCCTGCAACAGCGACAGAGGCAGGCCAACGTCTACAGGCGCATGCGGAGACGCTGAACCTGCTTGAGCGGGATATCGCCCGCGCCATGGGCAATGCGCCTGACACCATGGATCGCCCGCTGCGTATCGCTGTCACAGCAGACACATTGGCAAGCTGGGTTTTACCTGCGTTGCCTCAGGAGGATCGGTTATTTTATGATCTGGTCATTGATGATCAGGATCACTCGGCCGAGCTGTTGTTGCGCGGTGACGTCGCCGCTGCTGTGACGTCTTGCAAAACGGCGTTGACGGGCTGTGATGTCACGCCTCTGGGGCCGTTGCATTATGCAGCATTTGCGTCGCCTGATTTTGTAAGTACTCATTTTTCGGACGGGATTACGGCGGACACACTGGCGTGCGCCCCCGCACTGACGTTTAATCGCAAGGACCGATTGCAACTGACCTGGGCTGCGGATGTGGCGGGTCAGGCAATTGCGGCGCTGCCAACCCACTATATCCCCTCAACCCACGGCATCACAGAGGCCGCACGGGTGGGTCTTGGCTGGGCGGTCAATCCATTGCCGCTGGTCCAGCCCCTGTTTGACAACGGCGAACTGATCCGGCTTCGACCTGATGTGTCGCTTGAAACACAGCTTTTCTGGCAAGTGCCCCGACAAAACAAAGTCGCCCTGGCCCGTTTGACCAAGAGCCTGACGACGTATGCACGGCAACAGGCCTAGCTGTCTTTGAGCCCAAGCGTCGTCTCACGCAGCCAAGCCATAAAACTACGCGGATCTGATAGCCGTTCCTTCACTTCGCCGTCATCAAACGGCCTGCCCACAACAGGCTTTTGCGGGCGCCCGCAGGCGTTCACTATCTCATGGATCAACAGGCTTTGGCGCAGCGTAGGCGAGAGCTGATTGGCAATCTGATACCAGCGCGAATTCTTCCCCGGAAAGAAGCACGGTACGACCCGCGCCCCCGATTTGCGAATCATTTTGGCGGTGAACACGTTCCATTCATCCTCAATCACCGGGCCGAACATCGTATCGGATGAGGCCACGACGCCCGAAGGGAACAGCGCGATCAATCCGCCTGTCGCCAGATGCGCCATCGCCTGTTTGCGCATCTCGACCATTTTGGCCTGCGCGTCTTCTTCATGTGGAAAGGGCACCGGGATCATGAAGCGGCCTGCGTCTTCGTCGATATCGGTCAGGAATGCGCGGGTCAGAATGCGGTAATCGGTGCGTACGCGCCCAACAAGATCGGCCAACACCATTCCATCAACCATCCCATGTGGATGATTGGCCACCAGAATAACGGGTCCGGTTTTAGGAATATTGTCGATCTGTTCTTGCGGCGTGGTCAGATCGATCCCCATCACATCAAGCGCCGCCCGCCAGAAAGCCTGACCGTGGATTTTGCCCTTTTTCTCAAACTTGCGGATCATCCGAATGACATGGATCTTGCCAGTGAACCATTCTATAGTTTTGATCAGATTGCGTCTGATCGGGCTGTCAAAGGTTCCAGAATAGGTCAGGCTACCACGGTCATAGACACGCGGTGCAGGTGGGTCGCCCACAACCGGAGGTACTTGGACTTTTCGGGTTGTTTCAGTCAATTGGCTGATCCCCTCCGCCAGGTGCCAAAGTCAGTCACCTTCGCCAAACTTGTCAGCGACCAGCGCGGTAATCGCCTCAGACAGCGCCTCGGCATCCGGGCCGCGTGTCTCCACGTCAATATAGGTTCCAATGGATGCTGCCAACATTAAAAGGCCCATGATACTATCGCCGCTGGCGCACTCACCGTCTTTGCGGATGGTGGCATCGGCGTCAAATCCTTCGACCACTTCGACCAGTTTGGCAGACGCGCGCGCGTGCAGCCCTTTGATATTCTCGATCTTCAAACGGCTGGTTGTCATCGGGCTGTCCCGCCGCTTTGGACGCCGTTATGGCAATTGATGTATTTATGCGCAGCAGTAATCGCGGCCTCAACCGCTTCGGGCACGCTACGTTTTCGCGATTTGGCCAGTTTGATCAGCATTGGTAAATTCGCCCCATAAAGGATTTGTCGATTGTCAGGGCTGCACGCCCGCAGCGACAAGTTGGAGGGTGATCCCCCAAACATATCTGTGACGATCACAACGCCAGCCCCGGTATCAACGGCATCAGCGGCATCGCAAATCTCATCTTGCTTGATGCTGCGGTCATCTTCGGGGCCAATCGCAATGCTGCGCATGCCGGCCTGCTTTCCCACCACATGTTCAACAGCAGCCAGATATTCCTGGGCCAGTCCTCCATGTGCTACGATGACGATACCAATCAAGCTGTATGTCCCTTGCTACGTTGCTCATCGCGACGTTCCATTTCCCGGTGGCGCTTAGACACTTGCCACCCGTCTTGTGCAAGGGCTGACGCCATATGTTCCACCATTGCAACCGACCGGTGTTGCCCGCCGGTACATCCGAAACCGATAGAGAGGTGTGATTTGCCCTCTTCTTTGTGCGCTGGCAGCAGGAGATCGATCAAAGCTTTGACCTTTTCACTGAATGGGCCAAAACGCGGATCACCGGCCACATAGTCTGCCACTGCCGCATCACGCCCGTCTGCCTTGCGCAGCGCCGCTTCCCAATGCGGATTGCGCAGAAACCGGCAGTCCATCACGATATCCATCCCGCGTGGCAACCCGCGCTTGTAGGAAAATGAATGCAGTGTGACCCCAAGATGCCGCCCGTCGCCGGTCGCAAACCAATGGTCAATTTCGGCACGTAGGTCATGTGGCGACATGCCCGTGGTATTGATCAGAACATCGGCCCGCCCGCGTATGGGCAGCAAAAGTTCGCGTTCCCGCGCGATCCCTGAAAGGGGCGCGCCAGTCGGAGCCAGTGGATGCCGCCGTCGCGTTTCAGAGTACCGGCGCACCAGCTCTTCCTCATCCGCATCCACATAGAGCACCTGAGGGTCATGGTCAGGCCGGGCAGCAAGCTTGTCGATGATTTCAATCAATGCCTCAACCCCGAAGTCGCGGTTGCGCACATCCAAGCCCAGAGCCAAGGGGCGGCTGGGCGGTGGTCCATCCAAAAGACGCGGCAGCAGGGACAGGGGCAGGTTGTCGATCACCTCATACCCCAGATCCTCAAGCGCGTTGATCGCCGTCGACCGCCCTGCCCCTGAGGGGCCGGTCACCAACACGATGCTGGGGGCGTTTTCGGCGGTCGTATCCGTCATCTGTCGTCGCTCCGGCCCGCTTTGAGCATTTGCAGGATTGCTGGAGCGAAATGTGCATCAGGAATGCGATTTATCAAGGGCAGTTCACACCCAAGGCACGCCATAGTGTGTCTGATCGGCAACCGTGACGTTTCGTCATTGTCCAAATCGACCACAAATGCGACTGCCGTAGGCGGGGCGGGCGCTGCATGAAGCAGCCCGAGCCCGCGTGCTTCGATCAGCCCTTCGATGGCAGGTGGGCAACTGGCGATGATGTGCGCGCCCTGTCTTTGCAGCCGCACCTGATCATCTGCCACCAATCGGCACCCATAGGCCATCAGCGACAGGCCCAGCCCAGATTTCCCTGCCCCTGACGCCCCGATAATCAAGACCGCTGCATCCTCCCAAGCAACGCAGGTTGCATGCAGCGTTTCGACGTCGGACATCTAGAGCGGCAGACCCACAACAAAGCGCGCGCCAAGGGGTTCGGAGGTCGGATCCGCATCGGTGGGTCGGATATTTTCGGCCCAAATGACCCCGCCATGCGCCTCGACGATCTGTTTGGAAATCGCCAAGCCAAGACCGGAATTATTGCCAAACTGCCCTTCGGGCCGTTCAGAATAGAAGCGCTGGAATACTTTGGTCAATGCGTCATCAGGAATGCCCGGACCGGTATCTTCGACAACAATCAGCACACGGTTTTCACGGGTCCGGGTCCAGACGCGGATCGCGTCGCCCTGCTCGCAGAAAGAGATCGCGTTGGTAATCAGGTTGACAAAGACCTGCGCCAAACGCCCCTCAAGCCCTTGCACCTCAATCTGTGTCTCCGGCACGTCGGCAACAAAGTCGATGCCTTTGGACTTGGCGTCTTTACCCAGAAAATCGATGATATTGCTGAGCATCGTAATCAGATCAAAGGCTTCTTCCTCTTCCTTGACCAGCTCACTATCCAGCCGGGACGCGTTCGAGATATCGCTGACCAGTCGGTCAAGTCGCTTAACGTCATGCTCGATCACCTTCAGCAACTGTTCGCGCTGATCGTCGCGTTTTGCAACACGCATGGTGCCCACAGCCGACCGCAATGAGGCGAGAGGATTCTTGATCTCATGCGACACGTCTGCTGCGAATTGTTCATTCCCCTCAATCCGCTCGTAAAGGGCCGCCACCATCGAGCGCAGCGCACCGGACAGGCGGCCGATCTCATCAGGGCGAGCCGTCAGATCAGGAATACGTACCTTGACCGGAGACATCTTGCGGGCGTTCTTATCCTGACTGATCTCAGCAGCTGTGGCCAGATCAGCCAACGGGTTGGCAATGGTCGAAGCCAGAACGAGACTGAGACCGATACTGATCGCAATTCCAACCAAAAACAGTCGCAAGACTTGTTCGCGCTCACGGCGGACCAAGCTATCAACTTCACCGGCAGCAGTCCGCACCGCGATCACCCCAACGGCTGTGTCACCGCGCACGATGGGCGTTGTCACGATGAAACTTGTGGTGCCCCCGATTTCAGAAGCTTCAAGTTGCGTGCCGTCTGCAATGGCCTGGCGCACGTTTTCTTGGGACAAGGCAATCAGTTGTTGTTCGGTGGTCAGGTTCTCGTTGCTGAAGGACACCAGCCCCACCATACCGTCCCAGATACTGGCCAGAAAATCAGTGATGACCGTCCCACCGGTCTGCAGCTCAAGCTCGGCCAATCGTTCAGGGTTAATCTTGCCGGTGGCGCGGGCGACGAGGGTGGCGTCTGTGGCAAAAACAGACACCTCAACACCACCACGCAGGTTCAGGCCTGAAAGGGTGGCGGTTGGGTTGATGCCGTCCGCTGTCACAAAATTGATCGGCGCACGGGTCGGAAGCTGTGCCTCAAAGACATCCGCAATTAGCTGCGCCTCATTCACCAAACCATTGGCCCGCTGATAAGCGAGGCTATCCCGCGATGGGTTCAGATAGAGCACACCCGCGATCAAAAGAATCATCGCGATTAGATTGAACGTGATGATTTTGCGCGCAATCGGCGAGCTGCGAAGAGACAACAACCCGCGCCGGCGCATATCAGCACCCTCGGATCGTTGGCCAACCACATCGGGTTCGACCCAATCATCCCCGATCACCAGGTCAGGCGAACGCGCCGCATCGCGCACGGACTTTAGATCGCGTACGTCAATTTTTGGGGCGGCACTCATGCCTTACTCTTCGTTGTATCGGTACCCGATGCCATAAAGTGTCTCGATCGCAGAAAACTCGTTATCCGTATTACGCATCTTCTTACGCAAACGCTTAATGTGGCTGTCGATCGTGCGATCATCCACATAAACTTGGTCGTCATAAGCCACATCCATAAGCTGGTCGCGGCTTTTCACAAATCCAGGACGCTGCGCAAGCGCCTGCAACAGCAGGAATTCGGTCACTGTCAAAGACACGTCCTGTCCGCGCCACTTCACCGCATGACGCAGCGGGTCCATCACAAGATCACCACGTACCATGACTTTGGTCTCTTCGGTTTCCTCGATCTCTTCACCCGCAATCGCATCCTGGCGGCGGAGCAAGGCGCGAATGCGTTCAACGAGCAGACGTTGAGAGAAGGGTTTCTTGACATAGTCATCAGCCCCCATGCGCAGGCCAAGTACCTCGTCAATCTCATCATCCTTCGAGGTCAGGAAGATCACCGGCATCGAAGTCTTCTGGCGCAAGCGCTGCAACAGGTCCATGCCATCCATCCGTGGCATCTTGATATCAAGTACGGCCAGTTCGGGCATCCGTTTGTTAAACGCCTCTAACGCAGCTTGACCGTCATTATACGTTTCGACCTCAAAACCTTCGGCCTCCAATGTCATGGCGACAGAGGTAAGAATATTCCGGTCGTCATCGACCAATGCAATTCGAGACATGCGTTTGTTTCCTCAACGGGCGCGCGTGTAAGTAATCTGGGCCCTGCTCCCACGCAGTTTTCGTTCTTTTAGCGAAGCGAATCAATCCCTAACTCCACCTGCGTCACAATATCGCCTTAATTCGTGCATTTTTCGCTTCACCCGCCCTGCCCAGGATCCGCAGATAGGGTTATTTCCTATCTTGGTTGCGCTAACATCAAATTGGTTGCGCTAACGCTGCAAAGGCAGGCTATCCGCCCTTAAAAAATTGGTGTTATGGAAGGACCATCGCTAGCCATTCCGGCCACATCATAAAGGAGCGAACCCATGGACCACGGTACGGTCAACCCAACGATGAAACTTGAAGATCAAGGCATCACAGGGCTGGGTTATATCTATTACAACCGCTCTGAAGATGAATTGCAGGCCGCTGCTGTGGCCGCCGGTGAAGGTGTCACGGGCAAAGGTGGGACGTTTTTGGTCACAACCGGCAAGCACACGGGCAGGTCGCCGAAGGACAAGTTTGTGGTCGCCACGCCGTCGGTTCAAGACACGATCTGGTGGGACAACAACCCACCGATGGAACCCGAAAAATTTGATAGACTCTACGCTGATATGATCGCCCACATGCAAGGGGGCACCTACAATGTGCAGGATCTGTTTGGCGGCGCGGACCCCGCGCATCGGCTTGATGTCAGGGTTGTAACCGAGCTGGCCTGGCACGGATTGTTCATCCGGCATCTGCTGCGACGTCCGGCGGCATCGGAACTGGCGACATTCAGTCCGGATTTTACGATCATAAACTGCCCGACGTTCAAGGCTGATCCCGATAAACACGGCTGTCGGTCTGACACGATCATCGCAATGAACTTCGACAAAAAACTGATCCTGATCGGTGGGACCGAATACGCGGGCGAGAACAAGAAATCGGTTTTCACTCTGCTGAACTACCTGCTTCCCGAAAAAGGGATCATGCCGATGCATTGCTCGGCCAACCACGCGCCGGGCAATCCTGTGGACACGGCCGTATTCTTTGGGCTTTCAGGTACAGGGAAAACCACACTTTCAGCTGATCCGTCTCGGGTACTGATTGGGGACGATGAGCACGGCTGGTCAGATCGGGGGACGTTTAACTTCGAAGGCGGGTGCTACGCTAAGACCATCAACCTCAGCGCCGAAGCAGAGCCGGAAATCTATGCCACCTGTGAGATGCCGCACACCGTGATCGAGAATATGGTGTTTGATCCAGACACATTGGAACTGGATTTTGAGGACGACAGCCTGACCGCGAATATGCGCTGCGCTTATCCACTGAACTACATCGGAAATGCATCAGACACCGCATTGGGTGGGCACCCGAAGAATATCATCATGCTGACCTGTGACGCCTTTGGGGTACTGCCTCCGATATCACGTCTGACGCCGGCGCAGGCGATGTATCACTTCTTGTCGGGGTTCACGTCCAAGGTTGCAGGGACAGAGCGCGGTGTGACCGAACCCGAGCCCACCTTCAGCACCTGTTTCGGGGCACCCTTTATGCCGCGCAGGCCCGAAGTCTATGGGAACTTGCTGCGGTCCAAAATCGCCAGCCACGGGGCAACATGCTGGTTGGTGAATACCGGCTGGACGGGCGGAGCCTACGGGACAGGCAGCCGGATGCCGATCAAGGCGACACGGGCCTTGTTGGCTGCAGCATTAGATGGGACATTGATCGAAAGCACATTCCGCAAAGATCCGCACTTCGGGTTCGAAGTCCCTGTGGCTGTGGAAGGGCTGGACGATAAACTGCTCGACCCACGCGCGACATGGGTCGATAAGGATGCCTATGATGCACAAGCCGCCAAATTGGTCACAATGTTCAGTGACAATTTCGAAAAATACGTCCCCTTCATCGATGAAGACGTTAAAGCCGCTGCCATTGGCTAAACCTCGTAAGATGGGTTTAAACCCATCTTACGCCCTCTGCGCTGTTGCGATTTGCCTTTCCGGAGCTGCGGCTTTTGCGGATGTGCCTATTTCGTCAGTGCCCATCAGTGATGACATCATTAGTCTCGAGGCCGGGATTGTGTGCCCGCCCGAAACGATCGGATCGACACCTGCCCCAGGCACCATCGCGGGCACCACTCATGTCATCGAGATCGAACCACCATTTGTTTCAAACGCCCGCCAGGTGCCTGCGGTGCTTGGGATTGGGTTTGGTATCAAGTCCCAAACCGACGTGGTGGGCGGTTTGAATGACATCACGATGACCGTCACGCATCCGGCGATGGGTGACAACGACGTCAAACTTCAAAGCTTCACCTCGCGGATCAATGAAAATGCCCCATCCTTGACGTTCTATCAATTCGACTACGCCTATGAGCTGGTTGAAGGGCCGTGGACCATGACCGCCACCCACGAAGATGACGTCCTGTTTCAGGTCGATTTCGACATCGTTCCACCCGATGCCGTGCCCGAACTCGCCCGCGTCTGCGGCTATCTGGATCTCTTGTCTTAGGGCCTAAGGCGTTTTGCGTTTGAACAGAATCGCAATTTGCTGCCTCTCCCTATGGTCGAACGCGATTTGCGGTACCTGTGGCTCAGGTAAAACGCAAAACGCGTTAGCCCATCAGCCCGCGCCGGATCAGGTTGATCCCAGCGATGATCAGCACCCAGAGTGTTGCGCGGCGGAACTTGTCCTGATCAAACCGGTCCCCCAGTTTGAACCCCATCCACATCCCCAACATAGCCGGAATGACCATCACGGCCGATAAAGGTAGGGTTTGCGCGTTCAATATGCCCGACTTCGTATGCCCTAAAAGTAGCATCACAGACCCCAAACCATAGATAACCCCCTGCACCGACATCTGCTTGTCCCGTGGCGTGTTCAGCGCCAGCAGATACAAAACTGTTGGCGGCCCCCATGTACCGGCCAATCCGCCCAGAATGCCCGAGAGTGTCCCTGCCGCCCATTCAAACGGGCGGCGCAGGCGCGGGGTGATTGACGGGCGCCACCCGGCCAATTGGATCGCACAAAGCCCCACGACGGGGACACCCAACACCACAAACATCACATCTGTCGGGATGCTCTTGAGGAACTGCGCAGACACAAGGATCATCAGGCAAACCAGCAAGATATACCGCCAATGTTCGCGCACCGCTTCTTTTGCCGAAGCAAGTCCTGACCGCAGAACCTGCATTCCATTCCCAAAAAGGATCGGCAGAACGATACACGCCACCACGATCTGCGGGTCGATCAGGATGCCCATCCCTGAGATCATGATCAACGGCATGGCAAAACCAACCGCCCCTTTCACAAAGCCGCCAAGCAGTGTCACAGCACAGGCAAAGACAAAAAGCGCGGGTGTCAGCAGGGAAAAAATATCGGCCATGGTCCCTCTTACGCCTTACGCTGCGGCACCGCACCCTCAAATTCAACGCGACACTTTTATTCAATACAGGATCAATTATTGAATTATTATTGCGCTGCTGTTGCAAATTGATTATCTCTGCATCTGCAAACCAAAGGATTCTCCATGATGCCGCATGATGGACAGAACATGACCCCAACACCGCTTCTGGCTAATCTGCTGCAGCTGACAGCAGCCGCTCTTCCGGCGGTGGATGATATCCTCGCACGGGCAACAGCAGTGGTTTCTGAAAAGGTGACGGAGGGCGACCGCGTTTCGAGCCAGTTGATTGAAATGCACCAGACCTCTGCACATGGGCTGGCTTGGTTGGCCACTTACATTCAATCGCTGCATCAGATGCAGGATTGGGCCACGCGGCTGCAAGCAGACGGCAAATTCGGCGAAATCGAGCAGCTGATCCACCAGATCGCCTTTGGCGAATATCTTTGGCAGATCTACGGCGGCATCCCAATGAGCCAAGGCGAAATCATGCGTCTACAGGACATCGGCCTGACCCAAGACGATATGCGCGCCCTGATGGCCCCTGCTGTCATGACCCTGACCCAATCCGGCAACACTCAGGCCGCCCGGATGCGTCTCGTCACATTGATGCAAGAACAATCCGCCAATATCACCGTGGGCGCATCCGGTCTGGATGATGAGCTGGAAATGATCCGCGCGCAGTTCCGCCGGTTCAATCTCGAAAAGGTCGAACCATATGCGCATGACTGGCACCTTCAGGATTCGCTGATCCCGATGGATGTCATCGATGAGATGGCCGAACTGGGCGTATTTGGTCTGACGATCCCCGAAGAATATGGAGGGTTCGGCCTGTCCAAGACGTCGATGTGTGTCGTGTCCGAAGAGTTGTCGCGAGGCTATATCGGGGTCGGCTCGCTGGGCACCCGGTCTGAAATCGCGGCCGAGCTGATCATCTGCGGCGGCACTGATGCGCAGAAGGAGAAATGGTTGCCCGGTCTGGCCAGCGCCGAAATTCTGCCAACGGCTGTTTTCACTGAACCCAACACCGGATCCGATCTTGGCAGCCTTCGCACCCGCGCACGCAAGGACGGCGATGAGTGGACCATCACTGGGAACAAGACGTGGATCACCCATGCCGCGCGCACCCATGTGATGACCGTGCTGGCCCGAACCATCCCGGACACAGACAACTACAAAGGTCTGTCGATGTTTCTGGCCGAAAAGACACCCGGCACTGATGAAGAACCCTGGCAAGATCCCGGCATTTCAGGCGGTGAAATCGAGGTCTTGGGTTATCGCGGCATGAAGGAATACACGCTGAACTTTGACGATTTCAAAGTGAAGGGTGAAAACCTGCTGGGCGGGACCGAAGGCCAAGGCTTCAAGCAGCTGATGCAGACGTTTGAAAGTGCGCGTATCCAAACCGCGGCCCGCGCGATTGGCGTGGCGCAATCAGCTTTGGACGAGGGGATGAAATACGCCCAAGACCGCAAGCAGTTCGGCAAAGCCCTGATCGCATTCCCACGCGTCGCAAGTAAGCTGGCGATGATGGCGGTTGAGATCATGGTGGCACGCCAGCTGACCTATTTCAGCGCCCATGAAAAAGACAACGACCGGCGCTGCGATCTTGAGGCCGGGATGGCCAAGCTGCTGGGCGCACGTGTGGCTTGGGCTTGTGCTGACAACGCCTTGCAAATCCACGGGGGAAACGGCTTTGCCTTGGAATACAAGATCAGCCGAATTTTATGCGACGCGCGCATCCTGAACATTTTTGAAGGGGCCGCCGAGATTCAAGCGCAAGTGATTGCACGGCGGCTGCTGGGATAGCTGTCGGTTCCAACCGATAAGTTCAAATGCCCGTCAGCAACCAGCCCCCCATCACAAAGCCGGGCAACAGCGTGATAAACATAGCCACACCCCTTAGTTTTGAATCGTAAAGCACGAAATGCAGGACACGGCCCAGTACGAACCCAAGGACTGCGAGCCATAGCAGCGATTGCCCCAGCCCCACGCTTTCTGCAGCCCCCAACACCATTGCGAATAGCGGTGCATTTTCCATCAGGTTGCCATGAATGCGGATGCGTTTGAACAAAACGGAATCCCCACCATCACCGCGCAATATGCCGGTCTTTCCGCGTAAAATCCCGATCCATCCGGTCAATGGGATCAACAGGATCGCCAGAACACTGATGAAGGTGAAGGTCACGGGCAAATATATCTCAGACATCGTTCGCTTTCCTGCAAGAATTAGGTCGTGCCTGGTGGGCACTTGATGGAATGTTCGCACAGGTCTATTTATGTTCAAGAACATATTTTGAGATCATTTATGATCCTATCTGTGCGCGGAGCTCCGAAAACCAGCCATGCCCTATTCGTCCCGTCACAAAGCACAAACCCGGCACCGGATCGTCGAAGCCGCGCGCGTTTTGTTCAATCGCAATGGGTTTACCGAGGTCACGATTGACGATGTCATGAGGCAGGCTGATCTGACGCGCGGCGGCTTTTACAACCACTTTGGGTCCAAACAAGAGCTATACGCCGAAGCGGTTGCCAGTTTTCTGAATGGGCGTGGAAAGACGTGGCGTGATGAGGCGGGCATCGATCCTGAAAACGGCGGTCCAGACACGGTCCGGGCTATGATCAACGCCTATCTTTCCCCCGAACATGCACGCGACATCGATGGGCAATGCCCGATGATCGCCTTACCATCCGATGTGGCGCGCGCGACGCCGCAAACCCGGCAAAGCTACGAAGATTTGTTGAAAGCCATGATCTGGCTGTACGAGAATAACCTATCCGCCACTAAGGATCGGCGGGCAAAAGCCTGCGTTCTGGCAGCGCTGAGCGTTGGCGGCATGGTTCTGTCGCGGACGGTTGACCAAGACAGTCTTGCTGACGAAGTCAGAGAGGCTGCGCGGCTTTTTGCGCTCTCCGCCTTAGATTGATGCCCACAGGGGACCTGCGCATGCGGCTGGGACAGGCTGTAAGGCCTGCCCCAATCCAGTTTTCTTTAGACCAACACCAAGGCGTCTTCGACGTCTGAACGGGATACGTCTTCGAAGGTGATCGAATTCCCGTCGCCAAGATCAATGGTGACCGTATCGTCGCGCCGGTTTCTGTCGATATCCAGATCGGCGTTCGGGTTGTCGACATCGATGATCACAATGTCCCCGTCGGTCAGATCGGTAACGATGTCTTCGCCACTGTCCATATCAAAGATGAAGGTATTCTCACCCTCACCACCTGTCAGGACATCATCCCCTGCGCCGCCTTCGATCTCATCATCGCCAGCACCGCCATCAATGATGTCATCACCTGCACCACCGAGTATCAGATCGCTTTCGTCGGTGCCGGTCAGCGTGTCGTCGGCATCTGTGCCGCCAATACGCTCATAGGCATAAAACGCGTCTTCCTGGATGTTGAAGATGCCTGTGTTGGCTTCGATGATATCCGCAAGGGTCGTTTCCCAAAGCGCATCGGCGTCGTCTTCTGACAGACCACCTTCGGCTTGGCTCCAAAGCGGGTCACCATCGCGCACGCGGGTAAACTGATCCACAATCACAGTTGAGAACAGCTCGCCCACAAGACCACCGTTAACGGCGTCTTCAGCCAAACCACCCACATAGGCGTCAAGCAGGCTGATGTCGCCATAAACTTCTTCCAGTTTCGCAGCCAGTTCGGGATCAGATGTGACATCGGAAAAGCTGTCAGCGGGCTCAAGGCCCAACCCTTCACGAAGTGTATTGTAGTCCGCAACGCCCAAATCACGGCCGCGTTGGATGTTGAGCGACACAAGATCAAGACCAACTTCACCCGACGGGGCAAACAGGAATGACCGGACGTCTTCCACAACCTGTGTGTCCAGCTCTTGGGCGGTGTCGCCAGCAAGACCACGGATCAACGCATCAATGCCACCATCGTCTTGAAGCGCGGTTGGGTTGAAAAAGGCCTGTTGCAAGGTAAGAGCGCCCGCCGATACGGAAGAACCATCCTCGTTCAGCCGCTGCAGATCACTCGACAGCAATGTGTGGCCGACACGGAACACCGCAGTTGAAAACTCAACTGAGATGCCGGGGTTTACCGTCTCATCATAGCCTTCATAATCTGAAATCGAGTCTTCACCGACCAAGATCGGCAGCCACTCGTTGTATGTGATGGCCTGGATCTTTGCCTCGACATGCATCCGTGCAAGATCAAACAGTTCGTCTTCGGTGAAGCTGGGGTTTTCTTCGGCCAAGTCCTCAACCAGCCGGTTATGCTCTAGCACAAAGAGTGTGTGCATAGATGTCAGCGCCACATTCTCTGCTGCACGCACATCGCCCGCCAGTACACCGCCTGCGCCATCACTGGGCAGCAAACCATCGTCGCCGATCAGCATATAAGCGCCATCACGCAGCGCAGCGGCAGTATCGTCGTTTGAGCCATACACCATGCTCGCATCGATGAACGAGGTGATCTCGTTTTCATATGCACGCACCGTGTCGCCTTCACCGGTGCCGTCAACCGGATCAACCCGATTGAACACGATCTGCGCGCCCTCAACAAAGGCCGGATCATCCGCCGGGGCGATGACCGGCGCGTATTCGGTTTCGCCGCCTTCGGTCAGGCTCAGATCGTGGTCAATGAACTGACCCCAAGCCCAAAACAGGTCACTAATGCCTGAACTGTTGGGTTCGTCCTCGAATTGCTGAAAAATTTCGTTTGAAATGACTCGGGCGTTGGGACGATCGTCGACCATTTCGCCAATGTCGTCGGCGTAGACAGCATCGACAAGGCGCAAAAGCTCCTGATGGGTCGCACCCCAATCTTCGTTGTCTTCGTTGGTGCCAGAGCCATCTGCGGTCCGCGTGACAATCTCTGTGACGTCATCATCGTCTTTATCATTGTCCCGGCGCCTGTCATTTCGGTCATTGCGGCCGTCGCGCTGCCGAGAACCCGAGTCTCGTCCCATGTTTTTGTCCCCACTTCTGCTATGATTGTTTTGATTGGTTCACATCGCACCGATAAAACCGTTCACAGATCAGTGATGAAACATCGCTCAGGGTTTTTGAATTCCCAAAAAAGAATATCGGCAAGCCTTCGCTTTCTGGCACGAAACCTAGGTATCAGACGTTGCGCAAGAAAAGTCGATTTTTGTATTTTTCGTATGATATTAAATAGGATAGACCTACTTTAGCCGAAAAAAGGCTATCGGCTAGTTTTCGCCTTTGGGCAGTTATGACGCAGAATCCGCCCCCGAAATCATGCTGACCAGACGATTTCGCGCAGCAGGAATCGGACGATCTGAGATGCTTTTGATTAGCCGATGTTCAAGAAAATGTCCTGTTGTCCCAAGCGCTTTGGCGATTTCGGCGTTGGACGCGTCCCCCTTACCAGCCAAAACTGGCGGCAACGGAAGCATCCGGTCCGCCCATTCACCTGCCCCTGCGCGGCTCACTGCGCGACCGGACTTTGGAGAGACATAGATCAGGTCTTCATTCACCCCCCGCACGGCACAGGCGCTCAGGTCCATGCCGAACCCCATTTCCTCCAATAAGGCCTGTTCCCAACGCAGATAGGCCAAGGGCCAAACATCAGTTTGCCCCAGCAGGTCCAGAAGGCTGATCGTTCGCTCATAGAGCGCGACATGCGCTTCGCGTTCAGGCAGCACATGCGTTAGCAACCCACAGACCGCGTTCAGCCCCGCCAGTGCCAAACGGTCGGCCATCGCCACGGCGGCACGGCTTCGCAAAGGCTCCAACGAGAAGGACCCAAGGTGACTATCCAGCCGGGCCTTCCATACGACAGAAACCTGCGTACCCGGTTGCAAATTCGGGGCCGCCTTTCGACTGGCCCCGCCCCGGACAACGCCCGCATGACGGCCATGTTCGGCGCTAAATACCTCGACAATTGCCGATGTTTCCCCAAAGGGGCGGGTGGCAAGGATCGCCCCTTCGTCGCGCCATTCAATCATGAACGCAGTATCGACGGGAAGTTATGTGAAACGCAATGGATGATGAGAAGTGAGACGCTGCGAACCGGTGGCTATTTGGGGCAAAATGACAAACACTTTGCCCCTGGATCAACCATTGGTTCATCACTTTGCACAGCCATCGGCTCTCCAGCCTGTACCGCCCACGTAGCATTCCAAGTCATGGTCAATTTTGTCTTATCATTTTGCCGAAAATACTCCGCGCGCGGAGCGCATGAAAGTCATTCCAACCCGGGTTCATCCAACAAATGACGGCCCTGACGATCCTCTACCTCAATCACCCATAGATCGGGATCAAAGCTGGATTGTTTGGCTATGGAGGCATCCACATCCGCCTCGGGCCCCTCGGACAGGACCATCCAAACCCGTTCACCTGACATCAGATCAAAGCTGCGCTGATAACAAACTGCCTTCCCATCCAATGTGTTCAGTTTGACCAAAACTGCTCCTGCCGTGCCGTCCCCACGGCGCACCACGAACGCGGGAATATCGGTTAGCCGCAGGCGGGTCAGATAGGCCGACACCCATATGTCGGCTGTCAGTTTCACGTATTGCCATCTTTGAAATCGAGGCCCATTTCCGAATAGCGTTCGGATTCCTCCAGCCAGTTCGGACGCACCTTTACCTTCACAAACAGATGCACACGGCGGCCCAGGAATTCTTCCAATTCAAGCCGTGCAGCCTGACTGATGGCTTTGACGGTTTCGCCGCCTTTGCCCAACACAATGCCCTTGTGGCCATCGCGGGCCACATAGATCAGTTGATCGATCCGGGCCGAGCCGTCTTTGCGTTCTTCCCAATTCTCGGTCTCAACCGTCAGCTCATAGGGCAATTCCTGATGCAGGCGCAGGGTCAGCTTTTCACGGGTCATCTCGGCGGCAATCATGCGCATGGGCAGATCAGCGATCTGATCTTCGGGATAAAGGAACGGACCCTCTGGCACTTGTTCAACCAGCCAACCGCGCAAAGCATCACAGCCATGCCCACGCTCAGCTGAGATCATAAAGGTCTCGGCAAACGGATAGGCGTCATTCATATCTTGGGTCAGGGCCAGCAACACCTCAGATTTGACCTTGTCGATTTTGTTGATCGCTAGGGCCACCGGGGATTTGCCTGCGCGATCTTGCAAGGTGTCCAAAATTGCTTTCACGCCGTCCGTCATGCCGCGATGCGCTTCGATCATCAAAACGACCACATCCGCGTCCGCAGCCCCACCCCAGGCGGCGGCAACCATGGCGCGGTCCAGACGTCTGCGCGGCTTGAACAGACCGGGTGTATCCACAAAGATCAGCTGCGCATTGTCTTCCATTGCCACGCCACGAATACGGGCCCGGGTCGTTTGCACCTTGTGGGTCACGATGGACACTTTGGCCCCCACCATGCGGTTCAGCAGGGTGGATTTCCCAGCATTGGGTTCGCCGATCAGGGCGACAAAGCCTGCTTTGGTCGGGGCATCCGTCATGGGTCAACTTTCTTTAAAAGGGCCGAGGCCGCAGCCTGTTCTGCCTGACGTTTAGAACCGGCGGTTGCCTGTTGCGAAGGGCCCGAAGCGAGACGGGCCTCAATCGTAAAGACCGGTTGGTGGTCCGGGCCTGTGCGAGACACTTCGATATATTGAGGCGGGACTTCACCCCGCGCCTGCGCCCATTCCTGCAGAGCGGTCTTGGCGTCACGCGCATCTTCGGCCACGTTGTGAATACGCGCGCCCCAAAGCCGCAGGATCGCACTGCGGGCAGGATCAAAACCACCGTCTTGATATACCGCCGCGATCACGGCTTCCATGGCGTCGGCCAGCAGCGCCTCTTTCCGGCGACCACCAGACTTCATCTCGGATCGGCCCAGTTTCAGCACGGCCCCCAGATCGATCTGGCGGGCCACATCGGCACAGGCCTCGCGGCGGACCAACGCGTTGTAACGCGGGGCGAGCAGGCCTTCGGGGGCGTTTGGATCGGCCTGCAATAGCGCCTCGGCCATGACCAGCCCCAGCACTCGGTCGCCCAGAAATTCCAGCCGTTGGTTATCATCCCGATGTGGGCTGACCATCGACGAATGGGTCACCGCGCGCACCAGAAACTCAGGGCGGGTAAACGTGTAGCCCAACCTGCCTGAAAAGGCCTGAAGTTCGCCAGACAGCTTCAATCGAGCGCCTTGAAAAAGCGATCGCTGCGCCATGTCCAAAAGGCAAACATGGACCGGCCTGCGGATGAGAACATGACCCGGTCTGCGCGGCCAACAATGTCTTTGCGATCCACAAACCCAACGCCACCGCGGTTTTGCGCCACACGGCTATCGTTGGAGTTGTCCCGGTTATCACCCATAAAGAAGAACTGATCAGCGGGCACCGTAAATACGCCGGTGTTATCTGTCGCACGCGGCCCGATGTTCAGGATGGAATGCGAAACACCGTTGGGGAGCGTTTCCACCTGACGTTCTTTCACACATTCCGCGCCGGCACCCACAGCACCAATACATCCCGGACGCGCACCCAATGGGCCTTGGGGCGCATAGGTCTCTACGAAGGGTTCCGCGTCGGCCACTTCAACCGGCGTGTCATTGATATAAAGCAGCCCTTCGCGCATTTGGATCCGGTCGCCCGGAAGCCCAATCAGCCGTTTGATGAAGTCCTGCCCGGTGACCGGATGCCGGAAGACAACGATATCTCCGCGCTCAGGGTCAGAGCCAAAAAGCCGTTCGTCCCGGTCCTCAGCCCAACCGCAAAAATCATCAGCGCCCAGATCCAAACCGATCTGCGGAATACGGATCGAAGGGCAAGATGCATAGGAATAGCCGTAGGCCATTTTGTTGACGAACAGGAAATCCCCGATCAGCAAGGTGTCTTTCATCGACCCCGACGGAATCCAGAACGGCTGAAAGAAAATTGTCCGAAAGACGCCTGCAATCAGCAGCGCCCAGAAGATGGTTTTCACGGTCTCGACAATCCCGCCGACAAACCCCGTTTTTTCGGGTTCAGATTTTTCGGCCATTGCCTGATCCTTTGCTTGGTTGAAGGGTACATGCGGCGGCGCGCAGGCTCTGTCAAGCGATGGGACGTGCCTCAATCACCACAAAGGCCTGTGCCCACGGGTGATCATCGGTCAAAGTCACGTGAATGATGGCTTCGTGCCCGGCAGGCGTCATCTCATCCAGCCGGTCCTTGGCCCAGCCGGTGACGGCCATCACGGGCTGCCCGGTCCGCAAATTGGACACAGACATATCTTTCCACGAAATCCCCATGGCCAACCCGGTGCCCAGCGCCTTTGAGCAAGCCTCTTTCGCGGCCCAGCGTTTGGCATAAGTGCCCGCCACGTCTTTACGCCGCTCGGCCTTGGCCTGTTCAATTTCCGTGAAAACACGATTGCGGAACCGATCCCCGAACCGGTCCAACGTCCCCGCGATCCGGTCAATATTCGCAAGGTCGGTCCCGACCCCCAGGATCATGGTTTTTCGTCCCCAAAGGCTTGCTCCACCTGGATTGCACCCGTGGCTTGGTTTAGCGTCATATACAGCTCAACCGAATTGGAATACCCGAACGCGGGATCATAAAGACGCCCCGGCAAGGTAAAGGTCAGGCCGACCGCGGGGTCATAGCCCGCCGTCAGCGCCGCAAACTCCAGCTGCACCCAGCCAATCCCTTGCTCGCGCGAGATCACTTTGCACTGGCGTCCTCCCAGTTCGTCATAGGGCGGCGATAGTACCAGCAGATGAAGCGCCCCGGCGGCAGGTTCGATCGTGTCCAGTACCGCAAGCCGCACGTCGCCATTTGCAAAGGTTCGGCTATTTTCTTCCCAAGGTTCGACGATTGATTCTGCCGAAGCCTGCCATGCACAGTCTTCGATAACTTGCCCAAACACCGGGCCCGCCATAGCTATCAGTGCGACGGTGAGTGCTTTCATCGATCTATCCTTCGTCAATATCCAAGTCCGCAACCATAATTCCATCCGAACCATCATTGCACAAGGCAACCAGTCGTGCCCCCAGCGCCTGATGTGCCGGATGGACTGCATAGGCCTGCAAGGTCTCGGAGGTATCAAAGGTGCAAACAAAACCATAGGGATAGCCCTGAGACTTACCCTCAAAATCCTCGTTCGGGCCATGCTGGAACCCCGTGAACCCGGTGATCTCGGCCCCAAGATTATCTAGCCCCTGCATGACTTCCGCCAGTTCGTCGACGGGGTAGTCGGACCTTAGGGACAAAAGAACAATATGTTGGATCACGTGCTGAGGATCTTCAGACCTGCCACCCCAAAGAGCAGGGCAAATGTGGCCTCAAACCAACGGCGCAATCGGGCGTAGCCATGCACAACTTTCGGTGTCGAGAATAGAAGCGCATAGCTGAGGAAAACGAACATTCCCCCCGAATACAAAAAGCAAAACATGAACGCCAGATCAGTCGCGGTCGCCTGCGGCGGCAAGGTGATTGCGTAGATCGCGCCCCAGCTAAAGATTGCCTTAGGATTGGTAAGATGCACCAGGACACCCTTGCCATAGATGCGCCATGCCGTGCCCCCTTGCACCTTGCCCGTCAGGCCGGGCTTTTCAGACAATGCGGACCGCAGCGATTTTACCGCCAGATACATCAAATAGGCGGCGCCCGCGTATCGCAAAATCTCGAACACCCAAGCATTTGCCATCATCAACGCACTCATGCCGAACGCTGCGGCAATGCCCCATGTTGCGCCCCCGGTTAGGATCCCAAGGGCAAAGATTAATCCCGCACGCCTGCCAAGCGCCATGGATGTGCTGGCAATTCCCAGCGTTGCCGGACCAGGGCTGCCGCCCGCAACGACCCATGCCAGCCAAATCGCCGTCAGCTCAAACCAACTCATGCTGCAACCTCCGCACGAGCGGCATCCATGCGGGCGCGCATTTCTGCAATCGCCGGGCCAAGGCCGACAAAGATCGCCTCACCAATCAGGAAATGCCCGATATTCAGTTCAATCACCTGAGGAAGGGCCGCAATCGGGCTGACGCAATCATAGGTCAGACCGTGGCCCGCATGCACCTCAAGCCCTAAGTCAGAGGCAAAAGCGGCCATATCCGTCAGGCGGGCCAATTCGGCGTCACGTTCATCAAACCGTCCTTCCGCATGCGCGTCGCAATAGGCGCCAGTGTGCAATTCGATGACCTCGGCGCCGATCCTATGGGCCGCTTCGATCTGGCGCTGATCTGCGGCAATAAAGATGGACACGCGGCACCCGGCATCACGCAAAGGGGCGATGTAATGGGCCAGCGCATTTTCTTCGCGGGCGACTTCCAACCCGCCCTCGGTCGTGCGCTCTTCGCGCTTTTCAGGGACGATACAAACCGCATGAGGCTTGTGCCGCAAGGCAATGGCCTGCATTTCCGGCGTCGCAGCCATTTCGAAGTTCAAAGGGCCCTTTAAGGCTTCCATTAGCCCATCAATATCACTGTCCGTGATGTGGCGGCGGTCTTCGCGCAGGTGTGCGGTGATACCATCGGCGCCCGCCTCTTCGGCCATGATGGCCGCGCGCACGGGGTCCGGGACCGCACCTCCGCGCGCATTTCGAACTGTGGCTACGTGATCAATATTCACGCCAAGGCGCAGCTTTTGGGATGTCATTGGCTTTCCCCTTTCAGGCTGACACTAGGGCTTGTTGATTTCCTCTGAAACCGGTTTTTTCGTTAACTGGTCCAGCTTGTTCTGCAACGCCTTGCGACGGCGGTTTTGATAGGCCGTGATCAAGGGGACAGACAGGTAATAAGACACGCCAGCGCAGATCGCGCCGGGGATGATCCCACCAATCATATATGGGTAAAATACATCCCAGTAGAACTCTGTCAGCCCACGCCAATCGGCCTTTGCCGGGGTAAACACCGCGACAAAATTGTGCCCAATATCCGAGAACGCATTCCCAAAGCGACATCCCAAAGCGCAATAACCCGGGTTCGCATCACGTCCGATGCCCAAAAGTGCGGGGTCAAACGGAATACCCAATAGCCAGTAACCCGTCCCAAGTGCCGCGACCCCAATGGGAATATAGGTCAGTGGATTGCCAAAGAACGTGGCGAGCAATGCGGCGAGCATATTACCACGCATCAAACGGGCGATGAGTGCCGCCATTAAGAAATGGAAGCCGTAAAACGGTGTGAAGGCCGCGAAAACCCCCGCCGCAATCCCGCGCGAGATTTTTTCGGGCGTATCGGGCAAACGGCGGACCCGGTGTTTGACGTATTCGAAAGCACGCGACCATCCGCCACGCGGATAGATAGCATCGACCACGATCCGCCAGATCGGTCGCCTATCCCTGCGCTTGAACACCACGTTTTCTCGTCCTTAATTTACGGCCTCGCCGTGGCTTGCCCCAGCAAGACCGGGGTCCCTGTGGCGCAAGACCGACGATACGCTCGTTTCTGCCTCAAGTGCGGTCATGACACGGTGCAAATGCTCGGCATCGCGCAGATCAACATCGATCAGCAACCTAAAGTAGTCGGGTTTCCTATCGATAAACTTGAGATCAGAGATATTGGCGTTCTGTTCGCCAATCAATGTGCAAATGCGCCCCAAGACACCCGAATCATTGGCAATGGTGGCGTCAAAGGTGACCGTATTCACCGGTCCATGGGTTCCCTCTTGCCAATGCAGGTCGACCCAGCGGTCCGGTTGATCTTCATAATCGACCAATGCCGTACAATCGATGGAATGTACGATCACGCCTTGACCACGAAAAGTGATCCCCAGAATACGTTCACCCGGCACAGGCTGACAGCACGCACCCCTTTGTTGCCGCTGATCCGGCGCAAGCCCCACCACGGCGCGGCCTTGTTCAATCTCATCGCCGTCGCGATCTTCAAGTTCAGGATAGATCGCCCGCACAACAGAACGGCCCGTGATTTCGGCACTCCCCAGCCGAGCCATCAGCTCATTCACATCCTTGATCGCCAGCGCTTTGGCCGCGGTCCGCAGGGCCTTTTCAGTGCTTTTCTTGCCAACATTTTCAAAGGCCACGCGGGCCAGCTCGCGCCCCAGCCGAACGAAACGTTCGCGGTCCTCTTCGCGCAAAGACCGGCGGATCGCAGTCTTGGCGCGCCCTGTCACCGCAATATCAATCCATGTGGCTTGCGGGGTCTGGCCCTCGGCCGTGATCACTTCAACCGATTGGCCGTTCTTTAGCCGGGTCCACAGCGGAACGCGCAGACCGTCAACCTTAGCCCCCACACAGGCCGAGCCGATCCGCGTGTGGATCGCATAGGCGAAATCAATCGGTGTGGCCCCGCGCGGCAGCTTGATCACGTCACCCTTGGGCGTGAAGCAAAAGACCTGATCCTGGTACATCTCAAGCTTGACGGCCTCGAGAAATTCTTCGTGGTCCTGATCTTCGTCCAAACGATCCGTCAGCGATGAAATCCAATGGACGGGGTCAACTGCAAAACGGTTTTCGACACGTTCGCCGTTCTTATAGGACCAATGAGCAGCCACACCGGTTTCAGCCACTTCATGCATCTCGCGGGTGCGGATCTGGACTTCTACGCGCTTACCATCGCGGCCAGACACGGTGGTATGAATCGACCGATAGCCATTAGATTTCGGCTGACTGATGTAATCCTTAAAACGACCCGGCACCGATTTCCAACGCTGGTGAATGGCGCCCAAGACGCGGTAGCAATCGGCCTCAGTGGCGACGATAATCCGAAAACCGTAGATGTCGGACAAACGACTAAAGCCTTGGTCCTTTTCCTGCATCTTGCGCCAGATTGAATAGGGTTTTTTGGCGCGGCCAACCACGTCGGCCTCAATACTGGCCTTTTCCAACTCGACCCGCATGTCAGAGGTAATCTTTTGCACAACATCACCGGCTTCGCGTTGTAGGGTGATAAAGCGGCGAATGATCGAATTGCGGGCCTCAGAGTTGAGGACGCGAAAGGACAGATCCTCAAGCTCTTCGCGCATCCATTGCATACCCATCCGGCCTGCAAGCGGGGCAAAGATATCCATGGTCTCGCGGGCCTTCTGGGCCTGCTTTTCTAGGCGCATAGATTTGATCGTGCGCATATTGTGCAAACGGTCAGCCAGCTTGACAAGGGTCACTCGCAAGTCCCGGCTTGTCGCCATGAAAAGCTTGCGAAAATTCTCGGCCTGTTTGGTCTGGGATGAGGTCAGTTGCAGATTGGTCAGCTTGGTGACGCCATCCACCAACTCGGCGATCTCGCGACCAAAGCGTTTTTCAACCATGACGAATGAGGCTTTGGTATCCTCGATCGTGTCGTGCAAAAGAGCGGTGACAATTGTGGCGTCATCCATCTGCTGCTCAGCCAGAATACCGGCAACGGCAACAGGATGGGTGAAATAAGGCTCGCCAGAATGGCGGAATTGGCCTTCGTGCATCTGGGCACCGAACGCAAAGGCATCCGCCAATAGGGCCTGATTGGAATAGGGGTTATAGGTACGGACCGTTGCTATCAGATCGTCAGCAGTCGTCATTTGGTCCGTGCCTATTTCTGAAAGGCCGGTGTGGCGACCTTATCGTTGACCTTGCGCATCCATGAGCGCGCGCAGCAATTTCTCTTCGGACATATCGTCTTCGGCGGGTTTGTCGGTTTCGGCCCCCATCAACAAAGACATGCTGTCTTCTTCAGGCTCATCCACTTCGATCTGAGTCTGATTGCTTTCGATCATACGCTCGCGCAGATCTTCGGCTTGCTGGGTTTCATCCGCGATTTCACGCAGGGACACAACGGGGTTCTTGTCGTTGTCACGGTTCACCGTGATCGGCGCACCGGCGGAAATTTCGCGAGCACGGTGTGCAGCAAGCATCACAAGCTCGAACCGGTTAGGAACTTTATCGACGCAATCTTCAACAGTGACGCGGGCCATGGACGTACTCCAGCAAGCAATTGGGGGGTCAGAAGCCGCTTATTTAGAACGTCTGCCCCATATTGACAAGAGGTGCAGCATGTTCTGACGCAGAGAAAGTCCTGTTTTCGCGGGCAATTTTTGAGAAAATCAATCTGCGAAACCCAAATTGCGGCGAATCACGGCAAAGGCACGACGCTGGCGCGGTCCGTTTCCGGCAAGGCGTTCAACATCTGCGAAACGGATAAATCCAGCAAGGGATGGCGCCATTCCGGCGCAATATCGGCCAGCGGCACTAAAACAAATGCACGGTCCTGGACCCTTGGATGCGGCAGAATAAGCGTATCCGGGGCACTCCGGGCCTGTTCGGCAAGCGGCAAATTGCGCCAATGCGCGTGGACAACACGATCCGGGAACACCTCCTGGCCCACCGCTATCAAATCAAGATCAAGCGTACGCTGCCCCCAACGACGTGTGCGGGTCCGGCCAGATTCGGCCTCGATTCGATGCAACGCATCCAGCAAATCATCCGGTGAAAATGCCGTGAAAAAAGTGCAGGCCATGTTCACGAAGTTGGGACCTGCCCCAGCGGGAAAGGCTGGGGTCTGATACAGTCGGCTAGGTTGTACGGACGAAATCGCGAACTTATGCAAGGATTCCATAGCCTTTTGGACAGTTTCCGTTGGGTCACCCCAATTGGAATTCGCGTTACTTCCTAAAGCAATAAGCACTAATTGGCCGAGATCATCCATTTTCGCTACTTGCCAGATTCTGGGAAGTCGGTAAGTTAAAGCTTGTTCTGCGTCATGCAAGCCACTCAGCATCACTCACGATTGCAGAACGGACATTTGGAAGGACATTTTATGTTTTATCGGGACGAGCGCTTAGCGCTTTTCATCGATGGATCGAACCTTTACGCAGCGGCTAAGTCGCTTGGGTTTGACATCGACTACAAACTTCTCCGGCAGGAATTCATGCGACGTGGTAAGATGCTGCGCGCATTCTATTACACTGCATTGCTTGAAAATGACGAATACTCGCCGATCCGGCCTCTCGTCGACTGGCTGCATTACAACGGTTTCACGATGGTTACGAAACCGGCCAAGGAATATACCGACAGCATGGGCCGGCGGAAAGTAAAGGGTAACATGGATATCGAGCTTGCGGTCGATGCCATGGAACTGGCGCCGCATGTCGATCACGTGGTACTTTTCTCAGGCGACGGCGACTTCCGGCCCCTGATCGAAGCACTTCAGCGCAAAGGCGTACGTGTGTCCGTGGTTTCCACGATCCGCAGCCAGCCGCCGATGATTGCAGATGAATTGCGCCGTCAGGCCGATAACTTCATTGAGCTTGACGAATTGCGCGACGTTGTCGGGCGCCCGGCACGTGAACCGCGCATGGACGAGCATGAAGAAGAAGAAGTGACACAAGAAAGCTAACCTCAGCCGCACGCGCCAGACAAGACATCGCGTGCGCGCTTCGCGCGCTCCTTTTGGTCACACCATCTGATACTGGACGAACCGGCGCCAACTGCTTACTTCTCAAGCTAAGCGGAGGCCCCCATGACCAAATCACCCCTCACCCTCTATCTGGCAGCGCCGCGCGGCTTTTGCGCGGGCGTCGACCGCGCCATCAAGATCGTTGAAATGGCTCTAGAAAAATGGGGCTCTCCGGTCTACGTGCGTCACGAAATCGTCCACAATAAATTTGTCGTCGACAGCCTGCGCGATCAAGGCGCTGTCTTCGTCGAAGAACTTGACGACTGCCCCGATGACCGCCCGGTGATCTTTTCCGCCCACGGCGTGCCCAAAGCCGTCCCCGCTGCCGCTGCAAAACGCGAAATGATCTATGTGGACGCGACCTGCCCACTGGTCAGCAAAGTTCATATCGAAGCCCAGCGCCACGCCGACAACGGGTTGCAAATGATCATGATCGGGCATGAAGGCCACCCCGAAACCGTCGGCACCATGGGGCAATTGCCCAAGGGCGAGGTGTTGCTCGTGGAGACAGTCGCAGATGTGGCCACCGTTCAGGTCCGTGATCCGTCAAAGCTGGCCTTTGTCACCCAAACCACACTCTCGGTTGACGATACAATAGATATCGTGGCCGCCTTAAACGCCCGTTTTCCCGGCATTGTCGGCCCACACAAAGAAGACATTTGCTACGCCACCACCAACCGGCAAGAGGCCGTCAAAGCCATGGCCCCCAAATGCGACGCGATGCTGGTTGTGGGCGCGCCTAACTCGTCCAACTCAAGGCGGTTGGTTGAGGTCGGCGCACGGGCCGGGTGCAACTACGCGCAGCTGGTACAACGAGCGGCCGACATCGACTGGCGTGCGCTGGACGGGATCACCTCCATGGGGATCACCGCCGGGGCCTCTGCCCCGGAAGTGCTGATCAACGAAGTCATCGACGCCTTCAAAGCCCGGTACGATGTGACGGTCGAAATGGTGGTAACAGCAGAAGAAAACGTCGAATTCAAAGTCCCCCGCGTGTTGCGCGAACCCGCATGATGCCCGGCTTGGTGCACAATCTATCTTGGGATTGGGCCGAGGAGGGGATTGACCGCGCCGAAATCGCGGCGCAGGCCGACGGATGGCATATCAGCGGCACGCATGACAGCACCGACTACACGCTCCAACTCGGTCCCAACTTTATCGCAAGGCAGATCACAATCGACACGGGCACGGAAAAGCTGGCGCTTAGCCGCTCCGCATCGGGCTGGCATCACGCAAACGGCGATTTGATCGCGAACAGTCGGGATGCCATCGATCCCGACATTGGCTGCACGGCCCTGACCAATACGCTTCCGATCCGGCGATTGGGGTTGGACGTTGGCGCACAGGCCACCCTTCCAGTGCTCTATATCCCAATCCCGATGACCACACCGCATGTCGTGCAACAACGCTACACGCGACAAGAAGAGCAAATATATCTTTACGAAAATCTACACAGCGGTTTTCAAGCCCTGCTGACCGTCGACAATGACGGCTGGGTCACCGATTATCCCGGTGTTTGCAAGATGATCCACACACTGTGACACCCCACGAACGAAACAGGGCGATCTTCGCGGGTGGACAGCAACCGGCGACTATCGGATGATCGGCACCATGATCAGCATTCAATTCCTTTTGACCGCCTTTGTGGTCTGTATCGCACCTGGTACGGGTGTCATCTACACACTGGCGCTTGGGCTGGGGCAAGGCAGGCGCGCGGCCATTGCTGCGGCCGCCGGATGTACGGTTGGGATCGTACCGCATCTCGCGGCAGCGACACTGGGGTTGGCGGCCTTGCTGCACACCAGCGCGCTGGTGTTCCAGATCGTGAAATTCGCGGGCGTCGCCTATCTGCTCTACCTCGCATGGCAAGCCTTGAAAGCTGACGGAGCGCTCGCCGTCCGGCCAGATGCCGCCGCGCAGCCTAGCCTTAAGATCGCGCAGCGCGGCGCGCTGATCAATATCCTCAACCCCAAGCTATCGATCTTCTTTCTGGCCCTTCTGCCGCCATTCCTGTCCGGCAACCCAAGCACGGCCACAACCGAGATGATCCTGCTGGGCGCTATTTTCATGGGGATGACATTCGCGATCTTTGTCCTCTACGGGGTCTTCGCCGCCTTCGCACGTAACCAGCTCTTGCAAAGCGAAATCATCATGCGTTGGCTGAACCGGTCGTTCGCCGCAATCTTTGCGGCATTGGGCCTGCGACTGGCATTTGAGAAAGCATGACAGCTATTCCACGCGCAGCCCTGGTCCTTGGCCTCGCCGGGTTGATCCCATTTTTATGGGGGGCGCTGACCGTTCTGATACCCGGTTTTGGGCAATGGGGGCTGATGAACTTGGGCGGACGGTTCGTAGGCCCCTACATCGGATTGCAATACGGCACCATCATCCTCGCGTTCATGTCCGGCGTGCTTTGGGGGTTTGCGACCAAGGCTGCCGGGCGGATGGCCACAGCCAGCTATATCCTCTCGGTGATCCCTGCACTTTGGGCGTTTTTCATGGTTGGCGGCGGGCCAACGACAGCTGCGGTGAACCTGATCGCGGGCTTTCTTGCACTGCTTTTGCTGGATTGGCATTTCTGGCGGCTGGGGCTCGCGCCGCAATGGTGGATGCACCTGCGCGGCTTGCTGACAGCCATCGTAATCCTATCCTTAATTCCAATGGTGTTCTGATGACCGACGACAAGACAATCGCGACCTATGACGCCAAAGCGGCGGATTATATCAAGCTGGTCAACACCGATGGGCCAGACGCCAGCCTGCAGGGGTTCATCGACCTGATGCCAGCGGGTGGCGCGGTGCTGGATCTGGGGTGCGGGCCCGCGGCAGCCTCGGCGCATATGCGCGACGCCGGGCTTGTGCCTGACCCGATGGATGCATCCCAAGGGATGATCAATCTGGCGAATGAAAAATTTGATATTGGGGCGCGATTGGGCACCTTCGACGATATCAGCGGTGACGATAGATACGCCGGTGTGTGGGCCAACTTCAGCCTTCTGCACGCGTCCCGAGACGACTTGCCAAGATACCTGGGCGCGATCCACACAGCATTGTTGCCCGGTGGGACGCTGCATATCGGAATGAAAACCGGCGAAGGTACCGAGCGGGACGGGATCGACCGGCTCTATACCTACGTGACCGTGTCTGAGCTGCGCAACTTGCTGACATCCGCCGGTTTCACAATCACATTCACCCAAGAAGGTCGCGAAAAGGGGATGGCAGGCACGCTGGACCCTTTCGTTTTGATGCGCGGCCAGAAAGACAAAGATGCCTAAACTATTCGCCTATACAGACGGGGCCTGTTCGGGCAACCCCGGCCCCGGTGGTTGGGGCGCGCTTCTGATCGCGCGCGACGGGGATACCGTGGTCAAAGAACGTAGCCTGAAGGGGGGCGAGGCCGACACAACCAACAACCGGATGGAATTGCTGGCCGCGATCACCGCACTTGAAACGCTCGACCGACCCACGGCGCTGACGATTGTCACCGACAGTTCCTACGTCAAAGATGGGATCACATCCTGGATTCACGGCTGGAAAAAACGGGGCTGGAAAACCGCCGCCAAAAAGCCGGTCAAGAATGAAGACCTCTGGCGGCGTTTGGATGAGGCCGTCGCCCGACACGACGTCACATGGGAATGGGTCAAAGGCCACGCAGGGCACCCCGAAAATGAACGGGCAGATGAGCTGGCCCGGGCAGGTATGGCCCCGTTCAAATCTTGAATAAGTGGCTTCAAGCGACCTTCAGCACAATCTTCCCGATATGCGCACTGCTTTCCATCCGTGCATGGGCAGCGGCTGCATCGGCGAGGGTAAATTCCTGATCCATCACCGGGGCGATCTTGCCTGCATGCAGCAACGGCCAGACATGCTGGCGCAGTTGATCCGCGATCCGGGCCTTTGCCAGATCAGACTGCGGCCGCAGGGTTGATCCGGTGATCGTCAACCGCCGCGTCATCAGCTGGACGAGGTTCAATTCAGCCTTCATGCCTTGCAAAAATGCGATCTGCACCAATCTGCCATCATCGGCGAGCGCTTTGATGTTGCGCTGTATATACGGGCCACCAACCATATCAAGGATCAGATCAGCCCCACCCGTCGCTTGCATTTTTTCAACAAAATCTGCTTCCCGGTAGTTGATGGCCACCTCTGCGCCCAAATCCACACAGGCCGCGCATTTTGCATCCGATCCGGCGGTCGTGAAGACGCGCGCACCAAAGGCCTTGGCCAATTGAATGGCCGTCGTGCCGATCCCCGAACTACCGCCATGGACCAAGAAACGCTCGCCCGCCTGAAGACCGCCGCGCATGAAAACGTTGGACCAGACGGTAAAGAACGTCTCAGGCAGGCAGGCCGCCTGTTGCAGGGTCAAACCTTGCGGTACTGGCAGGCAATGCGCCGCTGAGGTCGCCACGTATTCAGCATAGCCACCACCGGGCAACAGCGCACAAACCTGATCGCCCACGGTCACGGTACTGACGCCAGCACCGCAAGCGACAACCTCGCCTGCGGCCTCCAATCCTGGCAGATCGCTCGCGCCCTCAGGGGGATTATAAAGCCCAGCGCGTTGCAATGCATCCGGGCGGTTCACCCCGGCATAGGCCACCTTGATCACAACCTGATCATGGGCGGGGTTGGGCACGGGGCGGTCGGCCAGCTGTAACACCTCCGGTCCGCCGGGTTTGGAAATCTCAATCGCGCGCATCAATTCAACCTTATTGTGGATCACGCCACATGCCGGGCAAATCGACCTGCGGCATCTTGTTGGGGGCCTGGACCGAAGCCAGCATCTTGGCCAGCGGTCCGGTCAGGGGTTTCAGCAATGGGTTGTCCCGGACGCTAGCTTTAAACTTTTCAAACTGCATCACATCATCAATCCGGCGATCAATGAAGGCATCCGTGGCTTGGGCGTCCAGACTGTCGTCACCCAACCAATAAAGAACCACCGAGCTATAAACACCGGACAGGGTGATACGTTTGGTATACCAATTCACATCGCGGGATGTATCCCCCAGCGCCTCCCATATCTGGTCAGCAGTGCCCCACACCAGCTTGGCCCCATCAGCAGCCATATGCGGCAATGCAAAAAGCGACGTACCCCGGCGCACGGCCTCTTTGTCGTCAATGGCCGCGATGCGTAGACGCAGCGCATGGGCGACCTTATCGCGAAAACGCATATCAGTCATATCCGCAGTCTTGATCGCGGCAACCATCGCCGCATCGCCGCGCTGGTGATAGGCAATGGCCAAATCAACCGCACCGCGCGGGCAGAGCGTGCGGGCATGGGCGGGATTTATATCCACTTCAGTGACGGCTGCATCAAAAGCCACCTGAGCCCAGCCATCAAACGCCACGTGGGGCAGGATCGCATCGAGCAATTCGTTTTTCTTGGGATCAACGGGGGGCGTCATCATTGGCAGTCTCCTGATACGGGGTAACACTAGACAAATGCGTGCACCCTTGCTATGTGCCCACTTCCTGCAATTTTTGCAAATCCAACTTAGAGAGGTGGTGAAAACCACATGCAGGTTAGTGTTCGTGATAACAACGTCGATCAGGCGTTGCGTGCTCTGAAGAAAAAGCTCCAGCGTGAGGGCGTTTTTCGTGAAATGAAGCTTAAGCAACATTTCGAAAAGCCTTCCGTCCGCAAAGCGCGCGAAAAGGCCGAGGCCATTCGCCGTCAGCGTAAACTGGCGCGTAAGAAGCTCCAGCGTGAAGGTTTGCTGTAAAGCAACCCCGACGTTACGATCAAAAGAACCCCCGTCTGAACAATCAGGCGGGGGTTTTTACTTGAGGCACTTCAGTTTTAATGCAGCACAGCAGCCTCGGCGGGGCTAACCAACCGATCAGGAACTATTCAAAATGTCTTTGCTGATCCGCAGTCAATTCGGGGCCCTCGTTTGCAAAGAAATTTTCTACACCGACCTCAGCGACATTCCGCAGCTCGTCCTTAACGCGCGGCGCTTCAGCCTCAAGATGCGCCTTGATCTCTTTTGCTTGAGCGACCTTTTCTTTGGATACCTTAGGGCCAAATGGGTCAAGCAATGCCATGGAAAGGTCCTGGACATCTCTGCCATTTATCTCGCCCTCATTGGCGAGAGTCGATGAGACGCTGTGGAGTTCGTCTCCTTCACGTGCGATAAGCTGTTCCGCCAGCGTGTTGACGGCAGCCTCCGGGTCTTCAAGCATGGCATCGTAGCTGATTGAAATCACACAAAAATCGTGGGTGTTGAATTCCACAGCTGGCCGGTCCTGGCCAAGTTCTGCATGTAGCGTGTACCCCTTATCTGAGTAGTTTTGCAGATGGGTCATGAGTGTCGGCGACAACGCCATCATGGCTTTCGCTTCCCGTGGCAGTTTGACATTTCCGGTCATCTTATCGATGGCAGCGACATTCTGTTCCATCGTTTGCATATTCACGCCATTGGCCAAGGCAGCTATTGGCCGGTTGGTCGGCGCATTTTCTGGCAGGTTTGGAGTGGTGCTACCCGTTCTTGAGAACATATGAGTGGCCGCACCCAATTTTCGTCCTGCAACCGCCGTAAAATTTGAAAGCATGCTGGCGCCGCCCTGACGCCGCGCGGCCAGAAAATCTTTCACAAACCGCATGGCTGACCGGTCCGTCCGCGATGGCGGCGCACCTTCGTTCACTTCTAGTGTACGTCCACCCAAGGTTGATGCATCAGAATTTTCATCACCACCCCGCTGAATATCACCATACACTAACAAGTTAGAACGACCCGCACCTACACCTTCAAACGACATTTCACTCTCCTAAGATCTGTTGTTTCTTGGAATCGGCATAGCGCGCATCAACAATGTGCTCTGTCCCAAATGGTACTGTGCCGTCCAGTTTTCCAAGGCATCATTATGACGTCAGGTCAGCGCATGACTATGCCCCAAACATGCCCAATTCAGGCCGCGCCGCCGCGCTAAGACGTTCTTGAACATTTCGTGCCTAAGATGCGCACGACACTTTTAACAACGGGTGGTTTTGACCATGCATCAAGACGAATTCCTTCTGTCAGCCATGGCGCAAGTGGGCGCGATGCGGAAACTTGTTCTCAGCGCCCTTGCGTTGCGGCTTCTTGAAGAAAACGAACCGTTACAGGCGTTGAATATGCTGGGCGGTCTGGTGACAGCGACACCAACAATGCCAGCCAACACGGGTCGGGCCATCGATCCGGCCATGTCCGATTTGCTGGCCGCGATGACCGACGATCAGGTCGCCAGCATGATTGATGAGCTGCGCGGGCACATGGCCTTGGCAGGCTAAGGTCAGAAACCTACGGAAAAAAATCAGGCGGCGGGGTCACAAAGACATCCGCAATAAAGTCATCGAGTTCTGCAGGGATTTTTGTGGAATGCGCCGGCGCGCCGACCGCCATCGCCGCAAACGGGCTGATGCCGAATGTCTCTTCGAACAACGCGTCTTTCCCCGATATCGACAGGGTATTCAGATTGCCCGATTGTACCTCAAATCCAAGCTCCTCTAACCGCGAACTGATCGCTGCTGCACGGTCATCCGTCACATTTCCCAAATCAGCGGTGGTAGCGGTACCTGCGTCAACATCAAGGATTGACCGCCCATCGGGCCGCTTCATGACCAATTGCGCTGTGATGCTTGGTGTGTCGTTCATCCTCGCCTCCGTCATTTGCGGGAAGCAAACCGGATAGGGTCTGCTTCCACTGCGCATGTATTAACGCGATCGCAACGTTTCAATCAGGTCCTCCACGAAGTCCTTTGAAATCTCGGGCATCGCGCCCGATGTGACCATCGCCATCTGTTGGTCTTTGGGCGCCGAGAAAAACGTAGTCGCGACGTCACCCATCGTGTTCAGATAGGCCCATTTTGCATCGGCAAGCCCTGCCCCTGTTGCCAGATCAGGCCCAACAGCGGCGGTATCCCCGTTTGCGGTAGTCCCTTTCTTGACGTCACGGGCGCTCTTCATCAGCTTTTCTTTCACCTTCACAGGGGTCAACGCGGGGTCTTTTTCCAGCATCAATGCGACGATGCCCGCAATTTGCGGACAGGCCGCTGAGGTGCCCGAGAACAACCCATACCCATCGTTGGTGCCGCCGGTTGAGGGGGCGATGGCATCAAGCTGAGCGCCTTCCTGAACGGGCAAAAGCAGGCTTGGGGCTTTGCCGCCGCCGATGTTTACCCGCCTGCCGGTCAGACCACAGACATCAGGACAGTTACGGCCCGGATAGAAGCCGGATTGAAAGCTCGAGGCGTAGCTGGATGCCTCAAAATCAGTGGTATCAGGCAGATTGACATGGACCCCACCGACCGAGATCACATCAGGGTGGCTGCCCGGGAAGGCCAAATGCCCGTTGCCCGCAGAAAAGCAGACCGTCACACCGCTGGCCACAGCGTTTGCAATCGCGGCTTCCAAAGGTTTCAGCCAATTGGGCAGCGGCCCGCCAGAATCGACATTATACCCCCAGCTATTGGTGCAAACCTGCGGCTTGGGGGTCGAGTTCAGCAAGACATTAAAGGACCCAACCGGGTCGTTGCCCGCCTTGACCATACGCAGTCGACAATCCGGCGCATTGGCAAAAATATTCGCAGCCTCGCCCGTGCCATGCCCATTAGGGTCAGTTGACGCGTCCGTTGCACCGGGCCCCAGCAAGGTCGTCAAAAGCCGGTATCCGCGTTCCTGGTAGAACGGATGTTTATAAAGCCCGGTGTCAATCATCCCAACAACCACGTCTTTGCCGGTCACGCCCAGCCTGTGCACCCGCGCAGAGCGCATGATCACCGACACCCCATCCGGGACGGTCAGATATTGATAGGCCGCAGGATCAACCGGAGCGACCGGCGGTATGGCTGAGGGCGCAAAATACTGCGGCGGCCGCGCCACGACCGCCCCTTCAAGCAGTTGCTGGAATTGATCTGGGGCTTGCATCAAGGCCTCAGCTGGGTCGTCGCTGGTCCCCATGAACGACATGGTCGTATCGGGGCCCACCTCAGTTTTTTGCCGGGTCAGCTTAGCGCCAAAAAACTCTTTGAACTGTTTGGCAGAGCCCCCTACTGACAGCGTAATATCACTGCTAGCCTCTGAGAAAACGGTAAATCCTGCATCCTCAAGTGCACGCGTCGCATCGCGGACGTCTGATTGTGACGACCGGAATTCATCCACATTTTCGGCGGTAATCGCGTCTGTTTGCGCAAACAAACTATTGGGTCCAACGGACCGGGGCGACACATTTGCAACAACTTCATACTCGGCATCAGCCATGAGCTTCTCCTCCTATAAATATATAAAATAAGAATCAGTATACCATAAGTTGCACCTCTTTAAAACGCTGGCGCCGGATACGGTGACCAAGCCCCTGATGTGAAAAGATCATATCTAGACGCATCAGCCTTCCAAATGTTGCGTTGATGCGAGCGTCAAGGTCCCTGAACCTAGACCGATCTCACATGGCTCGTGTGGTCAAAACAATGCCGTTCAAACGATAGACGTTATTGTCACGTCCAGACATGTGCGATGACACCGAAAGCCGATGGTTTCGGCCAGGCAAAGCAGCCAATTGTTTCACAAAGCACCACCGGGTATTCTGGTCGGGGAAGGGGTCCAATCGACAGCGACTCCACTGCGGCCCGAATTATCGTGCGTCAGGCTAGGACCATATCTCGATCTTGGTACAAATTGAACCGGTTGATGTCACTTCGGCATCCCTGCTGTCCAGCGAGGGAGCAAAGGCTGCTTGACCCAACTAAATCAGTTGATCACGAATGAGCAACCTTTAGATTTGCCGCAACAGGACGGTCCTCAAGACGCAGCCGGAACCCACGAACCCGCTCCGCCAATTGTCCGGAGTGCTGTGCGATTTCACCTGATGATCGCCCGGTCGCATCAGCCATGCTTGTGTTCTTACCAGCAAGGTCGTTGATCACAGACATGGCTGAAGAAAGTTGACGCAAGCTACTTATTTGCTCCTGCGATCCCGTCGACACACGCACTAGAACGTCGTCAATGCTCGTGATTTCCCGCGCAATTTCTTCCAATGCAGCGCCGGTACGGTCAACCAACTCACCGCCTTCGATGACCTGCCTGCCGCTTTCACTTACAAGGGTCTTGATTTCTGTGGCGGCATCACCCGCCCGTTGGGCCAGTGCACGCACTTCGGACGCAACGACCGCAAACCCCAATCCGGCCGATCCAGCACGCGCGGCCTCAACCCCCGCGTTCAATGCAAGCAGGTTGGTCTGGAATGAGATATCTTCGATCAGCACAATGATATTGCTAATCTGTTCCGACGAGGCGCGTATCCGGCTCATGGCCTCCACGGCGTCCCCCATCAGCGATGCAGATTTGTTGGCCTTTTCTCGTGCAGCTCCGGCCAGGGAAGAGGCTGACAAGACGTCCTCACCAAAGACCTCTACGGCCGAGGATAGCTCCGTGACCTGAGTCGACGTATCTTGGATCGTTTCCACCTGTTCGGTCGTGCGTGCCGCCAGATCCAAAGCGGATGATTTCATCTCAGCTGCGGCAACATCAAGCTCTGATACAGTGTGCGAAATGGCATTCAACACTGTTCGTAACCTGTCAGAGGCCGAATTGAAATCAACGCGAATTGAATCATATTCCGGATCAAGCGGATCGTCGAAACGGCTGGTGATGTCTGCGCGCGCCAGGGCTGCAAGACCTTCGGTGACCAGTTCAACGACCTTGCCGTGTTTGGCGTTCAAAAGGGCCTCATCCAATTCTTTCGTCTCTTCAGCTTCGCGCTGCAAAGCAAGAGTCTTTTGCTTGAACCGGTAGATGGCGCGCGCCATGTGGCTGATTTCATCTTTGCGGTCGATGCCCGGCACGAATTTTGTGAAGTCACCTTCGGAAAAACCTTGTACGATGACAGTCAGTTGACGAATCCGCCGGATCATCCATTCAAAACTTCCCACCGCGAAAATACCAATCGCGAGGATCGACAAAATACCGATTGACGTCGTACGAAGCACCACAGCACCCGTCTGGGCCGCCTGTTGCTCCGCGAGGTCTTCAATTTGCCGCGCCAAGAGGACTTCCTCGTCTCGCAAAAGATCAATCCATGCGGTCGAAGTCCGAAACCATTCCGGGGCTATCAACCCACCAAAATCGCCCGTTTTTAAGCCCTCTGCGATGTTATCTCTGGCCGCATTCAGGTCCCTGAATTCGGGTGACGCAAAGAGTTGGTCCTGCCATGCCATTGACCCTTGCCGTTTCGATACCTCGTTCAGCAGAGCCTGCTGCGCGCCACCAAATCTTTGGAAATTCTGCTGAACTGACGCAGTGAAACCACTTCCCAGCCCCGTTGAACCCATCGCCCGCTCTAAGCCTGCGTTCTCCTTGGCCGCAGCTATGAACGATCTGGATGACTGCAACATATCCAGGGAAATGTCGGCTGTTTCCTCGCTCAGCGGGTAGGCCACCAGAAGTAGATTGTTGATGATCCCTGTGTAATAACTCGCCAGTTCGGGCACGGTCAGCGTTCCAGCAGTGATTTGAGATCGCGTCTCACTGAGCCGTTGCAAGGCTTGCTCGGCCGCGGCATATTCAACCGGATAACTTTCAGATAGGCGCAATATGTCCCGCAGCGCAGGGCCCATTTTGGCATCAGACTGAGCACGTTGCGACTGTAATTCATTGGTAAAACTAGCACCCCGCGACGCAACAAACCCCGCCGAAAAGCCGCGTTCTTTCTGCAGCTCATGGATCAAATCGTTGACATAGGATTGCTCTATTGCGCGCTCAGATGCTGCTGCTGCCCGATCCAGCATCAGTGTCTCAGTTTCGATGACCCGCATCGCAAAAAAGCCAGCCAATGCGAGCAGCGGCAAGATAATCAAAGTCATCATAAGGCGCAGTTTCATGTCAGATCCCATGTGTCGCGTAACAGCCAACGCTTCACACATAAGGACTAAGACTTCATGAATGCGGGCAAGGCCCGCTAACGCAAGCGTTACGGTCTACTGCTGCTCGGGCACCAGAATCTCGCGTTTGCCCACATGGTTCGCTCCGCTGACCACGCCTTCATCTTCCATCTGCTCAACAAGACGCGCGGCCTTGTTATACCCAATCGCCAGTTTCCGCTGGATATAGCTGGTCGAACACTTCCGGTCCTTGATCACAATCGCCACTGCCGTGTCATAAAGCGCGTTTTCACTGTCTGATCCATCACCAAGCCCCAGCACCAGATCGATACTAGATTCCTGATCATCCGCAGGTCCTTCAACCACGCCAGACATATATTCCGGCGGCCCGAAACCTTTGAGGTGATTGACGATTTCCTCGACCTCTTCATCGCTCACAAAGGGCCCATGGACGCGGGTGATCTTAGAGCCTCCGGCCATATAAAGCATGTCACCCATGCCCAGCAGTTGCTCGGCCCCCATTTCCCCAAGGATCGTACGGCTATCGATTTTCGACGTCACCTGGAACGAAATCCGGGTTGGGAAGTTGGCCTTGATCGTGCCGGTAATCACGTCCACTGACGGGCGTTGCGTGGCCATGATCAGATGGATCCCGGACGCACGGGCCATCTGGGCCAGCCGTTGGATACATGCTTCAATCTCTTTGCCCGCAACCATCATCAGATCAGCCATCTCATCGACGATCACAACGATATAGGGCAGCACTTCGGGCTGGAATTCCTCGGTTTCAAAAATTGGATCACCGGTTTCGTCATCGAATCCGGTTTGCACCGTGCGGCTGAACATCTCATCCTTGGCCAGCGCATCTTTTACGCGGCCGTTGTAGCCATCGATATTCCGGACACCCATCTTGGACATCTTGCGATAACGCTCTTCCATCTCGCCCACGACCCATTTCAAGGCGACAACCGCCTTTTTGGGATCAGTCACAACAGGCGACAGCAGATGCGGGATGCCATCATAGACGCTAAGTTCCAGCATCTTGGGATCGATCATGATCATCCGGCATTCTTCGGGGGTCAGCTTATAGAGCAGCGACAGGATCATCGTGTTGATGGCCACCGATTTACCCGAACCCGTGGTCCCCGCGATCAGCAGATGCGGCATCTTGGCCAAGTTCGCTACAATGGGCTCGCCGCCAATATCCTTGCCCAGGGCAAGGGGCAGCTTCTGGTTGCCGTCGCCAAAATCGCGATGTGACAGGATTTCGCGCAGCACCACTTTTTCGCGGTTCTCATTGGGCAGTTCGATCCCAATCACGGTGCGGCCAGGGACAGTCGACACACGGGCCGCAAGGGCCGACATCGACCGAGCGATATCATCCGCCAAGCCGATCACACGCGAGGCTTTCAAACCGGGCGCCGGTTCCAATTCGTACATGGTCACAACAGGGCCCGGGCGCACCGAAACAATCTCGCCCTTCACACCATAATCATCCAGCACGCTTTCCAGCATACGGGCGTTTTCACCCAAGGCGTCATCGCTCAGATGATGGCGCTGGATCTCAATCGGGTTGGTCAACAAACCCAATGGCGGATGTTCGTAATCGGCGTATTTTTCGTCAAACTTCAACGCAGGCTGCGCCTCGGCTTGGGCTTGACGGGACGGCTGAGGCGCACGCTTGGGCGGGTGCTGCACAACGCTGCGCGGCGCCGGAGAGGGGATCGGAACATGCGCAGTTGGAATCGGCATATGGGGTTGAGCTATCGTTGGCGCAGGCGTCTCCGCCGGGGGGCGGGGGGCCATCGCAGCGGCAATCGCCGATGGGATTTTCGGCGCCATTGCAGCCGCGATCGCCGCAGGTATCCGCGGGGCTGCAGCCGGCTCTTGGACCTGGGGCAAAACTGCAGGCTCTTCTTCGATCACGGGATCCGCATCAAAAACCAAAGGTTTCGGACCGCGACCCGCCGTCAAGGACGGCTCGATGCGCACACCGGTTGGCGAAGGCGGAACCGCACGGTTCTTGATCGCATCAGCTATCCGGGCCGTGACACGGTCTGGGTTGCTCGCCTCGGCGCCAACATCCTCAGGCAAGTCTTGGGTTACCAATTCCGGCTCTGGCATGGCTTCATTGCGCTTCAGCAGACCGGACAGAAAGCCGCTTTGCTGCGGTTCAGGCTCGGGGGCGCGCGCAGGGGCTGCCAAAGGTGGTGCGGGGGGCATTTTTGGGACAGTCAGTGGGGCCGGGCTTGTGGGCATCACTGGGTTGGCACGCACCACTGCAGCGGCACGTGTCTTTGCATCATTTTGGGCCGTAGTGCGAAAGTCAGGGACATCCACCACAGGTGCGGCAGCGGGGGTCGCACGTGTCTCAGCAATCTGCGCACGGCGGGCCTGGACAGTTGCCGTCAGTCCCTGGGCCGCTTGGCTGGACAAAACGGCCCCCTTGCCAACAACGCGTAACAACAACGCATAGAGCATCACTGTGCCCAACATCACAAAACGGGCTGCCAAGCGCAGCTCGGGCCGGGTAAAGCCCAGCAAAAACGCCATCATTGCCAAAACGGCGACACAAGCCAAAAGCGACATCAACTTGACGCCAAAACTAGTCCCAAAGGGCACAATCGTCAGGATCACGCCCAAGACGGTGTCTCCAAACAGGCCGCCAAGTCCAAAGTTGGCAGGCCAAGCAGCACCGGGGGTCAATGTAGCGGCATAAACCGAGGCCAAGACGATGGCGACGGGGGCAAAAACCAACCGGCCAATCGCGCGTTCATGGCCGTTGTGGAACACAAACCGCGCACCCCAAGTCATCAACACCAAAGGGACAACCCAGATACCCAAGCCCACAATCATCATCACAGGGGCGGCAATCGACGCGCCAAAGTGGCCTAACCAGTTTTGGACAGGGGCATCGGTGGCCGAAATCCAACTGGGATCATCAGGGGAATAACTGCCCATCATGATGGCTACCAAAAGGCCTGCGACGGCAAGCCCGATACCGAACAATTCACGCCCGCGTTTTTCAATCGCAGCTTGGGTATTGCTGTCCAAAAGCGGGTCACGCTGCCGGGTTTGATATGCTGCCATACTCTTATTCCTTAACCGTACAAACAATCGCGGATCAAAGTCAGACCGCGTTGCATTTCTTGTGTTGGGGCCACCATGGCGACCCGTATGTATTTCGTGCCGGGGTTTTCACCGTTGACGTCTTGGCTCAGATAGGCGCCCGGCAAGGTACGTACGCCTGTTTCCTGCCACAGCTTCAAGGTTGCGGCTTCGCCATCCTCAACAGGTAACCAAAGAAAGAACCCGGCTTCGGGGGATTGGTAGCCGTCAATATGCCCAAAAATATCGTCCGCGATCTCATACTTGCGGCGATAGAGCGCGCGGTTTTCCTCCACATGGGCCTCATCGTTCCACACGTTCGTGGCAACAACCTGCAAAGGACCAGCCAAAGGTGCGCCCGCAAATGCACGAAGCTGACGTAAACGCGTGATGGATTTCAGCCCACCTGCAGCAAAGCCACAACGCAAACCAGGCAGGTTCGACCGCTTTGACAGGGATTGAAAGATCATCACCCGGTCAGGGTCTGCACCCATTTGCGTGGCGATCTGCAAACCACTGGGCGGCGGGACTTCGCGATAAATCTCGGAATAGCATTCATCCGCGAAAATCTTGAAATCATGTTTCTCGGCCAGGGCAATGATCTTGCGCCAGTAAGGCTCATCCGCAACGGCGCCCTGCGGGTTGGCTGGAGAACAGACATAGGCAATGGCGGTGCGGTCAAGAATCTCATCCGAAAGCCCGTCAAAATCCGGCAAATGGCCCGAGCGATCAGTTGCGGGCACATAGACCGGTTCCGCACCAACCGAGAGAGCCGCTACGCCATAAACAGGATAAAACGGATTGGGGGTCAAAATAACAGGCGTCTTGCCATTCTTCGCCTCAGGACAAAGGGCCATGGCCGCATTATACAGGCCCTCGCGGGTACCATTCAGCGCCAGGATCTGCGCGTTTGGCACATCCAACCCATAGCGACGCTTCAGGAAGCCGCCCATCGCAGACAGCAAGTCATCCTGACCTTCATTGCTGGGATAGTCGTTAAAGCCCGCCAAATTGGCCGCAAGAATATCACCCACAAAGGCGGGAAACGCATGGCAAGGATCGCCAATCGTCATATTGATCACGTCCGACGCCTTGCTTGGCACGTCCAATAACGCACGCAAACGCGGCCACGTCGCAACCGGGAGGTTCGAAAACCGCTCGGGAAAGTCCATAACTGCCTCAACTTACGGGATCATTTCGCCCCGCTTTTTTTCAAACTAGCCTGATGCGGGGTGGTCTGTCCAGAATAAGGCGCAATGGCCGGTCATATTGTGGCTTTTGGGTCAGTTGGTACAAAGCCAAGCCACTCTGACCGGCGCCCCGTGAGTTAGCGAGCCGGCATGGCGACCAAAGTGCTTTATGGCAGCCAAGTCCATCATCCATCACAGACGCACGGTACAGTGACCAATCATCAAACAGATTTCAGCAGATGGCCGGTCTGAGCCCAAACCTACCAACACGAAACCCAAACTTTGGCAACAGTTGCCAAAGGATATCAGTGACAATATCGTCTATGGATACATTCTTGGAGGAGTGGGTTTTTGGGATTTCGGATTTGTTATCTTGCCAGCAAAGCACCGCCACAAAAATTTGCAGAAGCATTGAATTTAACCCTTGGTGAGCCCGCAGCTGATATGCCAGATGGCGAATGGTGGATCGCCAAATTCAAAAAAAGCGATTGGACGATACTGTGGTCGGAAAATGAAGACTTCGGCCAACACTCGATAGAGCAAGTGGCACAGCTTTCGAAGCAGTATGAGACTTACGTTTGCGAAGTTAATGAAACGGTTATGTGGAGTTCAGCCGAGTTCTGGGGAGAGGGCCAGCAGGTATGGAAAGTAGCACATTCCGGTGATGGTAGCGATATTCTTGATTTGTCGGAAACTGGAACACTTCCGGACGGCTTTTCGAAGCTTAAACTAGAGCACACGTCCGCCCAACACAGAGATGGCGACGGCGTCGATCATATTTTTGAAGTTCCGCTTGACCTAGCTGCATTAGATATTGGCTTCAGGCACGAAAATTACTTGGAACAAAGCGAAGTTGAAGGTTTTCTTACCATCGTCATACCTCAGAAGAAGAGCCTGCTTTCGCGTATCTTAGGGCGCTAATTCGAATGGCAGCAAAGTCCCGCACAGCAGAACTTCAACTCAACCTTCTAACGCAAAGCACGTTCTGCCGCCGCGCTCAGCCGCAACAGCGCCGCCTCGGCCCCCGCCTGCCCATTCAGCATGATCCCGCAAGACGGCACCCCCGTCGGCAACGTCATCGAACACAGCCCCAGCAAATTCGCCACGCGGGTATTGCGCAGGGCCAACAGGTTCTCGGTCTTGTAATAGTCATCTTCATCCAACAACCGCTGCGCATGGGGCGGCAGGATCGGGGCCGTCGGCATGATCACCGCGTCAAATTGGGCTGTCTCGGCTTCATATTGCTTGCGAATGTCATGCAACCTGTTCCAGCCCGCACAATAATCCGGGCCACTGACGGTTTTGCCGCCCCGCACCCGCTCCAAAATTTGCGGAAACATCTTCTCGGGATGCGCCTCTACCAGATCACGCCACCAGCCATAACTGTCGGCCGCATAGAGGTGACCTGCCACGTCAAATGCATCAACAAGCGGGGAAAAATCGCGGTGCGCGATGATGGCGCCCGCAGCCTGCAAGCGTTCAACCGCACTTTGAAACGCTGCGCGTGGGGCGTCACGGACACCGTCCGACACGATGGTATCCAGAACCATAAGTCTGGCACCTTCCAGCGAAGTCCCGGTCAAATCCACAGGCTTTGCGCTTTCCAACACGGACAATAGTAACGTCGCATCCTCGACCGACCTGCATAGCGGCCCCACGGTATCAAACGTTAGACACAAGGGTACGACGCCTTCCAAAGACAACCGGCCATGGGTCGTTTTCAACCCGACCAAATCATTCCATGCGGATGGAATACGCACCGATCCGCCGGTGTCAGACCCAATACCTGCGGCAGCCAATCCAAAAGCGACCGAGGCCCCGGCCCCCGAAGATGACCCCCCCGGCACCGCGTCTGGATCGTTCACGCAAGGCGGGGTGGCCGTAATGGGGTTCAAGCCAAGGCCGGAAAAGGCGATCTCGGACATATGGGTTTTGCCCAAACACACCAGACCGGCGGCCGTTGCGGTTTCCAATACGTAAGCATCCTGTTCCGGCACGCGGCCTGCCATCAGGGCGGTCCCGGCCTCGGTTGCAACGCCTGCGGTATCAAACAAATCCTTCCAGGACACAGGCACACCGTCCAATGGGCCCCGACGCATCCCCGATTTCGCGCGCTCCGATGCCGCCGCAGCCTCGGCCTTGGCACGGCCGTGCGTCACCCGCGCATAAATCCGGTCGCGGTGTTCGTGGGCGTCGATGGCGTCCAGATACACATCCGTCAAAGCCACCGGATCAATATCCCTTGCCCCAATCGCACGGCCCAAATCCGCAGCCGTCATCCAACGCCAGTCTTGCATCATTCACTCCTGTTTGACCGGCACGGTAGCGGCCATCCGGCACATGGACAATCCCGCACAGACGCGCATATTGCAGCGCATGGATACGGATATCATCATTGTAGGCGGCGGGCTGAATGGCCCCGCCTTGGCATTGGCCGCATCACAAGCGGGATTCAACGTCACAATTATCGACAGCCTTGCAGTAGACCGGCGCAAAAAACCCGGGTTCGACGGGCGCTCCTACGCGCTGGCGCTGACATCAACCCGGCTGTTGCAAGGGATAGGGCTGTGGGATGCCATCACGAAAAACGCCCAACCGATGCTAGAGATCAAAGTCACCGATGGACGCGCGGGTGAAGGCCCCAGCCCCTGGATGATGCATTTTGATCATGCGGAAATCGAAGAAGGGCCCATGGGGTATATGGTCGAAGACCGGCACCTGCGGCGGACCTTTCTGGACGCAATGGCAGCAGAAAAGCGGATCACCCATCTGGCCAAAGAAACCGTTGTCGCGCAGGAAGTCGATGGGCCCCACGCGACCGTCACACTGGGATCCGGCAAACAGGTGACAGGCCGGGTGCTGATCGGCTCTGACGGACGGCAAAGCGGAACCGCCAGCCGCGCAGGGATCAAACGGACCGGCTGGGGCTATGGGCAAACGGCAGTGGTCTGTGCGGTGGAACACGCCAATCCACATGGCGGGATCGCACATCAGTTCTTTATGCCAAACGGCCCACTGGCGATCTTGCCACTGACCGGCAATCGCAGTTCCATCGTCTGGAGCGAAACCGACACACGCGCGACCGCTTTGGCAGCCATGAACGACGCCGACTTTCTAAGCGCCCTACGCCCCGCTTTCGGCAGCTTTCTGGGCGAGATTGACCTGACCGGCGCGCGTTTCACCTACCCGCTGGGGCTGACGCTGGCCAATAGCTTTGTCGCAGACCGGCTTGCCCTGATCGGCGATGCCGCTCACGGGGTCCACCCGATTGCGGGACAAGGGCTGAATGCCGGACTGCGGGACGTGGCGGCGTTGGCCGAGGTCCTCTGCGAAGCCCGTGCAAGGGGCGAAGACATCGGCAGCGCACAGACGCTCGCGCGGTATCAGCAGTGGCGACGTTTCGATACGACAACATTGGCCATGGCCACAGACACGTTCAACAGGCTGTTTTCAAACGATAACCCATTGCTGCGTGCCGCCCGCGACATCGGTATGGGGATCGTCAACGCAGCGCCCAGCCTCAGACGGGGATTTATCCGAGAGGCCGCGGGGCTCACAGGCGATTTGCCCAAGCTGATGCAGCCGTAAGGAGGAGCGAAGGAATTTCTAGAAATTCCTTCTGCCCACCGTCAGTCGTTATCCGTGAGACCAGCACCCGCCCCCGAAATCCGAGAGGCTTCGCTGACTGGCACATAAGTCTTGGCCGCAAAGCTCTCAAACACCGACCATAACGCGTCAGGCACGTCCACCGGCCCCTGCGGCACAGACACATCCACATCTCCGTCCCGTTCAATTGTCGCCCCCGCCAGCCTTATGCCGAACCCTGCCTGCGTCAGCATCGCCACAACCAGCGGCACCTGCTCAACATCCGTAAGCACCGCCGTTTGCACACCCATCGCAAAGGCATCCCGCACAACAAGCGCTATTAAAGCAACCGATCCGGCTGCAACCGTGATCTTGTCGCGATCCCAGCGGATATCAATCGGGTCTTGCGGAGCGGACAACGCAGCGCCAACCGGCGCCAAGTCATCCCCTGTGCCTGCCAAATAGGCTGCGACCCGACCCAAATTCTCGGCCTGCGCCAAAGGGATCCCTGCGCCGAGCGCCGCCTTTTGCACAATCGCGCGAATTTCGGCCAGCGCGCGCATTACAAGGCCGCAACCGGCAGCCACCAGTCGTCTGCCTCTGCAAGCTCATCAAACAACGGTGCCCCCTGCGCCAGCGTGATCCGGGTCCAGCGATCTGACTTGGGGTCAAATTTTGCGGCCCCAAAGAAGGCCAATTTGCAGCGCAGAATATCAATCGGCAAACAGGCCGCATCAATCAGATTATCGCGAATTTCTGCATAGGGATGCGCCGCTAGGGTCTGCACCCTGCGGACAGCGGCACGATGCTGGGGACAGACGGCCAAAAACCGGGCCACCGGACCTTCCATCGCCAAATCAGCAGCCATGGTTTTGACCTGACGCCCGATATCCAAGGGGGTTTCCTGATCCGCGCCCGGTTCGTTATGGCGCGACCCAAGGCGCGGCTCTAACTTTTCCGCAGAGACATACCAAAACTGGGCGCATGCGTTTGGATTGTCATAGTCGATCGCAAGGGCCCACTGCCAATCACGGGTGATCAAGGCGTGCAGTTCAGCGCAATCCATCACCGGGTCCAATGCGGGCAAAACCGCAGGGGCCATACCCTCTGCCAGGTCATCGACCAGGTCGCCAAACGGTTCCAACACCAAGGCCACAATCAATTCCTGCGTATCCACAGCCCACCGCGCGATTTGCGTAAGTATCTGATCAATCGGATATTCCGAAGCCAGCAATTCCGGGGTCAACATGGCGGCAAAGGCAGGCCATTCGGTCTGGATCGTCTTGATACGGGCCATGGCAATGTCATCGGCCACATCCCACTGCGCCAAATGCGCGGCCGCGCGCGCCACTAGATCATGGATCCGGCTGATCTGAGCCCCGTTCAATGCAGGCACTGCGCGGACCCTAGCAATCGCCGTCTCACGCGCCTGCATCCAAGCATCTAAGAGCAACGGATGGTTCACAAGAAACGGCGCCATCCCCAATCCGGTGGCATTGCCCACGCCTAAATGACGCTTGGCGGCACGCGACAGCAGTGCACCGCCCACATGTTCAGCAAGATCATGGGTAAATCCGCGGATCAGCCACACGGTAAGCATTTCCGCCATAAACGGACCGCCAAGACCTGGGCGATCTGCAATATGCCCGCGATCAGCAATACCAAACTTGCCGTTACCGTAGACGGCAGTGGTGCGCATCAGATAACCGGTGGCGCGCAGCGCATCTGGATCAGGCTGCTGACCCGCACGCAGGGCCTGCGTGACATGATCAAACAAGCGCACCGACTTATTGGCACGGCTCAAAACCAGATCGCGGGCCGTAAAGCGGGCGGCCTCTTGCAAGGGGGCATTGGCCACAATCCGGGCGATTTCATCTGCGTCAGGAATGCCGTCATACAGCACAAACGCACAGTCCCATGCGTCGGCAATGACACGGTCACTACGCATATCAGGGGGCAGATCGGTAGACACGACCACCAGCGAATAATCAAACCCGCCAAAGCGCAGCGTATAGACAGCGTGGCCGAATCCGGTGGCATCAATCGCCCAAATTGGGCGGGACACCGCCACCCTATCTGCGGCCAATGCACGCAATAAAACCCGCAAAAACGACAAACGCGTCGGAAACGCGGCCCCCATTCTACTTAGCCGCATCACCTGTTCAGGTGGGCGCAAAGAGACTTTTGCAGGGGCTGCGACGTCTTTCATGGGGGCTAGGTTAGACGGAAGTCTCATTTCGACCTAGCTCAAAAACGACGTCGGGGCAGGATAGAAGAGATTGGCCAATTTCGTGGGGCTCGGGTACACAAGGCGCAACGCGAGAAAAGGTGCGACGAAAAATGCCATTGGGGGCACAAATGATGAAATGGGCACCGCCAGTGGTGGCCCTATTGCTCTGCGCGGGCAGCGTGCAGGCGCAGGATGTGCGCTTGGTGGCAAGCGCTGCCCGCGACGCGCTCAATTCCGCATCAGCCTTGCGGGCGCTCGAAGACGAGGCAGATCCTCAAGACTATGTTGCGGCTGCGCGTGCTGACTATCGGCGCTTGCTGACAGCGCTGTATGCCGAAGGATATTACGCCGGCACGATCTCCATTACCGTGGACGGGGTTGAAGCTGCCAATATCGCTCCCCTTGACGCACCCACGTCAATCGACGCCGTCGTCATCACCGTCAATCCGGGCCCGCAATTCACCTTTGGCAATGTCGCAATCGCGCCACTGCCCCCCGGCACGACGATTTCTGACAACCTCGGCCCACGCGAAACCGCCGAATCTGATGTTGTCCAAAGTGCGGTCAGTGCAAGCGTCCGCAGTTGGCGCAATCTCGGATACGCCAAGGCACGGGTAAGCGGCCAACAGATCACCGCGCGGCATGATGCGTCAAAGCTTGACCTCTCGGTCACGCTGGCACCGGGACCGCAACTGACCTTTGGCGCGCTCAACATCAGCGGCAATGAAGATGTGCGCACCAACCGGATTTTGGAAATCGCTGGCCTGCCGACCGGCGAGACTTATTCACCAGCCGAAATCAGCGCCGCCGAAAGCAGGCTGCGCCGGACGGGCACCTTTTCCAGTGTCTCAATGACAGAAGCGGATGAAATTGGAGCGGGCAACACATTGGCCGTGAATGCTCAGATCGCCGAGGCGAAGCCACGCCGGATCGGCTTTGGCATTGAGCTTTCCACAATCGAAGGGCTGACGCTCTCGACCTTCTGGTTACATCGAAATTGGCTGGGCGGGGCCGAACGGTTCCGGGTTGATGGCGAAATCGCAGGCATCGACGGTGAAACCGGCGGGATCGACTATTCCATCGGGACCACCTTCACCCGGCCCGCAACCTTTGGGGCGGACACGGATTTCTACGTCACAACCGAATTATCCCATGAGGACGAACCGGACTACCTGCTTGATAAATTCGAAGTCGAGACCGGCTTTTCCCGCATCCTGAATGAATATCTGACCGTCAGCGCGGGTGTTGGCCTGCTTACGGCCTATGAGGAATCTGATCTGGGCACACGGGAATACACGCTGCTGACCCTGCCGCTGGATGCGACTTATGACCGCCGGGATTCGGCCACGGACGCCAAGACGGGCTATTACATCGACAGCGAACTCACCCCTTTCGTCAGCCTTCTGGGCGACGACATTCAGGGCGTGCGGTCGTTTACGGATGTGCGCGGCTACTACAGCTTTGGTGAAGAACAATGGCTGACGTTGGCCGCACGTGGACAATTAGGAAGCGTGCTCGGGGCCGGGATTGACGAAGCACCTGCGGACTTTCTGTTCTATTCTGGGGGCGGAGGCACCGTCCGTGGGCAGTCCTATAACTCGCTTGGGATCGAGTCCGGTGATGATACCACAGGCGGCACGTCCTTTGGGGGGCTGCAACTCGAGGCCCGCGTGCAAGTCCGGGATAAAATCTCGGTTGTGGGCTTTTACGATATCGGGGTCGTCACCGACACGGAACTGCCGTTTGATACAGACAATTGGCACGCTGGCGCGGGCCTTGGACTGCGCTATGAGACAGGGATCGGGCCAATCCGGTTAGACCTTGGCACGCAGGCCAGCAGCGATGACGCCGGCGAAGACCTGCAGGTCTATATCGGGATTGGGCAAGCGTTTTGAACCGGCTGATCCTCATAAGTGCTCTGGCGCTCTTGCCGCTGTCCAGCTTGGCGCAAACCCAGGAAGAAGACGACAAGGGCTATCTGACCAATTTGATTGAGGAAAACCTGACCGGCGCAGGCCGCGAGGTGAATATTCTTGGGTTTGAAGGGGCGCTCAGCTCGCAAGCCACGATAGATGCACTCACAGTTGCAGACAGCGAAGGGATCTGGCTGACGCTGGAAGACGTCGTACTTAGCTGGAACCGGACGGCCCTGCTGCGCGGGGCAATCGATGTGGAAGAACTTAGCGCGGCCCGGATCATCGTCGCGCGTCCGCCCGTGTCCGAAGACAGCGGACCCTCACCCGAGGCTGAACCATTTTCACTGCCCGAGCTGCCGGTAAGCATTTCGCTAGGTCTGTTGAACATCGACAGCATTGAATTGGGCGAGGCCTTCTTGGGCGACGAACTCAGCTTCAGCCTGTCGGGTGCGGCTGAACTCAGCGGTGGCGAAGGATCGGCCAATGTGGTTGCAGAGCGGTTGGGTGACCAGCAGGGCCGGTTTGAGATCGACGGATCATATGTCAATGAAACCAAAGTGTTGGGTATTCTGCTGGATATTGCCGAAGGGCCTGACGGGATCGCCGCCAATCTGATCGGCCTGCCCGGCAACCCGGCCATCGGCATGACCATCGAAGGGAACGCGCCGCTTGACGATTTTGCCGCAACCCTGTCCATCGCCACAGACAGGCAGGACCGGCTCAATGGCAACTTCGGGCTAACCAATACAGATGGGGTGACTGTCATCACATTGGATGTGGGCGGGGATATCTCGCCCTTGTTCGAACCCGAATATCAGGGGTTTTTTGGAAACGACGCGCAACTGGCCGCCCGTATGGTGCAAACGACAGATGGCAGTATCGACATCCCCACGCTTGAACTGGACGCAGGTCGCGTGACCCTGTCAGGCGCGGTCCAGATCGGGGCGCAGGGCTGGCCAGAACTGATTGAACTGACTGGCGGGATTACCGCAGAAGGCGGCGAACCGGTGCTTTTGCCATTGTCTGGCCCGCAAACCTTCGTCGATGGCATGGACCTTGCAATCAACTATGACGCAAACCTTTCCGACGATTGGCGTGCCGATATTACAATCGACGGCTTCGACCGGCCCGGCCTTGGGATCAATCAGCTCAGCTTGCAAGGCGGCGGTGTGCTGCGGCCCGGCGAAGGGGCCGATATCGGACAATTCACCACCAACCTACGCTATGGGGCCGAAGGGTTGGCACTGGATGACGCAGGTGCGGCGCAGGCTTTCGGCGACACAATAGGCGGCGTGTTCGAGGCAAACCGGACCGAAGGCGAGCCCACCGAAATTTCGCGGTTCACGTTGACAGGGGCCGGCCTGGACAGCACGCTTGAGGCGACCATTGCAGGCTCCGGCAGTGGGTTCCAAACCAGTGCGACCGTGAACATGCAGGTCGCGGGACTGGATCGGTTTTCAACACTGATCGGGCAGGAAATTGGCGGTGGGGCCGAACTGGGGATCCTTGCCCAAATGACCCCGCTTGATGGGCTATTCAGCGTCGTTGTGACCGGGCAAACGAACGATCTGTCCATTGGAATTGAACAGGCCGATGCGGTCTTAGCTGGGACCGGCACTATAGCGGCATCAGCCGTGCGCGACACCGAAGGCGCACGGCTCGAAACCCTGCGGATCGAAACTGACACCGCAGAAGTAACCGCCAATGGCGCGCTGACAAGCAATGGCAGCGAAGCGACGCTCAGCGCGCGGCTGAATGACCTGAACCTCGTGCTGCCGGGCTTGCGGGGCCCGGCAGCAATTGATGGGGACGTGACACAAACAGGTGAAGGGGTCATCGGCTTCCAACTTGAAGGCACAGGCCCGGCAACACGTTTTGAAACAAGCGGCTCGGTCAATCCGACGACATCAGGACAGACCGTCAACGCACAAGTGCTGGCCAACATCAGCGACCTCAGCCGCTACGCCACAATCGCAAACCGGCCGCTCAGCGGGGCGGCGCGATTGGACATCGGTGGCGTGTTGCTCAGCGACGGGCTGCGATTTGATCTCGATATCACCGGGCAAACGCAGGATATCACGACGGGCATCGACCGGGCCGATCAATTCCTAACCGGCACAGGCACGCTGAATGCCGCCATCGCGCGGCCCAGCGCAAGCGCACTGCGCATCAGCGACCTGACGCTCCAGACCCCGGCAATTAGTGTCACAGGAAACGCTGGCTTGGACATCAGCGGAGGAAACAGCGCCGACCTTGACGTCCGGATCAACGACGCAAGCCTGCTCGACCCCAGCCTGACGGGGCCAATCACACTGACGCTTGATGGGACGCCCGGTGAAGATAACGCCACGCTCACCACACTACGGCTCAACGGCCCAGACACGACCGTCAGCTTCGATGGTACGGTCGGCGGACCGGATGCGAACTACCTGATCAGCGGTGATCTGGCCGCAGAGATCGGTGATCTGGGGACCTACGCCAGCCTCATCGGGCAGCCCGTGGATGGCAGTATCAACCTGACGGCATCAGGCGAAACACTGCCCGACACCAGCATATTTGACACCAAGATAAGCCTCCAAAGCCAGAACCTCTCGACAGGGCTTGCAACAGTGGACGCGCTTTTGGTCGGTACCGGACGGGTAAACGCCGACATCGGGCAAACGGACGCCGGGTTGGCGGTGCGCACGCTGGAAATCTCAACGCCCGAAATCTCGATCGTTGGGGCGCTGAATGGGGCGGCGGGATACGGGCAAGGGCGGTTCAACGCCAGTTTGCGGGACGTTGGCGTGCTGACCGACCAGATCAGCGGACCAATCCGGGCCACTGGCGGGGCTTCTTTGGACGAAAACGGAAACTGGGGGATCGACGCAACCGGCACCGGCCCGGGCGGGCTTGGGGCGCAGGTCGCAGGACAAGTCGGGGCAGATGGGACGCTGAACATCGACATCGACGGCAGCGCACCGCTGGCGCTGGCAAACACGGCGATTGACCCGCGACGGCTCAGCGGTCAGGCGAATTTCGATGTCAGCATCAACGGGCCAGCGGCGCTGACGTCACTGGGCGGGCAAGTCACCTTCAGCGAAGGGCGGTTGGCCGCACCCAACTTGGGCGAAGCGCTGACCGATATCACAGGACAAATCGGGCTGAACGGCGGTACCGCGCAAATCAACCTGAACACGCAGGTCGAAAGCGGGGGCCGTATCAGCATCATCGGGCCGGTTGCACTGACAGGGGACAACAACGCCGATATCACCGTGCAGGTCAGGAATGTGGTGCTGCAAGACCCCGAGCTTTACACCAGTTCAATCGCCGGAAACATCACTGTGAACGGGGCGCTACAAGGGGGGGCACGGATCGCAGGTGAACTGACCCTCGGAGAGACAGATATCCGCGTGCCCTCCTCCAGCATCAGTTCGCTTGGGGACTTGCCTGATGTCGTGCACGTGGGCGCAAATGGACCCGTGCGGCAAACGCTCGGACGGGCGGGCGTCTTAGAGCAAGGCACATCCAGCAGCGGCCAATCCTCTGGCGGGGGGGCGCTCCCCTACCCGCTTGATATCGAAATCAATGCACCCTCGCGGATCTTTATTCGGGGTCGGGGACTAGATGCGGAATTGGGCGGACAACTGACTATCGGCGGGACGTCCGACAACGTCATCCCTGTGGGCGAGTTTTCTTTGGTCCGTGGGCGGCTGGACATCCTGCAACAAAGGTTCGACCTGACCGAAGGCACCGCCACGATGGAGGGGGATTTTGAACCCTACCTGCGACTTGTGGCAACGACTGAAACCGACAGCGGCACCGTGATCAGCATCACCATCGAAGGACCCGCCAGCGAGCCAGAGGTCACTTTCACATCTGTCCCCGAACTGCCGCAGGATGAGGTCCTGTCACAACTGATCTTCGGACGGGATCTCGAAAGCATCAGCCCATTGCAGGCGGTGCAACTTGCCTCGGCGATCAGTACGCTGGCGGGGCGGGGCGGTGGTGCGCTCAACCGGCTGCGCGAAAGTGTTGGTCTGGATGACTTCGACGTGACGACCGACGACGAAGGCGAAACAGCCGTCCGGGCGGGCAAATATCTATCCGACAACGTCTATACGGACGTGACCATCACGTCCGAAGGCGGAACCGAGATCAATCTGAACCTCGATATCACCGATGAAATCACCGCCAAGGGCAGTGTCGATCAAGACGGCGAAACCGGCGTTGGGATTTTCTTTGAACGGGATTACTAGTGCGGTGACCGACCCGCAGGCCAGGATTACCCCACGCAAGCCCTTTTAAAACAATCGAAACATAGGCTTGGGTTTTTTGGGCGCAGCTTCACACATTGTTAGATGATCGGTGAAATAACCCGAAGGATGACAAGGGTGACGCTATGAAATTCTGGCTCAGTGCGACGTTCTGCAGCGTCCTCGCGTTTGCCTCAATCTGGGGGGTGATCGGCCTAAAGGTTGATGAGGCGGTCGAGCGTGTCGTTGTTCGTAGCGCCATCGCGAAGGCCGTGGATTGGAGCAATTATGCCATCAAGCGGTTGCCAGATTTGCCGGAACTTGTAGAAACCGGAATCCCCAATGCCGAACAACAAGAGGTTATTCGGCAGCTTCGTGAACTTGGGGATGTCTTTCGGTTCAACCTCTTTGATGCCCAAGGGCGGAAGTCACTGACCTCGGACGAGCGCAATATTCTTGAACCTGAAGGGCTTGCCGCGATCGCAGACCCTGAACCAAAACAAGTGATTGCGACACACGAACCCATAATCGGGGTGTATGATGGCACCAACAAACCTAACCGGCCAGACCGCTATGCCGAGGCTTACGTACCATTACTCGACCCCGACGGAACAGTGTTTGGCGTGGTCGAGGTTTACGTCGATCAAACGGCCACGCAAGAGTATTTTCGCGATAGTTTTCGGTCATTTGCTTTAGTTTTGATGGCGTTCACATCCTTGGTATTTACAGTGCCAGGGGTCGCCTATTGCTTGCAATGGTTCCTGACGAAAAAGTCCGAAAAAAATGCCGAATTTCTATCGCGATTCGATCCATTGACTGGCGTGCTGAACCGTCGGGAATTCATGCGTCAGGCCACGTCGCTGGTTAATGACGGGACGCGGTCTGTGGTCTGTTATCTTGACCTAGATCGTTTCAAAGCCATCAATGACACATACGGGCACGCCGCGGGCGATGCATTCTTGACCCATGTGTCAGAAGTGCTTCGCAAAAATTGTTGCCCCGACGATTTGTTGGCACGTTTTGGCGGCGACGAATTTGTTATTGTATTTCAAAATATTGGGATCAACCTAGCAATCCAAAGGGTGCGTGCAATCTTGTTAGAATGTGCGACGGAAGTCGACATTCAGGACACCAAACTGGCTGGTACAATCAGCATTGGACTTGCAAAGCGAATAGAGGGGGAAAGCCTCGATCAAGCGCTGAGCAATGCAGATGCGGCACTCTATCATGTCAAAGCTGCCGGCCGGAATGATTTTGCGGTCTACGGTAGCGAAATGGGCGAAGAACTTCGCAGACGAAACCAGCTTGAGGCACGTTTGCGCGAGGCAACGAAATATAGCGATTTCGAAGTACATTATCAGCCCCTTGTCGGAGGCAGGGACTGCAATGTCGTCGGACATGAAGCTTTGCTACGGCTCAATGATGAAAAAGGGGAAGCCATTTCACCGGCCGTTTTCATCCCGTTGGCTGAAGAACTGGGTTTGATCGAAGCCATCGGACGATGGACCATCAAAACCGCGACCCGGACAATGGCGGCACTCGCCCCAGACAAAACCTTGGCGATTAACTTATCGACAGTCCAGTTTCAAAGCGGCGACCTTGTCAAATTCGTCAAGGAAGCTTTGCAGGAATCAGGTTTTGCGCCGCACCATCTGGAACTTGAAATCACCGAATCGCTCTTGCTGGAAGACAGCCCAAGTGTTGCCATGCAGATTGACACACTCAAAGAAATGGGCGTGGCCATCGCAATGGATGACTTTGGCACCGGTTTCTCAAGCCTCAGCTATCTTTGGAAATACGGGTTTGACCGGCTGAAAATTGATCAGTCCTTCGTCGCCGCGCTTGAACATCATCCGGTGCGTTCGCGTGAGATCATCGAAACTATTGTGCTGCTCGGTGAAAAACTTGGAATTAAGATCACCGCTGAAGGCGTCGAAACGGCCGAACAAGCCGAAATGCTCTCGGCAATGGGATGCGATGTGCTGCAAGGCTACCACTTCGGGCGGGCATCGCGCATGGAACTGGCCCCATCGACGGCAACCGATACTGCGACAATTGCCGCAAAAGCGGGGTAACATCTGCCCATAGCTGCGCAGAACCAATCAAGCTCTGTATCCCACGCCCTGCTCCAATTTCGCGTTCTACGACAAGCGGATTGACTCAAGCGCAGACCCAGGCAGGCTTGAACCAGGCAGGCAAATACTGACCAGCATCAGTCGTCACCTGAATAGAACACAAAACGCCGCGCATCATTGTCGTCTTGGTCCCTTGAGATCAGCCCACCGGTTCACCCATCAAATTAGATTTTTTTCCCGCCTGTACATACAGGTTCTGTACGCGATATGTACGCCCGGAATATTGCCAAACCTACCCGTTAGCTGCCAGTATCTGTGTAGCCTCGTGATAGGGGCATGCCACAAAATGCTGTCCGCCCACATCCTCCAAAACCGGGCGCGCGTCGGCGCAAGACGGCTGCACCTTGGGGCAACGGGTCCGGAACACGCAACCAGATGGCGGGGCCAATGGCGATGGCAGCTCGCCCTCCAAAATCGGACGCGGCCGCGCACGTTCCAGCACTGGATCAGGAATTGGGACCGAGGCAATCAGCGCCTGACTATAGGGATGTTCAGGCACCGTGGTCAGTTTCCTGCTCTCTGCAGTCTCCATCACCCGCCCCAGATAAAGCACCAAAACCCGGTCGCTGATATGTTTCACAACGCTCAGATCATGGGCGATGAAAATCATCGAAAGCCCCATATCCCGTTGTAATTCCATCAATAAATTGATCACTTGCGCCTGCACGGATACATCCAATGCCGAAACAGGTTCATCACAAATCAGCAGTTTCGGCTTCAGGATCAACGCCCGCGCGATCCCAATCCGTTGGCATTGACCGCCAGAAAACTCATGGGGGTAGCGATTGATCAGATTGGGCAACAGGCCAACCCGTTCCATCAGTTCACCCACGCGGGTTTTTACCTCTTTGCGGGGGGTGCCGGGTTCATGGGTGATCAATGGTTCTGCGATGATTTCACCGACGGTCATGCGTGGGTTCAGCGCGGCCAATGGATCCTGGAAAATCATCTGGACATCGCGGCGATGCACCCGGCGCTGGCGCGGATCCATATTGGCAAGGTCCGCACCTTCAAACATGATGTTCCCACCAGACGATGGGATCGTGCCTACAATTGCGCGGGCCAAAGTGGATTTTCCGGACCCGGATTCCCCAACGATTCCAAGGCATTCGCCCGGCTGCAAATCGAATGACACTTCAGACACTGCATGCAACTTACGCGACGGCGTCCATGGCCATGAGCCTGGGAGGCGAACATCAAATGTGACGGATAGGTTTCGGACAGACAGCAAACCAGACATTACGCGACCTCTTGCACAGATAGGTGACAGGCACGGCGGCGGTCACCGGCCGCTTGCAACGCAGGACGCTCTGCCTCGCAGTTGTCCAGCAATTGCCCGCAGCGCGGCGAAAACGGACAGCCCGGCGGCAGACTGGACATATCGGGCGGCTCGCCCGCGATCGTTGCCAGCGTCGCATCTTCCCGGTCAAGACGCGGCACGGCTTTCAAAAGCCCGCTGGTATAAGGATGCTCCGGGCTTGCAAAAATATCATGCGTCGGCCCTTCTTCCATGATCTGACCACCGTACATCACGAGGGTCCGGTCACAAAAACCTGCAACGATTCCAAGATCATGGGTGATCAGGATAATTGCGGTCCCAAAGTCGTTCCGAATATCCGACAGCACCTGCATGATCTGCGCCTGCACAGTGACATCCAGCGCAGTCGTCGGCTCATCCGCGATCAGCAAGCGGGGCTGACATAGCAGCGACATCGCTATCATGATCCGCTGGCGCATGCCGCCGGAAAACTCGTGTGGATACATCGTCACGCGCGCCCGCGCATCCGGGATACGGACAGCATCCAGCATGCGTACGGCTTCGGTCACTGCTGCGGACTTGCTGATCCCTTGGTGCAGCATCAAGACCTCTGCCATCTGTTCGCTGACCCGCAAATAAGGGTTCAGCGAGGTCATCGGATCTTGAAAAATCATCGCCATATCTTTGCTGCGAATCTTGTTCAGTTGACCCTGGCTGAGGCTAAGCAGGTCTTGCCCGTCAAAGCGCGCAACCCCTGCGGCACGGCCATTCTTGGCCAACAGGCCCATCGCCGCAAAGGCCGTTTGGCTTTTGCCAGAACCAGATTCCCCCACGATGGCAAGGGTTTCACCCTTGTCGATGCTAAAGCTTACCCCATTGACGGCGTTCACGTCGCCATCTGCTGTGGCGAAGGTGACCCGGAGGTCCTCAATATCCAACAAGCTCATGTGTCTATCGGTCCTTAGGGTCAAGCGCGTCACGCAAACCGTCGCCGACAAAGAAGAAGGCGAAGATGGTGACAACGAAGAAGAAAAGAGGAAAGGCGATCTGCCAGTGATAACCAAATTGCATGGTGCGCGACCCTTCGTTAATCAAGGCACCCAGTGAGGTGGCCGGTTCCTGCACGCCGAGCCCAAGAAAGCTGATGAAGCTTTCAAAGATGATCATATTTGGGACCAGCAGCGTGGCGTAAACGATCACGATCCCCAGCAAGTTTGGTACGATATGGCGCAGGATAATCTTGATCGGATGCACACCGGTCGCGACGGCCACTTCAACAAATTCCTTGTTTTTGATCGTCAGCGTCTGCCCCCGCGCAATCCGGGCCATGTCCAACCAAGAGATCAGCCCGATCCCGAGAAACAGCATGAAGATCGAGCGTCCGAAAATCACCAACATCAGGATCAACACGAACATGAATGGAATCGACATCAACACATCGACGGTCCGCATCATGATCCCATCAATGCGCCCGCCATAATAGCCAGCCGCAGCACCATAGAGCGTGCCAACGATCACAGCGACCAACGCACCCACAACGCCCACCATCAGTGAAATGCCGGTGCCTTGGACCGTCCGTGCAAACAGGTCTCTACCATTGCTGTCGGTGCCAAAGTAGTGCCCGGTGTCAACGGATGGCACACCCAGATAGGCGTTGCTGCCGATCAGTGAGAAATCAACAAAGTCGTTTTCATATTGGGCGATTGTGCCGCCAAACAAGGCAAAGCCAGCGACAAGAGCCAGCATGACCAGTGACGCCACTGCCGCCTTGTTCCGGAAAAACCGTGTGCGGGCGTCGGCCCAAAGCGATCTGCCTTTGACCTCGGCCAATTGCATGGCGTCGCCTACACCTTCCACGGCTGCTTTATTGGGTAACATCTGTCGGCCCCCTAATAGCGGATTTTGGGGTCGATCCACGCGTAGAGGATATCGACCAAAAGGTTGAACAGGATCGTCAAGGCGCCCACCAGAATGGTGATCCCCATGATCACGGAGTAATCCCGGTTGAAGGCCGAGTTCACAAAGAACTGCCCAATTCCGCCTGTGGAAAAGAACACATCTATGATGACCGAACCGGTGATCATCCCCACAAATGCGGGTCCCAGATAGGACAAGACCGGCAAGATCGCAGGTTTCATCGCATGCCGCCAGATCACCCGGCGCATGGGCAAACCCTTGGCGCGGGCGGTGCGAATGAAATTGGTGTTCAGCACTTCTAGCATGGATGACCGGGTGATCCGCGCGATGGACGCCATATAGGATGTGGAAAGCGCGATGACCGGCATAATTAGATAGTTCCACTGCCCGCCTTCCCAGCCGCCGCCCGGCAGCCAGCCAAGCCAGAGCGTAAAGACCAGCAACAGGATCGGTGCCATCACAAAATTAGGCAACACTTGCGCCCCAATTGAAACGCCAACCGCCAGATAATCCAGCCATGTGTTTTGCTTGATGGCTGCTGCGACCCCAAGCGACACGCCAACCGACACAGCGACCACGAACGACCAGAAGCCATAGGTCAGCGTGACCGGAAAACCTTGTGCGATCACGTCATTGACGCTGCGGTCCTTGTATTGAAAGGACGGGCCGAAATCGAATTGGGTGACAACGCCAATGACGTAATTCACAATCTGCTTCCAAAACGGCTGGTCCAACCCGTATTTCGCTTCGATATTCGCCAACACCTCGGGCGGTAGGGGCCGTTCTGAATTGAACGGACCACCGGGGGCAGAATACATCAGCACGAAGGATAAAATGACCAATATCAATAGGGTCGGGATGGCCACGGCGAGGCGGCGAAAGACAAAGCTAAGCATATGTCAGGGATCCATACAGAAAGGGAAAACCGCGCCCCCAGAAAAGGGGACGCGGTCTATCACAGGGTGTGATTACTCAGCGATCCTGTACAGGTCTTTTGAATACCAATTCTGTTCAAAGTTCTCGTAGGGCCAGCCTTCGAGCGTCTCAGCATACATATACACCGAGGCATAGTGGTAGATCGGAATGATCGGCGTATCTTGCGCAATGAACTCTTCGACCCGATCATAGTTTGCCTGAGGATTGTCCGATGTCTTGGCTTCGGCCAATAGCCCATCAACCTCTGCGTTGACGTATTTGCTGTCGTTATAGCCAGATTCTGACTGCATCAGGTCAAGGAATGTTGATGCTTCGTTGTAGTCAGCACACCAGCCTCCGCGAGCCACATCAAAGTCACCATTACCGCGCGCTTCAAGGAACGTCTGCCATTCCTGGTTGGCCAGTGTGGTTTCGACACCCAACGTCTGTTTCCACATTTGGCTGATCGCAATCGCAACCGCCTTGTGAGATTCATTAGTATTGTAGACCAGATCGATGCTCAGAGGGTTATCAGGGCCATAACCTGCACCGGCAAGAAGCTCCTGTGCCATCGCATTGCGGTCTGCCTGGGTCATTGACGCCATTGGGATGTCTGGTGTTTCAAACCCGGCCGTCGCCCAATGGGTGAAAGTGTAGGCAGGTTCCTGACCACCCGCCAGCACGTTTTCAACAATGATATCGCGATCAACAGCGAGGCTCAGCGCCTTGCGCACATCAGCGTTCTGAAGTTCCTCAGGGGCGGCATCACGCAGGTTGAACATGTAGTAGTATGAACATGCGCGCGGGACGGAAACGGCCTGATCAGGAAACTCTTCCGACAGACGCGGGAATTGACCGGCAGGTACGATCGTCCGATCCATTTCACCCGCGAGATAACGGGTCAGTGCCACGTTTTCATCCAGAACAACCAGCTTTGTCACTGTGTCTAGAATTGTGTTTTCATTGTCCCAATACATCGGGTTACGTTCGCGGACGAGTTTTTCCTGAGGCACAAATTCTGTCAGCACATAGGCGCCATTCGACACCATGTTCTCTGGCAACACCCAATCGCTGCCATACTCCTCAACCGTAGCCTGATGCACCGGGAACGTTGTCCCATGTGTGACCATCTGCGCAAAGTAGGGAAGCGGCTGTGACAACCGCACCTCTAGGGTTGTATCGTCAACAGCCGTCACGCCCAGTTCTGATGGGTCTATGTCACCAGCGATGACCGCAGCGCCGTTCTCGATTGACATCAGTTCGACGTACCAGCTGTAGGGTGACGCCAGTTCCGGAGACGCAGCGCGCTGCCACGCATAGACAAAATCGCCCGCAGTAACCGGATCACCGTTCGACCACTTCGCATTGTCACGCAAGGTAAACGTGTAGACGAGACCATCATCGCTGGCCTCATGGCTCAGTGCGACACCGGGAACAAGATTGCCTTCTGCGTCCTGATTATAGAGACCCTCAAACAAATCCCGCACAACATCTGCGCCATCCGTATCTTCAACAAGGCCGGGATCAATTGACGGGCTTTCATCGCCGACGCGATAGGTGAACGTCTGATCCGACGCCAGCGTTTCGCCGGTCTCTGGGTGCGTTGCGTGGCCATCGGCATAAAGCGCGCCGGTTGAAGCGATCAAAAATGCCGAGGTTGTTGCGAGAAGTTTGGTTTTCAATGTCATTGATTTCTCCCTGTTGTTGCACCTATTGGCGATGCAATCGTTTGGTTGTCGTGCGCGTTTCTTACGCAGATGCCTATATCTTTGGATGCGTTTGCAAAATTGGCAAGATTAATCGAAGGTTAACGCTACGGCATTTAACATCCATGTAGTTTTGCCCTGTTTACACGCAATATCTGGATCATTTGGGCGACATTCGCGAAACAACCTAAGGATGCTCATCTTTTCGGCACACACGCGATTCTCCAGGCACTGGTCGGCGGGCGCAAATTCGGATAGTTGTTTGAACCCGTCTCCGATGTTGAAATATCATGGAAAACCTCTCACTTGCACAGCGCGACCAACTACCCGATGCGCTGCGGGTTCTGCTGGCAGAGTACCCGCGCCTGCACTGGGAAAATGATCCCGGTTTTGACGGGCTGATCCGGTTTTGGTTGGATAGACATCTGATGTTTCGTCGGATTTTGGGTGAGTTGCAAAGCGGGACCAAGGCCTTGCTGAACCGCAACACCAGCCCCGACCGCTATGCGGCAATGGTCGCACGTTACGGCGGCATGTTTGTAAAAGGGCTGCACGAGCACCACACCATCGAAGACACATACTACTTTCCGAGACTCGCCGCCAAGGATGCCCGGATCGAAAAAGGGTTCACACTCCTTGATCAGGACCACCACGACATCGATGCATTTCTCGCATCATTTGTGTCGGCGGCGGACACCGTGATACAAACCAGCCGCGATCGGGATACCCTACAGACCGCGGCTGGTTCTTTTCAGACCGAACTGGTCACACTCAAAAAACTGTTGAACCGGCATCTGACTGACGAGGAAGACCTTATCGTACCGGTTATCTTGAAATACGGATCGGCTGATCTGGGCTGATGACTTATCGCAGCCGGAAGGACGCAGAATCCCCCGCGCCCTGATCAACAGTAAAGCGAAGCAACTGGTCGCCATTGGCCTCAACCAACTGACAATTATAGGGGATCTGGTCACCGCCCCAGCTCATCTCGCGGCAAAAGTAACCATCCTGCCAGGTCCAGGACCCGACGATGTCCCACCCCAACGCAGCGCCGGCAATCTGGCCATTGTCGAGCACGTTCAAGCGCACACCATAAAGTCGGTTCCGCAGCTCTTTCCCTTGCACCAGTGACACAAAAGTCGCTTGATCTTTGACCGTCACATAGCTGTCAGATGCCGCTGGCGCAGCAGTTATGGCAAGGGTGGCAGCAAGAAAAGCGTACTTCATCAGGCACCTCATTTATTCCGAGAATACCCTTGTTACGCAACAAGGCTGCTGTTGGATTAATCAGCGGTCACCTTTTTCGGCAGTTATATGCCAAGCACGTCCATCATATCGTATTCGCCCGGGCTCTTGTCTTGCCCCCAAAGCGCCGCCTTCACTGCGCCGCGCGCAAATAACGCCCTGTCTGTCGCCATATGGCGCAAAATAATACGTTCGCCTGCTCCGGAAAACAGCACGTCATGTTCACCCACAATATCGCCGCCCCGAATGGCGCTGAACCCGATGTCGCCCTTCTTGCGCGCGCCCGTGATCCCGTCCCGTCCGCTGTCCGAGACGTCCTTTAAGGCCACGCCCCGGCCTGCGGCGGCGGCCTCGCCCAGCATCAATGCGGTACCAGAAGGCGCATCGACCTTTTGGTTGTGATGCGTCTCGATCACTTCGATGTCAAAATCTTCGTCCAAGGCGGCGGCCACCTGCTGGGTCAGTTTGACCAGCAAGTTCACGCCCAACGACATGTTTCCCGCACGCACGACCACCGCATGGCGGGAGGCGGCATTGATCGCCTTGAGGTCCGCATCCGTCAGCCCGGTGGTGCCAATCACATGCACGGCGCGGGCCTGTGCGGCCAACCCCGCATAGCCCACGGTCGCTGCCGGGGTCGTGAAATCGATGACGGCCTGCGCCTTGGCAAACGCGTCCAGCGTATCGCTTGTCACCGTCACCCCAACCGGTTGCCCGCCCATGGCGGCCCCGACATCCTGCCCGACCCAGGCATGATCTTCGCGCACCAGTGCCGCCACCAGCCGGCATTTATCCGAAGCCAATACCGATTTGACCAACATCTGGCCCATCCGTCCTGATGCGCCAGTGATCACGATGCCGGGTGTGTCAGTCATGGGTCTGCTCCTTGTTGCCGCACCGTCTTTAGCGGCGCTTTGCCCGGGACGCAAAGGCTTGCTTGGCATCAGCGCATTCAGGGCGTAAATGATGTTCATGGCTAAGAATGCAAATCGTAACGGGAAAGCCCCAACGCAGCGGATGCTGCGGGTGGGCGAGATGATCCGCAGAACCCTGTCCGAAATCCTGCAACGTGGTGACGTGCATGATGAGGAGCTCGCACGGATGTCCATTACCGTGGGCGAGGTGCGCATGTCGCCAGACCTGAGCATCGCCACGGCGTTTATTCTGCCGCTAGGCGGTAAGGGTAAGGAAGAGGCGCTGGCTGCACTGCGCCGCAACCGCCATGAAGTGCGCCATCTCGTCGTCAAAGGCGGGACAATGAAATTTGCCCCTGAACTGCGGTTTGAGATCGACGGCACCTTTGATCAGATCGATGCGACCCGTGCATTGCTGGCCGAAGACCATGTGCGCCAGGATCTAGACGACTAATGCGCTGGCTTGTGGTCGTGTTCGGACTTTGGTCCGCCCCGGCACTGGCAGTGACCTGCGAAAACGTCACCTATGAGGGGCGCCGTTTTACGGCCTGCACGGTTGATACAACCACCGAAGACTTGCATCTGTTTCATAAGGGTGCGGACGGCAACGTGCTGGGCAGCTTCCGGGCGATTGACGCCGATTTGGGCGACAAAGAGCTACTTTTCGCGATGAACGCGGGCATGTACCACGACGACCGATCACCGGTTGGCCATTATGTCGAAGATGGCGTGGAGACGATGCGTGTGATCCCCAACGCAGGGCCCGGCAATTTTGGGTTGCTCCCAAACGGTGTGCTTTGCATCAATGATGACAGCGCGCAGGTCTATGAAACGCTGCGATATATTGAGGATGCGCCGGCGTGCCGGGATGCAACACAATCTGGGCCAATGCTGGTGATTGCGGGCGCATTGCACCCGCGGTTTTTACCCAACAGTACCTCGCGGTTCATTCGGAACGGTGTGGGTACCACCACAGATGGCCAGCGCGCGGTTTTTGTGATCTCGGACGATAAGGTCAGTTTTCACGAATTTGGCCGATTCTTCCGGGATTATCTGGATCTACCCAATGCGCTTTATTTTGATGGAAAAGTTTCCCGGTTGCATGCCCCCATGCTGGATCGCTCCGATATCGGCTTTCAACTGGGCCCGATGGTGGGTGTGATCCAATAGGGCGATGGGTTAAAACCCATCTTACGCCAATACCAAATCAATCACCTCTTGCACGCTTGGGCTTTGATACAACTCTGCCGCTTGCGCAGGCGTGAACCATTGCGCATCGGCTGCATCATCAGCGGCCACGGGGACCCCACTTTCATACTGGCAAAGCACAACGGCCAAGAGATAGTGAGAGGTGATAAGCCCCGCCTCATCCCGGACAATCGCATCCACATTGGTCAGATAATGCAAGGTTGCGGCAATCACCCCTGTTTCCTCATGCAATTCCCGCGCGGCCGCCTGTAATCCGGTTTCCCCCAGCTCCACATGCCCCCCCGGAAATCCCCAGGTCCCTGCATTGGGTTCTTTGCTGCGTTGTACCAGCAAGAATTTCTCATCGTGGTAGACGACGGCAATGGCGCCGAGTTTGGGGCTAGGTTTGCGCATGCTTGCACGCTATGCGCAGCACTCGGCAGGGTAAAGCACCTTTGCCCCTTGGCCTTGCCGCACATTGCGCACATATAGGGGCCAACAGATAAACAAGGAGACAGACCATGCTGGAACTGGATGCGACCCAAAACGCCCCCGCTGATCTGATCAAGGACAGCACAGACGCGCAATTCCCCAAGGACGTCATTGAGGCGTCCCAGACCGTGCCGGTCATTGTTGATTTCTGGGCCCAGTGGTGTGGCCCGTGCAAAACGCTTGGCCCCGCAATCGAAGCCGCCGTCACCAAAGCCGGTGGTCGCGTGAAACTGGTCAAGATCGATGTTGACGCCAACCCCGGCTATGCGGCGCAGTTGCAAGTTCAATCGCTCCCAACAGTCTATGCATTTTTTCAAGGACGCCCCATCGACGGTTTCCAAGGGATGCTGCCCCCCTCCGAAATTGACGCCTTTATTGAAAAAATCGCGGCCCTCGCAGGCGCCCCAGAGGATGAAGGCCTGACCGCTGCAATTGAAGCCGCCGACCAGATGCTGGACGAAGGAGCCGCTGCAGATGCAGCTGAAACCTTTGCCGCCGTCCTGCAAGAGGACCCGGCCAATGCCGCGGCCTATGCGGGCCTTGTCCGGTCCTATTTGGCGCTGGATGATGTGGATCAGGCCGAGGCCATCCTGAACGGTGCGCCCGCCGAAATTTCCACTGACCCGCTGCTGGAAGCCGCGCATGCGCAAATCACCCTGGCCCGCGAAGCTGCGAACGCAGGCCCGGTCACCGATTTGCAGGCGGCGGTCGAGACAAACCCGGATGATCACCAAGCCCGCTTTGATCTGGCGATCGCCCTGCATGCCAATGGGCAAGCAGAAGAAGCAGTGGCAGAACTGCTGGAACTTTTCCGCAGGGATCGCGAGTGGAATGATGGTGCCGCCAAAGCCCAGTTGTTCACAATTTTTGACGCACGCGAGGCGAAAGACCCCATCGTGCTGAACGGGCGGCGGAAGCTCTCATCTTTGATATTTGCCTGAAGCGCTGAACGGTCTACGTTCCCCGCTATGATATCATCAACTGATCTTCCGGATGTCATTCCGGTGTTTCCTCTGCCCGGCGCGCTGCTTTTGCCGCGCTCTCGGCTGCCGCTGCATCTGTTTGAGCCGCGTTATCTGGCGATGCTGGATGATGTGCTCAAGACATCGTCACGATTGATCGGGATGATCCAGCCCTATGATGCGCCGGGGGCCGAAGGCAAACTGCATAGCATCGGTTGTGCGGGGAAACTGACCGCATTTTCCGAAACCGAAGACGGGCGCTATATGATCACGCTCTCGGGGGCCTCTCGGTTTCGGATCATTGAAGAGGTCGAAGGTTTCACCCCCTACCGTCGCTGCAAGGTCAACTGGCAGGGGTTTGACCGTGATCTTGGGCCGACTGAAAAGGACACAGACTTTGACCGCGACGCTTTCATGGAAGCATTGAGGCGTTTTTTGACGGATCAAGGGCTGTCGACCGATTGGGACAGCCTCAGCGAAGCCGAGGATGAATTGCTGATCAATTCCCTGTCCATGCTTTGCCCGTTTGAGCCTGAAGATAAACAAGCCTTGCTTGAGGCCCCATCCCTGACGACGCGTCGCGAGACATTGATGACACTGATCGAATACTCCCTGCGCGGCGGCAATGGCGAAGAGGTAATGCAATGAGTGAAGCCGGATTTGACCCTAAAATGCTTGAGGCTTTGGTTTGCCCCATGACCCAAGCCACCCTTGAATATGACGCCGAAACCCAAGAGCTGATCTCAAAGGCCGGCAACTACGCCTTTCCGATCCGCAATGGAATCCCGGTCATGCTGATCGACGAGGCGCGCAAGCTGGACTGAGCGGGTCTTGCTCTTTCGTGAGCCGGACATTGGCGGAGGAAAAGCGCTAAGGTCCGTTCTGCGGACAAAGCACTCTTTCGCTGCGGTTGCATCAAGGTCTGCTTTCGTTATTGCCGCGGCATCGCGGTTTTTTCAGGCGATCACAGATCTCAAATTATCTAGGATACATCGGCGTTATTTCAAAGCTGGGGGGATCGCATTATAGTAAACTCGGCATAATTAAATGAAGCAGGTGAAATATGAACAGTTTTCGATCCTTTTGTATCTTGCTCGCGCTTGACCTGTGTTGCGTAGGATCGGTTTCGACAGCAGATCAAATGATGTTGCCAGACTGTGATAAAGCGGTGTTTGAGTCCGGACCAAAGTTTTTGCGGGGGCCGGATTGTACTATTGCGTGGGTCGACAACAATGACCGTCAAACCATCGTTTGGGCCCAAGTGACCGACGAGCTTGAAGAAGCTTCACTGCACCAAATCGGTGGAGAGTATCCTGTGCTGACGTCTAGTCATTTGCCTGATCTAATCGATGTCGATCAAGATGGATGGCTTGATTTGATGACCTTCACCCCTGTCGCGCAGGTGAATGGTACTTTTGACATCTTTTTCTATGACCCCTTTGCCAACCAGTTCAAACACGCCGAACCTGTTTGGGGCCACACACTTGAACGGGACGAGTTAGGATTTATTGTGGCCACAGGTCGAAGCGGTCCCGGTTGGGTCAGCCGCTTTTACGACGCTACGAACGCCGCGATGACGGCTATGTTTGAGATAAGACCTTATGGCCTTGTTGAAGCGGGCGGTCAGTTTGGAACACGTTGCGATCTATCTTTAGGGTATCAAAAACCTTTGCGTGTTGAAGATCTCAGTGCTTTGCATCAAATCCCTGATGCTGACGCGTTAGTTGCCTATTATTGCGATGACGAGCCAGAGGCCGTTGGTTCTGGCCGCACCGTCTTTTTGCAAGAAGACCCAACAATCACGGACCGCGTTCCGAGCAATACAGTTTTCTATTGTGTCCTTGAGGGTGGCGCCCATGCAGTGACGATCACGAACGGACCGCATAGCATGTTCTACGCTTATGGACCATTGGGCGGAACACCCGAATTGGAATTGAGCCGTCCGCATAACTTGGTGGATATCCGCTTTAAGGATAGTGTAGGTCAGTCCGGTTCTGGTGATATTACCTTCACAAATGGGACCTATAAATATGTAGCATATTTCAGCTACGAGGCATCAGACGCTGGCCATTCAGCAATCACGAATGCGCCGAGTAGCCCGTTTCCAAATATCGCCGATGCGGGGGGCCTTGTCGTCTACAATGGCGGAGATACCACCGCGCCTATATTCCAAAAATCTTGCATCTTAGAACGTTCCTATGACGGTATTTTCGTACCATCTGGCGGACAATGAGCACTAGCCCTGTGGTATTCGATAAAACGGCGCGTATGGTCATTGGAACTCACGAGCAGACGTTCGCTGCGGCGCAAAAGAAACGCAAACAGGGCTCACTACCGCCATTCGCCGCGCCCCGCACCAATGGTTGCTTCTCGGGATCGGATAGATCGCGTACCCAAGATACAAAGCCGTTAGGTCTGTTCTAAACCACCTGCCAAGAGAGTGAGCAACGTCCTAGACCCACACTACAACGCTCCAAACGGATCCGCCGGATACCCCACTGCCGCCAGATACAACCCCTCCGGCGGGCACACAGGCCCGCAGGCGGCCCGATCCTGTGCTGCCAAAGCAGCACCCACGTCATCGGGGGTCCAGGCCCCGGCCCCGACCCGCTCTAACGTGCCGACAAAGCTGCGCACCTGATTGTGCAGGAAGGACCGGGCGCGTACATGGAATCGATACTCCACCCCATAGGGGTGCACAATTTCCTCCACACTCAACGCATCCAACGTCTTCACCGGGCTTTGCGCCTGACAGATCGACGACCGGAATGTCGTGAAATCATGGTATCCGATCAACTGATCTGCCCCGGCCTGCATCGCTGCGGCATCCAGCGGGTGCTTGACCTGCCACATCTGTCCGGCCTCTGACGTCAGCGGGGCGCGGCGCGACATCAGCCGAAACAGATAGCGCCGCTCAACCGCGTCAAACCGGGCGTGCCAGTCATCTGCCACCTGCGCGCAGTCCAAAATTGCCACAGGGGCAGGCTTGACATGGTAGTTCAGCGCCTCTGACAGCCGAAACGGGTCCCATTCCCGATCCATATCACAATGGGCCACCTGCCCCTTGGCATGCACCCCCGCATCGGTCCGGCCCGCCGCTGCGATGGTATGTTCGCGCGGCTCTAGCTTGGCCAAAGCGGCCTCAATCGCGCCCTGGACCGATGGCTGGTCATTCTGGCGCTGCCACCCAGCAAAGGGCGCACCATGATATTCGACAAGAAGGGCATAACGGGGCATCCGCACCGATTAGGGGGAGCATCGCGCAAAATCAATCCCTACACATCCCGCGCAGGCGGCCCTATCTTCTTGCAGAAGCAAGGAAAGGGCCTGTTTTGGTCATCACAGCAATCGCCGACCAAATTGTTCGTACGGTCGAAGGCGTCGCCGACACCGTCACGGCCCCATTCAGCGAACCCGTGATCAGGCTAGGCGTGACCGGCCTGTCGCGCGCTGGCAAAACGGTCTTTATCACCTCGCTCGTGGCCAACCTGATGGACCGAGGCCGCATGCCGCAACTCACCGCTGCAGCCAATGGCGCTATCCAAACCGCCTATCTGCAACCGCAGCCCGACGACACGATCCCACGTTTCAAATACGAGGCACATATCGCCAAACTGACAGCCCCCGAACCCAGCTGGCCCGACGGCACCCGGCAAATCAGCCAGCTGCGCCTGTCCTTGCGGGTGCAACCCAGCGGGTTGTTGGGCGGGCTATCCGGGCCACGCACGGTGCATATCGACATCGTCGACTACCCCGGCGAATGGTTGCTGGACCTTGGCCTGCTGGATCAATCCTATGCGGAATGGTCGGCGGCGGCACTGGACCGGGCCAAGGGGCGCCCGGGGGGTGATGACTACATCACGCAAACCGCCAAGGTTGACCCAACCGCCCAGCTGGACGAACCCACAGCACAGGCGCTCGCTGAACAGTTCACCACGCACCTGCGGGACACGCGTGAGGCTGGGTTCTCAGATTGCTCGCCCGGGCGCTTTTTGTTGCCGGGTGATCTAGCGGGGTCGCCCGTGCTGACATTTGCGCCATTGCCGGCCACAAAAACCCCCCGCGGATCACTCGGCCGCGAATTCGAACGGCGTTTTGAAAGCTACAAACGCAACATCATCCGCCCTTTCTTTCGGGATCATTTCGCCAAGATCGACCGGCAAATCGTACTTGTCGATGTGCTGGGGGCCATTCATGCCGGCCCCGCCGCCTTGGACGATCTGCGCAGCGCCATGGCGCGCATTCTCGGCGCCTTCCGCCCTGGCAAAAACGCCTTTCTGACCCGGATTTTCCAAGGACGGCGGATCGACAAAATCCTCTTTGCCGCCACCAAAGCCGACCACCTGCACCATAGCCAACACCCAGAACTCACTGCCATCGCCGAGGCCTTGTTGCGCGACGCCAAAGACCGGGCAGATTTCGCTGGCGCCAAGACCGCCGCTATGTCGATCGCCGCGCTACGCACCACGGTCGAAGAAACTGTCGATCACCGCGACGGACCCTTGGACGTGGTACGTGGGCGACTGTTAGAGAGCGGCAAACAAGCCGCCTTCTACCCCGGCAAACTGCCCAGTGACCCGGCCCATCTGCTGGCCCCGGCCCGGGAAGGATCGGAAACTTGGCTGGACGCGGACTACAGCGTGATGAATTTCGCCCCCGCCCCGCTAACCCTGCGTCCCGGCGATGGGCCACCGCATATCCGGCTGGATAAAGCCGCGCAATTTTTGCTGGGGGACAGGCTATGATCCTGCGGCAGGCGACCGAGCAAGACATCAACATCATCGCGAAAATATTGGGCGATTGGTGCGAAACAACATCCTACATCCCCGCCCTTCATACGCGGGCCGAAGATCAGGGGTTCATCACACGTGTCGTCGCAACCCAAGACGTTCTGGTGGCCGACAGCGACGGCGTTCAAGGGTTCATTGCCCGCCAGAATGACGAAATCAAACACCTTTACCTTTCACCCCCGGCACGTGGGCGGGGCACAGGCACAGCGCTGCTGGAGGAAATGAAGACCCGCAGCGACACACTTTCGTTGTGGTGTTTTCAAGCCAATACCGGCGCGCGCCGGTTTTATGAACGCCATGGCTTTACGGTCGAAAAATTCACCGATGGCGCGGACAACGAAGAACGGCTCCCCGATATCCATTATTGCTGGGAAGGCACATCATGACGAACGGACCCGTTCTGATCGACCTCGAAGATGCCGAGGCGGCCAAGCCTGAACTGGCCCCGGCGGTGCCCGACGTGATCGGCACCCCACAAGGGGCCGCGATGCAACAGGTCGCAGCCCTTGCGGCGCGGCGGCCGTCCCGGCTAGCCCGATGGTTCTGGTCATTGGCGGTCGCGCTGACAGGCTTTGTGGTCTCACTCGCTGCATGGGATTATATCACCGGTTTGCTGGCACGCTCGCCGATCTTGGGCGGGATCGCCACGGTGCTGATTGGGCTGATGATCGGTGTTCTGGTGATCCTCGCCATAAGAGAATTGGCGGCCTTTGGGCGGCTCAAACGCCTCGACCAAATCCAAAACGATGCCAGCGAAGCCCTGACCAATAGCGACCTGAAAGCCGCACGCAGCGTGATCAGCGCATTGAACCAACTCTACAAGAGCCGCGAAGACACGGCATGGGGACGATCTGAACTGGCATCACGCCAACCTGAGGTGCTGGATGCAGACGGGCTGATCGGATTAGCCGAAACGACTCTGCTCGCCCCGCTCGATGACCGCGCCCAACGCGAGGTTGAAGCTGCTGCACGCCAAGTGGCCACTGTCACAGCCATCGTGCCTCTGGCCTTGGCAGACCTGTTCACCGCACTCACATCGAATCTACGGATGATCCGGCGCGTCGCCGAAATCTATGGCGGGCGCGCAGGGACATTGGGCAGTTGGCGGCTGACACGGTCCGTCCTGACGCATCTCGTGGCCACAGGGGCTGTCGCGGTTGGGGACGACCTGATCGGCTCAGTCGCAGGCGGCGGTGTGCTGTCGAAAGTCTCGCGGCGCTTTGGCGAAGGTGTGGTGAACGGTGCACTCACCGCGCGCGTCGGTGTTGCGGCCATTGAGGTGTGTCGACCATTGCCATTTCATGCAGCCAGACGGCCCTCGGTCACCTCGCTTGTACGGCGGGCGCTCACCGGGCTGTTTGGTGGGAATTAACGGAAAATCGGCGCAGGGCCCAAAGGCAAAAACCCCATCGACATGGCCCCGTCGCTGAAGGTAATCGGCAAGGCCAACACACCATCAGCCCCTGCCATGGTACTGGCCATAGTAGTCAATGTGGGCACAATCCCAGTATCAAGCACACCTGCGGCCACCATGATATCAATCATCGCCTGCCACTGCGCGGTTTCCACCGTGATCTCACCGGTTGGCACGCCCGCGTCATCAATATCAACTGCGCCCGAGACTTTCGCAGACAGGTCACCCCAAATCAAATCAAGCGCTGTGAGATCAACACGGGAAACAGCGGGTATTGCACCGCCGAGCGCCATGCGTTCCAGACCCTGATCAAATGCCACAACGGCGTCGATCCCAAGCCTGGACACGACCGGATCCAATGTGCCCGCCGGGATGATCTGATCCATAAGGCCTTCAGGCAGGGCCACATCGGTGACGGTCACATCCAGATCATATGCGGTATTGCTGTCTTCAACGAGCCCCATAAGGGCATTGATCGCGGATATCTGCGCCCGCCAACCCGCATCAGACACAATATTGGCCGCCGTCAACGACGCAAAACCATCATCGAAATGCAATGCAGCGTTCAGCTTGGCAGCAGCACCAGCACGCATGTCCTCGGCGTCGATCTGCAGGGTTTGTTCACCAATCTGTAGGGTCTGACTGGACGGCATGAGTACGGTCGGCTTGGTGGGGTTAATGCTGGGGGTCGAAATCTGCATTCCAGTGCCAGTCCAGGTCCATTGACCGGTCGGCGGGGCGACGGAAGGTGCGGACAATTGCAGGGCGAAGGTGCCGGGAAAGCCGGTCATACTTTGTGCGGCAGTATCAACCTGCCAACCCTCACCTCGGGCATCCGCTATCGCGTCCTGAAATTTCGTTTGCATGACATGCGTTGCGACAAACCAATATCCGGTAAAAACCGCCGCCAGTAATACAGTCCAGACGATCAATCGGCCCATGTTTACGCTCCATGCTTATCCTTAGGCAAAGATGTAACGGTTGGGGCCCAAAAGGACCAGCGCGGTCAGCTACGTGGGCGAAGTGATGCCTTTAGGGTGACCGTGGCGGACAAACCCCCTTTCGTCTCAGAGCGATCCAGGGTCAGCGCGCCGCCATAGGCATGGATCAAATCCTTCACAATCGCCAAACCCAGCCCGGTGCCGGGCTTTGCAGTATCGAGCCTGCGACCGCTTTCAGTGACACGGGCCATGTCCGCATCAGCGATACCATTGCCATCATCAGCGACTTCGATGACAACCAGATCATCCTGCGCCTTTGCGGTGACGCAGACGCGGGACTTCGACCACTTCATGGCGTTGTCCAAAAGATTGCCGACGATCTCATCAAAATCACTTTGCTCAATGCGCGCACGCAAATCCGGGGCAACATCCGACGTAAAATCGCGTTCGGCATTGCTGGCCAAAGCACCAAATGCACGGACCATCCGGTCCAGCGCCGCCGACACATCCAACACAACCGGTCTCTCAGCATGGCCACCACCGGCGCGGATTCGGGCGAAGGACCGGTTCAATTGGGCATCCAATCGATCCAATGCGTCGATGGAAATTTGCACATCTTGCCCATCTTGCAAAAGCCGCTCCAATTCATTGCGCACAATTGCAGAAGGGGTCTTGATAGCATGGGCCAGATCAGCCGCCTGCCTGCGGGCGCGGCTGGATATCTCGCGATTTCGCTCAAGCAACGTGTTGATATCCGTGACCAACGGGACAACTTCGGTCGGATAATCGTCAATGTCCAAACCGTCTTCACCTTGCCACCGGCGGGCGACATCACGGCGCAGAGCGTTCAGGGGGCGCAGAACAAGCGTCACCTGCAACAATGCACCAATGATGCCAATCAAAGTCACAACACCAAAAGCCACAAACAGGTTGCGACGGAACAAAGTTTGGCTGTCTTGTAGACCTTGCAGTGACGAGGCGACCTGCACGTGCCAGCTTTGCCCATCGTCAAATTGACGCCATAGCCCAACACTGCGCACGGTCTGCCCATCAGGCATGCGCAATGAACGGACCGTCTGATCCTCTTCAACATCGGCCGGTGCGGGCAATCGCATCTCCTGTAGCGAAGGGGATGTAAGAATCGCACCATCGGGGGTTAGAATTTGCCAGTACTGGCCCGAATACGGGCGCTCAAAAACGGGGTCAGCCATGCGCCTGACCAGAACATCAGGGGTCGCGCGGTAGGTTTCGACGACCGATACGACCCTCTCATGACGACGTTGCTGTAAATCGTTGAAACCTTGCTCAGGCTGTCTGATCCCCAAGGACGACAGCCCCGTGAAACCCAGAAAAATGATCGCGACCGCCGAAAGCATACCGCCCACGACAGCGCGGGCGCGCAAAGATTTCATGCAGCGGCTTTGATCACATATCCGCGGCCGCGAACGGTCTCGATCAGATCATTACCCAGCTTTTTGCGCAGTCTGTTGACGAAAACGGCAATCGTGTTTGAATCGCGGTCGCCATCATATTGATAGATATGTTCTGACAGCTCCATCCGGGACACAAGACGACCCGCGTTGTGGAACAGATAAGACAGTACCGCGATCTCTTGTGATGTCAGGTTGGTCGGAACGCCCGATACCATGACCTGATTACTGCGGGTATCGAACGAGATTTCGTCTTTCGAAAAGATCGGGCTGGCGCGTCCGGCCTGCCTACGGATCATGGCGCGGACACGGGCAGACAATTCAGGCATATGAAACGGCTTGGTCAGATAATCATCAGCCCCTGCATCCAGCCCATCGACACGCTCGGACCATCCGTCACGCGCTGTCAGCAACATCACCGGTGTTTGCACCCCCATGCCCCGCCAATGCTTGAGCACCGTAATCCCGTCGCGTTGCGGCAGGCCGATATCAAGTATGATCATGTCATAGGGTTCGGTTTCGCCCAGAAATTGGGCCTCTGTCCCGTCACGGGCAATGTCGACAACGCGACCTTCCGAGGAAAGGACACTTTTGATTTGTTGAGCAATAACCTGCTCGTCTTCGGCAACTAGAATACGCATGACTTAGGGTTAACGAGCTGTGATGGCGTAAGTTTGACAGCTTTGGGTCTTAAGGCAACAGAGTTGGGGCAATCGCGTGTTCAAGAAACGGCCTGTTCTCTCCAATTGCGGCAACACTGCCTAATTCCTTAACGGCACTTGGGGTCAGCCGTTCCTGCCATCCGTGACAGGTGTCTTGTTGGTCAGGCGGTCGACAATATCATCCACTTTGGGGAAACGCTCTCGGCCCAGATGACGGTCGTTGTCATTGGCAGGCGTCTGAGGCGCATTGTCGCTTTTCTTGCCGGTGGCAAAAGTACCGTCCAAGGATATTGGTTGTATCGACATGACACAGAACTCCGAAATCTACTCAGGCCATTGTGGCCAATTTGCGCGTTCTTAATGCAAACTTAACTCTTGTATGCAGAGCCGCAGATGAACCGAACACAAACAATTTGTTCATATTGCGTTCAACACGGGGCAAGAGTCGCGCAAATAATCGATATTCCGGTGCATTTACTTAAGTAGCATATACTTAAGTACAGGGCAGAACTTGCATGGACCGGTAGTCGATATCCGTTATGGTGCAATCTGCACGAAATTTTGACAGCAAAAACACACTCAATGGGTGCAATTTTCGCGTCAAAGAGCCAGAACCGAATCGCAATACTGCACGGCATTGACAGGTATCGCACACCCATCCACCTTCCCCGACACCATGTTAACCAACCGCACCACCATCGGCGCAACACGTGACAGCTTTGCCTGGGACCTCCCGGCACGCTACAATATTGGCGTCGATATCTGCGACAAACACGCAGCCATTCAACCCGACGCGACGGCGATCATTGATGTGGCACCGGATGGGCAGGCCACACACCATAGTTTCGGCGATCTACGTGATTTTTCCAATCAATTGGCCAACCTCCTCGCCTCGCGCAGTACAATCAGCGACCGGATCGCGGTCTTGCTACCGCAATGTGTCCAAAACGCCGCCGCTCATATCGCGATCAGCAAGATGGGCGGCATCGCGCTGCCGCTCTTCACTCTTTTTGGGCCCGAGGCATTGCAGCATCGTCTGGCAGACTCCGGCGCTCGCGTCGTGATCACCAACGCTAAGGGAGCAGCTGATCTCGCAAAACTACGTGACAGCCTGCCCGCGCTTGAAAGCATCCTCAGCATCGATGGTGCTTCCGAAGGCGCCGAATGCCTTCACGGGCTCAGCGCCGCCCAGTCAAGCGCTTTCACCCCCGTCGATACATGCATCGATGACCCCGCCATTCTGATCTATACCTCCGGCACCACCGGACCACCCAAAGGTGCACTCCACGCGCACCGGGTCCTGTTGGGACATTTGCCCGGCGTGGAAATGAGCCACGACTTCTTCCCCCAACCAGGCGACCGGATCTGGACGCCTGCCGACTGGGCTTGGATCGGTGGGCTGCTTGATGTGCTGATGCCCGCCTTGCATCACGGGGTGCCTGTGGTCGCCTGCCGGTTCCCAAAGTTCACAGCAAAAGCCGCCTTTGACCTGATCCGCACATATGAAATCCAGAACGTATTCCTGCCGCCCACAGCGCTTAAGATGATGCGACTGGACACACCTGCCGACCCGGTGCCATTGCGATCCGTCGCCAGCGGGGGCGAAACCTTAGGCAAAGAACTGATCACTTGGGGACAACAGGTCTTTGGCACGACAATTAACGAATTCTACGGCCAGACCGAATGCAACATGATCGTGTCGTCCTGCGCAGCACTCGCACCCGCCGAGCCCGGTGTCATGGGCTTCGCGGTTCCCGGCCATAAGGTGGATGTCGTGAATGAAGACAAAGGCAGCATCTGCGACACAGGCGAAGAAGGCAGCATCGCCGTGCGCGCGCCAGATCCGGTGATGTTCCTGCGGTATTGGAACAGGCCAGAGGCCACGGCAGCCAAGTTCATCCAGATCGGCAACGACCAATGGCTGCTGACCGGCGACAAAGGGGCGAAAACCCCATCCGGGCGCATTCAGTTCATCGGGCGGGATGACGATATTATCAGCTCAGGCGGCTACCGGATTGGGCCCGCCGAGATTGAGGATTGCCTGCTGACCCACCCCGCCGTGCAATTGGCCGGGGTTGTGGGCAAACCCGATCCGATCCGGGGGTCCATCGTCGCGGCCTATATCCAACTGGCCCAAGACCACACAGCATCCAAAGATCTCGCCCATGACATCGCCACCCATGTCAAAACCCGGCTGGCGGCCTACGAATTCCCCCGCGTTGTGCGGTTCATCGACGATATGCCGATGACCACGACCGGGAAAATCATCCGCGCAGACCTGCGCCAACGCGCCGAAAAGGAAGCCCAAGATGAGCAATGACGTTGTCCTCTATCACGCCGAAAACGGGGTCGCGACGGTCACGCTAAACCGGCCAGACCAACGCAACGCAATCAACCCCGAGGTTTGTGCGGCCATCCGCGCGGCCTTCGATCAGGTCGAGACCGATCCGGACGTGCGGGTCGCCGTCCTGACCGGCGCAGGTTCGCTGTTTTGCGCGGGCATGGACCTCAAGGCCTTTGCGGGCGGCGCAGGCGACACCATTCTGTTTGGTGAACATGGCTTTGGCGGCTTTGTAAAACGCAAGCGAACCAAACCCGTGATTGCCGCTGTGGAAGGCGCCGCACTTGCGGGCGGGTTTGAGATGATGTTGGCCTGCGATCTGGCCATCGCTGGAACCTCCGCACAATTTGCTTTGCCCGAAGTGCGCATTGGCCTGATCCCCGGCGCGGGCGGCGCGGTGCGCCTGCCCGTCTCAATCCCCCGCGTGCGCGCCAATGAAATCCTGCTGACCGGCAAGCCATTCAGCGCACAAGACGCCGCCGATTGGGGGGTCATCAACCGGATCACACCCGATGGCGCGGCGTTGCAAGCGGCACAAGACATGGCCGCCGATATCGCCTCAAACGCGCCACTTGCGGTCCGCCACACGATGACCATCGCCAGCGCGGCCCACGCTGCAAATGACGCCACCCAATGGCCTGCCAATGATCAACTGATCCGCGACATCGGCCAAACCGCTGACGCCGCCGAAGGCGCACGCGCTTTCATTGAAAAACGGGCACCGGTCTGGCAAGGCAAGTAGTGAAGCGACCTGACCTACGACCCATTTCTAAAAGAGAACGGACATCCGACTGGCAATCAATCGCGGCTAGAAATGTGGGACTTTGCCGACCTTTAATGCTCCAACCCGAATGTCTTCTATCTACCCCTAGGGGGGGAAATTTATGTGACAAAGCACTTTCAGGTTGTTAAGATTGAGGCGGAAGAGCATCTGAATGTCGATCCGATAAGGAAAGCCCATGCCAACTCTCTATCTTTATGAACTCTCAAGCTTTTCGGTAGGTCCACCTAATGAAGGTGGGGGCGGTGGTGGTGCAGTAGGCACACCAGATTTCACGATTACAACTGGTCCTACGCTTAGTTTGATCGCAATCGAAGTGACAGACAACGATAACATCATCAGTGAGAATGGTGGCAACAATCAAGTCCTTACTAATGCAACCACAATAAATGGGGTCTCATATCCCGCCGGCACTCAAATTCGCGCAGACTATTATCTGACAGCAGCGGATGGTGAAAGAGTGGTTTCAATTTCGGTCGGAGGTGCCAACACCGGTTCAGACACGACTGAAGGAATTGTCTCAACGGTACCGCTTGATCCAAATCAAAGCTACGTTTTTACAGAGGAATCAAACGCGAACCCTGACTTCACCGCTTCTGCCGAACCACAATTCTATACCGATTTTATCGTTTGTTTTGCGGAAGGTACACAGATATTGACAGAAGATGGTCCGGTTCTTGTAGATAGCTTACAAGTTGGCGACCAAGTGCTGACCATAGACAATGGGCTGCAATCGATCCGTTGGATTGGGTCGCATGCATTGACTGACATTGATCTAGCCTTGCGCCCCAATCTGAGACCGATCAGAATCCGAGCTGGCGCACTCGGCCGCGGCATGCCCGATAGTGATTTACGTGTTTCACCGCAGCACAGGATTTTGGTGCGCTCAATAGTAGCAAAACGAATGTTCGGCGTGTCGGAAGTTCTAATTCCCGCAAAGAAACTATTGGACATGGATGGTATCGATATCGACACCGGTGCATCTGCCGTGACCTACTTCCACTTTTTGTTTGACCGTCACGAAATCGTATTTTCAAACGCTACCCCGACGGAAAGTCTATTCACAGGGAAAGAAGCTTTGAAATCAGTTGGCGCTTCTGCCCGCAAAGAGATTACAGAACTATTTCCAGATATAGTGATGGATGATTTTGCGCCCACGCCAGTTCGTCTGGTGCCAAAGAAGGGTAAGATGATGTTGCAAATGGCAAAACGGCTCCAGAAGAACAACAAACCTGCTGTCGATCATCACGTCTAGGGTCCGTACCCTTTGGGTCGGGATCGTGATTTCGGACATTCATTCACTACGCAGCATCCGTGATTTTGGGCTCGAACCAGACCTTCGCCGCTATCCCCACGAACGGCAGCATCGCCGATATCTCGATTTTGCATCAATCTCATGATGTGCAAGCCATCTGATCCTAAAGAACGCAACGGAACCCACGCAGAGGTTTGACAACCCCGCCCCTTCCGCAAAAACTAGCCGCAAGGGGAGCAGATCATGCAAAGTGACGTTATCATCATCGGGGCCGGGCTTGCCGGGTTGGTTGCGGCCAACGAACTGATCACACGCGGTAAAACCGTCACGATCCTTGACCAAGAAGGGCGGCAAAACCTAGGCGGTCAGGCGTTTTGGTCCCTGGGCGGGCTTTGTATGATCGACACGCCCGAACAGCGGCGGATGCGGGTGCGCGACAGCCATGCGCTTGCCACAAACGACTGGATGGGATCGGCGCAGTTCGACCGGCCCGAGGATCACTGGCCGCGCGAATGGGCCAACGCCTATTTGGATTTCGCGGCGGGCGAGATGCGGCCTTGGCTGCATGGGTTGGGCATGCGCTGGTTTCCGGTTGTGGGCTGGGCCGAACGTGGCGGCAGTTTCGCCAATGGGCACGGGAACTCCGTCCCGCGGTTTCACATCACATGGGGGACCGGACCGGGCGTGCTAAAGCCTTTTGAGGACCGCGTGCTTGAGGGCGAGAAAGCAGGCAAAGTCACATTCGGATTCCGGCACCGGGTGACAGGGTTCGATATCACAAACGGCCAAATCAACGGTGTGTCAGGCGAAATCCTCGCTCCCGACGACGCCATCCGTGGGGCCGCAACGAACCGAGACGTGGTGGACAGCTTCGACATCAAAGCCGACCAAGTGATCATCACGTCAGGTGGGATCGGGGGAAATTTTGATCTGGTCCGGCGAAACTGGGACGCCTCCAAATCCGGGCCTTTGCCCGGCAAGATGGTCTCTGGGGTGCCAGAACACGTCGACGGGCTGCTGCTGGATATTGTCAAAGACGCAGGGGCCGAGCTGATCAACACCGACCGGATGTGGCATTATACCGAAGGGGTGCAAAACTGGGATCCGATCTGGCCCAAACACGGAATACGCATCCTACCCGGGCCCTCCTCGATGTGGTTCGATGCGACAGGCGACAGGCTGCCCGCGCCCTGCATGCCGGGGTTCGATACGATGTCGACCCTGCATGAAATATGCAGACGCGGGCACGACCACACATGGTTCGTGCTGACACAAAAGATCATCGAAAAAGAATTCGCGCTTTCAGGATCTGAACAAAACGAAGACCTGACCGAAGGCGGTTGGAAAGAGGTACTGAAAGCACGACTTGGCAAAGGGGCGGCACCCGCGGTTGAGGCTTTCAAAGAAAAAGGCGCTGACTTTGTGGTCGCCAATGATTTTGACACGTTGGTGAATGGGATGAACCAACTGGGTGGCAACCTGATCGACGCGGCAAAACTGCGCGCCCAGATCGAAGCGCGCGATGCACAAATCGATAACCCATTCACCAAAGACGCGCAGGTCACGGCAATCCACACAGCACGAAACTATCTGGGTGACAAACTGATCCGAACTGCCAAACCGCATAAAATATTGGACCACTCAAAGGGACCACTGATCGCAGTCAAGCTGCACGTGGTCACGCGCAAAACCTTAGGCGGCATCCACACAGACCTGAACGGCCAAGTCTTCGCACCGGGCGGCACGATGATCGGCGGGCTTTATGCAGCCGGCGAAGCAGCGGGGTTCGGCGGGGGCGGGTATCACGGAAACAATGCGCTCGAAGGGACCTTCCTTGGGGGCTGCATCCACTCTGGCCGGCGGGCCGGACGGGCGGTTGGCTGACAAAATTTCGGGCAATGTGTCCAAACGCACATTCGAACGCGACAACAGACATCTAGACTGAGGGCAGCTCAATTCCCGTCAGGAGACCGTCCCATGTTCGCCTTTGCCCCCGCATACCCATCACGCAGCGATTTAGATTGGTGCTGGTATCTGCGTAAGCAAGGGGCGATGGGCGAAGCGGTCGAACGTATTTTGCACGACATCGGGGTGATGAACCCAAGCGGATGGGCGGATTGGCAACCCAGCACGCTGACAAACACTGGCGCACCGGTCACCATGAACTTCACGCAAGACCAAGACGCGCTTGAACTGACGATGGATGTTGCGGACCCTGCAAGCGACCCAACAAACCGGGTCAATGAGGTCAGCAAAATCATGACGCGCCTTGGTGGCAAAGCCCCTCCGGCGGCACTGCGGGATGTGATCAGCGCAGGACAATGCGACACTCCATTGCGCTACGGGGCACGGCTCAGCATCAGAAAGAGCAAGACTGATCTTGAAACAACACTCTACGCAGAATTGCCAGCAGCTGCGGCGGATTTGTCCGGATTGATGTCAGCGGCAAACTTCGGTCCCGTTCTGGAGGAACTGGGCGACGACGTGCAAACAACAATGCTGGGATACAACGGCACGACAGGCCAGGTCACGCTTTATTGGCTGGTCGTCGGGGCGGACAGATCGGTCCTGCCCAAATTAGCCGGCCCGGCGAACGTAGACAGCGCCACCTTGTCAGCAACAATTGACAAACTGACCGGCCAAGACCCCAGAACGGAACTTCCCAACCGCAAGCTTGGGTTCAGCTACGCCACGACACCCAATGGAACCGAGCCTGAACTGGCACTCTATTTTTCCGCACAAGGCCTGTTTTGCAACGATGCGGCGGTTGAGCGGCAGGTACGGGCATGCGGGGTCGACCGGATGACAGGCTATGCGCAGCTGATGGAAATCCTCAGCCCGGCGCCTATTGGTGAAACACATCACGGGCTGATTACGATGACAGCCCGGCAAAACGCCAACCCGAAACTCGCGGTCAGTGTTGCGGCAGCATATCACTGTCCTTACGGGACAATGTAACGCCGAGGGCAGTGCAAAACAGGTAGGCAAATCCCACCGTTTTGCAAAATGACATGGACGGCAACTCTGTCCATGCTTGGAACTTGGCCAAACTGGCCTATAGTGCCTCCTAAGTCATAGGAGCGCACAATGGATGGTATTGAGCCAGCAGTCTTTGCACATTTGGGCAAAGATGGGTTTACAAGTAAACTGGTTTTCCTCCTCACGCCGAACAAAAGAGCCCAGCCATGAAGGCCGAAGAGCTTCTAGGCTACGGGTTGCCCTTGTTCGAAGGGCTCAAGCCTGGTGATCTCAAGGGCATTCCGCTCCGGGTGACCGAACAGAAATTGGAAGCTTGGCAAACGATCTTTGGTCAAGAAGACAATTCTTACGATCTGTACTTCTTGCTGCAAGGGTCACTACTAGCAGTCTTCTGGACAACGCAAGGGCGGGAAATCGTCTTTTCTCGTTTCCCTGTCGGGGCCTATTTTGGTGAACTCGCGGCTTTTGACGGCACGCCAAGGTCTCTCGCGGTGATTGCGAAAACAAATGCCAAGGTGCTGTCAGTTAAGCGCGAAACCTTCTTACAGCTCTTCAATGAAGTCCCGATCTTGCGGGAAAGAATCACAAAGGAATTGGTCCACCGCATCCGAACGCTGACAGATCGAAACATGGAAATGACGACACTCACCGTTGAACAACGTGTCGGTACATATTTGCTTCGATTGGCTGCCGAGAATGGGCAGCTCCGGACTGGGGCTATCATCGAGAATGCACCAACACACGCCGAAATCGCAGGATCAATCGGAGCAAACCGAGAGATGGTCAGCCGGTCAATCAGCAAATTGACCAAGCGGGGCGTGATCAAAGCAGCACGACAACGGATCGAAATTACAGATCCCGAAGCACTGTCCAACGAACTGGTCTAAAATTTTTGCCTCTGCGTCGAAATTGCCCAAACTCAGCCACAATTGCTCGGTAATTTTTTGCTGTTAGATAAGATTATCAGGCGAAGCGATGAAAGTTGTTAGTATATTAGGTGCAGAGGCCACGCTTATGTTGCTTGGTGGTATTGTGGGAATTATCTCGCTCACATTGGGCTGACAACGGCGTACCGCCTAGGTTGCAGCACGTGTTACCCAACACGGATGCCGCATATTCACAGAAAATCCAAAAAACGCTTTGGCGCTTGGCTGGGCTTGGGCTAAACCAAGCGCAGACGATCACGAATCAAGGAGACTGCAATGCAAAGAAAGGTTCTTAATCTCACGTGGCGATAAGCTACCACGTTGCAGTGTGACTGTGCCTATCTTGGCCCAGCACAAATTTCTCCCAAAAAGACTCATGATCGGATACTTCCATGCATCCCCCGTTTTTTACGGTCGATCACAAGATCGGCGCAGATATTCACCACCACGATGGCGGAAAGCCCGTCAAACGACGCAGCTTACCTGCACGACTGCATCTGACACCCGCAACGACAGGATGGCCGCCCGTGTCATTGGCACCGCTCGCCTTGGAAGACGGGCGGGTTATTCCCTTGCCAACCGGGCATGCGGCAACGGTCCGGCCGAAACTGCAGATCGTCCCGGCACCGCGTCGCACTTTGCGTGAAGCCATTGGCAGGTTGCTGATCCGGACTGGGCAGCGCATGATCCTATCAAACCGCGCCGGGTAATTGATCCGCGGCGGTCAATGCCTACATACCGGCAGTAATTTGTTGTAAAAGGATGATCGATGTTCCTGCGGACCACCACTCTTGCCCTGCTGACATTTCTCGGGTTGCCCGCGGCCGCACAATGCGTGGGGACCAGCTATCTTGACCAAATGTCGCCCGCACAACGGGCTGATCTCGCTGAAGCGACCCAGGCTTTGCCCTACGCCCAAGGGACCCTTTGGACTGCTATGCGGGATGACCGAACCATCACGATCATTGGCACAATGCACATCTACGATCCGCGGCTCGAGCCGATCTACGCGCAAATGAAGGATGAGATCGAAGGCGCCGACTTGATCCTGCTGGAAGCCACACCCGAAGAAGAGGCTGAGCTGCAAGAACTGGTCATTAGCGATCCGGATCTGCTGTTCATCACTGACGGGCCGACGCTACCCACATTGCTCGACGAAGAAACCTGGGGGTTGATCGCGGCAGCGGCAACAGACCGGGGTATTCCGGGGTTTATGGCGGCTAAAATGCAGCCTTGGTATCTGTCATTGGTACTCTCTATTCCGCCGTGCGCGACCCAGGACATGCTTAGCGGTGATCTGGGGCTCGATCATATGATCAGCGCGGGTGCAATTGAGGCGGGCGTGCCCATGCAAGCGCTCGAATCGGTGACAACCTTGTTTGAGTTGTTCACCAGTAGTCCGATCGATGAGCAGATTGATATGCTGATGATCAATCTGGCAAACCCGGAGGTGCAACAACAGTTGTTCGTCTCCATGCTAGACAGCTACTTTGCACAGGACGTGGGAACCCTGTGGGAAATGTCGCGGATTGCGATGACCGAAGTGCCCGGAATGAATGCGGAGACTGCAGCGGATGTTTTTAATGAAATGGAACAATCGCTGTTGATCACCCGAAACCTGAACTGGATGCCGGTGATTGCTGACGCCGTAGCGCAGCACGATGAACTCGTGGTGGCGGTCGGTGCGGCACATCTGATCGGTGATTTTGGGATTCTACGTTTGTTAGAAAACGACGGCTGGACGTTGACCCAAATCCCCTAAGACCCGCGAAAGAAATTCTAGAATTTCTTTCTGTCCCACGCAATTTTCTAGAAAATTGCGCGCCTAATCATCCCCAAAATCCACCAATCCCTGACGGCCTGCCTCTGTCAGATCATAAACCCCCCGCGACACACGGCGGAACCAGCCGTAGTGATCATCGGCCATGATCCGTGTGGCATCAGGCACTTCAGCCCACTCTTTGACTTTCGCCCCGCGCGACGGGCCATGCACAACCAAAAACCGTGCACAGCGCAACGCATCTTGCCGGTATCCTGTCACAAGCCCATGCCGGGTCGCGCCGCCTGCGTTAGGATCCCCTTGCAACCGATCAAATGCGCGCAACAATCGGGTGGCTTTCTTTTTGGATTTGCGCGGCGCATAGGGGCCGGGATCAGCCAGAACCTCCACATGCCCGTCGCGCAAACGGACGGTCATCACACCCAAACCAACGCGGCGCGCCAATTTCACGTTTGCCTTCAACGCCTTGGTCTTCCCACCCGCAGGCACGGCCACATAAACCAGGTCGGTCACCGCCAAACGCTCAATCCCCTGATGAAACAAGGCCAATGAAAATCCCAGCTTCAGTTCGACCACCAGCACATCATCCTCGCGGCGGGCCACCACATCGGCCGCACCCACCTCGCCCTTCACGTCATAGCCTTGGCGCTGCAGATAGGCTTTGACGGGGGGATAAAGATCAGCCTCACGGGCCATGTGGACACTCCTTGCGGGGCCACCCAAATGCAAATCTCGGGGCTGTGCAAGCCCTGACGCGTGACGCGACAGGGCCCTTTTTGTCAGCGCCCGCCCTGACGACCAGGAAAGCGGGGCGGACGTTTGCCGCCACGGTGTTGACGGTTCAGCCCGGTCGGCAGTTCGCGCGGACGACCGCCCACTGGGTCAGGCCGTCCAGCGCGGCGGTTTTTCGGTTCAGACGGCGATTTTGGCCCCGCCTTGCGGGGTTTTGGTGTTCTATGGGGCATAAGTTGCACCTTTACTTGAAATGATCAGGTGGCCGGATGGCCAGAATTATCGCCCAAAGGCGGGATCAGAACTGGTCCATTTTCAGGGTGCTCCTTCAAAAAGGGATCGGGTGAGGGTGAGCAGGTTACGCGTGCTGGTCCATTGTCTGAGTCCTCCTTTTGAATGGGCTCATAATACCACATCCGCCTGAACCTCGTCAAACCCACGGGGTGGGGTGACAGCCCCGGCGGACACTCATATATACGGGGCAAATCCTGCATCCAGTGAAAGTGACACGCATGACAACCCTCGTTTTTGGCCATAAGTCCCCCGACACAGACAGCACCGGATCACCATTGATCTGGGAATGGTTCCTGAACCACACCGGCCACAATGCAAAAGCCGCTTTGCTTGGCACACCCAACACCGAAGCCGCCTTTGTGGCCAAGCGTTGGGGGTTTGAGCTACCGCAGATCATCGCGGACGTCGACAACGACCAAGCTTGCGTGATCGTCGACACCAACAACCCGGCCGAGTTGCCTGGCAACATCAACAACGCCAATGTGCTGGCGGTCATCGATCACCACAAACTGACTGGCGGCTTGGAAACCAAAAACCCGATCAACATCACCATCCGGCCTTTGGCCTGCACCGCGACGATCATGCACCAGATGATGGGGGGGCAAGCTGACGAGATGCCAGAGGGGATCAAAGGGTTGATGCTGTCCTGCATCCTGTCCGACACGCTAGCTTTCCGGTCACCCACGACAACGCAAATGGACAAGGATCTGGCCGAGACGCTGGCCAAGGAACTCAAAATCGATATCGAAGCCTATGCGACCGAAATGTTCGATGCAAAGTCCGACATCTCTGCCTTCTCAGACGCAGAACTTCTGCGGATGGACAGCAAAGAATACGCCGTCGACGGCAAAAAATTCCGCGTCTCGGTACTGGAAACCACATCGCCCAAGATCGTGCTGGATCGCAAGGCATCGCTGATGGAGACCATGCCGAAGGTCGCCAAGGAAGACAAAGTCGATCAGGTCCTGCTTTTCGTCATCGATATCCTTAAGGAAGAGGCGACGATGCTGATCCCCAACGATCTGACCAAAACCGTGGCGGAAAAATCATTCGACGCGACCGTCGAAGGCGACAGTGTGGTGCTGCCCGGCGTCATGAGCCGCAAAAAACAGATCATCCCCGCATTAAAGGTCTGACGCCGTCCCGGACCTGATCCGGGACCTCAAACACCACCCTGTACATACGGCATATGTACCGGTTCTGTACGCATTCTTGCTCTGCACAAAGGCTAACATATGACCCAGATCATCGAACAATTCGCCGACATCTCGGGGCAGTATGACGCGGCCTTTGTGGACCTGTGGGGGTGCATGCACAACGGTGTGCATGCCTTGCCAGGGGCCGTCGCAGCCATGCAGAAATACCGTGCTGCGGGCGGGGTCGTGGTGCTGGTCACCAACTCGCCCCGGCCATGGGATAGCGTGGCCCGGCAGATCAATGGCTTTGGCGTACCAGATGATGCATGGGACGCGATTGCCACCTCCGGCGATAGCGCGCGGTCCGCAATGTTTCGCGGTATTGTGGGGGAAAAAATTTGGTTCATGGGCGAAAGCCCCCGTGATGATGACTTCTTCAAGCCGTTGAAAATCATCGAAAATCCGGTTGATATCCAACGGGTTTCACTGGAAGAGGCCGAAGGCATCGTCTGCTGCGGCCCGTTTGACACAATGGCCGATGTGGATGTGAACCGACCGGAATTTCTCTATGCGAAGCAGAAGGGGCTTAAGCTGCTCTGCGCCAATCCCGATATCGTTGTGGACCGGGGTGACGTGCGCGAATGGTGTGCCGGGGCCTTGGCGCAGCTCTACACCGACATGGGCGGCGAAAGTCTCTATTTCGGCAAGCCGCACCCGCCAATCTACGATCTCGCCCGCCGACGGCTCGCTGCGTTAAACAAAGTGCCATCTGATCCGCGTATTATCGGAATCGGAGACGGGATTGGCACAGATGTCTTGGGGGCGATGCAGGAAGATATTGATGCGCTGTTCATTTCGGGCGGTTTGGCAGCCGCTGAAACAAAGACCAAAGAGCAACCTGACCCGGACGCGCTAAAGGCATTTCTAGACGAGCAACAAACCAGCGCCACCTATACGATCGGGCACCTGCGGTAAGAAGAACCCTTGATCAAACCGCATCGGCGTAGTAATAAAATTTCAATATAAATTCAACAATTGACCTTTTATTACCAAACGAGGCGCGCCATGCTCGATAACGCCCCCCGCGGCACCATCTGTATCGAAGATGTCGAAATCGGCATGATCCGATCCCTGCGCAAGGTGATCACTGATCAGGATATTGAGATGTTCGCTGAGGTCTCTACCGACCGGAATCCCGTGCATCTTGATGAAGACTACGCCAGAGACACAATATTTGGTGGCCGTATCGCCCACGGGATGCTGACCGCAGGCTTGATCAGCGCCGTGATTGGCGAACAATTACCCGGCCACGGCACGGTTTATCTCGGGCAAAACCTAAAATTTCTCGCCCCTGTCCGCCCCGGCGACATGGTGCAGGCCGAAGTCGAGGTGACCGACATCGACCATCCCAAACGGCGTGTCACGTTGAACACCCGCTGCATTGTGAACGATAAAAAAGTGCTCGTCGGCGATGCCACCGTTCTGGCTCCGTCCCGCAAGTTTGACTGATCACTGGCCCGGCTGAGGGGCAGTGTAATTCTCAATCGCATCAGCATAGGCCTGCAGGGAATACGCCCAAATCTGCTGCGCGATATCCGCATGCGGCGCGATGACCTCAACCCCATGGTAGGCGCCTTGAAACACCTTGAATGTCGTGGAAACGCCGGCGGCGGTAAGCCTTTCAAAATAAGCAATATTCTCGTCCAAAAACAGGTCCTGATCCCCGACAAAACCCACAGCTGGCGGTTGCCCCGCCAAATCGATCCGCCGGGCGGGCACGGCGTAGTCAGCCACCTCTTGCCCTTTCAAATACATGTCCCAGGCCAACAGGTTTTTACCCCGATTCCACAGTAAATTCGCCGGATCGCAATCGGTGAAATTCTCGGGGCGGTCATCAAACATGCCGTAGATCGGGAACTGGCAGGCGATGTTCACCTCACCCCTATCCTGCGCCATCTGGGCCACCGCCGCGACCAGCCCGCCACCGCCGCTTTCACCCATAACAATCAACTGGTCCGACCGGCCCCCGATATCATCAGCGACATCCCGCGCCCAAAGCAGCGCCTCGTAACAGTCATGCAACCCAGCTGGAAACGGGTGTTTGATGGACAACCGATAGTCAGGCATCACAAAGATCGCAGGCTTGGCAGAGATGTAGCGTGCTACCCGACCATAGTTTTGTTCCGGCGTCCCCACCGCAAATCCGCCACCATGAAAATGCACAATGACGGGCAGTGGCCCTGTCGCATGCTTTGGCTTGATCACAAGCGTCCGAATATCGCCCCGACCAGCCACAGGCGGACGGGGGATATAGGCCGTCTCAACCGTCAGGCCCTCTGGCGGCTTTCCCCATTTTGCAACCAAGTTGTTCAGATGCATGATCCCCAACCCCAAACGATTATCGGGCAAACGTCTGGCCAAACGGAACAATTTTGTATCAGCGGTTGGATCAATCATGCGAAAACCCTAGGCGTTCCGCGCCCTTGCCACAAGCAACCTTGCGCCCCTTTGCAGGCCACGCTACGCAAAGCCATGCGCATTATCCGAGACACAGAATTCATTGACCCCACAGACCGAGGTGCTGCCGCTGCCATCGGCAATTTTGACGGTGTGCATATCGGGCACCAAGCGGTCATCGACCTGACCAGACAGGCGGCCGAAACCGCTGACGCGCCGCTTGGTATCATGACGTTTGAACCGCATCCGCGCAGCTATTTCTCGAACGATCCCAACCCATTCCGGCTGATGAATGCCGAGGCCAAGGCGAATAGGCTGGCCAAACTGGGGGTCGAAAAGCTCTATGAACTGCCCTTCAACGCGGGCCTCGCCGCACTCAGCCCGCGTGACTTTGCACAGACGATCATCGCAGACCAGTTGGGCCTGAAACACGTCGTTGTTGGTGCCGATTTCTGCTTTGGTCAGGGCCGGGCGGGTACCGTCGCGGACCTGCAAAATTTCGGTCACGAAATGGGTTTCGGCGTGACCATCGCACCCATCGTCAGCACCGACACCGGCAACGTCTCATCCACCGCGATCCGTACCGCATTGACGGACGGCAACCCGCGCGATGCCGCCGCAATGCTAGGCCATTGGCACCGGATTGAGGGCGAAGTTATTCGCGGTGATCAACGCGGGCGCGATCTGGGGTATCCCACGGCAAACATGTCCATTGCTGGGCTGCACCCGCCGAAATTCGGGGTCTATGCGGTGAAAGTTGACGTGCTGGATGGGCCACATAAAGGTGCTTATGATGGGGCGGCCTCCATCGGCGTGCGCCCGATGTTCGGGGAAAACATCCCCAACTGCGAAACTTTCCTGTTTGATTTCAAAGGTGACCTTTATGGGGCCACGCTTTCCGTCGCCCTTGTCGACTATCTGCGGCCCGAGCTGAAATTCGACGGGTTGGATGGGCTCATCGCGCAAATGGATGCTGATTGCGACAAAGCGCGCGGAATTCTGGCCGATGTCTGAGATCGCCCGCACAGGCCTGCAGGACCGGTTCTGGGAAACCAAGCCGATGGCCAAACTGAACCAACAAGAATGGGAAGCGCTCTGCGACGGTTGCGGCAAATGCTGCCTGAACAAGCTGGAAGACGAAGACGGCACCGTCGCCATGACCCGCGTGGCGTGCCGGTTGCTCGATAACGAAAGTTGCCTGTGCAGCAACTACACAATCCGGCACCAATTCGTACCTGAATGCATCGTGCTGACCCCGAAAACCATCGTTGATAACCTCTACTGGCTTCCCATGACCTGCGGGTATCGGCTGATCCACGAAGGTCGTCCGCTTTACGATTGGCACCCGCTGATCTCGGGCGACCCAAGTTCCGTTCACCGCGCGGGCGTGTCCGTCCAAGGCATGACAATCCCGGAATTTGAAGTCGACGAAGACGACTGGGAAGACCACATCATTGAGGAGCCGCTCTAAATGTTTTTCGCCTCTGACAACGCAGGCCCGGCCCATCCAAAAGTGATGGAGGCGCTGGTTGCCGCCAACAATGGTTACGCGATGGGCTATGGTGCTGATCCGATCATGGACGAAGTACGGACGCAGATCCGCGAGATATTCGAGGCCCCCGAGGCCACCGTCTACCTGATCATCAACGGCACTGCCGCCAATTCCGTACTGCTCGCGTCGATGACCCAGCCGTGGCAGACGATCTTTTGCAGCGACGTTGCCCATATCCACGAAGACGAATGCAACGCGCCGGAATTCTATAGCCAAGCGAAGTTGACCCTTGTGCCGACGACCAATGGGAAGATGCAGGCGGACGATCTGCGCCAGAAGATCCTCGGCGAAGGCAATCGCGGCGTGCACGGCCCCCAGCGCGGGCCGCTATCGATCACACAAGTGACTGAGAAGGGGACGATTTATACGCTTGATGAGCTTGCGGCGCTGACAACCGTGGCACAGGAATTCGGGCTGAAAACCCATCTTGACGGCGCGCGTTTTGCCAACGCATTGGTGACCCTAGGGTGCACTCCGGCCGAGATGACGTGGAAAGCCGGTGTTGATACCGTCAGTTTTGGCGGTACCAAGAATGGCGCCCTAGGGGTTGAGGCCTGCGTGATTTTCGACCCTGATTTGGCTTGGGAATTCGAGTTGCGGCGCAAACGCGGCGGGCACCTGCTGTCCAAGCACCGCTTTTTGTCGGCCCAGATGCAGGCCTATCTGACAGATGGGCTCTGGCTTGATATGGCGCGGTCGGCCAACGCCCGGTGCATGCAACTGGCCGAAGGGCTGCGCGGGCACAACGCGGTCGAAATGCTGTTTGAACCGCAGGCCAACATCATCTTTTTCCAAATGCCACGGGCCGAGCACAAACGGATGCTGGACGGCGGCGCGGTTTATTATGTGATGGATGGCGACCCCGAAACGGGTGATCCGGACGCGCTTCTGACAGGGCGGCTTGTGACCGATTGGTCGATGACCGCCGAAGGGGTCAACCAGTTCCTTGATCTGCTGCGCGGGTAGACGGAAATAGCTTAAACGCGGCGGGGCTTTCGCATCTCACCAAAAGTCAGAAGTGTGGACAACGGCGACAATTGAATTTCTCATTTCATTTTCCGCATTAGGAGTTCAGCCACCAATTTAGTGGTTCATTGCCATCATCATCTGCATAGACGTTTCCATATTGCCAGCCATCTGCTGAAACATGCTCAACAGCATTTTCCGTAACCATTTCAATTTTCGAGAAGGTGACCGAAACGGGAAATGTCAGGACTATCAATCGATCTGTAGCGCCGTCGATTTGACCCAAACTGTGGCTGTTCAGGAAGTTTTCCATTGTATTTAACTTGGTAAGGCCGTCTCGGCAGAAAATCTGTACAGCTACATTTCCGGCACGTGAAACAACCTCAAAACGATGATCGTCGTCCATAATTCGCACAACATCACCGCGCGCGATACCTTGTACCAATCCGGGAGAAGTCAAAACTCGCATGGTGTCCCCAGAAAGGATGTCTACGGGTAATTCCTCATGCACGATCCGGCCAGAGCTCGCGGCATCCGCATATAACAAGAAGGTCCGCGGTTCATCATCGTTGGTCAAATTTTGCATCTTTCTCCTCGCGCAAGCGTTCATATTCTATGATGCACGATCATACTGGCAATAGCTCCATCTCCGAGCAACAGTCGACATTCGGGCCATCTTTAAAAATAGGCACTTTGGCCTCACTCCGGTCACTTATTGCTGATGCCCGAAGCCTCACCCTCGGGCTTCGCGTATGATCGCCGCCACATCCTCCATATCCGTGATCGGCACCATATGCGTGGCACCTGCTAAGATATGATCCTGTGCGCCTGCAATGCGGTCCTGCAAAGCCGCATGAATAACCTCGATCACCGGTTGGGTCTTGTCCCCTCGGATCAGGGTGACGGGAATGTCCAATGCTTTCAGTCGTTCGGGCGATGTGATCCCATCCGCGTCCTCTTCAATCGCGGCACCGCCTGCCACGATCAGGTGAATGCGCTCGATCAGATAGGTCCGCAGCCGACCCGGGATGTCGGCCCATGCCGTATCGCCCCATATGTCATTGAAAACCTGCGCCGCACGCGCTTCATCCCCCGTCAGCATGGCGCCAACAAAAGGGCGGAACGCTTTGATATGGGCCGTATGCACATCCGTCCCCTTGGCGGCCGCGAAATAGACCGGTTCGATTAGGGTCAGCCGGTTCACCAGATCGGGCCGCTCAACCGCCAGCCGCAACGCCGCCGTGGCCCCAAATGAATGTCCGATCACGTGGGTCGGACCACCACTGCAGGCGGCCGCCGCCTTGGCCACCAAGCTTTGATATTCGTGCTGCCCGTCCCAATCCGCACTTTGGCCATGACCGGGCATATCCATCAACGTCACCTGCCCGCCAATCGCTTGCGCCAAAGGCAGCAAGGATTCGTGACGGGCAAGCGCGCAATGGATCATGACCGCAGGCGCACCGGTCCCCACGGTGACCGTGTGGATATGGTGGCCTGCGACCTCAACCATCAGATTTTGCCTGCCAGATAGGCGTCCAGATCATCGATCCGGTCTTCGCCCCAGAAACATTCGCCCGAATCCGTGATAAAGAACGGCGCACCAAAGGCACCGGCGCTGATCGCGTCTTCGAGGTTTTTGGCGAATGTATCAGCGCTGGTCACCATGTCTTTGTCAGCCAAATCAGGATCAAAGCCCGCTTTTTCCAGACAATCACGGACTACATCATCCTGGCTGATATCGCGCTCATCCGCCCAGCATGCCGCGCCAAAGGCTTTGACCAAAGCAGCAACATCCCCACCTGTATTCTGCGCCGCGATAATCGCATAGGAGGACGGCGCACCGTTCGTCGGCCAGAACGCAGGCTTCAGGTTCAAAGGGGCATCCAACAGCTTTGAGCGGCGGGCCATGTCCTGCAAACGATAGGCTTGGCGATTGGGGTGGCGATCCTTGGGGGGCGTGCCGCCCGTGCGCGCAAACAGGGCCATAATATCAAGCGGCTTATAGGCGATCGTCGCGCCATGTTTTTTGGCAATTTCTGCGGGGCGGGTGCCGCTGAGATAGGTGAAGGGCGACAGTGTTGCAAAGTAGTAGTCGATATGTGCCATTTTGGACCTCTTGGGGCTGCTGAATTCTTTGCGGGACGGTAAGCTTGTGCTACGCGGTGTCAACGCTACGAATCTGTTACAATGACAGGCCCTCTGCCAAAGGACCCCTACGATGCCCACAATGATCGAGCCGAAGCTGATTTCCGGAAACGCAAACCAGCCGCTGGCCCAAGGGATCGCCCGCCGGATGTCGATGCACCGAGGCATGGAAGTAGGTCTTTGCGATGCACGTGTCGAACGGTTCAACGATGGCGAGATTTTCGTCGAAGTGTTCGAAAACGTACGCGGTGAGGACATGTATGTGGTCCAGCCCACCTCAAACCCGGCCAATGACAACCTGATGGAACTGCTGATCATCGCGGACGCACTGCGCCGGTCGTCAGCGGCACGCATTACGGCTGTGATCCCTTATTTCGGCTATGCGCGGCAAGACCGCAGGTCCAAGGCCCGCACGCCTATTACAGCGAAGCTGGTGTCGAATATGATCGTAGAATCCGGCATCGAACGCGTTTTGACCCTGGATTTGCACGCCACGCAAATTCAGGGTTTTTTCGATATCCCGGTGGATAACCTCTATGCCTCGCCGATCTATGCGCTGGACGCGATGCATAACTTCCGGGGTCGGATGGATGAGGTGATGGTTGTGTCCCCTGACGTCGGCGGCGTGGCCCGGGCCCGCGATCTGGCGCAGCGGATCAATGCGCCGCTGTCGATCGTCGACAAACGGCGCGGCAAACCCGGCGAAGTGGCCGAAATGACCGTGATTGGTGATGTGACCGACAAGGTCTGTGTGATCGTGGATGACATCGTGGACACGGCAGGCACGCTATGCAAAGCGGCTGAAGTGCTGATGGAAAATGGCGCAAAAGAGGTCCATGCCTATATCACGCATGGTGTATTGTCGGGACCTGCAGTGGATCGGGTGTCCAAATCCGTGATGAAAAGCCTTGTGATCACCGACACGATCAAGGCCTCCGACGCGGTAAAAGCCTGCGAAAACATCCGGATCGTGCCCACAGCGCCTATGTTTGCGCAAGCAATCCTGAACACATGGAATGGAACATCTGTGTCGTCGCTATTCGATCACAAAACGCTGGGTCCGATTTACGAAGGGCTATACGCAGCGGAGTAGTAGAGGCTAGTACAGCTCCCACCCGTCATCATTCGGTAGTTCCCCAAGTGACGTCCAAGCGACTCGCACCCGCGCGACTTGCGTGTCCGCCCATGTGCGGAAAACGATCTCAAACCCGTTTGTCGTAACGTTCTCGGCCTGCACATCGGCGCGGATATTGGTGTTGTTCGAAATGTCCCACATCGATATCGACACCTGTACCACAGGAGGATGCAGATAACTCTGGGCAAACTGAACCGGCGCACGTGACATCCGAGGTCCCTCGCCGCGCCACATCTGCCCGTCATCTTCAAAATCCGAAAACAGGACCACGTCGCCATGGTCGACCCCAATTGTTCCGCTATTTAGTCTACGCATGGGCGTCTTACTCGTCCTTGGGCCATCAATTTCTATTTTCGTTCATCCAAGCCGGGCGTGCGTTAAGAAACGGCCGGACGAAAATAAGTTTTGGTTAACAAATCCCTGATAATTCATTTCTGAGTTATAGAAAATAGTCAGCGTGCGTTTGATGCCCTCCTTCACACCCTATGCGGGATTCTTGATAATCGGCCTTCTGGGGCTTTCGGGGTGCGGCAGCGGGCCCGCATCAACAAATGACGACAGTGGTGGGGACGACGGCGGCGGCGGGGACGACGGCGGGGCTGGGGACGACGGCGGGGGTGGGGTCACCGACCCCATTGATCCGCTAAGTGAGCTGAACATTGCGACAGCCAGCGAAAGCGCGTTCTACTACAACAGCTTGCTTCCGGAGTTTTCATCTGTGCGAGACGCAGCTGTTGCAGACGATGCAACAGTCTTTGCGACCATGCCCACGATGGGCGTTGTGACATATGACGGCTATATGAATCTGATCATAGGCAATACGAGTGTTTCAGCCAATGTCATCGGCGAAACGACGATTCAAGCCAGCTTTGCAACCAACGCGGTCAGCGGGTCGGCGACTAATTTTCAAGGAGTCGCAACAGACGAGTACGACACCAACCATGTGACCAACTACGAAGGGACCATTGCCATCACCGATGGAGATATCTTTGCAGGTGCCGATGGGACAACCGATCTCGACATTGATATCTCGGGCCAAATAGATAATGGCCTGAACGTCTTTGCCGTCGATGGCAATCTGGTGGGTGGTTTCCACGGTCCAAACGCCGAAGGTTTGTCTGCTTTAGGAAGCAACTCAGGCATTCACGGCAACATTACCACCACGATTGATGGGGCCACGGGCACGATAGCGATCGCAACTGTTTCTGCGGTTAGCCCCTAAATGCCAAAAGGCCCCGGTCAGAGCCAGGGCCTTGGATAAAACGCCGAAAACGTGCTTAATTCTTGGCTGACAAACCAATCGTGCCGCCAATAGCAACCATGTCCGACAACAGCTTGGCAGCCTCATCAACGGGCCCAGGCTCGTTCTTGAAGTTGTCTTGTGCCGCAGCATGGGCTGCCTTTGCGTCTGCAACCATCTGGTCGTAGACCTCTTGCGTGACTTCCGCCTTTGGCAGCGCCTGTTCGGCCAGAACCGAAACGCCGGCGGCCGTGATTTCGGCGAACCCACCGGACACGATGTATTGGTCAGACCCAGAGCCATGCACCACAGTCAGAACGCCGGGGCGCAATGTTGTGATCGTCGGTGCGTGATTGGCCATTGCCGTCATATCACCGTCAGCAGCCGGAATCTGAACTTCCGTCGCCTCGACCGACGCCAAGCGGCGTTCGGGCGAGACCAGATCGAATTGTAGATTTGCCATATTGGCGTCTCCTTAGGCGGCTTCCGCTGCCATTTTTTCGGCTTTCGCTTTCACTTCTTCAATGCCGCCTACCATGTAGAAGGCACCTTCCGGGAAGTGATCGTATTCACCAGCTACAACAGCCTTGAAGGACGCGATTGTGTCTTCCAATGGGACCTGAACGCCAGGTGAACCGGTGAACACTTCAGCCACGTCAAACGGCTGCGACAGGAAGCGTTCGATTTTACGCGCACGCGACACTGTCAGTTTGTCTTCTTCTGACAGTTCGTCCATGCCCAAAATCGCGATGATATCCTGCAAAGACTTATAGCGCTGCAGCATTTGCTGAACGTCAGCAGCCACGGCATAGTGCTCCTCACCAACAATCGCTGGGTCCAACAGACGCGATGTGGAATCGAGCGGGTCAACCGCAGGGTAGATACCCTTTTCCGAAATCGCACGGTTCAAAACGGTTGTCGCGTCCAAGTGCGCAAACGATGTCGCAGGCGCAGGGTCGGTCAAGTCATCCGCAGGCACGTAGATCGCCTGAACCGATGTAATCGAACCGTTTTTGGTTGATGTAATCCGTTCCTGCATCGCACCCATGTCGGTGGCCAGCGTTGGCTGGTAGCCCACAGCGGATGGGATACGACCCAAAAGCGCGGACACCTCGGAACCGGCTTGGGTAAAGCGGAAGATGTTATCAACGAAGAACAAGACGTCAGTACCAGACTGGTCGCGGAAGGCTTCGGCCATTGTCAGACCTGACAGGGCAACCCGCATACGCGCACCCGGAGGCTCGTTCATCTGACCGTAAACCAGCGCCACTTTGGACTTGGTCAGGTCATCCATGTTGATCACGTTGGATTCGATGAATTCGTAGTACAGATCGTTCCCTTCACGGGTCCGCTCGCCCACACCCGCAAACACCGAGTAGCCAGAGTGCACTTTGGCGATGTTGTTGATCAGTTCCTGGATCAGAACGGTTTTACCAACACCGGCACCGCCGAACAGGCCAATCTTACCACCCTTGGCGTATGGCGCCAAAAGGTCGATCACTTTGATGCCCGTCACCAGCACTTCGGAAGCTGTTGACTGTGCTTCGAAAGGTGGGGCTTCGGCGTGGATGGAACGGCGTTCCTGCTCACCAATGGGGCCACGTTCGTCGATTGGCTCACCAATGACGTTCATGATCCGACCCAACGTCGCGTCGCCGATTGGCACAGTAATTGGGTTGGCTTGGTCAGTTACCTCCTGACCGCGCACCAGACCTTCGGTCGAGTCCATGGCGATGGCGCGAACAGTGTTTTCGCCAAGGTGCTGCGCCACTTCAAGGACTAGCTCCTTGCCGTTGTTGTCTGTTGAGAGTGCGTTCAAAATCTCTGGCAGGTGGTCATCGAACTGCACGTCAACGACGGCGCCGATGATCTGCGTGATCTTGCCTTTTGCATTAGCCATTTAGTTTCTCCGGTTCTTCAAAGCGAGGCGGGCTCGCAAGTTCTATTGCTAATTCCACCGCTTTGTCGGTGAGTTGATATTTTCCCGGGCGAAGGACAGTCAAAAACCCATGCCCGCGTAGTCTGTTTCCGATCATCCCGGCGTGGTCGACGCGCCCTGCCTTGATCCCAAAGCGTTTGGCGACGCGTTTCGCCAGATAGATATTTTTGAACCGCCAAAGCTCGAATGGTTCGCCGCCAAATCGTTCATAAAGTTCTAGAACGTAGGCTTTGTCCCGGTTGGTCAAATTGCGTGGATCCACGCGTTTGGCCGCTTCGATCTCTGCCGCCCTACCGAATGGTCGCTTGTACCACAGCCAAGTGATACCTGATGCGACAATCGCGAGGACTATCCAAATTTCTATAGTGCTTCTGCCCCCGAGATGATTTCAATAAGTTCGTTGGTGATCACAGCCTGACGCGAACGGTTAAACTCAATCGTCAGTTTGTCGATCATTTCACCAGCGTTGCGTGTCGCGTTGTCCATGGCGGACATCCGTGCGCCCTGTTCAGAGGCCGCATTTTCCAGCAGAGCGCTGAAGATGGCCGTGGCGACGCCGCGCGGCAGAAGGTCCGCTAGAATTTCTTCTTCACCGGGTTCATAGTCGTACAAAGTCGCTTCTGCGTCTTCGGCTACTTCAAACTTAGCTGGGATGACCTGCTGGGCTGTTGGGTGCTGGACCACAACGTTTTCGAACCGCGCGAAAAAGATTGTCGCGACGTCGAATTCTGCTGCATCAAAGCGGGCCAATACGTCTTTGGCAATGGCTTGTGCATTGGCATAACCGACACGCTTCACTTCTGTCAGATCAACGTGATCGACGAAATATTCGCCGAGATCACGTTTGATCGCATCGCGACCCTTCTTACCGACGGTCACGATTTTAACCGTCTTGCCGTCTGCAATCAGCTTTTGCGCATGTGACTTGGCCAGCTTTGCGATGTTGCCGTTAAAGCCACCGCAGAGCCCGCGTTCAGCGGTCATAACGATCAACAACTGCACCTGATCGCTGCCCGTCCCGGACAGCAATTTTGGTGCAGAATCTGATCCGCCAACCGATGCGGCCAACCCACCCATCACGGCGTTAAACCGTTCTGTGTAGGGGCGTGACGCCTCGGCTGCATCCTGGGCGCGGCGCAATTTTGCAGCCGCGACCATCTGCATGGCCTTCGTGATCTTGCGGGTCGATTTGACCGACGCGATCCGATTTTTAAGGTCCTTGAGATTAGGCAAACCTAGTTCTCCCTATCCTAAGACGATTAAGCGAAGTCTTTGGCGAATGCGTCCAGCGCAGCTTTAACCTTGTCGGCCAACTCACCTTTAACCTTACGGTCATTTTCGGTGATGTCTTTCAACAAATCGGCGTTGTTTGTCCGCAGGTGCTTGAGCATCGCTGCCTCAAAACGACCCACTTCTTTGACATCAACATTATCAAGATAGCCGTTTGTGCCAGCAAAGATGACGCAAACAATCTCTGCGTTGGTCAGCGGCGCATACTGCGGCTGCTTCATCAATTCCGTCAAACGAGCACCACGGGCCAGCAATTGCTGGGTAGCAGCATCAAGATCGGAACCAAACTGCGCAAAGGCGGCCATTTCACGGTATTGTGCCAGTGACAGCTTCACAGGGCCCGCAACAGATGACATCGCTTTGGTCTGGGCCGCAGACCCAACCCGTGAAACGGACAGACCTGTGTTCACCGCAGGACGAATCCCTTGATAGAACAGTTCTGTTTCAAGGAAGATCTGACCATCGGTGATCGAAATCACGTTTGTCGGAATAAACGCAGACACGTCACCACCTTGGGTCTCAATGATCGGCAGCGCCGTCAACGACCCGGATTTGTTGTCTTCGTTCAGTTTACAAGACCGCTCCAACAGGCGCGAGTGAAGGTAGAAAACGTCACCAGGATAAGCTTCACGCCCTGGTGGGCGGCGCAGAAGCAACGACATCTGGCGATAAGACACAGCCTGCTTGGACAGATCATCATAGATGATCAGCGCATGACGGCCGTTGTCGCGGAAATGCTCGGCCATCGCGGTGGCCGCATAAGGGGCAAGGAACTGCATTGGCGCTGGGTCAGATGCGGTGGCCGCAACGACAATAGAATATTCAATCGCGCCTGATTCTTCGAGCTTTTTCACCAGCTGAGCAACGGTCGAACGTTTCTGACCAATCGCAACATATACGCAATACAGTTTGCCAGATTCGTCCGCAGCTGCGTCGTTGTATGATTTCTGGTTCAGGATCGTATCCAGCGCGATGGCTGTCTTACCTGTCTGACGGTCACCAATGATCAATTCGCGCTGGCCACGGCCAACGGGGATCATCGAATCAACTGATTTCAGACCGGTCGCCATTGGCTCATGCACCGACTTACGTGGAATGATGCCGGGTGCCTTACTGTCTGCAACAGCGCGCGCCTTTGTCTTGATCGGGCCCTTGCCGTCGAGCGGGTTGCCAAGGCCGTCAACAACGCGGCCCAGCAGTTCGTCACCGACAGGCACGTCCACGATGGACTTGGTGCGCTTAACGGTGTCGCCTTCTTTAATGTCGCGGTCGGAACCGAAGATAACAACACCCACGTTGTCAGATTCAAGGTTCAAAGCCATCCCGCGAATTCCGCCGGGGAATTCAACCATTTCACCGGCCTGTACATTATCCAGGCCATACACACGGGCGATACCATCGCCCACGCTGAGTACCCGGCCAACTTCGGCCACTTCGGCTTCTTGACCGAAGTTCTTGATCTGGTCCTTTAGGATCGCAGAGATTTCAGACGCTTGGATCGCCATTTATCCGACCTCTTTCATAGTGTTCTGGAGTGCGTTGAGCTTTGAGGCGATCGAAGTATCGATCATCTTTGAGCCCACTTTAACAATAAGACCGCCGATGATGCTTTCATCGACGGTTTCTTTGATGGTGATAGATTTACCCACTTGGGCTTTGAGCGTTTTGGCTAGCTTGTCAGCTTGCGCTTTCGTCAGCTTTTTCGCGGTCGTCACTTCTGCGGTCACTTCACCGCGCGCTTCCGCAAGCATGTCTTCAAGCACGCTCAGCAATTGCGGCAGCACAAACAAACGGCGCTTGCCTGCCAGCAGCGCCAATACATTGCTTGTGGTGTCCGAAAGTTCCATTTTTTTCGCAATCGCGCTGATCGCGGCTGACTGTTCTTCCCGGCTATACAAGGGGGATGTCAGCAAAGTGCGCAAATCCGCACTGTCGGTCAGTGCTGCACCCAGCGCAGCAACGTCTGATTCGAGAGCTTTGATCGCCTTGCCTTCTATAGCAAGATCGAAAACGGCAGTCGCATAACGCGTAGCGATGCCTGTAGAAATACCAGCTGTTTCGGACACGTGTCGCCTTCCGATGTCTTAGGTCCAGACCCGAAACACCCTTCGTCCTCGGGGCAGCGACTGGACAAGTTGTTTTGCCCCCGTGTTAACGAGAGCGGCAAAATCTCGGCGGATGTAGCAGAGGCAGTATGTTGCCGCAAGCACTCTACGACAAGAATCCGCGCCATGTGCCCGCATTAGATGCAGGTCGCCGCAGTCGGCAGTGTTTTTGCCCAGAAAACATCGGTATTGATCAGCATGTGATCGTCACGAAAAAACGCGCGGGCCAATGTTCGCCCCCGCGCGTTAATTTTTGGTTAATTTTTCGCGCGAGTGGCTACCACATCCCCGCATTGCGCTGCAGCCGCCGGCGCCAGTACTCTGCCTCGCGGTCGTGACGGCTCTGGCCTTGGGCAGGACGACCTTCTCTTTTCCAGTGATCGGGGGCCGACCAGTCTTTCTGTTGCGTTGCAGTCAACATGGCATCTGCGATAATTGTTAGCATGGTTTTTCCTTTCTCTAAGCTGATATAAGGAATTTAACTGCCTTGAAGCTTTCATGCGAGTTTGTATAATTTCGTATATGTTAGCTGAACTTTCATATGAATTGGCGTGATATTCCCTCGCTCGCCGCATTGCGTGCCTTTGAAGTCGCCGCGCGAACGGGCTCCTATACCGCTGCGGCGCAGGAACTGAACGTCACACATGCAGCCATCGCCCAGCATGTGCGCGCGGTCGAAGCACATCTGGATACCGCCTTGATGGTTCGGGATGGGCGCGGGATGGCTGCAACGGAAATCGGCGCAACGCTCGCGGCCGAGCTATCCGCAGGCTTTCGCCAGATCGTGGATGGCGTCAAAGCAGTCAATGAAGATAATGATGCGCGCCCGCTGACAATATCTGTGACGCCAAGTTTCGCAGAAAACTGGCTGATGCCCCGGCTGACCCGATTCTGGGCAGAACATCCGGGATTTTCGCTTTCGGTCAGCCCCAGCGTCGATCTGATCGATCTGCGCCGGGACGGATTCGATATGGCTATTCGCTTTGGGCGCGGCGATTGGCCCGGCCTTACGGCCACGCATCTGGTTGCGGCAAACTACACGGTTGTCGCCGCTCCGGCGCTGATCAAAGACCGCAAGGTCGATGCTCTGACCGATCTTTATGATCTGCCATGGCTGTTCCAGACGCTTGATAGTGAGGGGCGGAAATGGGTTGAGGAATCAGGGTTCGACATGGCCTGCTGTCAGGCCAATGTGGTTGCAACGGGCAGTATGCTGCTGTCAGGGGTACGTGCCGGGGGTGGTGTCGCCGTGGTGGCAGGGGCACTTGTCGAAGATGACCTTGCCACCGGCAGGCTCGTCGCGTTGATGCAACATCAACGCGAAAGCTTTGGGTACTACATCATTCATCCGCCGGGGGTCGTGTCAGATCGGGTCAAAACGTTGAAGTCTTGGCTGCTCAAATGTGCAAAGCCATTAGAATAGGTCTTGCCAGACGGTCCCGTCATAACAGCGCAGCTTTGACGCGGCCGCATCAAAATAGACATCCCCCGCAGCAGGGCTTGCCGGGGCTGCGGTTGGGTTCAAATGCAAAACCTGATCAATCTGCACATGCCCTGATGCTGCGGCAACGGTGACCCCGGTAAACCAAGCCGATCCATCCGCAGAAACCTTGATGCTGAAATCGTCATTTCCCGCCAGCCCCATCTCGGCCCGACCCGAAAACCCGCTTTGATAAAGCAATGATGCCGTATCAGTCACGGCGGCCTTGTTGATCTTTACCTGATGCCCAGCGCCGTCGTTGTTCAGCAACGTGGCATCGGCATTCACGCTCAACCGGTTTGTCGTGTCAGCCGTCGCGTTGATTCCAACACTGGGCAGATTCTGCAATTCAACCTCGCCCTGTGTCACCCAGATGCCGCCCGTATAGGCCTGAATTTCCGCCACATCACGGACCCAAGCGCGCCAACCATCCTGCGGGGTCACAAACAACCAACCACCACCGCGCCATGTGGCAATCCGACCATCCTGCCCAGCCCATTCACCCGTCGCACCGGTGGCAACAGCCCATGCCTGCCCTTCCTCGGTCACAGCCGGCGGGGTCGTGAGCACCACGGATTCAAACGTCAGTTGGACAATCATATCCAATAGCTCAATCGCTTCGTTATGGGTCACATGCTTCTGCGCTTGTGACGGCATGATGTATGGCATGGACAGGTTTGGGGTTTGCTCTGACATGGAATTTTGCACCTTCCGCAAGAAATGAAATCGCGCGCAGTATTCCGGTGTCTGCCTTGATGATCTCTTGCCAGACCGCGCGATGGTTAACACATCCTCAACGTTTTGCGCGGCATGACATGGTTAACGACAGTTTACGATGTAAAGAGGTAACCGATGGCAAAACGGGCGTTGATCACAGGGGTAACTGGGCAAGATGGGTCCTATCTGGCTGAATTGCTGCTTGAAAAAGGGTATGAGGTGCATGGGATCAAACGCCGCGCCTCCCTGTTCAACACGGAACGTGTGGACCACATCTACGAGGATCCACACACCGACAACGCCCGGTTCAAACTGCATTACGGTGATCTCAGCGATGCATCCAACCTGACGCGCATCCTGTCCGAGGTGCAACCGGACGAGGTCTATAACCTTGGCGCGCAGTCCCATGTGGCCGTCAGCTTTGAGGCGCCCGAATATACAGCAGACGTCGACGCACTTGGCACCCTACGGCTGCTTGAGGCGATCCGCTTTCTGAAGCTGGACAGCAAAACCCGATTCTATCAGGCCTCCACGTCTGAGCTTTACGGGTTGGTCCAGCAAACCCCGCAAACCGAAGCCACCCCCTTCCACCCGCGCAGCCCCTATGCGGTAGCCAAGCTTTACGCCTATTGGACCTGCGTGAACTACCGCGAGGCTTACGGGATGTACGCCTGCAATGGCATCCTGTTTAACCACGAAAGCCCCCGGCGGGGCGAAACCTTTGTAACCCGCAAGATCACACGGGGGCTGGCCCATATTGCGCTTGGGTTAGAAGACTGTCTTTACATGGGTAATATCGACGCATTGCGCGATTGGGGGCACGCCAAGGATTATGTGCGCATGCAATGGATGATGCTGCAGCAAGACACCCCCGACGACTACGTCATCGCCACGGGCAGGCAACATTCGGTGCGCGACTTTATCATCTGGTCCGCCGCCGAACTGGGAATGACCCTTGAATTCAGCGGCGCGGGCGTTGCAGAAATCGCAACCGTGGCCAGCGTGAACCACAACTTCGCCCCCGCCGTGAAACCCGGCGATGTGGTGATGCGGGTTGACCCACGTTATTTCAGACCGGCCGAGGTGGAAACGCTGTTGGGTGACCCATCAAAGGCCAAGACCCAATTGGGCTGGACCCCGCAGATCACCGCGCGGGCAATGTGCGCCGAAATGGTCGCATCCGACCTAAAAACCGCACATCGGCAGGCCTTGCTGAAAGAACACGGGATGAACCAACCCATCCCGATGGAGGCCTAGCCCAATGCGAATATTCCTCGCAGGCCACAAGGGCATGGTCGGCAGCGCTATTTTGCGTCAACTGCAGGCAAAGGGCGACGCCGAGGTCATCACCGCCACCCGGACAGCACTCGATCTGACCAACCAAGCCGCCGTGCAAGCCTTCATGCGCAAACATCAGCCCGATCAGGTGATCTTGGCCGCCGCCAAAGTGGGTGGGATCATGGCTAACAATACATATCCTGCGACATTCATCGCCGAAAATCTGATGATTGCGACCAATGTGATCCAGGCGGCACATGCGACGGGCGTCCAACAGCTGCTGCAACTGGGATCATCTTGCATCTACCCGCGCGATGCAGCCCAGCCGATCACTGAAGATGCGCTGCTGACCGGACCGTTGGAGCCCACAAACGAACCCTATGCGATCGCGAAAATCGCCGCGATCAAGCTGTGTGAAAGCTATAACCGCCAGCATGGGCGGGACTATCGATCAATCATGCCGACCAATCTCTATGGGCCGGGGGACAATTTTCACCCCCAAAACGCGCATGTGCTACCTGCCCTTATCGGGCGGTTCCATGAGGCCGCGCAAAACGGGGCGGATCACGTGACCCTTTGGGGGACAGGGACCCCCCGCCGGGAATTTCTGCACGTGGATGACATGGCGGCAGCGGCGCTTTTTGTGATGGGGCTTTCGCCTGCGGTCTACAAAAGCCACACCATGCCGATGCAAAGCCATATCAACGTCGGCACCGGGGAAGATATCGCCATCAAAGAGCTAGCCACTCTGATCGCCGAAACCGTTGGGTTCACCGGCAAAATTATCTGCGACACCAGCAAACCGGACGGGACACCGCGCAAATTGCTGGACGTCAGCACACTGACACAGCTTGGCTGGTCCGCCAAAATCGACTTGCACGCCGGGATTGCGGCAACCTATGACTGGTTCCGCGCACAGCAAAGCACGGGCCAAAGCCTGCGCGCCAGTTGAAAGGAAAGCCATGATCACTCCGGTCATTCTCTGCGGCGGTTCGGGCACCCGGCTGTGGCCCTTGTCACGCAAAAGCTATCCAAAACAATTCTCGCCGCTGATCGGCGACGAAAGCCTATTTCAAGCCAGCACCAAACGGCTAAGCGGCCCGCAGTTTGCCGCACCCGTGGTGGTCACGGCAGATGCGTTCCGGTTTATTGCGGTGCAACAGCTGCAAGACATCGGGATCAACCCCGGCGCTGTCTTGATCGAACCTGCGGGGCGTGACACGGCCCCTGCGGTTTTGGCGGCCGCCATGCATCTGCACAACAGCGACCCCGATGGGTTCATGCTGGTCGCGCCATCGGATCACGTGATCCCCGATGACGCGCTGTTTTTGGCAACGGTTGAGGCCGCTATGCCAGCAGCCCAGGCCGGCCAGCTCGTCACTTTCGGGATCAGCCCAGACCGGCCAGAAACCGGTTACGGTTATCTTGAACTAGACACAGCACCGCCCGACACGGCAGCACCCGTTGCGCTAAAAAGCTTTGTGGAAAAGCCCGACGCGGCCCGGGCCGCCGCGATGCTGGCAGAGGGGCGATATCTGTGGAACGCGGGGATATTCCTGTTCTCGGTCAAGGCAATCATCGAAGCCTACACCCAAAACGCCCCTGAAATGTGTATGGCCGTGAGCAAGTCGGTTGACCATGCGCAGGCCGATCTGGGTTTCTTGCGGCTCGCACCTGAACCGTGGGGTGACGCGCCCGCCATCTCGATCGACTATGCGGTGATGGAAAAGGCACAAAACCTTTCAGTGGTGCCGTATAAAGGACGCTGGTCCGACTTGGGCGATTGGGCCGCCGTCTGGCGGGAAACCGAAACCGACGGCATGGCGCAATCGGGGCAAACAACAGCGATTGATTGCAAAAACACACTGCTGCGGTCCGAGATTGACGGACAACGGATCGTCGGGATCGGACTTGATGATATCGTAGCGGTGGCCATGCCGGATGCGGTGCTGATCAGCACCAAGGACCGGACGCAAGAGGTTAAACAAGCGGTCGCTGCGCTCAAAGCCGAAGACGCGGTCCAAGCCGAATGCTTTCCCAAAGATCACCGGCCGTGGGGGTGGTTCGAAAGCCTAGCCATGGGCGACCGGTTTCAGGTTAAACGGATTGTAGTAGACGCGGGTGCCGCATTGTCACTGCAATCACATCATCACCGATCCGAGCATTGGATCGTCGTGCAAGGCACGGCGAAAGTGACCGTCAATGATGACGTGAAATTGGTGACTGAGAACGAATCAATCTACATCCCACTTGGGGCCAAACACCGGATGGAAAACCCCGGCAAACTCCCCATGATTCTGATTGAGGTCCAAACCGGCAGCTACCTGGGCGAAGATGACATCGTGCGTTATGAGGATATCTACGCGCGGGATTAGGGTCAGCACCCCAGGCCCCGGCAAGTTGAGCAATGTCGTTCGATCGGCTGCTATCTTACCGTTTGGTCAACTGAAATTTGCCACAATTGGGGTGATAACTTGGCCGAGGTATATCATGTTTAAAGAGTGAGTGTGTTGTGTGTGTAACCTGTCAGGCCTTAGCCAACACCAGCGAACCGGTTTCTGGGCTTTCCGCTGACTGCCCAGCGCTAGCACTCGATGGCGGACAAGGCCGTGGTGATGAGATCATCACAGTGTCCTTTGTGGGCACAGGGGAAAAGGCAGATTTTTCGCGGTTCTTTGTCTCCGGCGGATCTGATGAAATCACATCCGAAGGCTGGAGCCAGTACGAAATCAACCGCACGATGGCGGCGCTCGCCACGATCTCAAACTATGTCAATATCACCTTTGAATTCACCACAGAACCCAACGCCGATTTCCAGATGGTATTGGATTCCAATGAATTCTCATCACCGGGTTCATTGGGCTACTTCTTTCTGCCCAGCGGTTCGAGCTACACGGGCGAATCGATGGGTGCGTTCAACAAAAATGGCTATGGTTGGAGCACTGACGGGCTCAGCGATGGCGGTCTGGGCTTCTCAACCATCCTCCACGAGGTGCTACATGGGTTAGGGCTTGAACACCCCCATGATGGTACGAATACCCTGCCAGGACTGAACCCGAATGCTGCAAATTATCCGTTTGGGGATCTTGGGGATTTTGACCTGAACCAAGAAGTCTACACCATCATGTCCTACAACAGTGGGCTGACCGGAACCCCGCAAAACCTGACAATGGGCAACGCGTCCACACCGATGGCGCTGGACATCGCTTTGTTGCAGGAAATGTACGGTGCAAACACGACGCATGAAAGTGGCGACAACATATATGAGCTTCCGGACAGCCATGATGCATGGATGTCGATCTGGGACACCGGCGGAACTGATACGATCAACTACGCGGGCAGCCGCGATGTTGTGATCGACCTGCGCGAAGCGACCTTGCAACAAGAGCAAGGTGGTGGCGGTTTTATTTCTGCCACACAAGGTATCGGCGGCGGGTTCACAATCGCAAATGGTGCGGACATTGAAAACGCATCGGGCGGATCAGGCGATGACACGTTGGTCGGCAATGATCTTGGAAATGGGCTGAACGGCAACGCGGGTGATGATCACATCGATGCAGGCGCGGGCAACGATATGGTCGATGGCGCGTCAGGTTCAGATGACATTGAAACCACCAGTGGCGCCAACACGCTTTATGGTGGGTCCGGCTTTGACAACATTCAGGGCGGATCAGACAGTGATACGATTTTCGGTGGCAGCGGTAATGATCAGATTTCCGGCGGCGCTGGCAATGACGCCCTTTTTGGCGGACGCGGCGCAGACACGATTAACGGCGGCAACGACAATGATATGATTGTGGGCGGAATGGGTGCGGATGCGCTGACAGGCGGCAGCGGCGCAGACGTCTTTATCTTTGAATATGCCAGTGACAGCTATGCAGGCACGCGCAACCGGGATACGATTACAGACTTTGAAGTTGGGATTGATCATATCGACCTGACGGACATCGGCGGGCTTCGTTTTGCGGAGAGCATTTCGCTAAACACCAGTGGCGGGAACACGCGCATTCAAATCGACACCATCGATATGGAAATCCTCCTTGTCGGTTCCACGGGGCTGACGGCAGACGACTTCTTGTTCTGACCACGCAAGGTCGCAGGAGAATAATTGCCGTTGTCCCCATTGCCCGGTGGCAATCATATATTAACTATGCTCAAACTTACGCCATAATTATGTTGTTCAAAACCACATCGTTTTTGCGTGCATGGAGTAAAGAATCGTGTGTGAAGTTTGCCAAGCCATGGCCAATACATCGGCCGCAGTGTCGGGAATTTACGCAGATTGCCCGACCAATGCGCTCGACAGCGGCGGGTACCGCACCGATGACGTGATCAGTGTCTATTTTGTAGAAGACGGAGATCAGGCGAACGCCATACCCGGTGAAATCACGTCTGATGGATGGAGCGACTACGAAACCGAGCGGGTCATGGCAGCACTTGCGGCGATCGAAAACTACATTGACGTGTCGTTCACCACTTCGACAACCAATGAAGACGCTGATTTCCAACTGGTCGCTGATGACGACGAATTCGGCAACGATTTATTCCTCGGCTATTTCTACGTGCCAAGCTCTGCAGGCGACGACAGTGAAACCATGGGCGCCTTCAATCAGAACGGTTATGGCTGGAATACCAATGGCGGTCTGGAAGAAGGCGGGGCCGGTTATGCCACGATCATCCACGAGCTTCTGCACGGATTAGGCCTCGCCCACCCGCATGACGGCGATACGATCCTAGAGGGGCTTGAAGACAGCACCACGGATCCAGATTATCCATTTGGCTTTTATGGCGACTTTGACCTGAACCAACAGGTCTATACAATCATGTCCTACAATGATGGTTGGTACGAACAACCCGCTTCGGAAAACAGCGGCAACGTTGCGACACCCATGGCTTTGGATATTGCAATCTTGCAGGAGCTGTATGGGGCGAACACGACCTATAATTCTGGCGACAACACCTACGAACTCGGAGAAACCTGGTGGGAAAGCATCTGGGACACCGGCGGTACTGACACCATCAGCTATAGCGGCAGCCGTGATGCCACAATCGACCTGCGCGCAGCAACGTTACAATATGCAGAAGGCGGCGGCGGATTTATCTCAGCCGCCCAAGGGATTGCTGGCGGGTTTACCATCGCAAACGGCGCGGTGATTGAAAATGCGACAGGCGACAGCGGCGATGACACGTTGATCGGAAATGGCGTCGACAATGTGCTGACCGGGAATGGCGGATCAGACGACATCGCAGGCGGTCGCGGCGACGACGAACTCAATCTTGGGGCCGGTAATGATGAGGCCGATGGGGACTCAGGGGCTGATACCGTCAATGGGACCAGTGGAACCAACACCATCTACGGCAGTTCCGGCTTTGACGATCTGAATGGCGGAACTGGGGTCGATACAATCTTTGGCGGCAGCGGGGATGACACAATTTCCGGCGGCGGCAGCGGGGATTTTCTATTCGGCGGCAAGGGCGATGACACCATCGAAGGCGATGACGGTGCCGATGAAATCGTCGGCGGTCTCGGAGCGGATGAATTGACAGGTGGCGCAGGTGCCGATGACTTTGTGTTCGAATTCATCAGTGATAGTTTCGCCGGCGCAGGGAACCGGGACACCATAACTGATTTCGTTGTCGGGACAGACGACATCGATTTGTCCAATATCAATGGGCTCAGCTTTATCGAAACCGCAGCTTTCTCAAGCAGCGCAGGTGAGCTCCGGCTGGACGAAGATGGAACAGATACCATCGTACAGGTCGACAGCGACGGCGACGGAAGCGCTGACCTGGAAATCGTCATCAGCGGTGTGACAACCGGGCTGACCGCGAGCGATTTCATCCTCTGATGCGCGTTCTTGTCACCGGCGGCGCGGGCTATATCGGCAGCCATACGTTGCTGGAACTCATGGCACAGGGGCACGAGGTCTGTGTGCTGGACAATTACACCAACGCCACACCAGAGGTGCTGACCCGGGTACGTGCCTTGTCCAACGGCGCGGTGACTGACTATGTGGGCGATGTACGCGATCCGGCCAAGCTTGACGAAGTCATGCAGAATTTTCAGCCAGAGGCCGTGATCCATTTCGCCGGGCTCAAAGCGGTCGGCGAAAGCACGCAAAAGCCGCTCTATTACTATGATGTCAACGTCGGCGGCACGCTTGCTTTGCTTCATGCGATGGACCGGGCGGGATGCAAGCGGCTGATCTTTTCGTCCTCGGCCACGGTCTACGGCGATCCGGTCTATCTGCCCTACGATGAGGCGCACCCGACCACCCCCACATCCGTCTATGGGCGGACAAAGCTGATCGCCGAACAGATGCTGCAAGACTGGGCAGCCGCACAGCCCGGCGCCTCGGCGGTGCTCTTACGATACTTCAACCCGGTTGGGGCGCATAGCTCGGGGCGGATCGGCGAAGACCCCAAGGATATCCCCAACAACCTGATGCCCTTCATCGCACAGGTGGCCGTGGGCAAACGGGCGGCCCTGTCGGTATTTGGGGATGACTACGACACGCCCGATGGCACAGGGAAGCGCGACTATATCCACGTGGTCGATCTGGCGCGAGCCCATGTCGCTGCGCTGAACTATGCGCAGACAAACACAGGCGCGCGACCTTTCAACATCGGGACCGGCGACAGTTATAGCGTCCGCGATATGGTGGCGGCATTTGAGCGGGCGAGCGGGGTCACGATCCCCACACAACTGGCCCCGCGCCGCGCGGGCGATATCGCCGCTATGCAAGCTGACGCCACCCGGGCCAAAGCAGAACTCGGCTGGGACGCCAAACACAGCCTGGATGAAATGACTGCCAGCACATGGGCATGGCAGTCAGCAAACCCAGACGGGTACGATAGCTAAGAAAAAGCTATCCGCCTTGGCAACCCGAAGATGAGGTTCGTCCGATCAAAACTGAAAGACCCGTTTTTGCTCATCCATGTGCAGCGTCTTGTGGCTGTACAACTGACATAGGTAACGTAATCGGTGGGCAACCACATCGCGCATGAAAAAAGCCCCCCACGTGAACCACGTGAGGAGCTTTGAAACTCATTAGACAAACTATTAACACTAGCCCCGTGTGTGGTTTTAGATGAACCCCAACACCAGCTCAGTGCGTTTTCACACAAAGTGACGAAAATTTTATTAAGACATTTTGGCACAGCTTCATGATGCGATTTCAGCCGCAATCCAAGCCAAACCTGCCAGCAACATCATTGCCGCCTTGGCAGCTGTGTCAGCCTCGACGTACAAACGCAGCTCAGGCGCATTTCCAGAGGGGCGCAGATGCACAATCCGACCATCCGCCAATGTGATCCTTAGACCATCCAAGTTATTCACGTCCTGCGCTGTACCATCCAATCCGGCCAAAAACTGTTGCTGCGCCTGTGGGTCATCTGTCAACCGGCGCACCAAAGCTTGTGACGCCGCGACAGGCACGTCCTGCAATCGATCCGCGGCCGTGAACCGCGCAGGCTGTGCCGCAACCAATGCCGCCAATCCAGACTGCCGACTGGCCGCCAATACGGCCACCGCAGGCAAAACCGCATCCCGCGTCATCAAAGGGGGCAGCGGTCCCACCGGGCCCTCCGCATCGAAGCCCAACAAAAAACCACCATTCGCCTCATATCCGATCACACGGCCCCCGATCTGATCCATGCCCGCGATCACATGAGGTGAACCGATCTTGGTGGCGACAACCTTGGCAAAACGGTCACCCGCATAAACGCCCGTATTTGAGGAAATCGGGGTAACGACATGATCCGCCCCCAATGCAACCGCCGCTATCTGACCCATCAGATCGCCGGGGATGATCGTGCCATTCTCATCCGCCAGCATCGGGCGGTCTCCGTCCCCATCGGTCGACGCAATCGCATCGCACCGTTGGGCCTGGGCCCATTGCACGAACTGGGCACGAATATCAGCAGGGACAGCCTCGGTATCGACAGGAACAAAGACCTCCGACCGACCCAGTGAAATCACCTCAGCGCCCAATTGCCCAAGCAGCCGGACCATCAAATCACGGCCAACCGCACTATGGGCATAAAGCCCGATACGGAGCCCTTCCAAGGCACGACCATAGGCGATGACATACCGGGCGATATAGGCGTCAGCGACTGTATTATCCTGGATCAGATCACCTATAGGCCCATCAACAGATGCGCCATCCAAAGCAGCCAATATGGCGGTCTCTTCCGCCTTTGAGATCTCGCCCCTTGGGGTGTAGAACTTCAATCCATTGCGGTCAGCGGGAATGTGACTGCCAGTGACCATGACCGCCGCGGCGCCTGCACGCATCGCTGCCAAAGCCAAGGCAGGGGTCGGCACCGGGCCACAGACGGTCACCTGCAAACCGTGGCTTCGTGCAGCAAATGCGACGGCATCAGCCAGCATCGGCGACGATTCGCGCAAGTCATGGGCCACAAAAAGCCCAGAACCCATTTCGCAGGACTGGGCAAAAGCCGCGACATAGCGGGTGACGCATGCGGTGGTCAGCTCGGTGACAAGGCCGCGCAAACCACTGGTACCGAACTTGGGCGGCATGGAAATTCCTTTAAAAACTTAAAGCTAGACTAACCCGGTCCATGCAATCGCTTCAATCAAAGAAGGGTTAATATGTGTAAACCTCAAATTCATACAAATTACCTGAAGAATAAGAGGTATCATTGAACAAATTGCGGATTAAGAACCGCAACTTAGCCCTATTTCTATCATGCCCGTGGCACGGCCGTCCCCCAGAACAAGTTTCAGGTTCCGGGGGGGACCGTCTATGCAAAATATTACGTTCGTCGACTACATCACAGTCGCGGCCGATCTGGGCTATTCGCAGATCACGGATTTGGACATCGTCACCGTGAATGGTGTCGACATATTGCTGAGCACAACTCGTTTCGACGGAGTTCTCAGCAGTTGGTCCATCGCCGGAGGCACGCTTGGGCTGACTGACACGCTGGCATTCCAGGGCGGGGATTTGCCGGGCGGGACCAGCACGTTGATGACACTGGACATCAACGGCAGTACCGGCTTGCTCGTGGGTGGGGGGGTTGCGGGCGATATGCAGACCATTACCTTCAACGGCAACGGCAGCTTTGGGACGGCCAGCAGTTTGGGCACGGCGACCGGGTTCCAAAACGGGGTGAGCGTGACTTTAGGCAGCGGCGCGCAGGTCATCTACGGCAGTATCGCCGGAAGCAACGGTATTGCCCGGCTGGACTTTGATGTGAATGGCACCGTCTTGGGGCATAGCGCCTTGGCCAGCGTAGCGGACAGCTACACCGCGGCCATTGGCGCAATGGCCAGCGCGACAGTCGACGGGCAAACCTTTGTGATAAGCGCCAGCAGCTCACAAAACGGGATTTCAAGCTGGGTGATGGGCAACGATGGCAACCTCAGCCTTGCCGAAAGCCTCGGGAACGACGACGGGCTTTGGATCACCGCGCCCACGGCCATGGAAACGGCACATGTCGGCGGCGAAACCTTTGTCGTTCTGGCGGCAGCGGGCAGCAACAGCCTCAGCGTGATGCAGATTGGCGATGATGGCAGCCTGATCATCCGCGAGCACCTGCTGGACACGCTTGAAACCCGCTTTGACGGAGTAACCGCACTTGAAGTGCTCGAACACAACGGGCGGACCTATGTCATCGCGGGCGGGGCGGACGACGGGATCTCGATCTTCGTCTTGATGGAAGGCGGGCATCTGCTCGCGCAGGCGCATATCGAGGACACGGACGATATGGGGCTTGATAATGTCAGCGCCATTGTGGCCACCGGACGGGGCGACGGGCTTGATATCTTTGTGGCCAGCAGCAGTGAAACAGGCGTGACGCAGCTGCATTACAACACCGGGACGGCAGGAATTACAGCCACCGCGACCATTGCAGGCGGGATGCTTGTAGGCAGTACGGACAACGACGTCTTGCAAGGGCACGATGGTGCCGATGAAATCAACGGGCGCGCGGGGGATGACATCATCCGGGACGGGCTAGGCAGCGATATCATGACGGGGGGGGCGGGTGCAGACGTCTTTATCCTGTCTGCCGATGGCGATCTCGATACGATCACCGATTTTACAGCGGGCGAGGACCAGATTGTCTTGTCGCTTTGGCCAATGCTGCGGGACATCAGCCAGCTATCGATCAGCTTGCGCGCCGATGGAATGCAAATCAGCTATGGGGGCGAAACCTTGATCGTGCTCAGCGCGGATGGCGGGCCGATCGATTACCGGGCCCTTGATAACGGCGATCTTATCGGGGGGCTGCGGCTGCCGCAAAATATCGAACCAGGGTATCCGGGGCCTGGCCAGCCCGTCATCCCACCGACGTCCGGTGAACCCCCTCTTCCAGATGAAAGTGGTCCCAACACGATACGCGACGGGGTACAAGTACTTGCATCGGGCAACATCGATGACCTGCGCAACGCATTGACCGGTGCGACGGCGGCACCGGAAACAACCGGGGTGATCAGCGGCGGGGATTCTTCTGATCAGATCTCAGGCAGTGACAACAACGATGTTATTATGTCCGGCAATGGTAATGACACCGTACATGGGGGCACTGGCAACGATACGCTTTTGGGGCGTGGCGGTGATGATACGCTTCTGGGGGAAGCTGGTGCAGATATCCTGCTGGGCGGCACGGGGGATGACACGCTTGACGGCGGCACAGGAACCGATCTTTTGCAAGGAGGGGCCGGCGCGGATACCTTTATCTTCAGCGGCGGCGAAGACCTGATAAGCGACTACGAACAGGGCATAGATCGCATCACATTAGACGCATCACTTTGGACGGGCCTGACATCCGCAGAAGACCTTTTGTTTGTCTATGGCAGCATCGACGGGACAACGGGCACAATTGACCTTGGGGATGGAGACATTTTGCAAGTCGACGGCATAAGCGACTTCGACGTTTGGGCCGATGACATTGCCTTGTTCTAAGGCTACTCAGGCACGAAAGAAGAAAGCGTGTTGAACACACTGACCGCCGTCAACGCGGTTCCAAGCGCGCTTTCGGTGCCATAGACCAGATCATTGTCCTGCAACAGGAAATTCCCTGCAGAAAACAATCCATCCGCAGACGTCAGATCAATCGTAAACACAACGCGATCAATGGGTGGGCCGGTGTTGTCCGTCCGGACCTCATCCAAGTCATATTCGCGCATAATCAAAATGCCCTGCGGGTTCGCACGGGCATCAGAGACGCCGCCAACAATAGCCATGGCCTCAAGCGCGCTTAGCTCTTGCTTGGTGAAGTCATGCACCGCCTCTAGGCCGGTTGCACCAAGTGACACAAACTGCCGACCATCTGCCTCAATGATCACATTGTCCCCACCACGCATGGCTGTGTTCAACGCAGGCTCGCTCAGCAGACGCTCGAGCGAAACGCCATATGTCGTGCCATTACGCACCAGGCGCACTTGCGGGTTCAGCAGCGCCTGACTTGCGCCACCGCCAAGCGACAACAAGTCCAACAGTTTGAAATTACGATCAGGCAGTTGATACAGGCCCGGCACATTCACACCAGACACAAGATTGGCCGTGTTCTGGCGCCCGGGTTCAACGGTCAGCTGGACCTGCGCAGAAGGGATCGTGCGGACCAACTCTTCTTCGATACGGGCGCGGGCTGTATCAGGTGACATGCCCGCAATGCGCAACTCGCCGATATACGGCACAAAGACGCGTCCGGAAGTACTGACAGTCGTTTCCTGCAGAGGAGTTGAACGTTGACCCGTTCCGGCCAACAAGGAATTTTCTTCAGCGTCCCAAACGGTGAGCTGAACAATATCACCAGCGGCAATGATCAATGACGCGGGCTGTTCCTGCGCACTGATCCAAGGATAGGATTTCACATCGTTGCGCGGCCATGACAGCAAGACAGGTAGCGTCTCGCGGGTGACATCAAAGACCTCAAAATCATAAACTGCGGCTTCGCCCTCTTCGCGGTTGCCCGCATTGGACGCGGCCAAAACTTCGGATTGGAAACCTGCGCCGCGTGGTAGTCCACAACCAGCGACAACGAGAACACATAACAACGGCGCGGCGATACGAGAAAGTCTCAAAACTGGTGATTCCTTTAGCAGCCTGCAAACAATCTATACGGACCTGACGGGGAACAACAAGATGGGGGTGAACAACCATTGGGACATATCAGAGCATATGTTTCGCGTAAAGCATGTGTACAGAACCCGTATGTACCGTGCGGGCGGGCGCGGCCCCTGTCGACTTTATCTCTAAACGCAAAAACGATTGGGTGCATGATGCGACACGGATAGCCCTACAAACCCGTCTTGCGGATGAAGGATTTGTCATGGACTCATATCAACCGTTCGGACCTCTTCCGATGCAGCTTGGCGGAAAAAGACGGGAGCTGCTGGAGTGTCCAACACGACGCAATCAGAAGACCTCAGAACTGTTAAATCATCAATATTGGGCGTGTTCTAATCGGACCAGACAGACCGAGGCCATCAGTGTCGCCCTCACCACCGTCATTTATCCCAGATTCATAACCCCCATGATATGAATCCATTGCAAGAATTGCCAAGAAAAGATCTTTTAAAATGGCCATATTCTAATTCCTAATGAAGTCGCTTGGGCTCAAATCACCAATTAACGAACGAAAATACGGGTTGCGAATTCCGCCTTGTTCGAGCGCCTCTCTGTCGAGAATGGTCCACCTTTCAAAAAAGGGTGGTGATAGAACCTGTGATATGCTCTGCCGAAAATCGCTTTCTGAAACTATCTCCAGAAAAACGGCTTCCAATGAAATACCTATTCCAAAACTCGCCGCCAAATCGGCTGGGTCCACCCTAACAACGCTCGCGGGGTCCGTGATATCCTCGAATGTGACCATCATCGGGGCGTCTTGGGGAGGAATGGAAACGGGCTCTGTCTGCCGCGGGATTTCGCGCAGCCATTCCTGCCGCGTCATGCCCGCAAACCTGTCGCCAGCGAACGCTTTGAAGCGTTCTTGTGACCCGCCCAATAGGACGAATAGATATTGTCCCGGCGCCACCTCAACGACAGTTGCCTCACCACGGATGTCATATTCTACTTCCGTGCCAGTGGCAGGAAGCTGCCCCCAAAACACGGCCTCCACCCGCACGACGGACGACCCCGACACCTGGCCTGTCGGCGTATCCACGACAACCGTCAATTTCTGATGCCATGCATGCCGTTCAGGAATACACCCCGTCAGAAACGTGATGCCTATCACAACGAGGCAAAAAGTTCGAAGCATTCACCTGTTAATCCATCTTTGGGGCGCGGTCTGTCTGGCACCCGTCTTCTACGGCGTATCCGCATTTGCCAGTGTCGTCACAATCGGGCGCAGCCGCAAGTCGCCATCTTTCGCAACCTGCTTGAAGTTTGCAATCACATTCGTCGTACCTTGTGGTTCGGCGCGACCACCCAGGATTGGCCAGTCTCGTCGTTCCGTAGGGTGGGTGAAACCCACCGGCATGACAGGATGGATCAGGCGGTCGGGTGATTTAGAGATGCGTGGGTTTCACCCAGTCTACGCTTGCCTTGTTGGTCCGTCGGGATCATTTAGAAGATTAAGAAATTTAAGTTCTGTGTTCCAAAAGGCTTCTCCGTGGATATGCGCGACTTGAAACCCACTTAGTCAATTTCCAATGGGTCCAAAAATATCCGCAAAACCGAGATAGCGCGCCAAAGAAGCGAATGCTGACATGATAACTCTTTCTATGAAAAACGATTAACTAAATTTCGTCGTATTGCTTGAAGCCAAAACCGGTGAAGTTCTCTGAGGCAAGCGACGCAAAGAGTTCGTCGCTCACATATCGACCCACCGTAAATCTATCACACCAAGCGCTGACATTCATGATCTGCGACGACGCAAAAACAATCTTATCGTTGCCATCATGGATCGGGTTATAGAATTCGTCTGGGCCGATTTGAGGGCTACAATACTCCTTTGCCAGGCTATCTAAACGATTGCAGATGTAAAAGATAAACCTCTCGACAATCACCTTTCCGCCCTGTTCGATCTGGATAGGAAAGAACTGATGCACGGCCGGCTCGAACGACTCAACGATTTTCCTGAACTTGTCTGTAACGATAAGCCCCCCACCCCACGCATTATCAACTTCATACATGGGAAGACCCTTGTTACCCTTCCGGCGAAAGCGTGTAGGCATGTGGGTCGCGTCGACAGCTCGCCCACTTTTTCCGAGGCTGAAATTGACTGGAAAGCGTCCGTCCGGGCTGTCATCAATCAATGTCAGTTTCTTAGGGTCACCATCCAAGTGCTCCAAAACTTCGTTATGTTTAATCGGAATCCGTGGATCACGCTTTCGACCACCAATATGATATGGCATGCTAACTCCCCCATATTTCGGCTGCTGTTTTATTACCCTGACAACTATTTTGCTACTTTAGAGGGAATGACCTTACTCGCCGCCTTCTTCTCTAGCGTCTCCGCGTCCAACAGACGGGTCACAATCGGATACAACCGCAGACTGCCGTCCTTCAAAACCTGCTTGAAGTTTGCGATCACCCGCGCTGTCGCCGTTTAGTTCAGCGCCACCGCCTCCTGCAGCCAGTCGCTTATCCTAGAAATCGATGGCCAGCCCCTTTTTCTCCCAATCGCCGTAGCGTACGGGCTCGGGGCCGTCACGGCCGCCCAGCTCAATGGGCAGCTCATCCTTGGCAAGCTTGCGCCGCGCTTCGGCTTCCGCCAATGCGCGTTTGGCAGCCTCGGGCAAGTCGTCTTTGGGGGCATCAGTCACAACGGGCTCTCCTTGTCGGCGCTACTTGTTTGATATACGGCGCGGGCATCCAGCTTCAAGAGAATTGCCATGCACCAGACAGGTCTGCCCGCCCGCCGCACCGCCCATCACCTGTTGATGCAGATCACAGGCGAAGGCCGTCTGATGTCTGAACTGATCGCGGGTGGTGCCTTGGCGCAGCTGCCAAATGAGGATCGGGCCCGCGCCCAGCGCCTGGCCACGGACGCTTTGCGCGGGCTGGACCGGGCCGATCGGATGCTGAAACCCTATCTGAAAAAGACCCCGCCTGATCATGTGATGAACGCGCTGCGGCTGGGCGTGATTGAGCTCTGCGGTGGCGAAGCGCCGCATGGTGTTGTGAACGCCTATGTGGAAATCGTCAGCCGCAACAAGCGCACGCAAGCGATGAAAGGGCTGACCAACGCGGTGCTGCGCAAAATTGCCGCCGAGGGGTCCGATGGTTGGACCAAACGCGCGGTGCCGCTCACGCCCGGATGGCTGCGCCAGCCCTTGGTCGCCGCATGGGGCCGCGAAGCGGTCACAGGGATGGAGGGCGCGCATTTTGCGGGCGCACCTTTGGACCTGACCCCCAAGACGGACGCGATAGCAGTCGCGAATGCCACCGGCGGTACCGTTCTGCCGACAGGATCGGTGCGATTGACATCGCATGGTCAAGTCTCCGCCCTGCCCGGCTATGCGGCCGGTGACTGGTGGGTCCAGGATGCCGCTGCCGCGATCCCCGTGAAAACGCTGGGTGATGTGACCGGGTTGAAGGTCGTCGACCTTTGCGCCGCACCGGGCGGTAAGGCGCTGCAACTGGCCGCTGGTGGAGCGGATGTGACGGCGGTTGATATGTCCGAACGGCGCATGGCGCGGGTGGCAGAAAACCTGACGCGCGTCGGGCTGACAGCGCGGACCGTCACAAGCGACGCCTTTGCTTTTTCGGAAACCGGGTTCGACGCCGTCCTGCTAGACGCGCCCTGTTCGGCCACCGGCACGATCCGGCGGCATCCGGATTTGCCTTATGCCAAGGACGGGTCGGAATTCGGGGCTTTGATCGACCAGCAAGAAACCATGATCGACCACGCGTTGACCCTGCTGAAACCCAGCGGACGGTTGGTGTTTTGCACCTGTTCGCTTTTGCCTGACGAGGGCGAGGTACAGATCGAAGAGGCGCTGTGCCGCCATCCGGACCTGACTATTGACCCGGAGGCCCTGAACATCCCTGGCATCGATGCCGACTGGATCACACCCGAGGGCGGATTGCGGCTGCGTCCGGACTATTGGCCTGATCTGGGGGGGATGGACGGGTTTTATGTGGCTGTACTGCGAAAAGCAGGTTGACCGAATGGCGCAAAGGTCCGCTGTGCGGACAAAGCTGACCTAAGCCGAGTTAACTCGCGCGGTCAAAACATGGTCTTCCCAACGTCCTGCAATCTTCAAATAGGACTTGGCGAAGCCCTCTTTTTCAAATCCGAGGCGATGAAGGAGTTTTCCACTCCGCTCGTTAGAAGGCATATAGTTCGCCATAATCCGATGTAGTTTATATGTTTCAAGAACGAAGGGGACTACGGCGGACAAAGCTTCGAACATCAGACCCTGACCTTCGCATCTGCTATCGATTGAATACCCAAGATAGCAGGCCAGAAATGCTCCTCTCGAAACACTATTAAAATTGCAGAGGCCAATGATTTCATCACCCTCTATGAACCTCATTTTGAAATGGTAAGACTTACCCTCTTTCCCATTTTGCTCTTGTTCGCAGGCACGTTGCTTCCACGCATCAAGATGATGATGACCAACCGTTCTCTCAGGTTCCCATGGCTCAAGGTGCTTGAGGTTTCGCTGAAAGTACCGATGAAGCTCCGTCGCGTCATTTGACTGTACGGCATCGATCCGAATTCTTTCCGTGAGCAACATATGTCAATTCGCCATCTCGTTTTGGTAAGCGAAACTCTTGCTGCAAAGCAGAACATGGTCAAGATGGGCTCTAACCAGACAATCATGGCGTGATCCACGACAATACCTTTCATGCAACTCTACAATCCGCACGACAACTGATCGGCCCCATTCCACCCCGTTTGTCCGTCATCATAACTTTGCGTGACTTGCCCTTAACCTTTTCCTATGGTCGCCGGGAAGTGAGCAAAACTTGAGGCGGCAGACACTTGGCACAACCCACAACATGGCGTGCCCGCAGGACGAATTTCATGCACCGGGTGCATGCAAAACGGGCGGCCCGGGCCAAGACAGTCACTGCATTTGTCTCTGCCCCCGAGCCGCGCACGATTGGTGTAGTAGCCCGCGGGCGTCAGTTGATGGCTGGCAATTTCCTATTTTCGGGGCTGCTGGTCGAAGGCCCCCGTCTGTCGATTTGGGACATTGCCAAAGAAAACCCCGAAGTGGCCGCAGAAATCCATGGCTGCCGTTGGCTGGATGATTTGGCAGCTGTCGGGGATGAACGGGCCCGGACCAAAGCCCAAAAGTGGGTTTTTGAGTGGATCGCCCGGTTCGGCGACGGAACCGGACAAGGCTGGATGCCCGATCTGACCGGGCGTCGTTTGATCCGTTGGATCAATCACGGCTTCTTTTTGCTGCGCGGGCAGGAAAAGCCGCAAAGCGACCAATTTTACCAAAGCCTGGCCAGACAGATGAAATTTCTGTCGCGCCGCTGGCAGGCCTGCCCCGCAGGTTTGCCCCGGTTTGAGGCCCTCGCCGGTACGATTTACGCAGGCCTGTCGCTGGAAGGCATGGACGCGCATATTGACCGCGCCGTCGCGGCCTTGGCCAAAGATTGTGCGGCACAAATTGATGCAGATGGGGCTATCGCCACGCGCAACCCCGAAGAACTGCTTGAAGTTTTGACCCTGTTGAATTGGACAGTCGAAGCGTTGCGTGAAACAAACCGAACTATCCCCCGCGAGATTGAGCGCGCCGTTGAACGGATCGTGCCAAACCTACGCGCCTTGCGCCATGCAGATGGGGCCTTGGCCCGGTTTCATGGTGGCGGTGCAGGGTTAGAAGGCCGTCTTGATCAGGCCTTTGCCTCCTCGGGGGTCAAGGAGATTGCGGAACCCGGCCTGCATATGGGATTTGCCCGGCTGACCGCTGGCCGCACATCAGTGATCGTGGATGCAGCACCGCCACCCTCGGGTTCTGCGTCGGCCCGCGCGCATGCCAGCACACTTGGGATGGAGCTGACCTCAGGCCGTCGCCCGATCATTGTCTGCTGTGGCTCGGGGGCCCGATTTGGCGATGATTGGCGCCGTGCCAGCCGTGCCTCGGGCAGCCATTCCACGTTGTGCATCGATGGGGTGTCCTCGTCCCATCTGAGCAAACAGACCGATTTGCTGTCTGACGTCCCCACGTTGGTTCGCGCCGATACCGACAAAGTGGATATGCTTGAGCTATCCCACAACGGTTATCAAGCCAGCCACGGCCTGACCCACGCCCGTATTCTACATATGTCGGTGGACGGGCGCATGGTGGACGGGGAAGACCTATTAACCACCTTGGACACTGCCGACGAAGCCCGTTTTGACCCCGAAGGAACCGGCTTTTCTATCCGATTCCATCTGCATCCGGATGTAGATGCGGAACTTGATATGGGCGACACGGCCGTGTCATTGCGCCTGAAATCTGGCGAGGTCTGGGTGTTTCGTCATGATGGGGTTGCGGATTTGGCCCTTGCCCCCTCGGTTTATCTGCAAAATGGCAGATTAAAGCCCCGTGCGACCCAACAGGTGGTTTTATCCGGGCACGCAATGTCCTATGCGACACGCGTCCGTTGGTCGTTGGCCAAGGCGCAAGACACCCCCACCGCGGTGCGTGATCTGTTGCAGGCCGACCCGATGGACCCGATTGAATAACTTTGGGGACCTTCATGACCGACCTTGCACCACTGCGCCGCGCGCTATTGTCCGTATCTGACAAAACAGGGCTCATCGATCTGGGCCGGGCATTGGCCAAACACGGGGTGGAATTGTTGTCCACTGGCGGATCTGCTGCCGCCTTGCGTGACGCAGGGCTTGAGGTCCGTGATGTGGCTGATGTCACCGGTTTCCCCGAGATGATGGATGGCCGCGTGAAAACCCTGCATCCGGTTGTCCATGGCGGCCTGCTGGCCCGTCGTGATCTGGAAGGTCACCGCGACGCGATGGTTGAACATAACATCGGCCCGATCGATTTGCTGGTTGTGAACCTTTATCCGTTTGAAGAAACCGTCGCCAAAGGTGCCGATTTTGACACTTGTATCGAGAATATCGATATCGGTGGCCCGGCCATGATCCGCTCTGCCGCCAAGAACCATGCTTTTGTGACGGTCGTCACGGATGTCGCGGATTACGCTGCAGTTCTGGCAGAGCTAGACGCCAATGACGGGCAGACCACGCTGGCCTTGCGTCAAAAGCTGGCCCAGACCGCCTATGCCCGCACGGCGGCCTATGACACGGCTGTCAGCACTTGGATGGCGGGCGCGATTGATGCGGACATGCCCCGCCGCCGGTCGTTCAGCGGCACCTTCAAGCAAACCATGCGCTACGGCGAAAACAGCCATCAGTCGGCCGCGTTCTATACTGACGGCACTGACCGCCCCGGCGTGGCGACTGCCCAGCAACATCAGGGCAAGGAATTGTCCTATAACAACATCAACGATACCGATGCGGCCTTTGAGCTGGTCGCTGAGTTCGACCCCGCCGATGGCCCCGCCGTTGCGATTATCAAACACGCCAACCCCTGCGGCGTCGCCCGTGGGGCAACCTTGCTTGAAGCCTACACCAACGCCTTTGACTGCGACCGGACAAGTGCGTTCGGCGGGATCGTCGCCCTGAACCAGCCTTTGGATGAAGTGACCGCCAAAGCGATTGTCGAGGTCTTCACCGAAGTTGTCATCGCTCCCGGTGCGTCCGACGCAGCCAAGGCCGTGTTCGCCGCCAAAAAGAACCTGCGTCTGTTGACCACCGATGGTCTGCCAGACGTCAAAGCGCCGATCACCACCTACCGCCAAGTGGGCGGCGGGATTTTGGTACAGGATAAAGACACCGGCTATGTCGGCATGGACGATCTGAAGGTTGTGACCAAAATCGCCCCGACAGAGGCGCAGATGGCGGACCTGCTATTCGCATGGAAGGTCGCCAAACACGTCAAATCCAACGCCATCGTCTATGTGAAAGACAAGGCGACCGTGGGCGTGGGTGCGGGCCAGATGAGCCGAGTGGACAGCGCATTGATCGCCGCCAAAAAGGCCGAGCGTATGGCCGAGGCGATGGACCTACCCCAGCCGCTGACCATTGGGTCTGCCGTCGCCTCAGACGCGTTCTTTCCTTTCGCCGATGGGTTGATGGAGGCTGCCGCTGCGGGGGCCACATGCGTCATCCAACCGGGCGGGTCGATGCGGGATGACGAAGTGATCGCCGCCGCTGATGAAGCCGGGATCGCCATGGTCTTTACCGGCATGCGGCATTTCCGGCACTAGGGGCAAATCATGCGGTTGATGGGGTTCACGGCACTTTGGATTTTCCTGTTGGATCAGGCGACCAAATTCTACGTGCTTTTTGTGGTCTTCGGGCTGCAATGGGCGCAGGTCCGGGTGCCTGTCGACGATTTGCCGCGCCCCTTGTCCGTGGAAGTATTCCCGCCCTTTTTGGTATTCCGCATGGCCTGGAACAAGGGCGTGAATTTTGGACTGTTTGCCAATTTTAACATGCGTTGGGTGCTGATTGGTGTGGCATTCGCGATCACCATCGGGGTGATCTGGTGGCTGCGCCGGACGGGTGGCAGCAAATGGACCTACATCGCCGGTGGGTTCATGATCGGCGGAGCGATGGGGAACGTGATTGACCGGGTCTTTTACGGGGCGGTTGCGGATTTCCTGAATATGTCCTGCTGCGGGATCAACAATCCTTACGCATTCAATGTCGCCGATATCGCGATTTTTATCGGGGCGGTGGGGCTGGCGTTTCTGGCGGAAGATAATAAGAAAGCCGCGTGACCCTAGGTTTGCGTCGATGCCTGCGCCTTCATACAGTCAACCACCGTGACTGGCCGCAGGCCATTACGTAAAACGGATAGCCGCATGATGGCCGCTGAAGGCGATGAACTCATATGGGATGTCAACGCATTCCTGAAGCGCGCGGTACTCATGATTTTGCCATCCCGGGAAAGCTAATAATTCGTCAAAAATAATAATGGAGCCAGGCACAAAGCGGCCCCGCAACGCGTTGAGTATGTCCCGGCACGGGCTATAGGTATCCATATCAATATGGGCGAGCGCTATGTTCTCGGCGTTGTTTTCAAGGAATTTTGGCAGGCTGGCATCAATCCATCCGCTAATCAATTCGACCTTTTCACGCACTTCGGGAAGTTTGCCACCCAAGTCAAATGTTCCCGCCACAGCAAAATGCCCAAACCAATCCTCGCTTAAGCCTTCAAATGAATCGAAACCGAATATGGTGCGTTTATCACCCATATGACGAAGGGCATCTGCCATCGCATTCACCGAGTGCCCCTGATAAACGCCAAATTCACAAATAAGCCCTGTGCTTGGCAGCTTGGTCAAAGCGTAGGCATGAAGTTCGCTCCGGGTCTCGAAGCAAACCGCTTTCGCGATATTCTGCTCGATGAAATCGAGTGACGATTCTATGCTGCGTTTCCACAACTCCTGCTTTATCGGCGGCCCAACGCGCTCGGCGGGTGAGTTTTTGAATATCTTCCTGATTTCATTATAGATCAATTTATCGACAGCCCCGCCTAAACTCGCATGCTTCGGATTTCGCTTCTTTAGCGCAAAACACCTTATGGGTGAAATTTTCCGTTTTCACTATCGCGAGAGTTTCATTCGTTCTTGCGGTTAGTCAAGGAACTTTTGCAAATGAGGCCTTGAATCGAAGCGCCGCCACTTGACTGTGATTGCATTGGCCATTCCCAGCCGGATTGGTTTGTCACGCAAGCGGGTCAACCGACATCGTTCGTGCCCGCGCGAAACCCACGCCGGCATCATAGCGCACGGTTGAACTTTTCATCTACATAAGTTGAATCACACAACAGCATTTATTATTCAAAATCAATTACTTCTGCCGCTGGCGGCCGAAGGCAAGAACCCATCGCAGCTGCACAAGCCGCGTCTGCGCACTAAATCAGATCAATAACCCTTATGCATTCAACGTGGCCGACATTATGCATTCAACGTGGCCGACATTGCGATTTTCATCGGGGCTGTGGGGCTCTCTTTTCTGGCAGAAGATAACAAGAAAGCGACGTGACCTCCCCGCGTTGTTCGTCTAAACAGTCGCGAAACCGATCATAGGATCATTTGATGCGTGGACCCGTTATCTCAGTTCTGGCCCTTGTTTTTGTCACCGCATGCGGTGACACAGATCGGCCGTTGCGCGACCTGCAGTCCGCGGGCGGCGGACCGGATGAATTTGCGGTGATCCCCCAGGAACCGCTTGAGATCCCGTCACAACTGACCCTGCCACAGCCGACACCGGGGGGCACAAATCTGGCCGACCCGACGCCGACGGCGGATGCCATCGCCGCTTTGGGTGGGTCTGCCAATGCGCAATTCGCAGGCGGTATCCCGGCAAATGACGCAGCCCTCGTGACCCAAGCCAGCCGCTACGGCGTAGATCCCGCCATTCGGGCCAGGCTCGCTACGGCGGATGAAGCACGTCTGGAACGTGCGCGGGCCAGCAATATCTTCAACCCATTGAACCGAGACCGGTATTTCCCTGCCTATGCTGGTCAGGCACTTGATGCCTTTGCAGAACTGGAACGGCTGCGGGCCCTTGGGGTTGCCGTGCCCACGGTTCCGGATGCGCGTGTCGCCACCCCATCGGCTGGCCCGGCGAATGCCCAACAAACCTGCATTCTTAGATCGGTCGGCGGCGGGCCGCTGCAACGGGTTTGTACGCCAGTTGAGGCGGACCCATCATAAACACGGCTCACTTCCGCGTATGATGCCTTGAACCCTGCGCGATCTGGCGTAGTTAGTCATGGACGCAATCGCAAAAAGGGTGCCCATGACACGTTTGTTCGCCGCCTTGGCCTTGTTGATGACGACAACCGTCGCCACGCAAGCCGCAGAAGTCACGACATTCACACTGGATAACGGGATGGAGGTCGTGGTGATCGAAGACCACCGCGCCCCGGTCGTTGTGCATATGGTCTGGTATAAAGTGGGGTCGGCAGACGAACCCGAAGGCACCTCAGGCATCGCACATTTTCTGGAACATCTGTTGTTCAAGGGCACAGATGTGCTGGCGCCCGGTGAATTCTCGGCCACTGTTGCCGCCAACGGCGGCAGCGACAATGCCTTCACCAGCTATGACTACACCGCCTATTTCCAACGCATTGCCGCAGACCGGCTGGAATTGATGATGCAGATGGAAAGCAACCGGATGAACAATCTGGCGATCACCGCCGAGGATGTGGCAACCGAACGCGATGTCATCCTGGAAGAGCGCAACCAACGCACCGAAAACAGCGCTGGCGCGTTGGCCAATGAACAATTCCGGGCCGCCCAATTTCAAAACCATCGCTACGGCGTGCCCATCATCGGATGGAAGCACGAGATGGAGCAACTTGATATGGCGGACGCACTAGACTTCTATGACCTGTATTATTCGCCCAACAATGCCGTGCTTGTGGTCGCAGGTGACGTGAACCCGGACGAGGTGCGCGATCTGGCCGAAGCCTATTACGGTGTGATCCCGGCTGAGGACCAACTGCCTGAGCGCATCCGCCCGGAAGAACCGCCGCACCGTGCCGAACGCCGGATCACCTATACGGATCCGCGCGTGAGCCAGCCCTACCTGATCCGCAGCTATCTGGCCCCGGAACGTGACCCGGGTGCGCAACAAGAGGCCGCCGCCTTGGTCTATCTAGCTGAATTGTTGGGGGGGTCGTCCTTTACATCAGACCTGGGCCAAGCACTGCAGTTTGATACGCAGACCGCCGTCTACACGAACGCCAGCTATCAGGCATCATCACTTGATGACACGACATTCAACCTTGCAATCGTGCCAGCCGAAGGGATCACCCTGTCCCAGGCAGAAGCCGCGATGGACGCTGTGATCGCAGAGTTCATGACCGCCGAAATTGACCCTGCGCGCATCGATAGCATTCGGACCCAACTGCGCGCATCCGAGGTCTATGCGCTTGATGACGTCAGCGGGTTGGCCCGCCGCTATGGGGCCGCCTTGACCCAAAGCCTGACCATCGCAGATGTGCAGGCTTGGCCGGATATCCTGCAATCGGTGACCGAGGACGACATCAAATCCGTAGCCGAGAAAATCTTTAACCGCGATTCCGCCGTCACCGGCTGGGTGGTGTCCAACCAAGAGGAGGCACGCTGATGCGCCGCATTCTGATCGCCCTTTGCCTGATGGTCGGTGGCACCACCGCATGGGCCGAAATTGACATTCAAGAAGTCACATCAGCCGGTGGGATCAACGCATGGGTCGTGGAAGAACCCAGCATTCCCTTTATCGCGCTGGAAATCCGGTTCCGGGGCAGTGCCTCGCTTGATTTGCCCGGCAAACGCGGGGCCACGAACCTGATGATGGGGCTGCTAGAGGAAGGCGCAGGCGACATGACCGCGCAGGAATTCCAAACCGCCCGCGAGGCGCTTGCGGCCAGTTTTGGGTTCCGGGCCTTTGACGACACCCTGTCAATCTCAGCCGAATTCCTGACCGAAAATCAGGATGAGGCATTGGCGTTGCTTGGGCAGGCGCTGATTGCGCCGACGTTCACGCAAGACGCCCTTGACCGGGTCCGTGCGCAAGTTCTGGTGGGTATCGCAGGCGACGAAAAAGACCCAGACACCATCGCAAGCGCCACCTTTGACGCTGCTGCATTTGGGGATCACCCCTATGGCAGCGCCATCGACGGCACCGTTGAAAGCCTGAATGCGCTGACCCGCGAAGACCTGGTCACCGCACATCAAAACGCCCTGACACGCGACCGGCTTGTGGTGTCAGTCGTGGGCGATGTGACGGCGGATCAGGTCGGGCCAATGCTGGATACGCTGCTGGGCGCATTGCCTGCCGAAGGGCCCGCGCTGCCCGATGATGTGGCCTTCGGGCTTGAGGGCGGCATCACCGTTGTTGACTATGACACACCGCAATCGGTGGCCTATTTCGGGCACGCCGGGATCAAACGGGACGACGCAGATTTCTTTGCGGCCTACATCATCAACCACGTGCTGGGCGCGGGCGGGTTTGAATCGCGGCTCATGAACGAAGTGCGTGAGAAACGTGGGCTGACCTATGGGATCGGGACCTATCTTGTGCCCAAATTCCACGCCGAAATGATCCTGGGGACAGTCGCCTCAAGCAATGCGACCATCGGTGAGGCCATCGCTGTCACCCGCGACGAATGGCGGCGGATGGCCGAAGAGGGCATGACAGCCCAAGAGCTGGAGGTCGCCAAGACCTATCTGACCGGTGAATATCCCTTGCGGTTTGACGGCAACAGCGAGATCGCCAAGATCATGGCAGGCATGCAGATGATCGACCTGCCACCCAGCTATGTGGTGAACCGCAACGACTTCATCAACGCGGTGACGCTGGATGATATCAACCGGGTGGCTGCTGAGTTGCTGCGGCCGGATGATCTGCACTTCGTGGTCGTGGGCAAACCCGAGGGGCTGGAAAGCACGCAGTAAGCGGGTCTGAATTCACATGAGCCAATCAATGTCCGGCCCGGAACAAGGCGCAGCCGCCGGGCCATCGGCGGTCCGTCCCGTCGGGCCGACGATGGCCCGGCTTAACGCATGATGATCGTCTATTCTGACGTAAGGCGCGATCTCACTTGCTCTTCGGCTGCAGCTGACATCCCACAGCCAAGCGCCTGATCCCGGTTTTCCCTGTCCCATGCCAGAACGGCTCGCACCGTCTCGGCCAAGGGCCGCGTGGCCAATCCCGCCGCTTGCGCCTTCTGGGTTGAGACATTCAGCATCTGCGCGAAGGCTGGATTGTCAGGCACGATCAATGGCAGGTCAGTCCAATGCCGTTGCCCTGCCTGCGTGAAGGTTTCCAGCGGGTGATAGGCGATCGATATGGCCTTGCCTGTTTGGGCCTGAATGGCATCAAGCATCGCCGCAATTGTCATTGGTTCGCCGGTCAGGTGGAACGTCTCACACACCCGCCCTACGGCCATTTGCACCAAAAACGCCCCTGCATCACGCACATCGACGATCTGCATGTTCCGATCGGCAGGCCCAGGTACCAGCATTGGACCGTCCCGATCGCAGCGGCGCACCCACCAAGTGAAGCGCTCGGTGTAATCGCGCGGCCCCACGATCAGCCCCAACCGGATATGAGTACATTGCCCCGCGAAAGCCGCATCAGCCGCGATTTCGCAAGACCGTTTCAGACGCCCATAGGCGGGGCCATAGGGCTCTGCTGTCCCGCGCATCTCGGCAGGGATCTCAGCCGCCAATGCCAAATCCGCATCTGTCGCAGCGGGCGCGTTCGCCGTTTCATCAAACTGCGGCACCGACATATCGTCATAGACCGAGATCGATGAGACCAAGACATAATGCACCGCTCCCACCGCCTGCGCCAAGCTGGTGACCATGTCGGGGGCATAGGCGCAGGTGTCGATCACCGCCTCAAATTGTCCCGTCAGGTCAGGCAATGGGCCCGTGCGATCTGCGATCAATGTTGCCGCACCCGCGGCGACGTTGTTGCCAGACCTTGTCATCACCGTGACGGTGTGACCCGACGCAATTGCAGCCTCGGCCGTTGCTTTGCCCAAAAACCCAGTGCCGCCGACGATAAGAATGCGCATATGAAACCCTTCGACTTTAGGTAAGCATGTACTTACATATATGCGCGGTCAATCCCGAATTCGCCCTCGTAGAATCGCAGCAATCCATGCTAAACCTTGTGTCATGGCTATTGCAGACCCCCAGATAGAGACGCGACCGGTGATCCGGCAGCTGGACGACGCCGCAATCAATCGGATTGCAGCGGGCGAAGTGTTGGAGCGCCCGGCCTCTGCCGTCAAAGAGCTGGTCGAGAATAGCATCGACGCGGGTGCATCCCGGATCGAGGTGGTGATCGCCGACGGCGGCAAGACCCTGATCCGTGTCACCGACGATGGCTGCGGCATTGCGCCAGACGATCTGCCCCTCGCCCTATCCCGCCATGCGACCTCGAAAATCGACGGCTCAGACCTGCTGAACATCACCTCTTTCGGGTTCCGGGGCGAGGCTTTGCCGTCGCTTGGCGCGGTCGGGCGGTTGACGATCACATCCCGCGCGCCGGGGCATGACGCCGCAACAATCGCCGTTGCGGGCGGAAAGACGGGCAGCCCAAAGCCCGCCGCCTTGTCCGCAGGCACCGTGATTGAGCTGCGCGACATGTTCTACGCCACCCCCGCCCGGCTAAAGTTCCTGCGTACCGACCGGGCCGAGGCACAGGCCATCGGTGACGTGGTCAAACGGCTGGCCATGGCCGAACCCTTCGTGACTTTCATTCTGCGCGATACCTCAAACGGGGATCAGCGCACGACCTTCCGCGCGGATGCGGAAACCGGCGATCTGTTTGATGCGCTGCACGGGCGGCTGCGGACCATCCTGGGCCGCGATTTTGCAGACAACGCCCTGCGGCTCGACACCCAACGCGAGGGGTTCCACCTGACCGGCTATGCCGCCTTACCCACCTATTCGCGCGGGGCAGCGGTGGCGCAATTCCTGTTTGTGAACGGGCGACCGGTGCGCGACAAAATGCTGCTGGGTGCCTTGCGCGCGGCCTATATGGATGTGCTGTCGCGGGACAGGCATCCGGTGGCAGCACTCTTCGTGGATTGCGATCCGACGCTGGTAGACGTCAACGTGCATCCTGCAAAATCCGAGGTCCGCTTTCGCGACCCCGGCACCGTGCGTGGGCTGATCGTCTCGGGGCTACGGCATGCACTGGCAGAGGCCGGGCATCGCGCGTCGACCACCGTCGCCGATGCGACCCTGGGCGCGATGCAGCCGCAAAGGCCCAGCGCCCCAATTTATCAGATGGACCGGCCCAGTTTCAGCGCACGTTCCATGACGTTTCAGGCGCAAGCTCCGGGGTTTAGCGAGAGCCCGTCCGCCCGTATCGAACCTGTTGCCCAGGACGAACCGGATCATCTGCCCCTAGGCGCTGCTCGCGCGCAGGTGCATGAAAACTATATCATCGCGCAGACCGAGACCGGCATCGTGATCGTTGACCAACATGCCGCCCATGAACGGCTGGTCTATGAAAAGCTGAAAGCGCAGATGGCTGAAAACGGGGTCGCCGCGCAAGCGTTGCTGATCCCCGAAATTGTTGAAATGACCGAAGGCGAAGCCGCCCAATTGATGGAGATTGCCGGCGATCTTTCTCAGCTGGGGCTGACGCTGGAACCTTTCGGCGGCGGGGCCATCGCGGTACGCGAGACCCCAGCGATCCTGGGTGAAGTGAACGCCACCGCCATGCTGCGCGATATCCTTGACGAACTCGCCGACCAAGGGGACAGCGCCAGCGTACAAGCCCGGATTGAGGCGATCCTCAGCCGCGTGGCCTGCCATGGCTCGATCCGGTCGGGGCGGCGTATGCAGGGGGATGAAATGAATGCACTGCTGCGCGAAATGGAGGCGACCCCACTATCGGGCCAATGCAACCACGGGCGGCCCACCTATGTGGAACTGAAACTAGCCGATATCGAACGGCTGTTTGGCCGCACATGATCCAGATTGGCGAACAAAGTTACGCTTTCGATGATCCGCGCGTGATCGCCGCGCTGATCGGTATTGCCGTGGTGCTGCTGATTGTGATCCTGCTGATCACGACTGTGCGCCGTGCAGGCAAATCGACCCAGGCGGTGGAATTTGTCGCGGGGCAAGTCGGGCGGTTGGCGCAAGATATGGGCGTACTGAACCAAGGGCAGCACACACTGGCGGGCAGTATCAAAACGGTCAGCGAACAGCAGGCCAGCGGGCAATCCCAAGTCTTGCAAAACATGGAACAACGGCTGGCCGAAGTGCGCCAGCAGATGACGGACCAGCTGCATGAAAGCCAACGGCGCTCGGCGCTGGCCTTGGGCGAGATGCAGGAGAAGATGAAGGAAAGTCTGACGGGATCTTCGGAGAAGACGAGCAAAAGCCTGACCGAATTGCAAGAGCGGCTGGCCACCATCGACAAGGCCCAGACAAATATCGAGAAGCTGTCGGGCGATGTGCTATCCCTGCAGGACATCCTGTCAAACAAACAAACGCGCGGTGCCTTTGGGGAGATCCAGCTGCAAGATATCGTGTCCAAAGCGCTGCCCGCCGATAGCTATACGTGGCAGGCGACCCTTTCAAACAACAAGCGGCCCGATTGTCTGGTGCATCTACCAAACCCGCCCGGCCCGATTGTAATTGACGCAAAATTCCCACTGGAAGCATATGAATTGCTGATGGCCGCCGAGACGAAACTGGACCGCGATCGGGCTTTGAGCACCCTCAGCGGGGCGGTCAAAACCCATATCAAGAAGATCTCTGACGACTACCTGATCGAAGGCGAAACCGCCGACGGCGCGCTGATGTTTTTGCCGTCCGAGGCGGTCTATGCCGAACTCCACGCCCGGCTGCCAGACGTGGTCCGGTTCGGGTTCGCCCAGCGCGTCTGGATCGTGTCACCGACAACCTGCATGGCCACGCTGAACACGATGCGAGCGATCCTGAAAGACGCGCGAATGCGCGAACAGACCGGGGCGATCCGCAAAGAACTGGGGCTATTGGGCGGAGACGTCGACCGGCTGGTGACCCGCGTCGGCAATTTGGACCGGCATTTTGGGCAGGCAGCGAAAGACATCGAAGATATCAAAATCTCGGCGGAAAAGGCTGGGAAACGGGCGCATAGGTTGGACAACTTCGACTTTGCCGAGATTGCGCCAGAGACGGACACAACGGTTGTGCCTTTGGCCAGACCGCAGGACTAACGATCGCAGCATTTCGGGAAAGTCATGCGATGTGTGATTGTGCGACTGATGAGCGTTAAAGTCCGGTATGAGCCCTTCTTGACCGTATTCTACAATGCAGCCAATGTCCGCTTTGACGACATGTTTTTATTGAGAAGAGAACAGGGCAATCATGAAACCTGAACGACCGACTGCAATGATTTGCCGCCATTGTGAGATGTACAAAGAACCTATCAATCTCGTGGTGTATTCAAAATCAAGGCACGAATTTCAATTCATGTGCGGGCAAGATGGCCACACGATTGATAACGCTGACCCCATTCACGTGGATCACGTATTTGAAAACGACCACTCTCTGATACCACTCGCGTTTATATCCACAAATTTTGAAGCTGAACGAGGCGATAGCGAAGGGCATTGGGCCATCCGGTTTGTTTCAGACGAATATTTTGACACCGAAGATTGATTAACCGGACGAACTCAAAGCGGACCTTCATAGAGCCGAAATCTATGGCAACTTTGTCCGCATCCCCGACCTTCGTCAGAACGACGCGCCCGTCAAAGCACACCCTATTGCGTATGTTTGCCACGCCACCAAAACAGCTCTATCCGGCAATCCGCCCGCAAACGCCGCCCGCATTAACGGATGTCAGATAGCCGGTGTGCGGCAAAAACAACCACCCCACCCGGGCAGGTTCACCCCCATCGTTTTCGACACGGCCATAGATCCAACCGCGACTGTCGGGGAATGCGCCCTCGTCAAAAAAGATGTCGTAAAGCGAATCCAACGTGCCATCTTGCAGATTGATGTCATGCTGAAAGGTCAGATCACCCCCCGTGCGCCAGGCCCCAAGCACGCGCGCGTTACGATCAGGGGCAGCAAACAGGGTCTCATCCGCGCCAACCCGGTCGAGGCAGCCAAACTGATGAATGGCCTCCGCTGGCTCGGGGGGTTGCACATCAAGGGCTAAGCGACCGGGCAGATCAAGGATACCGTCATCCGGCCACAGGATCGTTTGGAATTCGGTCAGATCCGTATCAACACGGCAGGCAAGTGCGGCCTCTTGTTCCAAAATGCGGCTCACAATGATGGCGGCCTGCGGACTAACGGCGGGGAATTGGGTGGTGCAGTCTGAATTGTCAAAAACAGTTTGGCCAAGCGGGCTGGAAAAGCAAAACCCGGCGCTATTGGCCATCGCGTTCCGGGCAAACCAAAGCTCTTCACAGGCGGCATCGCTTTGGGCAACGGCCGGACCGGCGGACAGCAGAAATGTCAAAAACATCCAGCGCATGCGTGCTCCCTTTTGCCCAAAATAAAACGGCGATTTGGGTCTGTCATATAACGATACCGTGGGAATTAACGATTTCAACGCAAAAGGTCTCTGGATTATCCAGAGACCTTTCCAAAAGCATAGTCTGGTGTGGCTTAGATACCCAAAAAGCGTTGCGCCATACGCGGGACAAAACCGTTGAATTTCAGCGGCGCATCGGTGGCCGCAAGACAGATGCAATCCACCCCAGCCTCGGCAACAGGGGTGTGGTTGAGATCTTCGTCAGCGACCTCAACATCACCCGCGCCAAACCGGTCGGTTTCATCCACAAAGGCACCTTGCAAGACCAGCGTCAGCTCCATCCCGCGGTGGCCGTGATCTGGCACAGCCGTACCTGCCGGAATGTGCAGCAAACGCACACTGGCCTCGCCAGAGGTTTCCAGCACCATCTGGCTGACACCGCCGCCAACCTTGCGCCATTTGATATCGCCAAGGTCACCGCCTACGTAATCGCGCAGCGGGCCGGGAAAGATACCACCAGCTGTGGGTTTCGGCGCCGTGATCTGCGGAGCAGGCGCCTGGTCAATCAACGCCATCGTGGCGGCCAAAGCATCTTCAGCGACGTCCACAGGTGCGGCGTCCATCATGACCTCGCCCCCCACGGCCTCATATTCGGCCAAAGCCGCGCGGCAGGTGTCACACATGGAAATATGCGTGGCGACCACAAGGTTGAACGCCTCAGGCAGGGTGCCGGCGGCATAGCCCATCAACAAAGGCTCTGTCAGGTGATGTTTAATCTGTTTCATGCTACTCATCATCATTTCATTGCATGGCGCAAGCGTTCCAGCGCCAGCCGTATCCTTGATTTGATTGTGCCCAGTGGCAAACCCGTTTGAGCCGCGATTTCGCTATGGCTCAGCTCACCCAAATAGGCCTTTTCAACCAGTTTCCGTTGTTCGGGCGGTAATGTCGCAAGTGCGGCGCCCAGTTTTTCTGTCTCTTGTTGCAATCCAAGGACTTCTGCCTGATCCGGTTCAGGCTCGGGGCCCCATGGCAAATCTTCTGGTTCCGGCCTGCGCTGTTTGCGCAACAGATCGATCTTGCGATTTCGGGCAATGGTGAAAATCCATGTGGACACACTCGCCTTGGTCGGATCGAACAGGTGGCATTTGTTCCACAGGGTCGCCATGACCTCTTGGGTGCATTCTTCTGCCAGATCTGGGCTGGCTCCGGATTTCATCAAAAACGACTTAACGCGCGGGGCGAAATATCCAAAGATTTCGGCAAATGCTGCCTTATCCTTATGATCGCGCACCGCATAAACTTGGGTGACCCAAGCCATGCGTTTCGTCGTTTGTTCTGTGGTCACCTTCGGTGCCTCCGGCTGACGACAACCTTTCGCCTTCAAGCCGTTATAGGCATGCAAACCACTGGCCGCACCCGATTTCGACAACACCTGTGTATCTATGTTCATACAGTCTTTACGGACCCGCCGAAGATTTGGATCACCAAAAGATAGTTTTTCGATTGATCCATGACGATTTGCACAGCGTAAGAAAAGATAACACACTGTATCGAAATGAAAGTACCCCTGCATGCCTTTTGAAACTTCGACCACCCTGCCCCGCAAGATCGCTGTGATCGGGGGCGGGATTTCCGGCATGGGTGCCGCACATGCGCTGGCCAAAGATCACCATGTTGTCCTGTTTGAGGCCGAGGCGCGGCTTGGCGGTCATGCCCGCACCCGGATGGCCGGGCCAAACCGTGACCAGCCGGTCGATACCGGGTTCATCGTGTTCAACGACGCCAACTACCCCAACCTGACCGCACTATTTGATCATCTGGGGGTGCCAATAACCAACAGCAACATGAGCTTTGGGGCCTCTTTTGGCGGTGGCGCGATGGAATACGGGCTACAAGGACTGGATGCCCTGTTTGCGACCCGCAGCAATATCGCGAACCCGAAATTCTACCGGATGCTCCGCGATCTGATCCAATTCAACCGTCATGGGCTGACGGCCAGTCAGGATGATGCGACGCTGACCATTGGCGGCCTTCTGAAGAAACTGAAGCTCAGCGATTATTTCCGCGATCACTATCTGCTGCCGTTCTCGGGTGCGATCTGGTCCACGCCCAAGGAAAAAATCCTCGACTTCCCCGCCTATGCGATGATGCGGTTTTTCGACAACCACGCGCTGCTGAGCGCCACGGGCCAGCACCAATGGTACACGGTCAATGGCGGATCGCAGGAGTATGTCACCCGGCTTGAGGCTGATATGCGCAAACGCGCCATCGACATCCGGCTGGGTGCCCCGATCCAAGGCGTGCGGCGCACGCCGCTGGGTGCGGATGTCCGTGCGGTCGGGGGCGACTGGGAATGCTATGATGAGGTGATCTTTGCCACCCATTCCGACGATACGCTGTCGCTTTTAGCGGATGCGACAAAGGCCGAGCGCGATGTGCTGGGCGCTGTCTGCTATCAACCCAACCGGATCGTCCTGCATTCCGACACCAGCATCATGCCCAAGCGGCGGCAGGTCTGGTCGTCCTGGACCTACACCGAAGACAACCAGCGCAACGCCCAAGAAATCGACCTGACCTATTGGATGAATTCGCTCCAGCCCTGGCTGACCGGCGCTGACTTTATGGTCACGTTGAACAGCAAACGCCCGATCCGCGAGGATCTGATCTGGGATGAGGTCACCCTGCGCCATCCAGTCTACGATGTGGCCGCCCTTCAGGCGCAAGAGGATGCCGTGGCGATGAACGGATCGAACCGCACATGGTTCTGCGGGGCTTGGATGAAAAACGGGTTCCATGAAGACGGGTTGTCCAGCGCGCTGGATGTGGTGCACGCCCTGAACGCGGCCGAACATCTGGACATCGCAGCCGAGTGACCACCCCAATCCATCATATCCCCGGCGAGACATATCACGGCAGGCGCGGTGCCACCAAAAACGCCTTTCGCTATTCCATCGACTATGTGCTGCTGGACGCCGAAAGCGCGCACACAACGCCGGGCCTGTTTGGAAGGAACGCAGGCGGGCTGATGTCCTTGCACGACAGCGACCACGGCGGACCGCCCAAGGCTGGACGTGGGGCTGCATGGGTCCGGGATGTCTTGCGGGCGCATGATGTGCCCGCCCCAAAACGGATCGAACTGCTTGCCCAACCACGGGTGCTGGGCCATGTGTTCAACCCGGTGTCATTCTGGCTGTGCTATGATGAGGACCTGACAACCGTGATCGCCGAGGTCACCAATACCTTCGGGGACCGACACTCTTATCTTTGCAGGCATGACGATGGGCGGGTAATCACAAAGGCCGACACGATCAGTGCGCAGAAACTGATGCATGTTTCACCTTTTCAACCATTGGATGGTGAATATGTGTTCCGCTTTGATATTCAGCCTGACAGCATCGGGATCTGGATCGACTATTCACGGGGCAACGGCGGGCTGATCGCAACGCTCACTGGCACACGCAAACCGATCAGCAACGGATCAATCCTGAGATCCATGTTCAGGCGGCCTTTTGGATCACGCCGGGTGCTGACACTGATCCATTGGCAAGCGCTGAAGCTTTGGATGAAAGGGGTGCGTTACCGACCGCAACCCGCCCCGCCCGCGGATGAGGTCAGCAGATGAAAGCCCTGGTTGAGCGGCTGCCGGCCTACTCCGGATTTGCCGCTGTCTTGGCCGGTGCGGGATTGCCGATCTATATCTACGCACCCAAGTATTACGCTGATACCTATGGTGTCAGCCTGACAGCACTTGGGGCGCTACTGTTCGGGCTAAGGCTGTTCGACGTCATCCAAGACCCGGTTTTGGGCTGGCTCAGCGAAAGGCTGAACAAGGGCAAGAAACTGGTCATCACGGCAACGGCCATGCTCTTGGCGCTCTCCATGATCGGGCTTTTCGCCATGGCACCGCCAATCCCACCGATCTGGTGGTTCGGGATCACGGTCACAGGGCTCTTCTCGGCGTTCAGCTTTCTTTCAATCAATTTCTATGCGCAAGGGATTAGCAAAGCAGGGGCAGACCCCAAGGGGCATGTCAGACTGGCGGCATGGCGGGAAAGCGGCGGGCTTTTGGGGGTCTGTATCGCAGCCGTAATCCCCACCGCCTTGATCGGGGTTGTGGCGGACCCGTTCGCAGCCTTCGCCTATGGGTTTGCATCCGTAACAGTGATCGCTGCAGTTTTCATGTTGCCGGAATGGAAAGAACCGGTCACAACAGAACCGTCACAGATCAGCGAAATCATCCGGGACAAAACAGCGCGGAAACTGCTGATCCTGGCCTTGGTGAACGCCACACCACTGGCAGTCTCATCAACGCTTTTCCTGTTTTACGTCGAAAGCAAACTGGGGGCGGTCGGCTGGGAAGGGGCACTTTTGGTGCTGTTTTTCCTCGCGGCGGCCGTGTCTTCACCGCTTTGGTCCATGCTAGCGCGCAGGTACGGGGAAAAACCGTTGCTGATCACAGCCATGATCCTTGCCGTTGCGTCATTTGGGTACACGCTGACTTTATCGATGGGCGATGTGATCCCCTTTGCGATTGTCTGCGTATTAAGTGGAGCAACGATTGGGGCGGACCTGACACTTCTGCCTGCGATGTTTGCCAAACGGATGTCCGTGATCTCGCCCAATGGCGGACAGGGCTTCGGGCTTTGGAATCTGGTGAACAAATTCACCCTGGCTTTCGCGGCAGTACTTTTGCTGCCGCTTCTGGAACGATCTGGCTTCGTGGCTGGCAGAAGCGATCTGCCACCCGAAGCGCTGAACATGTTGACGGTGCTTTATGCGCTGGTGCCGTCGCTTTTGAAACTTGTGGCCATCAGCTTGCTGGTCGCGACTAAACTTGAGGACGATTGATGTCTGTATTGACGTATATCCTGATTGGCACGGCCCTCACGGGTATCGCGCTGATGGTCAAGACGCGCTACCTGTCATTCTTGGCACAAAAAACCAACGATTACGCTGACGGGCCGATCTTTGACATCCGGGAACGGTTCAACGGGCCGATTGTGTGCGAAGGGGTGATCTATGGACCGACCGGGCGCGTGACCTCTCGCTTCATTGCGGACTTTGAAGCCACGTGGAACGGGAACGTCGGCACAATGGTCGAGAAATTCCACTATGACAGCGGTCAAGTCCAAGATCGGGTCTGGACCCTGACCCTGGGCAACGACGGCGGGATCAAGGCAGAAGCGCCCGATGTTGTGGGTGCAGGCACGGGCCAACAGCGGGGTTCCGCTGTACTGCTCAACTACCGCATTAAGTTGACCGAAGAGGCTGGCGGTCACGCATTAGATGTTACAGATTGGATGTATCTTATGTCCAACGGGTCCATCATGAATCGCAGCCAATTCCGGAAATTTGGGATCAAAGTGGCCGAGCTTGTCGCGACAATGCGCCCTAAGGATAAAGCCTACGCAGGAGAATAACGTGAAGAACTGGCAAGGAAAACGATACTGGATTGTCGGCGCAAGCGAAGGATTAGGGCGCGAAGTAGCGTTGATGCTTAGCCGTGTTGGGGCAGAAGTCATCGTATCAGCCAGATCTGAAGATCGTTTGAAAGAACTGACCGCCGCATTGCCCGGCAAATCATCCTACATCACGGTCGACGTGACCGACCGGGCCGCCGTCGAGAAAGCGGCCGCCAAGGCTGGCGATCTGGACGGGGTCGTCTACTTGGCCGGGGTCTATTGGCCTATGAAGGCGCAAGACTGGGACAATGAAAAAGCCGACATGATGGGCGAGGTGAATTTCCTCGGCGCCTCACGCGTTGTCGGGTCCGTGATCAAAGACATGGTCGCCAAAAACGCGGGCCATATCGTGCTGATCGGCTCACTTTCAGGTTTCCGGGGGTTGCCCGGGGCCATCGGTTATTGTTCCTCCAAGGCTGGCATGATGGCGCTGGCGGAATCCATGCAGGCCGACTTGCGCAAGACCCCGATTGACGTGCAATTGATCAACCCTGGCTTCATCAAGACGCGGCTGACCGAAAAGAACGACTTCAACATGCCTTTCATCATGTCTGCCGAAGACGCCGCTAAAGAAGTGTTCGAACACATGAACACGGATGGCTTCAAGAAAAGCTTCCCGATGATGTTCTCATGGGTGTTCCGGCTGTCGCAGTTTATGCCCGACTGGATGTATTACCGGCTGTTCGGGGCGAAGTAACAAAGACAACAACTCTCTATCCAGACTCGCTGCCGTCGTAGCTGTCATACGTGTCCGAGGTACTCGTATCATAGTCCGAATAGCTGCCATAGAACCCTGAGTAATCCTCATCTGGCCCAGCAGACGATCCGTCAGAGTCGTTGTCCATGTGTCGGGCGTGCCGGACGGAAGCATTAGCAAATTCTGCCTTTGCTCTGTTAGCCTGATCACCATACATCAAATCATGGGCTGCGCCTGCTTGACGGGCTGCCAACGGGATTGGGGTCAGTGTCGCCCCTCCTACGGCAATTTCCCGACTGCCCTGTATATTCTCTATGGTGCTCAGCGCACGCTGGCCCCGCCGATCTTCGCCCGCCTCAGCAGCTTCGGCCAGATGTTTTGCCGCACCGCGACGCTTTTGACCTGCAGCGACGCGCGCCACGCCACCTGTTAGTTTTGCACCAAGTCGTACAGCTTCTGTCGCCGGCGCGGCAAGATTTGCCCCAGGAACCGCTCTTACCACACTTGCCCCCAATGCCACCCCATCCGCGACATTGGCGGTCGTGTTCAGAAGTTCCGCACGCTTGCGCCCCTTGCCATACCCTTCATAGCGTCCCATCAAATATTTCTGGTTCGCACGTAAGTCTGGGGCATATTTCAACGCCTTCTTACGATCAGATTTTGTAGGTCCGCCAAGGCGCGCCGGACGCATTTTTTTGGCAAAGCTGGGCAACGCCCGAAGTATCGGCCCCTTCTGCGCAAACCTATACGCAAGACTGCCTTGTTCTGGCGTGAAGTCCGAAACGGAACCATCTGATGAACTGCCACTGTATGAATCAGAGGACTCATCATATGAACCCGAAGAGGAATAATCATCCTCTTCACTGCTATATCCCTCGCTGTAACTATCGCTGTCGCTGTTACGACTCAATTGCGCGACAGCCCGGTTCGCACGTTGCTGTAAAGCAGATACGCCCCTCACAGATGCACTGGCGTTGGCCTGCAACTGGAGGTTTATCAGCCTCTGTGTTGCGGTACTGGCACCCGCAGCCGTTTGCAGATCTGCCAGCAAAGGGTTGGCCGCGGTTCGAGATTGCCCAGCCTGACCGACACCGACTTGCTGGTTTCTGACATTCCGCACCGGTCGATGAATTTTCTCAGTACTCATTACGCGACATTCCGTGACCAGACCGCTTAGGCGGCTACGTTTGCACTGTTCAGTGCGCATATCAAGGCCATCAGCGGCCCAGGTTAGCACAGACAAGGCGATTCCAGAGAAAACCCGCATAAGGAGAGTGGTTTCGATGTTCCGTGGTCAGGTTAGGACACCAAATCGACGCTTGCCGTGTTCAGAAGGCGTCGAATTCAAATCGTATGTACAAGGTTTGTACACCTTCTGTACGCATTGAATAAACTGAAACACACGGACACTGCGAACGATCATCTAATTGGGCCAAGGATTGGTCCCAGTCTTATAGGCCGACCAATCCGCGATCTCGGGATAGTATTTGATCCGCCACATCTTGATCCGCGGGTGCATCATTTTCCGCCAGAGCGTCGGCACCATCGCCACCATCGTCATCAGCGGATATCCATAAGGCAGCTGCGGCGCCTCATCCTCGGAATAGGTCTGGAGCAACGGAAACCGCCGGCTCGGTTTGTAGTGATGGTCTGAATGCCGTTGCAGATTGATCAACAACCAATTCGACGCCCGCTGCCCCGCATTCCAAGAATGTCGCGGCAAGACATGTTCGTATTTGCCGTCTTTGATGTGCTTGCGGGTCAAGCCGTAGTGTTCAACGTAATTGACCAATTCCAGCTGAAACACGGCCCAAAACGCCTGCACCGAAAACAAAAAGACGCCCCATAAGCCGCCGATCAACGCCGCGAACAGAACGAACCCCAACTGCAACGCCCAATAACGCCAAAACGGGTTTGATTTATGATGCCATTTCAATTTCTTACGCGCTAGCATCGCCTTTTCTGCATGGAAGGCCGAGGTCAGGCATTGATGCAGAACCCGCGGAAAAAACCGATAGAAACTTTCGCCATAACGTGCTGTCACCGGGTCGCGCGGCGTGCCCACATAGCGGTGATGGACCAGCAGATGCTCTGACCTGAAATGCGAATAAAGCACGGACGCCAAAAGGATATCGGCCATCCACCGTTCCAGCTTTGGTTTTTGATGCATCAGCTCGTGGCTGTAGTTGATCCCGATGGTCCCGGACAGGATGCCAAGCCCCGCAAACAGCGCCCATTCTTCCAGCTTATGCAGATGGTCCGTGTGCACCACGTAGATCATCAGCCCGAAGATCGTAACCAATTGAATTGGCGCCCATAAAAGCGTGATTAGCTTGTGCCAGAACAGCTGATCTTCGGGCGTGTCCACATCCCGGTTCTCGCCATCAACCCCGATCACAAAATCCAGCCCGGTGAACAGGTACCAGGTCGAGAGGGGCAGCAACAAAAGATACCAGCCACCCAGCATCGCCGCGCAAACCGCCAAGGGGACCAGCCCCAGCGACATCCAGAATGGCAAGGCTGCCCAGAACTGCGCGCCGTTTGATCGCGGAATTGCCGTCATCAACATCCTCCTGATGCTAGCGGGATCCTATTTAACAAAGCGCAAATTCTCAATCATGGCGTAGCGTCGCAGCCGCTAGGTCAAAGACCTTGCGCATGGCTGTTGGCAGGTCGGCGGGGCTGAATTTGTCTTTGGAAACAAAGGTACCACGGGTGGGTGACGTGTCCTGCGGGACTGTTGCAGTCAGGATTTTTAGCCGCAAATGAAAATGCGTGAACGTATGCCGCGCCTCGGCCTCCAGCGTTTTCCAGTTCGCATCCAGCGGCGGGGCCGGTTCTGGCGTCTCTGACCAATCGGACCCCGGCCACCCCAGCATACCGCCCAGAAGCCCCGTTTCAGGTCGTGTTTCCAGCAGCCAAGCCCCATCGGCCCGCCGCGCGACATATGCGATCCCAAACCGGGTCGGTGTCTTTTTCTTGGGCGTTTTCTTGGGCAATTCTACCGCCGTTCCAGCAAGACGCGCGGCACAAGGATCACGCCAGGGGCAAATCCCGCAAGCCGGGTTGCGCGGTGTGCAGATTGTGGCCCCAAGGTCCATCACGGCCTGCGCGTAATCGCCCGGGCGCATATCCGGCGTCAGATCGCGGGCCAGCTCTGTCAGCTGCGATTTCGATCCCGGCAGCGGTTCATGCACGTCATAAAGCCGCGCCATGACCCGTTCGACATTGCCATCCACCACGGTCTCGGGCCTGTCAAAGGCGATCGCGGAAATGGCTGCGGCCGTGTAAGGGCCGATGCCCGGCAGGGTCAGCAAAACATTGTAAGAATCAGGGAAGGTGCCCCCATGATCGGCAACCACCGCACGGGCACATTTCAGCAGATTGCGGGCGCGGGCGTAGTAACCAAGCCCTGCCCAAGCAGCCATGACGTCCGCGTCCTCAGCGCCCGCCAGATCATGAACCGTTGGCCAAAGCCCCAAGAATTTGCTGTGATAGTCGCGCACTGCGGCCACAGTGGTTTGCTGCAACATGACCTCTGACATCCAGACGGCATAGGGGTTTGGGCGTACCCCAGCCTTACGGGCGGCGGGCGGCACCCGCCACGGCATGGCGCGCGCATGGGTGTCGTACCAGGCCAAAAGCTCTGAACTGAGGTCACGCAATCTTTATTTTCCCGCAATTTCTATGCACTGACTTGGCGCATTACCTGTCATAGAGTAGTCCGTGAGAATGAAACAGCCACGCCCCAAAGGCACCACGCGCGGATTTTCCCGTGCGGCGACGTTGATGCAACCGCGGATTCGCCAAGCAAGCGAAGACCGGGGCTTTGCTGTGACCCGCCTGCTGACCCATTGGTCCGAGGTCGTGGGCACCGCCACCGCACAAATCGCGACACCTGTGAACGTCAGCTACGGCAAGGGCGGCATGGGCGCGACCCTGACATTGCTGACCACCGGCGCACAGGCCCCAATGCTTGAGATGCAAAAAGAACAAGTTCGCGAGAAAGTGAACGCTTGCTATGGCTATCGGGCGATTTCGCGCGTGCGCATTACGCAGACGGCCCCGACAGGCTTTGCCGAGGGGCGTGTGGCCTTTGCGGCTGCCCCAAAACAGCAAAAAACCCCCGACCTTGCCGTGCAATCGGCGGCGAAAACCCTATCTAGAGACGTAGAAGATGAACGCCTTCGCGCAGCCCTTGCGGCGCTGGGTGCTAATGTCCTATCGAAACAAAAAACCTAATCAGAGGTAGACTATGGAACGCAGAACTCTTTTAGCCGCTGGCGGCGGTGCACTTGTTGCTTTGGGCGCTGGCTGGACGCTGAGCCGCCCTGACCCCGTCACCGGCCTTTTGCCTGGTGCTGCCCAGGCCCAGACGGCCGATGGCGCCCTGCCTGAGATCGTCGATATGGTCAAAGGCAACCCGGATGCAGAGGTGGAGGTCATCGAATATGCCTCGTTCACCTGCCCGCACTGTGCGTCTTTCCACGCCAATCAGTTCCAACTGATCGATACCAATTACCTGGCCACGGATAAGATCCGCTTTGTCTATCGCGAAGTATATTTTGACCGCCCCGGTCTTTGGGCCTCAATGATTGCCCGTTGCACCGGTGACACTGATTTCTTCTTTGCTTTCTCTGATCTGCTCTATCAGCGTCAAAGCGAATGGCTCGCTGGCGGTGATCCATCGCAGATCATTGAAAACCTGCGGACCCTTGCAAAGACAGCTGGACTTGACGATGCGACCCTCGATGCCTGTCTAAGCGATGCGGCCAAGGCCGAGGCTTTGTTTACCTGGTATCAGGAAAATGCGGATCGCGACGGCATCAACTCAACCCCAAGCTTCCTGATTGATGGTCAGCCCTACGGCAATATGGTCTATGACGACTTTGCCGAAATTCTTGATGGGAAGATTGGCTAACGCCAATCACAAAACTATGCAACGCGGGCCCGGTTGGGCCCGTTTGTGATTCAGGCCTTTCCCTGTAGGCCAAGCCCATCCAGTGCGGCATCAAGCGGTCCCCAATCCACCAACACCAGCCGCACCGGGAGTGTGAGTACCTTCATCCGAAAGCTCTCTGGCAGCCGCACCGCGTCCTTTTCGGTGGTCACCAGTTGCGCATTGCGGGTCTGCGCCTCAATCTCAAAACGCTTCATCAACGCATCCGTCAGTGGTTGGTGATCGGCCAGCGCCTCAGCCCGGACCACTTGTGCCCCCATATCGCGCAGCGTGGTAAAGAATTTCTCGGGGTGCCCGATACCGGCAAAGGCCAACAACTTAAGATCGCGCCACGGCATGCCCGTTGGCAGCGGGGCCAAATGCCCGGTCAAAAGCGGCAGATCATAGGACCAAGTGCTTTCAAACCTGTCCTGTGCTGTGGGTGGACCGATTGACAGAACCAGATCAGCCCGCTTTAGCCCAACAGGCACAGGCTCGCGCAACGGTCCAGCTGGGATCACCCGCCCATTGCCAAAACCGCGCATCGCATCCACCACGACAATGGACAGGTCCTTGGCCACATCAGGGTTCTGCAACCCATCGTCGAGCAAGATCACATCCGCCCCCGCTGCCTGCGCCGCCGCGACCCCCGCAGCCCGATCCTTGGCCACCCATGTGGGTGCGAAGGCTGCTAGCAACAGTGGTTCATCCCCGGTCTGATCCGCTTTGTGGTTGCGTTCATCCACCCGGACGGGGCCATCAAAGCTGCCTCCATACCCGCGTGAGACAACATGCGGCGTCAGCCCGCGTGCCCGCAGCCGTTCGATCAGGGCAATCGTCGTGGGCGTCTTTCCGGTGCCGCCTGCGTTAATGTTGCCTATGCATATGACAGGGACATTGGCTTTGATCTTGGGCGGGCGGCGCAGTCTACGGAAGGTGAGCCCGGCATAGATCGCTGCAAGAGGTGCCAAGACGCGGGGCATGAAGCCCGGGGCATCCGGGGGTGTAAACCAAAAGGAAGGTGCGCGCATTCACGCCACCATTTCTTCGAGCCGACTGCGGATATAATCCGCCACACGGTTTGTCACATCCGCCCCTCTGGACGTGACATCCCATGCAGCGTGGGCCATTTCAGCGGTGACATCCGGTGATAGAAGCGTCTCAACGACCCCACCTAGATCGTCAGCGGATCGGATCAGGCGTGATGCCGCCGCGACGTTCAGCCGGGCTGCATGTCTTTGGTAGGGCGCAATCTGTGGACCATAAAGCACCGCTGACCCCAGCGCTGTCGCCTCAAACGGATCGCGGCAGCCGCCCCCATAAAGCGTGCCACCGACATAGGTAATCGGGCTGACGCGGTACCAGAGCCCCAGTTCCTCATCCGTATCAACAATGTAGATTTGCGTCGTTTCAGCCGGGTCCATTTCATCCGAACGCATGGTGACGTAAAAGCCGTCTTCTGCCGTGGCCCTCGCGAATTCATCGGCATCATCCAGATCTGCCGGCACGATGATCAACAGCAGGCGATGCGCGCGTCGGCTCGCCTCGCGGTGGGCACGGCACAGATCGAAGCACTCATCCAACCTGGCCCCGGCGGCAAGCCACACGGGGCGGGTTCCGATCGCTTTTGCAAGTGTATTGCGCTCTTCCTCGTCGCACAAAAGCGCAGGCTCGCTGTCTTCCATCGCGCCGGTGACCAAGATCCTCTCTGGCGGCGCACCCGCCCTGATCAAACGATCAGCCGCAGGGTTGTCCAGCGTCAGGATCGCCTCAAACCCAGAGAGAACGGACTTCAGCGCGCCCGGCACCCACCCTGCGACAACAAGATCAAGACCATCCCCATTGGCATCAACAAGGATGCTTGGCACCTTGGCCGACCGGATTTCCTCAAGCACAACAAGGTCAAAATCACCACGCAGCCAGACCACCATCAAAGGCTGCCAATGGTTGATAAACTTGCGAACGTTTTCCTTGCCCTTTGGTTCGGGCAAGGCCCGCTCAGACCGGGTTTGCTCCCAATCTTTCAGGGTCGCAATCATTTGAATAGGATCACCATCTTCAGACAGCTTGCGTCCCAATGTCTCAATCGCGGTCAGCTGTTCTACATCGCTACACCGCGCCCAAATGATCGTACCCGTTGGACGGGGTGGCTGTGCATCCGGTGAGTTGGCGTGATCGGCTGATCCCAGACTGGCCAGGTAAGCCGCGATAGAGAGCGATCTTGCCATGGCGCAGGACCGGCTTTAGTTGCCAAGCTCTTCGGTTGGAGAGACTTCTGTCTCTTCGTCCCGCAACCGGTGAATATGAGCAATGAAATACCGCATATGCGCGTTGTCCACCGTCCGCTGTGCTGCAGATTTCCATGCACTGTAGGCCGCGTCGTAGTTGGGGAACATCCCAACGATGTCAATCGCGTCCACGTCTTTGAACGCATTTTTGGTTGGATCGATAAGTTCGCCACCAAAGACGAGATGCAGGCGCTGGGTCATGTAAAAACCTTTGTGAGTGTTGTTGTTACCGCCACTCTAGGCCTTTGCTGGTCCCGGCTCAAGCCGCGCTGCAAGCCCTGCGTGTAATTCTGGCCCAGCGACAAGAACACCGGGGACCTGTGGGTGCGGATTGTTGAACCGCAGCGGCGTATTGGTTTGATCGGTCACCACAGCCCCAGCCTCTGACGCGATCAACGCACCCGCTGCGATATCCCATTCCCAGCTGGGCCGGAACGTCATCATGCCGTCAAAGCTGCCATCGGCCACAAGGCACAATCGGTAAGCCAGCGACGACCGGAAGGTCCGTTTGACCGGGGGCACCAACCCATCCTTCCAAAATTTCGGATCCAGATTGACCTTGGCCCCCAGAATTGTTGCATCATGGATGGCCGGATCTGTTGGCGCGATAGGCACATCGTTTCGGGTCGCCCCGCCCCCACGGCTGGCAGCGAACAAAATATCACGCACCGGCATATAGACTGCGGCACAGATGACCTGACCCTCTTCCACGATGGCAAGGGAATGACCCCAGTCCTTGCTGCCTTCAATGAACCCCCGTGTGCCATCAATCGGGTCGATCACAAATTGCCTTTTGGTCCCAAGCCGGGCGGTGCCGTCTTCGGTTTCCTCAGAAAGCCAACCATAATCGGGGCGTGCCGCGCCCAGAAACTGCTCAAGCATCGTGTTGACGGCCAGATCCGCCTCGGTCACGGGCCCCGCGCCGTCTGGCTTATTGGTCACATCTGGGTCCTTGCCAAAGAACCGCAGCGCGATCTCACCTGATCGGCGGGCAGCGGCTGTCAGCAGCGCAAGGTCAGTCTCCGGCAAGGGTGAGCCCTTCAACCAACAAAGACGGGACAACCCGCGACAGATGCGTCCGCCCGTCATTGGCGGGCACAATGCTGCGCAGCATGTCCCGCAGATTGCCCGCGACGGTGCATTCGTTCACCGGATAGGTGATCTCACCGTTTTCAACCCAAAAACCGGCAGCGCCACGCGAATAATCCCCGGTATTCGGGTTGATCGTCGATCCAATCATTGAGGTCACCAGCAGGCCGGTGCCCATCTGTTTGATCAGATCCGCACGGCTCTGGTCGCCTTGGGTCAGGCTTACGTTCGACAGGCTGGGCGAAGGCGGCGATCCGGGCCCAGCGCCAGCGTTGGCGGTGCTTTGCATATCCAGCTTGCGCGCGGTCGCAAGGTCCAGCGTCCAGCCCGTCAGCACCCCATCATCCACAATAGCCCGACGCGCGGTTTGCAGACCTTCGGCATCAAACAAGCGCGAGCCGGTGACGCGGGGGCGGTGTGGGTCTTCGATCAGGGACAGGCCCTTAGGCAAGACCTCTTCGCCAATACAATCGCGCAACCAGCTTGAGCCGCGCGCGATCACTGATCCATTCACAGCCTGCAAAAGACTGCCAATCAGACTGTTTGCGATCCGTTCGTCAAAGAGCACCGGAAAGGCGCCGGTTTTGGGCTTGCGTGCGCCACGCCGCTCAACAGCGCGTTCCGCCGCAAGGGTGCCGATTGCCTCGGCATCGCGCAGATCGGCCTGAAAGACACAGCTGTCGAAATCATAATCGCGCTCCATCTCGGCGCCGGTGCCGCTGATGGCCACGCAAGACAGGCCTCGATCACTGCGGCTGTAGCCTGCGGAAAATCCGTTGGAGGCCGCCAGATGCACCCGGCGGCGGCCATACCTAGCCGAGGCCGACTGAACCTGTGAAATACCCGGATTGCGCAAGGCCGCAGCCTCAGCCCGGGTAGCATCTTGCTGCAAGGCGGCCGGATCAGGTTCATCGCTGGGATCAAACAGTTCGAGCCGCGAGGTATCCAGATCGGTCGCCAATTGATCGGGATCGGCAAGTCCAACATGCGGGTCTTCCGGGGCCTCGCGCGCCATCGCTACAGCGCGTTCGGCCATCTGCGCCAGAATATGGGGTTTGGTGTCCGAGGATGACACGCAAGCCTGCCGCTGCCCGACCAAAACCCGCAACCCGATGGTAATCCCTTCGGAGCGTTCGGCCTGTTCCAGCGCGCCTTCGCGCACAGTGATCGACAGGCTGGTGCCATCGACGGCCAAGGCGTCGGCTGCATCCGCACCGGCTTTGCGGGCGGCATCAAGCATGTGTTGGCTAAGATTGGAAAGAGATTGGGTCATACGGAGTCCTTTGATGTGACCAGACCTAGTGCGACACCCGAAGGCTCGCAAGACCAGACAGCAGACATTGTTGAACGTCCCACGACTTTGAATTGGGCATTCAGGTCAACGACGGGCCAAATATTCTGAAGTTCTACAAAGCAAACCTTAATACAGAAAGCAGCGAAAAAAGTGCTGCACATGCACTATCTAGAGCAGTGTTCGCCTGCGAAGGAAGCGGCCGTTCAAGATATACTGTATTTTGCCGTCAGCGCGGTGCTGGGTTTTGGGCATGAACGCACTGTTTAATTATGGTTCGCTCTCTATTCACCTGCCTCGGAAACCGCCGCAGAACCGCCAAGTTCCTGCCATGCATCGAACTGAGACAGGAACACTTTGCCGTTAAGATCATGGATCAAGTGGGATGTTTTGAGACGATCCATTACTGGGCCCTTGACCTCGGACAGGTGTAATCCGATGCCGAAGTCCTTGAGGCGAAGATTGATCGCTTCCAAACTCTCTAGTGCCGAATAATCCACTTCATTCACTGCTGAAAACATCAGAACCACATTCTTGATTTCGCAACCGTCGCTCACGCGCGACTGGATCAGGTCCTGAAGAAAACGGGCGTTGATAAAGTAGAGGCTTTCATCGACGCGGAGTGTCAGCAGGCTGGGGTCCGTCAGCACCTTGTGCCGGTTGATATTGCGGAAGTGCTCACCGCCGGGGACGAGGCCTACTTCGGCGACATGGGGCCTAGAGGTTTTATAGAGGTGCAGCAGGATTGAGATGGCCACACCGCTGGCCACGCCAAATTCGACACCGAGCGTCAATGTCAGCAGGATCGTGGCCAGGACGGCGACGAAATCGTCCCGGTTATAGTCCCACGTCTTTTTCAGGATCGACAGATCAACAAGGCTGAGGACGGCCACGATGATGGTGGCGGCCAGAGTGGCTTTGGGCAGGAAGTAGACAAGTGGCGTGAGGAACAATGCCGCAATCGCGAGGCCGATAGCTGTGTAGATACCTGCAGCCGGTGTTTCGGATCCCGCATCAAAGTTCACCACGGATCGCGAGAAACCGCCCGTGACCGGGAAGCCACCTGTAAACGCGGCGCCAAGGTTGGCGGCACCAAGACCGATCAGTTCCTGATTGGGATCAATTTGTTGACGCTTCTTTGCGGCGAGCGTCTGCGCCACGGATATGGATTCCACAAAGCCGATGATCGAAATCAGGATCGCGGGCACCAACAGTGCACCTACCAGATCGGGGGACAAACCTGGCATTGTCAGCGGCGGAAGGCTTTGTGGAACGTCGCCGACGATTTTGACTCCTTGCCCGGCCAAGTCAAAAGCCCATACCGCAACCGTCGTTGCAACAACAGCCGCCACAGGTCCGGCCTTTGTCAGAATGTCGGCCAGCAGCGGAGATAAGCCCAACTTCTTCAAAAGCGGCTTCAGGTTCTTGCGGACCCAGAACAGAAATGCTGTGGCAGCGACGCCGATAAGAACGGTGATCCAGTTGGTTTGGCCCAGATGTTCAAAGATGGACCCAAGCATCTGGAGTAATGTGTGACCATGCGCCTCGACACCCAGGATATGTTTCAGCTGGCTGGTTGCGATCAGGATCCCCGACGCCGTGATAAAGCCCGCGATGACCGGATGGCTCAGGAAGTTCGCCAAAAAGCCCAGCCGGAAGATGCCCAGAAGCAAAAGGAACCCGCCGGACAGAAATGCAAGCGTCAAGGTCGCGACGGCATAGCCCGCGGTGCCGCTTTCAGCCACCTGACCGACGGCAGAGGCCGTCAGCAACGACACGACAGCCACAGGCCCGACCGCAAGCGCGCGGCTGGTCCCGAAAATCGCATAAAGAATGATCGGAGCGATAGAGGCATAGATACCCGCTTCGGGTGGAAGCCCCGCCAGCAATGCGTAGGCCAGCGATTGCGGGATCAGCATGATCGTCACGATCAAGGCGGCGATCATATCGTTGGACAGGGCATTATGGTCGTAGCGGCTCCCCCAATCAAGGATGGGGAGGTATTGACGAAAAAGTTGCATGACAGAGCGTCCGGGAAAAACGGCGATCAGAGATGATATCTCCGATCGCCAAGTTTAGGTCTGACAGGGAGGTCCGCAGACCGTTCGTGTGATGTGGGCCAATAAGGCCCGCGTCAGTCTTTGCAGATCTTTGCAGAGCGCACCTATTCAGCCGCAATCTTGATTTCTTCTGGCTTGGCCATCCATTCCTTGCCCTTCAACATGGCCTGCCAATAGATTGGCGGCAACAGCTTTTCCTTCAGGAACCACGCAGCCCGGCTGGGCTTGGTCCCGTCGAGGATGAAGGACGGAAAGCTGGGCTTGAGCGCACCGCCATAGCCAAATTCGGCCAGCACAATCTTGCCGCGTTCAACAGTCAGCGGACAGGAGCCATAGCCGTCATATTGCGCGACCGGTGAACCACCCTTGATGTCGGCCACGATGTTCTCGGCCACGGTGGGTGCCTGCTTGCGTGCGGCAGCCATTGTCTTGGCGTTTGGCGCATTCATCACGTCACCCAGGGACCAGATGTTGTCAAAGGTCTTGTGGCGCAGTGTGGCCTGATCCACATCGACCCAACCTGCCGCGTCTGCCAATGGAGACACACGGATAAAGTCAGGTGCCACCTGCGGCGGGCAGACATGCATCATGTCAAATTCAACAGTGACCTCGGTCGGGTCGGTGTCAGGCTTGGCAACTTTGAATGTCGCCTTCTTGGCCGCGCCATCGACGGACGTGAGCGTGTGGAAGAAGTTCAGATCGGCGTCGTATTTTTTGACATATTTCATCAGGGCAGGCACGTAGTCCTTGACCCCGAACAGCACGCCACCGGCGTTCATGAACTGGATGTCGATGTCTTTCAGCATGCCGCGACGGAACCATGCGTCGCCAGAAAGATACATCGCCTTTTGCGGCGCACCGGCACATTTGATCGGCATAGGTGGCTGGGTGAACAGCGCACGACCTGACTTCATCTCTTGCACCAGCTGCCAAGTGTAGGGGGCCAGATCATAGCGGTAGTTTGACGTTACGCCATTGCGTCCTAGTGTGTCCTCAAGACCTTCTACAGCGCTCCAGTCCAGCTTGAGGCCGGGTGCGACGACCAGACGGTCGTACTTCACAACCCGGCAGCCATCCAGGACGACAGCATTGTTCTTTGGCTCGAACGCGGAAACCGCTGCCTTGATCCATTTCACACCGCGCGGAATGAGTGACCCCATCGTCTTTGCCGTCTCGCGGGCCTCGAACACGCCGCCGCCAACGAACGTCCATCCGGGCTGATAGTAATGAACGTCAGAGGGGTCGATGATCGCAATGGACAGGTTCGATTTACGCCCGAGCAGGCTGGATGCCGTAGCAATCCCCCCGGCACCGCCGCCTACGATGACGACGTCATATTTGGCATCGCCGGTATCGGTTGGCGTCTTGCCGCCATTGGCCACACGACGGGCCACGCCGTTCATGTCGTAACCAGCAGATTTGGTCGCGGCGAGGATCTCCGGCAGAGGGCGCTTTTTGGCCTCATGAAGCGACCAGAGCGTCGCAGACCGGGTACCGGAACGGCAATAGGCCAAAAGCGGGCGCGGCAAATCCTTCAGCGCCACGCCGAATTCATCAACGTTTTCATCGGTGACCATGCCGGATTCAACCGGCACATAGGCGGCCTCAAGCCCGGCTTTCTTGGCCGCATTCTGGATTTCCTCAAAGCTGGGCTGGTCTGCACCTTCGCCATCGGGACGGTTGCAGATAATGGCGCGAATGCCCGCCTTTTTGATCTCGGCCATATCCTCGGCCGTGATCTGCGGCGTGACGGAGACTTTGTCGGTAATGCGTTTGATTTCCATGGTACTCTCCTGAGTTAAAGGCCGTTGACCGGCACCTTGAGCATTGGGTTGCCGTTTTCATCCGTGGGCACCTCGCCCGCGCGCATGTTCACTTGCAGGGACGGGATGATGAGTTTCGGCATTGCCAGTTGCGCATCGCGTTCGGTGCGGAATTTCACGAAGTCTTCCTTGGTCTTGCCACCGCCCACGTGAATGTTGTTGGCCCTCTCATCCGCGACAGTGGTCTCCCACTGAATCTCGCGCCCGCCGGGACCGTAGTCATGGCACATGAACAACCGCATCTCGTCGGGCAGGCTCAACACCTTCATGATGGAATCGTAAAGAACGCCGGCGTCTCCGCCCGGGAAGTCTGCGCGCGCAGAGCCGCCATCGGGCATGAACAGGGTGTCGCCCGTGAACGTCGCATCGCCAATCACATGCACCATGCAGGCAGGCGTGTGGCCCGGCGTGAACATCGCAAAGGCCTGCATATTGCCAATCATGTAGGTGTCACCGTCCTTGAGCAGCGCATCAAACTGCGACCCGTCCCGCTGGAATTCAGTCCCTTCGTTGAAGACTTTGCCGAAGGTCTCCTGCACAACCATGATGCCTTCGCCAACGCCAATCTTGCCGCCCAACTCCTGCTGAATGTAGGGGGCCGCACTCAGGTGGTCGGCGTGAACATGGGTCTCGATAATCCACTCAAGATTGAGCCCGCGTTCCTTGATCCGCGCGATCATCTTGTCCGCGCTGTCATGCGTGATGCGGCCGGCAGCGTAGTCCAAATCCATCACGCTATCGATGATCGCGCATGCGTCCGAGGAAGGATCCTTTACGATGTAGCTGATCGTGTTGGTCGGTTCGTCAAAGAAGGCTTCGACCTCGGGTTTGACGTCCATGTTTACAGTGTAATCCATCGTTTGTTCTCCGTTTCAGTGCGTACGGCCATTGGCCATCATCATTTCGTGTACGGCTTGCATGCCGCGGTCTGCTATGTCGGTGACTTCCGCGGCATGGGTTTGCAGGGCAGCGACCATCTCGGGGTTGTCAGAGGTCTGGACCACGACGAGCCTCTCATCTTCGACCGACACGTCAGATACGATGTCCTTTCCATGCAGAAAGAAGGCGTCCAGCATCGGGCTTTGGATCATGATCTTGGGGTCATCCAACTGCACCACACGGTCGATCATGCCAACGGAGTGGCTGACAAGCGCGTCCATAGCCGCAGGATTAGACGACCGCGTCACAGTGCGAATGCCATTGGGAAGGTTTTCAACCTCGCGCGTGATGGTGTCAAAGTTGCGGAACAGCACCGCCAGTTCGGCGCTTTCCTCAGGCGTTGCGTCTTCGCCGCGCAGACCGGGCATGTTGACCTCGTCGTGTTGGCTCATGCCGCCACCGTGGTGATCCATCCCGCGGCGATGATGATCCATCGGATTGTAGCCACGCGACATGGCGACATACATGCCGCCTGCGCCTACCGCCCTCGCCAGGACGACGGCGCCCGCGGTCAGGATTGCTCTTGACGCCATGACTATGCAACCTTCGCGTTTGGCTGCGGGGGAGTCAGCAAACGGCGCGCATAGAAGCCGGCGGTGACAGCGACCAGAAACAGCGCTACTTCCCAGCGTCCCGTTCCAAGGGCCGGAATGGCCGCACCAGGGCAAAAGCCTGCAATGCCCCAGCCAATACCAAAAATCGCAGAACCGCCGACAAGGTGCGCATCAATCACGCTGTTGGTCGGCACTTGGAAACCGCCACCAAACAACGGAGCGTCGCGACGCCACACCAAGCGATAGCCGATAAAGGTGACGATTACGGCACCGCCCATCACAAAGGCAAGGCTTGGATCCCATGGCCCGGCGATATCAAAGAAGTTGAAGACCTTGGCAGGATTGATCATGCCGGAGATCGAGATGCCAACGCCAAAGACGAGACCAGTCAGAAGTGCGTAAATCAGTTTCATGGCTTAGGCTCCGAAAACGTGGCGAATGAGGTAAACGGTGATCGCGGCGGTTGCCATGAAGGTGGGCACAGCCACGATGGACCGGCAAGACATACGCGACAGTCCACAAACGCCGTGGCCCGAGGTGCAACCGGACCCAAGGCTTGCGCCAAATCCGACAATCACACCGCCGATAACGATCATCAGAGGGCTAACGGGGACCAAGAGTTCCGGCATCTTGCCTGTGACCAGAAAGATCAGACCGGGCGACAGGATCATGCCAACGATCATCGCGGCGCGCCATGAGAACTCGGACCCGTTTTCAGCAAAGACCAAACCAGACATGATGCCGGTCGCGCCAAGGATGCGCCCAAGCCCAAGCATCAGAAGAACGGCGCCGAGGCCGATCAGCAGACCACCACCAAACGAGGCATAAGGGGTAAAGAGCGTTTCCATCTCAGCAGTCCTTGCAGGTCTTGAGGCCGAGGACAGAATAGATCGGGCACATTTTCAGCGTAGATGTTACGAGCATCACAACACCGATCACAGCCGCGCCGTATTTGAACAGTGGTGCTGCAAAAAGCGCGACGCCGCTAAAGAAGGCCAGATAGAGTAGCACTGCGCCCAGGGCGGCGCGCAGGATACGGTCAACGGTTCCAACATTGGTGGTCATCTTTTCCTCCTAAAGTTAAGTTGACCATCAGATATAACTTTTCAGGGCGCGGTTCAGTGATATTGTCACCTAGGGCGAAAAAACTTAGTAACCTTCAGTCGTTTTCTGCGATCGCGCGCAAACCAGACTTGTCCGTCAAAGCAATGCGACCACGGGATTGCGCAATGAGGTCGCGTTTCTGGAAGTCATGCAGCACACGCGAGATCACCTCGCGGGCTGTGCCGAGTTCGCTGGCGATCTCCTGATGCGTGGCGGCGATTTCCTTGTCGCCACCGGCTAGAACCAACAACCGTTCAGCAAGGCGCACATCAATGCGCCCAAAGGCGACATCGTCCACCACACGCAGTAGATCAATCAGACGGCGGGAGTAGGCCGCGAAGACGAATGACCGGAACGCGGGTTCATCGGCGACCAGGCGGTCAAACGACGCCTTGGGCAAGACCACAACCGAGATATTCGTCTCAGCCAGCCCTTCGGCGCTGTAGGCCTCTTCTGCCAGCATGCAGGCTGTCGTCAGAACACAGCTTTCACCGGCATCCACCCGATATAGAACGATGTCACGCCCGTTCCCGGAGGTTTGGGAGACGCGAATTGTGCCATCATAGAGAAAGATCAGGCTGTCTGGAACATTGTCAGGCCCAAAGACCTGATACCCTTTCGTGTGGTCACGGATGAGCGCCACATCCAACAACCTGTCCCGCACGGCACGCGGCAGTGCCTTTGTCCCTTGAAACCGCTCTGTCCAGTCAACCTTGTTCATTGCGTCATCCGCATCGGTGCGACGATGCCCTCTTCAATCGGCGCAATCCGTGCTAGAAGCGCGCCCTTGTTGGATGCGATGTCAGCCAGCGTCAGGTCGTCAAGGACAGCCATGAACGCCTTGGTGGCGGTCTGAAGGGCACGTGAAAGCTTGCAGATTCCAATCAGCGGGCAGGTGTTTTTCTCGGGATTGAAACACTCGACAAGATGCAGCGGCCCCTCGGTCAGCCTGACGACCTCACCGACGACAATGTCTTCGGCCGGTCTCGCGAGGCGAAACCCACCCCCGCGCCCACGCGCCGTCTCAAGATAGCCGGCGCGCCCAAGCTCATGCACGATCTTCACGATATGCGGCCGCGCAAGGCCATGCACCTGTACAACATCATCGACTTTGATCCGATCCGGCGCTTTCAGTGCGGCAAGTTGAAGCGATCGCAGGGCGTAATTGGTATATGTGGTCAGTTTCATCTTATCCTCCGTTCTTAAAGTTCTATTCCTGGTATAAGTTAATTGCAAGAACGGTGACCTTGTCACTGAACTCAGCGATCAGCTGCGGCTATGGACCGTTCAAACACTTCGAAAGGATCACGACAATGACACTGCTTCTGGGGGATATCGTTCCCGACTTCTCAGCCGACACCACAACCGGGCCAATTTCCTTCCACGACTGGATTGGCGATGATTGGGCCTTCTTTTTCAGCCACCCAGCCGATTTCACGCCTGTCTGCACAACAGAAATGGGCCGTACGTCTCAGCTGAGTGCCGAATTCACCAAGCGCGGCGTCAAGCCCATCGGGCTGAGCACGGACAGCGTTGAAGAGCACCTCAAGTGGATCGAAGACGTGAACGACACGCAGAACACGACTCTACGCTTTCCCATCGTCGCGGATCCTGACCTGAGAATCGCGAAACTCTATGCGATGATCCACCCGTCCCAGTCCGAAACTGCGGCCGTCCGCTCCGTTTTCATCATCGATAGCGACAAGAAACTGCGCCTGACCATGACCTATCCGATGAGCGTTGGTCGGAACTTTGACGAAATCCTGCGGGTGATCGACGCGCTGCAAACCGGTGATGCCAAAGGTGTGGCCCTACCTGCCGATTGGCGCCCCGGCGACCGCGTAATCATCCCCCCAACCGTGTCCGACGCGGACGCAGCGCAAAAATTCCCGCAAGGGTTTGAAATCATCCGCCCTTACCTGCGGACTGTGGATATTAACGGGTAACCGATAAGGACGATCACGATGCTCGACGGCTTTAGCGCAGAGACACTCGCACGCGTGCAATTCGCGTTCACAGTTTCGTTTCACATCATCTTCCCGGCCTTCTCCATCGGTCTCGCCAGCTACTTGGCAGTGCTGAACGGGCTTTGGATCAAGACGCGGGACGAGACTTACCTGACGCTTTTTACCTACTGGAAAAAGATCTTTGCTGTGGCCTTCGGCATGGGCGTCGTATCGGGCATCGTGATGTCCTACCAATTCGGCACCAACTGGTCGGTCTTTTCGGACAAAGCAGGCCCAGTGGTCGGTCCTTTGATGGCGTATGAGGTCATGTCCGCCTTCTTCCTTGAGGCAGGGTTCCTCGGGATCATGCTGTTCGGGCGTGAGCGGGTTGGTGAAAAGCTGCACATGTTTGCGACCGCTATGGTGGCCTTTGGGACGCTTATGTCGGCCACATGGATTCTTTCTGTGAACAGCTGGATGCAGACGCCCGCTGGCTTCTCGATTGCCGAGAACGGACAGTTCGTGCCCGAGGATTGGTGGGCCATCGTGTTCAACCCATCCTTCCCCTACCGCCTTGTGCACATGGTCCTTGCCGCCTTCCTGACCACGGCGTTGGTGGTTGGCGCGGTCGGTGGTTTGCACCTTTTGCGTGACCGTGCGAACAAAGAGGCGCGGCGCATGTTCTCGATGGCGATGTGGATGGCGTTGATCGTCACTCCGATCCAGATTTTTGCGGGTCACGAGCACGGGCTGAACACACTTGAACACCAGCCGGTCAAGATCATGGCCATGGAGGGCCACTACGAAAGCCATCCCGAAGGTTGGGCCCCGCTATATCTTTTCGGCATTCCCAATGACGCAGAACAGCGGCTGGATTATGCAATAGGCATCCCCGGGCTGGGCAACATCATCTTTGAAAAGCCGCTCGACAAGGCCGTCATGGGTCTTGATACGATCCCGGACGAAGACCAACCCCCTGTCTTCATCGTTTTCTGGTCATTCCGTGTGATGGTCGGTCTGGGCATGCTGATGCTGGGTCTGGGCGCATGGTCGGCATGGGCACGCTGGCGCGGGCATTTGTTCGATGCCCCCTGGTTGCATCGCGCGTCCATCCTGATGGGGCCAACTGGCTTCGTCGCCGTGTTGGCAGGATGGATCACTACCGAAGTGGGTCGCCAACCCTTCACGGTCTATGGCTTCCTGCGCACCAGCGACAGCCTTGCACCCGTCGAGGCCCCGGCGGTCGCCGCATCGCTGATCGCCTTCATCATCGTATACTTCTTCGTGTTCGGAGCAGGCACCTACTACATCCTGCGGATGATGAACAAACGCCCCTCAACACCCAAACTGGGTTTGCAGGACGGACCGATCCGAACAGCGGGGATCACCCCCGCACCCCAGGTCAATCCCGACTTTATCCCCGGCGAATAAGGAGACAGCCATGCCATTCGATCTTGCTTTCATCTGGGCTGGCCTCATCGCGTTTGCCGTCCTTGTATATGTCATTTTAGACGGGTTCGACCTTGGCCTAGGGATTTTGTTTCCCTTCGCCCGATCCGAAAAAGACCGCGATATGATGATGAACTCTGTCGCACCGGTTTGGGACGGCAACGAAACCTGGCTGGTGCTGGGCGGCGGCGGGCTGTTCGCCGTGTTCCCGCTGGCCTACGCCGTTATCATGCCCGCGCTTTACATGCCAATCACACTGATGCTTCTGGCGCTGGTATTTCGCGGGGTGTCCTTTGAATACAGGTGGAGAACAACCCGCTGGAAGGGCCTTTGGGACATGGCCTTTTTTGGGGGCTCGACCGTTGCGGCTTTCTGCCAAGGTGTGGCACTCGGCGCGCTTGTTCAGGGTATCGAGGTCACAGGCCGCGCCTATTCGGGCGGTTGGTTCGACTGGCTCACACCATTCTCAGTCCTGACGGGCTTTGCGGTCGTGGTGGGCTACGCCTTGCTGGGCGCGACATGGCTGGTTCTAAAGACCGAAGGCGACCTTCAGGTCCAGATGCGCCGCTATGCGTGGTGGCTGGGTGCGGGCACACTCGGTCTGATCGGTATCGTCAGTCTGATCACCCCATTCCTTGATCCCATCTATTATGAGCGTTGGTTCAACCTGCCAGGTAGCCTGATTACAATGGCTGTCCCCGTTGTCATGCTTGTCCTTATCTGGTCGTTCTTCACCAGCCTGAACGACGGCAAGGATCTTCAACCTTTCCTGTCTGCGCTTGGCTTCTTCATCGTCAGCTTTGTCGGTATTGGCATCAGTTTCTACCCGATGATGGTGCCGCCTTCGCTGACGATCTGGCAGGTCGCAGCACCTTACAAGAGCCTTGCCTTCGCACTGGTTGGCGCGGCTATCCTGATCCCGATCATCCTAGCCTACACAGCTTACGCCTACTGGGTGTTTCGCGGGAAGATGGATCCGGCAGAGGGGTATCACTGATGAAACATCCTCTAGTTCTAAAGTGGCTCTGGTTCGCGGGCCTCTGGTTCGCAAGCGTACTCGCATTGGGCGTGGTTGCCTACGCGATTAAACTTGTGGTTTAGGTTGACGCGGGAAGAGGAAGGAACTGGAAATGTGGGAAGAGCGCTTCGCCCAAGATGGCTATCTGTTTGGAACTGATCCAGTTCCCTTCTTGCTAAAACACGACAGGTTTTTCCGAAAAGGCCAATCGGTCTTGTCGATTGCGGAAGGCGAAGGCCGCAATGGCGTTCATCTGGCCAAGAAGGGGCTGGATGTCACAGGCGTCGAATTTGCCCCCTCGGCGGTGGCGAAGGCAGAAAAGCTCGCTCGGGAAAACGGGGTGAACCCGACTTTCATTGAAGCCGACCTGTTTGCATGGGACTGGCCGACGCACGCCTACGACATCACGCTCGGTTTATTCTTCCAGTTCGTCGGCCCGGATGGGCGCGATGTGCTTTGGCAAAAACTGCTGGACGCGACACGCCCCGGCGGCCTGATCGTCATTCATGGCTACACGCCCAAGCAGCTCGAATTTGGCACTGGTGGGCCTCCAAGGGCCGAGAACATGTACACCTGCGCTGATTTCGCTGCCGCGTTTCAACGTTGCGAAGTCGTCGTATGCGACGAGTATGAAGCAGAGCAACGGTCAGGATCCGCGCATGTGGGCATGTCCGCCTTGATCGACTTCATCGCGCGCAAACCAGTCTAACCAAGCGTTCCTATTCACCAGATCCAAGCCCGGTCAACGCGTGAATCGTTGCATGTCTCTCTCGCGCGCACGATCCGTTCCTACTCTTTGAAAAATGGGGGTTGCCCCGACGACTGACTAGGTCGAATGGGCGCGGCGCATTCTAAAGGCCGATGCGGTCGCAAATGGTGCTGCTGTCTTGTTGGATGGGCAAATGGTCGACGCGCCGGTTATCGAAAAAGCAAGGCGTCTGCTTTCAACATCACAAGCCATTGCTTGATCAGCGTCCAATTTGAGAACCCGTTGTTCCGACGAACGTCAGCTTTGGGGTTACGGGACAATTTTTTGTCGGTTGTGGCGAATACCTCATTTGCACAAGTGTTTTTTTTGGTTCTGTCGCGATCCGCGTAACCGAAAATTCGCTGAGTTTATCTTCATCTCAATGACTGAGCAGTCAAACAGCGAAAGAATGGTTTGAAATTGACCGCCTAGAACAGTCACCAATGACCGCTCTGATGAAATTGGCTGCAGCGCAGCGATGTTCGCGCTGCAAGTGCAAGAGCATGCTGCGTTAGCAATAGCTGCAAGTGCAAAAGGCTGCTTCGTCCCGCACAGCGGACCTCGGATCAGATCGCGATGACGGTCTGGTTTCGTTCAGAGTTGCTTGATGTCTGGGCGTAACCCGGCACCTTTGTAATTTACCCTATCGCGCCCAATAAAGAATGGCGCGGCAGTCACCTGCCGCGCCATCCATTGAAGCGTTAGAGCTCTTTAGCGAAGGCGTTGACCGTTCGCCAAGACCTCACCGTCAGCGGTGACTTCAAGCTTGGTTTCGATCTGGTCGTCGCCTGTAGACCGGGCGAACACGCCCATCATCATCCGGGGCGCCATCGCTTGCTCTTCTGGCAGAAGACCCATTGAGACCAGATTGTCCAACAATGCGTTCAAACCGCTGATCTCAACAATCACATCGCCTTCTGGCTTTGGAAGCGGGGCAAAGGACTGCATATCGGTGTTATCAAAGGTGAATTCACCTTCGCCCGTCACAACCGCACCGGCGGCTGAGATACGCAAACGATCAAGGGCGACCGACACCAGTTCGATTGGCATCTCGGATCTAAACAGCGCATCTTCATTCGCTGGATCCATCAGATCGATCAAAGGCTTGGCCAGACCGCTGAGCGCGACTTGGATCGTGGCTGCATCGCGCGGCAACACGCTGCCAGGATCAAACAGGTTCCAGATCATGTCGTTGATTGTCACGTCGACAAGATCAATGTTGAAACCGAAATCCGAAGGCTCATCCGATTTCGCCAATGGCATTTCAAGACCAATACCGTATTGCGCCAACCCAACCTCGATAGGAAAGGGAAATGCGCTGGAGGTGACATTGACAGCAACATCGTCCGAGCTGGCCGCGTAAGCCAGCTTGTCTTTGCTGACCTCAGAGTCAAGCGTTGTAGCACCTGCGCTGAACGAGCCAGACATTTGATCACGATCGACATTGATGTCAAAAACATAAGCTGAATTTTCGATGGTGTATCTGCTCTGCGTCGCAAAACCATCGGTGAACATCACATCCGGGTTCTCAAAAACAACATCCGGCGGCATGGTGACCGCGCCCCCGAAGGCCATGTTTTCTGTCTTGCCGCCAATAGTCACATATTCGTCGGTTTGGCCGGGTACTTCGAAGTCGACCAGCAGGTCGAATGAACCCACAGTACCGTCATAGGTGACTTCGATCAGGTCGCCTGTTTGGACATTGTAGGTGCTGGCAAGATCTGAAAACTCCAAATAAACATCGCCAGTGAAGGTATCATCGCCGTCAACAACATCCTGCAGCGCAAGTTTTGTACTGTCGGCTGTGATGTCATAGGTCATATCGCCCGGCTCACCGCTGAACAGCATTTCCAAGCCCGATTGGCTGAGGATGAGCGTAATCTCAGGACCGCCAGGTAGGCTGACTGTTACAGGATAGCTCTCAACCATCGTCACAAGAACGGTGCCGTTGCCTTGTCCCGCAAAGGTGATATCACCCACCTCTGCGACAACATCGACCTCTGGTGTATCGACGGTCATGGTCACATCGCGCACGATGAGCGTATCGCCGGATAGGTCTTCGGCACTGAAAGAAATTGCATCTTCGCCGTAGACTGCGGATAGCGCTTGCCAGTCTTCCCAAACTTGGGCGGCGGTGACATCTGCCTGGGCCGCGCCACCTGCAATCAGTGCAGCACAACAAACTGCGCCTTGCAGCCGGGTTGTATATGTCATTTAAAATCCCTTCATTCTGTATGTTTCGAACCTCCTTAAGCGTTCGTATCATACGGGCGAAAAGAGACTTATTACCCGACTAAATAGCTACCCACGTCACAAATCGAAAGGGATGAGCATGAAAAAGATTGATATGGTGGGGAAAACCGTACTCATCACAGGCGCAAGCCGCGGGATCGGGGCTGCGGCTGCGCGGGCCTTTGCCGATGCGGGGGCAAATGTGGCCCTTGTGGCCCGCAGCACAGACGACATCGCCCAAATCGCAGGCGAGATTGGCCCAGCCGCGTTGGCCATTCCTTGCGACGTATCCCGCTACGCCGAATTTGAGCGCGCTGTCGCTGCGACCGCCCAGACCTTTGGCGGTCTCGATATCCTGATCAATAACGCCGGCGCGATTGACCCCATCGGCCATTTGGCTGACGCCGACCCCGAGGCATGGGGGCGCACCATCGACATCAACCTTAAGGGCGTTATGTACGGCATGCACGCCGCAATGGCGGGTATGATTGCCCAAGGACATGGCACGATCATCAACATATCATCGGGCGCGGCCCATGGCCCGGTGGAAGGCTGGACCGCTTATTGCAGCTCCAAGGCAGGCGCGTTCATGTTGACCCGTGCCGCTGATCTGGAAAACCGCGACAAGGGATTGCGCGTCCTGGGGCTGTCCCCTGGGACTGTGGCCACACAGATGCAGCGCGATATCAAAGCATCGGGTATCAACCCGGTCAGCCAGCTGGATTGGTCAGTCCACATTCCGCCCGAATGGCCCGCACAGGCGCTCTTGTGGATGTGCACAGCTGAGGCCGACCCATACTTGGGCCAAGATGTCAGCCTGCGTGACGATGATATTCGGACCAAGGTTGGCCTGTCTTGATCCATTGCGACAAGCAGGGTGATCTTTGGACGGTCACCATCGACCGCCCCGACAAAGCGGGGGCGCTGACCCGCGATATGCTTCTAGAACTTACCGAAATCGCAGAGACTGCGACGGCTTGCAAAGCCCTGATCCTGACCGGCACTGGGCGGGTTTTCAGCGCGGGCGCGGATCTGCAAGAGGCCCATGCGGGCTTGGCCACCGATGCGGTATGGGAGCGGCTGTCATCGGCTGTTGCCGCATTACCGGGGCTGACTATTGCCGCGCTGAATGGAACCGTCGCGGGCGGTGCCTTTGGGATGGTTCTGGCCTGCGACTTGCGGATTTGCGTGCCAGAGGCCCGGTTCTTTTACCCGGTGATGAAGCTGGGGTTTCTGCCACAACCGTCTGATCCGTTCAGACTTGCCGCCCTGGTGGGACCTGCGCGGGCCAAAATGATTTTGATGGCCGGACAAAAAGTCGGGGCGAACGCAGCCCATAACTGGGGGTTGGTTGATCAGATTGTGCCGGCTGATGAGCTGATAGATGCGGCGCAGGCACTAACCCATGACGCAGTGACGGCTGACCTGTCCCATATTGGGGCCATCAAGCAGATGATTTAAGACATCCGGGTTGTTCTTTTGACCGTTAGACGACACAAAAGTAGCAACGAGTGAGGGTGGAAGAGAGATGGAAGAAAGTTTACCTCTGGTTGATCAGGCCAAAGCGGCCTTTGAACAAGGATTGGGGCTTGCACAGGACTGGCTTTTGTCGCCTGCCGCTTGGTCTCAGTTCGGGCTGCTGATCGGGGCGTTCTTGCTGGCGCGGTTTGCCAACAAGATGATCGCACCCCGTTTAATCAGCTTACTGACCCCGCATGAAAACAATCAATCCGTCTTCGCCTCCGCACGGCGGTTTGTGTTGATCTTTGTGCCATTGCTGCTGCCCTTGCTGGCCTACGGGTTCACGGCAATCGGCGAAGTCGTGACACGGTCGCTTTTTGGCTCAGGGGCCGTGATCGCTTTTGGCAAGCGGGTGTTCCTGTTCCTTGCAGCACGCGCATTGGCCAAACACATTATCACCGACCCGTTCCTGAAACTGCTGGGGCGCTATGTGCTTGTACCGGTTGCAGCACTTTATGCTTTGGGGTTCTTGGATCAGGTTCTGTTGGCACTTGATGCGACCCGTGTCAGCCTTGGGAACATCAACTTTTCGCTTCTGGCAATTATCCGGGGCGTGATTGCGGGTAGTATCTTGTTCTGGCTCGGGCAATGGTCGAACGGGCAATCATCGGCCTATATCGAAAAGCAGCCCATGCGGCCGGCGATCCGGCAATTGACGGCCAAGGCCGCCGAATTTGCGATCTTTGGCCTCGCATTCTTGCTGTTGATGAACATCATGGGGATCAGCCTAAGCTCATTGGCAATTATTGGGGGTGCGGTTGGTGTTGGTCTGGGTTTTGGCCTGCAAAAGATCGCGTCAAACTTTATCTCGGGCGTCATCTTGTTGCTGGAAGGTCAGGCAACCGTTGGTGACTACGTCGAACTGGACGGGGGCGAAGCCGGGACGATCATCAAAATGACCGCGCGCGCAACCATTTTGGAAACCTTTGACGGGCGTTGGATTGTGGTGCCCAATGAAGATTTCATCACCACGCGCGTGGTCAATTACTCGGACGCGGGATCGGCCAACCGGCTTGAGGTGGATTTTTCGGTTAGCTACGACACCGACATCAACAAAATCCCCGACATCATCGAGGCAGCGGTCGCGACCCATCCGGGCGTGTTGTCAGAGCCTGAAAAACCCGACTGCGAGCTGCGCGGTTTTGGCGACAGCGGCATTGATTTCTGTGTCGAATTTTGGGTCGAGGGCATAGACGATGGTAAGAACAAGTTTTCATCTGACGTCCTGTTCCTGATCTGGAATGCGCTGAAGGACAACGATATTGAGATACCATATCCACACCGCGTCATCGAAATGAAGGGCCCGATGCCCACGTGACAGATGCTGTGGTGATTGGCGCGGGACCTGCGGGCCTGATGGCTGCGGAAACCATCGCGCGGACGGGGGCCTCGGTGACAATCGCAGACGCGATGCCATCAGCCGGGCGCAAGTTCCTGATGGCAGGAAAGTCCGGTCTGAACCTGACCAAAGCAGAGCCGATTGGACAGTTCATCGCAGCATACGGTGACATAGGCCCTGTGATGCGCGCATCCCTAGAGGCCTTTGGACCGGATCAGGTGGTCCAATGGGCAGAAGACCTCCGGCAAGCCACATTTACGGGATCAACGGGGCGGGTTTTTCCAGCAGCTATGAAGGCCTCACCCTTGCTGCGGGCCTGGATGGCCCGGTTGGACGGGCTTGGGGTGACGTTACACACCCGGTGGCGGTGGCATGGCTGGGATGATGGCGCGCTGCAGTTTGAAACGCCCAACGGTCCGCTGTCCGTTCGACCCAAAGCAACTGTTCTGGCTCTTGGGGGTGCGAGCTGGTCCCGGCTTGGTTCAGATGGGCATTGGGTGCAATTTCTGCCAGACGCCGTAGCCCCTTTCGCACCTGCAAATATGGGTTTTGTTGTGCCGTGGTCGACGCATATGGCCCGCCACTTGGGCCGCCCCGTGAAGGCGGTCGGCTTGCGTGCGGGGGATCTTCATAGCCGGGGTGAGTTTGTCATTTCTGAACATGGCATTGAAGGCGGCGGGATTTACGAGGTCTCACGCGCTATGCGGCAAGGCGCGCAACTATACGTCGATCTGCTGCCCGATTGGTCGTTGGAGCGGGTTGCAAAAGCCCTGGCCAAACCGCGCGGCAAGACCAGCCTGTCAAACCATCTCAGAAAAGTTCTGCGGCTTGACCCGGTGCGTCTGGCGTTGCTGGGCGAATTTGGACGCCCCTACCCGGATGATCTAGCAGGATTGCTCAAAGCACTGCCAATTATCCATCAAGGACCTAGGCCCTTGGATCAGGCCATTTCAACGGCTGGGGGTGTGCGGTTCAACGGCTTGTCAGATCAATTAATGATGAAGATGCATCCGGGCGTTTTTTGCGCCGGCGAAATGCTGGATTGGGAAGCGCCTACAGGCGGCTATCTGATCACAGGATGTCTGGCCACAGGGCGCTTGGCGGGGCAAGCCGCGTCCCAGCACATAGCAGCGCAATAGTCTGAAACGACCACTGCGCAGCTTTCCGAGTTAGGCCACCAAACGCAAGTCTGTTGGTTCTGCCTCATAAAACTGCAAATCCCAATCATACCGTTCACGGATCAGATTTTTAGCTGCCGCGTCATAGCGCCCGCTGACCGGTTGACGGAGCCGCAACGCATCAAGTGGTCGGTCTGTGAAGACAGGGGAAACGCCAACCTCACGGAAGATTTCGGGCAGGTCTTGTTCGGCGGTTTCAGCCCGGACCACGTGGGTCACACGATCCTGGCACCAATCAACGGCTGACCATGCGCCAAACCGTCGCCAACGCGGGCCCGCTGACGTCATTGCGGCACCGTTTCCATTTGGACGGGTGCTAGCCAACCACTGTGTAAAAGACGGAGCAGTACGCCCGACCCTTTGGCTCATGCGCCACAGACGGTCAGTGGCCGCGATGCGGTCATAGAGTTGCGCCATTTTTGTATAAGGATTTCGGACAATCGCGATACGCGTGTAACTGCGATAAGCATATCCAGCCATATCAAACGCCCACTCAGCCTCAGCCGGAGACATGCCCTGGAAAAAGATCCCGCCCATGCCTTTGTGGCGCTGAAGCGGTTGGTCCATCCATGGCATTAACGCATGGGTAACCCAAGGGCAGGCGCCCATCGGATCAGGAAACAGGATAAAACGGTGACTATGAGAAATTAACATAATGAGACGTTGAGGTATAATAGTTAACAAAGCGTATACGCGCATAAGATGTAATCGTAATTTGGCGCTTTTTCTTTGACCCATCGACCATTTGCAACTTTCGCTCAGCACGCTAGACCTTGCAGACGTCTCTGGTGGAGTAACCATGAAACAAAAAGCAGCCTTTTTCGCGATTTCGGCTTTGCCTCTGGCATTTGGCACAACGACTTATGCGCAAGATATTCCCATAAATTATTCGCTTTTTGGCACACCGGGACTGCTGGAAATGCCTTCTGCGCATACCGCCCCGGAAGGCACATTGGCGACATCACTCTCGTACCAAGAGGGCCTCATACGGGCCACGGCCACCTTCCAATTAACCAACCGCTTATCCGCCAGCGCACGCTATTCCATTGTCGACGTTTATGACGATCCAACAACCAATATCCTGTCCGACGAATTTGAGCGCAGCTTTGATTTCCACTATAGATTGAATAATGAGGGCGCATTCCTGCCCGCTTTTGCCGTCGGTGTTCGTGATATGTTCACGCCAGGCCGTTTTGGGTCCGAATACGTGGTGGCCACCAAATCGATTGGCGATAATTTGACCGTGACAGGGGGGATCGGATGGGGGGCCATGGGAACCCGCGACGGGTTTAGCAATCCGTTCTCGGGTTTAGATGAAAGACCTGTTTTTGATGATGCCGACAGCGATGGCCAGCTAGCGTCCGACTATTGGTTCCGCGGCGATGCCGCTGCCTTCGGTGGGTTGACCTATCAGTTCAATGAACGTTGGGGCGCTGTGGCCGAATATTCATCCATTGCCTACCCTGAAGCCAGCGGGTCGCCTGCATTGGACGGCACGTCGCCCTATAACTTTGGCGTCACCTACCGGCCCCGCCCCGGCGTCCAGCTTTCGCTCGCCTCCCTTTATGGCAGTGAGGTCGCCTTATCAGGGACCTTTACGCTAAACGCCAATAACCGCCCCGCCATGAGCGGCATTGACGCCGCCCCCGCCCCGATCAAGGCCCGGAGTGCCGCGGAACGCAATGAACAAACATGGGACCGGACCACGGCGCCCGAGGCCGGTTTGCGTGCAGCTTTGACCGCATTGCTGGAAATCGAGGGGCTAACACTGACTGGGCTTGAAGTGACCGACACCACCGCCCGCGTCCGCTACACCAATGGCCGCTATCGGTCAGACGCCCAGGCAATGGGCCGCGTGGCCCGGATGATGACGCAAGTTATGCCAAATTCAGTCCAGACATTCACAGTAGAACCCCAAAAACGCGGTATCCCCGTATCCGCTGTCACTTTTGCCAGATCTGACCTGGAAGACCTTGAAAACCGCCCGGGTGCCGCCGCCGCATTATACCAACGGGCCGAATTCGCAGACGCAGGACGGGTGGATTCAGTCCCCGCAGCGCAGACGGATGATCCACGGTTTAGCTGGGGCTTAGGTCCTTATCTGACGATCAATCCGTTTGGTAGCAATGGATCGGTTGCGCTCGATACAGGCCTTAGCTTACGGGGACGTTACGAATTCTCACCCCGGCTTGTGGCGTCGGGCGCGATCGTCCAAAGCATCGTGAAAGCTGACGCGGACGATCCGACAGAAGCGACTTCAAACGGGATCCATAAGGTGCGCACCAATGGATCGTTCTATGGGGATGACGGTGTCCCGGTCCTACAAAATCTGACGCTGTCCTACTTTGGTCGGCCCGGGAATAACCTCTATAGCCGGGCGACCGTGGGCTATCTGGAGCGGATGTACGGCGGGATCTCAACCGAGCTTCTCTGGAAGCCGGTGGATAGCCCGTTTGGATTAGGTGGCGAATTGAACTATATCGCGCAACGCAACACCGACATGGCCTTTGGGTTTGACGAATTCGAATACGATGTTGTGACGGGCCATCTGTCTGCTTATTACGATCTGGGCAATGGGATCCACACGCAGCTTGACGTCGGACGCTACCTTGCCGGCGATTGGGGGGCGACCGTTTCGATTGACCGCGAGTACGACAACGGAGTGCGCATCGGCGCCTATTTCACCCAGACTGAGATCAGCTATGATGACTTCGGAGATGGCTCCTATAACAAGGGTGTCCGGATTTCGATCCCACAAGACTTCTTTACCGGCCAACCAACAAGGCGCAGCTACGGAACCACGATCAGGACACGTTCCGGAGATGGCGGCGCTCAGTTGGAGGTGGATGGTCGGCTTTACGGCATCGTGCGGGACGCACATACCAGTGACCTAAAAGATACATGGGGGCGGTTCTGGCGATGACCTACAACATCAAACATATATTTTGGGGGGTGATCCTGTCTGGCCTGTCAGCATGTGGATCAATCGGTGATGATGGCGTCGGGGCGCAGGTGGCGGATCTTGCCGTTGGGATTGTGACCGGGCGCGCAACGCAAGCAGCGCCCGCACCGGCCTTGGCCAGCCAAGAAGAAATCCTAAGCAATCCGAGCAATTTTATGCGGGTCAATATCCGTGATTTGGACAGATGGGCGACGATGGTCCCTGCCGCCACAAACGGGTCCAGGGTGACGTGGGTTGATAGTGAAAACATCACAATTACGGTTGAAGGTGGAATCGTCGTTGCAACCCGTGGCATGCCCCGCGACCTTATGGGGGCCAGTGCGACACAGACATTGGCGGCGATCCGCGCAGGTGGCGGCGAGGCGCAAAGAACGCATGAATTCCTTGATGATAACGACCAAATTGCACAAGAACTGTTGCAATGCAGCATCGTTTCAAAGGGCTCAGATACGGTAAATCGGCTGGGACAATCACTGGATTCCCAACAATATGAGGAAGTTTGCGTCGGTACCGGGCTCCAATTAACCAATATTTATTGGGTAAATGGCGCAGGACGCATGCTTCGGAGCCTACAGGCCGTGTCGCCAGGGGCGGGATACGTGCAAATCGACGTTTTTTGAACTTAGAAGAAGCCACTTGGTTTTTTCTTAAGGGCCTGATTTAAGGAGTGAATGTGGCGGCCCTACGGGTTTTCGCCCGACTATGCATTAATTGGAGTACCGACATGCGCCTTACAACTACACTCGCCGCCGCAGCTGCTTTGGCTGTTTCCGGTTTCGCCGCCAACGCTGGTGGTCTTTCCGAAGAAGTTATGGAAGCACCTGTTGTTGCAGTTGAACCAGCAGAGCCCGCAGGTTCTTCCATCAACAGCACATACGTGATCGTTGGTGTTCTGGCTGCTCTGCTGATCGCAGCTGCTGTCAACGCTTCGGACGATTGATAAAATCGACCACTGTCGATTTATGATCTGAGAATTTTTCAAGGCAGGCTTCGGTCTGCCTTGTATCATTTTGAATGACCGGTTAGCGGTCACGCGGCCCAAGGCTGTATCATATCTGCACACCTTTGCTTGAAAAACGCATCTGTGCGGCTTGGTTTTTGGGCGAATTCCTGATTTAAGGCAGAATTGAGGCAGGCCCGATGGTCGTTGCCCGACTACGCATTAATTGGAGTACCGACATGCGCCTTACAACTACTTTTGCCGCCGCAGCTGCTTTGGCTGTATCCGGTTTCGCCGCTAACGCTGGTAGCGTTGCTGAACCAATCCTAGAACCGCCCGTCGTGGTAGAGCCCGTTGAGGAGCCCGCTGGTTCCTCGATCAACAGCACATATGTGATTGTTGGCGTTCTGGCCGCTCTGCTGATCGCAGCCGCTGTCAACGCTTCGGACGACTGATAAAATCGACCCCCGTCGATTTATGATCTGAGAATTTGCAAGGCAGGCTTCGGCCTGCCTTGCGCGCGCATAGCGTTTGCCGTCATTCATTACTACGCGATGACTTAGCGCCGCGCCATCATTGCAAGCCTGATCAAGGTACGTTCCATCAAGGCCCCTTGCGGTGCTGTGCTGGCTGATCGTAGCTGCAAATCAACATCCGTCAGCGCGGTCAGCGCACGTTCCAGCCGGTCGCGGCCCCATTGGCCTGCCTGCCGCTCGATCTTGTTACGCCGAGGCCCGAATACTGGCGGGCGTAGTTTTCCGATACCTGCCCCGGGACCGCCAGGATCCGACGCAACGACGTGCAGCCTGCGAAAGTGGCGCATCGCCCCGATACAAAGCGTCACCGGCGTCACCCCCTGCGCGTATAAATTACGCAGCACAGGCCCCAATTGGGCCGCCTGCCCCATGGCGACGACATCCAGCACATCATCCACGTCAACCTCAGCCGATTGCGGGGCATTGGCCATCACGTCGGCAACCGTCGGCGCAGCAGTTTCTTCCCGCATGTAAAGTCCAAGTTTTTCGACAGTCTGCCGAAAATCACCCGGTTCCAGACTGCTGGCCAACGCCATGAGCGCATCCATCACATCCCGGTCGGGCTGTTCAAGCCCCGCTGCAGACAGCGCCTGCTCAATATCTGCCAGTGAGGGCGGATCATCGTAAATCCCAATGGCGACCGCGTTGGCATGCCCTTCGAACACTTTGCGCAAAGCAGACTTTGCCGTTAGCTGACCGGCCGTCACGATCACCTGCGCATCACCCGGCTGCCAATCAGACAAGGCCGCGGTCAGCACTTTCGCCAACCCATCGGTGGCATCCTCAACAAAGGCAACCCGGTGGCCGGGGAAAAACCCCTGTGCCTTGATCGCGTCATTCAACAATGCGGGGTCCTTGCGCAAGTCGGCGGCGTTGATCCGGGTCAGCCGCATCTCTTCCTCGCCCTGCGGGCCAACCAAAGCAGCGATCGCCTCTTGCCGTTTGGTGGCCACGCGCATGGGATCAGCCCCAAAAATCAAAATGCCGGTATGCGCCGGGTCCGGTTTGCGGAAGTAGCTGTTTGCGGCAGCCCCCGCCAGCTTCATTCCGAAAGGTCCATGGACAAGATTAAGAGTTGGCTCACAATCCTGTCGGCCAAGATGACCGAAAGCCGCGCGCCTGCATCGGTCTCAGCCGCCTGTGTCGCCGTCGTAGAGCCCGTGGCGGAATAGCCGGTAAAAGCTTGCGCCTCACCTGTCTTAATCTGAGAACCCGTCGACAGGTCAATCAGGACCCAATTCGCGGTGCCAATTACGTTGAAGCGGGTTGTGCTGCCATCTGACGTAATGGCCGAGGTCCGCCTTTGCACGGTCCGTGTCACCCGGAGACGGTACCGTGGATTACTAGGTTGTCCCAGCCGTTCCACGAGCCGGCTTCCGATGCGAAAACCGGCAACCGTGTCGTCCGTCTCAAATGCAATCTGGCCACGCAGAGCAGTGCCTTCACCATAGATCGGCGCAAACCCGCACCCCCCCAAGGCAAAAAGCCCAAGGATCGCAGAACGGCGAGAGAGGTGATCAGATGACAATATTCACAATCCGTCCAGGGACAATAATCAGCTTTTTCGGGGCTGCACCCGCCAGTGCAGTCTGCACCACGTCTTGCGCCATGACCACAGTCTCAATCGCGTCTTTGCTGGCATCCGCCGGAACAACGATCTCGGCCCGGCGTTTGCCGTTGATTTGGATCGGCATGGTGACAGTATCTTCGACCAGCATGGCCTCATCCGCGACGGGCCAAGGTGCGTCCGCAATCAGGCCATCACCCCCCAGCAAAACCCAGAGCTCCTCGGACAGATGCGGCGTCATTGGCGACATCAGTTGGGCCAAGACACGGGCAGCCGTGCGTTTGGTGCCGCCGCCAGTCTTTGACTTCGCCAGAGCATTGGAAAAGGCATAGAGCTTTGCAATGGCTGCATTAAAACCGAAGGTCTCAACGCCCATCGTCACATCATGGATCGCCTTGTGCATGGCGCGCAACAGGTCCTCATCATGCGTCCCTTCGGCGTCAGGTAATGCCGCGATATCGCTGCAAACACGGTGTACACGGTTCAGGTGTTTGAACGCCGCATCCGCACCTGAGGCCGTCCATTCCACATCCCGTTCCGGAGGGCTGTCGGACAACACAAACCAACGGGCTGTGTCCGCGCCATACTTCGCGATGATATCATCCGGATCGACGACATTCTTCTTAGACTTGGACATCTTGGCCGACGGAATGATCTCAACCTCGGTGCCGTCTTCCAGCTTTCCGTCGGTGACATCCTCCGGCAGATGATAGACCGGGCGGTCCTTGTCATCGCGGGTCTGATAGATCTCATGGGTGACCATGCCTTGGGTAAACAAGGCATTAAACGGCTCAGATGTGCCTTGCGGCAAATGGCCGGTGATGTTCATCGCCCGTGCAAAGAAGCGACTATAGAGCAGATGCAGGATCGCATGCTCAATCCCGCCGATATACTGGTCCACATTCATCCAATAGGCAGCATCATCGATATCGGTCGGTGTCGCGGCATGAGGCGCCGTGAAGCGCGCAAAATACCATGACGAATCCACGAAAGTATCCATCGTGTCTGTCTCGCGTTTGGCAGGCTTGCCGCAAGCAGGGCAGGCACAATCACGCCAGGTCGGGTGACGGTCCAGCGGATTGCCGGGAATATCAAAGCTGACATCATAGGGCAGCTCAATTGGAAGGTTCTCTTTCTTTTCCGGTACAGCACCGCAGTCGTCACAATGGACAATCGGGATCGGGCAGCCCCAATAGCGCTGACGGCTCAGACCCCAATCGCGGAGGCGGAATTTGGTAACACCTTTGCCGATCCCATTAGCCTCACAGAAATCGATCGCTTCATCGACTGCTTCTTGACCAGTTCGCATCGCGGTACGACCGTCAATAGGCAGTCGATAGCGTACTTCCTCGGTCTTTGGAGGCACAAATGCGGGGTTTGCATCAAACTCAGAGGGGAGTATTTTATGGGTGGCGGGTTCACCTTCCCAGCCTTCATGCAACCCCATGTCTGGTTCGAACACATTGATGACCTTGAGGCCGTATTTTCGGGCAAAATCCAAATCGCGTTGATCATGGGCCGGGCACCCAAAAATTGCGCCGGTTCCGTAGTCCATCAAAATGAAGTTTGCAATGAATACAGGAAGATCATCGCATTCACCAAACGGATGCTTTACCTTGAGGCCAGTATCATAACCCAGCTTCTCGGCTTTCTCGATAGCCTCGGCAGTGGTCCCGCCTTTGCGGCATTCGGCACAAAAAGCCGCGACATTTTCATCGTTCGCTTCAAGCTCTAAGGCCAGCGGATGATCTGGGGAGATCCCAACAAAAGACGCACCCAGCAAGGTGTCAGGACGGGTCGTGTAAACTTCAATTTCGCCACCATCAGTCCGCTCAAAAGCAAACTGCAGGCCTCGTGACTTACCGATCCAGTTGGATTGCATCAGCTTAACCTTGGCGGGCCAGTCGTCCAGCCCGTCGATGGCCGACAGCAATTCCTCAGAATAATCGCTGATCTTAAAGAACCATTGCACCAGCTCGCGTCGCTCAACCTCAGCGCCGGAACGCCAGCCTTTGCCGTCGATGACCTGTTCATTGGCCAGAACGGTCATATCAACCGGATCCCAATTCACGACAGCTTTCTTGCGGTAAATCAGGTCTTTGGCCAAAAAATCAATGAACAAGGCTTGCTGCTGGCCATAGTATTCCGGATCACAGGTCGCGAATTCCCGCGTCCAATCCAATGTCCAGCCCAAAGGCTTCATCTGGGCCTTCATCTCGGCGATGTTTTGATAGGTCCAATCCTTCGGATGCCCACCCGAGGCCATGGCCGCATTCTCGGCAGGCATCCCAAAGGCGTCCCATCCCATCGGATGCAACACGCTGTGGCCGGTAGCGCGCTTGTAGCGAGCAATCACGTCACCCATCGTGTAGTTGCGCACGTGGCCCATATGAATACGGCCTGAGGGGTAGGGAAACATCTCAAGCACGTAGTACTTTGGTTTATCATCGCTGCGGACGGCCTTGAAGGTTTCGGCTTCGGCCCAGACGTCTTGCCATTTCGGCTCGATCTCAGCGGGGGAATAGGTGGTCATGGCTTGGGTCTTTCACATGCAAACGCCGGACAAATCGCCCGGCGTCAAAGATAATCGGGCTGGGTGCCGATGGCTAGAGCGCGCCGTCAGCGATACGCAATTGGCGGGCACGGCTTAGGATCGCATCTTCAATGGCGCGTTGGGTTTCAATCGCCACGGGGCCATTGCGGGTTTGCAGCGACAAGTTCAGCGCGCGGGCATCCATGGCCGGATCGGTGACCTGAACGGTCGCACGATACGCGCGACCACTACCGGGCGCGGTACCAAAACCAGTGGTAATGACGCCGGTAAACGGATCTGCGGACTGGACGGGCAGAAAGCTGAGCACATCCAACGAGGCGGCCCAAAGATAGCGGTTCACGGCTACATTTTCAGCGCCACGCGGCGTTGGGGCAGCACCGCCACAAGCAGCAAGGGTGAAAACCAGCAAAGCCATCAGCATTGCGCGCACAGTGCGTATGATAGCAGTCAAACCATTTTCCCTTCGGGTGCCAAACATAATTGCGGAATATGTAGCGAAGGGGGGGACGGGTCACAAGCTGTTATGCTGACAGGGGTGGTCACAAAAAGAAAGAGCGGCCCCGAAGGACCGCTCTGACGTATTCAGATATCAGCTTCGCTTAGAATGCGAAGGACAGCTCGATTGTTGTACCAACTTGGTAGTCATCAGCACCAACTTCGTCTTCGTTGTCGCCATCTTCGTCCTCAGCGTATGAGAACAGCACTTCTGCACCACCACCAAGGTCGTATGTCGCAGCAACATAGAAATCTTCGCTGTCACCTTCGTTGTCGTTCAGAACGCCAGCGAACACTTCGAGGCCGTTACCAACATCGTATGAACCTTCAAGCGCCCATTTTTCAACGCCTTGATCATCTTGGAAGTCAGCTTCGACAGAGATCGGACCGTTAGAATAGGCGACGTTCAGACCAAGGTTATCGTCTGGGTCAGCAGCGGAATCTTCAGATACGTAGTATGCTGTCGCAGTGACGGGTCCGAAAGGATAAGCCACTTCGATACCAACCGATTGCTCGTCGGCGTTTGTTTCTTCAGCATATGCAACTGTGATGTCTGCGCCTGCGGCAGAAACACCTACCGAAACACCGAAGACTTCATCAGAGTTAAAGTCGCCATTGGCGGCCTCAGCTACTGGGCCGAATACAGCGTCAGACTCTTCTTGATAAGCAGCTGTGAAGCTGAACATGCCAAAATCGCCAGCAATACCAAACGACAGTTGATCAACGTCATCGTCGCCAGTTGTCGTGCTTACATAAACCTGATCTGCGTCAGTGATAACATAAGAAACAGAAGCATCTACGCCGCCTGCAGAAAAATCGCCGCGGATGGCGTTTTCACCGTCAGCTGAAGAGAAGCCATCAGCTTCCATATCGCCAGCAGACTGCCAGTGTGTTTCAGCAGCAAATGATGTGTCGCCAATAAAGATGCCACCGTTGGAGGCTTCCAACGAAGCAACCCATTCGTCGCTTGTAAGCGTCGAGCTGTTTGCCGGGTCGCCTGTGATGTCGATTTCAAACGATGTCGAAGCCGTCAGACCATTGTCCAGTTCAGCAGACATGGATACGTCGATATCTGTGTTCCAGTAGAAACCCTGCTCATCATCGTTGATGACGATATCAGAAGTGCCTGGATCGTTGTCGTTGAAACCAAATTCGGTGTTACCGGAGAAAGTAATGGATGTGTGACCATCAGCAGCAGCGGCACCAGCGAAGGCGACCAGAGCTGTTGTGGTAAGGAGGATGCTTTTCATGGATATTTTCCCTCGTGTTTTTTGCATTCCCAAGAATACCAGTTTTCCTAGCATTGGCGTATTCCTGCTCCCTCGGGCTCGCACACTCAAGCGAATTGGATAAGAATTTCCCCCGTAAAAGGAAAATGATGCATCAAGGACACACAGTGTTTTCGACCATGACAGCGGCAGCAATTCCCTTTATTTCGATCCTAAAATCCACGTTTACGTTGTTTTGCGGAGATTCCATGTCACTTGCTGAAATTCAAAGCCGCATCCAAAGGGCGGCAAACAATGCGGGCCGCAATCCTGCAGAGGTGACCTTGATCGCTGTCTCAAAAGTCCAACCAAACGACAGAGTAGAGGCGATTCTTGATCAGGGACACCGGGTTTTTGGGGAGAATAAGGTACAAGAAGCAGCTGGAAAGTGGCCGGACTTCCAGTCACGCTTTGAAGGGGTTGACTTACATTTGATTGGCCCCCTGCAAACCAACAAGGCGCGCCAGGCTATGGGGCTTGCCCAATCAATCCATACGCTCGACCGACCTAAACTTGCCACAACACTGGCACGGCTGGCACAAGATTTGGGACACTGCCCTGATTTGTTCGTGCAGGTAAACACAGGCGAAGAGCACCAGAAATCGGGCGTTTTACCCGCTGAGGCGGACGCATTTGTGGCAGAGGCCCAAGCGCTCGACCTGCCGCTGAAAGGATTGATGTGCATCCCCCCTGTTGATGAAGAACCCGCATTGCATTTTGCACTGCTGGCAAAGATCGCCGAACGCAATGGGCTGTCTGGGTTATCGATGGGGATGAGCAGCGATTTCGAAACTGCGATTGCCCTAGGCGCAACCCATGTCCGGGTTGGCTCGGCGATCTTTGGCGCGCGGACCACCGCGTGACGGACACCTACGATCCACCCCAAGACCCATTGAATTTCCTGCACGACGACCACGAAGTTGTGCTGGTCGACAAGCCAAGCGGTCTGCTCTCTGTCCCGGGTAAGGGGCCGCATTTGGCGGATTGCCTTATTGCGCGTGTCCAATCTGTCTTTCCGACTGCATTGCTGGTGCATCGCTTGGATCGGGACACATCAGGCGTCATGATCTTTGCGCTGACCCCACACGCCCAACGCCACCTGGGGCTGCAGTTTGAAAAACGGCAAACCAAGAAAACATATGTCGCCCGGGTCTGTGGCAAAATGCCCGAGAAGACAGGCACCGTCGACTTGCCGTTGATCGTAGATTGGCCAAACAGGCCCAAGCAGATGGTCGATCATGAAAACGGGAAACAGGCGGTTACCGACTGGCGGGTTGTCCGTTCAAGCCACGACGAAACACGGGTGCGGCTGATGCCGCGCACGGGCCGATCGCACCAGTTGCGGGTGCATATGCTGGCGATCGGGCACCCGATCCTGGGCGATCCATTCTATGCCACAGGGGCGGCAGGTGACCATCCCCGATTAATGCTGCACTCAGAAACCCTACAGTTCCGGCACCCTGATGGCGGCCAAGGGACACGCATCACGGCAAAATGCCCGTTTTAGCAAACTAAACTTACGTCAAAGGTTCCAGCAAACCGCTGAGCTTGGCGCGCAAATGCTCATGCTGGCTGGGAAGTTTCAATGCCTCACCTAGATTGGCTGTGTCTTCGTCGCGGTCAAAGCCCGGCTCGTGGGTCGACACCTCAAACAAGATACCACCGGGCGTGCGGAAATAGATGGCGTAGAAATAATCGCGGTCGATCACCGGGGTGACTTGATATCCGGTGTCCAGCAAAGCCTCGCGGACCTCCAGCTGACGGGCCCGATTTTCAACCGCAAACGCCACATGATGGACAGAGCCCGCGCCCTGCGCCGCGTGGGGCCCTTCTGGCAACAGTTCAAGATCAATGACATTCGCCTCATTCCCGTCAGGGACAACAAAACGGGATATGTTCCCCTGTATGTCTTGCTTTTCATACCCCATGAACGTCAAAAGCTCTTCACTTGCAGCGTTGTCGCGCAACCGCATGTCAATGGAATGAAAGCCGCGGACAGCCATCGCTTCACCCACGCCGCTGCCAGTCCATGGGGTGCGCTCATCGTCGCATTCGACTAAGGCGAATTGGTCACCGTCAGGGCCATCTAACAAGACGCGCGCCTGACCAAAACGGCTGTCTTGCGACAGGTTTCGCGTATCAAAGCCGGCCAATCGGTCAAGCCAAGCCTGTGAGGATCCGGTTGGAATGCTCATGGATGTGCGCCCCGCTTCGCCGACACCGGGGATGCCGGTGGACGCATTGGGAAAAGGGAAATAGGTCATCACCGTGCCTGCTGATCCGACCTCATCCCCATAGTAGAGATGATAAACGTCAGGGGCATCGAAATTAACCGTCTTCTTGATCCGGCGCAGGCCAAGCACTTGCGTGAAGAATGCATTATTCTCCCGCGCATTGCTGGCCAACGACGTGATATGGTGCAGTCCTTTGATCTGATTGATCATGAAATCTCTCCTATCCGTTGCTTGGATAATAGAGATTCAAACCGCGCACGAAACATCCATCAGGGCACTAACTTGGTGCACAAATGCACATGATGTTATTCGGCGGCCCAGCCTGAGATTGCCTTGGCTTCAAGGAATTCCTCGATCCCCCAAACGCCCCCTTCGCGGGCGCGGCCCGACATCTTGACCCCACCAAAGGGCGACCCTTGCGCGCGCGCCTGCCCGTTCATTTCGACCATGCCGGACCGAAGCGCGCGCGCCATGCGGTTGCGTTTCGCCCCGTCCTGACTTTGGACGTAGTTGGTAAGACCGTAAGGCGTGTCATTGGCGATCTCGATTGCCTCTTCTTCGGTATCAAAAGGAATGATCGTCAGGACGGGGCCAAAGATTTCTTCGCGCGCGATCCGCATCTGGTTGTTCACATCGGCGAAAACCGTGGGACGGACGAAATAGCCGCGATTGACACCTTCAGGCAGACCGGTACCACCGGCCACAAGGCGCGCGCCCTCATCGATGCCCACTTGGATCATATCCTGGATCTTTTCCCACTGGGTTTTATTGACCACTGGTCCGATGTGACGGCCAGGTTCGGATGCAGGGCCCACCCCAATATTGCTGGCGACCTCGGCTGCTGTTTCAACGGCGCGATCATAGATCGTCCGCTCTACTAGCATCCGGGTGGGCGCATTGCACGACTGACCCGAGTTGCCCATGCAGTGGATCACGCCACGCTTGACCGCCTTGTCGTCGGCATCCGCAAAAACCACATTGGCGCCTTTGCCGCCTAACTCGAGTGTCACACGCTTCAGCGTTTCGGCCGCTGTTTTTGAAATCGCCTTGCCTGCGCGGGTCGACCCAGTGAAACTTATCATGGCCACGTCTTCATGGGCCGACAGCTGGCTACCAACGCCGATGCCGTCCCCGTTGACCAGATTGAACACGCCCGCTGGCACGCCCGCATCATGCACAAATTCGGCAAACAAAAGCGACGACAGGGGGGCCTCTTCGGAGGGCTTCAACACGATTGTGCAGCCCGCCAGCAACGCCGGGATCACCTTCAGCGTCACTTGGTTCATCGGCCAGTTCCATGGGGTGATCAGACCGACAACGCCAATCGGCTCCATCGAAATCCGGTCGTTGGGGGCATGGGGGCCAAGGGGTTTGATCCAATCGACATGGTCAAAGGCCTCAAGGAACCCCTCAAGATGCCATGGCAGACAAGGGGCCTGACTACTGCGAGCCATATCAATAGGTGCACCCATTTCGACACTGATCGCTTCGGCCATCTCTTCGGATCGGGCTTCATATTGCGCAAGAATGGCTTGGACATATCTGGCGCGTTCCGCCGGTTCTGTCGCTGCCCATCCAGAAAACGCAGCTGAGGCCGCTGCAACGGCAGCATCCGTATCCGCTTGATCACCCAATGAAATAACTGCGCAAGGCTCTTCGTTGGACGGGTTAATCACATGATGATCGCGGGTCTGCGCAGGGGCTGTCCACGTCCCGTTGATATAGAAATTGCGGTTCTCGATCATGATGTCTCTCCGGGTTGATCCGTTGGAAGTAGTGGCACCGCAAAATGCCGGGCGCAAGCCACCCATGGCACTTGCCGCGACGTCCGCCTATATTGCGATCAACACATTGCAACCAAGGAGCAAGACAATGGGTCTACGCATCAACGATACTATCCCTGATCTGCAAGTTGAAACCGATCAGGGCAGCTTTTCTTTGCATGACTGGATCGGCGATAGCTGGGCGATCCTGTTTTCGCATCCCAAGGATTTTACGCCTGTTTGCACAACAGAATTTGGGGCTGTCGCGCAGCTGGCCGATGAATGGGCCAAACGCGGCACAAAGGTGATCGGTGTCAGCGTTGACGGGGTTGAGGACCACAAGAAGTGGAAAGGCGATATCGAAAAAGTGGGCGGTGCGCCTGCTGGTTTCCCGATAATCGCGGACGCCGGGCTTGAGGTGTCCAAAGCCTTCGATATGCTTCCCGCCGAGGCCTACCTGCCCGACGGCAGAACCCCAGCTGATAGCGCGACTGTCCGGTCCGTATTCATCATTGGGCCAGACAAGCAGTTGAAACTATCCATGACTTACCCGATGACCGTGGGCCGGAACTTTGCTGAGGTGCTACGCGCGTTGGACGGTTTGCAAACCTCAACGGGGCGCGGTGTGGCAACACCTGCAAACTGGACAGTGGGCGATGACGTGATCATCCCAGCGACGGTCAGCAACGAAGACGCAGCAGCGAAGTTCGGCGACTTCACCACCGTCTTGCCATACCTGCGGACGACCAAGCTGAAGGACTGATCAATTTGGCGCAGATTTGTTGGGGCCCGCCGTTACAGGCGGGCCCCTTTTTGTTAGAACTGATAAGACATTGTCAGAGAAAGATAAGGAAAGATGGAAATATCCTCCGCATCGTCCTGCGCCTCTTGTAGGTCTGGGTCATCATCAACCTGATCCTGAACAAGCGGGTCCGTTGCGGTATAGTCAATGTCAATCCCACCGGTAAAGATGAGCCCAACTTCTGAATTGAATGACCACCCATCGCCAAAACGAAGATCATAGCCAGTGGTGATCATTGGCGAGATGTCGTTTGCAAATGACGCAGTGATTTCAACAGCCTCTTCGCCGAGGCCTTCAATATCAGCTGTGCCGGTGGCACTTAGTTCTGTGTTGGAAAAGAACAGCCCGCCAGACACGCGCCACCCGTTCTGCAACGGGTAGAAGTCACCGATCAACGCAAGACCGCCAAGTTCGATGCTACCTTCAAAATCCGCGTCGTCGTCACTTTCTTCATAGGAATAATCGACACCACCGATCAGCGCGCCGCGCACCCGGTAAGATGGGTCAATCTGATAGGCCGCTTCAATATTTCCACCAAGCGATGAGACGCCGAGTGCCACAGAAATGTCACCCGTATCTTGGGCTGTTGCAGCGCTTGCGCCAAGAACGACCAGACAGGCCGCATAGAAGTTTTTCATTAAATCTCTCCGTCACTAAAGTTCGCGATAGGGCTTACAGAATCATGGTTGACAAAAAGTAGACGAAACAGTGGTCAATAAAAGTCCCCGCGCAACCGTGCCAATTTAGCCACACGCCAGATACAACCATATCGCGAAACGCAAAATGGCCCCCGCGACGACGCGGGGGCCATTCAATAACTTGCATAAAGGGGCGGAAGTTACCCTTCAGCCTCTTCTTTTTCGATCTCTTTACCGGTTTCCTGATCAACCATTTTCATGGCCAAACGGACCTTACCGCGGTCATCAAAGCCCAGCAGCTTGACCCAAACTTCCTGACCTTCTTTCAGAACATCAGATGGGTGGTTCAAGCGACGATTTTCGATTTGGGATACGTGCACCAGACCGTCGCGCTTGCCAAAGAAGTTCACGAAAGCGCCAAAGTCGACCAGTTTCACAACTGTCCCTTTGTAAATCACGCCTTCTTCTGGCTCTGCCACGATTGAGTGGATCATGTCATAGGCCTTCTTAATGGCCTCTGCATCGTTAGACGCCAGCTTGATGGTACCTTCGTCGTTGATATCAACCTTGGCACCGGATGTTTCCACGATTTCGCGAATGACCTTACCGCCAGACCCGATGACTTCACGGATCTTGTCGGTTGGGATCTGCATGGTTTCGATTTTGGGTGCGTGGACGCTGAATTCCTGCGCGCCAGTAAGGGCTTTGCCCATCTCACCAAGGATATGCAAACGGCCTGCTTTGGCTTGGTCCAGCGCTTTGGACATGATCTCTGGCGTGATGCCCGCGATCTTGATGTCCATCTGCAAGGACGTGATGCCGTTTTCAGTACCCGCCACCTTGAAGTCCATATCGCCAAGGTGATCTTCGTCGCCCAGGATGTCAGACAGGATCGCGTAATCGCCATCGTCTTCCATCACCAGACCCATGGCCACACCAGCAACCGGGGCTTTCAAAGGCACGCCTGCGTCCATCATGGATAAGGAGCCACCACAAACTGATGCCATCGACGATGAACCGTTAGATTCAGTGATCTCGGACACCACACGGATCGTGTATGGGAAATCCGTTGCCGCAGGCAGAACCGCCTGAAGCGCACGCCATGCCAGTTTACCATGACCAATCTCACGACGGCCAGGGCCGGAGACACGACCAACTTCACCAACCGAATAAGGTGGGAAGTTATAGTGCAGCATGAAGTTGGATTTATACATGCCGGTCAGCGCGTCGATCATCTGTTCGTCGTCGCCGGTGCCCAGCGTGGTCACAACCAGACCTTGGGTTTCGCCGCGTGTGAACAGGGCAGAACCGTGGGTCCGGGGCAGGATGCCAGTTTCCGATACGATTGGACGGATAGTATCCAACGCACGGCCATCGATACGCTTGCCGTTTTTGACAACATCGCCGCGCAAAACAGCTGATTCCAGCTTTTTCAGGGCGGCGCCCAGATTGCCGTCTTCCTGCTGTTCTTCGGTCAGGGCTGCGACGATTTCATCCTTCGCAGCAGAGACCGCAGCGGTGCGTTCCTGCTTATCAGTGATTGCATAAGCGGCGCGCATCTTGTCTTCGCCAGCAGCTTTCACAGCTGCGGACAGCTCTGAATAGTCGACAGGTTGGAAATCAAACGGCTCTTTCGCGCAATCTTCGGCCAGATCGATGATCAGGTCGATGACGGGCTGGATTTGCTCGTGTGCGAAGTTAACCGCACCCAGCATCTCTTCTTCGGTCAGCTCATAGGCTTCGGATTCGACCATCATCACGGCGTCTTTGGTGCCGGCAACAACAAGGTCCAAACGCTGCTCTGGGTTCAGACGCAGGTTATGCATGTCGTCGATTTCCGGGTTCAGGATGTATTCACCATCCACAAAACCAACGCGGGCTGCAGCGATCGGTCCACGGAATGGAGCGCCAGAAATGGTCAGCGCCGCAGAGGCTGCGATCATCGCAACCATGTCAGGATCGTTGACCAGGTCGTGGGACAGAACCGTACACATCACCAGAACTTCGTTCTTGAAGCCAGGGACGAACAGTGGGCGGATTGGACGGTCGATCAAGCGGGCGGTCAGCGTCTCTTTTTCGGTGGGACGGGCTTCGCGCTTGAAAAAGCCGCCTGGGACTTTCCCGGCGGCGTAGTATTTTTCTTGGTAGTGGACAGTCAGGGGAAAGAAGTCCTGACCTGGTTTTTGGGCACGTGCGAATGTCACGTTTGCCATGACGCTGGTTTCGCCCAGCGTTGCTATGACAGAGCCATCGGCTTGACGGGCAACCTTACCTGTTTCCAGCGTGAGCGTTTCTTCGCCCCACTGCATGGATTTCTTTACTTCATTAAACATCTATCGTCTTTCTGATTGGGCCTGTCTCGGCGGTCCGAGTGCCCGTTAAGTGTGGCGGCCCCATGCCGCCGATCCCTGTTCCTTAGTATGGTGCCGGGATCAGGGCACCACGTCTCAGATGGGCGGGCCATACATGAATGATAGGTCTTTGGAAAGAGCTTAAGGAATGCGGTCAGCGCATGGCTGAAGTGCCGTCGAACTGCATTCACAAATGGGCATATTATCGCGCAGCTTTCGGACAGGATAGAAGGGGCGCAAAACACCCCCTTCACTTGCCGGATTCAAACAGCCTTAGACCCGCACCAGCTTTTCGTACTCTTCCGAGATATCGCGGGTCATTGTGCCGACCTCAAAATTATAGTCACCGATCTGGCCAACAGGGGTCACCTCAGCCGCGGTGCCAGTCAGCCAGCATTGCTCAAAACCCTCCAGCTCTTCGGGCATGATCACGCGTTCATGCACCTTGACCTGATGTTGCTCCAACATGCCGATGACTGTCTGCCGGGTCAGCCCGTTCAGGAAAGCGTCAGCCTTGGGGGTGTGCACTTCGCCATCTTTGACAAAAAAGATGTTGGCCCCGGTCGCCTCGGCAATATAGCCGCGATAGTCAAACATCATCGCATCCGAACAGCCTTTGGCTTCGGCTGCATGTTTGGACATGGTGGCGATCATATAAAGACCGGCAGCTTTGGCCTGCGAGGGGGCGGTTTCGGGGCTGGGGCGCTTCCATTTGGCAATGTCCAGCTTGGCGCCCTTCATCTTGGCGTCACCATAATAATTGCCCCATTCCCAGCAGGCGACAGCCAGATGGACAGGGTTCTTGGCAGAGGCGACACCCATATCCTCGCCTGCCCCACGCCAGGCAACAGCGCGGACATATGCATCGGTCAGGCCATTTGCGGCCAAGGCGGCCTGCTTGGCAGCTTCGATTTCGTCAACCGTGTAAGGGATATCAAAATCGATCAGCTTGCCTGATTGGATCAAACGTTCTGAGTGTTCGCGGGATTTGAAAATCTTGCCGGAATAGCAGCGCTCGCCCTCAAATACGGACGAGGCATAGTGCATGGCATGTGTCAGAACATGAACATTGGCAGACCGCCAGTCGACCAATTGGCCGTCCATCCAAATGTGCCCGTCTCTGTCATCATATGCGCCAGCCATTGCCATCACCTTCGGTATTTTGCATTTATTACGCGCGTATGGCCGTTTCGGACATAATATTACGCACTTTCTGCATTTCGCTACCAGTTGATTCTTGGAAAGTCAATAAAGCTGACGTATTGTCCCCCAAAGAGTGGGGAGACTAACGATGGGAGATGGGCCGCCGCCACAAATGGGGCAAAGCCTGCTGTTTCTGACAGACGAACAGTTACGCAAGGGGATTGAGGCGATGTTTTTCGCCTATCGTGGCTTTACGGCCGACCCCGACCGTATTCTTGCTGAAAAGTCTTACGGGCGGGCGCACCACCGGGCCATTCATTTTATTCACCGCAGTCCTGGGACAACGGTGAATAACCTGCTGTCCATTCTTGGCGTTACAAAACAATCGCTTAATCGTGTGTTGCGCACGTTGATTGAAGACGGTCTTGTGGAGAGCACCGTTGGCACGCGGGACAAACGCGAACGCCATTTGCAGCTCACGGCAGAAGGCGCGGGCTTGGAACGCGCCTTGTCAGATGCACAGCGGGACAGGATGCGCGCAGCCTACAGGGCGGCTGGCCCCGCAGCTGTGGCTGGCTTTCGGCAGGTTCTTGAGGCAATGATGGACGATGAGACACGCCACCATTACGAGGCGATGAAGGAAAAAGTTGAATGAATGCTGATGACGCACACCTGCTAATTGTTGATGATGATGAACGTATCCGTGGCCTCTTGCAGAAGTTTCTGATGCGTTCGGGTTTTTTGGTAAGCACGGCACGGGATGCAGCGCATGCGCGCCGGGTTCTGTCGGGACTGGAATTCGATTTGATCGTCCTGGATGTGATGATGCCCGGCGAAGACGGCATGGCGCTCTGTCGGGACCTGCGCAAAACAATCGCAACCCCTATTATGCTGCTAACCGCCAAGGGCGAAACCGACGACCGGATCACTGGGCTTGAGGCGGGGGCAGATGATTATCTGGCAAAACCGTTTGAGCCTAAGGAACTACTGCTTCGGATCAACGCAATTCTGCGCCGTGTTCCCAATGCAGAGCCGGCTGTGGTGCGCCCGAAGGTGCTGAACATGGGCCCGGTGCGGTATGATATCGAGCGCGGCGAGATGTGGCAGGGCGACCAATTGGTCCGCCTCACCGCGACCGAAAGCCAATTGATGCGCATCTTCTCCAACGTCCCCGGCGAGGCAGTGACACGCGCACAATTGGTCGAAGAGCTCAGCCGGTCTGGCGGACAAACCCAAGAACGGGCTGTGGATGTGCAAATCACCCGGCTACGGCGCAAGATCGAGGTGGACCCGAAGCAGCCCCGCTATCTACAAACAGTGCGCGGCGCTGGGTATATGTTGGCGCCTGAGTAGTCCGACCAGAGTGTAGATGCCACTCTGCATTGCTGGATTTCTGATCGATCCAAGGCAGTGGAGCGCCTTGAGAGCATTGTGGAATCAGTGTATACGTTACGTGCGGGCACGAGCTGGCGCGCCAGTTCAGCCCTACGTTCATATTTTTGTTCTTTTGGTTTTCGTTGTGGCCCTGGGGTCGCAAGATCTTTGACGCTCGATGGAACGCTGATCCTCATGGTACTTCGCAGACTTTTGATGCTTGCCGCTTCCACCATTGTTGCGAGCGCAGGCACATTTTCGCATGCCGATCCAATGGCGTTTTGGGATGATACCCAACGCGGTGCCAATAGCTTTAATCGTGAGCCACCCGACACCGACTATTTTGCAGCTCTTTCTGATACCGGCGCGCGTTGGGTACGGCTGGTTTTCAGCAAGTGGGACAGTGCAGGGCAAGACTTTCTAATCGGTGATGCAGACCAATATCAGGGACTTATCGCTGAGGATCTGGCAGTGCTGCGTGATGTCCTTGACCGTGCTGCGGCGCAGGACATCATGGTTGTTGTCACCCCGCTGACGTTGCCGGGGGCCAGATGGATTCAACAAAATGATGGTGTGTTTGATGACCGTCTTTGGTCTGATCCGGCCTATGCGGCGCAGTCGATTGCATTTTGGCGCGACCTGGCAGAGGGTCTTGCAGGGCACCCGGCGGTCGTCGGATACAATATTCTGAATGAGCCTGTTCCGGAAAAAACCACCGGCCTCGCGGAAAATGGTCCGCTGGACGAATATGCACAATGGCAACGTGACCAAAGCGGCAGCACCCGCGATCTGCAGCTCTTTTATGCAAACGTCATCGCCGCCATTCGCACTGTGGATCCGCAGACACCTATCATGGTCGACGCCGGATATTACGGAAATCCAAGATCCTTGGCCACTTGGTCAGGGCCGCTGCAAGATGACCGCATTCTCTATTCTGTTCATATGTACGAACCCTATACTGCCACATCCCCGGGCAATTTGCGGCGCGATGAACCTCTGCGGTATCCCGGCACGGTCACCGATTATGCGGGTTCATCACAAACTTGGGGCCCAACTGCGGTCGCGGCCCATCTTGGCCTGGCATTTGATTGGGCAGCGTCCCACGACATTCCCACCAATCGTATCGTACTCGGAGAATTTGGCTGCATGCGCATGTGGGAAGACTGCGGTGCCTATCTGTCTGATGTTCTTGATACAGCCGAGGCGGCCTCGGTCCATTGGGCGTATTATGCGTTTCGTGAGGATGAGTGGGACGGGATGGACTATGAGCTACCAGCGTCACTTCCTTCCGGGCGGTTTTATTGGCTAAGCGAAGAAGGTCGCGCTGATGAGTTGCCTCGCGATGGCGCGTTGATGGATCTGCTGCGGGATCGCATGTCGACCCAATAGCGGGTTGGGGGTTGTCGACTTAGTGGGTGAGGCGGGTTCATTTGATGCCGTGATCCCAATTTGCCTCCATTTTTCGATCTCCGCCGATCATATTTTTGCTTTTATTTTTATACTAAAAAGTCAGACAAGTAACAAAAGCATAAATGGTCGCTCTACCATCGCGCGCCGGGTAGATAACTTCGGCACCAACCGCCGGAACGCTGTGCGGGACACGTATCATCCTTGGGCAGTCCCAAGTGGCCGCCGTCATCACAGGAGCTTGCCCATGACCTTTTCCCTACGCCTGACTCTTACTCCACTCCTTCTATGCGGTGCACTGGCCGGCCCTGCCACAGCACAAGACCCATTCGTTCTGACCAGCCCCGCTATAACAGAAGGTGGCGACCTGCCAACCGATCTGAAGTGCACACGCGATGGTGGCGATGGCCTGTCGCCGCCGCTTGAGTGGACGGGCGTGCCCGATGGGACCGCAAGCCTCGCCTTGATCATGCATCACTATCCGCGCGATACCGTCGCGGGCTTGGATACGCCTAGCCAATACTGGCTGCTTTGGAACATCCCGGCAGACACATCAAGCCTGCCGCGTGGCAACCCCGCGTCGCTGGGGGATGAAGGCGCGGACAAAGACGAACAGACCACAGGCTACACCCCGCCCTGTTCGCCTGCAGGCGCGCGCCACGAATATACGATCACGCTCTATGCGCTCAGCGGTCCGGCTGACCAGCTGCCCGCCAGCGATGATCTGGGTGTTGATTGGGAGATGATGACGCAGGCGATCGATGATCTTGTGATCAGCTCTGCGTCGATTTCGTTCTGGAATTAGACCCGAAAAGGGGAATGACCGCCACTAGATGGCTGTCATTCCCCGTAGTATCAGCCGGCAGTGCGGACGTTCCAGTTTTGGTAAGCAGCTTTGCTGTCATCGCAAGCTTCCAACGAAAGAACCTTGATCTGATTGGCGTCGCTGCGACCTGAGTTAGTGTCCTCTGCCACGGTAAAGCACATGTCTGGCGCCGCGACCGGGGTGATTGTGCCTTCTCCGGAGAACACAAAGCTTTGTGCTTCGCTGCCGTCACATGCGGCCAGTTCCAGCGCGCTGCCCGCACCGGTTCCGCTGATTTGGGTGCAGACATCAAAATTCACCATATACAAAATGCCATCGGCAAATTTCTCGGTGTCAAACGTCTGATCAAATCCCAATGCGCCACCGGGGCTGTAGCACGTGTGCCCTTGCAGCCCGTCATCGGGGTTAGCAGCTTCTTCACGTCCCTTCGCAATATCGATGCAATACCCGTTTTGGGTGTTGTCCAACATGTCTGTCAGGTAGATCTCAACATTCTCAGCCTGTGCGGCATTCGCGACCACCAAGGCACCGACGACAGCAGTGATTTTCGTTGCATTGATCATAAGATTTTCCCGTTTTGTGGTGTGTTATATCTTAGGGTCCAAGCCCATTCCTGCGTTATAGGTATCAAATGCCACGGTCCGGCGCAAAACCCCGGCTGTTCCGGGTCGGCGGACATTGGCCGCGTCAGTTACGACGGAACACACTTGGCCTAGCTTCTGGCCTAGCTTCGCCAAGAACCCGGTTGTGCTTATCGGGAAAAATCGGTTCTTTGGTCGTATGACCACAGCATTGATTTCTCATGACGATTGTCTCGATCACGTCACCCCACCCGGCCACCCAGAACAGGTAGCCCGGCTTGATGCCGTTTTGGGCGCATTGGAACCTATGGATTTGTTGCGGGTCAAGGCGCCCTTGGCTGCCGAAGATGATCTTTTGCGCGCACATCCCAAGGAGCATGTGGATGCCATCCGTGCTGCAGCCCCGTCCCAGGGTTGGCGGTCGCTGGATGCCGACACACATATGTCCGCAGGCACGCTGACCGCCGCCTACCGCGCTGCCGGTGGTGTCGTGCGCGCCGTGGATATGGTGCTGGGTGGCGAGGCCACGAATGCCTTTGCCGCCGTGCGTCCGCCAGGCCATCATGCCGAACGCCAGACTGCCATGGGCTTTTGCTTTTTCGGCAATGTGGTGATCGGGGCCAAACATGCGCTAGACCATCACGGGTTGGACCGCGTGGCGATTGTGGATTTTGATGTGCATCACGGCAATGGCACGCAGGATTTGGTCGAAGATGATCCACGTATCTTGTTTTGTTCAACCCATCAGTCGCCGCTGTTTCCGGGCACGGGTGCGGCGCATGAGGTAGGTGTTGATAACGTGCTGAACGTGCCTTTGCCCGGTGGCACCGGATCAAAAACGTTCCGCGATGCCTATGAGCAGATTGTGTTGCCCCGGGTTGACGCGTTTTCTCCTGAACTTCTGATCATTTCGGCAGGATTTGATGCACATGCAGATGATCCATTGGCAGGCATGAACTTGACGACTGCGGATTTTGGCTGGGTGACAGAAAAACTATGCGATATCGCCGATAAACACTGCGCAGGCCGGGTGGTATCAAGCCTTGAGGGCGGGTATGACTTGCCCGCGCTGGGCGCATCTGCTGCTGCCCATGTGAACGTATTAAAGGAGCGGGGCCGATGAGCAACGTGGATGAGATGAGCTTTGAAGACGCGATCAAGGAACTGGAAACGGTTGTTGGTCAGCTAGAACGGGGCGACGTGGCGCTGGATGAAAGCATCGCGCTTTATGAACGCGGTGCGGCGCTCAAGGCCCGGTGCGAGGCCAAGCTGAAAGAGGCCGAAGAAAAGGTCGCCAAAATCACCTTTGCCGAAGGGGGCGAGCCGAAAGGGACCGCGCCTTTGGATGGCTGAGACCTTTCAGGCCGCAATCAAGGCCGCCGCCGATCAGTCGCAACATGCCATTTCAGCCGCGTTGGGTGGGCTGGACGGGCCAATCCCGCAAGCGATGATGTATGCAGTCACGGGTGGCAAGGCCATGCGTGCTTTCCTGGTGATGGAAACAGCACGGTTGCATGGCGTGGCGAATGCGGTGCCAGCGGCTGCAGCAATTGAGTGCTTGCATGCGTATTCCCTGGTTCATGATGATCTTCCTTGTATGGATGATGATGCGCTGCGACGCGGCCAGCCAACAGTTCACGTCAAATGGGATGAAGCGACTGCCGTACTTGTCGGTGATGCTTTACAGGCTCTGGCATTCCAATTGGTTGCAGAAGCGGGCGATCATCTTGAGCAAAGATGGTTGCTTTCCAAGACCCTCGCACAGGCATCTGGCATTGAAGGAATGGTCGGCGGGCAAGCCATGGACATCGCGGCTGAAACAGCAATTGATCCGCTGACACTTCAAGATATCATCAGTCTACAGCTTAAAAAGACGGGCGCGCTAATATCCTGGTCTTCCCTAGTTGGACCGCGCATGTCGGGGGATGAACATGGACCACTGGACACATACGGTCAGTGTCTCGGCCTTGCCTTCCAAATCTGGGATGACGTTCTGGACGTTGAAGGTGACGCCAATGCCGTCGGTAAAGCCGTTGGCAAAGACGCAGTTGCGGGCAAAGCCACGTTTGTATCGCTCCTCGGTCTCGATGGGGCGAAACGCCGCGCCAATGAACTGGTACAAGAGGCCTGCGATGCGTTATCCCCTTACGGCGATGACGCTGAGACGTTGAAAGAAGCCGCCCGATTTGTCATCGCGCGGACGCATTAGGAAGGGTCGCCATGTCAGACCAACCCATCACCCCAACCCTAGACCGCGTGAAGACGCCCGACGACATGAAAGCCATGTCCGACGCGGAACTGTGCCAGCTGGCCAATGAACTGCGGGCCGAAACGGTCTCGGCTGTATCCGAGACCGGCGGGCATTTGGGCGCAGGCCTTGGTGTGGTGGAAATGACAGTCGCCCTGCATGCGGTCTTTGATGCGCCCAAGGACAAGATCATCTGGGACGTCTCGCACCAATGCTACCCCCATAAAATCCTCACCGGGCGGCGTGATCGTATCCGCACCCTGCGCACCGAAGGCGGGCTCAGCGGGTTCACCAAACGGTCGGAAAGCCCCTATGATCCCTTTGGCGCGGCACATTCCAGCACTTCGATTTCGGCGGCTCTGGGTTTTGCCGTAGCGCGCGACCTAGGCTGCGAAGGCGGCGATGCGATTGCGATTATCGGCGACGGGTCGATGTCTGCAGGCATGGCCTATGAGGCAATGAACAACGCGGGCCACCTTGGCAAACGCCTGATCGTGATCCTGAACGACAATGAGATGTCGATTGCGCCACCCACCGGGGCGATGTCATCCTATCTGTCGCGGCTTTACGCAGGCGAGCCGTTCCAAGAACTGAAAGCCGCCGCCAAAGGGGCCGTGTCCCTGCTCCCCGAACCCTTCCGTGAAGGGGCCCGTCGCGCCAAGGATATGGTCAAGCACATGACCGTCGGCGGGACCTTGTTTGAGGAACTGGGGTTTTCCTACCTAGGCCCGATTGATGGGCACAATATGGAGCAACTTCTCTCGGTCCTGCGCACTGTGAAAGACCGGGCAACAGGGCCGATCCTGATCCATGCGATCACCAAAAAGGGCAAAGGATACGCCCCGGCCGAGGCTGCGTTGGACAAAGGCCATGCCACGGCAAAATTTGACGTCCTCACCGGCAAACAAAAGAAGTCCCCCAGCAACGCGCCTTCTTATACATCGGTCTTTGCCGAAACCCTGCTGAACCTCGCAGCAGATGACCCCAAGATATGCGCCGTGACAGCGGCCATGCCAGATGGCACCGGCCTGACCAAATTCATGGAACGCTACACCAGCCGCTGTTTCGACGTGGGCATCGCCGAACAGCACGCCGTGACATTCAGCGCGGGGCTTGCGGCCGGGGGCATGCGCCCATTCTGCGCGCTCTATTCAACCTTCCTGCAACGGGGCTATGATCAGGTGGTCCACGATGTGGCCATTCAACGCCTGCCCGTCCGTTTTGCGATTGATCGCGCGGGGCTTGTTGGTGCCGATGGGGCAACCCATGCGGGGTCATTTGACGTGGCCTATCTGGCCAATCTCCCCGGATTTGTGGTGATGGCCGCCGCCGATGAAGCCGAACTGGTGCGCATGGTCGCGACGGCCGCCGCCCATGACGAAGGACCAATCGCCTTCCGCTTCCCACGCGGCGAAGGGGTGGGGGTCGAGATGCCCGATACCCCCGACCTGCTGGAAATCGGCAAAGGCCGGATGATCCGCGAAGGGGCACAAGTGGCAATCCTCTCCTTCGGCACACGGCTGCAAGAGGTGACGGCGGCCTGCGAAGCGCTCGCGGCCAAGGGGATCAACCCCACCGTCGCGGACGCACGGTTCGCCAAACCACTGGACCGGGATTTGATCCTGCGGCTCGCCGCCGACCACGAGGCGCTGATCACCATTGAGGAAGGAGCCGTGGGCGGTTTTGGGAGCCATGTGGCCCAGCTTTTGGCGGATGAGGGCGTTTTCGATCACGGGCTGAAATACAGATCCATGGTGCTGCCCGACACCTTCATCGATCAGGCCAGCCCCAAGGCGATGTACGACGTGGCGGGGATGAACGCCGAGCATATCGAGGCGAAAGTGCTGGACGTGCTGGGGGTGGCGGTGATCGAGAAGCGGGCGTAGGGCTGGATGTCTGGAAAGAGCCCACTTTACCGAATGTCGCAGCAAGTGCGAATGCCTGCTTTGACTCGATCTGACTTTTAGCTATGGAGTTTTCAATCGTGCAAAAAGACAAGTCGGAAACAGTTATTCGCAGCCTTGCTTTCTCTTTTGGCTTACTACTTTTGGGGTTGATTGGTCTCGATGCTTCTGCCGAAGAATTCTACACAACGACAACAGGACAATCGGTGACATCTCTTACCGTATTTCAAGATTGCGAAGTTTGTCCCGAAATGGTCGTTTTGCCACTGGGTGCTTTTGAAATGGGGTCAACTGTCGAAGAAGCAAACGCTGCACGGTTACGTTACTTTATAAGTAGAAACGTCGATACCACGGCATACGAAGAGCAGCTGCGACAGTCGTTTCTTAGATTGGGAATTGATCCCGCCTTACCTGAAGAAGGCCTGAGGCAGTATTACGCGAGCGACAACATTACTAGAGAAGATGACCCACAATACTCGGTGAATCCAGCGCTTCACGAGGTGCCCCCACATACGGTTTCTATTGACATACCGATAGCAATGGGCCGCCATGAAGTAACGCGGGAAGAATGGGCTGCATGCGTTGACGATGGTGGATGTGAAAAGGGGCAGAGCGACCTCCCACGTTCAGCGTACTCTTCTTGTAAAGAAGCTTCCGACTGTATTCCAAATCCAGACACACGGGTCAGGTTTCGTCTTCCAAACGGACCTCATGCCACACATCCGCGCAGTCCCATGACCGGCGTCACTTATTACGAAATGAATGACTACACGTCTTGGCTGAATAGTAGGGTTGGCGCGGATGTCTACCGGGTTCCGACCGAAGCAGAATGGGAATATGCGGCCCGCTCCGGGACGACCACACGTTTCGCACAGGGTGACACACTGTCTTTAGAACAGGCAAACTTCATGGTGTCTTGGGCCGAAATTGTGGATGGTGAATACGTCTGGGACTATGATCTTGGAAGCGCGCAAGAACTTTTGCCTGTCGATGATCTAGATGCCGCAAATGCATGGGGTCTACGGCATATGTCCGGCAATGCCTCCGAATTTACAAGTACTTGCGGAGAAGGACCGCATCGCGCCTTGGCGACATCTAGTCAGTACCTTGCGGCCGACACGGAGCGCCCAGACTGCGCACGTTCAGTTAAGGGAGGCATGTATTCAGGAAACGTTGAATTGGCACGCCCGGCGCGACGCGTTGCAATCTCAAGTGACCATTGGTCACCAACAATTGGATTTCGAGTCGTTCGCGATATGGCGCCGGCACAAAAAAGCGGACGTTGAAAATGTCAGAACAAACGGCAGAAAAGTCCCGCAAAGCTGACCTTACCCACCCTTCCCCACTTCATCCAACCGCGCCTCAATCGCTTCCAGTTTCTTCATCACCTCATCGCGGTAGGCATCCGTGGCCGCATTCCCCTCTTCTGCGTGGGCGTCTTGCATAGAGTTCACGATCAGGCCCACGAGCAAGTTCACCACCGCGAATGTCGTCACCATGATGAACGGCAAGAAGAACGCCCAGGCGTAGGGGTAAAGCTCCATCACCGGGCGCACGATGCCCATCGACCAGCTTTCCAGCGTCATGATCTGGAACAACGTATAACCTGATCGACCAAGCGAGCCGAACCACTCAGGGAAGCTTTCCCCGAACAGTTTTGTGGCCATCACCGCGCCGATGTAGAACACAATCCCCATCAGCAAGAACACCGACCCCATGCCGGGCAGCGCTGTGATGAACCCTTCAACCACACGGCGCAGGGATGGCACCACAGAGATGACCCGTAGGACACGCAGAATACGCAGGGCACGCAGCACCGACAGGCCACCGTTGCCCGGCACCAGCGACACACCCACGATGATAAAGTCGAAAATATTCCAGCCACTGCGGAAAAAGCGGGGACCTTGGGCGAACAGCTTGGCCACCAGTTCTGCCACAAAAATCGCAAGGCAAACGTTATCAAGCAACGCGATCAACCCACTTGCCTGAGCCATCAGCGTCTTGGATGTTTCCATCCCCAGAATGATCGCGTTAAATATAATCACGCCCACGATAAAATTCTGCAGCCATGTGGTTTCCAGAACGGCGTTTGTCTTTTCGCGAAGTGTCATCAGGGCTTGCCTTGGTTTGAGCGCGGCCCAGATATGGGTTTTTTGAAACACAACAGCAAGGTCGTTAACGAACGCGGGGTTACACTGGACGCGGATTGTTGTGTCCGTGCATCCTTTTGAAAAAGTGAGAGCCGTTGATGACCTTGAACCCCCGCCTGATCTTCCGCTGGATCGCGTTCCTTTTGGCCGCTGGGTACTGCCTGCGCACATTGTTTTTTGGCAATTGGGAGGGGTTCGGGGGACCGTTTCGGTTTCTGACCATCTGGGCGTTGTTTTGTTCGTTCTTTGCCTTCAGCCGGATGATGGCGATTGAGGAACGGCGCAGCGATCGGCGCTGGGATGGCTTTGTCAGCATGACAGCCGTGATCAACACGATGGTGGTCTTTTTGTACTGGCGGATCTTCTTCACAGAGCCAACAGCGCTGCGGGCGGACGGGCAATTGGGGCTGTGGTATCTTGAATACTACCTGCATGGGCTTGGCCCGCTTTTACAGGTGATCGACTCGATTTTTATCCACCAAAGCTATCGCAGGCTGGGGGCGGCAATGGCATGGCTGATGGCCCTGATCGTGACCTATCTGCTCTGGGCGGAACTGGTGCTGCAAAGCTACAACCACAGCCCCGTCGGATCAGTGACCAGCGGGTTGCCCTACCCTTTCCTGAATAACCTCGAATGGTCTGACCGCATGATTTTCTACACAACCAATCTGGCGACAGGTGCGATCATTCTGCTGATTTACGCCGGAATGGCCTGGGGGATCAGGCGCCGAGTTCCTGCGCCAGCAGTGCCTTAAGGCCGGTGCGATAGTCCGGATACAGCAGTGCGACGCTCAATTCGTCCTTGATCCGGTCGTTCCGGACCTTTTTGCTTTCCGCGTAAAAGCTGCGGGCCATCGGGGTCATATCAGCGGTTTCAAAATCCACGGCTGGGGGGACAGGCACGCCCAATAGCTCCGCGGCATAGGCGATGACGTCCTCGGGTGGGGCGGGATCATCATCGCAGACATTATAAGCGGCACCCGGATTGGGTCGCTGGATTGATGCGGCAAGCACACGCGCGATATCTGCGACATGGGTGCGGCTGAACACTTGGCCCGGCTTGATGATGCGGCGGGCGGTGCCTGCACGGACCTTCGAAAACGGGCCGCGCCCGGGGCCGTAAATGCCGGCAAGGCGAAAGATGTGCAAACGAAGGTCAGGGATCGCCGCCCATGCGGTCTCGGCCTTGACCCGGGCGATCCCCCGCTTTGTTGCAGGGGTCAGCGCGGTGCTTTCATCCACCCAATCGCCATCATGATCACCGTAAACGCCCGTCGTCGACAGGTAGCCAACCCATTCAAACTGGGCGGCACGTTTGGCGATCTCACCCTGCAACGCGGCCAGCACCGGATCGCCGGCATCGCCGGGCGCGGCGGAAATCAACAAATGGGTGGCTGCATTCAAGGCGGGGATCATATCAGCACCGGGCCAGATGCGGGGCTCGGTGCCCTCTGACATCAGTTGGGCGGCCTTATCATCAGACCGTGTGGTACCGATGACGCGCCAATCCTGCGGCAATAGGATCCGGGACAACGCGCGTGCACTGTAGCCGTGCCCGAAAGATAGAAGTGTCTTGGTCATATACCTTAGGTGGCGCAGTCATTTGCGGTGCGCAAGCCCTCAATCGAATTGGGCCCGCAACCGAATCGCCGATGACCCTTAGGACAAGGAACGGCTCACCAAATTAAAAATCCCGCGTCAATGGGGGTGAAACCCTGTGCGAGAACTTGCCAACCCACAAACGAGGCGATGCTATGGCGGGCATTTTTGATTTATTGTTTGAAACGCCTAGAATTTGTCCAATTCTCTACTTATTGGGGGTAAGGCGGATCAGCTTTTTTGACCGCAGTAATAAAGTTGTGAAGGAAGACGTTCATGAGATCTATGCTCATAGTTGCAGTTGCCTGCGTCACGGCGCTCACATTCTTTTTGGCGTCAAGACTGGCGCCACAAGATACTGAGGTGCTCGTCGAAGAGCAGCTGGCCGAAGCGCAAGCCGCGCTTCAGGAACAACTGACTGCTGTCGAAACACAAAGCGCCGCGCAAGCCGCCGAGCTACAAGAGACCGTCTCTGGGCTTGAAACAGAAGTCGGCACGCTGACCCAATCCGTGGAAACGCTGACGCAAGAACGCGATACCTTGCTGGAAGATATTGCACAAACAACCGCAGATCTTGAAGCCACAACTGCAGAATTGACAGCGCAGACCAATTCCGAAAGCGATCTTGCCGAACAGGTCACGGCACTTGAAACACAGTTGAACGAACAGACCGCGCGTCTGACCGAAGCGGATGACACAATCGCAACGCTGACCGCCACATTGGAATCCAACAATGCAGAGCTGGCCGCCGCAACAGAACAGATGGCCGCGTTGCAACAAGACGCAGATGCCGCCGCTAGCCGGATCGCAGAACTGGAAAGTGCCGCTGCTTCAGGTACCCCTGCCGTGCCCGCTGATACCGATGAGCAGGTCGCAGAGCTGACCGCGCAATTGGCAGAACGGGACACAGAAGTTGAAGAACTCACAGCAACGGTCGCGACACTGACTGCCGATATCGCTGCTGGCAGTGCGGCGGTTGCATCCGATGTGACTGACCCCAATGCTGAACTCGAAGCGGAAATCGAAACGCTTGCAGCCGAAATCGCCGAACGTGATGAGGTCATCACCACATTGGAAGCGGAACTGACGTCGACACAAACCGCTGGTAGCGAAGCTGATGCACAGATCGCCGAACTCAACGCGGCACTGGAAGAACGCGATGCTGCCATTGCAACCCTTGAGGCCGCAAGTGCAGACGCGGCAGCCGACGGTGACGCCGACGCCCAGCAAGCCGCAGCCACAGCACAGATCGAAGAGCTGACCGCAACACTTGCCGGACGCGACGAAGCAATCGCAGCACTTGAAGCGACATTGGCTGAGAACGCGGAAGCAGCTGGCGCTTTGGAAGCGTCATTGGCAGAACAAGACGAAGCCGCAACCGCACTTGAGGCCGCGCTGGCCGAACGCGATGAGGCCGTCAGCACGTTTGAAGCGACATTGGCAGAACGTGACGAAGCGATTGCAGCACTTGAGGCCAGCCTGGCCGAAGCAGGTGATGCTGATGCGCTGGCCAACTTGACCGCAGAAACCGAAGCGCAAGTCAGTGCACTTGATGCACGGGTTGCTGCACTGACCGATCAGGTCGTCGAACAAGCACGCACCATTGACGCGCTGCGTTTAGGCCTTGGTGACGACGCACTGCCCCCTGCAGAGCTTGCTGGCGTTTGTATCGACCGGGCAAACACGATCCTTGCTTCATCCCAGATTACATTCGACACAGGGACGACTTCGATCAATGCCGACTCAGCTGAGACACTCGAACAGCTCCGCGATCTAGCCATCGGGTGCCGGGCCGAAGGTCTTGTGATGGAAATTGGTGGTCACACTGACAGCCAAGGCGCTGAAGCAAGCAACCAAGCGATCAGTGAAGCACGGGCACAAGCCGTTGTTGATTTCATGGCCGAAGGTGGCGTTTCGCCTGACACCATGCGCGCCGTTGGGTTTGGTGAAAGCCAGCCGATTGAAACCAACGACACAAGCGAAGGGCGCGCTGCAAACCGTCGGATCACATTCGAATGGCAAGTTGTCGCACCAGTAGTACAGGAACCTGAAGCTGAAGCCGAAGAAACTGTTGAAGAAGAGGTCGCACCCGAAGCTGAAGAAGCCGCAGAAGAAGAGGCACCCGTAGCTGAGGAAGCCGCTGAAGAAGAGGCACCCGTAGCTGAGGAAGCCGCTGAAGAAGAGGCCGCCGCTGAACCTGCAGCCGAATCCGAAGAGGCATCTGATGAGGCCACTGCGGATGAAGCTTCCTCAGAAGCCGCGGAAGAAACAGAAACTGAAGCGGCTGACGAAGCCGACCCAGAAACAGCTAACGAGTAGGAAAAACCTGATGTCTCCTTTTTTGCTTCCAATGTTCGGCTTCATGCTCGTAACCTTCCTGCTGGGCTTCGCACTGGCTTGGCTCATCTGGAAATTCGGTCACGGCCAGATGCAGGACATCGAAACGGTGAATACCGAAATCGACTTCTGGCGCAGCAACCTAGAACAATGCCGCTTTGAGCGTGACAACGAACAAAAAGCGCTTGCCGCCATTCGTGAGGAAAAGTCACTTTTGAAACGGCGCGTGGCGTCGCTTGAAGATCGGTTGCAGCAGGCTCAGGCCAAACCATAAGCCGCCCACTCAATTCAAAAAGGCCGCTTGACCCCCTCTGGATCAGGCGGCCTTTTTGTTTGCGGGCAGGTCAGTGGGCGTAGCGCGCGCCCTCCTCATCCAAAATTGCCTTCAACTCAGCCAAGTGCCGGGCATCCTGCTCTGGATAGGCTTCCAGTTCCTGTGCGGTTTTCTCAGCGATGTCATCGGGCAAGACCCGCAGCGGCATGCCAGTTTGCATGGCACGGATGTAAGTCTCGCAGGCGCGCTCAAAATAATACATCCGGTTGAAGGTCTCCGCGACAGTCTCTCCAATGACCAATACGCCATGGTTGCCCATGATCATGACACGCTTCCGTGGATCACTGAACAAGGCTGCACAGCGTTCCCCCTCGTCCTCAAACGCTAATCCGCCATAACCGTCGTCGATCACATAACGATTGAAGAAAGTGCAGCAATTCTGGTCAATAGGGGGCAATCTGCTGTCCTTGAGCGATGCCAGCACGGTCGCAAAGATCGAATGAACATGCATGGCACAGCGGGCGTGTGGGACATTCCGGTGAATACCGCCATGCAACCCCCACGCCGTCGGATCAGGCGCATCAGGGCCGGTCAGCGTGTCCGGATCATTGGCATCCACCACAATCATATCGCTCGCCTTGATCCGGCTGAAATGCATCTGATTGGGGTTCATCAGGAACTTGGTCCCGTCGTCATTGATCGCGAGGCTAAAGTGGTTCGCCACGGCCTCATGCATATTCAGCCGGGCCGTCCAGCGGAAAGCGGCGGCCAAATCAACGCGCTCGGACCAATTGGTCATGTTTTGTGAGTGGCTGTTCATGGCGGCTCCTTGGATTTGTCGGGTGGTCACGCTAAGGATGACGCAAGAACCCCATCAAAGGAAGCCCGATATGCCATTCAAGCCCGCCAAATGGCCCCGGAAACTGCGGTCGCAGGAATGGTTCGGGGGGTCGTCCAAAGATGCGATCTATCACCGGTCCTGGATGAAGAACCAAGGGTTGCCCGCAGACCTGCTCGATGGACGCCCAGTGATCGGGATTTGCAACACCTGGTCCGAACTGACCCCCTGCAACGCGCATCTGCGCGATCTGGCCGAAAAGGTGAAATTCGGGGTGTATGAGGCAGGCGGCTTCCCCGTCGAATTCCCCGTGTTTTCCCCTGCCGAATCCAGCCTGCGGCCCACCGCGATGATGTACCGCAACCTGTGTGCGATGGACGTCGAAGAAGCGATCCGCGGCAAATCCATGGACGGTGTCGTACTGCTTGCAGGCTGCGATAAAACCACGCCTGCGCTGCTGATGGGCGCCGCCTCGGTCGATCTGCCTGCGATTGTCGTGTCCGGCGGGCCCATGCTAAACGGGCATTTCCGGGGCGAACGTGTGGGCTCAGGCACGCATCTGTGGAAATTCTCGGAAGCCGTGCGCGCAGGCGAAATGACCGCAGAAGAGTTTGTCGAGGCCGAGGCCTCGATGTCCCGCTCGCCGGGATCCTGCAACACCATGGGCACCGCCAGCACGATGGCTTCAATGGCCGAGGCGCTGGGCATGGCGCTGTCCGGCAACGCCGCGATCCCCGCCGTCGACAGCCGCCGCCGGGTGATGGCGCATCTGACCGGACGGCGGATCGTGGATATGGTCAAGGACGACCTGAAACCATCCGACATTATGACCAAACAAGCGTTCGAGAACGCGATCCGAACCAATGCGGCCATTGGCGGGTCCACCAATGCCGTGATCCACCTGCTCGCTATGGCCGGGCGGACCAAAGGCGTTGAACTGACCTTGGATGATTGGGACCGGCTGGGGCGCGACGTGCCGACTATCGTCAACCTGATGCCGTCGGGCAAATATCTGATGGAGGAATTCTTTTACGCAGGCGGCCTGCCCGTCGTCATCAAACGGCTGGGCGAAGCGGGACTTTTGAACAAAGACGCGCTGACCGTGTCTGGCGGGTCCATGTGGGACGAGGTCAAGCATGTCAAAAACTGGAATGAGGACGTGATCCTGCCCGTTGAAAAGGCACTCACTCAATCCGGTGGCATTGCCGTATTGCGCGGCAATCTCGCCCCCGGTGGGGCGGTCGTGAAACCATCCGCAGCCACGCCGGAACTGATGCAACACACCGGGCGCGCTGTCGTGTTTGAAGATATCGATGACTACAAAGCGCGCATCAACGACGACGATCTGGATATTGATGAGACCTGCATCATGGTTCTGAAAAACTGCGGTCCGCGCGGATATCCGGGTATGGCCGAGGTCGGGAACATGGGGCTGCCGCCGAAGATCCTGAAAAAAGGGATCACCGATATGGTGCGGATTTCGGACGCGCGGATGTCGGGCACAGCCTTTGGCACCGTGGTGCTACACACATCCCCCGAAGCCGCAGTCGGCGGGCCGCTCGCTGTGGTGCAAAACGGGGATATCATCGAACTTGACGTGGCCGGGCGCCGTTTGCATCTGGATATCACGGATGCGGAACTCGCAGCGCGACTAGACGCTTGGACAGCCGAAAAATCCGGCGCAAACCCGCGCCCCGAAAGCGGCTATGCAATGCTCTATCATGACCGGGTCATGGGCGCAGATACCGGTGCGGATTTTGATTTCCTTGTGGGGCACCGGGGCAATGCTGTTGGTAAGGAAGCGCACTAATGACGCCGATCTGCCTCGTCGGCATCGGCAAAATCGCCGTCGACCAGCATGTGCCCGCAATCAACGCCAGCCCCGATTGGGAACTCGCAGCAACGGTCAGCCGGGCGGGCACCGTCGACGGGGTGCAAGCCTTCACCGATTTCGACCAGATGTTGGCGGAAACCGATATCCCGGTGATCTCGCTCTGCTTGCCCCCGGTGCCGCGCTACGCCTATGCGGCCAAAGCCATCGCGGCGGGCCGTCACGTGATGCTGGAAAAACCGCCCGGGGCAACCTTGGCCGAGGTTCACGCGCTGGCCGATATGGCGCAGACCGCAGGTGTGACCCTGTTCACCACATGGCACAGCCGCATGGCCGCAGGCGTCGCGCCCGCTAAAGCGTGGCTGGCGGATAAGAAAATCACCGGCGCGCATATCAACTGGAAAGAGGACGTGCGGCGCTGGCACCCAGGCCAAGCTTGGGTGTTTGAGCCGGGTGGCATGGGGGTCTTCGATCCGGGCAGCAATGCGTTGTCGATCATCACCGAAATCCTGCCCATGCCCATTCATCTGCAATCCGCAGAACTGCTGTTCCCAGCGAACTGCGACACCCCCATCGCAGCACAAATGCAATGGACCGAAAACGTGATCGGCGACTTCGACTGGCTACAAGAAGGGCCGCAAAGCTGGGACATTACAGTTGAGACATCAGAGGGCACCTTGGCGCTCCATGATGGGGGCGCGCGTCTAGTGACGGGTGGGACGGAAGCATCAGCAGGTGCGGACCGAGAGTATCCAGCACTTTATGATCGGATGGCCGCGCTCGTCCAAAGTGGGGGGTCAGAGGTCGACGTGACGCCGATGATCCACGTCGCAGATGCGCTGACTTTGGGAAAACGGATCACCGTGGACGCCTTCCATTTCTAACCGGTGTACTTACGGGATATGTACAGGTTCTGTACGCAGTCTTGCACCTGACCCAGAAGCGTCTGGGCCGACATGGGCCAAACTAGACCACCAGGCCGGAGGACGGGGTTTGTACGTACAGGTTCTGTACGGATTCTTTACAGGATATTCAGCGCGCTACAGATGCGAAACTAGCCACCGCGCAGACGCCGCCAAAAGTTCATCAGCAAAGTCCGGATGAAACCAAAGTTGTCGCGGTCGAACAATTCCTCCCTTGCCAGCGCTGCATCATCCTCGGCCAATCCGATGAACATCCATGCATCCAGCGTTGGCCATAGATCAACCGTGTTTTCAGGAACCCAGTCTTCTTCTTTTGAAGACACGCGTAACGCTTGCGGCTCATAAACATCGTGCATGTTTTCGTTCAGATTCAACAGCATATGAGCCCCGCCGCCGCTTGAGAAAAAATGCACAATCTTGTCTGTGTCATGCTTTGCCGCGAAGTCGTTGTACCATGGGAAATCAAAGTTCGGGTAATCCTCGCTCATCAGTTCCAGACGGTCGGATGCCAAGAAACCCACAAAGTCATAGATATCGGTAAGCCCGTCCATCAGGTTCTCATACATCCACGGCAAGCAACGGGGTCCATGCGCTTTGAACAAGCGATAAGCGGGCGATTCGGTGGGCGTGCTGACATTGGTCGGCGACCGCGAGTAAGCGTAATATGTTCCGCCGTCAATCTGGCGAACGAGAATACGGCAAAGGCCACGCTCCGGCGTCTGGATCAGAAATGCGTCGGTGGTCACCTGCATCAAGCCTTCACTGAGTTCGGGCAGATAGGGTTCCAGCAGGTTTAGCTCATGTTTCAGGCAGGCGCGCCGTTTTGCGGGAGCGTCACAAAGATAATCCAGCCAATGATCAGGGACGACCGCATCACGATCGGGAAGCGTCGCAGCCGGATCGAATGTTTCGTGGAGGGCTGCGAGATGCGCGTCGATAGACATTTAGATGGTCCTTAGGGTCTCAGTACTTTCGTTATCAGTGTTTCAATGAAGACGGTGGCACCATCATAGGGCTCGCGATCGCCCAAAACGGCACGCACTTGAACATCAAAATCAGCATAATGTTGCGTAAGCGCCCAGATCGAAAAGATCAAGTGATGCGGGTCAACATCTGCGATCTTCCCAGCCTTCGCCCAAGCGTCAATGATCGCTGCCTTTTCATCAACCATCCGCCGCAGATCAGTCCGCAGAATATCCAGAATGCGCGGGGCGCCCTGCAGAATTTCATTGGCAAACAGGCGACTTTCACGCGGGTAATCGCGGCTGAGCGCCAGCTTGCGTTGGGCATAGGCCAAGACTTCTGCAACGGGTTCGCCGTCACGATCAAGGGCGCGCAGCGGATCAAGCCATGTTTCCAGCAGCTGTTCCAACAAGACTTCGTGGATCGCCTCTTTGGAGGGGAAATAATACAGCAGGTTTGGCTTGGACAGCCCCGCAGCCTCGGCGATTTGATCCAAAGTGGAGCCGCGAAAGCCAAATTGCGAAAAGACATCGAGCCCAGCGGTGAGAATTGCCGCTTGATTGCGTTGTTGAATGCGCGTGGGAGGTTTCGTCATACTAACTTCTTTGCTCAAATTTCAGGCGGTTTACCCTAATCGCGTGTCCGTTTGCAGGCTTTTTTCGCAGCTGCCTGAAATTCACGCGGAGAACTTGACTGCCACCATCTCTCTGTTAGCGTCACTTTGACCACTTGGTCAAATCAAGATTGCCTGAGCTTAAGGAGAAAGCCATGCCAGCCCCCGGTGAGAACCTGCGCATCAACGGTGAACGTCTGTGGGACAGCCTGATGGAGATGGCCAAGATCGGCCCTGGCATTGCCGGTGGGAACAACCGGCAGACCCTGACGGATGAAGACAGCGAAGGTCGTCATCTGTTCCAAAAGTGGTGCGAATCCGCTGGTTGTACGATGGGCGTCGATGAGATCGGCAATATGTTCGCCCGCCGTGAAGGAACAGATCCCGATGCGCTGCCCGTCTATGTTGGTTCGCACCTTGATACCCAGCCCACCGGTGGCAAATATGATGGTGTATTAGGCGTTCTGGGTGGTCTTGAGGTGATCCGCACGCTGAATGATCTGGACATCAAAACAAAGCATCCGGTTGTCGTGACCAACTGGACGAATGAAGAAGGTACGCGCTACGCCCCGGCCATGCTGGCATCCGGTGTTTTCGCGGGCAAACACACCCTTGATTGGGCAAATGACCGCGTTGATGCCGACGGCAAACGTTTCGGGGATGAACTGGAGCGGATCGGCTGGAAAGGCACCGAAAAGGTCGGCGACCGCAAGATGCATGCCATGTTTGAGCTGCACATCGAACAAGGCCCGATCCTTGAGGCCGAAGGCAAAGATATCGGCGTGGTCACCCACGGTCAGGGCCTGCGATGGATCGAAATCACGGTCACGGGCAAGGAAAGCCACACGGGCTCAACCCCGATGCATATGCGCAAAAACGCGGGGCGCGGTTTGGCACTGATCACCGAACTCGTGCATGAGATCGCGATGAAAAATCAGCCTGGCGCGGTGGGGGCCATTGGCCATATCGACGTCTACCCCAACAGCCGGAACATCATCCCCGGCAAGGTCGTGTTCACCGTCGATATGCGCACGCATCTGCTGGATAAGCTGAACGCGATGGTGGATGAGTTGATGGAGCGCGCACCGAAGCTTTGCGAAGATATCGGGGTCACATTCGAGGCTGAAATCGTCGGCCAATTTGACCCGCCTGCCTTTGATGAAGGCTGCGTGAGTGCCGTGCGCGATGCGGCAGAGCGGTTGGGCTACAGCCACATGGATATCGTATCCGGCGCGGGGCATGACGCCTGTTGGATCAACGATCTTTACCCAACGGCGATGATCATGTGCCCTTGCGTGGACGGGCTGAGCCATAATGAGGCCGAAGAAATTTCACCGGAATGGGCGGCAGCCGGGACGGACGTGCTGTTCCATGCGGTGGTTGAGACGGCGGGGATTGTTGGGTGAGGTTCTTTCTCTTTCCGGTCCTTGCTCTACTGCTATCAAGCCCAGTTTATGCGGAAGGCTGGCGCAACTGGTATGTTGGTATTGTACCCGGTGCTGCACATGTGATGACGGTTGAGGAGTCCGACGCCCAAGGCATAAATGCAGGGTTTGAAAGCATAGATCAGAACGGTGACCGGGTGATGTTTGTGTTGAGTTGTTACCGGCGCGACTTTGGCAGCGAGTCACGCTTCGCTATCGCTGGTAGACTACGCGACATCGAGCCCCCAATTGAGTTGTTGGCGTCATTTGATCAAAGCCCTCCCATTTCTTTAGGGACCTTCGGCTTTCTTAGCTCTGCTTTGCAAGGTGAACTGACGCCGCAATTTTTAGCTCAGTTGATGAGCAGCGACGACCTGCAAATCACATCACCCGACGATACATTCGCCGCAGAGTTTCCATTGGTTGGTGCGGATGAAGCTATTGCTGGAATCAAATGCTTGGGAGACATACCATGACCAAAGTCATCAAAAACGGAACTATCGTCACTGCCGATCTGACCTATAAGGCGGACGTCCTGATCGACGGCGGCAAGATTATTAAGATCGGCCCCGACCTGAAAGGCGACGAACAGCTCGACGCCACGGGCTGCTATGTCATGCCCGGCGGCATTGACCCCCATGTGCATCTGGAAATGCCTTTTATGGGCACCTATTCCAGCGATGATTTTGAAAGCGGCACCCGTGCTGCGCTGGCTGGTGGCACTACGATGGTCGTGGATTTCTGCCTGCCCAACCAAGGCGAAAGCCTGCTGGATGCCATCAAACGCTGGGACAATAAATCGACCCGCGCGAACTGCGATTATTCCTTCCACATGGCCGTCACATGGTGGGGCGAGCAGGTGTTTAACGACATGAAAACCGTGATCGAGGATCGCGGGATCAACACGTTCAAACATTTCCTCGCCTATAAAGGCGCGCTGATGGTCAATGACGATGAGCTGTTTTCAAGCTTCAATCGTCTGGCCGAATTGGGCGGCATCGCTATGGTCCATGCCGAAAACGGCGATGTGGTGGCCGAGCTTTCGGCCAAACTGCTGGCCGAGGGTAATACCGGCCCCGAGGCGCATGCCTATTCCCGCCCAACACAGGTTGAGGGCGAGGCAACCAACCGCGCCATCATGATCGCCGATATGGCGGGCGTGCCGCTGTACGTCGTGCATACCTCTTGCGAGGAAGCCCATGAAGCGATCCGCCGCGCCAAGATGCAGGGCAAACGCGTTTGGGGCGAGCCGCTTATCCAACATTTGACCCTGGATGAATCTGAGTATTTCAACAAAGACTGGGACCACGCCGCCCGCCGCGTCATGTCGCCTCCATTCCGGAACAAACAGCACCAGGATAGTCTCTGGGCTGGGCTGCAAAGTGGGACGCTGTCGGTTGTCGCGACGGATCACTGCGCGTTCAGCACCGAACAAAAGCGCTATGGCGTGGGCGATTTCACCAAGATCCCGAACGGGACCGGCGGGCTGGAGGATCGGCTGCCGATGCTCTGGACCCACGGCGTGATGACGGGCCGATTGACGATGAATGAATTCGTGGCCGTGACATCAACGAACATTGCGAAGATTTTGAACTGCTATCCGAAAAAGGGTGCGGTGCTGGTTGGGGCGGATGCGGATTTGGTGGTCTGGGATCCGAAGAAGTCCAAGACGATCACAGCGGACAGCCAACAATCGTCCATAGACTATAATGTGTTCGAGGGCAAAGAGGTCACCGGCCTGCCCCGCTTCACCCTGACACGCGGCAAGGTCGCGATCCACGACGGCGAAGTGCGGACCGAAGAAGGGCACGGCGATTTCGTGAAGCGCGAAGGGAATACGCCGACGAATAAGGCGCTGAGCACGTGGAAAGAACTGACAGCGCCACGGCCGGTTGAGCGGACGGGTATTCCGGCGACGGGGGTTTGAATTTGCGACCAATTGCGCAACGCAGGGCACCTACCGCTTATGAAGATCGCTTTGGCATGACTTTCAGTGTCACTTTCTTTCTGACCATCATTGCAGTGCCCTTCATTCTTGCTGGCAGCGACCAAGAAAACATATCGGGTGGTGCTTTTGTTATGTATCTTTTGGGTGCATTGACAGTCGGCTTACCGCTACTGATGAAATCTATCATTGTGGCGGCGGTCGTCTTTTTCGTGTGTTATCGACTGGTATCGCTGTTTTTGCCAAAGCGATTAGTCTTTGTGGCCAGCGCAATGACTGCAGCCTATGTCAGTGCGAGCACTTCGATAATGGTCAATATCGACTTTTTCCCACCTGCCATTTCGTTTGATAGCAGGTCGCTGGCGTTCGCCTCTATGGTTGGTTTGGTTGCGAGCATCATTGCCGCCTTTGTAGCATCCATGCAGATGGTGACTGTTAGAACTCATGAATGAACCCGTCATCGCGGCCTCACGCCTCAACCTCACCTTCCAAACCAATGACGGCCCCGTCCATGCCCTCAAAGATGTGAATCTTGAGATCAACAAGGGCGATTTCGTCAGTTTCATCGGCCCGTCCGGCTGTGGCAAGACTACGTTTCTGCGGTGCATGGCCGGCCTCGAAACCCCAACCGGCGGCGACATCACCGTCAACGGGATGACCCCGGATCAGGCCCGCATGGCGCGTGCTTATGGCTATGTGTTTCAGGCCGCTGGTCTTTATCCATGGCGCACGATTGGTGGCAACATCAAACTACCGCTGGAGATTATGGGCTTTTCCAAACCCGATCAGGCTGAACGGGTTAAACACGTGCTTGAACTGGTCGATCTGGCGGGCTTTGAAAAGAAGTTCCCTTGGCAATTGTCGGGTGGGATGCAGCAGCGGGCCTCAATCGCACGGGCCTTGGCCTTTGACGCCGATATCCTGCTGATGGACGAACCCTTTGGCGCGCTGGATGAAATTGTGCGCGATCATCTGAACGAACAGCTGTTGCAGCTTTGGGCGCGGACGGAAAAGACGATTGGCTTTGTGACCCACTCGATCCCCGAGGCCGTTTATCTGTCTACCAAAATTGTCGTCATGTCCCCCCGTCCGGGCCGGATCACGGATGTAATCGACAGTCCGCTGCCCAAGGAGCGGCCCTTGGATATTCGCGACAGCAAGGAATTTATCGAGATCGCGCACCGCGTGCGTGACGGGCTGAGAGCGGGGCATCACGATGTTTAGGCGCGACGCAGCCCCGGACTTGATCCGGGGCCTCCAGCTCAGCCACGAGGCCCCGGATCAAGTCCGGGGCTGCGGAGTACTTTGATGAAATCGGTATGGCCTGTCATAACGGTGATTGCCGCCATCCTCTTGTTTTGGATCGTCGCTGTCATCCCAATGAATATGCATCTGACGGCAGATCAGGCGCAGCGGCAGGATATCGCGGTCTCCCCTGACACACCTGCGGCGCGGCAAGATCTGTCGGGTGCCGGACTGGCCCTGCGCAACACGCATCTGTTTGGTATGACCTACACATTGGAACGCCCCCGGCTACCTTCGCCCCATCAGGTCGGCGTTGAGATGTGGAAGACGATCGCGCTACAGAAGGTCACATCGCGCCGATCGTTGGTGTATCATGGCTGGGTGACCCTATCTGCGACACTGCTGGGCTTTGCGATTGGGACGTCGCTCGGCATCCTGTTGGCTGTTGGCATCGTCTATAACCGCGCCATGGATATGAGCGTCATGCCCTGGGCCATTGCCAGCCAGACGATCCCTATTTTGGCGCTGGCTCCGATGATCATCGTGATGCTGGGGTCCATTGGCATCCAAGGTCTGCTGCCCAAAGCGATCATCAGTGCGTATCTGAGCTTTTTCCCGGTGGTTGTTGGCATGGTCAAAGGGCTTCGCAGCCCCGATGGAATGCAGCTGGACCTTTTGCGCACCTATCACGCCAGCCCCGCGCAGGGCTTTTGGAAACTGCGGTTGCCGGCCTCGGTCCCTTATCTGTTTGCCTCGTTGAAGATCGGGATATCCGCCTCGCTTGTTGGGGCGATTGTGGCTGAGCTGCCAACAGGGGCGCGTGCAGGCTTTGGCGCGCGAATGTTGGTGGGGGACCAATACGGGCAACCGATGGTGACCTGGGCCGCGTTGTTTGCGGCAGCGATTACGGCTGCGGCTTTGGTCGGGTTGTTCAGCTTGTTGGAGCGGTTGACGCTACGCCGGATGGGGATGCAAGCCGCATGACCGGAACAGCGATCATCAGCGCCTTGGCCGTTTGGGGCACGGGGTGGTTTATCAACGCCCGGCTTGCGGCCAGCACTGCCGCGAAGACCCGCGCCGTGCAGCTTTTGGTGCCTGCGATCTTTGGGCTGACCTTGCTGATCATGTGGGAATTGCTGGTGCGGCTGCTTGAGATCAGCCCGGTCATCCTGCCCGCGCCCACGGCCATTGCCAGCCGGTTCGGGCAAGAGCTGCCGACGCTCTGGGTGGATTTCGAACAAACCATCATCAAAGGCGCGATGACCGGTTACGTCATCGGGGCCTTTGCGGCCTTTGTCGTGGCGATCATCGCGGACAGGTCTGACTTTTTAACCCGCGGCATTCTGCCCGTTGGCGGATTTATGGCCGCGTTGCCTATCGTGGGTACCGCACCAATTTTCGTGAAATGGCTCGGCAGTGATTGGGAATCCAAGGCGGCCGTTGTCGCTGTGATGGTGTTTTTCCCGATCTTGGTGAACACCGTGGCAGGGCTGCGGGACACGACTGCGATGCAACGGGACCTGATGCGCACCTATGGGGCGGGTTATTGGCCAACGCTGTTCAAACTGCGCCTGCCCGCCGCGATGCCATTCATTTTCAATGGACTTAAGATCGCGACAACTTTGGCGCTGATCGGGGCGATTGTTGCTGAATTTTTCGGCTCTCCCACGGTGGGCATGGGCTTTCGGATATCGACCAGCGTCGGGCAGCTTGCGCTTGACATGGTCTGGGCTGAGATTGTCGTCGCCGCAGTCGCGGGAAGCGCGTTTTATGGGGCGGTGGCATGGATCGAAGGGCGGGTGACATTCTGGCACCCGTCGCAACGTAAGTAATCAAAAGCCCCGGCAAGAGGGCACAACAACCAACTAGGAGTTTAAGAGATGAAGAAGTTAATACTCGCAGCCGCGCTCGCCGCAGGTTTGGGTGGAGCGGCCCAAGCTGATGGCCATGCCAATGACGTGACGCTGCAGTTACAGTGGGTCACACAATCTCAGTTTGCAGGGTACTATGTGGCGCTGGACCAAGGGTTCTATGACGAAGAAGGACTGAACGTCACCATCCTGCCCGGTGGGCCTGATATTGCCCCACCCCAAGTGCTTGCCGGTGGTGGTGCTGATGTGATGCTGAACTGGATGCCATCCGCGCTTGCAGCCCGTGAAAAAGGTCTGCCGGTGGTCAACATCGCACAGCCATTCAAAACCTCAGGCTTGATGCTGACCTGCTGGAAAGACACTGGCATTGAAAGCGTCGAGGATTTCCGCGGGAAGACCATCGGCGTATGGTTCTTTGGCAATGAATATCCGTTCCTGTCATGGATGAGCCAGGCTGGCATTCCAACCGATGGGGGTGAAGATGGCGTGACCGTTCTTAAGCAGGGTTTCAACGTTGACCCGCTATTGCAGCGCCAGGCTGATTGCATCTCGACCATGACCTACAACGAATATGGTCAGGTGCTGGATGCAGGTGTCTCTGAAGACGAACTCATCACCTTCAAATACGAAGAACAGGGTGTAGCCACGCTTGAGGATGGCATCTATGCGCTCGAGGAGAGCCTCGAAGATCCGGTTTTCGTCGACAAGATGGTGCGTTTCGTTCGTGCCTCGATGAAGGGTTGGAAATGGGCGGAAGAAAATCCTGAAGAGGCGGCTGGTATCGTTCTGGACAACGATGAAACCGGTGCACAGTCTGAGGCTGCACAGGTCCGCATGATGGGTGAAATCGCCAAACTGACCGCCGGGTCCGATGGGTCGCTTGATCCGGCGGATTTCCAACGCACGGTTGATACTCTGCTGGCTGGTGGTTCTGATCCGGTCATCACCGCCCAACCAGAAGGGGCCTGGACCAGCGCCATCACGGATGCTGCGTTGAACTGATCCACGCCAATTCACCAACGCGGGCGTCGGGCTTTCCGGCGCCCGTTTTCTTTTGCGATACGTTTGCAAGGCGGGCGGTCTTTAGCTCGGAACCAACTTGACGGCAGTCTGCGGGGGATCACTGTTGCGCTTTGTCACGGAAGAGCAAATCTTTGCCGAACGCCTGCCTTTGCGCATTTAGTCAACGCCTTCCAATCCGCCCCACCATCTGGTCAAGCGCATTCAGGCCCGTTAACAATAGGGAAACTGGATACAGGAACGTTAAGTGAGTAACCAAATCAAGCGGCCGTTAACGCTTCGTGATGTGTCTGAAGCATCAGGTGTCAGTGAAATGACCGTCAGTCGGGTCCTTCGTAACAAGGGCGATGTGAGTGCCGCAACCCGTCAAAAGGTGCAGGATGCGGCCAAGCAGCTTGGCTATGTGCCCAACAAGATTGCAGGCGCACTTGCGTCACAGCGGGTCAATCTGGTGGCAGTCATCATCCCATCTTTAAGTAATATGGTCTTTCCCGAGGTCCTTTCTGGTATCTCAGAGACCCTTGAAAACACCGATCTGCAGCCGGTTGTTGGCGTCACCGACTATATGCCTGAAAAAGAAGAGAAGGTTCTGTTTGAAATGCTGTCATGGCGCCCATCTGGGGTCATCATCGCGGGGCTGGAGCATTCCGAGGCTTCGGGGGCAATGTTGCGTCAGGCTGGTATTCCTGTGGTCGAGATCATGGATGTAGACGGCGATCCGATTGACACCTGTGTTGGTATTTCGCACAGGCGCGCAGGACGCATCATGGCCGAGGAAATCATTGCCGCAGGCTATAAGCGGATCGGGTTTATGGGGACCAAGATGCCCTTGGATCACCGGGCCCGGAAACGGTTTGAGGGGTTCACCCGCACGCTTGCAAAAGCCGGGATTGAGATCGCAGATCAAGAATTCTATTCGGGCGGTTCGGCTTTGGCCAAAGGGCGCGAAATGACGGCCAAGATGATTGAGCGGACACCGGATCTGGATTTTCTCTATTACTCAAACGATATGATCGGGGCCGGTGGTCTGTTGTACCTGTTGGAAAAGGGCGTGGATGTACCCGGAAAGATTGGGTTAGCCGCGTTCAACGGGGTTGAACTGCTGGATGGGCTACCGCGGCAACTGGCGACTATGGATGCCTGCCGGCGTGATATCGGGCTTAAGGCTGCGCAGATCATTGCCGCCCGCAATCTTGGGCAAGATACGCCAGACGGGACTGTTGTGACGCTAAGCCCGAAGCTTGCTTTTGGGGATACGCTCCGCCGGACGTAGAAAAGGCGCGGATCATCGAACCGCGCCCTTGTCTCATACTAGATCAGATCAAAGACCCAGTTTGGAATTCTGGTCATAGGACGTGACCACATTGTTCATGCGCGATTCTATGCCCAGGAAGGCAAAGTAGACGCGCTGTCGGTCAGCGGCATCCAATGTCTCGCCAGCCATGGCAGTCGCAAGAAATGGCTGTATCGCCTCCCATTCCTCGACGACGAACTGAAGGCCGTCGGCAATTTTTTCTGTTGGCGGTGGGCGCACACCAACGCTGGGCATGCCGTTGCGCAAGGCCGAAAGCGTATTGGCGAACAACTCGCTTGATTTTTCAAGTTCGGCCTTCGCCGCGTCGACGGCGATCCCAGAGGCAATCAGACACACATCCTTGGACATGTTCGCGGCCAACACACGTTGCCGACCCGCAAGGTCGATCAGCAAAGCATCCGCATGCAGTAGTGCTACTGGGTCCGCATATTGCCCGGTAATTTCGGTTACAAGAAGGTTTGCGGTGTCCATCAACGGTTCACTTTGTTCCGCCAGTGATTGGATCCGGGTGTCGTCATCTGCAGCTGCTTCCAGAGCTTCGTCCAGAAGTGGGGACCAAGCGGTGTTGAGTTCTTCGATAACCCGTAGCGTTCGGGAACGATCCTCTTCGCCAAGGATACCAAAACTGCGGTTCCCATAAAGCAATGCGTCTGTGATCCGGGAAAACTGATCAGCAGAGATTTGCAAGATTGCCTGACTTTCACGTACCGAAATGCCAGAGTTCAAATTGCAGGCTGACCCGATGACGCGTTGGGTAAGCGTACCAAGTTGACCGGCGACATTGATCCGTTCGCTGGCACCCACGTCGGATACAATATTTTGGGCGTAACTGCCTGTGCTCATCGCAAGAGTGATTGCCGCAAGTGAACCAAGGCGGCGCGCGGCAGTGGCGGTGCGCTTGTAAAGGGGGGCCGATTGCTTTGTCTCGGTAGTACAGGTCTTCATCATCGTTCCTTTTTGTGAAGCATCAGGGTGGGAGAGTTGGGTAAATTGAAACTGGCGCCATGCGTATTTCAAACATGGCGCCAGTCTCATGATCTTATGACTTCAAAAGGCGGAATCGACTACCGAGGTGAATTTGGATCAAACGGGTGCTTTGATCCATATCTCAACCCGGCGGTTGATCCGGCGCCCTTCTTCGCTGCTGTTACAGCCGGATGGCGCGATTTCGCCATAACCAACTGAATCGATCGAGATGTTTGCCAGCTGACCACCAGAGGTGGAAAGCAGTTCATTTGCAACCTGCGCAGCGCGTTGCTGAGACAGGCCGAGGTTACCATCAAACTGACCAACACTATCGGTGAAGCCAACAACCAGCAGCTCTGTTCCAGCAGGTTGGGTTTCAAGATACTTCATCAGACGGTCCTTATCGATCCGGCCACGTTCATCCAACTGGGCAGAGCCCGTCCGGAAGCGGAATGTCGTGGACAGACGATCATAGTTGACCATCTGGCTCAGCATTTGCCGCATGAAGCCTGCCTCATAGGAGTCTGCATTTGGGTCAAGCAATGCACGTGCCCGATCGCTTTCCAGGGCCTGTTCGCGGCGATCAACAGCGAAGCCGATAAAGCCCGCTTTGCCGATCACGCTGTCTGCTGCCTCGGAAGTTGCAAAATCAAGGAATTCGCTTGCTTCTTCTGTGATCGTGTCTTCGCGAGAATACAGATACAGACGACGCTGCAAGGCGTATTCCTCTGTCCGCGCCGAGAACGCATCCGGTGTTGTTTCAATTCCGCATTCGTTCACAAGCGTCAGAGCATTCGCGCCACGTTGGAACGCGTAACCCACATAAGAGATCGCGCCCTCATCGGCGTTCACGATCTGTGATGCTTCACTGTTCGTGCTGGCGATAACTGCATTCGATGTCAAAGATGGCGTGTCGTCTCCAAAAATGCGGTCTTCAAAGACGGCCCGCGTACCAGAACCGTTCGCGCGGGTGATAACTGTGATGGGCACATTAGGTCCGCCTACTTGCGACCAGTTAGAAATTTGGCCCGTATAGATTTGCCGTACCTGCTCTGTTGTCAGCTTATCGATTGGGTTTGCTGGGTTTGTCACCAGAACAAGGCTATCGACAGCGATGATGTGTTCTTGTGTGGGGCTCACCATGTTGCCAGCGCCACTATCACGCAATGCGCGGGCCTCTTCTGGACGAATACGGCGTGAAGACATGCCGACTTCGACCTGCTGGTCTAGCAGTTGGGCAAAACCGTCGCCTGATGTGGTTGAAGACACCAGGATCGAACCAAGCTCTTCCCCGAAACCTTCATCACCAATCAGCTCGGCAAGGATATCGTCACCGTTGCCGGTGTTCAAAATGTCTGCTGCAGCACCGATGGAACCGGAATACCCTTCCAACAACAACGGCATCAAACCAAGACCAACTGTATCTGAACCGCCGATCGTCACGCTGGCATCACCACCACCGAGGTCTGGGCAAGCCGCACCTTCGCAGTTTACCCGGCTCGCGGATACGCGCAGTTCGCCGAGTGCAGTGGCGATCACATAGGTATTGTCGCTGAATTCAACGAATGCACCGGACATGTTCACTGTGCCATCGCTTGATCTTAGGGTGACGTCTTGCGCTGCTACCGAGGTCGATAAAGTCAACCCACCCACAAGCGCCAGTACACCTACGGCGGTGCTGTTCCACATATTGGTCATAATCTTCTCCTGTCTAGATCTCTTGCGACTTCTCCAGCAGACCAAAAACTGCCAGATCGCCTAACCCAGAAATTACTGTTTACGTTAGGTCTTATAGATTCTGAATTGTGCGCAAATTTTGGCAAATTCTTTCCAAAGCAGGGGCAATGGCACAAAAAATTCGCAGAAAGTCAACAAAAAGACAGGTCAATCACCCTGAGGTTGTTTTCCGTGATGAAATTGCGATAAATTTCATGTGGGAGAAGGGAACCAACAGAAATTTGGTTCTTAGATCATGCGAATGACGTCTTTATCGATCGCCAGAACATAGCCTTTTCGAGCGATATTCTTGACCAAGAGCTCACTCATCATCTGATTCCCTAAAGTATCTCGTAAGCGCTTGATCCGGGTTGCACCCGCGGCCTCATCGCAATCGGCAGCACTACGGCCAGATATGACGCCTTCAATTTCCGCGCCTGTCAGGACTTCGTCATCCATCCGGGCCTCGGCCAGAACTGAAAGGGTCTCGATGGCGGCATCTGTCAGCTTGAATTCGAAGTCATTCAAGTAAACCGCCCTTTGGTCCCGACTGATGGTCAATGAGTTTACTTCAATCCCTTGCCGTTCGATCCGGCCCATACGGCGGTTCATCGAGATCAACATCACCAAGAACGCGACCGCCGCAACCAACAGCGCCGTTGCGAAAATCAGCAAGACAAAAATGACAAACCGGTAAGAGGCCAGCGTGTCCGAGAAGGCGGTGCCGGATCCAGCCAAAATTTCAAGCAGCTTAATCTCGGCATTGCCGGTTAGCGTGTCGTTCTCAACAAACAAGCGTTCGACCCGCATATTGAATGCGTTGGCATCGGGCAGGTTGATGAACAGCAGGACGGCAGCGATGGCCAGAATAAGAACAATGGCCGCAATACCTGCGACCACTATCTTATTGCCAATCTCGCGTGCTTCAGTAGCGGAGGAAGTATTCACCTGCGCTGTCCCTTCTTTGGTCCAATCCATCGTCTTCAAAGACGCCGACGACATTCAGAAGCTGCCACCCGTCACGGGCCAGTGCTGACCGAAGCTGATTCTGCGCCGCGCGTACGCTGCATTCGCCATGCAACTGCACAACACCATAGTGCAGGCGCAGCGGATTGTCCTGTTTTGCCTTATAATCTGCATAACAGGCCGCATGGGCCATTCCAGCACTCAGTAAGAGTATCAGGATTGAGGAACAAAGATTTTTCATGGTTGCAAACTGACTCGACGACACGCTGATATTCAATAGCACCCTATATTATCGCGATTGTCATTCCATAACCATCCCTCGTTATTGCTTGGCCAAGGCAAAGTGCCACAAATTTCCGTCATCGACGTCACAAGGCGCAATTTGAAAGGATCACCCGATGCTGAAATCCATGATTGCTGGTATCACTGCACTATCTCTTGCCACTGCAACGCCCGCTGCGGCCCAAGGGCTGAACCGTGAGGACGTAGGAAAGCTGCTCATCGGCCTTGCCGCCGTGGCTGTCATTGGTGCCGCCATCGAAAACAACAATGACAACGACGATGCCACACGCGTGCACGACAACAATTGGAGCGGAATCAATCGCAACAACGATTGGTCCCGCCTGAACCAGAACAGTACCAATAACCGCCATCAGACATTGCCCAGCGCTTGTCTGCGTAGCATTGAAACCCGTTTTGGCACGCAACGCCTGTACGGCCAGCACTGTCTGCAACAAAATTATCGCTACGTGAACAATCTGCCAGAACGCTGCGAAGTGCGCATTTTCAGTAGCAATGGTCCACGCGACGGTTTTGACCCCGTTTGCCTCCGCGCGCGCGGATTCACATCAGATCGGCGTAACTAAAACGCTGAGACTGCACGGCTTCTGGCCCCGGTCGCCGCGCGAACTGGTGCCTGGTTTCTCATTGACCAGATTGCACCAAAGGGGGGCAGAGAGGACGGACATGGCTCTCTGCCCCCCTTTTTTCTTGCAAGGCTGGATGCGGTCTGATCACTAGCCCAATATGACTAATCCAGATTTCAGTTTCGAACGCAGCGCTGCAGCCAAAGGTTACTTGTATATTGCAGGTGTGGATGAGGTCGGGCGCGGCCCGCTGGCAGGCCCAGTGTGCGCTGCCGCCGTGATCCTTGACCCGAACAACATCCCCGCAGGGCTGAATGACAGTAAGAAACTGACAGCCAAAAGACGCGACGCGCTGTTTGATGAGATCATGAATGTGGCCGATGTGTCTTTGGCTGAGGCGACCGTTGAAGAAATCGACACGCATAATATTTTACGTGCGTCGCACATCGCAATGGTGCGGGCGATCCAAGGATTGTCTCAAACGACCGACCACGCGCTGATTGACGGGAACATGATCCCACGCGATCTGACCATTTCGGCAGAGACGATCATCAAGGGCGATGGGCGCAGTCTATCGATTGCGGCCGCTTCCATCGTGGCCAAGGTGTGGCGCGACAGACACATGGTGGATTTGGCGCAACAGTTCCCGGGCTATGGGTGGGACAAGAACGCTGGATACCCCACAGCCCAACATAAATTGGGCCTTGAGCAGTTTGGGGTGACACCCCACCATAGACGTTCGTTCAAGCCCATACACAACATCTTGTATCAAGATAAAAGTGTAAGTGATTGATTCAATAAAACTTTTGACAGCGAATCCACTCTGACTCACATTAGGGCCAAGCAAATGAGCGGGATAACCCGCCGGGCTATGAGGCAAGTGATGACGACCAAAACTAAAGTTAAGGGGGCGCAAGCGCTCCCGCTCAATACGATTGTCGACGGTGACTGCATAGAAGTCATGAACAGCCTGCCAGCAGGGTCAGTTGATCTGATTTTTGCGGACCCGCCCTATAACCTGCAATTAAAGGGCGATCTGCACCGGCCTGACAATTCCAAGGTCGACGCGGTGGATGACGCTTGGGACCAGTTCGACAGCTTCAAAGTCTACGACAAATTCACCCGTGAATGGCTGGCAGCGGCCCGTCGGTTGCTGAAGCCAAACGGAGCCATCTGGGTGATCGGCAGCTATCATAACGTGTTCCGGATGGGCGCTGAGCTGCAAAACCAGGGTTTCTGGATCTTAAATGACGTCGTCTGGCGTAAATCCAACCCCATGCCCAATTTCCGGGGCAAGCGGCTGACGAATGCCCATGAGACATTGATCTGGGCGTCCAAAGAAGAAGCCAGCAAGTACACATTCAATTACGAAGCACTCAAAGCGTTGAACGAAGGCGTGCAAATGCGGTCCGATTGGGTTCTGCCCATCTGTACCGGGCACGAGCGCCTGAAAAACGACGCTGGCGAAAAAGCACACCCAACCCAGAAACCACAATCGCTGCTCCACCGTGTTTTGGTGGCCACTACGAATCCAGGCGACGTGGTTCTTGACCCCTTCTTTGGCACTGGCACCACAGGGGCCGTCGCCAAAATGCTGGGGCGCGATTTCATCGGGATCGAACGTGAAGCGGCATATCGCGAGGTTGCTAAAAAGCGGATCGCAAACACCCGTAAATTCGATAGTGAAGCGCTTGAGGTCAGCCAATCTAAACGGTCCGAACCACGTGTAGCGTTTGGCGTGCTGGTCGAACGGGGCATGCTGCGCCCTGGCGAAGAACTCTGGTCCATGAATGGGCGTCACAAGGCCAAGGTCCGCGCAGACGGCACCTTGATCGGAGACGACATCAAGGGATCAATCCATCAGGTCGGGGCGCATCTGGAAGGCGCGCCCAGCTGTAACGGCTGGACCTATTGGCAATTTAAACGCGATGGGCAGAAAGTGCCCATTGATCTGCTGCGTCAGCAGATCCGCTCAGAGATGGCGAAACACTGAGGCAAACCTCAGCATTCCCAAAGTTGATACCGCCGGTGCCTGTGGCATGTCCTTCCATGGTGGAAGGCACTGCAGGCACTAACTTTATCCCCGCCATCTTTGTGATGGCGGGGTTTTTTTGTAAAGTAGCCCGGCGACAACACCTCATTCTGGGCCTTAGGTCCCTGCTAAAATCTCCTCTATGCTGGGCAGCCCGAGCCGCTTCATCGCCTGCGTCTCATGGTTCTCAATAAATGCGGTGTCCTGTGCCGCCATACAGCGGTCAAACCATCCGCGGACCAAGCTTTGTTCTGGGATCAAGTCTGGGAACCACTGAAACGGAGCGCTGACCAATAGATCAGCGGCCGAAAACGTATCATCGACAAGGAACGCATTCTTGGACAATGCTGCCTCAAGCGTCTGAAACATCGTTGCTTGATCCCGGCACCAATCATGAATCATCGCATTATCAGCAAGGTCCAAGTAGGTCAGATACAAGATCGGCTCCAAGACACCGCCATAATAGAACAGCCAGCTTAGATATTCTGCGCGTGCAGGATCGTCAGGGCCGCGCCCCAAGGGGCTGTCAAAGTGATCGGTCAACCAAAGCATGATCGCACCACGTTCCCTTACAAAGCGACCGTCGACTTCTAGCAAAGGCACTTTCCCCTCGGGATGCGGGTTCTTGGCGTCCACCTGGCCCAATCCACCCTGGCGCTTGATATGCACCGTCTCAATGTCGACCTCGGTTTCCTTACCCATCAAACGCAGTAGACTGAGGATGCCAGTGGAGCGTGAGTTTGGTGAGTGGTAGAGTTTTATCATGGTCTTGATCCTTCCATTGCCATTACGGGCAATATCGACCATCGCTGTTGCCAATTCCTGTCAGCAGCATTCCGTTACTGTGAAGTTATGGCCAAATCAGATCGCCTCTTCAGCCTCATGCAATTGCTGCGCACACTGCCGCAGCCGGTAAAGGCCGCCACCTTGGCTGAGAGGCTCGAGGTCTCTCGCCGGACGCTTTACCGCGATATTGACGCGTTACGGATCATTGGCGCGCAGATCGATGGTGAAGCAGGTGTGGGCTACACGCTTGTCGAAGATATCGCCATGCCCCCGCAAACGCTGACCCGGCTGGAAACCGAGGCGCTGGCGATCGGTCTAGCCGAGGTGCAGTATCGCGGCGACGCGCAGCTTGCCCATGCCGCACGGGACGCCATGGCGAAAATCACCGCTACTTTGCAAGAACATCAGCAACGCGATGTGCTGCATGCAGTCAGTCAAGTCTACCGCTTCACGACCCATGAAGCGGCTGCGGTGGATATCTCTGCGATCAGGACGGCCTGTTGGGACGAAAAGGCGCTCCATATCACCTATGAAGATCGCAAAGGGGTCATTACCCAGCGGCACGTTTTCCCGCTTGCGGTTCTTTATTTTGAATATGCGGTCATGCTGTTAGCATATTGCAATCTGCGAGATGATTATCGGTCATTTCACGTCACACACATCCGTGCGGTAGAAAAACTGAGCGAGAGTTTCCGACCCCATCGTGTCCGACTTTTGAACGACTACGTTGCAGACCTGCGCAGTCGGCTTGGCGAACGGGCCAAAGATCTAACGCTTTAAGAGATCACAGCATACCTTTTTCATAGACGGCCTGCACAGAAGCCTGGGTGTTCATCTGATGTTGGAATTGCGCCAACACGGGATGGTCTTCAATGTCGACCCCATCCCCCTTGAGCCAGGTTAGAACGACGTAAAGATAAGGATCCGACAAGACCTGCATCTGACCAATCGGAAATGGCAGGGCGGGCAGTTGTTCTTCCAAATAGGTGCAACAATCGGCCATCCGCTCGGGGACCTTCTGTTTCATATCGGCAAATGAACTTTCTTGATCCGCCCAACGCTCACCGCGCAGGCCGTGGGCGTGGTGTGGATGCATAGTCCCGTTCAGATAACACATCAATTCCCGCATCTTGGCAGCGGCGTAGGGGTCAGCAGGGATCAATGTCGGGGCGACATATTCCAGCAACGCGCCCGTCTCGGTCAAAATCCCATCCGGGGTTTCCAACGCGGGCACGCGGCCCTTTGGGTTGATACGCCGGTAATCCTCTTGCGCCTGCTCTGCGGTAGCGAAGTCGACACGGACGGCTTCATAGGGGGTGCCAATCTCCTCCAAGGTGATCGCAACGGCGACCGAGATCGTTCGTGGGGCGTAATGTAAACGCAACATGGTCAATCCTTTAGTAATGTGTCAGGGCGTAAGCCCGGTCAGGGTGGTCAAGATGGGGGACTGCGTTGAACCCGGCCAGAATGGGCCCTTGGGGGATGACATGTACACGGTGCAACGAACTGTTCATAATGGGCAGCAACACATGGGCCATGCGCGTCGGATCCAAATCCAGTAAGTAACGCATGATCATGCCAATCACACCGCCTGATGTGACGCAAAGCACGCGCACACCAGGTTCTGCAGCTTCCTGCAAGACACCCGTGACACGGGCCTCAAAGGACGCAAAGCTTTCCACGCCCATAATCTCGGCCCGGTGCCAGGCTTCCATGACCTGCGGAACATGGGCAGCAAAGTCTTCGGGGCCAGGGAAAGGGATACCATGCACATCTTCCAGCGCCTGTCCCAGATTAAAGTAATCCATTTCGTTCAAGCGCGGGTCAATTTGCGGAGCGTCATAGCCCATTCCGGCGGCTGTTTCCCTGTGGCGGCGCAAGCTACCGCTGATTACCTTATCAAACGGCTTTTCACGATCCGAGAGGTAATCACCCAGCCAGCGGGCCTGCTGATGGCCCAGGTCAGACAGCTTGTCATAGCTCGCTTCATCCGTCGCGCCCGAATTGGCTTGCCCGTGCCGGACCAAAATAATCTCACCCATCTCAGCGCCTCCTGAACTGAAAGGATTACGGGGTGGCGTGTGGCTTGGCAACGGTTCAAACTCGGGCGCGTCTTGGCCAGCCTGCCCCCAATTTCCTTTCACGCTGGTTGACCCGTTGCGGGGTCAAAGAATCACCGGGGTTTCACAAAAAATATGCTCCGTGAGGCGCCACGAGAATCAACCATTCAAAGTGAAAGGTCCAAGCCAAACGACTCATTGAAATGACGCATTCCTTTGCTCGGCAGCAATGACCGAGACGACACATCTGCTGTTTGCCCTACAGTTGTCGTCTGTCTTGGTAAGCTAACGCAATCGAATTTTTATTGAATGTGAATGCGATGTGCATAGTCTAGGGTTGCTGCAAGGCGGAACGATTGCGCGATGAGTGCGGGTCTCGTTCGAACGACTTATCTTTTCTGTATGTTCATGTTTCCAGCATTGGTCCTCTGTTTTGACGATTGCATATTTTCCAGAAGGAACTGTCATTTGCCCATTCATAATTTGGAATTACCGGGTGCATACCTCATCGAGACGGTCAGCCATGAGGACGATAGGGGCTTTTTCTTAGAAAACTATCGCAGTTCTGAGATTGAAGAGAAGTTGGGGCGGCCTTACACGTTTGCACAGGGCAACCATTCACGTTCGAAGACAGGTACCTTACGTGGCTTCAGGTGTGAACCATGGGACAAACTCATCTATGTTCCTCGCGGTACCGCTCTTATCGTTGTCGCTGATCCAAACCCAGGCAGTCCAACTTTCTGCAAATACATTACCCAAATTCTTGGGGATGCACCGGGTCAGCGAAATAGGGTTATTGTGTCAAAGGGCCTAGCAAATGCATTCTATTGCCTGACAGACGTTGATTACATGAACGAGGTGTCTGCACCCTATCAGCCGTCAGTGCGGCGCGGCTTTCGGTGGGACGATCCCGACGTTGCTGTGGATTGGCCGACCAAAACGCCCATCTTGTCAGTTGCAGATCGCAACCTCCCCTCTCTGAAAGAGATGCTCTTGGCGAGTGCGCAGGCACATTCTGACTAACCAGCCGTGTTGTTACGGGCGTTTTCAGACCTCCTTGCGCCATCCAAGGTGTTAGTTCGAATGGGCCAGGCTGTTCGTGGGCATAAAGAACGCGAATGCACGGTCCGCTTAAGACATGATCAACTTCAGGGAACCCAATTCCGTAGCAACCTTTCGCCTTAGCCTTGCCTACAGCTGCGCGGCGGCATGATGCATCCCGAAGTGCACCAAATCACTCGTGATTTAGAAGCTCGCGGTTTCTGACAGGTGAGAATTCTTTTCTCTAACCTTGGATCATACCCAATTGGCGACGATTTCGAATGCCAATCCTGCCTTGAGACGAATCAAACTGTTGGTTGGTTAAGGTGCATTGCAGGCTGATGGGGATCAATTTCCTGTCACATGGGTCACGCCACCGCGAGGTAAAGGAAATATTGGGCCCTCACAGAAATGCGCCTCTTTGAAATCTGTGAACAAGTGAAAAATTTGTGATCCGTTTTGGGATGCCCTTAGGGCAGCTTGCGCACAGATCGGGATATAGTTTTGTGCGAAAATGAACAGAAGTGACAATTTGGCGCTCATTTTCGCGTGTCAAGCACAAATCGCAATCACAATGTTCACCATTTTCGTGATCGGTGAAGCTCTACCCGAACGCCGTCAGATGCCCAATCTTAGGCTCATCAACGGCGCCACACCAAACACGCCACAAACAAACAACCGCGGCCCACACCGCATCACTAAACCAAATCATCAACGGCTCATGCCGCATCACACAAATCTAAAGGAACTTAATCATGTCTATCAAAACAATCATCCTCGCCGCTGCAGTTGCAACAACCGGATCTTTCGCTGCTGCTGACACTTACTTCGAAAATGGCCGCACCCTGGACCGTGATGACACGCTGGAACTGGGCCTGGTCCGCGCCGAAGGCGCTGGCGTGGTCGAAATCTATGACTTTCACAAAGGCGTACGGGGCGAACTGCTGGGCACTGAGACCGTAAATGCCGGCGCAAACACAGACGTCCGCATCGACGTTGGTTTCCAACGCAGCAAAGACGTCTTGGCTGTGATCAGCATCGACGGTCAGGACGTTGTCAGCAAAGTCTACGACATCAACTAATCCCTCTCTCATTCGTTCGGGTTGGCCAAGGGCCAATCCGAACAAGCAAAACACACAAATCTAAAGGAACTTAATCATGTCTATCAAAACAATCATCCTCGCCGCTGCAGTTGCAACAACCGGATCTTTCGCTGCTGCTGACTCTTACTTCGAAAATGGCCGCACCCTGGACCGTGATGACACGCTGGAACTGGGCCTGATCCGCGCCGAGGGCGCTGGCGTGGTCGAAATCTATGACTTCCACCGTGGCGTGCAGGGCGAATTGCTTGGCACTGAGACCGTAAATGCCGGCGCAAACACAGACGTCCGCGTCAATGTTGGTTTCCAACGCAGCAAAGACGTCTTGGCTGTGATCAGCGTCAATGGACAGAACGTTGCCAGCAAAGCCTACGACATCAACTAATCCCTCTCTTATTCGTTCGGGTTGGCCAAGTGCCAATCCGAACAAGCAAAACACACAAATCTAAAGGAACTTAATCATGTCTATCAAAACAATCATCCTCGCCGCTGCAGTTGCAACAACCGGATCTTTCGCTGCTGCTGACTCTTACTTCGAAAATGGCCGCACCCTGGACCGTGATGACACGCTGGAGCTGGGCCTGGTCCGCGCCGAAGGCGCTGGCGTAGTCGAAATCTATGACTTTCACCGTGGCGTGCAGGGCGAATTGCTTGGTTCTGAAACCGTAAACGCCGGTGCAAACACAGACGTCCGTGTGAATGTTGGGTTCGAGCGCAGCAAAGATGTCTTGGCTGTTATCAACATCGACGGTCAGCCCGTTGTATCGAAGGTTTACGACATCAACAGCTAAGCCCTTTCCACCACTCCCTGTCCCAAGAGGTCGTCTCCTGTAAAGGAGGCGGCCTTTTGCATGGCAAGGCCGGATAAAACTTGTTCAGGGATTCGGTCTATGAAATTGTGACCATCAAACAACCCGAGCACATCACAGGTCCTGCATATATGTCCGCTGCCATGCTTCTTCGTGACGTCTTTGGCTTCGATGCCTTCAGACCCGGTCAGCAAGACATCGTGGAAGCAGTCACCGACGGTAAAGACACCCTCGCGATCATGCCCACGGGCGGCGGGAAATCCTTGTGTTTCCAACTTCCTGCCTTGGTCCGCGATGGGGTTACTGTGGTCATTTCGCCCCTGATTGCCCTCATGCGCGATCAAGTCCGAGGCCTGCGCGAAGCCGGGGTCGAGGCGGGCGCACTGACCTCTGGCAATACCCAGGAAGAAACCGACGCGGTTTGGGACGCGCTCGAAGCGGGCACGCTGAAACTGCTCTACATGGCGCCGGAACGACTGGCCTCGGGCGGCACGATCAACATGCTGCGGCGTGTGGGCGTTGGTCTAATCGCCGTGGATGAGGCGCATTGCGTCAGCCAATGGGGGCATGACTTCCGGCCCGACTACCTGCGGATTGGCGACCTCAAACGTACCTTGGACGTGCCGCTTGCCGCATTCACCGCAACTGCTGACGCCGAAACCCAGCAAGAGATCATCCAGAAACTATTTGACGGTACGCAGCCCGAAACCTTCTTGCGCGGGTTTGACCGGCCCAATATCCACCTGGCCTTCGCAGTCAAAGATGGGCCACGCAACCAAATCCTGAACTTCGCGGCCGCACGCAAGGGGCAGTCCGGCATCGTCTACTGTGGCACGCGCGCCAAAACCGAGACATTGGCCAAGGCCCTGGCAGATGCCGGGCATACCGCTTGCCATTATCATGGCGGGATGGACGCAGACGATCGGCGCATTGTCGAACGCCGTTTCCAGCAGGAAGACGGATTGATCGTTTGCGCCACTATCGCCTTTGGAATGGGGATCGACAAACCCGATATCCGCTGGGTCGCCCATGCAGATTTGCCCAAGTCCATCGAAGGGTACTATCAGGAAATTGGACGCGCCGGCCGCGATGGGGCACCAGCTGAAACGCTCACGCTGTTCGGGCCCGATGATATCCGTTTCCGGCGCCAACAAATCGACGAAGGGCTGGCCCCCCCTGAACGTCGTGCGGCGGACCATGGGCGGTTGAATGCGCTTCTTGGATTAGCCGAAGCGCTCAAGTGTCGGCGTCAAAACCTATTGGAGTATTTCGGCGAAAGCCCGGAACCTTGCGGGCATTGCGACCTGTGCGACAAACCGGCGGAGGTCTTTGATGGAACAACGGCTGTCCGTATGGCGCTCTCTGCAGCACTGCGCACCGAGGAATGGTTCGGTGCGGGCCACCTGATCGATATCTTGCTGGGCAACCAAACCGACAAAATCCAACAACGTGGGCATGACAGCCTGCCCACCTACGGGGTCGGTAAGGATTATGACAAACGGCAATGGCAGGCCATTTTTCGGCAGATGATGGGGCACGACCTGATGCGACCTGACCGAGAACGCCATGGCGCACTGCGGATGACCGAAAAGGCACGGCCCATCTTACGGGGCGAGGCTTCGATCGCATTACGGCGTGATACGATCAAGGCTGCGCGTGGGACCGGACCCAAGGTACGCATGTTGGTCAGCGAAGAGGACGCGCCATTGCTTTCTGCGTTGAAAGCCAAGCGTCGCTATCTGGCCGAACAGGCCAATGCGCCCGCATATATCATCTTTAACGACCGGACTTTGATCGAAATGGCCGAAAAGCGGCCCATGACGCTGGATGACATGGCGCAGATCGGTGGGGTTGGGGCTAAGAAGCTGGAAAGCTACGGGCGCGCGTTCCTGGAGGTGATCGCAGGTGCTGTGGAAGATATCCACCCGATGCGGCGTAAGCTAGCCGGTCGGGATGAAGGGGCGGTCTATGACCGTTTGCTCGAAGCACAGGCCCAGCTTAATCGTGGGCCTCATGGGGCTGATAAACCGATGAGCTGCTCGGCATCCATGCTGGCCAAGGTCGCGCAATTGCGCACCGCTGACATGGAGAACCTGACCCGGTTGATCGGCGACAAATATGCAGAACGGTTTGGAGAGGCCTTTCTTGAGGTGCTGGAAGCCGGCTAGTAGGATCTGCGCGTTCCTGACCGGATGTTGGTTTCAGGCAAAAGTCACGTCATGTGCAACAAATGAACGCCGGGCGAGCGGAGACACGTATCCTGCCGCCCCTATTTCGGCGAACATCTGTTGAAAGTCCGAAGACTGTAACTCTGTGGTCATTCAACCAAAAAAAGTCGTTCGTATGGCGCGCAGCTAGGGTCCGGTTCGGGCCCAGAGCTACCATCTTAGCGAAGGTTGTCACCTTGGTTCGTTCTCTTAAGGTGAGAATTTTCGACCTAAGCCTCAAAATTACTCGCTATCGAGACTCCTGAGCAGAATGTTTACGAACGCTTCAGCGGGCCCTTCACCGGTAAAAGCGACCGCAACGATGCTGTTCTGTTCCAGTGAGTAGGCCAACAATGCACGCGCGCCAGGAGCCCCACCCGAGTGACCAACTAAGAGCTGTGATGCTGCATCGGGCGGCAAGTCGTAAACCATGATACCCAACCCATACGAACTCCCGTCGTCAAACGTCGGGTAAATTTCTTCAAGCATTAGTGCAACTGTGTCTTCGCGCAGAATCTGACCACTCATCAAATCACGCATAAACAACGTCATACTTTCAGAGGTTGCAAGAGCGACTCCGGCCCCTCGTGGTTGGCGGATATCCCAGATTGGCATGTTTGGTTGTTCTTCCGGTAAAACAACACCGTCAAGGTCGCTGTCTGGCCCAACCAACCGGATATCTCGACCTGCGCTTCGCGCAAGAACAAGATCATGTGCCGCGACGTGGTAGGGCTGATCTGTTACTTCTTCAATCACTGTGCTCAAGAGGATATACCCGGTATTCGAGTATCGAGAGATTTCGCCCGGACACGCATAGGGCGGTTGTTCGTTAATCACTCTCAGAACATTTGCGAGGTCAAGTTGTAGTCCTTCGCGTCGCTGCTTCTCGGTTTCAGTCGCGCTGAAGAGTCCCGAAGTATGGTTTAACAGCATTCGAAGAGTGATGATGTCACCGTTCGGCACACCCGCAATGTAATTCGACACTGGCTCGTTCAATGAAAGCCGGCCATCTTCATAGAGCTTAAGAATGGCAGAAGATGTGACAAGCTTTCCGACACTTGCCCAGTAGTGTACGTGACCGTCCGGCGTCCCAGACGTCTGCATCCACGGTTCTCCACCATTTTGCCAAACTGCGGCGGTCATGCTCGGTGCACCTGTCGCTTCTAGGGCCTGCGCGAATGAACCCTCAAGCGTTGCAATCTCCGCAGCTGTCAGTCCCGACTGAGTCTCAGCGACCAACCGAAAAGTTGCGGGCTCAATTGGGGATCGAAGTGGTTCGCCAGCATAGGCATGAACTATGGAACACTCCTCATGAGTCTTTTGGCGCGGCTGATCACTCGCGCAACCAGCGCTGAGAACTAGGGCAGCAATTGCGACGATGCGGTATGTCATTGGTTTGAAACTTTCACTATGCGTTTAAAGTCGTGCCCGTAGATTGGGCAATTTTTACTTGTATCAATGATTCGTTATTGTTTTACAATAATTATATTCTGTTATATTGCTATCTGATATAAGGGAGACTATATATGGACCTGAGCACACCTTCACCCGGAGCTTCATTGATGCGCGAGGCATATTGGGCCAGTTTGGCCTGCCGCATTGCTGCTTTTGCGATCCCGATGTTACTGGTGCTGTCATGGTATCTGGGCACAGCGCAGACTGCGGCGTTCCGTCAGCTGGGCTTGGATAGAATTCACCCCCTGAGCGCAACGCAATTCGTTTTGGCTATCACCCTTAGCTTGCTTCCGGTCTTGGCCCTTGCCCGCTCGCTTGTACTTATGGCGAGGTGCTTTGATTGTTTTGGTGAAAGCGACTGGTTTGGTTCCAATCATCCACGTGCGCTTGGCTCAGCAGGACGATGGCTTGTCGTCGCTGGGATCCTAGCTTTAATGGTGCCAACATTCGTAGGGCTTGTGCTTACTTTAGCTGGAACGACGGAGGCACGAACCCTTGTAATATCGCTTTCCAGCAATGGGTTCCTTTCAATCCTCTTTGGATCGCTATTTTGGATGCTTGGGCACTTATGGGTCAAGGCCAATGGTCTTGCGCGCGAAAACGCTCGGTATATCTGATGAAGATCATCGTCCGCCTCGACGTCATGATTGCGCGCCGCAAAGTGTCGTCGAAAGATCTGGCGGCAAAAATAGGCATAACAGAGGCCAATCTGTCGTTACTGAAGCGGGGCCACGTAAAAGGGATAAAGTTCGAGACGCTCGCAAAGATCTGTAAAGCGCTTGACTGCCAACCCGGTGATTTGCTCGATTTTGAAGACATTGACCATAAGGAGTAATCGCTGCGAGCGGCATTACAAGGAACGGTTTCGAGACCGACTGCCCCATAACAGACGTTCGCACAGTCGCAGCGAGGGCCGGGCTCGTCCGCGCAGCTGCCGATGAGCGCAGGTCTGGTGGATGGCCCGTGTCGTTAACAAAAACCTTTATGCTTGCACAAGTAATGCGCGAAGTCGCCTATCTCATACCAGTCACTTGTTCAGCCGAAGGTTAGGGCGTTCCATCTCGCATATCGTGCGCATGCTTTAGAACACGTCATGCGTACACAAAGGGTTCAACGCCATGTTTTGCAGGTTGTCTTAATCCGGGCTGAACAACTTCGCCAAACAAAGCTTGATCTTGACCACAGCGCTCAGCCCAATTAGCAGCCGGGTAATTCAAAAAAGGGTCGCAACATGGCGCGCAAACGCAAGGGTCGGGATATTTCGGGATGGTTGGTGGTGGACAAACCTGCCGGAATTACCTCGACTGCAGTGGTCAACAAAGTGCGCTGGGCGATGGATGCGAAGAAGGCCGGGCACGCAGGGACGCTTGACCCCGAGGCGACCGGCGTGCTTGCCGTGGCGCTGGGTGAGGCCACCAAGACGGTCCCCTACATTACTGAGGCGCTGAAGGCCTATGTCTTTACAGTCCGGTTGGGTCAGGCGACCAACACGGATGACGCCGAGGGTCAGGTGATCTCTGAAACTGATCTGCGCCCCGATGATGATGCGATCAAGGCAGGACTGGCCGCGTTCATAGGTGATATCATGCAGGTGCCACCGCAGTTCTCGGCCGTAAAGGTTGATGGGGAGCGCGCCTACAAAAAGGCCCGCGACGGCGAGGAAATGGAGCTGGCCGCGCGGTCGCTTTGGGTGGAAGAGCTGTTGTTGATTGACAGGCCGGATGCGGATCATGTTGTGCTGGAAATGACCTGTGGGAAAGGGGGCTACGTCCGTTCTATCGCGCGGGATCTGGGTGAGGCATTGGGCTGTAAGGCCCATGTGAAATCGCTGCGCCGGATTTGGTCTGGGCCGTTTCAGGCAAGTGAGGGCGTGACGCTTGATCAGGTGGATGCCATGGCCAAGACGGCTGATTTGGATGCCTACCTGCAGCCATTGGAAACAGGTCTTGGCGACCTGCCAGAAGTGCGTTGTTTGGCCGAAAGCGTGGCCAAGCTGCGCAATGGTAACCCCGCGTCAGTGATTGCAAGTGATGTGGAATACGGGGAAGAAGTCTGGGCATCTTATGACGGCAAAGCCATTGCCGTGGGTACATACAGAGGTGGCGAGATACAGCCGGCCCGGGTTTTTGTGGCGTAAGATGGGTTTAAACCCATCCTACGGAAACCCATGATCGTCAAAACGCATATCAAAGACGATGCCCCCTCGATGGCTGTCTATTCAGACTGCGAACGCTATCGTTATGCGTTGACCCGCACATGGGATCCTACGGGTAAGAGGTTGTTGTTTGTCATGCTCAACCCGTCCAAAGCAACAGAAGTACAAAACGATCCCACGGTCGAACGCTGTGAACGCCGTGCACGTGCGCTTGGGTTCGGAGCCGTGCAGGTCACGAATATCTTCGCATGGCGTGAGACTGACCCTTACAAGATGCGCAAAGCCCGTGATCCAGTCGGGCCGGACAACGACAGTGTGTTGCAAGACGGCGCGCACTGGGCAGACATGATCATCGCCGCCTGGGGCACACATGGAGCGCATCGGGATCAGGGTGCTGCGATTGAAATGCTCTTGCGGGAGACCGGCAAACCCTTACACAGCCTTGGCCTCAGCAAGCATGGCACACCGAAACACCCGCTTTACATCAGCTATTCCCAACAACCGCTCTTATGGGCACCTGCGCGTTAACCTTAAGGTCAATTTTCCGACCATTACCGCCCGTGTTCGTGCTATGTACTCATCCCAATCGGCCATGGGGGTGGTCTTTTTAAGTGGGAAAATACCATGCTTGCCATTCTTGGACTGATGGGCGTCGTTATGTCGGCTATCATGTTGACCGGACCGGAAGATGAGGACGTTAAGGAAGACGACCTGCCGCAAGATCATGACGAAGATGACCCAAGCGTCGAGATCGTCTCGCTGGCTGACCTCGCTGGGCTGAGCGACGATGACACGGTCATCTTTTCCGGGGACAAGGACGACACCGTGCAAACAGGTGCCGGGGACGATTACATCCATGGGGAAGACGGCGACGACCAACTCTCTGGTGCCGGTGGCGATGACGAGATCGACGGCGGACGTGGGGATGACGTGCTGATCGGCGGGGCTGGAGATGATCTCCTCAACGGGCACATCGGCAATGATATAATTGCGGGAGAGACCGGTGATGATGCGCTGAACGGTGGAGGCGGAAACGACATATTGATGGGCGGCGATGGAAACGATGCGCTGCTCGGATCGCTGGATCATGACATCCTTGTCGGCGGCGACGGTAAAGACACGCTGCATGGCGGATCCGGCAATGATGTTCTGTATGACCGTGGTGACGATGATCTGGACTACCTCAATGGCGGTGCAGGCGATGATATCCTAATGGGTGGAGCCCGTGATAACCTGCACGGGGGGACAGGCGAGGATACCTTCCGGATGATCGAAGACAACGGGGCAATTGTCGAAGACTTTGACCCGACCCAAGACGTTATCGAAATCGTCTTTAACGGAGACGCACCGACGCTCACCACCGAATTGTCCGACGGCGGTCTTGTGCTTTTGTCTGATGGGCAGGCCGTCGCGACCTTCCTTGATTTGTCTGATCTCGACCTTGCCGCCGTGTCGTTGGTGCCAGCATAATAAAACACTTCCCTTTTCGGTGAAATCCCCCTAAACGCAGCCATCCGCACGGGGAATCCCCTCGAACGGACCCTCCACGGGCCTTTCTGGACGACATCCCGGATTGTGCCATTCACCCTTAACCAAGGAGACCCCGATGTCGATTACTGCTGAAGAAAAAGCACGTCTTATGAAAGAGTTCGCGATCAAGGAAGGCGACACTGGTTCGCCCGAAGTGCAGGTCGCGATCCTGTCCAGCCGCATTGCAACACTGACAGAGCACTTTAAGACACACAAAAAAGACAACCACGGCCGCCGTGGTCTTTTGAAGATGGTGGCGCTGCGCCGCAAACTTCTGGACTACACTCGCGGCAAAGACGAAGCACGCTATCAGGACCTGATCAAGCGGCTTGGCCTGCGTCGGTGAGACCGGCCAGCCGGTTATTAAGACAAACGCTCGCCGATCGGCGGGCGTTTTTTGGTTTGGCAACCAAATTTGCGCCCTCATCAGAACAATCTCACCCGAGTCAAAGCATTCCTTTGTGCTTCATCGTCACCTCTGTGAAACTCATCGCTTTATTCATTTCAATTTGGCTGACACAACAGTCTCTCAAAGTCGAATTGTGCCTGCCAACAATGGGCTACACGCCTTGGATGCATGATCAATAATGCTAGCACCCTGACAAAAAATGTTGCGAGTGCTTCTATGTGAACTCATGTTGAAGTGCAGTTCTTGATATGCCTTTTTTCAATCGGTTCTGGATTTCCATCAGCTTGGTTTCGAACACCTCGGCAGGCGTATGGTAGCCCAAGCACTTGCGCGGCGTGGAATTGAGGCGGTGGCAAATCGACCTCAAATATCGATTTGTCAGCGCCGTCGGTTCGGTTGATCGAGGCAAATACTTCCTCAGCCTGTTGCTGAGGTTCTCGACCGCGCCTTTCTGGTACGGCGCTTGCGGGTCGCAGAACCATGCATCCGCGCCGATCCCGGCTTTGAGATGCTTCCAGGCCGAGAACTCGGTTCCACGATCAAAGGTGATCGACTGGCGCGCACCGGCGGGTAGTGCAGCGAGGCCGTTGATCAAGAACTCCATGATCGGTTTGGATTGGCGATCCTCATTGCGCATGACGACAGCATACCGGCTGACACGTTCGACCAGAGACGTCACGTTCACCTTCCCATGCTCCTTGCGGAACATCATCAGATCGCATTCCCAGTGGCCCAACTCCACGCGGTCTTTGACGCTCGCAGGCCTGTGGGACGGGCTTTGGACATCAAAGATGTGGGTTCGGTTGTGCCTGCGGTAGCCACGTGGCCTGCGACGGCGACGATGCTCGGGCGACCAGCCAACTTTGAGCCGGTCTTCGATAGCTTCCTTCAGTTCTGGATGCACGATCATCTTGCGGTGGATCGCGCGGCGCGCTTCGTACTTATCTTACGCGACCAACGCGTGATAGCCGTTCAGCTCCGGCAGCTCGTCGTCAATGTCTCGGTAGATCGTAGAAGGGGCGCGACCCAATCGATCCGCTATCTCTGAGACTGGCATTCTGACTTCAAGCCACTTTGCAAGCTTGCGGCGTTCGTCCAGTTTAAGATGACAGTAGTGGCTTCCCATCATTCATACTCCATGCAACTCTCTGTATGCGTACAGAATTTGCACTTCATTTGTGAATCCACCCTATGGCAGGACAGCTTTAGGCCTAAGGCAAATAAAAAAAAATCGCGTAGCACATGTGCTACGCGATCTGGTTTTTCATGGATGGATCGTCAGATAACCAACACCCCAAACACTCTTCAAGCTTAGTTGCCGATATCGATTGAGCCCAGTTCATCTTCGATGTCGTTGGCCAGGTCTGTTGCACCTTGGCTGATCGCTGCGCCAACGGCCAGGCCGAGCAGAACGATTGCAGCTGTCAAAACAACGAAGTCAACTGTGACAGCACCGTCTTCGTCGTTGCGGAAGTTTTTGATAAAGTTAAGCATTGTAGTCCCTCCTCAGGGTTTATCTTGCGTTTTCGAGATCTTGCCGGGCCTTCAGAAGATTGTCGCTTTTTCAAGCCCGCCTTGGATGAGCTTTTTATACCCTGCAGAATAGGGCGGGAGATTGGCATGTTTGGTGCTTTTTTGGTTCGTTTGGCGTTTTTAGGAAAATTCTATCTAATAAACTGAAAAATATGTATAAAATTCCGCCTATCCCCGTTCAACCTGATGAAACTTAATTCCAAAAACGACACAATTCACCCCAACGGGGCGAATTGTCCGGCCCCCTTTTGCGTTTTGGCGGATGTTTGCCAAGCAAAAAACGGGAGTAACAATGCGCCGAGGAATCAAATTGTTAAAAAGCTGTTTTATATTCATTTGGTCATTGTTGAATTTGACAACGCAGTCTGCGCCCTTTCGCGAGCCTCTATCGTTTCGCTCGCCTAATGAACAAACCGCCCAATTCATCCCTTACACAAAGTGCATCATGCGCATAGCAAAACGGTTCCGTGGTTTGCGAATAAAGTCAGCTCGGCTATGATGGGTAAAAACTTAAAATCAACAGGCAGCACACATGAAAATCACAAGACGCCACTTCGGCACTGGTTTGGCCGCTTTCGGCCTTTCCGCATGTACCCGTCCCGCGCCAACAAACCCCAACATCACTGTGACGTCCGGGCTACCGGCGGATCTTCGACCTGTTCCTAATCCCGATTACCAAGCATGGGTCGCAGCATTCCGCGCCCGCGCGGGCAGCGAAGGTTTGTCAGACACCACGCTTGAATCTGGGTTTCGCAACGCCGGATATCTTCCAGGCGTTGTCACACGTGACCGCAACCAAACCGAATTTAACCGCAGCCTTGAAGACTACCTTGCAATCGCCGCCTCTAACGAACGTATCACCAAAGGTCGGGCCGCATTTGCCCAACATAGGTCGACGCTCGCTGCACTAGAAGACAGATACGGCGTTCAAGCAGAGATCATCACGGCGATTTGGGGGCTAGAAAGCTTCTATGGAGAGCGCCGCGGCGACGTGCCTGTTGTATCGGCCACCTCAACGCTTGCCTATGATGGACGACGTGGTGCGTTTTTTGAAAAACAATTGGTCGCGGCACTGAAGATTCTACAGAATGGTGACATCACAGCGGAGCGCATGACCGGCAGTTGGGCCGGGGCAATGGGGCACACGCAGTTCATTCCGACATCCTACGAATCTTTTGCGGTCGATTTCACAGGTGACGGTCGCCGCGACATCTGGTCAGAGGATCCAAGCGACGCACTGGCCTCGACCGCTGCCTATTTGGCGCGCAATGGTTGGAGCCGTGGGATCAGATGGGGTGATGAGGTAGTAGCTGGTGCATCGTCAGACAACACCATCCAGCCACAGCCAGCAGGGCCGCGCTTTGCGGTTACAGGCAATTTTCGGGCTATCAAGCGGTACAACAACTCTGATGCTTATGCGATCGGTGTGGGCCATCTGGCTGACCGGATTGGCGGTGCTGGTCCCCTGCAGACACCATTTCCACCGGATGCGAACGGGTTGACCAAGGATGATCGTATCGCTTTGCAGCAGCGTCTGACCGCTGCGGGGTTTGATACGGATGGCGCGGATGGCGTGATAGGTCCCAATAGTCGCAGAGCGATCAGCGCCTACCAAACCAGTCGAGGCCTGCCAGCAACGGGCGAACCTTCATTGGATTTGTTACGCAGTCTTCGCTAGCTTTCATCAGGTCAGAGAAACTATCCGCGCTGCAACAGGCGCAATCCCGCCAGATTTTGGTCTGCCCATATCGATCATGTCGACGTCACCCTTACGTCCTGTGACAAGTTTCTTCTGAATGACCCATCAAAGGACTAACATGAAACATCTTAGGTTTTTGCAAAGCGCATTTTTTGCCGTTGCATTCGTTGTCTGCTGCCCCTTAATCGCATCCGCGGAGCAATTGAAAATTTTTCAAGGCGACGTTTCTAACCCGGTCAGCTTGTCCCCCGGTAATGAGCTTATTGTCGAAACCGATTTCGATATTCGGGAATCCGCCATCGCGAACCCTGGAATCGCAGATACGGGCTTGAATTCTGCGACTGCGGCGCGTCTGATTGGTAAGACCGAGGGGCGAACAACACTGACCCTATTCGATGCGGAAGGCACTGTTAGACATGTAGAGGTTTCCGTCGCGCCAAACGCCCGCAACACCGCAACTGTCACAGCGCCAAGTATGCCCAATGCGCAAAGGGTGTCAGTTTCCTCTGCGGGGACGTCAAATGCACCTGTGTATGACAACGGCGCAATTGTTATCGAAACGGATGAGCCGTTTGTGACCTTGCAGTTTGATGACCACAGCATCGCATACGGAACAGCGCTGTCTGACCGTCGCATTTACATTCTGGGTAAGCACCTGGGCACAACGACGCTGACGCTGCTTCGCGACGCACCGACCGACTCGACCGCCATCACAATTGAGGTGATCGAATACGAGGACTGACAGGTCCCGTTCCTGAGTTTTCCAAAAGTTGGGCCACACACAAAAAGAATGTGCGGCCCATTTTCGTTTTAACGTTCGATTATCCCATGATCTCATTCAGGGTTTGCGACGGGCGCATGACGGCCGCTGTTTTGGAGGCATCCGTCTTGTAGTATCCGCCTAGATCAACTTCCGGACCTTGAACCGCGGCCAATTCGGCAAGGATTTTCTTCTCATTGGCCGCCAAGGCCTCAGCGATAGGCGCAAAATGGTTGGCAAGCTCTGCATCGTCACTTTGCGCGGCCAGTGCTTCTGCCCAGTAACGGGCAAACCAATAGTGGCTGTCGCGGTTGTCAGGTTCGCCCACTTTGCGCGAGGGTGACCGGGCATTGTCGAGGATGCCTTGTGTCGCCTCATCCACCGCTTGGCCCAGCACACGTGCCTTTGGATTATTCTTGCTCTCCGCCAAGAATGTCAGGCTTTCGCCCAAGGCGCAGAATTCACCAAGGCTGTCCCAACGCAGGTGGTTTTCTTCGTTCAACTGCTGAACATGCTTGGGGGCAGAGCCACCGGCACCGGTTTCAAACAACCCACCGCCGTTCATCAGTTTCACAATTGAAAGCATCTTCGCTGATGTGGCCAGCTCTAAAATTGGGAACAAGTCGGTCAGATAGTCCCGCAGAACATTCCCTGAAATGGCGATGGTGTTTTCGCCTTTGGTGATGGTTTCAAGCGACGCCCGTGTTGCTGCACGTGGGGCCATGATTTCAAATTTGTCGGCGACACCCTTGGCCTCAAGAATCGGTTTGACGTAGGCGATCAGTTCCGCGTCATGCGCACGATCAGCATCCAGCCAGAAAATCGCGCGGCAGCCCTCGGCCTTTTGCCGTGCGATGGCAAGGTTCACCCAGTCTTCAATGGGCGCTTTACGGGTTGAGGCAGAACGCCAGATGTCACCCGCTTCGACGGTATGTTCGTGCAGGACGGTGCCGTCATCCAAAATCATCTTCACGGTGCCCGCCTCAGGCACCTCAAACGTGGTCGGGTGCGAGCCGTATTCCTCGGCCTTTTGTGCCATCAGACCAATGTTTTGAACGGTCCCGGCAGTAGCGGGGTTCAATTTACCGTTTTCCTTGAAGAAATTGATCGTCTCATCATAGATCGGGGCATAGGAATTATCGGGGATGACGCAGTTTGTGTCCGCCTCTTTCCCGTCTGGGCCCCAACCCTTGCCGCCAGCCCGGATCAACGCGGGCATCGAGGCATCGATGATCACGTCAGACGACACATGCAGGTTGGTCACGCCTTTGTCGCTGTCCACCATATACATTGGCGGGCGGTCCGCCATGCAGGCATCGATATCGGCCGTGATCTCTGCATTGTCTTTCACCCGTGCCAACAGGTCACCAAGGCCGGAATTGGGGTTCACACCCAGATCAGCCATTGCGGCACCATGCTTTTCAAAGACAGGTGCCAGAAATGCTTTGACCCCGTGCCCAAAGATAATCGGGTCAGAGACCTTCATCATTGTCGCCTTCAGGTGCAGCGAAAACAGGATGCCTTGCGACTTTGTCTTTTCAATCTCGGCCGCCAGAAAATCTTTCAAAGCTGCAACGCTCATGAAGGTCGCATCCACAACTGTCCCGGCGGGGTAGGCGATCCCTTCTTTCAGAACCGTCTCACCGGCAGTTGTTTCAAGCACGATCTTGGCGACGGCATCTTTGGTTAATGTGGCAGAGACCTCGTTTGAGACGAAATCCTTGCCAGCCATGGACGACACATGGGTCTTGCTGTCTGCGGACCAGTCACCCATCCGATGCGGGTTCTTCTGGGCGAAGTTTTTCACGGCCTTGGCCGCACGCCGGTCTGAGTTGCCTTCGCGCAGAACCGGGTTCACGGCAGACCCTTTGATCGCGTCGTATCTGGCGCGCACCGCCTTGTCGGCATCGGTTTCCGGCGCTTCGGGATAGTCAGGCAAGGCAAAACCTTTGCTTTGCAGTTCCTTGATCGCAGCAACCAGCTGCGGAACAGAGGCCGAGATGTTCGGCAGTTTGATCACATTTGCCTCTGGTGTCTTCACCAGCTCGCCAAGCTCAGCCAGATCGTCCGACTGGCGCTGCTCTTCGTTGAGGTATTCGGGGAAGGTCGCCAGAATACGCCCGGCCAAACTGATGTCCTTGGTGCCGACACTGACACCAGCTGCAGCAGCGAATTTCTGGATGATTGGCAGAAAAGAGGCGGAGGCCAGCTCAGGCGCTTCGTCTACCTTGGTATAAATGATGTCGGTCATGTGACCCTCCCAAAAGCTAAAGTTAGGGTCTCATAACCCATGGTTTTGGAAACGTCGACAGTATACCGTCGCATACTCATCGGCCCCATCAGGCGCGATCAACGTTGGGCGGGCAACGGAGGCACTGCAGATTGTCAAAGTTAAACGACGGCAAAAATCCGCTCTTGGAAACGGCAACAATCCGCAGAAACTCGCAGGGTCACGTGAGGTCAGAAAAAGCCTTTCCCTAAGGCTCAATCGTGAACGATTACGGTTTTGGTTGGATCAAAAAGATCTGCTCAGAATTTCGGTATAACGTCGGGTTTGGCTCAGCATTCCAAATCGCGACAATTGGGAGCGGAAGATGGACGAGACGGAAATGGACATGGAGATGTCCGAGATGGTGATTGAAGACAACAATGCTTACCTCATGGCGATGGGGACAGGCAGCCGTATCGAAATCCATGCTGCCGATGCCGAAAAAGAAAGCTGGACCGAGCTGAGTGCGACCGCGGATGCAGGAACCAGTGAACTGGTATTGGCAGACAACACAGGTTGGGAAGTTGGCGATAAGATCGCGATTACCTCGACCGAAATCGACTGGGAGCAGTCCGAAGAATTCACGATTCTCGCAATCTCCGACGACGGCCAAACGATCACGCTAGATGGCGATCTCGAGTACACCCACCGTGGAGAAGTTCTGGAATATAACAACGGAAAAGACCCATCTGACCCGGACTACCTCGAATGGGAAGTCGAGGTGCAAGCCGAAGTGTCCCTTCTGTCCCGCAATGTTACCATTCAAGGCGATGCGGATAGTGTCGAAGACGGCTTCGGCGGCCACACGATGGTCATGAATGGCGCCGAACAGCACATTCAGGGGGCTGAGTTCTTTCAGATGGGCCAGTCCGGTATTCTGGGCCGCTACCCAATGCACTTCCACTTGCTAGGCGATGACGGCGAAGGCCAGTATATTGAGAACGTCTCGGTTCACGCGAGCTATCAGAAAGGCATCACGATCCACGGCACAAACAACGTGCGCGTTGAGGATACAGTGATCTACGACCACTTTGGTCACGGCATATTCTTTGAAGATGGCACCGAAACGGGCAACCTGATTCTGGGCAATCTGGTGTTTGACACGAAAGTTGCTTCTGACGGCGAAGGGTCGATACCGACCGACGAGACAAAAGTATCAAGCTTTTGGATCGAAAACCCCGATAACGTCTTCATCGGCAACCATGCTGCGGGATCCGAAGCCCACGGCTATTGGATATTCCAGCCTGATGGCACCTCTGTCAGCGACATCATTTTCCAAGATAATGTCGCGCATTCCACAGCCATTCATTCGCTGGGGATATCGGGGTTTATCCAGTCGAATTTGAACTTCCGCGAAAGCCAATTTGATGCCGATTATGCGGTGATCAAGGATTTTACAGCCTGGGAATCAGGCTCAAGCGTTTGGGCACATTCCACAAATGTCATCTATGACGGGCTGGAGCTGTATGACGCCGACCTGTTCACCATGGGCGAAAACACCTTCCTTGATATGCTAATCGTGAACGAAGACCGTTTGGATCAGATCGATATCCATCCGGCTGCCCAAGGGGCGATCACGTTTTACCGGCGCGAGGGCGGCAACGAAATCGACGGCCTGCATCTTGAAGGCTTTGAAGGTGTGCAGATCGACACTGTTGGTTCAGATTTGTTGCAGCAACCGCATGTCATTGTGAATTTTACAGACGATCTGGACTCCATCCTGCCCCATATTGACCAGACACGGGCGAATACGGGCAACGGTCACAAGTTCCTGGACATTGACGGATCGCTGACCGGCTTTGTTGGTGGTGTCCTGGTTCCCAACGGCAACAGCGATACAGAATGGCTGCAGGTACCCATCGGAACCGAATATCAGGGCGTTCCCCTTGAAAGCTTCATTTCCGAGACGAACATCGGCACCCTGACCATCTCGGACGGCGATGACGATTCCTCTGAAATCACCATTTCGCGCAACGACGGGCTAAGCGGTGTGCTGGACGACAATGACCTTGGCTCTGTCATCCACCAACCTGTCGCCGATACCCAAGACTATGCGTTCTTGATTGAATTCCCCGAAGACAAAACCGATCTCAACTTTGCGCTGCGCGATCTGCGCGAAGGTGACAGCGCGATCTACGAAGTGGCAAATGTCGCCTCGGTCGGCGGCATCACCGGTGCTGTTGAGGCCAGCAGCTTTGATGAGATGGTGCGCCTTGACCAGTCCAGCTATATTCTGACTGGCGACACATTGGTCTTGCGTCTGGTCGGTGGTGAGCCGGTTGTTGATCCGGAACGCGCCATTGAGGATCCGGCGCAGGATTACCGGGCCGAAGCGATCGTCGACATCACGGGGATCGTCCAACCCAACAACCCGACGGCATATGGTGACGCCGCTTTCACAGCTGATTTGCTGAGCGCTATCGAAGACCAACCTGATCGGGCCGAGCATGGTGAAACCGAGGTTGGTGAAGCATCCCTGCCCCGGACGGATGAGGGTTTTGAGCTTGATCCATACGAATCCACCTCTGACACCACTGTCGTCACTGACAGTATGGCCCGCTGGTCAGAAGGCTCCACTTGGGGCGATGCGGATGCGCCCAGTGCTGACGATATCGTCGTGATTGGACCCGGCGAGACCGTTGTTCTGGACGCCTCAACCACTGTCAAAGGCATCATTGTCAATGGTGGTGAGTTGATCATCGAAGATGGCGACGATCTAACCATTGATCTTGCGACGGACTACCTGCTGGTGATCAATGGTGGCTTGTTCCAGGCGGGCACTGAAACGGATTTGCTAGACACTGATTTTACCCTGACCTTGGAAGGCGACGACCCCGACTTCGATCTGGAAGTGACCGAAATCCTGATGGGAAATGTCGAAAACACAGTCTTTGCAGAGACCCCAGAGCCGAGCGAAGAACCGGTAGAGGAACCCGTTGAAGAACCAGTAGAAGAGCCTGTCGAAGAACCCGTTGCACAGGCCACAGGCATTCAGGTCGACACTGTGAGTGTGGAACAGCCGGACTCCGATACGTGGTTCACGGTGGAATTTGACAGCCCCATTGAAGACGCGGTTGTAATCATGGGACCGGTGGAAGACGAAGGCGGGAACCCGGCAATGACCCGCGTGCGCAACGTGACCGAAACAGGTTTTGAATTCCAGATCGACGAATGGGATTATTTGGACGGCTATCACATCGAGGCCGCCGTGACCTGGATGGCCGCAAGCGTCGGTGACTACGAAATGAGCGACGGACGCCGGGTGTCATTCGGTTCAACAACGGCGGAAGATGAAGACATCGCCAGCGTCACTCTGAACGGGTTCGATGATGGGCCCATCGTGGTCACGCAGGTCGGTGGTGCGGGCGCAGATGCGGTGACCACCCGCGTCTCTGATGTCACATCTGACGGGTTTGACGTTCGGCTGCAGGAAGAAGAAGCCGCCGACGGTATGCACGTGGCCGAGACCGTCTACTGGATGGCCATCGAAGAAGGTGAGGGCGAATTGAGCGCCTTTGAATTCACCGGTGTTGATCACAACATGACTGACTTGGAGGTCGAACTGCCCGCGCATATTCTTGCGGACATGCAAACTTTCAACGGAAACAACACCGCAGCGCTGCGCTATGGCGAAACTGCCGACGGAACCCTTTCACTTCAGGTTCAAGAGGAACAGTCAGCCGATAGTGAAACCTGGCACATTGCCGAAACGATCGGCGCAATCCATACCGATGAAAGCTTTATCACGCTGGCGATGGCTTGATAGAGGAGCGCAGCCGCCTCATCGAAACAAGCGGCTGCGCGTAAAGGGCAAGTACAATCAGCGCTACGCAACCCTGATGAGGGGCGCGTATCCGCTTAAATTGAAGGCGTGTGATTACTTTTCGGGCGGCCCGCTCAGATCGCGGCACCAGCGGGTGTCTTGATTGAATTTAATTGACCGTTTGATAAATTCTCCCAACAGTGCGGATGTCTAACAGCAGGAATTATCGCCATGTCACACGCATTACGCCCCACCCGCCGTCACTTCATGATCACAACCGCCGCATCTGCGCTGCTGACCAGCGCGACCCGCGCCTTGGCGGCGGATCCGATCAAGACCGCCGGGATTTATACCGTCCCTGTCGAACAACAATGGGTCAGCCGCATTCACATCGCAGCGCTTGCAGCGCAGGACCGTGGTGATATCGCCTATACCTATTCCGAGAACGTCAGCAACACCGACTATGCCCGCGTCATCCGCGAATATGCGGAAGCGGGCAATACGCTGATCATCGGTGAGGTATTTGGCGCCGAACAAGAGGCCCGCGAAGTCGCTGCCGATTATCCCGATGTGGCCTTCCTGATGGGATCCAGCTTTAAAGAAGATCCCGCCCTGCCGAACTTTGCCGTCTTTGACAACTACATCCAGGACGCGGCCTATCTGTCCGGCATCATCGCAGGTGCTATGACCGAGACGAACAATATCGGCATGGTTGGCGGCTTCCCGATCCCCGAAGTGAACCGTTTGATGCATGCCTTCATGGCCGGTGCGCAGGAAATGAACCCCGATATCGCCTTTCAGGTCAGCTTTATCGGCAGCTGGTTCGATCCGCCCAAGGCCAAGGAAACCGCCTTTGCCATGATCGAAAATGGCGCTGATATCCTTTATGCTGAACGTTTCGGTGTGTCGGACGCTGCCAAGGAACAGGGCATTCTGGCCATCGGCAATGTCATCGACACGCAACCAGAATATCCCGACACGGTAGTGGCCTCTGCGATTTGGCATTTCGAACCGACGCTGGATAAAGCGATTGCCGAAGTGCAGGCAGGTACCTTTACGGCAGCGGATTACGGCATCTATTCTTTCATGAACCAGGGCGGCACCTCTTTGGCACCACTTGGGACGTTCGAAGGGAAGGTTCCGGCCGAGGCCATGGCCTTGGTCGAACAACGTACAGCGGAAATCATGTCAGGTGCGTTTACTGTGACCATCAACGATGAGGAACCGACCTCCTCGTGAACACTACTGCCGTTGAGGCGCTTCGCTTAGAAGGCATCACCAAACGATTTGGCGCGCTGACCGCAAATGATGCGGTCAGCCTGTCATTGAACAAGGGTGAAGTGGTCGCGCTTCTGGGTGAAAACGGCGCGGGCAAGACTACATTGATGAACATCCTGTTCGGCCAATACGCAGCCGACAGCGGAACAGTGCATGTCTTTGGCAAGCCTCTGCCATCGGGCAATTCACGCGCGGCTTTGGATGCTGGCGTTGGCATGGTGCATCAGCATTTCACGCTCGCCGATAATCTGACGGTGCAAGAAAACATCACCCTAGGGGCCGAGCCTTTGCTGCGTATCCGCGCGGACAGGCAAGGTGCGCGGCAGCGCATTCTGGACTTGTCTGAAAAGTACCACCTGCAGGTATCGCCCGACGCCCGCGTCGGCACGCTGACCGTGGGCGAGCGGCAACGGGTTGAAATCCTCAAGGCGCTTTACCGCGATGTGCGTATTCTCATCCTAGACGAACCTACGGCCGTACTGACCCCGCAAGAGGCGGATGACCTTTTTGCGACCTTGCGGCTGGCCATCGCCGACGGGCTATCGATCATCTTTATCTCGCATAAGCTGCATGAGGTCATGGCCATCGCCGATCGGGTCGTGGTGTTACGCCATGGAAAAGTCACCGGCGGGGTGGCAACCAAGGACACTGATAAGGCGGCGCTTGCCGCAATGATGATGGGAACCCAAGCGCAGCCCCCCAAGGTCGCAGCCGCAATGCCGGGTGCGGTTCTTTTGCAGTTGGATCAAGTCTGCACCCCTGATCAAGGCAGCGCACCGGGGCTAAAATCCGTCTCATTGGCCTTGAAGGCGGGGCAGATCATCGGGTTGGCCGGTGTGTCCGGCAATGGGCAAGCAGCCCTTGCAGATGTAGTTGGTGGCACGGCCAAGCCGACCGCAGGTACGCTGACGTTGAACGGCGACGACCGGCTGGACTGGACCCCGCGCATCGCCGTGCAATCCGGCATTGCCCGCATCCCCGAGGATCGACACAAAACCGGGACAATCGCCGATTTTGACCTGACTGAAAACGCGATCCTCGAACGCTACACTGCCCCCGATTTCAGTAAATCAGGCTGGCTCAACTGGCGGGCCGCGCGTGACTTCGCCAATGCGATCATCACCAAATATGACGTGCGCTGCCCGGGCCCGGACACGCCGATCCGGTTGTTGTCCGGGGGGAATATGCAAAAGCTGATCCTCGGGCGCACGCTTGAGGCGGCCCCGCAGGTCATCCTGGCCAATCAACCGGTCAGAGGCCTTGATATTGGTGCCGTACATTACGTGCATAGCCAGCTTTTAGCGGCCCGCGCACGTGGCGCGGCGGTGTTGCTGATCTCAGAAGATTTGGACGAAGTGATGGCCTTGTCTGACGTCATACATGTCATATCGGACGGCCGCCTGTCGCCTGGCTTTGCCCGCGGCGAACTGACCCCTGCGCAGCTTGGCCTTTGGATGGCAGGACAAGGTTTTGAAGACGAGATGAAACATGCGTCTTGAACCGATTACAGACCCGAGCATTGCACGCAGGCTAGGGTTTCCCTTTGCAGCCCTCTGCACCACGTTTCTAATCGCATCTTTGCTGGCGATGATAGCCGGCGGAAACCCATTTTCCGTCCTCGGGTTGATCCTGAAAGGCGCGTTCGGATCGCAGTTTGCCATTCTTGAGACCCTCAACCGCGCCACGCCTTTGATTTTCACAGGACTTGCCGTCGCTGTCGCCTTTCGGGCGAAGTTCTGGAACATTGGGGCCGAGGCACAGCTTTATGCAGGCGCCTTGCTGACCGTTCTGTTGGGCACGGGCGCATTGCCATGGCCAAGTGCTGCTTTGCTCCCGGTCTTGGCCGTGGCCGCAATTTTGGCAGGGGCGGTTCTGTTGCTGGGTCCTGCCATCCTGAAAACTCGGTTCGGTGTGGATGAAGTCGTGACGACCTTGCTCTTCAACTTTATCTTTCTGCTGTTCATTTCCATGCTGCTAGAAGGCCCGTTGAAAGACCCCATGGGCATGGGATGGCCCAAATCAGAACGCTTGATCGCCGAGGCCCGCCTGCCCCGCATTGCGGAAGGCCTGCGCCTGCATTGGGGATTTGGACTGGCGATCCTGTCGGCGGTTATGATCTGGATCATTCAGACCCGCAGTACCTTGGGGTATGAGATGCGCGCCGTCGGCCTGAACCGCCAAGCTGCTGCCTTTGCGGGCATCCCGGTGAACCGGGTCTTGCTAAAAACGGCGCTGCTATCGGGCGGATTGGCCGCGCTTGCGGGCTTTTCCGAAGTGGCGGGGGTGAAGGCGAGCCTGACGCTCGATCTGTCGCCCGGCTATGGGTACACGGGCATCATCGTGGCGATGCTGGCGCTACTCAACCCGCTGGGGGTTGTGGTCGCAGCACTGTTTGTGGCGGGTATCTTTGTGGGCGCAGACAGCATGAGCCGGGCGGCGGATGTGCCCACCTATTTGGCCGATATGATGCTGGCCATCGCATTGTTGCTGATGGTGTTGGCGATCATGCTGACCCGCTTTCGGATCGTGAGGGACTGACAGCATGGAGATCGTCGAAATCCTGTTCACCGCCAGTTTCTGGGCCGCCGCGATCCGCATCGCAAGCCCATTGATCTTTGCCACTCTGGGCGAGGTGATTTGCGAGCGGGTCGGTGTGCTGAATCTCGGCATCGAAGGGATCATGGTTGCGGGCGCTTTTGCCGGGTGGATGGCGGTCTATTCAGGCACTGGGCTCTGGATAGGCGTCGGCGTGGCCATGGTGGTCGGCATGGTCTTTGGGTTGCTTCATAGCACGTTGACCGTTCCCTTCGGCCTGTCACAGCATGTGGTTGGGCTGGGGGTGACGTTGCTTGCGACCTCATCCACCTATTACGCCTATCGGCTGGCGTTGCCAGAGGTCACGACCCCCCCGAAAATCGACGCCTTCCAGCCGTTGGAAATTCCGTTCCTGTCTGACATCCCAATGCTCGGTGAGGCGCTGTTTTCACAAACCCCACTGACTTATCTGGCCTTCATATTGGTCGGGATCGTCAGCTTCGTGCTCTACCGCACGCCACTTGGGCTGGCCGTGCGTGCCGCTGGCGAAAACCCCAACGCGGTCGCAGCACAAGGCCTTTCTGTCACGGCAATCCGAATGGGTGCGGTGATGGTGGGCAGCGGGTTCATGGCGGTGGGCGGTGCGTTCCTGACTATGTCGGCCTTTGACAGTTTTTTCTTTGAGATGGTCAACGGGCGGGGCTGGATTTGCATTGCCTTGGTGGTTTTTGGGTCGTGGCGACCAGGCAAGGCGCTTCTGGGTGCCGTGTTGTTTGCCGCTTTTGATGCCTTGCAAATTCGGGTGCAACAGACCAGTTTCGGCACCCTTGTGCCCTATCAGATTTTCCTGATGGTGCCCTATATCTTGTCTATTCTGGCGCTTGTGATCATGTCACGCCGGGCCGAAGTCCCTGCTGCGCTAATGGTCCCATTCAACAAAGGAGAACGCTGATGTTTGACCTGCTGATCAAGGGCGGCACCCTGCCGGATGGGGAAATCGCCGACATCGGGATTACCGGTGATACGATCACAACCATCGGCAAGCTTGATGGCGCGCAGGCTGGTCAAACCATCGATGCAACGGGCGATCTGGTCAGCCCACCCTTTGTCGACCCGCATTTTCATATGGACGCAACACTGTCCTACGGGACCCCGCGCATCAATGTCTCTGGCACGCTACTGGAGGGGATCGGATTATGGGGCGAGCTGAAGCAGGTGATGACCCAAGATGAGGTGGTCGACCGTGCACTGACCTATTGTGATTGGGCGGCCAGCATGGGGCTGCTTGCGATCCGCAGCCATGTGGATGTTTGTGATGATCGTCTGTTGGGCGTTGAGGCCTTGTTAGACGTCCGTGAACAGGTCAAGGACTACATCGATCTGCAACTGGTGGCCTTTCCACAAGATGGATTTTACCGTGATCCGACGGCGCGCGAAAACACGATCCGCGCGCTGGATATGGGTGTCGATGTGGTGGGTGGTATCCCGCATTTTGAACGGACGATGGCCGATGGGGCCGCCTCTGTAACAGAGCTTTGCGAACTTGCGGCTGCCCGGGGCCTACAGGTTGATATGCATTGCGACGAAACCGATGATCCGATGTCGCGCCATATTGAGACTTTGGCCTACGAAACCCAAAGACTGGGTTTGCAGGGTCGGGTCGCCGGGTCGCATCTGACCTCGATGCATTCGATGGATAATTACTATGTGTCCAAACTGCTCCCTCTGATGGCCGAGGCGCAGATTAACGCCATTCCGAACCCGCTGATCAACATCGTTCTGCAAGGGCGGCATGATACATACCCCAAACGCCGGGGGCTGACCCGGGTCAAGGAAATGCAGGCGCATGGGATCAATGTCGGCTGGGGGCAAGATTGCGTATTGGATCCTTGGTATTCGCTTGGAACGGCGGACATGCTGGATGTGGCTTTCATGGGGTTACACGTCGCGCAGATGACCAGCCCGGCTGAGATGCGGACTTGCTTCGATATGGTCACGACACATAATGCGAAGACGATGGGACTTGCGGATTACGGGCTGCACGTTGGGGCTAAGGCCTCGCTGATCATTCTTGACGCGGGCGACCCGATTGAGGCCTTACGGCTGCGCGCCACGCGATTGCACGTCATTGCAAAGGGCAAAGTCATCAGCCAGAGCGCGCGCGCTGACGCGAAAATATCGCTACCGGGACGACCGCCTACCTCGCGGCGCCGCCATCAGGTCGATTGAGCCGGACGATACGGGACTAGGGTACTGACCCTAGGTACGATATTGCCGCTCTTCGAATTGTCCAAAGCGTAGCCAGTGGTCCGCTGCATCTACACCTGCTTTGGCAACATCGGGGTTCAATAATTTTTAGGTTTCTGCGTCAACGTCATCTGGTACCGATGTTGCGACAGGTTTTTCGGTTGCCGTCACCGAAAGAAGGCGACGTTCGCGGGGGATCTGTGACTGGATCAACTCCCAAGCCAAGCGGTCAGTCACAACGCCAAACGCCTCGCGCAAAATGTCACAACCTGCGTTCTCAATTATCGTGCCGTAGATTTCTTGCTCTGTCTGTCCCGTTGAAAGGTCACTGCGTAGAATTTGCGGCCACCAATCGGAGTTGTCCGCATAAGAAAGCAATTCTGCCAGCTCAGACCTGCCTGAATGACGCGAAACATGTCGCCGCGCCGCGAAATGCAATACAGTATATGCGGGCGATACCGCCAAAGGTACCGTCGGGTTCGCGGTCAATATTTGCTTCCAAAGATGCCAGTCGCCAGCTTTTTCGATATCTTCGGGCCAAGCTGCAGGATCATCGAGCGCATCGCGACGATACGCAAAACATGATGCTGGCAAGCTATTTCTCTGATCTGCAAATACTGCGGCCTCATCTGGTAGCGCAAGATTGTTGGGAAACGGTGCCGCTATTCCGTCCGATGATACCCACGCCGCGCGCGTACAGGCGAGCACTGCACCGGCATCAAGCTGCCGTTTCAGCAGCATTAGATGATCGGGAAACAGTAGGTCATCATCGGACAAGAACGCTATATAACGCCCCCTGGCTTGTCGGAGCGCTACGTTGCGATTTGCGTAGCCAAATCCGGGTGCTTTCGGCAAATCCATCCAGGTAATGCGCTTGTCTTTGAACCCCAACACAGCCTCGGCTGTACCATCTTCGGCACCATCGCCCACAACCAACAATTCAAAGCTTTGAACTTGCTGCGCCAGAATAGACCTAATCGCGAAGCTGATGACATCTGACCGGGCATGTGTGGGTAGCAGGATTGAAAACTCTTGGTCGTTTCCGCCAACGTCATCAGGCATTTAAGTCACCAAAGTCGTGCGGGATCAAATCAGTGTCGCGCGGCAGGTGATACTGATCGGGATCTTTGCGATTATCTTGGATCGTCGGAAAGTTGGTGACAGTCAGATCATTCGCGCCAAGGGTTTGTTCAAAGTGCTTGGGCTGCATTGATCCGCTCTTCATCAGTTTGCTTGGTTTACTCAAAAAGAATTTGAATGTTCGCTGCTTGAAGATATGCTCCCCAACCGAAGCAACAGGACAACTGTATGCGAATTGCATACTCGCTTCAACTGACCTGCCAATCACCGATACAAGAATGGATATTTCGCCACTAACGCATTCAATTCATCCTCTTGTACTCCCTTGTCGGGTGTCATGACATTGGTTGCGTCGTGGTGGATCAAATAAGAAGACCCAGCGCTATGTTTGGGGACAAATGCATTGTTAGCTTGTGCATAATCACAAGGAATGTCTCACAAATGAAGCTTGCCGCATTTACACCAATTCATTTTCTAAACCTGCCCGGGGCGTTCCGTATGGAATGGCTTGTGACAAATGATTGAGCTGTCCGAGCTGGACAAACGCGGCGTTTACTTGGGCCGGTTTTGGGGAACCAATGGTCCTGGTATCATTCGTGTGGTTAACGGTCAGTGCACAGATATCACGCATCCTGTTGCCCCAACAATCCGTGATATTCTAGAACGCTCTGACCCGCTCAGTTATACCTGCAATGCCTCCGGGAAAAGTGTTCACCCAGAAACGTTGTTAGCGCCCTGTGATCTGCAAGCGATTAAGGCTTGCGGAGTCACTTTTGCAGAGTCGATGCTTGAGCGTGTGATCGAAGAACGCGCAGGTGGTGATCCTTCCCGTGCTGCGGATTTGCGTGATGCACTATCTGGCATTATCGGCGGGGCTATTGCGACATTGCGCCCCGGCTCTGACGCGGCCCAGCGCGTCAAGGAAACACTCATCGCGGAAGGCATGTGGTCCCAATATCTAGAAGTCGGGATCGGCCCCGATGCAGAAGTCTTCACCAAAGCGCAGACCATGTCTGCTGTTGGTCCAGATGCAATGATCGGATTGCACCCGATTTCCAAGTGGAACAACCCAGAACCTGAGATCGTTCTAGCTGTAAACAGTCGCGGTGAAGTTCCCGGTGTGACCCTTGGAAATGACGTGAACCTGCGAGACGTTGAAGGGCGCTCTGCCCTGTTGTTGGGCAAGGCTAAAGACAACAATGCGTCTTGTGCGATTGGCCCGTTGATCCGGCTGTTTGACGAGCATTTCACCATGGATGATGTCCGGCAGGCTGAACTGTTGCTGCATGTCAGGGGTGAGGATGGCTTCGCCCTTGAGGGCACGTCTTCAATGGCCAAGATCAGCCGCGATCCGATGGATCTGGTTGCACAAACCATTGGTGATCATCACCAATATCCCGATGGGTTCATGCTGTTCCTTGGCACTCTTTTCGCACCTACGAAAGACCGCGACGTTGCAGGTGAGGGCTTTACGCACCACATTGGCGATGTTGTCAGCATCTCATGTGCGGGGCTTGGGACGCTTGTGAATACCGTCGCCCTGTCGCCTGATTGCCCACCGTGGACCTTTGGCACGTCGCATCTTATGCGCAATCTGGCGGCGCGTGGCTTGTTGCAAGAACACTAATTGCGCATACAGAAGCTGTACAGATTGCGTACATACGCCGTACGTACAGCCTTCAAATCTGGCTATGTCAGCGCGGCGATCACCGCATCCGTTCGCGTAACCGTCGCCACATTCTGCATCGCATAGTTGATCGACGCCTGGTGCCATTCGGCGTTCATCGTCGAACAAGCATCTTCGGGTACGATCATCCGGAACCCTTTGTCGGCCCCGGTGCGGGTTGTGTGTTCGACGCTCATATTCGTCCAGCTTCCGGTGTTGATGATCGTGTCCCGCCCGCCGTGATGCAGGTAGGCCTCAAGCCGTGAGGTTTCCCAGGCGCTCATACTCATCTTCTCGACAATCAAATCACCCGATTGCGGTTCGACCCCCGGGGCGGGCTCAACACCCCATGTGCCGCGCACCAGTGCTTTGTGTTCTTTCAATCCCTGCTGTAGCGGCGCGTGTTGCGCCAGATAAGGCGCACCGGGTTCCAGCACCATCCAGACGTGGATGATCATCCCGCCCCGCGCCCGCACGGCATCAGCAAGCCGGCGTGCGTTGTTCAGAAGGCCCTGGCTGCGGGCGTGGTCAGGTGATCCGGTATGCGCAAAAGCCCCGCCGTCCATCATGACGTCGTTTTGGATATCCTGCAGGATCATCGCGGTTTTGCTGCCCTCAATCCGGAAATCCAGCCGGTCCTGCAGCAACAGATCGTTGTTCATCGTGGTCGTTCCTTGAATTGCAGGGCTGGCCGGTCCTGCCCGCATAAAGGGTTCATCGCGACCGCTTGTCTTCATCTTCAGCGCATAGAGCGAGGTGGTCGCACAGAGATACAGTGTTGACCAATCTGGCCCGCCCCAATGGAAGTTGGCGATCAGTTCGGGGCAGCTGATTTTGCCGATCAGCACACCGTGGAAGTCGTAGACCCAGAGCCCGCCGGGTGCCGTGACATAGACGTTTCCATGTTCATCCGCCTTCATGCCATCGGGAACGCCGGGCAAGGTGTCATCAACAATTCCACCGGCGAAGACACGTGGGTTGATCAACTGCCCATCGGGGGCCACGTCGAACATCCGAATATTTGCCTGTTCGGTATCATTGACCCACATCCATTTCTGACAGGGCGAAAAGCAAAGCCCGTTTGGTTGGGTGAACATCGACCGTTCCACAACCAATTGCGGTTCATCCCCCGGTTTATGACCGGGTGGCATGCGGTAGACCCCCTGGAAGCTTTGCTGGGTGTCGCGCAACGTGCCAAAACCTTCCATCCGCCCATAGGTCGGGTCGGTGAAATAGATTGAGCCATCATTCCCCACCACAATATCATTGGGGCTGTTCAGCTCTTTGCCCTCAAAATGCGAACACATCACCTCGCGCGTGCCATCCGGTCTGATCCGCGCCACGGAACTGGTCGTATGTTCGCAAACCAACAGGTTCAGGTTGGCATCGTAGGTCATGCCATTGCCCTTATTGGTAGGCCGGGCGATTTCGGTGATCGCTTCGCCGGGCTTATAGCGCCTGCGGACATTGCCCGGAATATCCGAAAAGATCAGCGATTGATCATGTGGGTGCCAAAGCGGTCCCTCGGTAAAGATGTAGCCGGTCCCGAGGTGGTCGAGCGGCGCGTTGACGTCGACAAGGTTATGGAAACTGTCTGCGATGGCTTGGTGCATGGTTTGCTCAATGGTGCAAAGGGCGGCCCCTGACCGCGGGTGGGGTGAAGCCCCCGCCCATGGGGGCGGTCGGGGGCTGCCCGGCGATCCGCCGGGCGGTTCATCAAATCAGACGGGGAACCAAGGCCGATCTGGCAGGGTTTCTGTCATTGGACCGGGCACTTGCATGCCAAGACGACCCACCACCTTTTGCCGTTCAATTTTGGCGGGCTTGTCATGGATCGGCAGCAGGAAGGTGTAGTTGTTCAGCAGCTTCTTGATCGCGCCCTTTTCTTCCCGCTTGGTCTGGGAATGGTTCCCGGTGACGCGCGGCTCCATCCAGTTGTTCGTCATCACATGGTTCACGATCTGATCGTTGAAATCATAGATGACATCACCGCAGATGCAGGCGAGCCCCTCAGCCGTTTCGACGATCACATTCATCGACCCTTCGGTATGCGCGCCCGCAGCTTCGCACCAAACGCCGGGGATGATTTCCTCGGCCCCGGTGATGTCCAGATCAAGGAAACGGATCGCTTCGGGTTCGTAGATCCGGTCCACAAGATGCTTGATATCGGGCTTGGGATATTGCGGATACATGATGCCCGAGACGCTGAATTCCATCTCGCGCCGGTTCAGGCAGACGGTCGTATTCATCGGAAACAGATCATCCTTGCCCGCGTGGTCAATATGCAAATGGGTATGCAGGATATAGCGGATATCGCCTAGCTTCAGCCCGTGATTGGCCAGTTGATTTTCAATCATGTTGTCGTGGAACTGCAGCCCGCGCATACCCAACGATTCCATGATCGCATTATCCCGATAGCCGGTATCCACGAGCACCGGATATTCGCCACCGGTGATCAGAAAGCCGTAGACCGGCACCCGCCGGGTCCGCCCGCATTCGTGCCCCAGCACCAGAAAACTGGTTTCAAGCTCGATATCACCATAATCGAGCACGTGAATTTGTAACGCCATGTTATCCTCCCTTCACAGCCGGTACACCCGCGCTGCCGTATCGTTGAAAATTGCTTTTTGCTTCTTTTTCGACAGGCCGCTGGCTGCGTCCTGAAAGGCGTTGAACAGCTGCAGGTAACTGGTCCAGAGCTTCTCAATCGGGAAGTTGGACCCAAACATGCAGCGGTCTGCGCCAAATAGTTTTTCGGTGTCGGTGATCATCTGGGCGATGAAATCCGGGTCGTTTTTGTGGATGAACGTCCCGAACGCCGATAGTTTCGTCACCACGTTGGGGCAATCGGCGAGCTGCTTCATCCCTTCTATCCAAGCCTTGTGGCCTGCGTCGGTCCGGTCTTCTTTCATGCCTGCGTGCTGCAGGATGAAGGTCACATTTGGACAGGCTTTGGCCAGTTCAGCCGCCCCTTCCATCTGCCCCGCAAAGACCTGCAGATCGAAAGACCAACCATAGTCGGCCAACCGAGCTACGTTTTTCTGAATGTCTGGGTTCCGGCACATGTCCGGATCCTGCGCAAACCGATAAAGCGGGTTTTCATGCCAGTGAAACTGTTGCCGAATCCCCCGCATCAGCGGGTATTTCTTCAGCCTGTCCAACTGGTTGGTGATATCGCCACTGAAGTCCGCGTAGCCGACGATCCCACTGATTGTGCCGTGTTGATCGGCCTGATCCTGGACCCAAGCGACTTCATCCTCAAACCAGTTCGGCGCCCAATTGGCCTGCACATAGACGGTTTTGGTAATTCCGGTCCCGCCCAGATCGGCCAGGAATTCAGACGCCGGGTAGTCACGCATGATCGCCCGGTAAGGTCCAAAGATGCGCGGTTGTTCTGGGCCCAGCAGCCAAGGCAGGTCTTTTTGCAGCCAGATATGGTGGTGTGCGTCGATCATTTAGCGCCTCGCCATCGTCAGAATGTGATCGGTGACCGCGGCGGTGGAGCCCCCGTCGCCCAGATAGTCCAAAACCGGCAGAATGCCTGCCAGCCCGGCTGTCCGTGGTTCATAGTCAGGGTCTGCAGCCAAGGGTGTCAGCCAGTCCAGCCGCCATGCGCTGCGCGACAGGCGGCGCACCGCGTCAATCATCGCCTCTGGCGTGCCACGTTCCAGCCCGTCTGACAGGACCAGCACTGCCGCCCCCCGCGCAAATCCGGCGTACCGTGGGACGGCCAGGAATGCGGCCAACGCGTCGCCGATCCGGGTGCCCCCGTCGATATCAGCGATTGCGGCGGCGGCGCGAGACATCGCCTGCGCCTGATCTGCGACTTTCAGGGCTTGGGTGATCCGGGTCAGTCGGGTGCCGAGCGTGAAAACCTCCGCATGGTCAGCGGCTTGCGTGACCGCATGGGCGAGCTGCAACAGGGCTTCTGAGCGGTCCTTCATCGACCCTGACACATCAATCAACATCAGCACCCGCCGTTGCCGTGTTTTACGTTTGCTTTGGAACAGATGCAGCACTTCGCCGTCACGTTTCGCGGCATCGCGCAAGGTCCGGCGCATGTCGATGCGGTCGCCGGATTTGCTGCGTTGGCGACGGTGTGATGTGCGGCGGGGCAGTGCGCTGGCGGCTTCGCGGAGCAAGGTTTGCAGCGCCGCACCGTCCGTTAAGGCGCGTTGTGAAAGCCGTTCGGTCGTTGCCGCTTCGGCCCCGATTTCGCTGTCGTCTTCGTCGGCTTCGATCTGTTGCGTTTCCGCGCCAGGTTCAAACGCTTCGACGTCATCGTCTTCGTCCCCATCTGCGGGGGCTTGGATCACCTGATCAAGGAATACGGCCCGAAAGATTGCGTCGAATTCAGTGACCCGCTCAGGTGGAATTGCGAAAAGGGCGCGACCGGCCCGATAGATATCGGTCATATCACCCGGACCCAGAACCCCAATACCTGCAATGAAATCAGTTGTTTGATCAGGCGATATGGCAAATCCGGCGCCACGCAGTGCTTGGCCAAACCGGACAAAGGGATCAAGGGCGCGCGGCAGGCTCATGCGGCTTCCCCCGGTAGAACGCTGGACATCCGGTCGGCCATATAGGTCAAGTCATCATGGTCTTTAAGCGCAACACCGATGGCGCGTTTGAACGCCTCGGGCCAGCGCGCGCCTTGGGCGTTCAGCAGTGTCGCGGCTTCGGCCCATTCAATGGTTTCGGCCACACCCGGTGGTTTCGCCAAAGGCTCTTGCCGCAGCATGCCCACGCTAGCCACTACCGCTTGGGCTGTCGCCTGCGCCACTGAGCTCGCGCGCGCCATGACAATCTGCGCCTCAAGTGCAGCATCAGGGTAGTCGATCCAATGGTAGACACAGCGCCGCCGAAGCGCTTCATGCAGGTCGCGGGTTCGGTTTGACGTCAGGACAACAACAGGTGCCTTGGTCGCCCGGACGGTCCCTGTTTCCGGGATTGAAATGGTGAAATCGGACAGAAATTCCAGCAAGAACGCTTCGAATTCATGGTCGGCCCGGTCGATTTCATCAATCAACAGCAGGGACCGGTCGGGGTTGCGCAATGCCTCGAGCAAGGGCCGTTCCAGAAGGAAATCCTCGCCATAAAGGTTGATGTAATCGTCGCCCGCCTGCCGGATGGCCAGCATTTGACGGGGGTAGTTCCATTCATAGAGCGCCGCCGCTGCGTCGATCCCTTCAAAGCACTGGAGCCGGATCACATTGCGGCCCAGCACACCCCCAAGCGCCTTTGCCGCTTCGGTTTTACCCACACCGGGCGCGCCTTCCAGCAGCATTGGCTTACCCAAGGCCAACGATAGGTAGGCCGATGTGGCCAGTGCATCATCCGCCAGATATTGCGCATCTATCAGAGCTTTTTGCAGAGCTGCGGGGTTTTCAATCCCGGATATGTTTGGCTGCACAGCCATTTATGCGCGCACCGCCTGTGGGCGCGCGCCGCCCTGTTCGCGGATACCGCGAAGCACCTTTTCAGGAGTGATCGGCAGGTAGTCGCACCGCACACCCACCGCATTGTAGATCGCATTGGCGACGGCAGGTAGAACCGGGTTCGCACACATCTCACCAGGACCTTTGCCGCCATAAGGCGCGTCTTCGGCGGGCCGTTCGAGGACGGCGATGTCATGCGGCACAATCTGGCCGGGGCCGGGTTGCAGGTAGGTGTTGAAATCCTCGGGCCCGTGATCCCGCGCCGGATAATTGGGTTCGGTCGTTTCGTAAAGCGCATGGCTCACGCCCATCCATGCGCCCCCGATCAGTTGTTGTTCGACCAACTTGGGGTTCAGGGCCCGGCCCACTTCGTAGGCGGAATTGATGTGGTTGACCGTCACCTCACCCGTTTCGTCATCCACCTCCAGATCAACAACAAGGGCCGCATGCGCAAAGCAGGTCACGGGCGTCATGTCGCCAGTTTCGGGGTCCGCCTCGGACGGTGGGATCAGGAAGATGCCCCGACCCGACAAAGTGCGCCCCTGTTTGAACTGGGCTGCGATGGCCGTTTCCGCGATTGTGATCGACTTGGAAGGTGCACCTTTGACGTGGATGTTGCCTGCCCCATCGGTGTCTAGATCAGTTGCATTGACCTCCAATTCCTCGGCCGCCGCTTCCATCATCTGTTTGCGTGCCTCGGCGGCCGCGCGGATGACCGCATTGCCGACCCGGTGGGTCCCACGTGACGCAAAGGAGCCCATGCAATGCGGGCCAGTGTCGCTGTCGGCGGTGTCGACGTAAACGTCCTCGACCGGCACGCCGAGTGTCTCTGACGCGATCTGCCGAGTCACGGATTTCATCCCCTGCCCCAAGTCGATGGAGGACAAAGCGACCATGAATTTCCCGTCTGGTGTGGAATGCACCAGCGCTTGGGACGGGTCACCGCCCAGGTTCATGCCGATCGGATAGTTGATGCAGGCGAAACCGCGCCCTTTGTGGATGGTCATATCAACGTCTCCTGAAGCCAGAGGTGAAGGGCGAGCTGCCGGGCCGTTTGGTCCCGCGCGAGAATGGCGCGGACGGGCTGTAAGGGGCTGCCGGTTGCGGCGGAGTCGGAACAGTTGCCGCAGGAGGCGGTGCAACGGGTGCCACCGGTGGCGCGGCGGCCGGAACAGATGGTGCAGCAGGTGGGGCCGTGGGGGCCGCCGCTTTTGTAGCAGCCGCCGGGATTTGCGTTGGCGATGACCCCATCTTATGCCCGATCCTGTCTGCGTCGATCTGCATATCGGGGTTCTGGACAGGCGCGCCGCCGATGGCTTCGCGGTGTGTTCCGGCAGGTACGCGACCATTGGATTGTGTGCTGGGTGAAGTACTGGCAACCCGCCCCTGACGGCGTTCGCCAATCAGCCCTTCGGTGTCCGTTACCGTTTCAGGGATGTTCTGGCGCTCTGGCATGGGGGTCAGTGACGACTGTTGCGCCGCCTGCCGCGAGATGGCCCAATCGGCCTTGGCCGCAGCCACTTGGCAGCACTCAATCAACGCCGTATTCTTGGCCTTGCGCCGGTGCGCTTTCATGTCCCCGTCGCGGTAAGCGTTCAGGATACGCAGCTCGACCGGGTTCATGCCTACGGCCTCGGCCACCTTGTCCATCTGGCATTCGATCGCAAAATCTACCGCCGTGATCCCGAAGCCGCGCATCGCCGTCGCGGGTGTCCGGTTGGTAATGCAGCAATAGACGTTTGAGGCCACATTGGGGATCGAATATGGCCCCGGCAAATGCCCCGTCCCCTTGATGATCGCGTAGGGTGACAGGCGCATATAAGCCCCGCTGTCAAAAAAGCCGGTGAATTCGCGCGCGATGACGGTGCCATCACTCATAACCCCATCTTTCAGCCGCCAGCGTTCTCCACCGCGCGGCGCACCGACCTGCATTTCCTCATACCTATCCCAGGCGAATTTGACGGGGCGTCCGGTCAGCATCGCCCCAAGCACCGCGGTGGGTTCCACGATGGAATCCACCTTGCCGCCAAAGCCGCCCCCGGCAGTGCCGCCAATGAAATGCAGCCGGGATGAGGCCACATTCAGCAGCTTTGCCGTTGTTCCCAGCGAGAAGAAAAGCGCCTGCGTATTCGTGTAGCAGACAAACCGGTCATTAATTTCGGGTGCGGCAATCGCCCCGCATGTCTCAATCGGGGCCTGCTCGATGGGTGACATCTGATATTCGGCTTCGATCACGTGATCCGCCCGCGCGAAGGCTGCGTTCACATCGCCGAATCGCAGCTTCTGATGATCGTATTTTTCGTGATAATCGAAGGTGTTGTTGGGGTAGATTTCATTGACGACAGGCGCGTTGGGGGTCAGCGCCTCTTCTACGTCCAGTACATGCGGCAGCACGTTGTAGTCGACCCGTACCTTGGCGCATGCATCACGGGCCTGCCGCTCGGTATCTGCGATGACCCAGGCGACGGTTTCGCCCATGTATCGCACTTTGTCATGGGCGCAGAGCGGTTCGTCGTCGCGTCCGAAGTTGATCAGCGATAGCAGCGTATTTAGGTTATGCGGCACGTCTTTCGCCGTCGCGACACGCCGCACACCGGGCATTTGTTCGGCGACGGATGTATCAATCGACCGGATTTGCGCGTGGTGATGCGGCGACCGCACGGCACGCATATGCAGCAGCCCGTCAAACAGGTGATCGTCGTAATAGGGCGTCCGCCCCGTCACATGCCCCAGAATGTCCTGCCGGATTGTGGGCTTGCCAATTTCCTTGAGGTTGTCGTCACGCTCATCTGCGAACAGGTCTTTGCGGAATTCGATGCTGGACATCTAGACGGCCCTTCCTTGCAGACGCGCCGCTGCGGCGAGGATCGCATCAACGATGGGTTCGTAGCCGGTGCAGCGGCAGAGGTTACCCGAGATCGCCTCGATCACTTGGTCGCGACTTGGATTCGGGTTGGCATCCAAAAGCGCCTTAGCTGCCATCAACATGCCTGATGTGCAGAACCCGCATTGCGCTGCAAACCCTTGGATAAACGCATCTTGCAGCGCGTGCAGGTTGGGTCCGCCTGCTAGCCCACCTGTGGTGTCGATCCGTTTGCCATCCACGGTTTCGGCCAGAGTGATGCAGGACAGATGCGGCACCCCGTCGATCAATACTGTGCAGGCCCCGCAGGTGCCTTGGTTGCAGCCCTGCTTCGGTGTCAGGTCGCCCGCGTTGCGGCGCAGCTCATCAATCAAGGGCGCGCCTTCACCGACGAAAATCCCGATCTCGGCGTCATTAAGCATGAATGATATGGGCTTCTTCGTCATCAGACGGCCCCTTCGTTTAGGAGTAGTCGTTTCAAATGCACTGGTGCGACTTCGGCCCGGTACCAAGCGGAAGCGAGCGCATCATCGGCGGGCTGCAATCCTTCGGTGCAGGCTGCACAAGCTGCCGTGATGCTGCTGTCGTTCACGCCCTGCGCAAGCGCACGTTCGGCACCGCGTGCCCGTGTTGGTACAGGGGCCATGTTTCCAAAGGCCACGCGAGGATCGCCATGCCGCAGGTTGGCTGCGATGGACATCACCGACACACCTTTGGGTTTGACGCGGCTGACCTTTCTAAAGCGAAACGCGTGCTGATCGACGCGTGGTACAATCACAGCACCCACAATTCCGCGCGCGTGATCGCGATCCGCCAAAAAGCTTTCGATTGGTTGGCTTTGCCCGGAGGTCATCACCACCTGCGCATCAAGTGCGAGCAAGGCCACAGCCATATCCCCGTAGGGGTTTTCGGCAAACAGGTTCCCACCAACGGTCGCCATATTGCGGATCGCCGGTCCGCCGATGCTACGGGCCACGGGATGCAGGAACACCAGATCAGGTGCCGATAGAATATCCGCCATGGTGGTGGCCGCGCCAATCCGGATACCGCCCGCATCGCTACCCACGCCCCGGTCTACCTGTGCGGCACGCACGATCCGGTCAAAGCTTTGGTCCCCGTAGTTGACCGCACGCATAACGATGGTGCCACCGCCCAGATAGCGGCTGCCCTCGGCCAGCGCACCTGCGGCCTCGGCCATTGTTGGATATGTGTCGACAGCGACCATTCAGCCCTCCAATCCCATGGCAGACCGGATCGCGCCGAAGCCTGCATCGTAAATGTCATTGCCCACCAATGCGGCCATCGCGTCGCGCTGATCGACGGGTGTGTCGAACTGGCCTTCCCATTGCCAATAGGTGTGATCGGTGTCCGTGACTGGGATCAGCCGTACATGGCTGACGTAGTTGAACAGCGGGATGGGCGTTTCGAGCAGGCAGTAAGAATAAGCGAGGTCGGCATCTGACAGGGCCAACAGTTGTTCGCGCAATTCAGACCCATCACCCAGCTTGAATTTGCGCACGCAGCCAACCTTGTCGGACGGCAACCCGCGTTCAATCTGACTGGTGGCAATGGCGGGGTGCCATTGGTCATGGCCATTGAAATCGCGCAGCATGTCCCACACGGCCTCGACCGGGGCTTGCATGATGGTGCTGCGGATGACTTTGACCATGACCGAATGCCCTTACTTAAAGACCATGTCGGCAGGATCGAAGGTTGTCACCTGCGCATACATCAGACCGTCGCGGGTCACATAAGCGTCCGCGCCTTTGTAGGGTTCGGCGAGCCAATCCGCCTCAACCCGCCAGGACACGTTGACGGTGTCGCCGACTGTCTTGACTTTTTCGGCGATAAACGTGGCCCCAATGAACCCACCGTCTTCGCGCGGTGTGCAGAAACCAGTAAACACATCGCCAACCGCAGCGCGCCCTTCAACCCATGCCCCATTGGGCAAGATGATCAGTACCTCTTCTGGATATTGCGCCATCAACCGGTCCCAATCGCAGGCGTTCAACGCGTCGATATGTTCAAACGTCACCCGTTCTGCGTTCGGCTGCATGACCAGCGGCGGCAGTGTTTTTTCATGACCGTCAGCCGTAGCCGTGCTGCCAATGGCCAAGGCGGCTAGCGTTACTAGAATTTTCTTCATTAATTCGTTCCTCCCTTTTGTCTGCTCGACTGACAATCAGCCTCCAAAGTGCCTTTTGAGCGCGTCAAAACCGCCTTGAAATACGTTGTTGCCAATGTTGTCCTGAAGCTCGGTCGCATCGCTTGCGTCGCAGTCGAATTCCGCAGACCATTCAGCGAAACAGCGGGGACCGTCCGTCACGGGCGTAAGCCGGATCGTGGCCATGTAGTCCCACAGCGGCATCGGCCCTTCGAGCATCGTGTAGCTGTAGAACAGGTCATAATCGGACATGCCCACCAGCTGTTCGCGGATCATGTCACCGCTTTGCAAATGAAAATTGCGGATACAGCCGACTTTGTCAGCAGGCAGCGCGTCCTCGATCCGGCTGTCGCGGATACGTGGGTGCCATTTGGGCAAACCGTTAAAGTCACGGATGCGGTCCCAGACAGCACTGGCTTCGGCGTTGATCACTGAAGAGGTAAAGACGCGGGCCATTATTTCTTGTCCTTGTTTGCGGCTTTGGCACGCGCGATTTCGGATGTGGCGCGGGTCATGTCAGAGGCGTTCCGGAAGATATCGGATTTTGAGATATTCGCCCCATCCAGCCCAATGTCGCTTAGCAGGCTGTCAACCATGGGGGCCTGCACGCGGTAGCGCAGGGCCGAATTCATGACCTCATCCGTGGGGCTACCACCGCTGCCGGTGCCGCCACCCCCACCATTGCCGCCGCCCTGCGCCCAATCCAACCCTTGGGTCCCCGAGCCACCAAGCTGCATGATTTTGATATCGTTGATCTTCTCAAGCGGTTTGACGGACGCGCTGACGATGCCTTCGACGTGCTCGAGCATCTTGCGCTTGAACAGGCTGTGGCGGGCTTCGTCGGTCAGGACGTTTTCGGCCTCGTTGATCAGCTTGGCTGCTTCTGCCTCGACCGCAGACCGGATCTTTTCGGCTTCGGCGCTGATGCGTTTGCGTTCGGCGTCCAGTTCGGCAGCGGTCACGCCAACTGTTTTGGCCCGGTTGGCGATTTCCATCTCTTCGACAGTCTTGGCTTTCTCAGCTGCTTCAACCGCGCGAGCCCGGGCATTTTCAGCCTCAACCGCCGCCGCACTTTCATCCAGCGACTTTTGATAGAGCGAGATGGCCTTTTCCATGGTCGCCTCTTCGACGACTTTTTCCCGGTCGATTTCTAGCTTACGGCGTTCTGTCTGATGGCCAATACGCGCATCGTCCAAGCCACGTTCAGAGGCAATTTGCGCACGTTCGACCTCTTCGCGAGAGGCGATCTCTGCTTCGCGCAGAACCTGAACACGGGCAATTTCCAGCTGCTCGATGACCTTCTTACGCTCAAGTTTCTTGGCGTCGAGTTCCTGTTCAGCCAGAATTTTCTCGGCATCGACTGTCTTTTCTTTCGCGACGCGTGCGGCCTCGATCGCCTCATCCGCGGCAATTTGGGCTGCATCCAGTGCCTTGTTGCGGTTGATTTCCAGATTGCGGATCTGCTCGTCGCGGGCGATCTTTTCTGCTGTTGTTTCAGCCTCTTTTTCGATCCGCTGTTGGTCAACGAGGCGGCGCGATGAAATCTCAGCAGCTTCGATGGCCTCTTGCTTTTCGATCTCGCGACCACGGATTTCAGCATCGCGGGCGATTTCAGCGGCACGCGTCTTGCCGTCTTCGGCGATTTTGGCGGCTTTCACGATCTCTTGCGCTGCGACATTGGCCACATCAACTGCACGGTTGCGTGCGATTTCGCGCTCCCGCATGTCTTGCTCATAGGCAATACGCTCAGCTGCGAGTTTCTTTTCCTTCGCGATGCGCTTGGCCTCAACAGCTTCTTTCTTGGCGGTATCGGCAAAGGCGATTGCCTGTTCGCGGGCCAGATCGCGTTCTTTGGTTTTTTCTTCGCTTTCGATCCGTTCCACAGCGGTACGGGCTTCGGTGGCGATGCGGGCCTTGTCGACAGCTTCGCGGGCGGCGATTTCGGCCTGATCAAGCGCTTCGTTGCGCGCAATCTCGCGTTCGCGCACGCGCTCTTCCTGCGCGATCCGCTCTTTTTCGACATCCTCTTTTGATGCGATTTCAAGCTTGCGGGTTTCCTGATCGGACGCGATGCGTTCGGCAGCGAGCGCTTTTTCACGGGCAATGCGGGCCGCTTCAATCGCCTGATCAGAGGCGATTTGTGCCGCATCCAGCGCCTCACGCCGGGCAATTTCAAGCGATTTGGTCGCCTTGTCAGAGCTGATGCGCTCAGCACTGACGGTTTGTTCTTGCGCGATGCGCAGCTTGTCAGCGGCTTCCCGGGCAGCGATCTCGGCCTCTTCCACGGCCAGATTTCGTGCGATTTCGCGCTCGCGGGTGGTCCGTTCGAACGTAATGCGTGCCTCGGTGATTTCGTTTTCCTGCGCGATTTTGGCCTTCTCGATCACTTCGCGGGCGGCGATTTCAGCTGCATCTACCGTGCGTTTGCGGTCGATTTCCTGGTTTTGTGTGTCCAAATCCTTGGCGATCCGCGCCTCGGTCAGGCTGCGTTCCTGCGCGATACGTGCCTTTTCGACGGCCTCTTTCGCGGCAATATCCGCAGTGTCCGTGTCTTTGGTTGTTTTGATCCGCGCCTCGGTCAGGGTCTTTTCCTGGTTGATACGCGCTTTTTCAATCGTTTCGCGCGTGGCGATTTCCGCCTCATCAATTACCTTTTGGCGTTCGATTTCTTGTTGGCGGATCGTCCGTTCAGAGGCGATGCGCGCCTGTGCGATCTGTTCCTCATTCGAAATGCGGGCGGTTTCAATCGCTTCCCGACTGAGCAAAGTCGCCTGTTCGGCTTCCTTATCCCGTTCAGAGCGTTCACGTGCCAGTTCAGCACGTTGTTGGGCGCGACGGAATTCAATCTCGCGTTCCTGCTCAAGACGCGCGCTTTCGCTTTCCCGCTCGATATCAAGGCTTTCTTTCTCGGCCTCCAGATTTCGGGTGCGGATTTTCAACATCGTGTCCTGCTCGATGTCGTTGCGCATCTTCCGGCGCTCTTCGACGGCGGCGATAACGCTCGTCAGACCTTCTGCATCGAAGCGGTTGGAGGGGTTAAAATATTGGATGTCGGTCTGATCAATGTCGAGAATAGCGACGCTTTCCAGCTCTAACCCGTTCTTGTCTAAACCTTCTTGTGCGGTTTCGATGACGCGGGTCACGTAGTCGCCGCGCATCTCATGCAGGTCTTCCATTGTCATTTCAGCGGCAACCTTGCGCAGGGCCGATACGAATTTGCCGTTCAAGAGCTGGTGGATGCGTTCTGGTTCCAATGTGCGGCGGCCCAGCGTGGATGCAGCAAGCGTCACAGACTGTTTCGTCTGCTCCACACGCACATAGAACGACGCCTCAACGTCGATACGCATCCGATCTTTAGTGATCAGCGCCTCGCCCTTCTCACGCACCACATGCAGGTCCATCGAGTTCATGTTGACCGGCGTGATGTCATGCACGATTGGCCAGACGAAAGCCCCGCCATCTATGACGACTTTCTCGCCAAATAGACCGGTTCGGACAAAGGCAATTTCCTTGGTCGAACGGCGATATAGCCAGTTCATCACCCAATACAGAATGAAGACGACGATCACGGCCATAATCAGCCACAAGATCAATTGTCCAATCAGTTCACCGGTCATGTCAGGTCTCCTCTCAGCCTTTAGCGGCTGATTTCCTTAAACTTTTTCGTCTGTGCGGTCAGGGCAATCTCTGTTGGCAAGCGTTCCATTGACGACGCGCCGTAGAAACCGTGGCAATATTTCGTATTTTTCAGAACGAATTCCGCGTCCTCTGGCATCGCCACTGGCCCGCCATGGACCAACACAATGGCGTCCGGGTTCACATCCAGTGCCGCCTTGCCCCAAGCATCCGTCAGGCCGGGTGCTTGTTGCAGCGTGCACCCGGTCTCTGCCCCAATGGACCCGCCCGTAGTCAGCCCCAGGTGGACCACGATAATGTCCGCGCCAGCTGCCGCCATCGCCGCGGCATCTGCTTCGCAAAAAACATAAGGCGTGGTCAGCAGGCCCTTTTTGTGGGCGGCTGCAATCATGTCCACCTCAAGCTGGTAGGACATGCCGGTTTCTTCGAGGTTGGCCCGGAAGTTCCCATCGATCAGACCAACGGTAGGGAAATTTTGAACCCCGCTGAATCCTGTATCTTTGACCTGATCCAGGAATTTATCCATCATGCGGAACGGGTCTGAGGCGCAGACGCCCGCCAAGACAGGCGTTTGCTTGACCACTGGCAACACCTCGCCTGCCATTTCCATGACAACGCCGTTTGCATCGCCGTAAGGCATCAAACCCGCGAGCGAGCCTCGCCCGGCCATGCGGTAGCGACCCGAGTTGTAAATCACGATCAGGTCGATCCCGCCCGCCTCTTCGCATTTGGCAGATAGACCAGTGCCCGCACCGCCCCCGATGATCGGCTCGCCCCGGTCCCGCATGGCGCGGAAGTTCTTCATAAGTGTGTCGCGATCTCGCATCTTAGGCGCTCCTTTTGACAGGGCGGGCGTGGAAAGACCGGAAGGTCTTGATCACAAGCTCCGCAAATTCTGGATCATTGATGTTGTGAGAGGTGCGCACCAATTGCCGGTTGGCGGTGGGGCGCACGGTTTGTTCGAGGGTTTCGAAAAGGGCTTTGTTGGCGGCCGGGTCCCAAAACGGCTGGCCTGGTGCGTCGATAGCGGAGACCCCACCCTCGGGCAGGAAAAACCGCACAACCCCGTTCATCTGGTTCAGCTTTTCACCGATGAACCGGCCCATTTCAGCGTTTTCGTCTGGCGTGGTCCGCATCAAGGTGATCTGCGGGTTATGTTCGTAGAACAGCCGCCCTTTGTATTTATCCGGCACCGTGTTGGGGGCGTTGAAGTTCACCATATCAAGCGCACCGCAGGACCCGATATAGGGTCGCCCATCGGCAATCATCGCATCAAACCGCGTTTCATCCGCGGCAAAGACACCGCCTGCGACCATGTCACAGACCTCGGTCGTGGTCAGATCGACGACCGCATCCAGCATGCCAGACGACAGCAGCTTCTCCATGGCCCGCCCACCGGTACCTGTCGCGTGAAAGACAAGACAATCATAGTCATCCTCCAGCTCGGCCATAATCTGCTGGACGGCCGGGGTGGTCACCCCGAACATCGTCAGGCCAATGGCAGGTTTGTCAGACGCGGGGACAAGTGTTTGGCGTGCTTTGGCCATATTAGCCACCGCATTCGCCGCATTGCCCAGCACCTCACGGGTGATCGAGTTGATCCCCTGCACGTCTGCCACAGAGTGCATCATCGTGATGTCCGATGGTCCCACATATTGGCCGATGTTCCCGCTTGCTACGGTCGACACGATCATCTTTGGCACACCAACAGGTGGAACCCGGAATGCAGGTGCAACAAGGGCCGTACCCCCTGACCCCCCAGCCGCCAGTAGACCGGCCACGTCACTGCGGGTCTTGATCCAGCGTTCAAACGCGACGGTCATACCGGCCACAGCTGTGCCGCGATCCCCTGTAAACACGCCCGAGGTTCCGCGCGGATGGAGCCCCGCAATTGCGGTTGGCGGGATGTCCGCGCCCGATGGTTTCCCGCTGGTCGACAAATCGACAAGTGCGACCCGCACGCCCTGCGCTTTGATGATATCACGCATGAACCGCAGTTCTTCACCCTTGGTGTCCAGCGTTCCGCACACATAAACAATGCCATTGCGACCTGTGTCACCTCGCGGCACCGCGACAGCTTCGCTGGGAGAACGCGCTGCTGTCACGGTCCGCGCCGCCTGCGCTATCACATGTACGGGGACTGGCGGGGTCCAACGTGTGGGCACACGCGGGTTCGAAATGTAAACTCGATGGCTCGTCGGCGCCGCCTGCTCGGCAACAGGTGTTGCCGCGACATCATCCGGCGTTTCGTCATGGGCGTGTCGTCCGACGCCAAGCAAGGCCTGCTGCAGGTCACGGTCAGCGGCCAAAAGCCCCGCGTCCATCACCCGGTTCACCTTGCCGTTCACCATGATCGCCACTTGTTCGGCAACCGAACAGGCGACGCCGATGTTCTGTTCGATCACCAGAACGTCTATGTCGCCCTCTTGGCCCAAACGGATCAACATCTCTGCCACCTGGTTGACGATGACCGGGGCCAAACCCTCGGTCGGTTCGTCCATGACCAACAGTCTTGGGTTCAGCAGCAGCGCGCGTCCAATTGCCAGCATTTGCTGCTCACCGCCCGATAGCTGCGCGCCTCCGTTTGACTTGCGTTCAGCGAGGCGAGGGAAGACAGAATAGATCCGCTCGGGCGTCCAATCGCCGCCTTTCGTGGCCACCAGTTTCAGGTGCTCATCCACCGTCAATGACCGCCACAAACGCCGCCCCTGTGGGACATAGCCGATCCCGAGCCGCGCGATTTCAGCCGACCCAAGCCCGGCAAGGCTGTGCCCGTTGAAACTGATCGACCCAGACCGGACCGGAACAAGCCCCATGACCGCCTTGCATAGCGTGGTCTTGCCCATGCCATTGCGACCGACGACCGATAGAACCCCAGACCCCAACGTCAAGTTCACACCCTGCAGCGCATGGGATTGCCCGTAAAAGACGTTCAGATCGCGGACCTCGAGAATGTTACTCATGCCCGCCCCCGAGATAGAGCGCCTGCACTTCTGGATCTTCTTCGATTTCGGCGGGTTTGCCTTCTTTGAAGATGCGCCCGTTGTGCATCATCGTCACCATGTCGCTGACCCGTAAGGCCACGTCCATGTCGTGTTCAATGATGATATAGCCCACATGGCTTGGCAGGCCGACGAGGATATTCACCAGCTCGGTCCGTTCTGTCGGGGACAGCCCTGCCGCTGGCTCATCAAACAAGATAAATCGCGGCGCGCCCGAAAGCGCCATGGCGATTTCAAGCTGGCGTTGCTGACCGTAGGATAGATCGCTCACCATGGTGTGGATTGCGCTGGTCAGGTTGACCGTTGCGACCAGTTCTTCTGCCGTTTGCATCAATGCATCGTTTTTGGCCGGTCGCTTGAAGCTGAACCGCCCCCGCGACACCCCGCGACATGCAAGGTAGACGTTGTCGAGCACGCTAAGCCCGTTGAAAAGCAACGAGATTTGATAGGTCCGCCGTAACCCGCGCCGAATACGTTCTTGGGCAGGAAAGGCTGTGACATCTTCGCCAAAGAACCGGATTGCCCCCGTTGTCGGAGGAAAATCACCCGTGATGCAGTTAAACAACGTGGTTTTGCCCGCACCGTTTGACCCCAGGACCGCCCGCCGCTCACCGGGCCGCACGGACATGTTGATGCCGCCCAGAGCCTCAAGCGCCCCGAACTTTTTGGAGACATCGCGCAGTTCCAGCGCATAGCCACTATCGGCTTGTGCGGTTTTCGCGTTGATGGTGCTTACATCGCTCATAACCGGCTGTCCCCCCGGTCTTCCCCGGTGAGCGGATCACGGTTGCGGTTTTCGCGGTATTTCTCCCACAATCCCAAAACGCCATCGGGTGAGAACAACACGATAATAAGAAATCCAAGACCGATTAGCAGTTGGAACCGCTCCCCTGCGAGGCCCATAGAGACAAGGATATCGACGGCAAAAGTCTTGAGGATCACGTAGATGAATGCACCGATAAAGGCCCCAACCGGATGGCGCAAACCACCGATCACCGCGATAATCAGGATGTCGATGGCAGGTGTGATGCCCACCGTCCCTGGCGAAATCTGGCTGGATTGCCAGGTCAGCAGAATGCCTCCGATGCCTGCCAGAAGCCCCGCAAAGGCATAGGCCGCAACCCGATGCGCAGTGACGTTATAGCCCAACGCCGCCATACGGCGCGGATTGTCCCGCACGCCTTGTAGCGTTAGCCCAAAGGGCGCGCGGCTGATGTAGAGCACCAACGCGTAAGACCCCACCGCGAAGAAGAGCGTCAAGTAATAGAACGCATACGGCCCCCGCCAATCCACGCCGAACAACCGTGGTGGCAATACCGAATTGAACCCTTGGAATCCGTTGAACAGGTCATAGTTCTGCCGCGTAAAATAAAAGAAGGCCGCAGCGATCGCGAGGGTGATCATGATTGTATAGATCCCCTCGGTCCGCACGGCGAGCCAACCGATTGCTGTCGCGAACAGCATCGTCAGGAAGAGCGCCAAGGGAATGACAATCCACCACGGCCAACCTTGCGAAATAGTATCAATCGCACTGCTCCCAAAAATCGCAATCATGTAGCCTGCGAAGCCGGCCAATGCCATTTGCGCCATGCTGATCATGCCGCCATAACCACCAAGAAACATCAGGCTCAGCGCGATGATCCCAAGGATGAACGTCCAACCCATCAGCTGGAACATGATGAACGGGCTGACGAAAGCCGGGATTACAAGCAGAACGATCCCAAGGATCCAATAGGCGGGATGCACATCCTCAAGCCGGGACTTTTTGAGGTTCACAGATGATGTCATATCAGCCATCTATTTCTGCTGCCCCAACAAGCCCTCTGGGCGGAACGCGAGGACGACAACCATGATCAAGAAGGTCAGCACAACGGCATAGGTCGGGAAATATACCGACCCGAATTGTTCGGCCAACCCGATCAACAGGGCACCAAGAGCCGCACCGGGGATCGACCCCATACCGCCCACGATCACGACGACAAGACTGGCCAACAAAAACCGCGTATCCTCGCCCGGTGCGATGGACTGGAACGTGCCCCCGACAACGCCAGCGATCCCGGCAAGGCCCGCGCCAAAAGCGAAGACGCCGATAAAGACAATCTGGATCCGCGCGCCCGTCGCTGACAGCATGTCACGATCATCCACACCGGCACGGATCATCATGCCAATGCGTGTCTTGTTTAGGGCCAACCACATCGCGACACCGACAACCACCGCCGCGACAAAGATGACGATACGCACCATTGGGTACTTTAGATAAACAAGCTCACCCGACCGTCTGACAGATGACACAAAGAACGTCTCAACCGGCCCGGACAGCCAGCTGGGCGGTGAAATGTTGAAGAAATCACCCCCGAAACCCCACAGCATCAAATCGGCCACCACAATGGAAATCCCGATGGTCACCAAGGTCTGGCGCAGATCCTGCCCTTCCATCCGCCGGAAAACGAGGACTTGTAAGAGCACACCGCAAATGCCGACCACCACAAATGCAACAGGGAAAGCCAGCAACCACGACCCGGTCTTGTCGGCCGTATGGAATCCAACATATCCGCCAAGTAAATAAAGGGTGCCATGCGCAAGATTAACGTTACGCATCAACCCAAAGATCAGGGTAAAGCCGCTGGCGACCAAAAAGTAGAGCCCACCCAAAGTGATGCCGTTGAAAAGGGCAGACAGGAAGATCTTTTTGCTGCCAACAGCGTCCACCAAACCGGGTGGCCATATCGCAAAGATCAACCACAGCAGGATGACCACCAACAGTGCCAGCACACCAGTCCAAACAGGATACCGGTTGGCAAAATCTCTCATACCCAGCCACCCATATGGGGCCGGACAAATGCCAGTGTGTTGACCAATGTTTCCTCCCTCAACCCCGGCGTTTGGGGTCGCGTTGGGATAATGCTAGGACAAGCGGTGCATGTGTTGCGTACCCAAAAGTCTGACGGGTTTTCACATCATCGGAAAAGCGCCACTGGTCACATGCGCGACGCGGCGATATTCGCTAGGCGCAATCCCCACGTTGCTGGAAAAGAAACGCGTAAAGCTGGCCTGGGACGAAAACCCAAGGTCAAATGCGATGTCGGTTACTGTCTTGTCAGTGTTCAGAAGTTCCTCAATCGCGCGCTCTGACCTGAGCGTATTCATATATACATTTGGCGTGACGCCCATGTACTGTTTGAACAGCTTAAAGAAATGCGGTCGTGACAGCCCGACCGACCGCGCCAGCTTTTCCATCTCAAAATCTTCACCCATCCGTTCTTGGATCAAGCGGAGCGACCGACGGACCCGAAAATCGCTGAAACGTTCATACGATTTGGTACGCAACGTTTCTTCTGAATTTTGCCATGACTGATCAAAGCTAGACTTCGTCAATCCAAAGAGCAGCTCATCAAATTGCCCGTGCTCTTCGTTTTCCAAAAGCAGCGCCGTCAGTCGGTTGACGAATTCGTCAATTTCATTGGTGATCTCAATGTCAGGTCGGCCAAATTTCAGCGCATACTCTGCTGACGGGGTGTTTTCGAGAAACCACATCGGTTTGATGTAGAGAACCAAACAGATATGTGTGCGCCCGTCTTTGACATGAAAACTGTGCGGCTCCCAGGGGCTGACCGCCACAGCATGCTGACTATCCAAGCCGCACGTTGACGAACCACTGACCACTTGGGCAGCGCACCCGCCCACGAAAAAAATCAAATGGCCCTCTCGATGGGCATGCGTAATTATTGTCTTGTCTAACCGATAAAGCGCGGCGCGCCCGAACTCCCCATGGCATACAGCTATCGCTTGGCTCATCTTTGGACCCTCCCCGATCCGCAGTCGTCCTGCAGCGTGTGCGTCCGGAATTACGGACGTCGCATGCTTATCAACGCATACGCCGCTGCACGCAAGCAAGCCTTCTGGATCAAGAATCAGACCTAGAGTTATATTGCCATCCCCTGCGCACCGACGGAAAGTTGCCTAAAATTTGCGCTATGGGAGCGTATATGCTGTCTTTACGGTCGTAAAAAAATCAACTGCGTATCGGCCCTGCTCACGTGATCCGTAACTTGACGCTTTGCGTCCGCCAAACGGCACATGATAGTCAACACCCGCCGTTGGCAAGTTGACCATGACCATGCCAGCTTGGGCTTTGCGCTTGAAATCGCTCGCGAATTTCAAACTTGTCGTACAAATCCCTGCACTGAGCCCAAAGGGTGTATCGTTTGCGAGTGCAAGCGCTTGATCGTATCCACCAACCCGAATGACCGAAGCGACTGGGCCAAAAACCTCGTCGCAATTGATGGTCATGTCGGGTTGGGTTTCTGTGATCAGCGCGGGCTGCAGAAAATATCCCTTCGTCTGACGTTCAACCGCCTCTCCACCGGCGCGCAATACCCCACCTTGGGCGCGCGCGCCCTCAATATAGTCCAAATCCTGCGCAAACTGAGTCGCATCCACCACTGGACCAATCTGAGTCGTTTCCTCGAGGGCGTGCCCCACTTTCAAGGCCGAAACCCGTTCAGCAAGCGCACTGACGAACCTGTCGTGGATGCCCTCACAAACAATCAACCGGGATGACGCGGTGCACCGCTGGCCTGTCGAAAAGAAAGCCCCATCGGCAGCGATATTCACGGCCAGATCAAGATCTGCATCATCCAGCACGATCAACGGGTTCTTGCCGCCCATCTCAAGCTGGATCTTGCGTAGATGGGGCAAACTTGCCTCGGCGACCCGCTTTCCGGTGGCCACACTGCCAGTAAAGCTAATAGCATCAACACGTGGGTCATCGAGAATTGTTTGCCCGACAACAGCCCCCGGCCCCATCACCAGATTGAAGACCCCTGCCGGTACGCCTGCACGATGCAGGATATCCGCGAGGGCCCAGGCACAGCCGGGCACCAATTCGGCGGGTTTGAAGACTACCGTGTTCCCATAACAAAGTGCTGGCGCAATTTTCCATGCCGGAATCGCAATAGGAAAATTCCACGGCGCGATGACACCGATGACACCAACGGGTTCGCGCGTGACTTCAACCCCGACGCCGGGACGCACAGAATCAAGTCGGTCACCTTGTTGGCGCAGCGCCTCACCTGCGAAGAATAGAAAGATTTGTCCGGCCCGGTTCACCTCGCCGATGGCTTCGGGCAGCACCTTGCCTTCTTCGCGGGCCAGCAGCGTACCCAACTCTTCTTTGCGGGCCAGAATTTCAACGCCGACTTTGTGCAGCAAATCATGCCTCTGCTGCGGACTGCTGAGCCCCCACTCTGGCGCGGCGTTTGTTGCGGCTTCTATTGCCGCTTCTGTTTCGGACCGCCCCGCCTGTGCGTATTCATTTTCGATATCAGAGGTATCGGATGGATTGATGTTGTCCAGCCCATGCGATGTGGTCACCCAAGCATTGTTGATCAGCAGTGGTTTCATTGGGTTGGTTCCTTTTCATAGATTGTATCAAGTGCGGCGCGGGCGCTTTGGAAATTCAATCCAAACTTGTCGCCAACAGCCGCCGCCGCATCGTCGAGTGCTGTCTTTGAAATCCCCAGTCCGGCCAGTGATTGCGGGCCATTGGGAAAAGTCAGGATGCGATCAAGTGCCCGATCGAGGGGCAGATCATCTTGGCCCAAGACTTTACGAAGCGCTTCGGCCTTGTCGCTGTTGACATATTGGGCGCGCGCGACCGCAGGCAGGATCAGTCCGGCGATGTCAGCCGTGTCGCCCGGCACCTTGGCGAGAATTGCAGCCATTGCGATCGCGGGTCCGACACCCTTTTCCTGACTTAGGCCCGCATTGAGGTTGGCGGCCATGACTTCGCGATGCAAATCAACGTCTGCTGCCGCGTTGATCTTTGGCAGATTATTGACACACCGGTTCAATCCATCCAGCGCCATGCCGTCGGCAGGCGGGTTATAGGCCAAAGCAAGGTAGCTTTCATAACAGCGCACAAGGCTAAGCACCGCTGCTTTGCGCAATTGCATGCCGTCAGCGGCCAAAGTGACTGTCGGATCGCAAATCAGAACCGACGGCAACCCTGCCCGCCACGTCTCTAAGTTTCGCGTGCAGGGCCCGGGCAACCCGTCAACACCCGGGATTGCATATAGCGATAATCGGGTATTGTGCTTTTTGGCGTAGGTATAACGAAATTTGCGGCCGAGTTCGATGGCACGGGCGGCCCCGAAGGCAATAATGACATCAGGCATCAAACCAGATGCCGTTACATCTTTTACGATGGTGTACTGATCGCTTTCAGGCGAAAACGTTACAAGCTGCGGTTTGACGGTCGGGGGCAATCCGGCGCGCACCCTATCCTCAAGCTCTGGATGGGCTGGCGCGTGTGCTGTGATCAACAAAGGCAGGCGGCACCCTTCTCGCTCCAGCTCCGAATGCAAAGCTTCTTCCAGCACGTCATCAGCAAAGTGGACGCGTGTAGGATAGGTGATGAGGGTCATGGGCTCTCAGCACGAATTGGAGGAATTTCAAGAATGAATGGGTCGGCGGGGGCGAGCACCGCCGACCTCTGTTTAACAGTCAATCAATAAGACGACTGACAGACAGGTGTTTCACGACCGGGAAGGCCGATTGCCGCAAATGCAGCGGGATCAATCCCAAGCGTCTGGTTTACGTTCTCAATCACCGAAACGACTTCGGTGGCGAGGCTGCCGTCATCTTGCTCTCGCACCTCGACCACAAAGTTGGAGCCAATGGCCTGACGGTTTTCATCAAGTTTGATGTCGCCATTCGGTGCTTCCAATGTCAGATTTGAAAGGCATTCGCGGAACCCTGCCTGACCATCGGACAAATCGCCCCCAACTGCCTCCATGCACTGCAGCATGGCAGAGGTAGAGTTGTAATATGCCAGCGAGAACAAGGTTGGCGCTGGGAAGCGGTCGGCTTCGTCAAACGTGTCTTGATACAGGCTTACAAAGTCGGTCCAGCGCGGATCATCTGAAGTGTCCGCCATCATGCCTGAGGATGGCACACCTGTCAGCGCTGCTTTCGCAGAGCCTTCGGAATTCAGGACAGTTCCATCAACCATGATCGACCCACCAATCAAGTTCGCATCGCCACCGGCCTGCTGATACTGGTTCAGGAAGTTCACAGCGTCACCGCCGCCAAGACCCAAATAGATGGCATCTACATCGTCAGGCAAAGCTGCGATGATCGATCCAAAGTCCTTGGTTCCAAGTGGTACCCAGAAACGTTCTGTGATCTCACCACCAGCCGCGCAGTATTCCGTCGCAAAGCCGAAGACCTGCGTATAGATGAACGAATAGTCCTCGCCGATTGTCGCGACGGTTTCATATCCTTTTTCGTTGTAGACATAGTTGCCCAAGCCAACGGACCACTGCGCCCCATCGGTATTGAAGCGGAAGAAGTTGTCGGACGGATCGACGAAGGTTGTCTCCATCGCGCCAGAGCTGCCATTGATGAATGTCGTACCCGGCTGCGTTTTGGAATAGTCGCGCAGCGCGATCCCTTCAGACCCGGAAAGTGGGCCGATGATGATATCAACACCGTCTTGCTCAACCAGCTTGCGTGCTGCACGCAACGCGCTGTCGGGCGATCCATCAGTCGATACGGTAATGACCTCAACGTCGCGCCCCGCGATCTCGTTTCCGGCAGCCTCAAGTGCTGTGGTAATGCCGCGAATACTGTCTTCGCCAAGCTGCGTATATGTTCCCTCAAGCGTCGCAAGCGCGCCGATCTTAAGCGTGCCTGCGTGACCGTCCGCAAGCACAGGTGCGCCAAGAGCGGACATCAGCGCGACAGCTGACAGCGATCCTAGATGTAACTTTTTCATTGGTGATCCTCCCTATTGGTTCACGCCAGCCATCAGTGTCTTGAAGATGACGGCGGCATGTTTGAAAGGGTGAACCAAGTCAGTTCAATGGCAGATCACGACTTGTGTGTCGGTGTAACCAAGCGTCTCTTTTTATGGTGAGATCACTCTCGTAGCTTTGGGTTTGCTAGATAGTAAAGCGCCCCCATCGCGATAGTGACACAAGCCAACAGCGCCAAGATGACGGCCGCGAGCGCCCAACTGACATCCGTATTGCCAATACCGGCAAGGAACAACAAAAAGAGCCCCATAAGCCCAACCGCAAAAGGTGGCACCAGTGCCAACGGTCGGTCCACAAACATGACTGCAGCAAATCGAAACGCAGCAACCGCAATCAGAAAATGCGCAAGCATCACCAACGTTGGGGTGCAGCGCACCATATTTGCGACGGATGCATCCTCAACCGTGCAAACCGCTGTCCCAAAGACGAGCATGTAGTATTTCATGATCAACGCGATCGCCAAGGCAAGCCCCAACAGCATTTGCGCCACGATCATCACGACCCAGGCCGGTCGGGCAAATGCAGCAAGAAACTCTGGTGTTGGTGTTTGTTCGCGCATGCCGTCGTCCTGTTTATGATTTGAGCGGAAAAACTGGCGATTGAACGCTCCGAACGCAATGACGTCAGTCTTTACCACGTCACATAGCGTCTGATGTATCGGCGCTTTGCCAGATGCCCCAATTTGACCTCATCGGACATGCGACCCCGATCGAGGTCGCATGAGTGTTCAGTGCAGGTTACTACTGATCAAGTTCCAGAACGGCATCGCCATCAACCAAAGCCACTTGGTCGAGGCTCTCTTCACCTTCCCAGCGGAAGATACCGAAGATCCCAGCGGGAACGCCTGTGCCTGTATATTCCATCGATCCGGTGACACCGTCATAGTTGATGTCTTCACCTGCACGGATCGCCGCAATGCCGTCGGCATACGTATGCACGACTGTGCCATCGCCGCCCGTCACATCATACATCGCTTGTGTCCAGGCCTCTGACTCGACTGTGCCGGCCTTTTCGATAGCAAGTGCCGTCGACACCAATAGGTCATAGTATTGCATCGCATAAGAATTACCCGCGTCACCGATCTTAGATGCATGCGGTGATGCGGTTGCGGTGGATTCGTAGAAATCCCAAGCCGGGCTGCCGGAGTTTGAATATGCCGCTAGAACGACGTCTTCGTGTTTCGCGGCGGCTTCGGCTGTCAACGTTTGGATAAACCCGGGCTCTTGCCATTCTTGCGTGCCCACAATGAACCAGCTGTTACCAGCTTCCGCGGCATTTTTCACAAAGGCACCGCCATCGGCTGGCGCAGAGAAGACAACAACGGCGTCCGGCTCAAGCCCAGCGATCCGACTGACCACACTGCGGTAGTTTGGCTGGTTTGGTTGGATATCAATGGTGGCAAGCACATCCATGCCCAGTTTTTCAGCCGCGATGACACCTGCGTTCTTTTGAAGCTGAGACCCCGCCACTTCGGTAGCGACAAGCACAATACTATTTTTGCCCGCGTTTGATGCGTGCAAGATTGCCGCCGCACCTTGGGCCGAATCCATAGGCGATCCACGGAACAAAGGCTCATCGCCACTGCCGCCATATTCGGCCTCAATCGCGCCACCGTGGACCGATGGCAGCAACGGGCCACCGCTATCACCCACATTTTCAAGGATATAGTCGCGGTAAGACAGGTAGTTATGCGCCGCGTTCAGCAAGATATCGATGTTCTCGCTATCAACCAGCTTCCGTGCGGCCCGCGCCTCGCCAATGGTGCCGATATCCTGATGGATGGGCGTCAAATTCCGGCCAAGCGGCGGGTCCTCGTTGATCACATCAAGCGCAAAGTCGGTCACAGCGTCGAAGAATTCACCGAACCCACCGTATTCGCCAGTGTGATATGTCAAATGTCCGACCTTAATGTCCTGTGCCGATACATTCGTCGCCACAAGCATCGCCGCGACGCTAGATAATAGAATGTTCTTAGTCATGGTTTCCTCCCAGTAGACCGCGCAAATGCGCAGCATTTTTTGAGGCTGAGGTCAGATGTGGTATGCTTTCATCAGCCGCTTCATGCTCAAGTCCTTCGCGGCCTCAAGCAAATGCATCCGACCAAGGCTCAGCACGAGTACGCGGTCGGCTATCTCTAATGTTTTCTTGGCATTTTGTTCGGCCAGGACGATTGAAATCTCACGTGATTTTCTGGCCTCGGTGATGGTTTGAAACAGGATGTCGACATAGAGCGGCGACAACCCGGCCGAAGGTTCATCCAAAAGAAGCAATTGCGGGTCCTGCATTAAGGCGCGACCCACGGCAAGCATCTGGCCCTCGCCCCCCGACAGGCTGCCGGCGCGTTGTTCCTTGCGCTCGGCCAGGCGAGGAAACAGGTCGTAGACCTCGGTTAGCCGGTCTTCTTTTGGCCGGGTCCCCACCAAAGCACCCAACGATAGGTTCTCTGCCACGGATAGGTTCGGAAAGACGTTTCCCTCTTGGGGCACATAGGCAATACCTCGTTTGGAAAGTTCGTAGGCAGGGCTGGCCGATACATCCTGACCTTGCCACGTAATTGCACCGCTGCGCACCGGAATAACCTTGGCCAACGTCGCCAAAAGCGTCGTTTTACCCGCGCCATTGGCCCCCAGAACCGCCAAAATTTCGTTGCCAACACCAAAGCTCAGCTCGGAAATGATCTGAACGTCACCGTAACCGCTGCCAAGATTTTGGACGTCAAACATCGCTTAGACCCCCATATATTTTTCAGCAACGACACGGTTTTTCTTGACCGCATCAGGTTTGCCCTCAAACAGGATCGAACCTTCCGACAGGAAGTGAACGTAGGAACAGTTTTTCCAAATCAAATCGAGATCGTGTTCGATGATCATGACTGTCATCTCGCCCGCATCGACCTTTTCCCGCACAAGCTTCATCACATCCTGCGTGATCTCATCGGGTAGGCCTGCCGTGGGCTCATCCATCAAGAACAGCTTGGGTTTCACGATCACGCAGCGCAGAATATCGAGCAGTTTCTTTTCACCGCCAGACATCGCGTAGCCGTCCGGGTCGCTGAATGGGAACCGCGCCAATAGCGTTGCAATCTCGGCCTCAAGCGCATCATCGATTGGCGCCAATGTCCAAACACTGCGCCAGTCCTGTTTGTCAGATGGTGTCGCCGCCATGCGCAGGCTGTCGCGGATGGTCAGGCTATCGAAATTCTGGATCCGCTGGTTGGTCTTGACCAGCCCCATGCGCGCCACTTCATAAGACTGGTACCCCATCAGTGATGTCGGTACCCCATCATCCCCATCAAGACGCACATCGCCGGTCGTGGCTTGGATGCGACGGGTCAGACATCCTAGCAATGTGGATTTACCTGCCCCATTTGGCCCAATCAGCCCTTCGATCCCATGTCCACCGAAACTGGCGTTCTGAATGTCCAAGACCGGGTGTCCGGTATAGGATTTCGTGAGGTTGGTGGCGGATAGTTTCATGATTTACCGTCCGCCGCGCCGTCATTTTCCTGCGCCGCTGTGCTGTCTGCCGGTTGGTTTGTGTTGGGGTTCTGGATGGCGTTCTTGCCGTTTTGAAACAGCGTCATTGCCCCTCTGCCTGCCGCGATGCCGGCAGACCTGATCTCGGCCCATACGTGTTCGGGTGGTGTCGTGGGGGCCAGCAATCCTGTTGGCCGATAGATCAGAACGGCCATCAGCAGTAGCCCATAAAGGAACAGTTTCATGTTGGGCACGACCACCGCCAATTCCGGCGAGACTGGTGCGTAGGTTTCTATCAGGATGTCAAAAAGCCCGAAGGTGACGAAAACACCGACGACGGCCCCTAAAGAGTGCCCTTTGCCGCCAAGGATCAGCGCAATCCAAACAGCGAAGGTCACAGATGGCACAATCATGTTCGGTGTCAAAAATTGGTTTAGCGGCGCAGAAAGCGCGCCCAAAAGGCACATCACAACCGAAGCGATGACAAACCAGAACATCTTGACCTGAAAGGTGTTCTTCCCAAGCGATGCACAAAGCTCTTCATTGTCGCGGATCGCTTGCAGCAACTTGCCTGTAGGGGATCTGTGCAATCTGAGCACAAGGATTTGGAGCCCCACCACAACCGCTAGCAGGAACGCGAAATAAAGATACTCGGTCCCACCCCCAATGCGAAACGGATAGCGGATCGTGCCAAGCCCGACGACGCCCATTGTGGCCCATTTTTCGGTCACGACCAGCAATGATACGATCGCTGCAAATGCAATAGTGGCACAAAGCGTTGCTTGCGGGTCTAATCGCAAGACCAACCACCCCATGAGCCACGATACCGCAATCGACAACACGAGCACTAGAAACAGGGCGTCCACAAATGACATGTCAAGCTGCACCTGCAGAACGCCCATGGCATACATGCCCAAGCCCCAAAACCCGACGACACCGAAATTTGCGATCCCCAGCAGCCCGAATTGGATGTGCAACGCCAAAGCCAGACCGACATAGATCAACAGCAAAGAAAGGGTGAAAATCAGATATGCCATCTATGCCATCCTCGGTCCGCGACGCCAGAGGATGAAAATAAAGGCAGAGAGCAGCGCCACCTCGGCGTAAAGCGGTTTGGTGACAAGGGTGATCGCCGCCGTCAGGATGCCCGCCAAGACCGCCGCGATCAAAGCACCGCGCACGCTGCCAACACCGCCAATAATCGACACCATCACGGTAATCAGGATCAGGTTCCACCCCATGAGCGGATTGACCAGCGCAAAGACCCCTTGGAAAATCCCGGCCAACCCGGCAGCACTGCCCGCGATAAACCACACCGAGATTGACACCCGGTGTGGATCAATCCCGCTGACTTGCGCAAGGTCGGGATTGTCGGCCAGGCCTCGGACCTTTTCGCCAAATCCTGTGTGATAGATCAACCAATACAGGTTGAATGCGAAGGTAAAGACTAGGATCAGCGCGATGAATTGCAGGCTGGTGGCACCCGTCCCAGCGAAGGTGAAGAACGCTATCGGCGGCTCATCAAGAAACACATTCTCTGCACCGACCATCAAGATCAGCCCATAGCGCAACACGAATGACAGCCCCACAGAAAGGATGATCAGCTCAGCCGGTTTGACGCCGCGCCGAATGGCGGGCCGAAAAACGTAAAGATAGGTAAGCACGCTCACAGCCCCCGTCATCATGGCGGCCGGCACGATAGAAAGATAGAAGCTCATCCCAAGCGAGAGGTTCAGAAATGACGCAAAATACGCCCCGTAGGTAATACCTTCGCCATAACCGAAGTTGATGAAACCATTGAGGTAATAGATCAGCGTAAAGCCCATCGCGGCAAGGATGAGCGGTGATGCCTGTAAGACGCCAATAAAGATCGCGTCAATAATGAATGACAATCGTGCCTCCCCAGAAAACAAGGGCCAAAGCGATTGGCTTCTTGCCTGATGAGGCTCCCCCACGAAACGGTCTTCAGAGAATGCCAAAAGGGATCATGGTATTACCAGTCATCTTCTTTTCTGGACGAAGGGCTGTCGGATGGCTTGATCGGCAATACACAGGTGCGGCAATCTGATTTGGATTACGGCGGCACCAATGAAAGGACGCCTTCATGTTGGATCTGATGAAAGAAAACCGTTTGCCGATCGGCATTTCTGTCGGGGCGCTCGCATTGGCAACCTATTTTGGACTTCTGCCTGTCATGCAAAACTCGACGGACACAAGTTCGGCGGCATCAACGGATATCGCGGCGCTTGAGGATCGGATCAACGCATTGGAGGCAAATGCAACTGGGCCCGTCGCCTCAAATGATATCCCTGAAGGCGCAGACAATGCGCGGCTGCGGCAAGAGATTGACCTGATCGTGCGCGGCCTCAGCAACCAAACCGGACGTGTTTCACGGCTAAAGGATGTCGTAGAAGGGATAACGGACGATGGCGGACAGCTGATACCGTCTGCTTTGGTTCTAGATGAAATAGCGCTCGCGAAGCGCGGGCTCGCCAATCTGACACGCCGGATCAATGAGCTGACGGACCGCATGGACGCACTTGATACGGCAGCAGCGGATATCACACGGTTGCAGCAGCAAATGGCGCTTGTGGACCGCGCACTTGCAAGGGTGGCAGCAAATACAAATGCGGCGCGCGACGAAAGAGCCGCCCTTATGACCGCTGTCAGTCCGGCATCGCAAGGCACAGGATCATCTGCAAGCGCGCCTGCATCCGCCGCCGCAGACCTTGAGGATATCACAGCTAAGCTTGATGCCATTTTGCAGCAGTTGGGCAATTAATTGTTTTGCCACGGCATCTAGGGTCAGAGCGACGGTCGTCCTATCAAACGACAGATCAGAGCGTGATCATGCTAATCCAAAGGCCGGATCGCATTCTCCAACGACGTCAAAGACGTCGCACCAATTTGCGCAAGCGTGATGTGCGTTTCATCGCAGAGAACCTTCCACAGCGTGTTCAGACCTTCTTCACCGCCAGCCGCGATGGCAAATTGCAATATGCGGCCAAGAAATGTGAAATTTGCGCCCAGCGCGTAGGCCTTCGTGACGTCTTCGCCGCTGCGCAGACCTGTGTCGAAGAAAAGTGGCATGTCGGGGCCGACAGCCGTCCGGATTTCAGGAAGTACCTGAATTGGCGAAGGGGCGCTTTCGAGTTGGCGTGCCCCGTGACTTGATACTTGGATTGCATCCACGCCCACAGCCTTAAGCCTTGCGGCATCATCACCGTCGAGTACGCCTTTGACGACCAATTTGCCAGGCCACATTTCGCGCAAGCGGGCCAATGTGTCCCAATCGGCCCTTGCGCGACTTTCGGTTCTGTCAAAGGCGTAGCCGTCTAAATCGAAGTTGGCCATCTGCGGCTTGCCCGCAAATAATGATGCCAAAGACCATCGTGGATGCATTGCAAAATCGATGAATTGGCGCGGGCCGATTTTGAAAGGCATGGTGAACCCATGTCGCAGCTCGCGTGGACGGCGGCCCACTTCGGCCACGTCGACCGTCAGCACAATGGTTTCGTAGCCAGCTGCCTTTGCCCTTTCGACCAGTTTGAAAGTTCCCGTGCCATCGCCACTAAAATAAAGCTGAAACCACGCGTTCCCTTCGGCCTCTTCGATCAAAGGCTCCATCGCGGTCGAGGCGACGGTCGACACGCCCAATGGTACGTTTTCCCGCGCGGCCAGTCGCGCAAGCATCATGTCGGCACCCGGCCCTGCCAGATTGCACATGCCCATCGGGCTGATACCGAACGGGACCTTCGTTGGCTTCCCCCACAAGGGAACCGACAAAGACCTGTCGTGCACGTCACGCAGTATCCGTGGCCGTAGCTGTAATCCATCAAAGGCCGCACGATTACGCGCGGCCCCTGTTTCGGCACCAGCAGCGCCGTCAATATAGTCAAAGACCATCCAGGGAAGACGTTTGCGCGCCATTCGGCGGGCATCTTCGCTGGAATGGATCCTTGGCGCCATTTAGCTGGCGACGGCCGTCATGAAGCGGTCCCGGATCACAACCGGATCTTTTGTGATCACCGGCAGTTTGATGTTCCCGCTGTCGCATTTACAGACGATGATGGTCATCTTCTTGCTGTCGATGGCCGTTTGCAGAACCTTGCCGGTGTCTACGTCCTGACACACCACCACGTTTTCACAGCCACAGGCGGTGGCGACGTTCTCAAGTTTTGTCTTTTTACCGGCGTAGGTCGGCTGGTCGCCCGTGGACCCGTAAGACCCGTTGTCGATGATCAACAGAATGTAATTGTCAGCGACGTTGTTGGCGATAGTAGGCAGCGTCCCAAGGTTTGTCAGAACAGAACCGTCACCATCGATGGAAATGACAGTCTTGTCTTGGGCCAGAGCAAGCCCCAGACCAATGGATGATGACAGGCCCATCGTGCCAAGCATGTAGAAGTTTTTCGCATTGTCATCGATCATATGCAGCTCTTGGCTGGGCAGACCGATGTTGCAGACGACCAATTGGTCATGAAGGATTGGCGCGATATCACGCAGGATTTCAGAGCGGATCATTGGTCGCCGTAGCCTCCCCAGAAGGACGCATCGGTCAGGATGGCCACAGGTTTATTGCACATGAAGGTGTATTTCAGAATCGCATCCAGCTCATCCGCATCTGATTCCTTGTGGAAGTGGTATGTCGGGATGTTAAGCTGGTTTAGCAATGCCTTGGTATGCACGGCCATTTCCACCTGACAGGCCACTGGTTCGCGCAATTCGCCCCGATAACTGATCAGCATTGGCAACGGCATACGGTAATATTGGATCAGCGTGGCCAGCGTATTGATGGTCACACCAATTGCAGTGTTCTGCATGATGATCGCTGGGCGCTTACCGCCCATGTATGCACCCGCACAAAGCCCCATACCCTCGTCTTCCTTGTTTGACGGGATGTGAAAGATTTCTGGGCGTGCTTCGACCTCGTCAATGACACCGGCGAGCTGTTTGCACGGCACCGTTGTGATGAATGACACATCGTTGGCGACAAAGTCGTCGACGATCTTCTTGTTGATACTCACGTCTGGCGTTCTCCTGTTCGCAGCATCGGGGATGATGCTTGTGTTTGTGGCTATGGTTGAAGGATGATTTTGGGGGCTGCAGTGCGCCCTGCACGGATGTCTGCAAATGCAGACTGGCCATCGCAAAGCGGGCGTTGTTCGGTCCAGTCCAATGCCCCAAGCCTGCCATCAAAGATTGCTTGCGCGGTGTCCCGGAAATCCTGCGCGGTGTAGGTATATGTGCCGATGAACGTAATTTCTTGCAGCGTCATCCGGCGAATGTCGAGGCCTCCGGCGCTTTCGCCCAACCCGATATGCCCTATGACACCGCCCGGTCTGGCCTGTGCTGATGCCGTCTGCCGGGTTGCGGCGTATCCAACGCCGTCGATGACAATGTCGTATTGCATGTCTGGGGTCAGCTGGTCAGGGGCAATGGCGGTCTGTCCGCATCGGTCATTCAGATAGTCGCGCCGCAATGCGTTTGGTTCGACAATTGTCACATCGGCAATACCCTGTGCCGCAAGCGACAGAGCCGCGCCCAATCCAATCGCGCCACCGCCAATGACCAAAGCGGATTGCGCCTTGTTACCAAGCCGTTCGTTCGCCAGCCGGACGGTATGCCACCCGCAAGCAATTGGTTCAGCCAATGATGCCATTTGTGACGTGACATGCTCGGGGATCGTTACCAAGTTTTCGTCACGCATTGTGATGAACTGCGCAAACGCGCCTTCACGCGGTGGCATCGAAATGATCATCCGGTCCGCGCAAAGGTTGTCGTGACCTGTCCGGCAAGCCTGACATTGGCCGCAAGTGACAAGCGGATTGACAGTCACACGTTCGCCATCACGCGGGCCACCAACGATCACGCCTGCGGCTTCATGCCCAAGGATCAAGGGCGCTGGCCGCCGGTCGTCGTGGCCAAGATAGGCATGCATGTCTGATCCACAGATACCCACAGCCTCTACTCTGATCAGCTGCTGTCCATCGGTTGGCAGCGGATCAGGGGCATCACGGAAAACAAGCGTTTCAGGGCTTTCGTAGATCAGGGCTTTCATTTTGCTGTAAATCCCCCATCAACCATGAGGACTTGGCCCGTGACATAGGCGGATGCATCTGAACACAAGAACAGCAGTGGACCGTCGATGTCCTCTAGCTTGCCGTTGCGCCCAACACAGGTTTGTGCGGCATTACGGGCAGCACGTTTGGGGTCGGCGAAGACCGGGCCGGTCAGTTCGGTGGGGAAAAACCCGGGGCCTATCGCATTTGCAGTGATGCCGTCAGATGACCATGCCTCGGCCATGGCACGGGTCAGCTGACCTATTCCAGCTTTTGAGGTCCCATAAGCCACCCCGCCCGGAAAGGCCCGTGTTGTTTGCAAAGAGGCAAAATTGACAATCCGCCCCCAGCCCTTCGCTTTCATCGCTGGTGCAAAAGCCTGCGACAAGAAGAAGGGTGTTGCGAGATTCAAATTCATCGTGACGTCCCAACCTTCTGGTGTCACCTCATCGGCAGTTTCGCGTGTGTTGATCCCTGCTGCGTGCACAACAATATCAGGCGCGCCAAAGGAATACGCTATGCTATGTGCAATTTGGATGATTTCGTCACGCTGTGACAGGTCGGCTGTCACGGTGGCGACCTGTGTACCCCATTCATCGGCCCAATCCTTCAGCGCATCACCACGCCGGGCGACGCCAACAACATTTGCGCCAGCGGCGGCAAGCACGGTGGCGGCCCGCTGACCAAGGCCGGCGCTCGCCCCTGTTACGCAGGCCACCCGCCCTTTCAGATCAAAGAGATCGCGTGGATCACTCATCGGGGCTGAGATCGAAGTTTTCGCCGGGGAAGTACTTGGCAAGGCGGACGTCCGCCGCGCGCGCATGGCCTTCCATACCCTCAAGGCGAGAAATACGCGCTGTCGCTTCAGCGACACGTTTGGACCCATCACGCGTTGACTGCTGCCAAGTCACGATCTTCATGTATTTATGGACAGATAGACCGCCCGTGTAACCCGCTGCACCTGAGGTCGGCAGAACATGGTTGGTTCCAGATGCTTTGTCGCCATAAGAGACTGTCGTCTCTTCACCCAAAAAGAGCGAACCATAGCAGCTCAGACGATCCAACCACCACGGCAGATCTTCGGCCTGAACGGTCAGATGCTCTGGCGCGTAGTCATCCGAGGTCGCGGCCATTTCTTCGCGGTCCGCACAGAGAATGACTTCTGCATAGTCACGCCAAGCGGCAGCCGCGTTTTCGCGGTTCAACTCTGGAAGGTCGGCAATCAAGGCTGGGACCAGATCCATCACTTTAGTCGCGAACGCGCGGCTATCGGTGATCAGCCATACGGGTGAATTATATCCGTGTTCAGCTTGTGAAACCAAATCGACAGCAACGATCATTGGGTCTGCCTTGGCGTCGGCAAGGATTAAACTGTCGGTTGGTCCGGCAATCATGTCGATTCCGACACGACCAAACAAAATCCGCTTTGCTTCGGCCACAAACTGGTTCCCTGGCCCAACGAGGATGTTCGCTTTGGGCAGGTCAAAAAGGCCAAATGTCATGGCCGCGACACCCTGAACGCCACCAAGCGCCATAATGGTATCGGCACCGCAGATATGGGCGGCATAGACGATCGCGGGTGCAACACCCACACCGGGACGCGGAGGTGAGGTTGCCGTGATGTGTCTACATCCCGCAACTTTGGCCGTGGTCACTGTCATGATGGCAGAGGCGATGTGGCTGTAACGCCCGCCGGGAATGTAACAGCCTGCAGCATCAACCGGGATCGCCTTTTGACCCGCAATAAAGCCGGGCACGATTTCCAGTTCAACATCGCTGACCGTTTGTTTTTGAGCTTCAGCAAATCGACGGACATTGTCATGGGCGAATTGAATATCAGCCTTTAGCTTATCTGGTACCAACGCTGTGGCGGCCTCAATCTCATCGGGTGTCAGGATGATGTTTCCGTCGTATTTATCGAATTTAGCGGCATATTCGCGTGCGGCAGCATCGCCCCGCTCTTCGATATCCGACAATATCTCGCTGACAATGTCATGCACATCCGACGCCCCTGATTGCGCGGTCAGTGTTGCCTTTTTCAGGTATTCTCTTGCCATTGTATCAAGGTCCTATTTGCAGTGATGCGCGAAACATCATCCGGTCGTTTGTCGTGCCGTGGCGCAAGGATTGGCGGTCATCCCTGACAACAAGGCTGAGTCTTTTGCTATTTGTAAGCCGTTACATTTGCCAAATGCAAGCCCTTACATTATGCTTTGGCATGAATTGATTGTCCTGGCTTGGTGTCTGGTTATGATACGGAGTCGTCGCGACATTTCTAGGCGAAGTGGGTCAAATGAAGTCACAAGACGCATCACCAACGCTGCAAGATGTGGCTGAACTGTCCGGCGTTTCGACCGCTACTGTCTCGCGGTGTCTGAACGCACCCGAGGTCGTGACCGAGCGCACACGCATCAAGGTCATGTCGGCCGTGGAAGCATTAGGTTACTCGCCCAATTTTGGCGCACGCGCCATGGCAACCCAACGTACCAACACTATCGGTGCCATTATTCCAACGATGGAAAACGCTGTTTTTGCACGCGGCCTGCAGGCCTTTCAGGAAGAACTGGGCACACATAAATTCAATCTGATGGTCGCCAGCTCCTCTTATCAACGCGAATTGGAGGTGGCGCAGGTCAGGTCATTGGTCGCCCGTGGTGCAGATGCACTCTTGCTGATTGGCCACATTCGTGACCCTAGCATCTATCCGTTTCTTGAGGCCCAGCGCGTGCCTTCGCTTGTCACCTGGACGTTTGATGCTGAGAATCTCAAGCCGTCGGTGGGGTTCAACAACCGAACAGCCATGTCGGACATGGTGCGTGAGGTCTTGAAACTGGGGCATCGCCGGTTGGCAATGATCACGACACCCCTTGAACGAAATGATCGCGCACAAGGCAGATTGCAAGGTGTGCGTGATGCAATGGTTGAGTTTGGTCTTAGTCCAGATGAACTGACCGTCCAGCAATGCACCTTTGGGATAAGTCATGGCGCAACGGCCTTTGCCGAATTGATGGAACGGGCTGCCGACCCAACGGTGGTGCTCTGCAGCAGTGACGTTCTGGCTGTCGGTGCGCTTCGTCGCGCCCGAGAGTTGGGCTATGACGTGCCAAACGATCTTTCCATCGTGGGATTCGACGATATTGAGCTATCACAGGTGACCCACCCGCTGCTTGCGACGGTCCATGTTCCACACCGAGAGATGGGCATCCAATCCGCACGTACGCTTGTGTCCCATTTGGTGGATGGCGCCCCAATGAAAAGCCTTGAACTGAAGACAACCCTGCGCCTGCGGGCTTCGCTTGGCCCACCCCCAAGGTGATTACCCACGCGGCAGTCGCATTTCAGGATCGTAAGGCCCGGTTGGGATGATGGTGCAGCCGATCTGATCGCCCAGCAGATCCAGTGTCAGCCCTTCTGCACCGACGGCAAATTCCGGATCGACAAAGGCGTAGGCCAGGTTCTTTTCAACCCGATACCCCCAACAACCCGATGTCACGGTGCCGACGACCTTGCCGTCTTTCACAACGGACGCGCCGGGATGTGCAGGCCGGTCATCGCAGCGCACCTCCAACGTCACAAGTTGCTTGGTGGGGCCGGTCTCGATCCGCTTTTCCAATGCCGCCTTGCCAACGAAGTCGCCCTTTTCCATGCGAACGAAGCGGTCCAAGCCGGTCTCAAACGGGTCAAATTCGGTCAGGATGTCAGCCTTCCAATGCAAATAACCTTTTTCCAAACGCATGGAGTCAACGGCCCGACTGCCAAACAACCGCAGCCCATGCGCTTCGCCCGCTGCCCGCAAGGCCAGATAAGCCGCATAAAGCTGTGCGTTCGGCACATGAATCTCATAGGCCAACTCACCTGAGAAACTAACAGCCAGCACAACCGCTGGCGCGATCCCAATAAAGGTTTCGCGGACTGACAACCAAGGAAATGCGTCCGCCGACCAATCCCCGCGGGACGCATCGGAAAGCACATCGCGTGCTTTGGGACCCGCCAAAACAAGGATTGTCCAATCGTTGGTCAACGATTTGATTTGCACGTCTTCATCAGACCCCACATGTGCGGCCAACCAGTCCATATCGTGGAATTCAGAGGCCGCAGCTGACCCGTACCACACCCGGTCGGGCCCAGTGTGGCTGCTTGGGATGTTGGCGACAGTCGCTTCACCTTTGACCATGCCGTGATCGTTCAGCAGATAGCCTAGACCGACCCGGCCCGGCTTTTTACTGACGAACCCACAAAACATCCGGTCCAGAAAGCTATGTCTATCCGCGCCGGTGATCTCAAACCGGTTGAACCCGTTCACTTCCGTCAGCCCGACGCCGGATTGTACGGCCTTCACCTCGTCTGCGACGACAGCTTCAACTTCGGTGAAACGGAAGCTGTGCGATTCTACAAAATCGTCTGCGGGTTTGATGTAATCCATCCGCTCCCAGCCATTCACTACGGTGAATTCAGCACCTTCGGCCGCCAGCACCGGCGTCAAGGGCGTGGTCTTAGCGGGGCGTCCAGCTGGCCGATGTTCATGTGGGAAGTGGAAGCGAAATTCGTTTTGATAATCCTCGATCGCTTTCAGCGCTGTCATCTCGACGGTGCAATGGCCGGTAAACCGGCGCGGATCGATGACCCAGGTGTCGTAGCATGCCTCGCCATGCACGATCTGCTGGGCGAGCAGCCAACCGTGCCCGCCACCTTCGCCAAGCCCGGCGCGCAGCCCGATGATGCAGAAAGCGTTGCGTTTTCCCGGGATCGGCCCCACCAAGGGCGCCCCATCAATGGTATAGGTAATCGGGCCGTTGACGATAGTGTGGATACCAACCTCCATCAACGCGGGCATCCGTTCAAACGCGCCTTCCAGCACGTCGGTCACCCGGTCTAGGTCATCGGGGCACAGCGCATTTGTGAAATGCGGATCGATCCCGTCCATACCCCATGTCTTGCAGTCCTGTTCGTAGAACCCAACCAGAAGGCCATTCTTTTCCTGCCGGGAATAGTAGTCACTGATCGGGCAACGCAACAGTGGCATCCGGTGGCCCGCTTCTTTGATCGCCGGGATCTCTTCGGTGACAAAATACTGGTGCTCCATCGATGCGACGGGATGCTGTACGCCCATCATCGCGCCAACTTCATTCACCCGGTAGCCACAGGCATTGACGACGATATCAGCGGCAATATCACCCTTGGGCGTTGAGACGATCCAGGTGTCATCGGTCAGCTGTTTAAGCCCGGTGACAGGGGTGTTCCGATGAACCTCAGCCCCGGCTTTGCGGGCGCGGCGGGCAAGGGCCTGACACAGCTGCGCCGGATCAATGTCACCATCGGTCGGATCCCAGAGACCCCCAATCAGGTTGTCGGTTGAGATCAGCGGGTGCCGTCGCGCGCATTCTGCGGCATCGATGACTTCGAAATCAACGCCCATGCCGCGCGCCATGGATGCAAAATGGCGATAGCCGTCCATCTGTTCGGGCTTGTTTGCAAGGCGGATACCGCCATCACCGTAGTGGTAATTGATCGGATATTCAGAATCGGCAGCCAGTTCGCGATACAGCGCTATGGAATGGCTTTTCAGGCCGACCATCGTCTGGGTCATCCCAAAGTTCGTAACCTGTGCTGCGGAATGCCATGTGGTGCCCGAGGTCAGCTCATCACGTTCCAAAAGCATGACATCCGTCCAGCCTTCCTGGGTCAGGTGATACAGGGTTGAACAGCCCGCAATGCCGCCACCGATCACCACTACTTTTGTACGTGTTTTCATGTGTCGCCACTTCCTCATTCTCGCTTAGAGTATGCTCGGCAGTGATCCACGGCAGATCAAGGAAATCCGCGCCTTTTCGGTTTTTTCGAAGAAGTGGTTTCAGACAATCTAAAAGAGAGCCTGAAAAGGGGTCATTCAGGCATCAAGAGCCGAAATTGATCCCTCAGCTTTGGTTCGACCGAAATCATAGGCCGGATGACATGTGCTGTGATCAATTGACGCAAATGCGTTTCCACAAGATCAAACAGACTGGCGGGCAGGTCTTCGCGCCCAAAAAGCGATAGTTGCCGGGCAAAGGCCCCATCGGGCATCGGCAGGACCTGCAAGCCCGCGAGAAACTGGGGAGTCGACGCGCAGTTCAGCGCAGTGGTAATTGTCCAGGCCTGCCCTTTTGAAACAAGTGACAGTGCTGCAGCGGTGCTTTCCAATTCGATCCGGCGCGGGATACTCAGCCGAAGCCTGCGCAGCTGTGTTTCCACCCGACGTCCAATGATCTGTTTCTTTGAATATCGCAGAAACGGCAGCCCCGTCTGGTTATTAAGAAACATTTGCGCGGCATCTGTCATGTCACGCGGCGCAACAATGACAAACGGATCGTGCAACAAGGGGCGTTGTTTGAGCGGCCCCGCCAAAACCTCATCAAATGAGGCGACACCGATATCAGATTCGTCGCTTTGCAATTGCCCCAGAACTTCATGGCTTGGGCCCGTTCTAAACGACAGATCGCAAGACGGAAGGTCGCCCAGCAGGTGTTGCATCAGGCGCGGCGTGATCTCGGGGTCAAAATCCTCGATCATGGAAACACGCAGGATCCGTAGCAACGCGCTCAGATCTTTTGAGACGACTTCGGCCAGCCCAAGGCGCAGCGCTGTCATCGATTCTTCGACCCGGCACAGTAGGATTTGCCCCGCCGTGGTCAGAACCAAAGGCCGCCGCTTGTGATCAAACAGGTCGGTCCCGACAACTTTTTCCAGACTACTGAGATGCTGCGACGCGGTACTGACCGACAAGCCAAGTGCCTTGGCGGTATTTTGCAGTGACCCTTCGCGCGCAAGGTGCTGAAAGACTTCCAACCATTTCAGACTAAGCGGTGTGCGATCCATTTGCCGTCATTATTCCTATCTGCCCGTCCTATGGTCTCGCTTGGCCAAAGAAAGCGTTTACTCACTCGTCACTTGCCAATCATGTCGACACGTCGCTGAAAAACTAGGCCATTTTTCCGACGATTTCTATCAGAATATCTGGACATGTTGGTAAACGTTGATATGAGTAATCCTGAGTAAAATAGTCATGAAAGGTTTGACGAAATGACGTCGTTCTCATCAAAGGCAGTTCTTGCTGCAACAATCTCAGCTCTCGCAACCACTGCCGTCGCAGAGGGTGATCTCAACCTCTACTCCTCGCGGCATTACGACACTGACGAACGGCTCTATTCCGACTTTACCGAATTGACTGGCATCACCATCAACCGGATCGAAGGCAACGCAGATGAGTTGATCACGCGGATGCAGGCCGAAGGTGCAAATTCGCCCGCCGATGTTTTGCTGACTGTTGATACATCCCGGCTCGAGCGCGCCAAGGACGCTGGCGTTCTGCAGCCATTGGAGAGCGCCGTACTCGAGGCACGTATCCCCGCCTCCATTCGTGATAGCGACAATCAGTGGTTTGGCTTCAGCCAGCGCGCGCGCATCATTTTCTACGATAAGACAGATGTGACCAACCCGCCAATGGACTATGTTTCACTGGCTGATACAGCCTATGAAGGCATGGTGTGCCACCGGTCATCAACCAACGTCTATTCCCAGACGCTGTTGTCTGCAGTGATTGAAAATCACGGTGAAGAGGCCGCAAAAGACTGGGCACAGGGTCTTGTTAACAACTTCGCCCGCGCACCGCAGGGCGGTGACACAGACCAGCTGCGCGGTCTGGTGTCAGGCGAATGCGACATTTCCATTTCCAACACCTATTACTTCGCACGCGCCATCCGGACTGAGGTTGATGGGCTGGACGACGACGCCATGGCCAACATCGGTTGGGTCTTTCCGGCACAGAACGCCGAAGGCGCGCATATGAACCTGTCCGGTGGTGGGATTGCCGCCTATGCGCCGAACCGCGAGAATGCCGTGAAGTTCCTTGAATATCTCGCCTCGGATCAGGCGCAGCAATATTTCAGCGCTGGCAATGATGAATACCCTGCCGTGCCCGGTGTTGGCCTGTCCGCATCCGTTGCGACAATGGGCCTCTTCCGGCCAGACGCCGTTGACCTAAGCGAAGTGGCAAAGAACTTGCCCGCCGCACAGATGATCTTCAATCAGGTTGGTTGGGAATAAGACCAAATCTATAGGATACGAGAAAGGGCGCAACGCAGGTTGCGCCCTTTTTTATTGCGCTTCCCGTCCGATCCGGCGGCACAGAATAATCACCGGGATTAGCCCGATTGCCGCGATGACAAGGCTGGGCGCAGCTGCCCCGCTCAAGCGCTCATCAGAGGCGAGCCTGTGCGCCTGCACCGCCAGCGTGTCATAGTTGAACGGGCGCATGATGAGGGTGGCCGGTAGCTCTTTCATCACATCGACAAACACGATCAATCCTGCCGTCAACAGACTGGTCCCAAGCAAAGGCATATGCACCCGGCGGATCAACCCCGGCATATCTTGGCCCAAGGTGCGCGCAGCCGCATCGATATTGGTGCCAACCGACGCAATGCCGCCTTCATAGGCTCCGACTGCTGCTGCGATAAACCGGATCATATAGGCCCCGACCAGAAGCCAAATGGACCCGGTGAACAGCAAACCGGTTGAGATATCGAAAGTCGCCCGCATCCAGGCATCTAGTGAGTTATCCAGCAAGGCGAAGGGCACCAACAGGCCGACCGCAATGACGCCCCCCGGAACCGCATAGCCGATCCGGCTCATGTAAAGTGATGTGGCCGTCCAACGGGTCGGGCCAACCCTGTGCAATGTCCCCAAGATCAATGCGGCCAGAACGGTCAAGACCGCAGCCGTTCCTGCAAGCGTGACCGAGTTCCGGATGAACCCAAGATAGCGTGGGCTGAGCAAGTCTTGCCCGGATCCAACGGCCATCACCCCAAGGGCGATCACGGGCACAATGACCCCCAGCACAACCGGAACAAGACAGAAGAAAATCGCGGTGGCCTCTTGGGTGCGGGTCAAGGTGATCCGCTGCATCCGCAGCTTCTTGCGCCCATCGGTATAGGCAGCCTGGCCCCGGCTGGTCCGTTCGAGAAATGCCAGCAGCAGGGCAAAGGCCAGCAGCCCAAGCGCCAATTGCGCCGCCGCCGCCCGGTCGGCCATCGCAAACCAGCTTGTGTAGATGCCAACGGCGAACGTTTGAACACCGAAGTAGGCAACAGTCCCGAAGTCTGCGATTGTCTCCATCGCGACCAACATCACACCTGACGCGATAGCCGGGCGCGCCATCGGCAAGGACACGGTCAGGAAGGCGCGAAACGGTGTTTTTCCCAAGACACGCGCTGCCAGAAAAGCGGTCGCACCTTGGCTGGCGAATGCAGCCCGGGCCAACAGGTAGACATAAGGATAAAGGACAAGTGTCAGCATGGCCGCCGCCCCGCCAAGCGATCTGATCTCTGGAAACCAATAATCTCGCGGGCCCCAACCCATCAGGTCACGCAGTACCGATTGGACGATGCCTGGATGATCCAGCACGTGGGTATAGCCATAAGCCAGCACATAGGCCGGGAAAGCCAATGGCAGGGCGAGGGCGATCTCAAACCACTTGCGTCCCCTGAATTCGGTCATCGTCACCAACCATGCCGCGCCGGTACCGATTGCTGCAGTGAAGGTCATCACGATAAGCAACAACCAGACGGTCGTGGCAGTGTAACGAAGCAAGACAGTCTCAATCAGATGGGAAAGCGTGTCGAAGGACCCCGTGACCGCAGAGACCACCACCCCCAGATATGGCATGATGCAAAGTGCCGTCACGAAGACAGCGACCGCGTAAATCAACGAGGTCGCAAAGCGGCGCAGGTTTTGGCGTTTCCCGATCTGCATGGTCATGGACCTCGACTAGCCTATTCGAGCAGGCTGCAGCAATGCGTCAATTGGTGAAAGAGCAACAATACGATAAAGTGACGTGACACCTGCACATCATCCCGTAGCATCGGCTTTATGAGACATATCCTATCCGCCTTCGCCCTGGTTTTGGCCCTGACAACCAGCACATTTGCATCGCCATCTGGGCAAGACTGTCAGCTCAGCGTGCCTTGCCCTTTGGGTGAGCGGTCCTACCACGTCAAGGAACCTGACGATTGGGATGGCACCAGCGCGTTGCCCGTCTTGATCCATTTCCACGGCTGGCAACGGACGGGGGCACTGCCTGTGCAACACGCGCGTATCTCTGGGGCGACGCGACGGCGTGGCGTTCTGTTGATTGCTCCGAATGGCATCCGCAAAACGTGGAATTTCCGATCGCCCGAAACCGCGGACGTCGCCTTTGCCCAAGCCGTTCTTGAGGATGTGATGAACCGCTACCCCATTGATCCAGAAAACATTTTCGTGTCGGGATATTCGTATGGGTCGATCATGGCATGGCGGCTCGCCTGTGATCGCGGTGCGGAACTGGGGATCCGCGCGTTGCTGGGCATATCGGGGACGCTGGGCCAAAGTGAAGACTGCGCCAGCGCGCCGCAAGAGGTGCGGCATGTGCACGGATTAGACGACACAGTGCTCAGGTTTCCATTCGGGCCCGGTGGCGACGCCACCCATGCCGTCAGCCTATGGCGGAACCAGCTTGGGTGTTCGGATCAGGCTGAAGCACTGGGGAATTGGGCCGTCGTCGACTTCCTGACATTCTCGCGCATGCAATGGGCGGACTGCACGGACAGTGCCAAAGTGACGCTCGATACCCATCCGGGCGGGCACTTTATTCCGCACGGCTGGATAGGGCGCCAACTTGACGAACTCCTCGGCCTCCAGCCGCAATATCCTTAACTGCAGATCGCGTCCCCGCTTCAACAAAAAAGACCCCTCTGGCATCTCATCAGTCGTTTCATTTGTGGCCTGTTTTTTGGCACGATAACGCCAAGTGAGAAAAGGGAATGCATATGAAAGTTGGGTTTATCGGTCTGGGCAATGTCGGCGCGAAGTTGGCCGGAAGCCTCTTGCGCAATGGTCACGACCTGACTGTGTTCGACCTTGATGAGGGAAAGGTAGCCGCTTTTGTCAAAGCCGGCGCTGCGACCACGGACAGTGCGGCCGCATTGATGCGCGAAAATGATATCGTGGTGACCTGTTTGCCATCCCCGCAAATCTGTGCGGCGACCGTCACCGAAATGCTGCCCGAGGTCACATCTGGCAAAACCTGGATGGAAATGTCCACCACAGACGAATCCGTGATGAAATCCCTTGCAGCCCAGGTCCAAGACGCGGGCGGTAGCGTTGTTGAATGCCCCGTCTCAGGCGGCTGCCACCGTGCAGATACCGGCAATATCTCAATCTTCGCAGGCTGTGATCGGGTCACGTTTGAACGCGTTTTGCCGCTGCTGACCACGCTTGGCCGCCGCGTTTTGCATACCGGTGACATCGGGACGGCGTCTGTTCTCAAGGTCATGACCAACTATCTGGCCACGGCAAACCTGCTGACGGTCTGTGAAGCCTTGGTCACAATGAAGGCTGCTGGGCTGGATATGAACACGACCTATGAGGCAATGAAAATCTCGTCAGGGACTTCTTTTGTGCATGAAACAGAAAGCCAAGTCATTCTTAACGGTTCGCGCGATATCTCATTTACCATGGACCTTGTGAAAAAAGATATCGGCCTATTCCAAAAGATCGCGGAGGACGCTGGTGTGCCCTTGGAAATCAGTCCGCTGATGGTGTCGATGTTCGACGACGGGATCGCCAAATATGGCCCCCGCGAACTGTCCCCAAACATCATCAAACGGCTTGAGGATGCGACCGGTCTGTCCATCACCGCCCCAGGGTTTCCATCTGAACTGACCGATGATGAGCCAGAAGAGCCGGGTTACGAGGTCATTCCAACCGGCCGCACGGCCCCTCTTGCCGCCGAGTAGGCCCGATGAACATACGCCCGAATATCGATCATTGGGTTGAGCGTCAGGACTTAGCCGCATCATTTCGCTGGGCCGCACGGTTGGGCATGCACGAAGCTGTGGCCAATCATTTCAGCCTTTCGGTGAATGAGGATGGCAGCAAGTTTCTGATGAACCCCAATCAGGTGCATTTCAGCCTGATCCGGGCGTCAGACCTGCTGCTGATTGACGCCAATGATGATGCCACGCTGGACCAACCCAACGCGCCCGATCCAACCGCATGGGGCCTACATGGCTCGGTCCACAGGCTGTGTCCGCATGCGCGCTGTGTGATGCATACCCATTCGATCTTTGCCACCGTTCTGGCGTCATTGGCTGACAGCACACTGCCGCCCATCGACCAGAATACCGCAACTTTCTTCAACCGCTATGTGATCGATGACCACTTCGGCGGATTGGCCTTTGAGCAAGAGGGGATGCGCTGCGCCTCCATGCTGTCTGATCCGGCCAAGAAAGTCATGATCATGGGCAACCACGGTGTGCTTGTGATTGGCTCTTCGGTCGCGGACACCTTTAACCGCTTGTATTACTTTGAACGCGCAGCCGAGACTTACATCCGCGCATTGCAAACCGGCCAGCCGCTGCGGATGCTGTCCGACAACGTTGCGGAAAAGACGGCGCAAGAGCTCGATGATTACCCCGGCCAAGCCGATGCACACCTCACCCAAATCCGTCGGATTCTCGATCGTGATGATCCCGACTATGCCAACTGAGATACTTACCATGACATACGATATTACCCTCACAGACCGCGGCTTGAACATCACGCTTGATGAGGCGCCGACCTACTTCAATGCCTTCTGGCTCCGGGATGCTTGCACCAGCTGCATCGATACGCAGACCCGTGAACGGATCTTCGACACCTCGGTCTTGGCCACGCCACCCAAGGTCAAAAAGGCTTGGGTTGAAGGTGATTTCCTCCAGATCGTTTGGGAGGGCGAAGACCATATCTCAACCGTGCCCATGACGTTGCTGCACGACGTCGCGACCTATGGCCGGCCCTATGACCCCGCCGATCTGTCCCAAAACCGATGGATGGGCGACTTTGGCCCGCAGATGGCACGCGTCGCGCAATCGGATGTGTTGCACACCGACGAAGGGCGCGCCCGGTTTACCCGGGCCATGATCGAAGACGGAATTGTGATTGTCACGGGCATGGAACCGACCAAGGAAAGCCTGACCGACCTTGTCGGCACGCTCGGTTCCATCACACCCTCTGCCGAGGGTTATTTCTTCGAGGTCCGGGTCGAGATTGAACCGACAAACCTTGCCTTCACCTCTGGCCCCTTGGAAATGCACACCGACCTACCGGGGGAAGAGGCCGCACCGGGCCTGCAGTTCCTGCATTGCTTAGAGAACACCGTTGAAGGCGGGCTTTCCCTGTTCTTGGATGGCGCCGCCGTGGCCGAGGCATTGCGCGAGGAAGACCCCGAAGCGTTTAATCTTCTAGCCACCCATGACATTCCGTTCTTCTACCGCCACGACACGCTGGACTACCGCGCCCATCAACGGGTGATTGAGACAGATCAGCACGGCAACGTAACCGGGGTGACCATTTCGCAGCACCTGCAAGACACAATAGACCTACCCCAAGACCTGCTGGATGATTACTACCCGGCCTTCGTCAAATTCATTCGCATGCTGCAGGAAGACCGCTTCTTGATGCGATTCCGGTCCGAGGCGGGCAACTGCGTCGTTTTCGACAACCATCGGATCGTTCATGGGCGCGAGGGCTATGTCGCGGACAGCGGCAGCCGTCACTTGCGCGGGTGCTATGCTGACAGGGGTGCGTTGCGCAGCACATATCGTGTCCTGGCGAAAAAGGGATTTGAAGGGTTGGCCGAGCCTGCCTTGAAGATGGCCTAAAGCTGTTTTGCCGAGATCACGCAGCCGCTTCTAATTGGTCGCGGGTGAAGACCGGAAACACAGGCAGGCCCGGGGTGCCCGCGATATGCGGTGCCCCTTCACCCCGCCAAATGGCGCAGACAACGGCATGAACATGCGCGCCTTCGGCAACCGCCAGTTCGTACGCGTCAGAGACGGCACCACCGGTGGTGATCACATCCTCAATGAAAGTGACCGTCTGACCCGCAACGTCCTGCCCCTCAATCGCGCGGCAGGTTCCGTAGGTCTTGGCTTCTTTGCGGACAAAGGCGGCCGGTAGCCCGGTTTCCAGTGAAATCCCAGTCACAAGCGGCACGCCGCCCAGTTCCAAACCCGCGATGATCTCAGTTCCTGCCGGGATCAGCTTTGCCATTTCGGCGGCCAGTGGTTTCAACAGCTTAGGGCTGCCCTCAAAGCGGTACTTATCGAAATACGTATGTGTCGTTTGTCCGGACCGTAGGGTGAATCTGCCTTCAAGCGTTGCAATTGCCGCAATCTGTTTTGCCAAACTGTCGGTAGACTGTGTCATCGAAAAGCGCCCCTTGCCGCGTGCTATTGGCGCGCAGCACTAGACAACCTTCGATGCCACGACAAGGCATCCTACCCCGTAAACGGTGGGCGGACCTTTACTTCGTAGAATTCTGCCAACCCATGCGCGCCGCCTTCGCGGCCATTGCCAGATTGCTTGAATCCACCAAAAGGGGAGCCATAGTCAGTGCCGCGCCCGTTGATGTGAATGCCACCCGCCCGCAGACGTCGCACCACGCGTAAGGCACGTGCCTCATCCCCGGTTGAGACATAGGCATCCAGCCCGTAGGGCGTGTCATTGGCCATCGCAATGGCCTCTTCTTCCGTGTCAAACGGGATCATCACCAGAACGGGGCCAAAAACTTCTTCTTGGGCAATCGCCATGTCGTTGGTCACGTCTGCGAACAGCGTTGGCTTGACGAACCAACCATCCTCAAACCCGGCAGGCTTACCTGTACCGCCTACGACCAACCGCGCGCCTTCATCAATGCCCTTTTGGATCATCAGCTGCACGCGGTCATACTGAATTTGATCGAAGAGCGGACCGATGTGATCCCCCTCTTGCATCGGATCGCCGACGGCTTGGGCCTCGGCGGCCTCTGCTGCCAATTCAACGGCGCGGTCGTACACGCTGCGTTCCACCAACATCCGGGTCGGGGCGTTGCAGGACTGACCTGTGTTTGAGAAACATTCGAAAACGCCTTCGGGGACACGCGCCTCCAAATCCGCATCCGCGAAGATGACATTCGGGGACTTCCCGCCCAATTCCAACGCTACACGTTTGATGCTGTCAGCGGCGTCTTTGGACACGATGGTTCCGGCACGGGTTGAGCCAGTAAATGACATCATCGCAACGTCAGGATGGCGCGACATGGCCGCACCAACCGTCGGACCGTCACCAAAAACGAGGTTAAACACACCAGCCGGAAAACCCGCCGCGTCGATCATTTCGGCGTAAAGCTTGGCCGAAAGCGGCGTGTGCTCAGACGGTTTCAAAACGCAAGTATTGCCTGCCGCCAAAGCAGGGATGACCTTCAGTGAAATCTGGTTAACCGGCCAGTTCCAAGGGGTGATCAGCCCGCACACCCCAATGGGTTCATGGGACAAGATATCGCCGTTAGGCAGGGTCTTTTCTTCGTCCATCGCATCAAATGCGTCTAGAAAAGCACGCAGATGCCCGGTGCCTGAGGCCGCCTGTTGTTCGCGGGACAAGGTAATTGGCGCACCCATTTCAGCGGTGATCGCTTGGGCCATTTCTTCTTCGCGGGCTTCACTGATCTCAAGCAAGCGTGCCAACAAGGCGCGGCGCTCTGCCTTGGGTGTCAGGCCCCATGTCTCAAAAGCTGCCTTGGCAGCTGCAACAGCGCAATCCACATCCGCACCGCCGCCCAATGACAATGTGCCGATTTGCGCATTCGTGGCAGGGTTCTTGATCGGCATTGTTTCTGCATGCTGTGGTGCGACCCACATGCCATCGATGTAGAATTGGGTAACATCCGTCATTTGTTGTCCTCAAGGATAAGCGCGGCCGCACGCGCAGCCAGCATCATAGTTGGGGCGTTGGTATTGCCCGATGTAATATTTGGGAAGGCCGAGGCATCAACCACGCGCAACCGGCTGGTGCCATGTACACGCAGCCGGGCATCGACCACGGACCGGGCCGGGTCACTGCCCATGCGACAGGTGCAGCTTGGGTGATATACTGTTGAGGCCCGTTCCCGAAAGTCTTGCAGCAGACCGGCCTCATCCAAAGCCATCAAATCCGGTCCAATCGCGTCGCGCCGGGCGCGGGTCAACGTATCGCTCTGCGCCAAATGCTGCAACAACCGTCCAGCACGAATAGCACCGCGCTGATCCTCTTCCGCGTCAAGCGAGTTCGGGTGAATCTCGGGTTCATCATCAGGCGACGGGGATGCGATCTGAATCGTACCACGGCTGACAGGGCGGCAGGGCTGCGCAGACAGGATATACCCCGGTGCCGCCGTTACTTTCGGCCCCTTTGGACCGGCGGAATAGACGATTGGGTTGCAATAAATCTGTGTATCCAAGGTCCCATCATCGTCAGAGGCAATATAACCGCCCACCTGATTAACAGGCACCGACAGCGCACCACCGCGCGTCGCCAGATATTGCACACCCTGCTTTATGCGCCCGAAAGCCCGGCCCAGGATATTGTTCAACGTCTTGGGATGGGCCGCAAAGCTATAGGTGATCGACAGATGATCCTGTAGTCCGCGCCCTACTTCAGACAGTGGGTTTTGGACCGCGATCCCTTGGGCCTGCAGCACCTCTGAAGGACCCACCCCGGACAGTTGTAAAATCTGCGGGGAATGTACGGCGCCAGCAGACAGAATGACTTCTGCGCGTGCGGTCGCGCGGCGGATTTCACCGCCCTGCCGATAGATCACACCGCGTGCTGCCCCATCTTCAATCTCAATGCGTTGCACATGGGCGCGCGTCTCCAAACGCACGCCGCCACGGCGCAAAGCGGGACGCAAGAAAGCATCAGCCGCCGACCAACGACGGCCTTTCCAAACAGTGCTTTGATAGCGGCCCAGCCCCGCGTCCCCGCTATTCAGGTTATCTGACAGTGGCCAATCGACCTCTTCTGCGGCGGACAGGAAGTTGTCAGAGAAAGGATGCATATGGCGGCTTAGGTCACTGACCCGCACCGGACCGCCGCCATTATGATGCTCTAGGCTGTCATAGACGCCGCTGACTGTTGACCAATCCCATCCGGGTGCATCTGCCGCCCAATCATCAAAGTCATGGGCCAATCCGCGCATGTAGGACATCGCATTGACCGAACTACAGCCGCCCACAACCCGGCCACGTGGCCACGAGATACGGCGCCCTGCGAGCCCGGCATCGGGCTGCGGTTTGCAGTCTACGGTTAGTTGCGGATCATTGTGGGTAAAGGCATAACCCAAGGGCACCTTGATCCAGAACCGGGCATCCGATCCGCCAGATTCCAAAACCAAGACACGGGTGCGGGGGTCCGCAGACAACCGTTCTGCCAAAACACAACCGGCAGAGCCCGCCCCGATAATGATATAGTCGTATTCCGCCACAGGCTTTCCTTCACGCACGACGCTGTATCTAGCGGTTTGAGCAGACTTCCAGAAACAACGGTTTCGCGGGATAAGGGGCGATATTTTTTTATGCCAACCTGTGTAGGCCCTATTTTCATTTTATCAGATTCGGTCCAAGACTACGGAAACGGGACGGAGCTTTACATGTCCAAACTGCCACATGTCCCTTGGTTGCGGGCGTTTGAGGCTGCTGCACGACACAGCAGTTTCTCAGCTGCGGCTGATGAGCTGAACCTCACCCCCGCCGCCGTGAGCCAACACATTCGGCTGCTTGAACGACACGTCGGCGTTGATCTCTTCAAGCGTCTGCCGCACGGCGTCGTGTTGACGGATACGGGGCAGGCCTATGCATTGCCTATCCGCCGCGCTTTCGCGGAAATGCAAGACGCAACATCAAGCCTTTTCACAAAGCAAAAACGACGACGGCTACACGTTCGGACCTCAGTGACTTACGGCGCGCTGGTGCTGGGGCCACGGCTTGCTGAATTCTCAGAACTGCACCCGGACATCGAATTACACGTCTCTACAGCTGTTTGGTCAGATCGCATCGACGATCGGCGGATCGATATCGACATCCGTTACGGCACTGGCAACTGGACAGATCAACATATGTGGCAATTGTCGCAAGAGGTTGGTGTTATCGTATGTACCGCTGCATATGCCGCGAAATTCGGAAGCACGCCAGATATCTCTGCCCTCGCAGCCGATCATCGCTTGCTCGTCATGGGGTCCGAGGTCGAATGGCAGCGGCTGTCCTCGCACTATGGGCTGGAACTGGGCGGCTCTTCGCAAAGCACAACCGCCGATTCCTCAATTATGGCCCTGCAAATCCTGCTCGGTGGGTCGAATGCTGCAATCATCCACGAAAGCTTTGCGCAGAACTATTTGGAACAGGGACTCTTGGTCAGCCCGTTTGAATATCGGCTTCCAATCCGAGAGTCCTACTTCATGATCGTTGGGAACAATGCGCTCGACCGGTCCGAGGTCACTGATTTCCGCGACTGGTTGGTCGGTGGGAAATAGAGGGCCAAGCCGCAATAGGTCATTCACTCAGACAGAACCCGCCAAACAAGGTCTTGCATCCAACGGGCTTGCTCAACGCTTTGCGGGGGTGAGATATCCGTGCGTTGGGGCAATCCACGAGGGTCACGGCCAAAGATCACCGCGTAATGGGCCAACGAAATGTAATAGGCCCCCAGATCATTGACATGGATGTCATCAAGAAAGATGTCCGAAATATCAGTCAGTCCCGGCGCACGCCCCGCTTCTATTTCGTCATAGATCGCTGCCATCAGTTCAGGACCGGGGATCAATTTCATCTCAGGTGATCCTGCAGGGCGATTTGCATTCACATGGTCACGGATGCTTTCCCATCTCGCCATTTCCAGCGGCATCCGGTCGCGGAACGGGATATGGCTTTCTTCATCGCTGTCATCGCTATTGTAGTTCGGCCCGCTATTGATGCTGACCCAAGATGCGTAAAGAATCGTCTCAGCCCCATTGCCATCATTTCCGTTGGTCCAGGCATGGTTGAACCAATGCAAAGCTTGACCGTGGGAATCGTGATATACAATCGTGCTTTCAACGGGCACGCGTTCAGTGAGAACAAGCAGATCGTAATTTGCGATGTCGTAACGCGCGTCAGTGCCGCTATTTGGGTCAGCTTTATCCCAACGCCAATCCATCGGGCTGCCCGGCATTGTGGATTTATCCATGACAGGCTGACGCATACCGGACGCTCTGAGCATGTTCCGTAGCGGATCAAAAAGCCCATCTGTTAGACTGTGCCCTGACTGGATGACACGCAGTGTCAGCGGTCTTTCCTGCGCATGCATCAATGTTGTTTGGAGGAGAATGAGTGTAGCCGCTAGAGAGACCCCAAACAGACGCAAACTCTTCAATAACATAATCAATTCCCTCAATATCACATTCACTAAACGCGCTTAAAGCCCCCTAACCATACACCGACCCCGCACTGCAGTCATCTATCACTTTTTGAAAGTTACATGCGGCCTTCCAAAGCGGCAAAACGCCGCCTATGTTTCAAGAAACACTTCATCCAAACACTTTATAACAGCTACATAGAGGTTAAGCATTTTCTTGGCTACTGCACCCATGGATTTTCAAACAAAAATGACTTAGACGGAACTCTTTGGTAATAGGTAAGTCGCCTGAACAATGATAAATAAGACCCATCTGGATGGCGTTGTTGAAGTTACACCGCGTCGGTTTTCCGACAACAGAGGCCATTTTTCTGAAACATATAACATAGAAACATTTGCCGAACTCGGAATCACCACGCAGTTCGTACAAGACAACCAATCCTACAGTTGCGATCAGGGCACCGTGCGCGGGCTGCACTATCAGGCGCCCCCTTCCGCACAGGCCAAGCTGGTACGTGTTTTGCAAGGCGTGATCTGGGATGTAGCCGTTGATGTGCGCCGTGCGTCGCCAACTTACGGGCAATGGGTCGGGGTTGAGCTATCCGATGAAAAAGGCAATCAGCTGCTGATCCCAGAAGGTTTTTTGCACGGATTTGTCACGCGCACCCCGGATTGCATAGTTGCTTACAAATGCTCTGACACATACGCGCCCAGCACCGAGGGCTCTGTGCGGTTTGACGATCCTGATCTGGCGATTGACTGGGGCATTCCGACGAATCAGGCTGTCCTGTCAGACAAGGATGCGGTCGCGCCGTCTTTTGCTGACCTCAAATCACCGTTCCAGTATGAGACCTCACTATGAAAATTCTTGTCACAGGTGGCGCTGGCTTCATTGGTTCCGCCGTTGTCAGGTTGGCCGTAGCGCAAGGACACACGATCGTTAATCTGGATGCGCTGACCTATGCCGCCTGTTTGGCAAATGTGGCCAGCGTGGCAGACAACCCGCTCTACGCTTTTGAGCAAGCCAATATTTGTGACCGCCCCGCGTTGGACCGGGTCCTCGCATACCATAAGCCTGACGCAATCATGCATTTGGCGGCAGAATCACACGTCGACCGATCCATCGATGGGCCCGGTACTTTCATCGAAACCAATATAAGCGGGACATATACTTTGCTGGAAGCGGCCCGGGCGTATTGGGAGAACTCTGGAAAGCCTGACGATTTCCGATTCCATCATGTCTCAACGGATGAGGTTTATGGCTCGCTTGGGGCGGATGGGCAATTCACCGAAACAACGCCTTATGATCCACGCAGCCCCTATTCTGCCTCGAAAGCCGCCAGCGATCATCTGGTACGGGCCTGGGCCGAAACCTATGGTTTGCCGGTTGTGTTGACGAACTGCTCAAATAACTATGGCCCCTTCCATTTCCCGGAAAAGCTGATCCCAGTGGTGATCCTGAACGCGCTGCACGGCAAGCCGATCCCAGTCTACGGCAAGGGCGAAAATGTGCGCGATTGGCTCTACGTGGAAGACCACGCAGACGCACTGCTGACGGTTCTCGCGCGCGGCGCATTGGGGCGCTGCTATAATATTGGCGGCGAAAACGAGGCGCGCAATATCGATCTTGTGACGATGATTTGCACCTTGCTTGACCAGCACCGGCCCGAAGCGGCCCCGCATGCCGATCTTATTACCTATGTCACCGATCGCCCCGGCCATGATCTACGCTATGCGATTGATCCAACGCGCATCCGAGAAGAGCTGGGCTGGCGTCCCTCAGTGACGTTAGAGCAAGGATTGGAAAAAACCGTGGCGTGGTATCTGGATAACCCCGATTGGTGGCAGCCGTTATTGGATCGCGATGGTGTCGGTGCCCGATTGGGTACGGCATGAAGATCCTCGTTTTCGGGAAAACCGGACAGGTTGCGCGCGCACTGATTGCGGCTTGCAAGCAAGATGGAACCGCGATCGTCACGCTACCTCGTGCGCAAGCTGATCTGAGTGATCCTGACGGCTGTGCCGCAATAATTGCCGAAACGGACGCGGATGTCGTGATCAACGCAGCGGCCTGGACAGCTGTTGACGATGCCGAGGAAAACGAAGCCACAGCACATGTGATCAACGCCAACGCGCCCGGTGCCATGGCGCGTGCCTGCGCAAAGCGAACAATCCCCTTCATCCAGATATCAACCGACTACGTCTTTGACGGGTCCGAGGGGGCGGCTTGGGCGCCTGATGATCAAACCAACCCGCTAGGTGCTTATGGGCGGACCAAGCTCGCCGGAGAGCAGGCCGTCGCAGCGGCAGGGGGCACGTATGTCATCTTGCGAACAGCATGGGTCTTTGACGACGAAGGCAAGAACTTCGTCACAACAATGTTGCGGCTATCCGAGACACGGAACGCATTGAACGTTGTCGCTGATCAGACCGGGGGACCGACCCCCGCCAAGGCGATCGCAGAGGCTTGCTTGACCATTTCCAAGGCACTTGTAGCCGGTAAGAGTGTCAGCGGAACCTATCATTTCAGCGGCACGCCTGATGTGTCATGGGCAGAATTCGCCCGCGCAATTTTTGCGGCAGCGGGACGCGATGTCACGGTCACGGATATTCCATCGTCGGCCTACCCCACCCCGGCCAAACGCCCAGCAAATTCCAGATTGGATTGTGCCGACTTGGAGAGGGCTTTGGGCATCAAACGGCCGGCTTGGAAGGACGCAATTGCGAGAATGTTAACCTCCGCATAAGCTGCGGATGAAGTGTTAGGACTGTGTCATGAGTAAACGTAAGGGATTGATATTGGCTGGTGGGACCGGATCACGGCTTTGGCCGATAACCCAAGGCCTGTCCAAGCAGTTGATGCCGATCTACGATAAGCCGATGATCTACTATCCGCTGTCGGTATTGATGCTGACAGGTATTCGCGAGATAGGGATCATCACGACACCGCAAGATCAGGCACAGTTCCAAAACCTGCTTGGCGATGGGTCACAATGGGGCATCCAGATCACTTGGCTGGTCCAATCAAGCCCAGATGGGCTGGCGCAAGCTTATCTGATTGCAGAAGAATTTCTGGACGGCGGCCCATCAGCAATGATCTTGGGCGATAACATCTTTTTCGGACATGGGTTGCCGGAACTCTTGGCAAGCGCTGATTGTCAAGACAGCGGCGCAACCGTCTTTGGGTACCGGGTCGCGGACCCCGAGCGCTATGGCGTCGTGGGAATGGACAGCAATCAGCGCGTAACCGAAATTGTCGAGAAACCCGACGTACCGCCATCGAACTTTGCAGTGACCGGTCTCTATTTTCTAGACGGCAGTGCACCAGATCGCGCCCGCACTATTCAGCCCAGCGCCCGTGGCGAGCTTGAGATTGTCACGCTTCTGGAAAGCTATTTATCCGAGGGTGCGCTGCGTGTTGAACAAATGGGGCGCGGCTATGCCTGGCTGGATACAGGCACGCATGGCAGCCTTCTTGACGCCAGCAATTTTGTGCGGACATTGCAAAGCAGGCAAGGGATGCAAACCGGATGCCCAGAAGAGATTGCATTCGGGGCTGGTTGGATTGATGATGCGCAGTTGACCAAACTGGCAAAGCGCTACGCAAAAACCGAATATGGCGCATATTTGTTGGGCTTAATGACACCGTGACTGGGATGACTGATCGTCCTTCATTTGATGTGACAGACAAGCGGTCAGTTGCGATTGTTGGCACCGGTTTCGTTGCTGACATGTATATGAAGTCGATCGCGCTCTATCCGAACGTCAATATCGTTGGGGCTTATGACAAAGATGCCCCGCGTCTGAAAACCTTTTGTACCCATTGGTCTATCGAGGCCACTGCTTCGATCGCAGATCTGTTGCAGCTTTTGCCAGCTGACGGCTTGGTGCTTAACCTGACAAACCCCGAGGCCCATTTTGAGGTGTCACAAACCTGTCTCATGGCGGGCCACAATGTCTATTCTGAAAAGCCGCTGGCAATGGATATGACGCAGGCAAAGGCTTTGATGGATCTAGCTGTCGAAAAGGGTCTGCACATGGGTGCGGCCCCCTGCAGCTATCTTTCGCAATCCGCCCAAACACTTTGGGCCGGGGCGCGCAGCGATCTGATCGGCAAGGTGCGCTTGGCCTATGCGGAAATTGACGACGGCTACGTCCGCCAGGCCCCCTACCAGGATTGGAAAAGCGAAACCGGTGCCCCCTGGCCTGCAGAGAACGAGTTTCAGGTTGGCTGCACGATGGAACATGCAGGCTATTACCTTAGCTGGTTGATCCAAATGTTTGGCCCTGTGCGCACGGTGGTAGCCGCATCCGCACAGCTGACGGGTGATGAACCTGCAGCGCATGACCTATCGATTGGCACCCTGTTTCACACATCCGGTGTTGTCACCCGGCTGACATGTTCGATCATCGCACCTCATAACCACGAAATTCGTATTGTCGGCGACAATGGCGTGCTTGAGATGGACGAATGCTGGGACAACCTTGCCGCCGTGCGCTTTCGTAGGCGCGTCCGCATTCGGCGGCGCCTGCTCGAACTTCCGATGGCCCGAAAGTTGCGGCTTGGGCAGAAAGACAATCACCCCGTTCCCGCCAAGCGCGGGCCAGCAACGATGAACTTCTTTCTTGGCCCTGATCAGATGCTCACGGACATTGCTGCTGAAAATGATCCGCTTCCAACGATGCAGATGGCCTTGCATGTGAACGAAGTGACCCTAGCCCTGCAAAATGCAGGTGAGCAGAGTGGCGCCATGCCTATGCAAACAACATGCGCGCCACGGCAACCAGAACCTTGGGCGCAAAGCCTGAAAGGGGTTCAATGATGGAAAACCCTTTGACCATAGTCGTAACTGGGGCTGCAGGTTTCATCGGGCGCGCGGTTGTGGCCGCTGCACGGGCCCAAGGCCATACTGTGCGCGCACTCGTACGGCGGGCCGAATCGGCCCTGCCAGAATGGGATGAGGGCGTGATCCCAGTTGTTGCCGACCTCTTGTCCGGCAGTGACCTAACGGATGCGTTGTCGGGTGCAGATGTCGTCATTCATCTCGCCGCCAAAATCTCTGGCGATGCTGAAGATCAACGTAAGAACACCGTTGACGCGACCGAGGCCCTCTGCGCGGCGATGGTCGACCTGCCCAAAGCGCCAAGGCTTGTTCTGATCAGTTCAATCGCGGTTTATGCCCATGATGCGGTGGCCGAGCACGGCACGATTGACGAAAACGCAGCCTTAGAAACCAAGCCAGAAGCCCGCGACATCTATTGCCAGATCAAACTGGCGCAAGAGGATATCGCGCGGCGGTTCCAAACGTCACACGCTTTACCGCTTACAATCCTGCGCCCGGGTGCCGTCTTTGGCCCCGGCAATGTCTGGAACGCGCATATGGGGATTAACGCGGGCCCCGTCTTGGTACAGTTCACGCGGGCAGGCCAGCTGCCAGTGATATATGTCAAAAATTGCGCTCAGATGATCCTGAAAGCCTGCGCAACGCAGGTCGACGGCCCCATCAACTTAATCGATGCAAATCCGCCTGATCGTGCAGGGTATCTACATGCTCTGGGGTCAGGAAAACCCGCCATTGTTCTGCCCTGGCGGGCCATGGCATTTATAGGGGCCATGTTGCCCATCGCCGCCAAACCCGGACTTTTGCATCCCGCTATTTTGCAGGCCCGCATGATGCCTGTGAACTACAGCACGACGGCCGCAGAGGCGTTGATGGACCGTGAGGACCTGGTCAGCTTCAAAGAAGCCATGCGCATATCCTGCGAGGAAAGTTCATGAAAATTGCGTATCTGACCGGCGAATACCCAAGGGCAACCGACACATTCATCCTGCGCGAGGTGCAAGGGCTACGCAAACTGGGCCTTGACGTGATCACTTGCTCGATCCGCACGACGCCACCCTCCCATCACGTCGGTCCGGAACAAAAGTCCGAAGCAGCCGCGACGTTCAAGGTTCTAGCGGCCGCGAAGCGCCCTGGAACGCTGATCCGGGCACACATACGCGCATTAAAGCGCCCCGGCCCCTATTTTCGGGCCCTGCGGCTGGCGATGCGGACCTCACCGCCAGGGCTGCGCAACCGTCTTTACCAACTCTTCTATTTTCTCGAAGCGGCGGTTCTGGCAGATCACTTGCGCGAAAATGCTGTCGATCATCTGCACAACCACATCGCCAACTCGAGCTGTACAGTGGCGATGCTAATGTCAGAAATGTCCGGCATTCCCTACAGTTTTACTATGCATGGGCCGGATATCTTCTTTGAACCGCATCACTGGCGGTTGGATGCAAAGATCGAGACAGCGACTTTCGTATCCTGCATCAGTGACTTCTGTCGCTCGCAAGGCATGCTATTCTCCCAGCCAGAGCATTGGGACAAACTGCACATCATCCATTGCGGGGTGGAGCCTGAACGCTACGCACCCGGCACCCGCCCCGAACGTCCGACATTGCTGTTTGTCGGCAGGTTGGCGGCGGTCAAAGGCGTGCCCGTTCTGTTCGACGCCCTGACATCCGTTGTCCAAAAGCACCCGGATGTCTTGTTGCGTCTGGTGGGGGACGGGCCGGAACGCCCCGCGCTTGAACGGCGCACTAAGCAAATGGGCCTGCAGGATCACGTCGAATTCTGCGGCTACAAATCCCAATCCGAGGTCGCCGAAGCGCTTTCAGGCACAGATATCTTCGTGCTGCCCAGCTTTGCCGAAGGTGTCCCCGTTGTGCTGATGGAGGCAATGGCGTCGCAAGTCCCGGTGGTCACCAGTATGGTGGCAGGAGTGCCAGAGCTTGTCGAAGATGGGGTCAGCGGGCTGCTTTTGCCACCCGGCGCAGTGGCGCCTATGGTCGCGGCATTGAACAAGCTCCTAGATGATCCCGCTTTGCGTGCCGACATGGGGCAGGCAGGTCAGGCAAAAGTCGCACGTGATTTTGTATCGACCGTTGAGGCTGAAAAGCTGATGCAGGTCTTTCAAAAATACGGAGGCGATCGTTCGCCATGACCGATGTCGCCGCTGTTGTGATTGGCCGAAACGAAGGCGCGCGGCTTGTGGCCTGCTTGGCATCGCTGAAAGATGTCGTGCCGCGTGTCGTCTATGTGGACAGCGGATCAACCGATGGCAGTTTGCAGGTTGCGCGTGAGGCTGGGGCGCAAGTGGTCGAACTTGATCTCAGCATTCCGTTTACAGCGGCACGGGCGCGGAACGCAGGCTTTGACGCCCTCGACCCGAAGCCGGAATTTGTTCAATTCATCGATGGCGATTGCATGATTGAGCCCGCTTGGATTGCCAAGGGTGCGCAAGCACTCACTGAGCACAAAGACATCGGTATTGTCACCGGCTGGCGATCCGAGATTTACCCTGATGCCAGTGTCTACAATGGCTTGACAGACTTTGAATGGCACCGGCCCGCCGGAGATATCGAAGCTTGCGGTGGTGATATGATGGTACGTTCCGCCGTGTTTGAGGCCACCAAAGGCTTTAACCCGCATGTGATCGCTGCCGAAGACGATGAATTCTGCACCCGCGTCCGGAAAGCCGGCTGGCGGGTACATCGACTGCCCGAAGCCATGACCTTGCATGACGCAGATATGATGCGTTTTGGGCAATGGTGGCAACGCGCGGTGCGGACCGGTCATGGGTTTGCGCAAGTCGGGGCAATACACCCTGAATACTTCGTCCGAGCCCGGCAAAGGGTCTGGGTTTACGGCGCAATCCTACCCATTCTCGCAGTGATTTTCTTATCCCCCTGGTCAGTACTAGCCGTTCTAGGGGTTTATGCGGTATCATACATCCGCACGGCACGCGGCTTGATCGCGGCTGGCCTCGCCCCGCGTAAGGCGTGGCATCAATCTATTTTATTAACCTTGTCCAAATTCCCTAATTTTGTCGGACTTTTAACCTACCACTGGCGTGTGCTGCGCAACAGCGACATGGCGATTATTGAGTATAAGTGAGAATGAATATGTCAAAGAAACCTTTGCGCGCCGGGATTGTCGGCGCTGGCTTTATTGCAACCTGGCACGCCAATACAATCAAGACCCTACCGGGTGTCGAACTTGCTGCCGTCTGCGATATGTCGGCAGGCGCGGCAGAGGCTTTGGCCGCTGGCTTTGGCGCTGCGCCTTATAATGACCTGGACGATATGATCGCCCGCGCAGACCTTGACGCGATCCACATCCTGACCCCACCCGACAGCCACTGCGACATCGCCGTTAAATGCGCGAAAGCCGGTCTGCATTGCTTTGTGGAAAAGCCGGTTGGGGTGTCCGCTACGGAAACGGCCAAGATGGTAGAGGCTGGCAGATCAGCCGACCGGTTGATGGCCGCAGGACACAACTTTTTGGGGATGCCGGGGTATGCGCGGCTGAAGGCTGCGGCAGACTCAGGCGATCTTGGCCGCATCTCTATGGCAGAAATCAACTGGTGCTTTCCATTGCCGCCCTTGCGGTCGGGCCCATTTGGCCTTTGGCTTTTGCGGGAACCCCGCAACCTGTTGTTGGAATTGGGACCACATCTATTTGCCTTTGCAAATGATCTCTTTGGACCCGTCGCAATATCGCATTTGGAACTCAGCAAGCCGATCACATTGCCGGGCAATGAGGTCCGCAACCAGTGCTGGCGCATCCTGGCCCGCGCGGGTGATATGGACCTGATTTTCAACATATCACTGGTGGAAACCGTCGATGAACGCAGCGTCGTGCTGCGCGGATCAACCGGGCAGGCCCGGTTTGACTACGCGGCAGACACGCTTGTGATCAGAAAAGAGAATACAGCTGATCTTGTGGTCAATCCGTTGCGCGCACAGCTGTCACAAAGTTGGCAACATCTGCGCGAAGGGGGCGTCAATTTTGTGCGTCAGGTCGTGTCATTGAACCGCAAATCACCCTACGGCCTCAGCTTTGCAGGGGCGATTGGCAGTTTCTACGACAGCGTCAACCAAAGCAAACCCCTTGATCCAAAATACGATATGCAAACCGCGCAAATCGTGATGCAAAGCATCGATGACGCGCTGAAGCTGCTGCCCAAACAGACCGTGCCCGCCAAACCAAAGGGCAAGCCAAGGCCCACTGTGATGGTCATCGGCGGCACCGGATTTATCGGGCGGGCGCTGACACGTGATCTGGTCAAACGCGGCCACGATGTACGCGTTCTCAGCCGCGGCAAAACCGGGCCATTCGCCGATATCGCCAATCATGTGGAAACCGTGCCTGTCTCAATGCGCGATGTGGCGGGGCTGACCGAAGCGATGAAGGGGATCGATACGGTCTTCAACCTTGCAAAATCGATGGACAAGACATGGGACGACGCGCTGATCAATGACGTGGGCGTTAGTGTGGGCGTGGCCGAGGCAGCACTTGCCGCAGGCGTCCGCCGGTTGATCTATACGGGCACGATCGCATCCTACGACATGTCGCGTCCAATCGGTAAGATCACCGAAGACACCGGATATGCCGATGACATGAGCGACCGGAACATCTATGCCCGCTCCAAAGCGGAATGCGAAAAGCAGCTTTTGCAGATGCACAAAGACCGTGACCTGCCTTTGGTCATCGCGCGTCCGGGCATCGTTGTGGGCGAAGGCGGGCCGCTGCAACACTGGGGCATTGGCAGGTGGCATGGTGCCGGAGCGGTCCGCATTTGGGGGCATGGCCAGAACATCCTGCCCTTTGTCTTGATCGACGATCTGACCGACGGGCTGATCCGGATGATGACCCAAGACGGGATTGAGGGGCAGTCCTACAATCTGGTCGGTGATGGGCTGATGTCTGGTCAAGACTACTTTGCGGCGATCCATGACCGGATGGGCGCAAAGCTGAATGTCTCGTCAAGCTGGCTGCATGTGCTGTTTGCCGCGGATGCTGTGAAACACGTGATGAAAGTCCACTTTCTGCGGCGCAAAGGCCTGACACGCGCTTCATTGAAAGACTGGCAATCGCGGGCGCATTTCACGCCATTCGACAATACCAAGCCCAAGTCTGACCTTGGTTGGACACCCGAAACCGACCGGCAAAAGCTGATCGAAGGCGCGATAACGCAGGCCAATTTATTCGGGTTCTAACCCTGGGACGGAACACCGGTGCGCGGCAGTGACGTGACAACATCCCAAACGATGGTCTGCATCATCAACGCAGCCTCTGGGCCCACGTCATCCGCGGCGCTGCCGTCTGCACGCAAAAGCTGATGCGGCAGTCCAACAGGGCTTTGCTGATACAGCACCGCATAATGCGTCAAGGCGATCAGGTAGGCGCCATAGTCGTTAAAATGGATATTGTCCGAAAACAGGTCCGCGTGGCCCGTCAGCGGACCAACGGGCCCGTCGCGTTCCAGCGCATCGGCAATGGCGGCCATAACCTGTCCACCGGGGATCAGATAGATGGGCTGCGGCGCGTCCTGCATGGCAAGCGCAGGGCGCATGATCTGACCTTCCCAATACATGCCTAAATCGCGATCAAGCCGCATGCGCCAGCCGTCTTCGTGGTCCAGCTCGTGCCATGTCTCATAGAAATAGACGGGCATACCAGCCGCTTGCGCCTTATCGACCCAATTGTGCAGCATTCTGGGGCTATCGAAATATTGGATGGCAGCCGTAATCTCGACCATCTCGGTCAACACCAGCGTGTCAAAGGCACCAGACCCCACCGCGTCATGGGCATCGCGGTATTTATCATGTGCGTTCTCTTGTTCGAACCCGTTGATCGGCACATCCGGATCCCAATGGGATTGCAAGGTCGCCCCCCAACCCAACTGGCTTGCGTAGTCATGGCCATCGCCCGCCAGCTGCGCCAACATTGCTGGCATATCGCGCCCAACAAGGCTGTGACCGATGTGAAAAACTTGTCGAGAGCCGGAGTGTCGCGGGGCAGGCGACGCATAGAGCGCCTCAAAACTCTCAACATCCAACGGACCTGGATCGCGGGCATAAAGCCCGACAGCGGCAAGGGCCGCGACCACAGGGGCGAGCACAAACAAAAGAATACGTTTAACCATGGGCAACAGATAGGATCAGACCATCGTGGATCAAGATCGCGCCTTTTAGCTGTGGATGGGTTGTCGCCGTAAACTGTCCGTCATGCAGATCGAGGGTCACAGCATCAAACCCAATAACCTGCCCTGTCAGCGGATATTGCGCCTTATAGACAGCCTCTTTTGCGCTAAACACCTGCTTGGCAGCAAGGCCCGGATCAGATTGCCGGGCAACCCATTCCCGTTCAGGCGGTGTGCAAATGACATCAATAAGATCGGCATCCAACGGGGTCGCACGCTCAACATCGATCCCCACCGTGCGGTCGTCGTCGGAATGCGCAACAATGGCGATACAGCACGTGTCACTATGGGCGATGGACCCGACTATAGGGCTGGGCCAAACCGGTGCGCGGTCCGAACCTTGCAAGATGGCAGCCGGGGTAAGCCCAAGCTCAGCCATCGCGGCCCGAGCAGCGCGGCGACCTGCCGCAAATTCACGGTGTCTCTTCGGGACAGCCCGCGTCATTGATGCGGCCTCCTCTGGCCACAAACCCACGGGCTCTGCCTGCGGGTCTGAAATGCCGATGCCCACCTTGAAACCCAGCACGGCGCGCAAGGCGGTAAGGACATGATCCATTAACGATTGCGGCGGCGCTGGCGCATTTCGCGGCGGCGGGCCATCGCATCTTGAAGGGGATCACCAGAAGATGTTGCCACCTCGGGGGTTTTGGGCGCAGCCGGTACGACAGGCGCGGCAGCCGGTGCCCCCGCCTTTTGCGCCACAATCTTGGCTAAGGCACCCAGCGTCGGTGCGCGGAAAATATCTGTGATCGACAGCTTCTGCACACCCATTGTCGCACGGATCTCGCGATGGGCTTGCACAGCCAGCAAGGAATGACCGCCCAAGTCAAAGAAACTATCCTTGGGCCCAATGTCCGAGACACCCAACATCGCAGACCAAATAGCGGCAATCTTAGTGCTAATGTCAGCCTCTGATCCCAAATCAGCCTGGGCTGCGGGAACTGGCTCTGATGTCACAGGGGCCGCGACCGGTGCCTTTTGCCCAAGGCTTGGTGCGGGCAACGCCTTGCGGTCCACCTTTTTGTTGGGGGTCAAGGGAAAGGCGTCAAGGGTCACAAACTGGCGCGGCACCATGTAGTCAGGCAAGGTTTTTAGCATTTGCGCACGCAAGGCGGTTTCATTGACGGACCGGTCGGCCAGCAAATACCCGACAAGTTGGACCACACCGGGCGTGTCTTCACGGGCGATCACAACGGATTGCTGCACATCCACGTGCTGATCGATAACGCTTTCAATCTCGCCCAGTTCAACGCGGTAACCACGCAGCTTGACCTGAAAATCAGCGCGACCAAGAAAATCAAGCGCGCCATCTATGCGCCAGCGGACCAGATCACCCGTGCGATACATACGCTCGTCATTCGCGAAGGGGTTGGCGACAAAGCTTTTCGCCGTTAAATCTTCGCGGTGGTAATAACCACGGGTCACACCCGCGCCCGCGATATAAAGCTCGCCCGGAACACCGATTGGGCAAGGCTCCATCGCATCATTCAAGACATAAACCTGCGTATTGGCGATGGGCGTCCCAATGGGAACCGCACCTGTTCCAACCTGGGCGGTCTGGGTCGTAGACCAAATGGTTGTTTCTGTCGGGCCATACATGTTTTCCACACGCGCCCCGGTCAGCGTGCGTAGCTCATCAGCCAAAGCACCCGGCAGTGCCTCGCCCCCGACCATCATTTGTTTCAGACCACCCAAAGCCGCGCGCGCCTCGTCGTTCATGGTCAGCATTTGGGCCATCGAAGGGGTACACTGCAGATGCGTCACCTTATGGCGCACGATCTGTGCGGCGATTGAGTAATCATCGGCGGCAACATCTTGATTGCTCGCGGCGACAACCTTGGCCAAGGGTTTCAGCCCTTCCAGAACCAGATCAACGTCAATGCCATAGTCGATCAGACAAGCGACTTCTGTCACGCCAATGGCTTTCACGGCCTTGACCCGCTCAATCGCGTCCTCAACCGTGCCAAACAGACCGCTGTCATTGAAATAGCGCTCAAACGCGAATTCCAGGATGCCGTCCATTTCTTCGTCATCAAGCGATCCGAGGTCAATCTGCATCGGGTTCTCAACGCCCTTTGGTTTTTTGAACGCAGGGAAGGCCCAAGCATATTGCTTGATCAACCCTGCCGCAGCGCGCAGGTAATCCTTCATCGGTTCGCGCGCGATCTCGCGGGCCTGTTCGCGGGTCTCTGCAAGGAAGCTGTGCAACATCAGCGTGACCGTGAAATCATCCGGATCATGCCCGGCTGCACGCAACGCATCGTGATAAATCACGATCTTTTCGGCAACCTCATCCACGCTTTGACCCAGCAAATGCGTCAGCACGTTGCAGCCATTTGTGCCTGCTTCTTTCCAGGTTTCCGGATTGCCAGCCGTCGTAACCCAGACATTCAGCTTCTTCGATACCGGACGCGGTTGCGTAACAACGCCATGCATTTCGCCGTTCTGGCGCGGGAATTCCACGGTCTCGCCAACCCAAAGCTTGCGCAGATCACGGATCGCATCAAACATCGCGGGTTTGTTTTTGGGTGGTGTGTTTTCAGGGCGCAGCACAAAATCATCAGGCTGCCAGCCAGAGGCAATGGCAAGTCCAGTTTTGCCGTTGGTCAGGTTGTCGATCACTGCCCATTCCTCGGCGATCCGGGCGGTGTGGTGCAAGGGTGCGACGCAAGACCCCGCGCGCACGGCTAAGTTTTCTGTGACCGCCGCTACCGCGGCCCCGGTGACGGAAGGGTTAGGATACGGTCCGCCAAAGGCATGGAAATGCCGCTCGGGCGTCCAGACAGCACAGAACCCGTTTTTGTCAGCAAACTGCGCCCCTTCCAGCAAGGACCGATATTTGTCGCGTCCGACCCCGTCGTCATTGCCCCAATAGAACAGGCTGAAATCCATCCCAACGCCCGGGGCCGTGCCTTCACCGGCCACCAACGCGCGGCTTTCGTCGCCGGAAATGACGATTTTGAAGCCGCGTGCGAGGGTCCAAAACAGCTCAAGCACCGAAATGTCAAACGACAGGGACGTCACGGCCATCCAAACGCCGGGCGGATCATGTGCAATCCGGTCATCCATGCCGACGAAAAAGTTCGCGACATTGCGATGTTCGACCATCACGCCCTTGGGTTTTCCGGTCGAACCAGATGTATAGATTACATACGCTAAATTTACGCCAGAAATACCGGCCTCAGGGTTCCCTGTTTCGGTCCCGGCGGCCAGCTTGTCGACCGCGACAATCTCGGCGTCCGTCTGCGGCAGACCGGCCGCAAGCGTGCTGTCCGTCACGATCACTTTGGTGCCGCTGTCGGCGATGTAATGCGCCGTGCGGTCCGCCGGATAGGCGGGATCCATCGGCAAGTAAGCCCCACCCGCCTTCATGATCGCCAAGGCCCCAATCAACAAAGCCGATGACCGGCGCAGGTGCAGCCCAACGATGGCGTCTGGCCCCACACCTTTGTCTAACAATACATGCGCCAAGGCGTTGGCGCGGGCGTTCAGTTCCGCGTAGGAAAGGCTTTCACCTTCAAAGGACAAGGCTTCGGAATCAGGTGTTTTGGCAACCTGCGCCTCGAATGCTTGGTGAATGCAGAGGTCCGCGGGAAACGCCTTGTCTGTGGCATTCCAATCGACCAGTATCTTTTGGTGCTCGGCCTCTGGCAGGATCGTGACGGCTTCGCCTTTCGCCAGTTGGCCAGCGATATGGTCCAGCCGTGCGGCCATTAGTTGGGCCGCATCCGCACTGATCTTGCCGGTATCCGCATACAGGGTGTTTCCTGCAACGGTGAAGGCGGTCCCGGGAACATGACCAGTGCCTGACAGGCCCAAAGCAGGGGTCGCCACCCCGCCCGGGATCCGCGCGCAAAGGTCTGCGGCAAAGGTGCCGCGCTCCAGCAGATCGGCAGGGTTGTCATCGGGGCCGAGCGGCACCCAATCACTCAGATAGCCGGGGTGATCATGTGCGACACCCAAAGCCAATGTCAGAGGCTCTTCCACCATTGCAGTCCCAAGGTGCCAGAGCGCTTTTGACAGGTCTTCGGCCTGCCCATCCAGTGTCAGGCTGATCACCTCGCCCGCGTCGGAGGCCATATCGATGAGCGGCAGTGTTGCTGCCGACATGGCCTCAAGCGCTTTGCGCCATTGGGGTTCATGCTTTAGGGTGGCTTTCAGATCGGCCATCAAGGCGGCAGCACTATCGGCGTCCACGGCGGGCAATACGGCATCTTTGCCGGCGACAGCTGCAGCTGAAATCGGCCCACCTGTCGCGGTACGCAGCTTGCTGAGCTTTACCGGAGCCGTGGCGGTCGCCACGGTCAGACTATCCTCATCAACAGCGATCACCGTCCCCGGTGCGGCGTCAGAACTGCCCTTGTCCGCCTCAGCCTTGCCGACCAGAAAGACACCGGCATCGGTTTCAATCTTCGGGCATATCAACGGGTTCCAATAGTCGCCGTGATCAAGGGCCCGGACCATTGTCGCGATCTTGCCCGCAGGCTGGTTGAAATCCAAGCGGGCCGCATTGGCGGGTCTGTCGTTTTTGGCGAAATAGCTGCGTTGCGACAAATCTTGGGATGTGACAACCGGCTGGTCGCCATTCAATTTCTCAACGACCGTGCCAAAGCTATCAATGGCAGCCGCATAGCACTTCGTATTCAACGTCAGGACGGTTTCGTCCTGCGCGATGTCAAAGAAGCTTTGCGCCAGAAGCCCACCTTCATCCACACCGCCACTGATCATATGCCAGCTGATGCCGTATTCGGCCTCGCCCGCGAGCAGGGCCCAAACAGGCGCATTCAAACCTGCGTATCGGGGCAATGGGCCATCGTGAAAGTTCACGGCGCCACGGACGGGCAGCTGCAAGACATTGTCTGGGATCATGTCAAGGTTCGCGATAGACATTAGCCAGTCGAAATCGACCTGCGCAAGCTCTGCTGCAAGGTCGGCGTCCGAAGATACAACAGGAATGCCCGCCGTTTTGGCCCAATCGGCCACATCGGTGTTGCGGGTCACGATTGCACTAAGCGTATGGCCAGCATCGCGCAACATCTCACCGCATTGGATAGCAAGGGATTCATTGCCGATAATCACTGCGCGAAAAGGCATATCATTATTCTCCGATTTGCGTGCTAGGCGCGGGGGGCGGTCGGCGCTGAGGTTTGAAAAATGCGGCAAACCCGTGCCGGGCTAACGTGCGCAAGAAACGGGGCGCGCCGTTCTGAGCCTTGCCCGTCAGCTTGCAACGCAGCCAATTTAGGCCCCCGCCAATAAGATGGAAAACAGTCGCAACAAACGCGTAGAAACGCCCATGGTTCTTGCTGAAATAATGCCAGCGGGAATTGAACCAATAGTCCGGAACCTGTCTCCATTCCTTCATACCGGTTGAAACTGAGCCGATATGGGTGACAACGCTATCCGCCAAAAACATCACTTGATGCCCGGCTTTTTGGGCACGGCGGCAAAGGTCGGTTTCTTCGAAATACAAAAAGAAGGTCTCATCAAAGAGACCAATGTCATCCAAAATCTCTTGCCGCATCATCACGCTAGCACCAGCCAGCCAATCAACCGATGCTGTTTGCGTCAGCGTGCGCGGCACCCGATAGGCATTCAGCAATTTGCTGACGGGGCCAAAGTGGATCGACCCTTCCAGCTCGCTCCAGATACTGGGAAAGCGGAAGGTTGTCGTATGCTGAACCCCGTCTTCGCCTTCGATGAAACTGCCTGCGAAACCGGTACCGGGCGTAGCGTTCAGGTGATCGTAAAGCACCTTGATCGCATCCGGTTTTGGGAAGGCGTCAGAATTTAGGATATAGACGTAATCTGGCTTGCTGCCGTCTGACATCCCCGCCCTGATCCCAACGTTATTGCCAGCCCCATAACCACCGTTGCGGCCAGATTGGATGACGCGGGTATTGGCCCAGCCTTCTGCCGCGACATGCGCACGCATGGTTTCAAATGACCCATCCTGGCTGTCGTTGTCCACAATGACCAGTTCGCCGGGTATGGCTTGCATGGCGGCGCGTGCGGATTTGGCGGCCTTCAGTGTCATCTGGGCTGTTTTGTAGTTCAGCACGATCGTCAGGATGCGAGGTTCAGACATCTATTCAGCAGCTTCCCGGTAGGTCGGAGCGGCCACGTCGGCTGACCGTTCGAGATACCTCCGGATATTGCCCGCAAGAACGCGGACGTTCGGCTCTAACACCATGCTGTCGTGGTCGCCAGGCACTTCAAAGACTTCGATTCCGGGGGCGAACTGGGTCCAGTCGTTGTCATGGTACAGGTATTCCCTGTCTGCACTGATCAAGCGTTCGCCCACGGTCCAATTGGCAACCAAAGAGGGCCGGAACAGGGCCAGTGGCCCGTCCCAAGGCTGGACTTGGTAGGCGCCAACACTTTCCATAAAGGCATCCTGAATGGCCAGATTGTGGAATTGCTGCCCCTCGTCAATCGTTTCGTCACGGCCACGCCGTTTCTCGATTTCCCACGCGATACGCTCTTTGACCCAATTCACAAAGTATGCGGGACCACCGCGTTGGATGTCCTGCAGTTTCATCCGCAGTCTGTCCGACCGCTCAAGACCGGGTCGGATAGGAAGCGGTGTATCCAGCAGGACAAGGGCTGACACCTCTTCCCCCATGGCACGCAGTTGATGCGCAATTTCATAAGCCGTAATCCCACCGCCCGAGAAACCACCCAAATGATAGGGCCCATGTGGCTGCACCTGCCGCATTTCAGCGATGTAATCGGTTGCGGCGGCCTCAATCGTGCGATGCGGTTCTTCGTTGCCCAAAAGTCCACGCGCCTGCAGGCCATAGAAGGGCCGGTCGCTGCCAATCAGATGGGCCAGATGACGCAGGTTCAGCACGTTTCCGAACATACCCGCCACAAGGAAGAACGGTGGCTTACGCCCACCTTCGCCCTGATGCATCGGCACCAGATGGGTGAAGCGACGGGCGGGGGCTGCGGGGGCATCGGTCTCAGCCACCTCGCCCTCAACAGAAACCCCGCGCGCTGCGATCAACGCGGCGCATTTGCGGATTGTCGGTGCCTCGAACAGGACAGAGATCGGGAAATCTACCTGAAACGCCTTGCGAATTTGCGCAAACAGACGCACCGCAATCAGAGAATGCCCGCCGAGATCAAAGAAACTGTCCTCGGCCCCGATTTGATCGACGCCCAAAAGGTCTTGCCAGAAGGCGGCAAGCCGTTCTTCAATGGGCCCCTCCGGTTCGACAAAATCACTGTCGAGCTGTGGTCGCGAGAATTTTTGCCCGTCTTCGGCATCGTCGTCATCACTTTGCCCGGCTTGGGTAATCAAAGCATCAAGGTCGAGTGATGACAGGATGACTTGGCTGTAAGGACTGCTCAGCGCGCGCAGGAACAAGTCCGCACCTTCTTCGGCACGGATGCCCTGTGACAGGTTATGGCGTAGCCGTTCTTCTGCGGGGGACAAAGGCCGTGCCGTGTCTGTCTCAGTCTGGGATGTGGCTGCATTTGCTTGCGCACCAAAGCCCCCCATCTCAACCATTTGCCTGATCGAGAAGCCCTTGATGTCAACGCAAACGGTCCCGTCGGGTGCGGCAAGCGTGATGTCAAAGCTTGCGATGTCGCTATCGGATGTATTGTCGCTGGCGTTGCGGACCCAACTGACGACCTGCGCTGGCAAAGGGGCATAGACCTTAACCGACCGATATGACACGGGCACCCAAAGATGCTGCGCTGCGTACCCTTTTATCAGTTTCATGGCCCAGCCAGTGGCCAGGTCCATCATGCCGGGATGCAGCAGATATCCAGCGGCCGGGTCGTCAGCGGCGGCCTCTGGCAATGTCAGCGTCGCAATCCCTTCGCCATCCCCAAACGCGGTCGATTGAAGGACGCGCCAGCGCGGGCCAAAGTTCAAGTGCGCCTCTTGTGGTGAAGCGATCCACCCCAGATCACCGGCTTCGACCGGGGCTTCACAACGCGCGACAATAGCTGTCACATCAAGCGGTTCAGGCGCGGTCAGCGACAAAAGCTGCAGCCCCGCCTGTGCGTTCTGTTCAAAGGCGTCGTCAGTACCGCTTTCGACCAAGATCTCATAGCCGACTTCACTGCGCGGCAGGCTAAGCCGTAGATCCACCGACCCAGTATCGCTGACAGCGAAGGGCCGCAGGAAATGAAGATCACGAATTTCAAACGCCGAACCTTCGCCCATCTCATACAGGGCTTGGGCAACCATCTCCAGATAGCCCGTCCCGGGAACCAAGGCATCGCCGGCTTTGGTTCGATGCTCTTCAAGAAACCATCTGTCGGCAACATTGTAAGTGGCTGTAAAGATGCGATTTCCCGCCTTGTCGAATGTGGCGTGGTCCAGCATTGGGGCGTTCACCGGGATCATCTCGGCAGGTGTGGTTGCACCTGTGCGGGCCTCCATCGCGTCGGCGGCCATCCCGACGTCCGCCCAAATGCCCCAGTTAATCGCGATGACTGTTGTTTTGTCCGCGCTGCGCGATTTGGCATAGGCGTTCAGGTATTCGTTGGCAGCGACGTAGTCGACCTGGCCAATCGGTGCGGTCGCGGTCGAGCTGGATGCAAACAGTGCCAGCCAGTCCAGATCGCCATCAGGAAAGACCTCTTCCAGCACGCGCGTGCCGTGGATTTTGGGGGCGAACACGTCTTCTATGCTGGACACATCCTTGGCCATGATCGGGGCGTCATCGATGTGCCCTGCCGCATGGATCACACCGTTGATTGGGCCAAATTGCGCTTCAATCTTCGCCCGTGCGTCACGCATGTCCCCAACGTTGCTGGTGTCAGCGGCAATAGACATGACCTGACCGCCCATCGTCTCCAACGCTTGCAAGGCCTTGATGCGGCGCGCCAAAGATGCCGATGGTGCGGTATTCTTAAGCGTGTTTTCCCAAGCCTCACGTGCCGGAAGGTCGGACCGTGACAGCAGCGCAACCCGTGCGTTGCACCGCTTGATCAGCGCTTCGGCCAATGTCAGGCCGATCCCGCCAAACCCGCCAGTGATCAGGTAAACGCCGTTATCTTTCAGGACTGGAAGCGGTCCATCTTCGGGCAAGCCCATCAACGCGGCGGGCTTATATGTCAGTGCGAACCGTTTGCCATTGCGCACCAAGGCGGTCCCATTCTGCGGCTCCGCAAGTGCGTCCTCTAGAATGTGATCGACAAGCTTGTCCATCTGTGGCTGCACGGCGCGGCGCTGTTTGCGGTCCCCTCGCGCTGGCAGTTCAAGATCAAGGGTGCTGACGCTCAACTGCGGGAACTCGCGCGGAATCACACGGGATGGACCGGCGAGTGTGGATTTATCGGGATGCGGCAAGGCCTCATCCTTGTGCTGTGCTGCACCGTTAGACAGGACACACATGTGGATGTTGTCGGGCAGGTCTTCGCCACCAATGGCCTGCGCAAGAAAGAACAGACTGTAAAACCCCTGTTCCTGAACTCGGTGAAAGAAGCTGGAACCGGGGCGGTAGCTTTCGTCAGCCGTGATCATCCACCCGTGTAGAATCCGGGTTGGGATCAGATCGCGTGCGTTGAGGTCGGAAATCAGCTGGTCATAGCTTTCGCGGCCCCGTTCAGGTGCGATGAAATAACCGCCCTCGCCGTCGCGGGCAAAAGTGTCGCCGGGGCGCACCGTCATCACGTCATGCCCCGCAGCACGCAACCGATCTGCAGCAGCCGTTGTCAGCCCCGCATCGTCGGCAAAGACCAACCAGGTTTGTTTTTCAGCCTCAGACAGATCGCCCATGACATCGACATCACAGGCGGCATAGCGTGGCAGCCACGCGGGCCGGTAACCCCAGTTTTCTGGCGTGTCGTCTCGGGTCAGCCATTCGCTGGTTTCATCGGATGTCGCGGTGCCCGGTTCAATGAAATAGGCCGCATGCTGGAACGCATATGTAGGCAGCGGGACCCGACGGCGGCGTGCATCGCCCCAGATTTGCCCCCAATCAAAAGTCCCGCCCACAGCCCAGACACGGCCTAGCATCGCCAAGAAATAAGCGTCATCGGCCACGTCGTCCTTGGGGTGGCGCAGGCTTGAGATCACCTGATTGGCCGTAACTTTGCCGTGCTGACCGGCAAGCGACGACATGGCTTTGCCCGGGCCCACTTCGATAAAGACGCGGCTCTCTTCGGCCAATGTGGTCAGGCAATCGGCAAATAGGACGGTGCCCCGCAGGTGCCCGACCCAGTATTCTGGGTCGCAGGCCTGACTGTCTGTGATGAAATCACCGGTCCGGTTTGAGGTAAAAGGTATCTGCGGTGCATGCAGATCAATTGAACGCAGGTAGTCGCCAAATTCATTCAAGATCGGTTCAAGCATCCGCGAGTGGGCGGCAATGTCGATTGGGATGCGCTGACAGTCAATATCCTTAGCTTTCAACAGCGCCTCAAGATCGTCCAATGCAGATTGCGGACCCGTCGCGACGCTAAGCTGCGGCGCGTTAACGGCCCCGAGGTCAAGATCGTCGCCCAACAGCGGCTGCAGTTGATCTGCCGGTAGCGCAATTGAGAGCATGCCCCCAGCGGGCACCGTATCGAACAGCTTGCCGCGCAGGTGGACCAACCCAATGCAGTCTTCAAACGATATCACGCCTGCCACGCAAGCAGCGGTGTTTTCACCCATGGAATGGCCGGTCAATGCCGCAGGTTTCACACCCCAACTCATCCACAACTGCGCCAATGCATATTCGACGATCATGATCAGCGGCAGCTGGACGGAGGGTTGCGTCAGCTTTGCGTCAGCGGCCTCTTCCTGCCCAGGGTCCGGCAACCAAAGCACGCGAATATCATAGTCGAGCTTGGGCTGTAGGATATCTAACCCCTTGTCCATCCATTCGGCGAACACAGGCTCGGTCTCGTAAAGATCACGGGCCATGCCTGCATATTGCGCGCCACCACCTGGGAACATGAAAACATAGTCTGGGTCTTCACCCACAACCGCATGGCTAAAGGCGCGGCGCGGGTCGTTCTTTTCCAGTTGTGCTGCGGCCTCCGCGTGCGTCTCAGCAACAATCACCCGGCGGCGTTCAAACGCGCGACGACCTTTCTGTAAGGTCCAGGAAATGTCGGCGAGAGGCTGTTCGGGGTGCGCATGCAAATGCGCGGCAAGGGCCGCGCAATTGGCATCCAGCGCCGCTTTGTTGCGACCCGAAATCGTCAGGATCTGGAAGGGCCAGTCGGAAGAGTCAGAATCTGGTAGATCGGGCGCTTCCTGCAACACGACATGTGCATTGGTGCCGCCAACACCAAGCGAATTCACACCGGCCCGACGGGGGCCCTTGTGGCTGACCCAATCGGTTAGCGCGTTGTTCACTTTGAAAGGCGACGTTTCAAAATCAATCGCGGGATTCGGTTTTTCAAAGCCTAACGATGCCGGGATTTTCTTGTGATGCAGTGACAGTGAGGCCTTGATCAGACTGGCCACGCCTGCAGCGGTATCCAGATGCCCAATGTTGGTCTTGACCGAACCAATGCGGCAATACCCGACGTCGTCCGTTGTTTCTTGAAACGCTTGTGTGAGGGCCGCCACCTCAATCGGGTCGCCCAGATAGGTGCCTGTGCCGTGGCATTCAACATAGTCAATTGTGTCGGCCGGGGTGTCTGCCAACATCTGCGCTTCAGCAATCGCCTCGGCCTGCCCATCGACAGAAGGGGCAAGATAGCCAGCCTTGGCAGCACCGTCGTTATTGATCGCAGAGCCTTTGATGACGGCCCAGATATGATCGCCATCGGCGATGGCATCCTCAAGACGGCGCAACACCACAACACCTGCACCTGATCCAAAGACAGTGCCCTGGGCGCGGTGGTCAAAGGCATGGCAATGGCCGTCGGGCGACAGGACTTCACCTTCTTTGTAGATATAGCCGCGATCCTGCGGCAGCTCGATTGTGACACCACCCGCAAGGGCCGTGTCGCATTCACCGGACAGCAGCGCCTGCGTTGCATAATGGGTGGCGACCAAAGACGTCGAACAGGCGGTCTGCACGTTCACACTTGGCCCCTTGAGGTCAAGAATGTGGCTCAGCCGGGTCGACAGAAAATCCTTGTCATTGCCGGTATGGCGCAACAGGAACATGCCCACGTTGTCGACCAGCTTGGGGTTCGAACAGATGTTGAAATAGAAGTAGCTGCCCATGCCACAGCCCGCAAAGACGCCAATGGGACCCTTCGCGTTCTCGGGCATATGACCCGCGTTTTCCAAGGCTTCCCAGGAAACCTCTAGAAAACGGCGGTGCTGGGGGTCCATGATGGCGGCTTCTTTGGCTGAAAGACCAAAGAACTCGGTATCAAAGTTCTGATACCCTTGAAGTGGTGCGGCAGCAGAGACATAGTCAGGGCGGTTAACGCGATGCGCAACTTCGCCTGCGGCCAGCAATTCATCTTTGCTGTAGTGACGGATCGATTCTATGCTTTCGACGAGGTTGTTCCAATAGGCCTCAACCGTATCGGCACCCGGCAAATGCGCAGCCATGCCGACAATCGCGATGTCGGTCGCGGCAGTATCTTCGTGTCTGAAATCAAGACTCATTAATTCAACCATACGTCATTAAACAACAATTTTAGCGTATCAATGACCAAAGACAAAGCTGCGTCATTTTCAGCGTCATATAAAGGCAATTTTTAGCGGAAAGCAGGGTCTGGAAACCCTGACTATCGACGCGGTAATAAAGCGACTTCAATAACTTGCTATATTTAACGTTTATTAACAAGGGTTATGTGGGGCGGTAGATGGAACATCTCAAAGATGCAGTAGACCTTGTGAGCACGCCATCAAATTTCTTCTTGCTGTTGGTATGCTTCGCACTTTTTGCTCTCATTTTTCGGTGGCGGCGCAGTGCTATCGTGTCCCTCACACTTGGGTTGACCGGGTTCTTTACTTTTGGATTTACGAGCTTCAGCGAGGTTATGATCGCCCCGTTGGTCACCCGTTTTCCGCCTGTTGACCTAACTGACGTCGACCCACCTTTTGGTTTGATCGTTCTAGGCGCCGGGTTAAGCGAGGCGCACGCAAATCACTATGGCGCGCTGATGGACCTTGAAGACGGTGGCGAAGCCGTTCCAACAGCCGCTTTGTTGGCGGAACGGTTTCCTGATGCACGGATCATCCTGAGCGGTGGCAGCGGGACGGACTTTCCCCCCGCACCATTGCGTGGGGCAGATGGCATGCGCCGTTTGCTGCTGGAATTTGGCGTTTCAGACGATCGGATCACGATTGATCCCAATTCAACCACAACAGCGCAACGGGTCCAAAATACGCTGGCCATTGTCGGGGATGATCATCAGCAGAACTGGTGGGTGATCACGCCAGCGCACCGGATGCCCCGCCTGATGGGCGCCTATCGCAAGCTTGGCTTTGATCCAACGCCTTACCCGATTGATTTCAAATGGATACCACCTATGGATCCAGGTTATTTTTACAGGTTCAGCGACGGATTGCGATTGACCGACATAGGCGCGAAAGAATGGCGGGGGCTGGTTTACTACTACCTGACTGACAAGATCGACACGCTTTACCCTGGACCTACGCCTTAAGGTGATCCGGCAGGCGGCTGGCATCAATGAGATGCCGGGTACGACGTTGCATCGTTGCCTCAAACGCGTGCTCTGCTGCGAATTTACGTGCATTTTGCATCGCGGTAACAAGTGGCGCACGTTCTTGATGTAACTGCACGACCTTACTGACCAAAGCGTCGACATCATGCATCGGCGTTGTCCAACCGGCCTGCGAAAGCGGGGCGATCCCGGCGAAAGCCTCGTTGTCATAACCGACAATTGGCACGCCACACGCCATGACTTCTGGATAGGTGCTGGACGGGTCGCCCTGCGGATGACAGCAAACAAAAAGATCGACTTTCTCTTGCAGATCGGGGACCCAAACTGCACCAAAATCAACAGCACCACGCAAGATCACTTGGTCAGATAGATCATGGGATCTGATCTGCTCTGCCATATCCTTTTTTAGCGGGCCATCCCCGTAGATATCCAAGGTAAATGGTATGTTGCGTTGTCGCAGAGCAGCCGCGAAGGGCACCAAATCCATCACGCCCTTCATGGCGATCAACCGGCCACCAAAGACAAGGCGCAACGGCCGCCCTGCCCCAATATCCTCTGCCTTTCTGGCAAGGGCATCAGCAGAAATGAACCAGTCTTCTCGGACCCTATTGTCAAAGAAGAGCAAGGTGTTGTCGATCAGCTCGCGATACGCTTGATAAGTGGGGGTGCCACTGCACTGCAGACCATCTGCAATACCCAAGGCTTGGCGGCGTTTTCTTTCAGCCCAGCGCGCCCAATGGCGCCGACGAAATCGCAACAACGGGTTGGTCGTGTGGGCATGGATGATCTGAATATCCGTTTGCAGCGTGTATTCGCTGACAAAGACGATGGGCACGCCCAGTTTTTTGCATAGCTTTGCTGTTGGAAGCTCAAATGGAGACAGAAATGTCGAAACCAATGCAGCGTTCTTGATGCGTTCAGTCAATTCTTCGATCGATTTGGGCCGCAATTCCACACCGGTTGCCGCCTTCTCTGGAATTACTTCGATATGGTCCATATCGGTCGTAGGAGTGTGGGAAACTTCAACAAGACTTGTGACCGGGCCGGGCCAATGTTTCGCGTAGCCCGCAACACCGTCCATGTATTTTTGAGTCAGGACAAAACCACCATGCGGACCGCGCACGGCCTTCAAAACTGGCAAGATGAGAAGTTCGTTATCGGGCATTCCGGTCATCCGATGAGTTGATCAATCAAACGCTGCAATTCGTCAATATCGACGTCGAACCCGCCTTCGGTCTGCCTGCCAACAACAAAGGCGAACGTCATACCAAATCGGTCGGTGAATTCCTTGAACGCCATGGCAAAACGATTTGGCGGTTGCAGGACCAGCATGGTCCCCTTGGCGTGCATGCTATAGACCACATGCGCCATATGGCTGCCTTCGACGCTGATGACGAGTGGCGCATCAAGTGTGCGGCGGGCGATCTCTTGGGCGTCCAAGATTGCGGGTTCAACAACGTCAAAGCGCTGTGTTATCAGATGATTTTCCAGAGCATCCTCATTCGTCAGAATCCGGCTTTCGCCGGTTGCACCCCGCTTGAGATATACCCCCGTTGGCCTGTGACCACCGTTTAGTTCCAAGTTGTGTCGCAGCCGATCATGAAGCACCTTGTATCGTGCTGCCCTGCTCGCTGTTTGACCAAAGTCTTCATAAAACGTCAGCCGCCCAATTCTTGCGCGATGCACGGTCCTTGGGGCGGGTAAGCCCAACAGCTGCCGGTAACCCGATTCGTGACGATATGCCTTAGTTTGCATTGCAATTTTATTTGCGTTCTCGCCTGCCAAAACCTCTTGCGGAAAGCTGTCTTTCAAGAGCGGCCCAAAAAAGGCGCTCCCTGATATGCACGACACCAAGGTCGCATCTGGTATGTCCAAAGTGGCCGCACCGGTACGGTCCCAAACCCCGGCCTTTCCATATCCAGCGTAGTGCCTCGCGGCCCCCTTATAGACGTAGGGACCAGAGACCGTTGCATTTTCAAAGCTGAATGCCCGGGCGGCGGCGTGTGTGACTGCACCACCATTGATGAGCGCCAATTCTCCATCCCAATTCCGCCAGGGGGAAAGACCTTTGATCTTGTCCAACGCCCCGTCCGGGTAGATCGCTGCCGGTGTCTGCGTTGTCTCTTCGGGGGAAATAATATCAACATGATGGGCGAGGTCGTGAATATGTTGGTACTTGCCTGCCAATAACCTGCGCCCAGCGCGCGCGACCAATGGCCAGTTCAGCCTCATTTCGCCAGCACTTGCGCTATGATCCTGTCTTGCGTTGCTTCATCAAGGTCGGGGTAAAGCGGCAAGCACAAGACCTCTGCCGCAACCTTACGCGCGATTGGCAGCGATTTGGGGGCGGCAGAGGGCAGTTGAGCGTAGGGCGCCATGTCCGAAATCAATGGGTAGAAGTACTTACGCGCAAAGATGTTGTGTTGTTCCAGGCGCTCACACAATGTGTCACGATCGATGGGATAGTCTGGTCCGACGAGAATGGGGAAGGCATAGTGGTTATGCCCACTTTCCCCGGTTGGGCTGGCGCAACGCAGGCCCGGAACATCCCCAAGATATCGCATATATCGTTCGGCGACACGTGCCCGGGCCGCCAACACCTCATCGATCTTGCAAAGTTGGGCCAGTCCAATTGCCGCATTGAATTCGCTCATTTTCGCATTGAGGCCAATCGCCTCGACAGAATCCGTGTCGGCAAATCCAAAATTTGTGAGGCGATCTACGCCCTCTTTCGTTTCGCGGTCTGGCGAAATGACCGCGCCGCCTTCAAAGGTGTTAAACACTTTGGTGGCATGAAAGCTGAGAACCGACATATCGCCGTAGGATAGGATCGACCGGCCATCTTTGCGCACGCCAAAAGCGTGCGCCGCATCGTAGAGCAGTTTCAAACCATGGCTGTCTGCGACATCCTTTAGGCCCTCAACATCGCAAGGTCTGCCAAAGGTATGGACCGCCAAAATGGCTTTGGTGTCTGGCGTGATCTGCTTGACGACGCTTGCGGGATCCAAATTAAGCGTGACGGGATCAATATCGGCAAAGACGGGCGTAGCACCCGCCCGTTTGATTGAATGGCTGGTGGCGACAAACGAAAATGGTGTTGTGATCACCTCGCCTGAGGTGATCCCGGCTTGCTCCATCGCGAGTGTGGTGCCCAGTGTAGCATTCGCGACCAATGAAATATGCGCGACACCCAGATAATCTGACAACGCGCTCTCGAACCGTTGCAGCAAGGGTCCGTTGTTGGTCAGCAGTCCGCTATCCCATATCTGCTCAAGCAACGGTAGCACATCTGCAAGCTCGGGCAGGTGCGGACGCGTGACATAGATCGGGTCAGAACTCATTGGATTTTTCTGACGTCAAACGGTGCGCACTCGTCAGAACGACCAATGTTCTTCAAAGAATCGCCCGTACCGATGCACGCAATGAAGTTTTTAAGGGCCATTTTTAACAACAACTATCATCAATAGGACAAACAATGCAGCCGACAAATGCTGGGCGCTGCAATCACATCATAACCATAAAGGTGTTGAAAGTCATCCTTGGGCACACGGAATTGAACGGCGTACGAAGTCCCGTGACCCTAATTCATTTCGCCCCGGCTAAAGCGCTTGCAGTTCGGTGTAACCATCACCATTGAAAACGCGCAACGCGATGAAAAGAAGTATGACAGACCAAAGGGCTTGCATCAGATAGTCCCGTTTGAGGCAACCGAACCGTTCGCGATCAGCAACATAGATAATATAGATGTTGTAGCAGATCACCCCCAAGCCGATCCCAACAATCATCCCAAAGGCATTAGCGACATAGAACCCCACCACCATCGGAATAACCCGAAGGATTGCGGTCACAGCGACCAGAATGAAGTGGAGCCGGGCATCGCCCTTCGCCAAAATCACGTTGCTGTAGGGGGCAACCATGACCATCAATGCACTGTTGATCGCCATGATAGCCAAGAAATCACCAACCACTGCATAGCGATCATCATAAAGCAAATCGATCAACGGATGCGCCACCAAGGCCAACAGAACAAAGGGCGGCAAGAGGCCGTAATAGACAATCGACAATATCTTGTAGACCTTTGGCTGAAGCTCCTCGGGCCGTTCACGGGCAATTTCTGCCATCGCCGGAAAGAGCACCTTAGCCATAATCACGCTGATGAACTCGCCCATGGCCCATGCCAACGTGTTAGCCAGCGTGATAAAGCCCAAGACGGTGACAGAGACTAGGGCCCCCTGGATCAAAACAAGCCCCGGAACAGCAACAAAGGCGGCCATGGTGGACAGCAAGATCCACCCGCCGAAGGTTAGAATTTCGATTGCGTCTTTCCGGTTCAACTCAATGCGATGGGCAAACTTGGGAAGGAAGATGAAACTGAGGATTGTCTTCAATCCAGCGCCTGCCATCGACCCAATCACCAACGCCCAAACGGATCCTAACTGCCACGCAAAGAGAATTGTCAAAACGGTGGCGCACGTCGAACACGCCATGTCGATGATGTTGATCACTTTAAGATTGATCCGGCGCTCGCAAACCAGCTGCATGATGGACACAAAGCCGTCCATGACCGGGATGACCGACAGCGTACAAATCAACAAAAACAGCCGAGGTTCATCATAAATGATCGCAGCAGGCCACGCGATCGCACAGCCAAGGACCCCCAACAACACGCCGCGCGCAACCTTGATCGTCCATGCTGTACGCAAGAAGTCTGCCTCTTCCCCGCGTTTACTTTGGATAACCGACGGCGCAATACCGATGTCGCTAAACATGGTAAGACCTGTGACAAAGATCATCGCGAGACTAAGCAGACCATAAGCTTCGGGCAGAAGAAGGCGGGTTACAATGATCGTTGAGATAAGGCGCAACGCGTATTTGTACGCAAAGCTGCCGGTCGTCCAGGCAGCGCCGTTCAACATGCTACGGCCAAGGATGCCCGAAGATATCGGAATTCTAGGGATACGGATCATGATTTCGCCCGAAATAGAGGTATGCCCACACCATCAACATTCCTCAAAGGTGCGCGCCCTACCTTCGCTTTTTCACACTGCATGAAACTTCCGACAAATCGTTATGCTTGATCAAAATAGATGAACTGCGCGCAAGCCTAGCTTACAACGATGCGAACTGCACCAAATGATTTATCTTTGTCGGAAATGCTGATTTTTGGTGCCGGTTGCTGCGCGCCCAAGCGAAGGTCGCGAATTCCCGTGACTGAACATGGCGTTAGAAGTACATCTAAGCGGACACATTCAACGACACCTTGGGTGGCGGCAGCGAGAGAGGAGGACACTAGGTTTGCCAACAATTGCACTACTATCTTGGCCGTTGATCGCCCTCGTGATCTTCTCGAAGCGCGCAACTGTCCCCGCAATTTTAAGCGCGACGACGTTATCCTATCTTTTTCTACCTGAAGCTTTTGCGATCAATTTGCCGGGCTTACCAGATTTGAACAAGACGGCGACCGTCTCTGTCGGGCTTTTGCTCGGGTTGATGTTCTTTGGTCGGCGCTACGTCAAAGACGGGACCGAACCAACGCTGGTCATTGGGAGCCGCTTATTTCGTCTTTTGCTTGGCGCCTTGGCCGCGACGATTGTGATCGGCACCATCCTAACCGTGCTCAATAATCGCGAATTCATCGTCGTAGGGCCGCTGTTCCTGCCCGGCCTGCGCCCTTGGGATGCGATCGGGTCCTTGGGGGATTTGGCGCTTATTTTGGCGCCATATGTCATTGCGCGAAAGTACCTTGCGACACCAGATACGCACCTTGCGCTGCTCAAAATTCTGGTCTTCTCAGGTTTGGGCTACTCGTTGCTCATGCTTGTGGAAATTCGCCTCAGCCCGCAACTGCACACATGGATTTATGGCTACTTTCAGCACTCCTTTGGACAGCATATCCGCAATGGCTTTCGGCCCATCGTATTTCTTGAACATGGTCTATGGGTCGGTTTCTTCATCTTCATGGCCATGATGGGGGCCGTTGCATTGTGGAAGGCAGAGGCAAAACAGCATTGGCTTTGGGCAGCCGCGTGGATTTTCGTCATTTTGATGATCAGCAAGAACGTGGGGGCCTTCGTCATAGGGCTGTTCTGCCTAGCCGTGTTCTTCGGGCTTTGGAGAAAAATGCAGCTCCGGATCATCTTTGTGATTGCCTTGGCAACATTGACATTCCCCGCACTCCGGCAAGCTGAATTGTTGCCTGTCTATGAAATCACGGCTGCAGCCCGCAATTTTTCCGAAGAGCGTGCACAGTCATTGGAGTTTCGGCTGCGCAATGAAGACCTGCTGTTGGCCCGCGCGTTTGAAAAACCTCTTACCGGATGGGGTGGATGGTCGCGTGACCGGTTGTTCAATGAGAGTGGTCGAGAAATTACAGTCTCCGAAGGCTACTGGATTCTAACCTTAGGCAAGTCAGGATGGCTTGGATATATCGGCATGCTTGGCCTCTTAGCCCTGCCCTTATTATTTCTTGGTTTGACATCACGGCGAAAGGACGTGCCACCACAGACGGTTGCATTGGGGTTAATCTGCGCAGGGAACCTGATTTACATGATACCAAATGCAACCCTGACACCGCTGGGCCTGCTATGTTTTGGCGCACTTTCAGGGTTTGCGCAGTTCGACAAGGTGACTGAGCCGGTGCGGAGCGTAGCGAAACAGGTCAAAGGCCGTAGGTCGCTCCCATACACGCGCTTTGCTCAAACCAACCGGCGCGAAGAAATAGGATGAGCGCTATTTGGCTTGACTAAGGCAAGCGCTGCACTGGTGCTCTGGAAAGAAACCCGACTTTCGCGCTTTCCGTCAAAGGACCTTTTGGAAAAGGCGGCAACCAAGTTGGTGTGCATAATTCACCCTGGTAGTCCCCCCATTTTTTGAGGGACGCGTCAGTAGAATTTAAGCTGCGTTTAGTTTTTGTATCGGGGTCATCCCGCCGATCCCCATGTTCGGTCTTTCGTTGTTGTATGACGAGACCTTGTTCGCCTTTGGTTCAAGAACAATGGTCGCGTGAGCCAGCTTGTGACATGTCCCGTCGCGTGGATCCTCTCTGTAATAACCGAAGTTCGTTGAGGTGTTGAATTCGAAGATGCAGCGATCAATCTAAAGTCAGCATCGAACCTATAATTTTTGTTTCTGCGCCGAGCACGATTGGAGGCTTTGGGTTCCGTGTCTGGAATCCCACTAGCCGTCAGTTGCTTCGTCACTTCGTGCTGCGAAAACGTGCCATCCAATCAACGCTGCTGCCAGCAAAAGACCGAACCAAATCAACATCATAGTTTTCCATAAAAGCAACACAGCCGCCAACAGTCTCAGACCCACTTCCCAACGGCGCAGGGGCGCGCGGTCGTACACGGCCAGCGCCGAGGCCATCAAATAGAGCGCCAGGATCAGGCGCAGTCCTAGCAGGGTCAAGGCGCTCCAATCGATGCTACCGGTGTATCCTTCAATCAGGGTGCTGCGGCCCGTTTTGTCTGTGATTGTCACGGCCTCTTCGATCAAAAGAAGTTCAGGATACCATGCGAAAACAAAGGGGATGGTGAACATCACGATGCCAACGCGGACGGCGGCGAAGGCCGTGCGCATCGGTTCGGTGCGCGTGATCGAGGCGGCTGCAAATGCTGCAATCGCGACCGGCGGCGTGATCGCTGAGGCCACCGCGAAGTAGAACACAAACATATGCGCGGTAAAGAAGCTGACACCAAGGCTGGACAAAAGCGGTCCAAGCAGCAATGCCACGTTCACATAGGCGGGCACTGTTGGCATGCCCATGCCAAGCAAGATCGCACAAAACATCGCGCAGGTCAGGGCGAGCATCAGGTAAACACCGCCAACAATTGGAATTTCAAAGCCAAAGAGGTGCAACATATCCGCCGTTTCTAACCATGAAGTGACGGCGCGGGTCAGCTCTCCGGTCAAACCGCTTTCGTTCAGGAATGCCGAAATGATCGAAACCGCGAAAAGCAACAGGAAGAGACGAGAGATTAAGATACCGCCATCGGCCAATGAGACGATGACTTTTGATGGTTTGGCCCGCGTTTCAGGGTCCAGAAACAGAAGAGGCACAAGTACGGCCACGGCCCACCATCCGGCAGAAGTCGCATCGCCGGTTGAATTGACGATGGTTTGGGTCACAAAACCGGGCAGGATGTTAGAAAACCAACCAACGCTGACAACATCCTTGTTGCCCAACAATAAGAATAGGATTGTCATGATGGGCGCAAAGATGATGACAAGGTTCAACCAGTCTTGGCGGTGCATCACCAAATCATCTGGGATGTCACGCATGGCTTCGACTTTTTCACGACGGGCTTGGAACATGACCGCCAGGAATATCGAAAAGAAAAAGAACATCGCGGGCAGGAATGCCGCGGTGATGACCTTTGTGTAGGGTACCGCTGTTAAGGCGACCAAAACGAAGGCCGCAACCCCCATCACAGGCGGCATGATCTGTCCGCCGGATGAAGCCGCTGCCTCAACTCCGCCTGCAAATTGCGGCGAGAACCCGTTGCGCTTCATCATGGGGATCGTCAGGCGCCCCGTAGACAGTACGTTGGTGACTGGGCCACCGGTTATTGTTCCGAACATCGCGGATGACACGATAGCCGCATGGGCCGGTCCGCCGCGCAGATTGCGGGTCAAGCGCACCGCCAGTTTGATCAACGACGTGCCACCTGCCGAGGTTCCGAACAGGGCCCCCAATACCACATAAGGGAACACTTGGTTCACGACGATATCCATGAAACGCCCCATGAACCCATCGGGAGTGATGAAAACGTTCGTGGCTTTCTGGATCGCGGCTGATTGCACGTCGCCGCCGTCTGCGCCGAGTTTGGTCAGCAGGAAGCTGTTGTCGCTCAGGTCATAGACCCAGATCAGCGCCGTGCCGACCGTATAGATCACCACAACGCTGGCCACGGCGACCAAGGGGACGCCCCAGACTCTGACGTTGTAGAGGAAAAAAAGAGTGATGATTGTGAATAGCAACGGGATGATCCAAATCCCGAACCGTCCCTGACAGGCGGGCACTTCCGCGTCGAATGATATGCCGGGGATAACGCCAGCGGAACGCTCTGCCGCCTCTGCAATCAAACGCGCGCGTTCACCTGTGATTTGGTCAATCAGGCAAACGGAATCGATCTCTACCAAGAACCCAAAGGACGCAAGGAACGCGGCGAGGATGAGACCTGCATCAAGCAGGAGGCCCAGCCACGCCAAGTTGGGGCGAGAGACCTTCCACGCCAGATAAACACTGGAATCCAGCGCAACAATCACCATCATCAGTAGGAAAATCGGCGGATAGAAGAACTCAGGTGGAAACCCCGATACCCGCAGGAAGGGGCGGCCTGTTATGTCACGCGCAAAATCCTGAAGGCCGGGAATTTCCGGCATCGTGTTGAGCATACCAACAACGACAAGGAGAAAGCCCAAAGCAATCGCCCAGTTCTGGCTTGCCCCGCGGGTCGTTGCGACATCTGACATGAAATGGCCCCTTAGGCACGGCCGGAAAAACCCTGCCGCGCATATGCAAAGTGATTACGGGCGCACGCAATCCGCAACAGTGTGGCCTGCTTCCTCGAAGGCGCGGATCGCACCCGCGTGCATCTTGACTTGAACAGCCCCACACACACCTTGGGTCGCTCCATCAATGTCACCAAAACTGAATCCGATGTATGGTCCGCGTGGTGATCCGGTCAAAAAGCGCTCTTCTGCTTCAAGATAAGCCTTGGTGATTTCATAGGCGAGCTCTTCGTCCATTGTGGTTGGAACAATCTGCCCAAAGGCCAATGCAAAGGTATCAAACGTATCGTCGTCCGTCACAATCGTGATGTCATTGCCAGCGTAAGCTGCACGGAAATCCTCAACCGGAACTGAGTACGGCGCATGACCGGGCGCTGCGACGATCTGCTGCCCAAGCTCGCTTGCCAGCAAATCGGATGGGACATCATAAAGCGTAATGCCACCCGCCGCCGCAATCGCGATTTCGCGACCTGATGGCAGACCTTCGGGGATCGTCCATGCGTCCACAGACCCGCCTGTGATGACAGACACAGTGTCTGGCCATGGGTTTTGTACCCCCTCATAACCTTCGCCGTCTTTTTCGCCAGACAGCAATTGGATCATTGCGCGACCAGAGGTGAGTGCCGCCCCGCGAGGTGGGCCGTTCCAGATCCGTTTGCCTGCAAGGTCGCGGATATCTTCGATAGGATTGCTGTTGTAATGTCCAAACAATTGCGCAGAACCGGCGTTGAAGAACAGGACTCGGATGTTGTCGGCCAACTCAGCGCCTTTTTCAGGGCCGATGCCGCTGTAGGGGCCAATGCCGCGTGACAATAAAAACGGCAGGATCAGTGGCGCAGGGGCCATATCCAACTGGCCTTCGGCCACAGCTTGAACTGAGTTTGTGAGCGTCGCACCTTCGGTGATTTGCATCGTCGCGACACCTGCGCTGTCCAAAACAGCCGCCAGCGTTGAATCGATGTAATGCGGCGTTGAACCCGGTGTCGTTGTTTCCGCAGTCAGTGTGGTTTGTGCAAATGTGAATGCGGGCGCGAGTGCCACAACACCACCCAATAGCATTGATTTGATCATGTCATCCTCCCTGAATTTCCGCCCTCCTCCAAGGGCAGATGCCCTCTGGCTGAAGGCTTGGATACGAGGTTTGCAGAAAATATATGACTTGTCACGTATTTATTTTTGAGGTCTTATCGTCAGCGAAGTGGAGTTCGTATGACCGGTGATGAGGAACGGGATGTAGAGCGGATACAGGCCCGAGCTGAGAGAGCAGACACAAACTTGTTTGGGCGGATGGCCGCGATTTATGCAGCATCGCGTAAACAGGCGCAGGATTTGCTTCAAGTCGGAGGGGGCATTTCCATTGTAGAGTGGCGGACCATTTGGGACTTGCACGAGGTCGGTCCCATGACCATCAGCGATCTTGCGCTGACACAACGCACGGATCATTCCCAACTCAGCCGCGCTTTGCCGCAGATGCGCCAAAAGGGGCTCGTGTCGATGCGACAGGCCGCCCAAGATGGACGGCAAACGATAGTGACACTGACAGACAAAGGCCGTGATGCTTATCACTTGGCAGCACCAATTATGGGCAGACGCCGCGCTGTCTTGGCTGATGTTTTTACAGCAGCGGAGATTGCAGAATTGGTTGGCTATCTTGATCGCTTTGAGACGTTCGTGCGCCTTCCCGCAGAAGACATCTTGTCGAAAGAAAAAATCGAATGACGAAACGCCCAAATGTGCTTTGGATCATGGCTGATCAACTCCGCTTTGACTACCTCAGCTGCTATGGCCACCCGCATTTGCACACGCCACATATCGATGCTTTGGCCGCGCGTGGGGTGCAATTTAATAACGCCTACGTGCAATCGCCGGTCTGCGGCCCGTCGCGAATGTCGGCCTACACCGGGCGTTACGTGCGCAGCCATGGATCAACCTGGAACGGCATGCCGTTGCGCGTCGGAGAGCCTACATTGGGCGATCACCTCCGCGAGGTCGGCGCGCGTGCTGTCCTTGTCGGCAAGACCCATATGACCGCCGATGCGGAAGGTATGGCGTGGCTTGGCATTGATCCAAGCAGCGAGATTGGTGTGCGTGTTTCTGAATGCGGGTTTGAGCCCTTTGAGCGCGACGATGGTCTGCATCCTGACAGCGCACGGCAGAATTGGTCTGCCTATGACGACTATCTCGTAGCGCATGGGTATGCATCCGAAAACCCGTGGGAAGACTTCGCCAACTCAGGTGTAGACGCGGACGGTGAGTTGTTATCAGCGTGGCTACTGAAGAATTCGCGCCTTGCGGCGAATGTGCCGGAAGAACATTCGGAAACGGCCTATATGACGGACCGCGCCATGGCATTTATGACAGACGCGGCCAAAGATGACCGCCCTTGGGTCTGTCATCTGTCCTATATCAAGCCGCACTGGCCCTATATCGTGCCCGCGCCCTATCACGATATGTACGATGAGACACATATCGTCCCACCGATCCGATCATTGGAGGAAAAGGACACTGCTCATCCTTTGATGCAGGCCTATCAAAACGCGCGGGTCTGCAAGAGTTTCTCCCGCGATCACGTCCGTGACCATGTGATCCCTGCCTATATGGGGTTGATCAAACAGCTCGATGACAATCTGGGGCGATTGTTTGCCTGGATGGATGCGGAAGGCCATAGCGACAATACGATCATCGCGTTCACGTCGGACCATGGCGATTACATGGGTGATCATTGGATGGGCGACAAGGATTTCTACCACGAGATGGCCGTCAAAGTGCCTCTGATCATTGCCGATCCGCGCCCGGAGGCCGACAAGACACGCGGCAAATCATCTGATGCACTTGTCGAGATGATCGATCTTGCCCCGACCTTCATGAACGCGCTTGGATGTGAGGCGAAGCCGCATGTGATCGAAGGCCGCGACCTGATCCCAATCCTGCACGGTACAGACGGGTTCAGCCGTAACTATGTGATCAGCGAGCATGATTACCACTGGTCCGATATGGCGCGAACGTTAGAGCAGCCGCAGGAAAACGCGCACACAAAAATGATCTTCGATGGGCGCTGGAAATATATCCGCTGTGAAGGGTTCGACCCGGTCATGTTTGATCTGGAAACCGACCCGCATGAATTGCGCGATATTGGAGTATCACAGACACCTGAACATATCGACGTCCGCGCGCGGCTGGAAGCAGCCCTTCTAACATGGGCCGCACAACATCATACCCGCATAACAGCAAGCCCAACTCTTCTGGCCCGCCAATCCAAGGCGGCGCATGCAGGTATCCTCATCGGGTTTTGGGACGAAGATGAATATCATGAGGCTGTTGGCAAGCCCTTTGAATCGCTAACACCGGTGGGACGCAAGTAGGCCTTTCCGTCTTGTGCAAACCTTCTGGAATACACTTGCAAAGATCATTCATTGGCGTAATTGCAGCGAATTCACGCTTTGTCCGCGACCATGAGTTCGAATGCGGCCAGATTTCACAGTCGCGGCCAATGTCCGCATTGCGGATTGCAATCGCAGCATTCCAAGCTGGCACTTAAGTTCTGATTTGGGCCGTCAGTGACGAAGGTCGAGGCCACGATTTGGCAGATGCTGCGCCACATCCGTGGCCCGCTAGGAGCCCACCCTTCCCATGCTGTGTGCCACATGAACGGCCGCTTTTAGTTTGTAAAGTGGAACCGAACGCTCAGTGGATTTCATTCGATGGCGGCATTGATAAATTCTGAAACGAGCTTCAACCGCGTGCGATCTTTGGTGGCGATAAGGGACGTGTCCCGGGCTTCAGGCATTTCTTCGATGTCAATTTCGCAAAGATTGTTTTTGATCAGGCTGCTGTTTTGCAAGAACAACGCGACACCAATGCCCTGCAACACCGCTTCGCACATCAAGGGGAAGGTCGTCATTGTGGCCACGCGATTAAGCGATATGTCGTAGCGCTCGCAAGCGCGGTCAAGTAAGCGGCGCGTGAGCGACCCCTTCTCGGGCACAATGACCGTCTCTTGCTCAAGCTCGGCCAGCGAAATCTTAACGCGTTTGGCGAAAGGGTGATCGCCGCGGCAATAGATCATATAGCGCGCGCTTTCGATGTGGATCTTTTCCCAATGCTCATGATCGGGCGCATCCGTGATCAGGCCGACATCCGCAAGGCGGTTGCTGATCATCGATTTGGCGGTCGTCCAATCGTAAAGCCCGAAATCGACGCGAATATCGGGAAACCGGCGTTGAAACCGCGCAATGATCTTCAGCGCGGGTTGTGGCGCATTGCCGATGATCTTGAGGCGCCCTTCTTTCATGGCATTGAACCCTTCAAGCCGCTCGGCGACTTCTGCGCTGAGTGCGATCATGCGATCCGCGAGGTCGTAAAAATCCTGTCCGGTCGGGGTAAGTTCCACGCCATCCCGACCGCGCAGCAACAGAAGCGTTCCGACGCCTTTCTCAAGGTTCGCAATATGTTGCGTGATCGTGGATTGGGTGACGCCCAACCGTGTGGCAGCGGCAGAGAAGCTCCCCTCACGGACGACATAGGCGAACGCTTCGAACTGATGGTGGTTGGGGCGCATGATCTTTCCTTTTGCCCCTCAGATAGAACCCATCGGTTTCACTAATATGACGACACAAAACGGTTGTGCTCACCGCCTATCCCTTTGGCTGCACCAAAGGGGAATCACATGTCAGATTTGCAGATTGCATCTGTCACCAAGCACTTCGGAGAGACCTCCGTTTTGAAAGGGGTGACCTTGGACGTGAAGGATGGAGAGTTCATTTCGTTGGTGGGCCCTTCTGGCTGCGGAAAATCGACCCTGTTACGGATCATCGCGGGGCTTGAAACACCGACGAGCGGCAACATCGCAATCGGAGGGATAAATGTGACACAGCTCCGCGCGGCGGATCGCAATCTGTCGATGGTGTTTCAATCCTATGCGCTTTATCCGCATTTGACCGTGGCCGAGAATATCGCTGTGCCTTTGCAGATGCGCCAAATGTCAGCGCTGCAGCGGTTGCCCGTGCTGGGCAGTATTGTACCCGGTGCGCGGACGCAGAAAGACGATATTGCCCAGGCGGTCCGGCATGCGGCTGAGATGCTGGAAATCGCGGCGCTTCTTGATCGCAAGCCCGGGCAATTGTCGGGCGGGCAGCGACAGCGTGTTGCCTTGGGCCGCGCTTTGGTGCGCGATCCAGCGGCGTTCTTGTTGGATGAACCGCTGTCAAACCTTGATGCGAAGCTGCGCGTTCAGACCCGCGCTGAGATCGCCGAGTTGCACCGCCGCCTGAAGGCGACGTTTATCTACGTCACCCATGATCAAGTCGAAGCCATGACAATGTCCGACCGGATTGCGGTGATGATGGGCGGTGAAATCCTGCAATGTGCAGCCCCCGATGTGATCTATGAAGACCCTGACGACATTCGCGTGGCCGAATTCATCGGCTCCCCCAAGATCAATATCTTGCCGGTAGAGCGCAACGGCACCGCGCTAACGGTGTTTGATCAGGTCCTGAATTCTCGGCTGTCCATTGACAGCCCGAAGGTGATGCAGATGGGCCTGCGTCCCGAGGCCCTGCAGTTGACCCAATCCGCGCCGCGTCTGACCGGACGGGTTGTGCATTTAGAAAATCTCGGGTCAGAAGTCTTTGCCCAGATTGCCCTGGACAGCGATGGGTCGCGGGTGACCCTGCGGGCCATGCCTGAGCAGCGGCAGAATTTGGGTCTGGGTGCGCCGGTTGGCCTGAGCTTTGATCTGAATGCGGCCATGATATTCGACGCGGGGGGCGCGCGGTTGCGCCAGGTCGAACTTGCCGCCACTCGCGCAGCTGAGGTGGCCTGACATGGTGGCCATAGACCCCAGCCTCGCAGCAGACGTCACCAAACCCAAAGCCGACAACAGACAAGCGCGCACGGGCTGGGGGTTGGCAGCGCCGGCCTTGATTCTGATGTTTTTGATCCTGCTCGTGCCGATCATCGCGGCCGGTGTCCTGTCTTTCACGAACTATTCGTTGGGCAACCCCAGCTTTGATTGGGTCGGGCTCCAGAACTACGAGCGCCTGTTCACCCGTTCCACCTACGAAAAGATGTATGTCGCGACCTTTACCTATGTCGTCACCGTGGTGCCAATTTCCGTGGGCCTTGGCCTAGGGGCGGCCTTACTGGTTCATTCGTTGGGCCGGATCGGGGACATCTACAAGACGATCTATTTCCTGCCGGTGATGGCCACGCTACTGGCGATGGCGATTGCTTGGGAATTCATGCTGCATCCGACCATTGGCATGGTGAACCGCACGTTGGAGATGGCTTGCGGAACGTGGTTTGAGGTTATCCCCTTCTTTGCAGATGGCTGTGCCGAGGGCTTCCCCTTGTGGCTGGGGGATCGTGACTACGCAATCTGGGTCGTTTGTTTCATTGGCATCTGGCAGGGCTTCGGCTTTAACATGGTTTTGTTTTTGGCCGGTTTAACGTCGGTGCATCGAGAGCTGTACCACGCCGCTGAAATGGATGGTGCCCGCTCCGGGTGGGAGCGGTTCCGACTGGTCACTTGGCCCGCGCTCGGACCAACCACCGTCTTTGTCGTGACCATTTCCTGCATCCGCGCCTTTCAAGTCTTTGACACGATCGAGGCCTTCTGGCCCCAGGGCGGCGGGCCGAACAAATCTGCCTACGTGATGATGTTCGCGATTTTCGAGAAAGGCATCCAGCAGAACCTGATCGGAATAGGTTCGGCCATCACGATGTTGTTCCTGCTGTTCGTCATGTTTCTGACCCTGATCCAGCGCTGGCTAGTCGAACGCAAGGTGCACTACTGATGACACGTGATTGGTGGAAACATATGGTGCTGATCCTTGGCACGATTATCGTGCTGGCACCGTTTTACATGATGGTCAGCTATTCGTTCAAAAGCCCCGGCGAAATCGACCGTGGTGAGGGCGGCTTTTTCGGCCGTCAAGAGATGATGATCGACCCGCGCTGCGTCGCCCTACGCCAGCCGGACCGCGCCGATATCGAAGCCGCCCGCGCGCGGTTTGCGGGGCAAGACGACGCCAGCGTGCAGGCCTCTCTTTTGGCCGAGACTGAGGCGGATTGTTCCATGCGGCCCGTGGTGTTCAATTATTCCAAAGCCTTCACCGAAGCGCCGCTTGTCCGCTATCTGCTGAATGGCGTTATCGTCACGGTATCGATCTTCCTCATCCAGATTGTTGTGGCCCTGCCTGCCGCCTATGCGCTGGCAAAGCTGAAGTTTTGGGGGCGTGATGCGGTCTTCGGGCTGGTCCTGTTCTGCCTGTTGATCCCTGTCCACGCCATTGCATTGCCGCTTTATATCGGGTTGGCGAAGCTGGGGCTGACCAACACCTATGCAGCCCTTGTCGTGCCGTGGACGATCTCTGTCTTCGGGATCTTCCTGATGCGCCAGTTCTTCATGACTGTGCCTGACGATCTGATTGACGCCGCGCGGATGGACGGGATGTCCGAGCTAGCCATCGTCTGGCGGGTCATGTTGCCGACTGCGATCCCTGCGCTTTTGGCCTTCGCGATCTTTTCTGTGGTGGCCCATTGGAATGATTATTTCTGGCCGCGCATCGTCGTGACCGGAAACCGCGATCTATTCACCCCGCCGCTGGGTCTGCGCGAGTTCAAGGGCGATGGGGACGGATCGTTCTTTGGCCCGATGATGGCCACAGCCACTGTTATCGTCACCCCTTTGATCGTCGCATTTTTGCTGGCCCAACGCCGGTTTATCGAGGGGATCACGCTGTCTGGAATGAAGTAGGGCGCGCCTTGGCCCGCCCTACACATAGCCCCGCATGGGGATAATCACCTCCCCGAACGGGGAACATCATTGGGGTCTACCAATCGCCAAACCGGACGTCCCCGACAACTGGAGTAGAGATAATGAAAAATACCGTAACTGCAATGGCTCTGGCGCTTTCCGCCACCGCCGTTTTCGCCGAGGACAAGGTGACGATCGAGTTCGCCTATCCCTATAGCCACCTGTTTGATGTCACGTATGAAGCCATGATGCCGGCCTTCAACGCAGCCCATCCGAACATCGAGGTCGTCTTCCGCGCCACCTACGAATCCTACGAGGACGCCACAAACACCGTTCTGCGCGAAGCCGTTGCTGGCAATCTACCCGACGTGACCATGCAGGGCCTGAACCGTCAGGCACCGTTGGTCGACAAGGGCATCGCCCAATCGCTGGCACCATTCATTGCCGCCGAGACCGGTTTCGAAACAAATGGCTACCACGAAGCCATGCTGTCTCTCTCCACATTTGAAGATGAAGTCTACGGCCTGCCGTTCTCGATCTCTCTGCCGGTTGGCTACTACAACATGGATATCCTAAACGAAGGTGGCATTACCGAGCTTCCAACAACTTGGGATGAAGTCATTGCCGCTTGTCAGACCATGAAAGCCAATGGCATCGAGAACCCGATTTTCTGGGGCTGGAACATCACCGGGAACTGGTTCGTACAGGCCCTGTTGTGGAGCCAGGACAAAGCGATCGTCGAAGGTGGCCACGTGACTATGGACAGCCCAGAGGCACTCGTCGCGTTGGAGCAGATGCAAGAGATTTTCGAGGGCTGTGAAATGCAGAACCTCGACTGGCAGGCCGCACTTGCGTCCTTCTCTGCAGGCGATATCGGTATGATGTTCTGGTCCACTTCGGCCTTAGGCGCAGTTGAACGCAGCCAGGGCGAGTTTGAACTGGTAACCGGCCCGTTCCCAGGCCTGGAAGGCACACCAATGGGGCTGCCTGCAGGCGGCAACGCGGCGATGCTGACCTCGACTTCAGACGACCCTGCAGTGCGCGAAGCGGCTTGGACATGGCTGAAGTTCATCACCTCCGGTGAGGGCGCAGCCCAGGTCGCCATGACGACCGGCTACATGCCCCCCAACAAAGCCGCCAACGAGATCATTCTGGCCGACTTCTACGAGCAGAACCCCAACAAGCAGACCGCCGTGGACCAGCTTCCGCTGCTGCGCGACTGGCTGGCTTATCCTGGCGACAACGGCTTGGCGATCACGCAGGTGATCTATGACGGGATCGAACGCATCGTCACCGGTGACGCCACAGATATGCAAGAACTGCAAGAAGAGCTGGTCGAAGAAATCGCCGACCTTCTGCCAAACGGCTAAACCAACCTCTGGTCGCCCCTTCGGAGCGGCCAGAACTTTTTCTAGAAAGGTTAAGTTCCATGAAGCTTGTGCATATCTCCGACATTCACCTGACGGTTCCCGGTGAGCGCATGGGCGGATTGAACCCCCACAGACGTTTTGCCCAAGCGCTGGACGATGTGCGGGCGCATCACAGCGATGCCGCGCGGATCATAATCACAGGCGATTTAACCCACTGGGGCGAACCTGCGGCCTATGCGACCCTTGTGGATGCCCTAATTGATCTGCCCTGTCCCGTTCGCCTGTTGATCGGCAACCACGATGACCGTGCGGCCTTTCTTGCGGCCTTCCCGGACCATCCCCAAGACGCGGCGGGTTTCATCAACTACGCAGAAACGGTGGACCACACGCGTCTGATCTACCTCGACACGACCGAGCCACGCACCCACGCAGGCCATTTTTGCAGCCGCCGCCGCAACTGGTTAGAGGCCGAACTGTCAAACTGCACCCATGCGCGCCTGTTCATGCATCACAATGCCATGGCCCTTGGCCTGCCTGCCGAAGATAAAATCGCGCTCGTGCCGGAAGACCGCGGACCACTGGCCGCGCTTTTGACAATGTACTGCGACCGCATCGATTACATCCATTTTGGCCATGTCCATGCGCCGGTGCACGGGACCTGGTGCGGGATTCCTTTTGCTGCCGTCCGCTCGACAGGGAATCAATCCCTGCCAAATCTGAATGAGCAGGAGCTGCTGCATGGTGCTCCGATGGCCCCGTCTTACGGGGTGATCCTGGCACAAGATACGGGCACCACCATTCATGAAATCCCTTTCACTTGGGACGGACCGATTTTTAGTTCCGGGACACAGTGGGACGATTGGGCCAAACCTATGGCCGCAGAATGAAATTTATTCATCTCACCGATACCCATGTCATTGGTGAAGGGACGCTCTATGGCCAAGACCACGCCGTGCAGTTGCGGGCCAGTGTCGCGTCTATCAATGCGGAACACCGTGATGCGGACGTTGTTGTCCTGACCGGCGACATGGCCCATTTGGGCGATGCAGCAGACCATGCGGGCGCCTACCGGTATTTCGCGATAAAGTCGTCGATGGAGAGGCATCGGATGTCCGGTAGCGCGGATTTATATGCCTCTCTGGACCAGTCCCAAAGCGCGATCTTTTGCAACGCTTCTTCCTGTTCATGGGTAAAACGGCGTTTGATGATACGCGCCGGAACACCGCCAACAACGGTGTAGGGTGCGACATCACGCGTCACCACTGCGCCTGCGCCGATGACCGCTCCGGTCCCGATGGCCACGCCCGCGGTCACCGTTACCCCGTGTCCAATCCAGACGTCGTGCCCAATGGTCACCCAATGATCTTTGCGCCATTGAAAGAACTCCTGGTCGTCCTCGCCCAGCCCGTAGGCTTCAGCCCGATAGACCGAGTGATGCTGCGTCGCGCGCCAAGTCGGGTGGTTGCCGGGGTTGATACGGGTGCTGTTGGCAATCGAACAGAACTTGCCGATCGTGGTCCAAACCACATGGCAGTGCTGCGTAATGTAGGAATAATCCCCCATCTGGACGTCTTTCATCACCGTCCCTTTGCCCACTTCGGTCCAGACACCCAAGTCGCAATCGGTCACAGTAGCTTCGGGATGGATCGTCGGCTTTTCGCTAAGACATTTTTTGGATCCTGCGCCGCTCATGTTTTGTCCGATGCCTCACTTAGCCAATTCGTTTTTGCCGATCAGCCTCTGCCTGATCAGCCCCGACAGCCAGTCAATCAGATAAACCATCGCGATGATCAGGAAGATGATCGACCAGGCTTCGCCCCAACGATAGGCGCTAATGCGGTCAGAGAGCAGGAACCCGATCCCACCGGCACCGACGATCCCGAGAATCGTGCCCGAGCGCACGTTGGATTCAAAGTTGTAGAGCAGGATCGAGAGGATCACGGGGCTCACCTGCGGCATGATTCCAAAGCGGATTTGCTGCAGCCGCGAACCGCCGGAGGCTTTTACGCCGTCGACAGGCCGTTCCGACGTGTTCTCGATGGCTTCTGAGAAAAGCTTCGCGAACGTCCCAATTTCGCTGACCGTGATGGCCAGAATGCCCGCCAGCGGGCCCAGGCCAAATGCGCGGATAAAGATCAGCGCAAGGATGAGCGTTTCAAAGGCCCGGATCACGTCGTAGCCACGCCGTGTGGTCTGACGCCAGAAGGTAAAACGATTGATGTTCTTGGCCCCAAAGAACGACAGTGGGAAGGCAAAGATGGCCCCCAACACCGTTCCGAGGAAGGCGATGGCGAGCGTCTCCCCCAATCCATTGAGGATCTCAGAGAATTCGGCCCAGGAGGTCCAGATGTAAGGCGGGAACATAAAGCTCGCGACGGTACCGAGGCGGCCAAGGCCGGTCCAGATGCGCTCCGGACTGAAGTTGAATGCCACAAGGCAGTAGGCGAACAACCCGATCAGAAAAACACGCAGTGCAATCTTGCGTAACCGCACAGTGGGTGGGTCGCGGAAGGCAAGTGGAACGCGTGCCATTGCCGCGGTGATCCGATCCTGGTTCATGCCCGCACTCCTTCCATGCCAATGATCCTGTGGCGCAGTTTCTCAGAGCCGTAGTCGATGATCATGACGGTGACGAAAATGACCACAAACAGGGCGGAGAGGTCTGTGTATTCCTGAAAACTCATCGCCACACGGAATTCGGCCCCAAGGCCGCCAGCGCCAACGTAGCCAATGATGGATGAGGCCCGTACGTTAATCTCAAACCGCAAGAGCGTGTAGCTGATGATGTTCGGCATTACCTGTGGCACGGCCCCATAGCGGATCTGGTCAAACCATGTGCCCCCGGCGGCTTTGACCCCTTCGATCGGGCGCATGTCGATGTTTTCGTTCACTTCTGAGTAGAGCTTGCCAAGTGCGCCAGTCGAATGCAGTGCGATGGCGATGACACCCGCCATGGGCCCGACGGAGAAACAATAGACAAAGATAATCGCCCAAACCAGATCGGGCACTGTCCGCGCGATTTCCAGATAGCGGCGGGTGATCCAAAGGACCCATTTGTTCGGAGCCAGATTGCGAGAGGCGGGAAAGGACAAAAGGAACCCGCCCATGACGCCAAGCACGGTCGCCATATAGGCGATCAGAATGGTTTCAAAAAGCAGTTTGAGCCAGATCTGCCAGCGCCAAAACCAATGGGCGAAGTCTGCGCCAAGCGTGCTCCAATGCAGCTCTGGGATGGTCTTTACGATGAACTCGCCCAGGCGCGGAATACCCGCCGGGATCACCCAACGCCATTCCCGTGATCCATCTGGCATGGTGATCTGAGTGACCCGAAAGAAATCCCCCAACCATGAGGTGACCATAAATAGGATGAAAAACACAACAGATCCGATGAGCCAGGCACGCCGGGCGCGCCTGCGCTGATCAGCAAATTCGACCTCAAACTCGCCCACTGTGTTGGGTGCGCCCTGCGGAATAAAGCCAGGATCGGTTGTGATTGCCATCTTATCTCACCAAAGCAAGGAAAAGGGCGGGGAAAACCCCCGCCCTGATAGAATGATTAGCTGCGGCGGCGATCTTTGATCCACTCGCGCATATCGACGATCCACTGATAGCGATCGTGGTCGACCCGCACAAAACCATCCTGGTTATTGTCGTTATCTGCGGCCCATTCGGAATATATCCGATAACCTTCCACATCTTCAGTTGGGAAGGCTTCAATGGCAGCTGTCACGTCTTCGATCAGCTCAGCAGGCAGGTTAGACCGGAATGTCCATGGGCCTGATGTAATTTCTGGGCTTTCCCAGATTTTGCAGACCTGACCATCTTCGATCATGCCTTTAGTGATCATGCGCTGATAGACCCCATCAGCTTCATTGTTCCACCAGGTTGCTGCTGTATCAAAGGTGCCATTCACAACACCCGTCACACCGGCTTCATGGCTCCCGGAGAAGACGACCGATCCGAAAAACTCTTCTGGAACAATGCCTTCGACGTTCACCATATTAAAGTAGGGTACTGCATAGCCAGATGTGGAGTCTGGGTCAGCGAAGGCGTGAACCTTGCCTTCGGCATCGGCCAGTGTCTCAATCCCGCTATCGCAGCGTGTCACAACGATGGAATAGTAGCCAGTCGAACCATCTTCCATCGTTCTGGTCAGCGTTGGGATGACGCCACCATCCGTCGCGGTATAGGCGGCTGCATAGGAAGACGAGCCGAAGCGGCCAATCTCGATCTGATCGGCGGCCATCGCCTGAATAACACCGTCGTAGTTTCCAGCGGTGAAAATTTCGACTTCAACGCCCAGTTTTTCTTCCAGAAAGGCGCGCAGTGGCTCATTGCGCTGCAGACGGTCCTTTTCATTTTCGCCCGACAGGATGCCGAATTTCAGAACGGCATAGTCTTCGCGCCAGTCGGCGAAGGCCGGTGCCGCGATCAGCGCGCAAAGCGCGGTCGTTGTCAGAAAACGCATGGTTTATCTCCCTGATTTGCGTTTGCTTCAGGCCATCTCTCGCACAGCGGTCGAGGTGACGGCTTCGTTGAACTCTCTGAGGCCTTCCAGCCCATAAATGTCGCGCACAACGCCATCAGTCAGCTGCGCGGCAGTCCCATCAAAGAACACCCGCCCTGCGCGCATTGCGATGATGCGGTCACAATAGGCGCGCGCCGTGTCGAGTGTATGCAGGTTGACGAGGACGGTGATCCCGTCCTCCTGGTTGATTTGCTTCAGACCATTCATGACCAGTGTCGCATTCGCCGGGTCGAGCGAGGCAATTGGTTCGTCGGCCAGCATGATCTTGGGGTTCTGTACGAGCGCCTTTGCAATCGCCACACGCTGCTGCTGACCACCAGATAAGGTGCCTGCCCGTTGAAGCGCTTGTGGGACTAGGTCGAGCCGGTCGAGCGCCTCGATTGCCATGGCCCGTTCCGCGTCCGTGAACCGCATGGCCATTGACGATAGAAATCCGTGCTCGGCCAAGCGTCCGATCAGGACGTTGTTCAGCACGTTCAACCGTTCGACGAGATTGAACTGCTGGAAGATCATCGCGCAGTCCCGCCGCCATTGAAGTAGGGGCTTGCCCTTCAGCGCAGTGATTTCGGACCCCTGAAACGAAATCGACCCCGAAGTAGGGTCGATCAATCGGTTGATCAGACGAAGAAGTGTGGACTTACCGGCACCAGAGCGACCGATGACCCCGACAAATTGGCCGGGCTCAATCGATAGGTTCACATTATCAACGGCGGTCGTCTCACCGAATTGGCGGGACACATTGGTGAGCGTCAGGGCAGTTGTCATGGCGATTCATCCGAATGAATTTCTCGCCTTTAGGAATGATGGTGTTAGGTAACAGCGGCGAGTCCGTCCCGTGACGCTTTTGTAAAGGATTCGACGGTATCACCACCCTTTTGAGATACGCCCGAGGATAAGGTTCCGTTCGCGTAGACTGACTGGCCTGCGCAATAGGTTTCGATGACCCTGTCCTTGTCATTTACGACGATCAAGTCAGCCCGCTTGCCCGCTGCGATTTCTCCCCGATCCGTCAGACCCAGCGCCTTGGCCGGGTTGGCCGTCGCCAATCGGGTGGCGCCGACCAGACCGTTCGGATCGGTCGCTGCCAGCGCGCGAATGGCTGGCAAAATCGCGGCCGGATGGTAGTCAGCCGCCAGTATGTGCAAAAGACCAGCGGCATGCGCTTCACGCGCGGATAAGTTCCCCGAATAACTTTGGCCACGCATCGCGTTTGGGGCACCCATCGCAATCATAAGCCCGCGATCATTGGCAACTGCCGCGGCCTCCATCGTGACAGGAAACTCAGCGATCACCGCGCCTATATCTGCCATCAGGTTCGCCTTTTGGACCGTATCGTCATCATGACTGGCCATGGCGACCCCATGCGCCTTGCAGAGGCGAGAGACGTCTTGGAGGTTCTTGAGTAGAAGTTCAGGCGCCATTGCCGCGGCGATTTGCGCTTCAATCCCGGCACGCACCTCTGCCTCTGCGGCACCGGTGCTGCGCATCCGGTAGGCGATCAGTTTCTCCAGGTCACGATACTGTCCTTTTCCTGGCGTATGCTCCATAACTGATACAAGATCGACTGCGCCTGCCTTCAAAAGACCCTCCAGCGCGGCAATTGCATCTGTATAGGTCATGTCGAACCGCGCATGGATGCGGTGATCGACGCGCAGCCCCTGAACTGTGTCCTTCAGTGCACGGATTATCCCGCTTGTATGCTCGAACGACCGTCGGTCACCTTCCTTTGCGCTGCGGGAGAAAGAGACGCCAGCATAGGCGGTTGTTACACCTGACGCAGCCAGCCGCGCATCAAGGTGTCCGACGGCAACAGCCATCGGGAAATCCACGTTGGGGCGCGGTTCCAGCTCTAGCTCGATCATGTCGCCATGCATGTCGATAAAGCCCGGGAAAAGCTGCATGCCGCGGCCGTTGATGCCCCTCGGAACAATCTCTTCGCGCACCTCAGCGATAAGGCCGTGTTCGATACGAACAGAGCCGCCCTTTACGATGCGGTCAGCTAGGATCAGGGTGAAGTCAGATAGCCACATCTTTGCGGTCCTCATCTTGGAATGCGTTGGGGGTCAGGTCGATCTCGCGGTCGATTAATGCCGCAACATCACCGGGGTGGTGAAAAACGCCAATCATGGCGGTGCCTTGCGCCTTGAGTTCGCCAAGACGTTCCACCAATGCGGCGCGCGCATGCACATCCAATGATGCGGTGGGTTCGTCGAGGAGCAAAAGCCGCTGTGGCAGGATCAGTGCGCGCGCCAGATTTACCTTCTGTTGTTCGCCGCCAGAAAAGGTCGTCGGATATGCCGCCCAAAGCTCTTCCTTGACCCCAAATGTGTAAAGCCAATGACGCGCCGCGCGTAAAGCTTCGGTAGGCTCTTGGCCAGCAAGGCGGAGCGGTTCAGCCACCAGGTCTTGTGCACTGACACGCGGGCGCGCAGTCAGGAACTGGGTCACAAACCCGATTTCGGTCCGGCGCAAAAAAGAGACATCGACATCTGCCGCCCTCGCCAGGTCAATGACCCCATGATCCGAGTGAAACAGGATCTCGCCACCTTGGCTCAGGTAACTGCGATAGAGCGTACGTAAAAGCGTTGATTTCCCCGCGCCATTCTTACCTTTCAGCAGCAGGAATTCACCGGCCTGCAGCGCAAAGCTGATATCCTCAAACGCGCCCATCTGGGTGCCGAGGTGGTGCATTGTGAAGCCTTTGGTCAGGCCGCGAACGTCAAGAACAGTCATAGCTTTGCATGCACCAGTTGTTGTGTGTAGGCGTGTTGCGGGTCTTGGAAAACCTGATCGGCAAGCCCCTCTTCGACGACCTGTCCGCCTTTCATCACCATGACCCGATCAGACAATGTGCGGATGACGCCAAGGTCGTGGCTGACGATCACCATGGTGATCTTGCGCTCTTGCTGGAGCTTTTTCAGCGTGTCGAGTACGAGAGCCTGCACGCTGACGTCGAGTCCAGTGGTCGGTTCGTCGAGTAGCAATAGCGCGGGTTCGAGCGCGATGGCCTTGGCGAGTTGGACCCGCTGCTGCATCCCACCAGAGAGTTCAATGGGCGGGGCATCCATCCGGTCGAGCGGGAATTCCGAAGCATCAAGCGCATCCCGGGCCTTTTCCCGCAGAACGCCAAAGCGCCGCTCACCCGCGATCAGCAGCCGCTCGGCGACATTGCCGGACGAGGAATGCTTCATCAGCAACCCCAGATGCGGGTTCTGATAAACGATCCCGATCCGCGTGGCACAGAGCATCCGACGGGCGTAGCGGTCGAGGTCAAACAGATTGCCCTGCACATCCGGCAAATCCAGCGTATAGCTGCCGTGGTCCGGGTCCTCTTCAAGGTTCAGACACCGCAGAAAGGTCGATTTACCCGATCCGCTTTCGCCCACAATCCCGAGAACCTCGCCGGGGTAGACGCTGGCTGAGACATCCTGCAAGGCCTGCACCGCGCCATAACGCTTGGACACATTCCGCGCGATTAAGAGAGGGCGGGTTTTTACGATCTGGGGGGCATCCATCATTGGGTCATCTCCCCGGCATGATACCACGTTGCACCGATCTCGACAGGTTCGCCATCTCCCTTACGGATCGTCTTCACGCCAAACTCGCTGTCCGACACCTCATAAGTGGATGAGCCATCGTCCTGCGGGATTTCGTTCATGAAGAAACCTTTTGCACCAGAGCGGGCGCAAGTCAGGTCTTGATGCTCTTCGACCTGATAAGGCACATCATCAAACACAAGCGGTTCGACCCTTGTATAAGGCGGCACAGCATGCAGGCGCTTTTCGCGGCCCGCGGAGAGGATCGTCAGATGCTTAGCCATATGCATTTTCGACACATCCCAGCGCGGGATTGGCGAAGGCGTCATCACGAACCGACCATGGACCAGAGAGGGATAGCTCGCCCCCTGCATCACGCGGCCGGATCGGACGATTTGTTCATACAGTTGCAGCCACATCCGCCCATAATCCGCATCCGCATGCATCTGCCGGGCGATGGACATGTTCGGTTGGACCGGGCGCAGCGGTTCTGGGTTCGGCACTTGCAACACGAGCACCTGATCTTCGCGCAGTTTCTCCTCCGGTATACGGTGGCGGGATTGGATCAAATCGGCCTTGAGCGTGTCCATGGTCGTTGGTGCGCCGGATACGCGGGAAAGGAACCGCCGGATCGAGGCGGCGTTGACGCTATCATCAGCGCCTTGGTCGATCACCTTCACGGTGGTCTGCAGGTTGATCAACGTGCAAGAAATTTGCAAACCGCCCGTGCCCCAGCCCCGCGCCATAGGCACTTCGCGACTGGCATAGGGCATCTGGCACCCGGGCACCGCGATGGCTTTGAGCGTTTTGCGCCTGATCTCGCGTTTGGCAGAGGCATCAAGGAACCCATAAGACATCGGCTCCCAGTCTTTGGTGAGGGATTTCAGGCTCATTCGGCAGGCTCCGGGATTTTGGCGGCTTTCTTCTTTTTCGCGTCGCGCATGGCATCCAAGGATGATTGGAACGTGACGTAGTGGGGCAGCTTGAAGTGGATACAAAAGCCTGAGCTTTCCACACCTTCGGTGTGATAGAGGAAGAATTCTTCTTCTGTCGCGGACCCCTTCGGTGCGCCTTCACTGTTGAGGTCGAGCGTCGCGGCGGCGATCACTTTGACCTCATTCCAACCAAGCGTTGCAGCAAAGCCGAGTTCTAGCTGGGTACCCTTTTTGTTAACCACCTCAGCCTGGCTGATCTTGACGCGGCCCGCGCTGAATGTGGTGCCGCGCGGGTGTTTGACCATCACCTCACCTTCGGCAAGGCGCAGTTCATTTACGGTCGGATGGGCCTGCCCGTAGCCGCGCTGCGCGGCATAACCCAGTGCCAAAACGCCGCCCGTCTCAGCCCGTGCGAGCGATTGCAAGGTATGGGCGCGTTTGGACGGGAACAGCAGCGGCTCGCGGGTGATATCAGGGATATCATTGCCGGCGGTTTTATCTGGCTCTGCCGCTGTAAGCAGATCATTTTCAGCCTGCCAGGCGGCGACAGAGGGTTGTTGCGCCGGGCTGGGCCGCGCCGCAGGTTCGACCGGTTCTGGCCTGTAATCCTGATCAGACAACACCTCGGTGGCCAGAATACGGTGCGCATAATCAAGCGTCGGGCCTAGCACCTGACCGCCTGGGATATCTTTGAAAGCGGCGGAGATACGGCGATGCGTAAAGAGCCCGTCCTGCGTCACCGGTTCGGCTACAGCCAAACGCGGTTGCGTAGTCCGCCATGACCGCAGCAGCAGCACCGCTTCATAAAGTTCACCGCCGGTTTGCGCCAGTGCAAGCGCTGCGAGATCTTCGTCATAAAGCGAGGCCTCGCCCATCACGCGATCGATCAGGTAAGGCATAGCACGCCGAATTTCGGCTACACGCGCGGCTGTGATGGTTCCCATCTCTTCGCGGAAGAGCCGCTGAGACTGCTCAATCGCGCGCTCACCGCCGCGGGTTGCAACATATGCCATCAGAGGACCTCTACGACTGTTGTGCGGGGAATGCCGATGACCTGCGCGCCATCAATCAGGAAAATCTCAAACCCCATGGGATAGCGCATCACGCGTGCTCGATCTGCCCAGAAGCTATGCGGGATATCTGGTAGTCTGCAGAGCACTTGGCCACCCACGCCCGGGCCGGTGAGACCCAAATGGCGGCCCGATCCAAATCTTGTTGGGATAACCAAAGTTGCACCGCCTTCGGGGTACATGTCAGAACCCTGACGCAGCCCGGCAAGCCGGGCGGGCGGCTGAGACAGGAACAAGTGATCGGCGTCTTCTGGTGGTGCCATTGCAGCACCCGTGCGCGCAGCAATCTCGGCCATTGCCGGATCCTCGCAGTACACGGCGCATTCTCGATCAATCAGGGTTTCAATGATACCTGACTGACCCGCACTTGGCAGATCACGCGGCAGACCGGGCCGTGACAGCGCCCACATCAAAGCGTCATAGGTCGCATTTGTGCGAGCCTCAAAATCAGAAGGGGTTGGATGCGCGCCCATCAGAAAGTCTCCATTTCAACGCGGGTGGCTTCAACGCGCCTTAGACAGTCCGTATCGGCCGCGTCTTGCGCAGCCGCCTCTTGGTCGAGAAAGTCGGTACAGCCGCCGAGCGCAATTCCAGACGCCACTGCGAGATCCACAAGCGCCATCGCCATCGCTGCTTCAAGATCGCGGCCACGCCGCATGCCGTAGGCTTCTTGACCATTGGCCACGATGCGCGCCTCGCTGACCAATACTTCACCCAAATGAAAATTGGTGCCCTGCGCTGTATCCCGCATTGGCAACATCACGAGGCCAGTGCGGTTTTCCAACACATCAATATCGCCAAGAAGCGGGATGAGTGTCTCGGCAAAGCTCTTGAGTCTCTCCCCATCTGCTCTGGCCAAAATACTGAGCATTGCGTCATGTGGATGATCGGCCAGGGTCTGTGGGGCGGGCATTACCTAATCCTCTCGATGCGGAATGTTGAATTTGACGCGCGCGGCGGACCAGATCACGCGGCTGCACGCGATTGGCGTGCCATCAAGCAGGGTGTCGACGGCCCGGATCACGATCACCGGCATATCTGGATGCTGGCGCAAGCGCTGTGCTTCATTGGCGCGGGCGGGGCGCGCGTTCATCTGGGTCGCGCCGCGCAGATAATCATCAATTCCATAAGACTTATAGACTGCACTGACGGACCCCAACGCGGCGCGGCGTGCGGGAAACTCAGAAAAGCGGTCCGCGTTGTGATAGAGCGTGCCAAATGAAATCGGAACACCATCGGCCAGTGTCATGCGACTGCTGGCCACCACTTCTGCACCCAGATCGATCTGAAGGTCAGCCGCAATCGAACGCCGCGCGGGCAGATGTTCTGATCCGAGGTTCTCGCTAGATACATCAATACCCTGAGATGCAAAGTTGGACCGCAAGCGTGTGCGCGCACCAATGTTATACTCCAACACCGGTCTTGGTTGCACAAAGGTGCCGCGCCCCTGCTCGACACTCAGCAGGCCTTCCTTTCCAAGCTCGGTGATTGCACGGCGCACAGAATGACGCCCTGCCTGATAGGCAGTCACCAGCTCTGGCTCTGTTGGCAATTTCGACCCCGGGGGCAGCACGCCGTCCATGATATCCTGCTCAATTTCGGCGCGGATTTTGCGCCACCTGTCTCTGTTCATTTGCAAATCATCCGAATGAATTTCTATCGTCTGTTTATGACACAGGTATGTCAGGCGCAACGACGTGCGATGCTTAATACCACTTTCATATCTGGGAAAAGGCGTCCCGCGCGCCGTTACAAAAGCTTCATGGTCTTGTCGTCTAGCGTTTGCGAATCCATGAAAATCATCCGGATGAATTTTCATCGGAGGGAATATGAAAATGAAATCCGTAATTCTGGGCCTCGGCCTTGCTGTTTCGACCGCGTTTGCGGCGCAGGCAGACACATGGAGCATCGCCGTCACCGACGTAGAAGGAATGGAGCGCTTGCAGCTTGAGTGGGGGCCCTTCAAGGACACACTGGAGGCTGCCACCGGCGAAACATTCGAGTTTTACGCTGTCAACTCGCGCACTGCTGCAGCCGAAGCGCTGCGCGGCGAAACTGTTGATTTCGTCGTCTCGGGCCCTGCTGAGTATGTTGTCATCAATAAGTTGACCGAAGCCACCCCGTTGATCGGACTTGGCCGCCCTGACTATCACTGCGCGATCATCACCCGCGCGGATAGCGGCATCAATACAATTGCTGATCTGGAAGGTAAGACAGTGGCCTTTGGTGATATTGGTTCGACCTCCAACATGCTCTGCCCGATGCAGATTTTGGCTGATCACGGTCTTGATCCGATCAACGATATCGAGAAAATTCACACCAGTCGCAACATCGCGCATGAATCGCTGAAGAATGGCGAAGTTGATGCCATCGGGTCGAACGCGGGCAGCTGGCTGAATGTGCGCAATGACGAAACTGACCTGCCTTATGGGTTCTTCAAGATGATCGGTCGCTCAGGTGATCTGCCCAATGACATGATCATGGTTGGCGCCCATGTGCCAGCGGAGGCCGCCGCACGGGTGCAAACCGCGATTCTGGAAAACAAAGACTCGGTCATTGCGGGCATCACCGCGCATGAGGAAAACGACAAATATGTCGGTATGGATTTGGTGGCCATCGATGACAGCGCCTATGACTACGTCCGGTCAATGTACTCCAACGCAGGTTATCCTCAGTTCGATAATTTCATCGGTGAGTGATCTTCTGGAAAAGACGGCTGCGCCTGCGCGGCCGCTGGACACCGGGGGGCTTTTTCCCCCGGTGTCTGCCATTGATATCGAAGCGCAGGGCGTTGCCAAAAGCTTCGGCGCGACACCTATCTTTTCTGATGTCAGTTTTCGCCTGGCGCGCGCCGAGGCTGTCGCACTTGTCGGAGCAAACGGAACAGGGAAATCGACCCTACTGCGCTGTTTGATGGGTTTGATCCCTACCTCCAGCGGTAAGGTCACTCTGCTGGGCCAAAATGCCTCTAGCGCCAAGGGCAAAGCCCTCCGGGTCCTGCGCGCCCGGATTGGGCTGGTGTCGCAAAAGCATAATCTGGTGCCGCGGCTCTCAGTACTATCAAACGTCATTCACGGGCTTTTGGGGCAGCGCCCGGGTCCTCGGCATTGGAGCCACACTTTCGCGCCCGTTGCGTCCCGCGAGGCTGGGATGCAGGCGTTGGAAAAAGTTGGGCTGGATGGTTTTGCCCTGCGCCGGGCCGACCGTTTGTCGGGCGGGCAGTCACAGCGCGTGGCAATCGCCCGCGCCATTGTGGGCAACCCCGAGATTCTGATCGCGGATGAACCTTGTGCCTCGCTCGACCCCGCCGCAGGCGAAGACGTGATGGAGCTGTTTTTCAAACTGGCTAAGGACAAAGGGGTGACCGTGGTCTTTACCTCTCATAATATCGCGCACGCCTTGCAGTATGGTGACCGTGTGATCGGTCTGGCCGATGGAGCGATCAAGCTGGATGCAACCGCGGCATCGCTACGCCCGGCAGACCTGCGAGGGCTCTATGACTAGCATTACCGCACCAGGCCGCTATGAACGCCCTTCGGCCTTTAGTTTCCTTGGCTACGCCCTGGGGCTTACACTTATCTTATGGTGTCTGGCGGGCGCTGGTTTCTCGCTTGAAAAGATGGCAACGGCGCCGCCGCGCTTTGCTGACTTCCTCGACAGGGCCTTTCCACCTAATACTGACCCCAAGACGCTGCAGCGCTTGGGTTGGAAGATGGTCGAGACCCTGCAAATCGCCGTCGCGGGTGCTGTGATTGGCGTGATCCTGTCGGTGCCCATCGCGCTATTGGCGGCCCAGGGCTTGGTCGCGGGCACTTGGGTCAACCAATTCGTGCGTACCCTACTGGGTTTTATCCGTGCGGTGCCCGATATTGCCTGGGCGCTTGTCTTTGTGGTGGCCGTGGGCTTGGGGCCCTTTGCGGGGATGTTGGCCATTGCGGTTGATACCATAGGCTTTTGCGGCCGCTTCTTTGCCGATGACATGGAAGGGACGGACAAGGGACCCGCTGAAAGCCTTACAGCCACTGGCGCGCGCAAGCTTGACGTCGTGGCCTGCGCCACGATCCCGGCGGCGATGCCAGCATTCATATCCACGGCTCTTTTTGCGCTGGAAAAGGCGGTGCGGTCGTCAACCATTTTAGGCCTCGTCGGGGCGGGGGGCATTGGGATCGAGCTGAAGGTCGGCTTTGATCTGTTTGACTACCCGACTGCTATGACCGTGGTCCTCATGATCGCCGTTGTCGTCATCGGTATCGAATACCTTAGCGGCTGGGCGCGCAACAAAGTAATCGGAGAACAGCGTTGAAGACAGATACCGCAGACCAGCATTGGGATGATCAATGGGCCAACATCGAGGTGGGTAGCAAATGGCTGTCGCCTGAGCCGGATGTAAAAGACTGGGCCGGCGGCTTTGCTGGCAGGGCGAAAGTGCTGGACCTCGGGGCCGGTGTCGGACGTCACGCGCTCTGGCTGGCGGAGCAAGGCCACGCGGTGACCGCGGTGGATGCAGCCCCCGAAGGTCTGGCACAGATTGATGCCTTTGGCGGCAGCGTCACCACGGTGCAGGCGCGCATGGATGATCTGTCCTCTGAAAATGGCAGCTTTGATCATGTGCTCAGCTGGAACGTGATCTATCACGGCGATGAGGATATTCTGCTGCGTACCATCGCCGAGATACGCCGCGTGTTGAAACCAGGCGGCACCTATCTAGGCACAATGTTGTCCAAGCGCCGCCTGCCGTTTGAACAGGCCAAATATGCCGGGCGCGCGATTGGCCGCAACGCATGGGTGTTCGACGCGCCGGGCACTGATAAGGTTCACCCGCATTATTTTTGCAATGCGACCGAGCTGCTTGCACTTTTTTCTGGTTTTGAAGTGCTGAACCTGAAAGACCAAGAGCATGAAAAGCCCGGCTCTTGGCATTGGCATTTGGTACTGGAACGGCTCTGATGACATTCACATTTCAAGGCGCGACGGTCTATCTACCTGATCAGATCGTAGAAACCACTGTGACAGTGGCGGATGGCGTGATCGCTGAAATCGGGGGGCCGGTTCAGGGCGATGTGATCGATGCGCGCGGGCTGATCCTCGCGCCCGCGCTGATTGACGTGCATGGGGATGCCTTTGAACGGCAATTGATGCCGCGCCCAAACGTCTTTTTCCCGATGGATGCCGCCGTGATCGATACCGACCGGCAATTGGCCAGCAATGGCATCGCCACCGCCTATCACGCGATCACGCTGGGATGGGAGCCGGGGCTGCGCGATGTGGTCCGCGGGCGCGAGATGATGGAAGCCATTCAACGGCTCGCCCCCCGGCTTATGGTTGAAAACCGGATCCAGTTGCGCTGGGAAACTTTTGCATTCGAGGCGCTTGAGACGATCGAATGGGCACTAGGGGCGCCGCTGACCCCATCGCTGGCCTTTAACGATCACACCTCAATGACGATGCGCGCCTATGACGTGCCAATCCAGGACCGAGAGTTCGAGTTTTCCCCCGACTTCAAGATCGCCAGCCTTGATGATGACCGGATGCGGCAACGCACCGCCAAAAAAGCGGATCGGTCAGGCATTTCCGAAGATGCCTATCTGAAACTTCTGGGCGAGGTCTGGGACCGGCGCAGCGATGTGCCTCAGACTATTGCCAAGGTTGCCACGCTTGGCCGCAAGGTCGGCGCACCCATGCTTAGCCACGACGATACAAAACCCGAAACACGCAACTATTTCCGCGATTTAGGCGCGCAGACGGCGGAGTTCCCCATGGTGATCGAGGCGGCCCAGGCTGCGCGAGACAGCGGCGATACCATCATCTTCGGCTCGCCCAACGCGGCGCGGGGCGGCAGCCACATCGGCTCGCTCGGGGCTGGCGATATGGTCGAAGCGGGGCTGTGCGACGCGCTGGCGTCGGACTATTTCTACCCCGCGATGCTGTCGGCTGTGGCCAGACTGGATGCCGAAAAGCGCGCCGACAGGCTGGAAATTTGGTCGCTGGTATCTGGCGGAGCAGCCAAAGCCATGGCCTTGACCGACCGTGGCGATATCACCCCCGGCAAACGCGCTGATTTGGTATTGGTGGATTGGCCTGACGGCCAAGCCCCTGCCATTCAAGGGACCTGGGTCGCGGGACGCTGCGCCTACAGGGGTATACCCTTGGGATGATCCATCGGGACTACTGGCCTGCCATTGCTTTGGGTGTGACGCAGATGGTCGGCTACGGAACGCTCTACTACGCGTATGCCATCTTGTTGCCGGTCATGGCGCAGGACATGGGCCTTAGCCTGACCGGTATCTTTGGCGTGCTCTCTCTGGCGCTGTTCTTTGGCGGCGTCCTGGCACCAATTGCTGGGAAATGGACTGACCAGTTTGGTGGACGCATTGTCATGACATTGGGCTCGCTGATCGCTGGGTCCGCCTTGTGCCTGATCTCGCTGGCCACGGGCAAATTCGGGCTCTTCGCCGCCATTCTGGTTGTCGAAGCGGCAGCGATGTGTGTTCTCTACAACGTGGCTTTCGCGGCCGTGGCCCGGCTGGACCTGACCGTACCAGCGCAACGGTCAATTTCGATCATCACCCTTTTTGGCGGTGTCGCCTCGACCATTTTCTGGCCGCTAACGCTATGGCTGTTCAATCAGGTCGGCTGGCAGACAACCTGGGTGATCTTAGGGGTGCTGACTGTGGTGATCTGCGTGCCGCTGCATTTCTTTGCGCTGAACCGCCCGCTGAAAGACCTAGAGGACCCAACAAAGGAAGCGACGCAATCCTGGCCCGAATTGACAGGCAAGGCCCGGCAGCGCGGGATGCTCTGGATGGTGATCAGCTTTATGTTCTCAGGCTATATTATCGGCGCGATCATGACGCTATGGGTGACAAACCTGCAGGATCTGGGGCACAGCGCCACATTGGCAGCGATCGCCGGCGCGGTCATAGGCCCTTTCAAAACGGTTGGTCGTTTTTTTGAGATGCTGGTCAGCCGCAATATGTATCCGCTGGTCACCTATATCCTGGCTTTGGGGTTGATGCTCGCAGGCTTTGTGACCTTGCTGACGATTGGCTTGACTGTGCCCGGTGTGATGCTGGCCGCAGCGCTTTACGGGATGGGTGATGGCATCAAGACCATCGCCCGGGGTACCCTGCCACTGGCGCTGTTCGGGCCAAAGGGCTACGGCGCGCGCCTAGGATGGATATCGCTTTTGTCGATGGCACTAAACGCCTCGGCCCCTTTTGTCTTTGCTTGGTTGTCGCAAAGTTTTGGCGGCTGGTGGAGCTTTTTTGCTATGACCCTTTGTGTGTCTGTTGCAATTGCCGCTTATGTCTTCATTCCAGATCCAAGGAGAGCCCAGCATGCAACCGCTTAAGATCGGCGCCTGCCTCACGGCCGCTGAAATCGCAGATCACCGGGATTGGCTGTTCGACGCTGATCGGGATATCGAGCTGCAGGATTTCGGCAGCCACAGGGGCCTGACGTCAGAGTTCGAAGACCGGATTATCGCAGCTAAGAAGGCTCTCGCGGGACACCAGGGACGCCTCGGCATCCATGGTCCCTATGAGGGGCTCGACATGGATAACAAAGACGCAGAAGTCAGACCCTTGATCACAGCGCGCTATCTGAAGGCGTTAGAGGCAGCCGACCAGATTGGTGCCCGGCAAATGGTTCTGCATTCACCCTACACCCGCTGGTACCAGTGGAACCGGCTGGCCAAACCCAACTACGACGAAACCAAACTTGCGCGCATCCACACCGTGATGGACCCGGTTGTTGCCGCTGCCGAGGACAAGGGCATCACGCTCGTGATCGAAAACATCCTCGATGTGAACCCGGCCAGCCGCCGCATGATGGTCGATACATTTGATTCGGATGCCATCGCCCTTTCCATTGACACCGGCCACGCCCATTTGGCCCGGCGCATGTCAGCTGCGCCACCCGTGGACTACTTCGTCCGGGACGCTGGTGATCAGTTGAAGCATGTGCATCTGCAAGACCTGGACGGCCACGCAGATCGCCACTGGGCACCCGGCGAAGGCGAGATTCATTGGCCCGAGGTCTTCCGGGCTTTGTCTGAGTGCAACTCAGAACCTCATTTGGTGCTGGAGTTGCGCCGTAAGGCGGATATCCCGAAAGGCTTCGACTATCTTTGCAAACTGGGGCTGGTGTTGTGATATATGAGATCGAACAAAAACAGGCGCTCCCTAACCGCTCCACTACCCTGATGTAACAATCCCATCGCACTTTTGATGAATGACGACCTCTAGCACCACCTCGAAGCATAAGAGACAACGCGATTGCAGCGAGCTTTGCGCCTCGAACGCGCGGAGCATGATCTGAAGACTTCCGGCATCCGCTCAATTCTGCCACTCGTTGCGATGTCTGCCGATGACGTCTTTGCGAACCCCCGAAAACCTAGACTTGGCGAACAGAATCCAGGCTTTTTACTGGCCTTGTTGCACAAATCGGCTGGGGGGAATCACTGTTTAAATCTAGCCTGATAGCTTTCGGGCATGAGCAGTTGGGACTGTTTGTATTGAGCGTCGATGAAACTGTAGAGCAAGAGCTGCGGTCACCCATTGTGCAAGGCTTTTTCTTCAAGTGGTATCGACATCCCCGACACCCTGTCTTTTGGCGAAAAGACAGAATCGCGCGTCACGCGTATTGCACCTAACTCCATAATCGACGCAGCGGTTGAGTTGGCAGGACGTTCAGAGATGGACGCCGTTTTCCTATCCTGCACAAATCTTCGGACGGCTGGTATCTTGCACAAGCTTGAAGCTAAGCTGAGCATGCTTGTGCTCAGCTCGAACCATTCTTTAGCTTGGCACATGTCAACACTCGCCGGTATGGCGGAACCTGAAACACGCGAAATCTAAACCGGGGGTCACATGACAAGACATGGGTATCAAAGTGGTCGGCTGAACCTGCCCTTCGTCGGCATTTGCAGCTTTGGGAAATATCCGATTGTCGAAGACTTGTCGCAACTGGATGCGGATGTCGCCATCCTAGGGGCGCCCTTTGATATGGGAACTCAATGGCGCAGTGGTGCGCGCATGGGACCACGTGGCATTCGTGATGCCTCGACACTGTTCAGCTTTGGTCATGCCGGTGCTTACGATTTTGAAGATGACGTCGTCTATCTGGACCCGGCAAAGACCAAGATTGTCGATGTGGGCGATGCGGACATTATTCATACGGATACAGCGAAAAGTCACAAGAACATCGAAGACGCCGTACGCCAAATCCGTAAAGCGGGCGCATTGCCTGTCGTTTTGGGGGGCGATCATTCTATCAACATCCCCTGCATCAACGCGTTCGATGATATTGAAAAGATGCATGTGGTGCAGATCGATGCGCATCTCGATTTTGTAGATGAGCGTCATGGTGTGCGCTATGGGCATGGCAACCCCATGCGACGGGCCGCTGAAAAACCCTATGTTACGGGCTTGTCGCAAATTGGGATTAGAAACGTGTCGTCTACTGCACGCGAAGGCTATGTCGATGCGCGGGCCATGGGGTCAGACATTCAATCCGTACGCCATCTTCGCCAAATGGGGACTGCCGCGATGCTGGAACGGATCCCTGATGATGTGCCCTATTACGTGACGATCGATATCGATGCGTTCGATCCGTCTATCGCGCCGGGCACCGGCACGCCCAGCCATGGTGGCTTCCTTTATTATGAGGTCCTAGAGCTACTTGATGGCCTGACAAAGAAAGGTCAGGTCATTGGTGTGGACTTAGTCGAAGTGGCACCGGACTATGATCCCACAGGCAGCACATCGATCCTTGCGGCCCAGCTCTTGATGAACTTCATAGGGCGGATCTTACATAACACTGCGTGAAGTCTCAGACTTTCTCTGGCATTTTGCATTAATATTAGGCAGCTGGTGTGCCCACTTTGGTGCATGGCTTTTCGTCTTGCAGGTCATTCAAGCGTGATCTAGCGTCGCCGGTGGGACAAAGGACGTAGCAAATATGAGTGGCGAATTCGTCGTTTTTGACAGAGTTCAGAAAAGTTATGACGGCGAAACGCTTGTCGTAAAAGATTTGAATCTAGCGATGCCTAAGGGTGAGTTCTTGACGATGCTGGGCCCATCGGGATCGGGTAAGACAACCTGTCTGATGATGTTGGCTGGCTTTGAAACCGCGACGCATGGCGAGATCCGGTTAGATGGTCGCGAGATCAATAACATCCCCCCGCATAAGCGTGGCATTGGAATGGTTTTCCAGAACTATGCACTGTTTCCGCATTTGACGGTAAGCGAAAATCTTGCTTTCCCTCTTGAGGTTCGTGGATTGGGAAAGTCAGATCGTGAGGCGAAGGTCAAACGTGCGCTTGAGATGGTGCAAATGAGCGAATTCGGGGTGCGTCGCCCGGCGCAGCTTTCGGGCGGACAACAACAGCGTATCGCCCTAGCGCGTGCCTTGGTTTTTGATCCCGACCTTGTCTTGATGGATGAGCCGCTTGGCGCTTTGGACAAGCAACTGCGCGAGCACATGCAGTATGAAATTAAGCATCTTCATGAAAACCTTGGTATCACGGTGGTCTACGTGACCCACGACCAATCAGAAGCTCTTACAATGTCTGATCGTGTTGCTGTTTTTAACGACGGTGTAATCCAGCAACTTGCCCCGCCAGATACCCTTTACGAAGCCCCCGACAATTCCTTCGTGGCGCAGTTCATTGGCGAAAACAACAAGCTGCCGGCAAAGGTGGTTTCGAAAGAAGGCGATACTGTTCAGGTAACGCTTCAAGACGGAAAGACCTGTCAGGCGCTTTCAGTCAATTGTGGCGCCGTTGGCAGCGACACAATGATTTCAATCCGGCCTGAACGGGTCACTCTTGGCGCATCATCAGGCGCAAATGCGACCGATGGCGAAGTAAACGAAATCATTTACCTCGGCGATCACATCCGCTGCCGTCTCAGCGTGCATGGCAACGACGAATTTATCGTGAAAATACCAAATTCCGCTGACCATCCGCAGCTTAAGGTTGGCGAAACAACCCAGATCACTTGGCATACCGCCGACGCGCGGGCCTTGGATCCTATCTAAAACAATGCTGCAAACGGGAGTAATAAAATGAAAAAGACCCTGATCATGACGACCGCCTTGGTCGCAGTGGCCGGAAGTGTCGCCGCCCAAGACCTTACAGTAATGAGCTGGGGTGGGGCCTATGGGGCATCTCAGATCGAAGCATATAACAAACCCTTTGCCGAACTGACCGGCAAGGACATTGTTATGGTCGATGCTGACAACCCAGCGACGCCGATTAAAGCACAAGTGGAAGCCGGCAACGTCACCATTGACGTGGCCGACGTCGAATATTCAGACGCCATCCGGCTGTGCGACGAGGGCCTTCTTGAAGAAATCGACATGTCGACCCTGCCGGACGCGCCTGACGGAACCCCTGCAGCTGACGACTTTGTCGCTGGTGCATTGACCGACTGTGCGGTCGCAAACATCGTTTGGTCGACCGTCTTTGCTTATAATACGACGAACGTTGAAGGCGAACCTACGACAATGGCCGACTTCTTTGACCTTGAAGCATTCCCTGGCAAACGCGGCCTGCGGAAATCTGCAAAGGCCAACCTAGAAATGGCATTGATCGCTGATGGCGTTGCCGCTGAAGATGTCTATGACCTGCTAGAAACTGACGAAGGTGTTGATCGTGCTTTTGCAATGCTCGACACCATCAAAGACAGTGTCGTTTGGTGGGAAGCAGGCGCGCAGCCGCCACAGCTTTTGGCAGACGGCGAAGTCGTCATGTCGACCGCCTACAACGGTCGTATCTTCAATGCGGCCGTAGGTGAAGATCAGCCGTTTGAAATTGTCTGGGACGGGCAGATCATGGATTTCGATCTCTTCGTTATTCCCAAAGGGGCACCGAACGCAGAACTGGCGTTGGAGTACATCAGTTTTGCCACTGATACACAGCGTTTGGCTGATCAGGCGAAGTGGATTTCTTATGGTCCAGCCCGTGTTTCCTCTGGCGCGCTTGTTGGCCTGTACCAAGACGGGGTAACCGAAATGGCACCACATATGCCAACGGCTGAAGCCAATCTTGAGAACGCGCTGGTCAACAACTTTGAGTTCTGGGCCGACCGAGATGCTGAACTGAACGAGCGTTTCAACGCTTGGCTTGCGAACTAAGACAGAAAGCAGGGCGGCCCGTCGGGGCCGCCCATTTTCATGGCAGATACAACTTCCTCAGATATCCCCACCGATAGTGGGACGCTTCAAACAGCGGATGGCCGTCCTCTGAAAGCCGCTCTTGCGACCGCGCAGCGCAGTGCCCGCAATCGTGCCTTCTATCTGGTGCTCCCGCTTCTTCTTTTCGTCGTCGTGACCTTCATCTTTCCGATCGGACAGATGTTGATGCGGTCCGTATCTGACCCGCGGTTCATCGAACACGTTGATCTTGGGACCGGCGAAGTGACCCCGATAATGGTTGGACTGCGCACATGGTTTGATGAAAACCCCGCAGGCACGGAACCCGATGAAGCGGCCTATGCTGCATTGGTTGCTGATCTGGTGCACCTTCGCGAAATTAGAGCACAGGGAAACGCAGGGACGCGCATCAACTATGTTTATCCGGGTGCGCGGTCTATGTTCACGGGCGGCGCGCGCAGAGCAGGGCGACTTGAGCCGCCCTTCAAGGATGCCATCCTCGATATGGATGAAGACTGGGCCGACCCAGCGCTGTGGCAAACCATGCGGTCAAGTTCCGGAAGATATACGGCTGATTTCTATTTGGCGGCCATCGACCGCGAGCGCGACGCCCAAGGGAACATCCAAAAAGTCGATGAAGAACGCGCGATTTACCTTCTGTTGTTCGAAAGAACGCTTATCCTATCGGTTGTGATCACCTTGCTGACGTTGATCCTTGGATTTCCTGTCGCCTTCCTGTTGGCCACGTTGCCCTTGCGGTATTCCAATGTCCTGATGATCCTTGTGCTGTTGCCATTTTGGACGTCATTGCTGGTCCGCACCACAAGCTGGATTGTCCTTTTGCAAACCCAAGGCGTTGTGAACGACATCGCGGTCAGTGTCGGGCTCATAACCGACGAAAGCCGGCTGCAGATGATTTACAACCAGACCGGCACAGTTATTGCGATGACGCATATTCTTCTGCCGTTCATGATCCTGCCTTTGTACTCTGTGATGCGCCCGATTAATCCGTCATATGTGCGTGCGGCACGGTCGCTTGGGGCCACGAGCTGGACTGCGTTTCGGCGTATCTACTTGCCCCTGACAATCCCGGGCATTGCAGCTGGCTCACTGTTGGTCTTCATTCTAGCTGTCGGGTATTACATCACACCTGCCCTCGTAGGAGGATCAAGGGGCCAATTGATCTCGAACCTCATCGCTTTTCACATGCAGAATTCCTTAAACTGGTCGTTGGCTGCAGCACTTGCCGGGCTTCTGTTGGGTGGCATTTTGATCCTTTACTGGCTGTATGATCGGCTGGTCGGGATCGACAACCTAAAGCTGGGGTGATGACAGTGCCACGCGAGCAAGCAAAAGCGACCATGCTGGTCGACGATATAAAAGTCAGAGTGACGCGGTTCGATTTTGTCCCGGGGGCAGAAACGGGGTGGCACACACACGCCTTGGACTACGTAATCACACCCCTCACTGACTGCGCCATGTTATTGGAAGAGCCGGGTGGAAAAACACACGAGGTCCAAGTGACGAAAGGTGCAAGTTATCGTCGTGATGCTGGTGTCGAACATAATGTCATCAATGCTGGTGCAAGCCCGATGTCCTTTGTGGAAGTGGAGTTGAAGTAAGATGGCCCTGCCAACCTATGCCTCACCACTGGAGAAGCTCTGGTATTATACCTTCCGCGTGATTTGCGGACTGATCTTTCTGTTCCTGATCGCGCCAATCCTGATCGTTATCCCCCTCAGCTTTAACGCCGAACCCTATTTCACGTTCACCGAGAAGATGCTGAGTTTCGATCCCAGTGGGTACTCGACACGATGGTACGACCTTCTTTTGACGTTTGGGATGAAAGCGCCTGAACTCCCCAGAGACAGCAGTTGGTGGAGCGACGTCTGGAATAACGCGCAATGGGTGCGTGCAGCAAAGAATTCCATGATTATCGGGTTTTTCTCGACTATTCTGGCCACGGCGCTTGGTACGCTTGCCGCACTGGGTTTAAGTCGCCCTGAAATGCCGTCTCGCAGATTGATCACGGCCATTCTCATTTCGCCAATGATCGTGCCGATCATTATCACAGCGACAGGTTTGTTCTTCTTTTATTCAAAAACCGGTTTGGCCAACTCCTACCCTGGCGTGATTATGGCGCATGCGACTTTGGGGATTCCCTTTGTCATCATCACGGTGACGGCCACTCTCGTGGGTTTTGACCACTCTTTGACGCGTGCGGCGGCAAGCCTGGGGGCGACACCGTCGCGAACATTCTTCAAGATCACTTTGCCGCTTATCTTGCCGGGCATCATTTCTGGCGCTTTGTTTGCGTTTGTGACCTCATTCGACGAAGTGGTCGTCGTTCTGTTTGTTGCGGACTTTGATCAACAGACAATCCCACGCCAAATGTGGAATGGTATTCGCGAACAGATCAGCCCAGCGATCCTGTCAGTGGCAACAATTCTTGTCGTCGTTTCGATTGCACTTTTGACAACGGTGGAATTGCTGCGCCGCAGATCAGAGCGCCTGCGCGGCATCTCGCCAGGCTGATGAAACTGACCCGACCAGAAAATGCGGCGCCTGATGACGCAGATGAACGACAGGCTAAACCGGCGGTCATCTGTTATCCGGTTGATACACTCCCGAAACCTGACCTTGAAGGTTATCGGACCGCACGGAGCGGGGCAAAGCAGGTGAAGAGTATCTCCGTGCCCCCGCGCGACGCCAGATGCCTTGCAGTGCCTGCAGGCTCGTTCTTTCGGATCACTTCGGTTGACGGGCCGCAGGTCGGTGACTTGAACCTTTGGAATGCACAAAACATTAACGAGCGTTTCTATTCCGGTAAAACCCGCGCCTTGCACGGCACGCATGTGTCGACTGGGGATAGGTTGTGGTCGTCCCTTCCGCATATGCGCCCAATGGCGACGATCACACAGGACACGTTGGACTGGTACGGCTTTGATATGGACGGCGGTTCGGTTCACGATGTGATTGGCACACGCTGCGATCCTTATACGGGTAAGCTATTGCAGGGCGATGACTATCACTATTGCTGTCATTCCAACCTGACGCGGGCGCTCGCCGATTTCTTGGATGTGCCATTGCCGCTGGCCGAGCTGCATGTGCACGACGTTATGAATGTTTTTATGTGCACAGGATTTCTGGCGCCGACCTATCAGTACTTCATGAAAGCCAGCCCCGTACGGCCAGGTGACTATATCGAGTTCTTTGCCGAGATTGACCTGATCGTTGGCCTGTCAGCCTGCCCCGGTGGCGACTGCAGCGCAGAACATTCAAGCGACGCCGCTGCGTGTTACCCCTTGCAGGTGGATGTATTCACCCCCGAACACCCCGTGACGCTGACGTCGCAGCCTTCTGCCTACTCACAAAGCCACGGGCGCTAGAGCGACGGAAAATAGTCTTCGCACGTGCCTTCGCGATAGACATCTGCTGTACAGCAATGCAGACCGCCGCCAAAGGCGTAGGCGTCGCGCAGTTCGACCTCGATGACTTCCATGCCTAGTTTGTCCATTTGCTCGGCCTGATAGACCTCTGATTTCTCGACACAAACGGTTTTGGGATCAAGGACAAGTACATTCATGCTCAGCCAAACCGATGAATAACACAGCGGCGGCGGTGCGTTATGCGCCGGTTGCGCTGCATCAAGGATCTCCCACCCGTTGGCTTCAAACATCTCCCGTTGATCATCGGGAAGGCGACGTTGAGGGTTGTTGAGAATTAGGCCCGGGCGTAGCGGCGTGAAGGTCGCGTCGATATGAATGGGGTATGGGTCGCCCGGAAAGTTGACCGCATGCACGCGGTGATCTGGAAAATGCCGTCGCAGCCACTCGATCCCGCGCAGGTTTGTCGTGAACCCGTGCTGCACCACCAAGTCCTTGCCAAATCGCAAGACGTCAGCCGCGTCGAAAAGGGGCTCTTGCTCTGTGGTGACAAAGAACTTCTCGGCTGTCCATTCCAGACGCTTGGGAATGCCGATCTTCTCGCTAAGATAATCCGCACGATAGTCGGCATCGGTCAAACGCGGTTTTGGTGCGGCTTCGTGGCGAAAATTTGGGTCTTCCTCCCAGTACTGTTCCATCAATGGGCGATAGTTCAAATACTCGAACCACCGACAGCGGTAGGACATTGTGGCCTCAAGTATTTCAGAACCGACCGTCAAAAGAACATCGCGCGGGGGCATGCACCCAAATTGGCTTTCAGTATGAAAGTCAGGCGTAGTTACGGGTAGCGAATGATCAATGGACGTCGGCCGGTCGACACGAATGCCGCGTGCTTGCAGTTGCCCCGCAAATGTGTCCAGCAACGCGTTTGCGCGATCAATCGTTTCTTGCGGCCGCTTACCCCATTGTCCGCGCATATCGCTGTCTTCTGGCACCTTGGCATCAAGGGCAGGCTCTTCAGGCGGGATGTGGCAGTTGTCCGCACGCCCAACGATCACATGCCGCAGCGGATCCCATTCATTCCAACTATTCACAATCGTCCTGGACATCGCGGTACCTCTTTGAAAACAAGGTAACTTTATCTGTCATATGCCCGGATGCAAGGTGCCGCGTGCGGAAACTCTGGGCTATTTTGAAGTGATGTGACCCCTGAAAGCGCCCTCTTCAGCCACGCGCGCCAGGACTGGTGTTCGGGCCGCGCATTCCAGCTGTACGAACATCTGGCCTTTTAATTTCCGACAATATCTGTCAAGTATTGTGTACCAAGCAATATATGCCCGGCAAAATTCGATTCTCTGATCCCGCGGTAAGTGGATCAACTGTTGCCGTCTGCGCCAGCAGGCTAAGCTTGGGAGCGTAATATGAAAAGTCGAATAACCGAAGATTGCGGACGTCTGATGGGTCAGAAAGACACCCACTTAGAGGATCTGCGCCTGGACACCGGCTATTACACCATCTTGCAGCTTATTCGGCTTTATATGCAAAGTGTCTCACATCCTCAGTCCATGGCTTGGATCGCGGCGTTGGCAAATGCAGATGAAGCGTTTGGCCGGATCTATGGTCCCCAAATTGCGTCGCGCACGTTAGAGGTGCTGCAACACATGCGCTTATCCCGACGATCCATGTTCAGTTTTAACAGCCCGACCTGCCCGTCTTGCTGCCAAATCGTAACCGAACATGAGCGGCGTTTCATGGTCGCCTTGGAATGTGCCAAAGCAGGATTGACCGGTCGGGCAAATATGGAACTTATCATGTTGTGCGAAGGTAACGACGTGTGGCCCGTCCGCCAGGCAATGGATTGTCTGAACGCGCTCATTGCTGATGCTTTGCTGCACAACGCGCTCTCTCAGAACCCTGACAAATGTTCCATGGGATGACATGATGTCCGCAGGTTTTCCAAATGTGACCACGCTCGACCCGGTCAATGCAGCGATGTTACCCATTTTGCGCTACCATTTGACTGCCTTGCAGGGCAACGATCCCTTGGCATGGCGGCATGCGTTTAGCGTGTCTGTAGAGTGTTGGGGCGAAGGTCGGGGTCTCGCTTTGGCGCATCGCGCCCAAGTGTTTCTATCTGCTCTTTTGGCGTGCCGCCCTGTGCCGTTGGATATTACGGATCCGTTTAACCTCGACCGACGTGCCTTTTTGACCGATGATGAGCAACTCCTCATGCACTTGATTTCTGCTATGCGTAAAGAAGATGCGCCATGTGCCCGTGACATCTTGAGCCTGTTAAGCGGCGGGCATGTGACGGCGGCAGTTGTGCAGGCCGGGTTATCACTTGCTTTGTTAATGGAAACACCACAGATAAAAATCCGCAGACCCGCGCCCCCAACATTACGGGCCGTCAGCTGACGCAGGGCGCCCATAGAAAGAACAGACAATGGCAAAAGCTCCTAAACCTAGCCCCCGCACGATGCATGTGAAAGACAAGAATTGGATCACACCCAACATGATCCGCGTGACTTGCGTGGCTGATTGGGTGCGCACGTTAGAACCGGGCATTGAAGGCGCGCATTTCAAACTGTTTGTCCCAAAACCCGACCAAGATGAGGCGTCCTTTGTCGCCCAGTTGGCAGATGGTCCGCGACCGGATGTACGCACATACACGATCCGTCACCTGCGGTGCGAGGCCGGGGAAATGGACATCGACTTTGTCGATCATGGTGATGCGGGCCCGGCCAGTGCATGGGCACGTCGATGCGCCGCAGGCGATGTGGCGGGTTTTGCAGGACCCGGCCCTGTGAAGTTGAAAGCGTTTTACGCAGACACCTATATCATCGCTGCCGATATGTCCGCAATTCCGGTGGCCGCTGCCACGCTTGAGGCGATGCCGCGTGATGCGAAAGGCGTGGCTTACCTCGAAATCACATCCGCTGACGATCGCCAGAGTTTGAATGCGCCTGACGGCGTCGACTTACATTGGTTGATCCATAGCGACCCACATCAGCCAGCCACGCAGTCCGTTGCGCATATCGGCACATTGCCTGATTTCACAGGTAGCATCCAAACCTGCATCGCTGGCGAAAGCAGTATGATAAAGGCCCTGCGGGCAGAGATCATCAATAAGCGCGGCGTGCCAAAGCAGGACGCATATATTTCGGGCTACTGGAAAATCGGTTTGGTCGAGGATGAACACCAACAGGTCAAGCGCGCCGAGGCCGCGACCGGTTAGATCACACGGCAGTTAAGCGCGTTGACTGTATTGGGGGAAGTCGGTCGCCAAAGTAAATTGGGCGGTCGGATTTTTGGGCCCACATACGTCTCGCGCTATCCCATCACATACGATCGGGCCGTCCTCATTGTCGGTTCAACCGATGTGCCGTGGAAATCCTCCTGAGCAACAGCAAGGCTCTTGACGCCGTCAAGGCCCTTATATCCTTAGGGTTGCATCACAGATTCTTTAACTTGACAAAAAAACTAAGGTACTCGATATCGAAAACTAGCCTGCTTCCAAGCCAGCCAGAAACGACAAGTCTGCCAAAGGGTAAGAATGGCGCTACGCATATGCCGTAGCTGAAGGGGAAGCATGGAAAAGAGTATTTTTGTCAGGGCACTATTGGTTTTTGCAGTGACAGGCGCTGACAGCGCATTCGCACAAGATCTGATCGAATTCGAAGGTGATCTGATCGGAACCGTCACAATCGGTGACAGTTTGCGCGGTGTTGCGACAGACACAGCCACACCAAAGACTGTTATCGATCAGGAAGAGCTGGACGCGCGTCAAGCCACGACAACCGGCCAATTGCTGGATACGGTGCCGAATGTCACTTTGTTGAACGGAAACACCCCGCAAGGCGGCGGCGTTTCGATCCGGGGGTTGGGCAGCCAAGCAGGATTATATTCCAGCGACGGGACCGTGTCAGTTATTGTCGATGGCGTGCGCAGTGGATCGGAAGAGATTTACCGCAACGGGTCAATTCTGACGCTAGAGCCCGAGTTGTTTAAAGAAGTTGCTGTCACGCGTGGCCCCTCCGGCGGGTTTCGATATTCAAGTTCAGCGTCCGCCGGAACGATCGAACTTACGACCAAAGACGCAAGCGATTTCCTTGAAGATGGCGACACTTTCTCATTCCGACAAAAATTGGGGTATGAGACCAATGGTGCATCACCGTTATCGACGTCGATCCTGTCTTTTGCGCCAGATGAGAAATTCGAAGCACTTCTGTTCTATGGCATCAGAACATCGGAAAACCGCGAAGATGGATCCGGGGATGAGATTGTAGGCACTGAGTTTGAGCAAACATCAGCGCTGGCGAAGTTGTCCTATCAGATAAATGGCACAAGCCGTGTGACCTTTGCCTATCAGGAAAATCAGATCCCCGAGCGTGATGTGAATTACAACGTTTATGACCCAGACGTTGATAATTTTTTTGGTCGTGTCGATCGTGATACCGCAGATACAACTGCGTATTTGGAATATGCATTCAACCCAGAAGAAAACGCTCTGATTGATTTAACTGCGCGGCTGCAGTTCAAACAGGAAGAAGTATCGCTTGATCCAGTATTCAATCCATTCGGAACCGACTTGCTTGAAGCCGATCACCTCACCGAGACAACATCTCTGGTCCTTGAAAACACATCTCTGTTTGATACGGGAACTGTCGGTCATGAAGTCGTCGCAGGTATCGAAGTTGGCGAACGCACACGCACTTCTCTGACAGATGCGGGCACGAATGCAGCCTCAGCACCGGGTGGTACTGATGAATATGTTGCCCTGTTTGTCGAAGATAACCTGGCATTCGGTGAACGCCTGACGCTTACACCAGCCATACGGTATGAAGCCCAAAGGCTCACATCCCAGAACAATGATGATCTGGCTGATGGCACCGAATTTGAGGCTAGCAGTTGGACTGGTGGCGTCGGTGCTTATTATGAGGTTACCCCTGCCTTTGCCGTTTTCGGGACGGTTGCACATAATGAAAACCTCCCCCTCCTCGATAATTTGACGAATGAGAATGTCGAAGAGACAGAGGAAGCTGACACGATCGAGCTTGGCGTTTCATATGACGGGTTGGATGTCTTCACACGTGACGACAGCTTTGCAGCAAAGCTGACAATCTACCAAACGGACATCTCGAATGGGCGTACCTATTCTGCGGGGGGAGGCTTGTTTGAATCCGATATTGAGCTGCAAGGGATTGAGATTGAAGCATCCTATGTCCACCCTAAATTCTATCTTGACCTTGCCGCAGCAGCAAACCGTGGCGAAGTTTCAGAACTGTCTGATGGCAGTCAGGTCGATAACTACTTTGAGGGAAGCACAGCAGACAACATTGAATTGACTGTTGGCAAGCGTTTTCGTGAAGATCAATTGAACGTTTTCATAACCGTTGATCATACATTCGAAAACAATCGGACAGAGTCGGAAGATGGTCCAACCGCGCCGTCTGACGAATATACGTTGTTTGATCTGGGCGTCGGGTACACGCCAAACAGCGGTGTATTGGAAGACACCGAATTCCGCATCTCATTCGAAAACATAACTGATGAAGATTACCGCCAGTTTGGGTCTACCCGCAGAGGCCAAGGTCAGAATGTCGTCTTGTCGGTTGCACATACTTTCTAAAATCCAGCGGCGAGAGGGCAAGGAACTTGCCCTCTCATCCCATCAACAGGAGTTTCTATTATGGCGCAGACACCCACTGCCGAGATGATCCGAAATGCACGGATCGACGACCCAAAATCGCGTGACAGGGACTTTGCCGCCCGTCTGAAAATTAGCGAGGCGCAGCTGGTCGCGGCGCATATTGGCCACGGTATCCATGCGATTACGCCCAACCCAGATCAATTGATGCCAGCGATCAGTCAGTTCGGCGAAGTCATGGCGCTGACCCGCAATGAAAGCGCCGTTCACGAACGGGTCGGCACATACGGCGAATATCATAGTGGTGCCCATGCCTCGATGGTCTTGGGCAAAGAGATTGATCTGCGTATTTTCCCAAAGCATTGGGCCTATGGCTTTGCCATCGAACAGGAGACCGAAAAGGGGTTGCGCCGCACCTTGCAGGTTTTTGATGCGGCCGGTGATGCGGTTCACAAGGTTTTTCTGCGTGAAAATTCAAACCACGATGTTTGGACTTCCGTTGTAGAAAATCTCAAAACAGACGGCGCCGACACATTGGATGTGACCCCACGCCCAGCGGTCGAAGCAGCCAAGGAAAATCCAGCGAAACGCGACGCGCTTTTGTCCGAATGGGCCAGCATGACAGATACCCATCAGTTTATGCGCCTGACATCAAAGCTGGGGACAAACCGTCTTGGCGCGTATCGGATGGTCGCAGGTGAAAAATGGGTCAAACCCTTGGCCATTGATGCGGTGCCAAAACTGATGAACACAGTGGCGGATGCCGGGCAAGACGTCATCCTATTCGTCGGTAATCGTGGGATGATCCAGATCCACTGGGGGCCGCTGGTGAATATTAAACCGATGGGCCCATGGTTGAACGTACTGGACGACCGTTTTGATCTACACCTCCGGGCGGATCATATCGCCGAGGTTTATGCGGTCCACAAACCAACAAAGCGCGGTCCCGCACTCTCGGTTGAGATGTTCGATGCGTCGGGCATGTTGATTGCGCAAGTTTTCGGGCAACGTCCCGAAGGCAGCGATGACCTGTCTGGATGGACCTCTATTGTTGACGCATTGCCGTCAAAGCAGCCTGAGGCCGTGTCATGAAGGGCCTCGTTTCAGTATCAGTCATTTGCGCCATCCTGCCAGGATTGGCTTTGGCTGAACAATACCCGCAGGCAGATGCCATCGTCTCGGTTGGTGGTCCGATCACCGAGATCATCTACGCATTGGGCGAAGAGGATCGCGTCATTGCGCGCGATACAACCTCGACCTTTCCGGAGATTGTGAACGATCTGCCTGACGTTGGTTATATGCGAAATCTATCTGCCGAAGGCGTTCTGTCGGTCGGGCCTGATCTGATCATCGCAAGGTCGACATCCGGTCCCGTCGAAGCGCTTGACCAGTTGCGCGGCGCGGCTGTGCCAATCGTCTTTGTCGAAGACGGGTTTACGCCCGACGCCGTTCTGGCCTCCGTTGATACGGTTGGGGAAGCGCTAGGCGTTGAAGAAAAGGCGGATGTTCTGATTGCACAGTTAGAGACTGATTTCGCCGAACTTGCGGAAAAACGGGCTGCAAGCGGCGCAGCGCTTCGCGTCTTGTTTGCCTTATCCATTGATGGCGGCCGCTTGAATGCAGCAGGGCGCGGCACCGGCGCGGACGGAATGATCACACTGGCAGGCGGCGTCAACGCAATGGCTGAAGCGTTTGAGGGTTATAAGCTTGTCAATGACGAGGCCATTATTCTTGCCGCACCCGATGTTATTGTCATGATGGACTCACGTGGGGATCATGGTGGCCGCGCCGAAGAAGTGTTGGGCCTTCCATCTGTGTCGCTCACACCGGCAGGGGAAAACGGTGCCTTCATCACCATCCCAGGTGCCGCACTGGGCTTTGGGCCCCGAACGCCACAACTTGCAAGTGACCTGCTTGACCAACTGGAACCGTTTGCGCACGGAGGCTGACACGTGACCTTTGCCCCTGCCTTGCCCACACAATCACGCACCGTGCGACAGCCCGGTGACAGACGCGCGTTGTCCCATTTACTGACTTTGTTGCTGGTCGCGGGGTTGTTGCTGACCATCCTGCTCAGCCTTGGTTGGGGGGCGGCATCGGATGCCGACGTGATTGGGGCGCTTTTTGGTGCTGAAGATGTGTCTGTGCGGGACAGGACGATCGTTTGGGATATCCGGCTTCCGCGGGTTCTGACGGGTGTCACTGTCGGCGCAGCGCTCGCGGTGTCTGGCGCGATCATGCAGGGGCTATTTCGAAACCCTTTGGCCGATCCAGGACTTGTTGGGGTAAGCGCAGGGGCCGGATTTGGGGCCGTCGTTGCGATTGTACTTGGCGGCTCTGCCCCGATATGGCTTCAGGCAGCACTGGGGTATTATATGGTCCCCTTGGCCGCATTCTTTGGCGGTTGGACCACGACGTTGCTGCTTTACAAAGTCGCAACACGCAATGGGCGCACATCGGTCGCAACGATGCTGCTTGCTGGCATCGCACTTGCGGCTTTGACGGGCGCGCTGACCGGGATTTTGGTCTATTACGCAACTGATGACGAACTCCGTGATTTGACCTTTTGGGGCCTTGGTTCGGTCGCCGGTGCGAATTGGCAAAAATTCTGGGCCGCCGCACCTTTGATCATCACCTGTTTGGTAGCCGCGCCTCTTCTCGCACGGAGCCTGAATGCCTTAGCATTGGGTGAAGCTGCTGCCGGTCATATGGGCATTCGGGTTCAGTTGATGAAACGGATCGCGATCCTGACCGTTGCCTGCAGCGTGGGTGCTGCAGTGGCGACGACGGGCGGCATTGGATTTGTAGGCATTGTCGTTCCACATTTGCTGCGCCTTGTGCAGGGGCCGGATCATAAAGGCCTTTTGATCAATTCGGCTTTATTGGGCGGTGTCATGCTTCTTTTGGCGGATGCCGTTTCCCGGACCATCATCGCTCCGGCAGAAATGCCCATTGGCATTATCACAGCGGTGATCGGCGGCCCATTTTTCCTATGGATTTTGCTGCGCAACCGTTCCTTGGTGGATTTTTGACAATGGCGCTGATCGCACAGAATATCGACGTTAAATTCGGGGCCACGCAGATCTTACATGGTGTTGAATTTAATGCAGAACCCGGAACATTTTCGGCAATTATCGGGCCAAATGGATCAGGCAAAACAACGTTTTTGCGGGCGATTACGGGTGAAGTCGCCTTTGGTGGAACGGTGTCAATCAACGGTCTGGATACACAGGGCACCTCCGCCGAAATACTTGCCCATGAACGTGCCGTATTGGCGCAATCCACCCAGCTCGCCTTTCCATTTAATGTCATTGAAGTTGTTCGTCTTGGCCTGACGGCTGGTGTTGCTACAGGCAACCCGGCGGATGCAAATGGCCTGCCGTCCAAAGCCTTGGAGCGTGTCGGGCTAGGTGGCTTTGAAGGACGGTTTTATGCTGAACTGTCTGGGGGTGAAAAACAACGGGTGCAGCTTGCCCGTGTTCTGGTGCAAATCTGGCTTCCAGTCTTGGACGGGCGTCCGCGTTGGTTGTTTCTGGATGAACCCGTGTCATCGCTTGATATCGGGCACCAATTGATGGTGATGCAGATTGCGGCGGATTATGCACAAGCGGGGGGTGGGGTCGTTGCCGTCATGCATGATTTGAACCTGACGGCTATGTTTGCTCAGAATGTTTTGCTGTTAGCCAACGGACGCTGCCTTGCCTCCGGGACGCCCGCTGATGTGCTGACCGATGCGACACTAAGCGCCGCTTACGGCTGCTCCCTATCCATTAATACCGCCCCCACGAACGGAACGCCGTGGTTGCTGCCGCATGCGGCCCAACTTGTTGGGCATGGGGGTGTCCAATGACAAACACGCAACAGGTCCGGCTATTCACAAGCGTTTTCCAGCTGCCTGAAAAGCGCGGTTTCTTACGAAACACCGCCCCATCGGATCTGTTCCACACCACCCCCAAGGAGACCCCGCATGTTTAAGAAAACGATCTTCGCTCTTTGTCTATTGCCAAGCTTTGGCTTTGCTGACGGGATCAATATCGAGCTGAATGGGGTCGAACCCCGGGATGACACCTGCCGTATGGTGTTTACCGCCCAATCGACATCCGGCGTCGAAGGGCTGATCGTCGAAACAGCGATTTTCAACACCTCCGGGGCTGTCTTAATGCTCACACTTTTTGATTTCGTCGATTTGCCCGCGGGCAGTTTACGGGTCCGCCAGTTTGATATCGCAGGACAGCCATGCGCTGACGTCGCCCGGGTCCTATTCAACGGGATCGATAGTTGCCAAGGGACCGATTGTACGGCGGCTCTGTCCGTCGGTTCAAAAGTCGACAGTGTCGAGGTGCTGGGATGATCGGATTGGCACAAGACCGTATCCTGGGATTGATTGAGCTGGGCGGACCTGTTGTTGCAATTCTCGGTGCGCTTTCGGTCATCGCGTTGGCCGTTGCCCTTTGGAAAGCCGCCGTTTTCATGATGGCAGGCATTGGCCGCGGCGTTCATCACGGGTTTGTCGCAGAAATCATCGCCGATTTGCGGGTCACTCCGGATTATGTGGAAACCGCAAGGGCCGAGGCAAACGCACAGCTTGATGCGGCATTTGGTGACGTCTCGCGTGGTTTGCGTGTGCTTGACCTGACGGCCCAGCTCGCGCCCCTTTTGGGGCTTTTTGGCACCGTGCTGGGGATGATCGAAGCCTTTCAAACCCTGCAGGAAGCCGGCAGCACAGCCGATCCATCCTTGCTTGCGGGGGGGATCTGGGTCGCGCTGATGACCACGGCGGTTGGTCTATGCGTGGCCATCCCGGCATCTGTTGTTCTGGCATGGTTTGACAGCCGTTTGCTGCAGCACCGGCTCTCAGCCAATGTCGCGTTAGAAGCGCGGCTCGGCAGCAACGTGAACGGACAAGCGCAGTAAGATGCGGGGTCAGACGCGCGCAAAACTTCCGATGACCTCGCTGATCGATGTCATTTTCCTGCTGCTGTTGTTCTTCATGCTGACGTCGACGTTTTCCCGTTTTGGTGAAATACCCGTGACGGTAGGCGGGACAGGAACGTCCCTTGCAGCTGACCACACAGCCCCCATATTTGTGCGCATTTCTGAAAATGGCCCCAGCATCAATGGGGTCGACACGCCCGCATCTGACCTAAAGCAAGCGGTCTTACAACTCTCAGATACTGCCCCTCGTTTATTGGTAACAGCCACGTCGGATGCATCGGCACAGGCACTTGCCGAGACACTCCATGCCTTGCGTGCGGTGTCCGGTGCAGAAATCGTGGTGCTCGAGTGATGTATCGATCATCTTCCGTTCAGAGCGTGCGTGAAAAGGGTGAACCGACGCTTCCCCTAATCAATGTCGTGTTCCTGATGCTTATCTTTTTTCTGGCTACGGCACAGATGGCGCGCCCGCTGGACCCTTCACTTGAACTTGTCAATCTCGATGAAGATGCCTTTGTGCCGCCACCGGATGCCGTTGTGATTGACGAAACAGGCAACATCACTTTTCGTGGCGCCGCCGCAGCACCAGATGCCGTGATCGCAGCACTCAGGACAGAACAGTCCGGCGACATCGCTGTTCGCATTTTGCCGGACAGACGTGCACCAGCGACAAGTGTTATCAACCTCGCGCAAGACCTGCGCAGCGCAGGCGCCGGGGCTGTGTTTATCGTGACCGAGCAGGCCCTCCAATGAGCCGCCATATCATCCTCGTTGCCGCTGGGATTTTGTCACTCTGTGTACATTTCGCAATTGCAGGCGCATGGCCGAACAAAGAAAAAATCCTCGTAGGGGGTGATGTCGCAGGTAAGGTTGCGCTGGGCAACAGTTTCGCGGATCTTGTGGCTGGGACGATGCAAAGCGCCGCACCTGATGGCGAAATCACCCCCACATCGGCCGTGGCGCAAACAGAACCTGAGCAACCTACAGATAAGGCGGCCTCTGAGGTTGAGACGACCACACAGCCTGTTTCAGCAGACACGAGTACGACCGCATCGGCGGCGCCTTCGATAACCCCACCCACGCAGGAAGCGGTGCAACATTCTACCACTCCAACAAATGCATCAACGTCGGCTCTCGCGGTTGTTCAGCCCAACACGTCAACTGATGTCATCAGCCCCTCCGAGGCCCGTGAGCCTGTCACAGTGACATCAAGCATAAGACCTGTATCCCGCCCTTCGCCGACACAGTCGGTGCAGCCCGCAACGGATACGCCGGAAACCGCACAGGCACGCCGTGGCAATGCAGAAGTTAACGCGGTCGCAGGCCAGCAAACCGGCGCGCAAGGCGGATCGGTGACGCAATCATCAGCGGCGCAACAAACAACGGCCGCGCAGGTGGGGCAAGGCGCGATTGACAGTTATAAATCAAGTGTCGCATCGCGCGTCATCCGCGTGGCCGAGCGGATGCGGTCGCGCGGCACGCAAGGTAATGTCGTCGTGGGTATGCAGATTTCAGCGAATGGAACCTTGGCGGGTGCAACAATAGTCCAAAGCTCTGGCGACGCCTCAGCCGATGCGATTGCGTTAAACGCTATCCGACGGGCTGCACCGTTTGAGCCCACACCAACCAGGCAAAGCATATCCGTCGCTTTCAGAGTCCAGCTGGTGCCGGGGTGAAGCGGCTTCAGTCAACGTTAGGGTTTGCAAAGCAATGCACCCCCAAACGTTGACCGAGAATGTCTTGTCATCCGGCTCTAGAAGTGGGCCGACAACGTATCGATTGGTGCCTTCTTGGGCGGGGCAAACTTTGTCAAATCAATGCCATCGACAGCGGCTATATACTCTTGCAATGTCGGGGTTCGACCAAGGATCGCTGACAAGACGACAACAGGTGTTGAAGCAAGCAGAGACTCACCCTTTTTCTCGGCAGAGTCGGCCACAACACGACCTTGGAAAAGACGGGTGGACGTCGCAAGTACGGTATCACCCTTCGCGGCCTTTTCCTGATTGCCCATGCAAAGGTTACAGCCAGGGCGCTCAAGATAGAGGATGTTTTCATAGTCGGTCCGTGCCGTGACCTTTGGTGCGGCATCGTCGAACTCAAAACCGCAGTACTTCTGCAGTATCGCCCAGTCACCTTCGTCCTTGAGCTCATCAATGATGTTGTAAGTTGGGGCCGCCACAACAAGCGGGGCCTGAAAGACGACCTCGCCATGCTCTGCTTCCAGATTGCGCAGCATTTGTGCGACGATTTTGATGTCGCCCTTATGAACCATACAAGAACCTACAAACCCAAGATCGACCTCTTTTTCAGCCTTGTAGAAGGAAATTGGGCGGATCGTGTCGTGTGTGTAGCGCTTAGACACATCAACGTTGTTCACGTCGGGGTCTGCAATCATTGGCTCAACGATCTCATCAAGGTCGACGACGACCTCAGCGAAATATTTGGCGTTGTCGTCGGGCTGTAGCGCTGGTTTTTCACCTGACCGGATTTCCGCAATGCGTTTGTCCGCCTTTGCAATCAGACCTGCCAGCATGCCATTTTCATGCTCCATCCCTTTGTCGATCATGATCTGAATACGTGATTTGGCCAATTCCAGTGACCCGACCAACGTGTCATCATCAGAGATGCAAACAGAGGCCTTCGCCTTCATTTCTGCCGTCCAATCGGTGAAGGTAAAGGCCTGATCCGCCAGCAATGTCCCGATATGCACCTCGATCACGCGACCCTGAAAGACGTTGTCGCCATGTTGTTCCAGCATCTGTGCTTGCGTGGCGTGCACAACATCGCGGAAATCCATATGACCGGCCATTTTGCCTTTGAAGGTCACCTTCACAGACTCGGGGATCGGCATTGACGCTTCGCCGGTGGCAAGTGCCAATGCAACGGTGCCAGAGTCAGCACCAAAAGCCACACCCTTTGACATACGCGTGTGGCTGTCGCCACCAATCGTCACATCCCAATCGCTGACGGTGATGTCGTTCAATACTTTGTGGATCACGTCGGTCATCGCATGGTACGCGCCCTTTGGGTCACGCCCAGTAACCAGACCAAAGTTGTTCATGAATTTCATCAATCGCGGCGTGTTTTCCTGCGCCTTGATGTCCCAAACCGATGCTGTGTGGCAGCCGGATTGATAAGCACCGTCAACCGAAGGAGAGACGGTCATTGCCGCCATGGCCTCAAGCTCTTGCATGGTCATCAGGCCGGTGGTGTCTTGCGAACCAACAATGTTCACGCCGACACGCACATCAGAGCCCGCGTGCAGCACTTTGCCCGGCGTTGTCCCGCGCGCATTAACATTAAAGATCTTCTCAACGGCGGTCAGGCCCTGACCTTCATGGCTGATCTCTTTGGATGGTGCGAAAACCAACGGCGCCTCAACGCCAAGTGTTTCTGCGGCAAATGTCTGCAGCTTTTTACCAAAGACGATTGCATATGAACTGCCCGCCTTCATGAATTCCATCTTTTGCGGGGTAAAGGACGCGGCCATATCGACCAGTTTTTCGCCGTCTTCGCTAAAGAGAGCCTTGTCCTTGGTGTTGATGGTCAGCACGGTGCCTGTGTCGACCGAATACTTTTCTTCCAGGATCGCGTCGCCATTATTGTTCAGGATCGGGTTTCCGTCTTCGTCGACTTTCTTGACCCAGTTCTTCAGGTCCACACCGATTCCGCCGGTGACGCCAACCGTTGTCAGAAAGATTGGTGAAATTCCATTTGTACCCGCGACCACTGGTGCGAAATTGACGAAAGGAACATAGGGAGAGGCCTGTTTCCCTGTCCAAAGCGCGACGTTGTTCACGCCAGACATCCGGGATGAGCCGACGCCCATGGTGCCCTTTTCCGCTATCAGCATGACCCGCTTGTCCGGGTGCTGCAGCTTTAGCTCTTCGATATGCTGCTGTGCCTTTTCATCGATCAGACATTTGCCGTGAAGCTCACGGTCAGCGCGCGAATGCGCTTGGTTGCCCGGTGACAGAAGGTCGGTTGAAATATCGCCTTCCGCTGCAACAAATGTGACAACTTTCACTTCTTCTTCGATGTCGGGCAGCTTGGTAAAGAACTCCGCCTGCAGATAACTCTTGATAATGTCCGTGGCCACGGCGTTCCCAGACTCGTGGGCGTCTTTCAGGCGGTTTGTATCCGCTTCATAAAGGAACACCTGCGTCTTCAGGACATCCGCGGCTTGCTGTGCGATCTCGGGGTTTTCACCAAGCGCGAGATCGATCAGGGCCTCAACTGATGGGCCGCCTTTCATGTGCGAAAGCAACTCAAACGCAAAGGCCGGCGTGATCTCGGGTACTTCGGCCTGACCCAGAATGATTTCTTTCAGAAATTGCGCTTTTGCGCCTGCGGCACTGGTCGTGCCAGGCAGTGTGTTATAGATGAAGTAATGCAACGAGTCCTTGCGGTGCGCGTGGCCTGTTTCTCTTATCTGCGCGATGATCTCTTTGGTCAAAGCAGCGTCATCGATTGGTTTTGGGCTCAAACCATCATTTTTGCGGGCTTCGATCTCTGCAAGGTAGTCGTTATACAAGTTCATTGGCCATCCTGACATGTCATGTTGGGTGCTCGGAAGCGGTAAATAGGGTGCAAACCATCGTCCCCCTCTATTTGTATGCGGCGGTATACCAAAAAATGAGTCGTTGCAACGGCCCAAATCTGACAGTTTCAACAGATGTTATGACAAGTTCGAATGAACGCGGCGTCAATGGGAATAAGAAACCGCTGCCAATAATGAGAGAAAGCCCCTAGTTTGTTACACTCTGAAAATAGAAACCGGATCACCCTTGTTCTTGCAGGCTTGGCGTTTCTGTCGGGATGCGGTTCATCATCCACATCATCACCCCCCGCAACCGATCTCGACTGTATGGCGCGGGCGATGTATTTTGAATCGATCCGGTCAAGCCGTGACGGGATGATCGCTGTGGGCAGCGTGGTCATGAACCGTGTTGAATCGGACGCTTTTCCGAACACGATATGCGGGGTTGTCAGTCAGGAAAACCAGTTCGCGCCCGGTGTGATGACACGGGACATGAATAGCAGCGGAACCCCGCTTGCACAGGCGGCGGCATTGGCGGTCTACAACGGGGAACGGCATCCCGATATCGCCAATGCGCAATTCTTCCATGCAGCCTGGTATGAGGCCAATTTCAACAACATCCACTATGTGCTGACGACGGGCGGAAACGCGTTTTATGAAAAACGAAGACCCGAGGATGTCACAGCGCGCGTGCCATTACCGCCGACCGAGGGTATAACTGGCTAGAGGGGTATTTGAATTGGCGGTTGCTGCGTTGCGGCACGCGGTCCATGATGGGATCAAGGAGCCAATTCAATGTCAATCACCGCAAGCATCTACCATCTAACACATTACAAATACGACAGACCTGTCACTCTTGGTCCTCAGTCGATCCGCCTGCGGCCCGCGCCACATTCGCGCACGCGTGTGATATCGCACAGTCTTAAGGTCTCGCCTGCGGGGCATTTTGTGAACCATCAGCAAGACCCCTACGGCAACTGGCTTGCTCGGTTTGTTTTTCCCGAACCCGTGCGCGAATTCAAGATTGAGGTCGATCTAGTGGCGGATATGTCCGTCTACAATCCCTTCGATTTCTTTGTTGAAGATGGGGTAAAATCCTACCCGTTCACCTATGACGACGACATCGCCCCGGACCTGAGTATCTATTTGAACACCGACCCCGTGGGCCCGCTTTTGCAAAAATTCATGGCGTCGATCTCGCGGGAACCAGCGGTTACGATCGATTTTCTGGTGATGCTGAACAGCCGGTTGGCCAATGAGATCAACTATGAAATCCGGATGGAACCCGGGGTGCAAACGGCGGAAGAGACATTGGGGCGCGTCGCGGGATCGTGCCGCGACACCAGTTGGCTGCTGGTGCAAGTCTTGCGCAACCTTGGCCTCGCCGCGCGGTTTGTCTCTGGCTACTTGATCCAACTAAAACCCGATCTGGTGGCCTTGGACGGGCCTGCGGGCACGGATAAAGACTTCACCGACCTGCACGCTTGGGTCGAAGTGTATCTGCCCGGCGCAGGCTGGGTCGGGCTTGACCCGACGTCGGGGCTGCTGGCAGGCGAAAGCCATATCCCTCTGGCCGCAACACCACATTACCGGCACGCAGCGCCGATTTCCGGGGTGGCCAGTGCAGCTGATGTGGATTTCTCGTTTGATATGCAGGTGACGCGGACTGCCGAGCATCCGCGCATCACTAAACCCTTCTCCGATGATGCCTGGGATGCTCTGAACGCCCTTGGAAAATCCGTGGACAAACGTCTGGCAGACGGCGACGTCCGCCTAACCATGGGCGGTGAGCCGACATTCGTCTCAATCGATGATTTTGAAAGTGCGGAATGGAATTCTGATGCGGTTGGGCCAACCAAACGCGGGCTCGCAGATCAGCTGATGCGGCGCTTGCAGGGCAAATTCTCAACCGGCGGGCTGCTGCACTACGGTCAGGGCAAATGGTATCCCGGTGAAACGTTGCCGCGCTGGACCTTCTCGCTTTATTGGCGCAAAGACGGCCACCCGATTTGGCATGATCCCGATCTTTTGGCCAAAGAAGACACACAAGAAGACGTCGGGCCTGACGATGCACAGGCGTTGCTGGGGGCCATTGCGACCAACCTTGAAGTGCCCCGCGAAAACGTTTTGCCCGCGTTTGAGGACCCCGCCGAGTGGATCATCAAAGAAGGGAACTTGCCCGCCAATGTGACCCCGGAAAACTCAAAACTCGCGGATGCCGAAGAACGGGCGCGGATCGCGCGCGTGTTCGAACGCGGGCTCACGACACCGGCTGGCTATGTTTTGCCAGTACAGCGCTGGCAGGCGCGCGCATCAAGCCGGTGGATGTCTGAAGTCTGGGAATTACGCCGGGGCAAAGTGTTCCTCGTCGCAGGCGACAGCCCTGTTGGGTATCGGCTACCATTGGGAACCTTGCCGTATATCCCCGAAAGCGATTACCCGTTCATCAACCCGCAAGACCCAACCGAACCACGCGAACCTCTGCCGGAACCACCAGCGCCGGATCAGCATGTCGCCCAGCGCACGCAAGGCAGCGCGGCGCAAGAACAGGTTGAACAAACCCTGGGCGATCTCAGCGGGCGGGTCCGTACCGCCATTTCGGTTGAACCGCGTGACGGGCGGCTTTGCGTCTTCATGCCTCCGGTTGAGACGCTCGAGGATTATCTGGAACTGATCGCGGCCGTCGAAGCTGCGGCCAAGTCCATTGGCCATAAGGTGCTCATCGAAGGCTACGCGCCGCCGCACGACCCAAGGGTCGAGGTAATGCGGATCGCCCCTGATCCGGGCGTGATTGAGGTGAATATCCACCCAGCGGCCAACTGGGACGCCTGCGTGCACACGACCGAGACTGTCTATGAAGAGGCCCGGCAATGCCGCCTTGGGACCGATAAGTTCATGACCGATGGGCGCCACACCGGCACAGGTGGGGGCAACCACGTGGTTGTGGGCGGGGCCACGCCAGCCGATAGCCCCTTCTTGCGCCGACCTGACCTGCTGAAAAGCCTGATCCTGTTTTGGCAACGTCACCCCAGCCTGTCTTACCTGTTCGCGGGGACCTTTGTGGGGCCCACGTCTCAGGCGCCACGGATCGATGAAGCACGCCATGACGGACTTTATGAGCTTGAAATCGCACTCGATCAAATCTGGCCGCCTACCGACGACACCGCACCTCCGCCGTGGCTCGTTGACCGGCTGCTGCGCAACGCGCTGATCGACGTCACCGGCAATACGCATCGTACCGAGATTTGCATCGATAAGCTCTTCTCGCCCGATGGGCCGACCGGACGGCTGGGGCTGGTCGAATTTCGCGGGTTTGAAATGCCGCCGAACCCAAGGATGAGCCTTGCACAGCAATTGCTTTTGCGTGCGATCATTGCGCGCTGCTGGGAAAGCCCGATCAGCGGCAACCTGTCCCGTTGGGGGACAACGCTGCACGACCGGTTTATGTTGCCCGCATTCATCTGGGAAGACTTCCTTGATGTGCTGGCAGACCTACGGGTGCACGATATGGCCTTTGATCCAGATTGGTTCAAAGCCCAGTCCGAGTTCCGGTTCCCTTTCTGCGGCGAAGTCACTTACGAAGGCATCACGCTAGAACTGCGCCAAGCGCTTGAGCCGTGGCATGTCATGGGCGAAACCGGCGCAATCGGCGGCACGGTCCGCTATACCGACAGCTCATCTGAACGGCTTCAGGTCACGCTGACGGGGGCCAATCCAGATCGCTACATCGTCACAGCAAACCGGCGGCAAGTGCCGCTGACGGCGACAGCAACCAACGGCACACGGGTCGGTGGGGTGCGCTATAAGGCCTGGAAACCTGCAATGTCCCTGCATCCGGTACTGGAAGTGGATGCGCCTTTGACGTTTGACATCTTTGATACATGGACAGGCAAATCGCTCGGCGGGTGCCGCTATCATGTGGCCCACCCCGGCGGGCGAAACTTTGACACCTTCCCCGTGAATGGAAACGAGGCCGAAGCACGGCGGCTCAGCCGGTTTGAGAAAATGGGGCACAGCGTAGGAACCCAGCCACCAACGCCAGAACGGACACATCCGGAGTTCCCCATGACGTTGGATTTGCGGCGCAGAGCAGGTTTGTAAATCATGCAAACGCCACAACCGTCTTGGTCAAGCGGGGCACATCAGGCGTTGCTGGGGGCCTACCATGGACAAGGCGGCAACCAGCCCCCGCAGAACGACGAAATGCTGGCCCCGGACGGGACGGTCAAATCTGTCTGGGGATCGTTTTTTGAACACCTGAGCAACCTGTCACCAGAGGACTTGTCCGACCGGTTTTCGCGTGGGGACCAATACCTGCGGGATGCAGGGGTGCTTTACCGGCAATACGACGAAACCTTATCAACCGAACGGGAATGGCCGCTCAGCCATATCCCGGTGATCATTGGCGAAGACGAATGGGAACAGATTTCCGAGGGGCTGATCGAACGGGCGGACCTGCTGGAATACATCTTGGCGGACTTTTATGGCGACAACACGCTGATTGAGACGGGGCAACTGCCCGCCCAATTGCTCAGCCAAAACCCGGCGTGGCTGCGGCCTTTGGTGGGGATGGCGCGGCAAGGGGCGGACCTGCTGAATACGCTGTCCTTCGAAATCGGGCGTGGGCCGGATGGGAAATGGTGGGTGATCAGCGATCTGATTGAGGCCCCCTCGACCGCAGGCTTCGCCATTGAAAACCGTATTGCCATGGGCCGGGTTTTCCCGAATTTCTTTGCGGGGGCGAATATCTACCGTTTGGCCGGTTATTTTCAAGCGTTTCAGCAAAGGCTGATGGACATCAAAGGGCGCAGCGCAGGTGAAGTGGCTTTGCTCTCCCCCGGCCCGATGAACCAAAACTACGCCGAACACGCTTATATTGCGCGGTATCTGGGGCTACTCTTGGTCGAGGGCGAAGACCTGATTGTGCAAGACGGAAAAGCCATGGTGCGCACAGTGGGGGGGCTAAACCCGATCAGCCTGCTGTGGAACCGTTTGCCAAGTGCCATGTTCGACCCGCTGGAACTGGAAAGCAATTCCATGCTCGGGGCGGCCGGGTTGGTACAGGCGATCCGCGATGGGACGCTCAGGACGGTAAACATGGTTGGTGCGGGGGTGCTCGAAACCCGTGCGCTCATGGCATTCTTACCCAAAATCGCGCGTGCGCGCCTGGGACACGGGCTAAAACTGCCCAATATTGCGACCTGGTGGTGTGGGCAAGACAGCCAACGCGAACATGTGATCAGCCACAGTGCCGGGATGATGGTGGGCGATGCCTTCTCAACCGTGCCGCTGATGGCAGACCCGCGCACGACGGCCTTTGACAATGCCACTGACGGACCCGATGCCGGGCAACTGGCCAACTTGTTGCGCACCCAAGGGCATACGCTTGTGGGGCAAGAGGCCGTCACCCTGTCGACCACACCGATGTGGGATGGGGCACGGCTGGTACCGCGCCCGATGTGTATCCGAATATCGATGGGGCGGACGGAAAACGGCTGGGCGGTGATGCCGGGTGGATACGCCCGGATCAGCGCCGGTGACGACGCCAAAGCGCTGGCCATGCAACGGGGCGGCAAGGTGGCCGATGTCTGGGTGACCAGCACCAAACGGGTCGACACCCCCAGCTTGCTTTCTGTACCCAAAAACGCAGAAACGCAAAGCCCCAGCCATGCGCTCTTACCCAGCCGGGCGGCGGATAATCTGTTCTGGTTGGGGCGCTATGTGGAACGCGCGGAACAGCAGATGCGGATATTCAGGGCCTATTTTGCGCGCATCTCTGACGGGGCGGATCATAGCGATATGATGCCGACCTTCATGCGCGATCACCTGATGCAAGGGGTCGCAGCTGACGCTGCCGCCATCGCCGCACGTTTTGGAGATCCCCTTGGGTTGGCACTGCAATCGGCCTCGCGGATCAGCGATCGGTTCTCGCCCGATGGCATGATGGCACTCAGGGGATTGGTGACAGACGCAAAGGCGCTGGATCACATGTTTGTCCCACCCGAAGATATCCCGCTGCAAGTCAGCCGCTTGTTGCGGCAGATCACCGGGTTTGCCGGTCTTGTGCATGAAAACATGTACCGCTCTGACGGCTGGCGGTTCCTCAGCATCGGGATCTCGCTTGAGCGGGCATCGAACATGTGTGACTTGCTGGCGGCCTGTCTGGCGGCAGATCCGGCCAGCGGGGCGCTGGATCTGGCGCTGGAAATCGGGGATAGCGTCGTTTCACATCGCACGCGGTTCCAGATTGCAGCCAATAGCAACTCAGTGGTGGATCTGTTGGCGCTCGATGGGCAAAACCCGCGCTCAGTGCGCTATCACGTGACGCGCAGCAAGGGCCACATCGCTAACCTGCCAACACGGCATGATGACCACAACATGAGCCAAGTTGCAAAGCAGGTTCTATTGCTGGAAACACAACTGGCCAACGAGGAACCCGCCGCCATGACACCCAAGGTGCTGATGCAAATCAAGCAGGACATCTGGGCCACATCTGACACGTTAAACGCCTACCATCTGGCCTGACCGATGATCTACGCCATCCGCCTGACCATCGCGCATTTCTACGAACAGCCTGCAGCGAACAGCCGGCATTTGATCCGCGTTCTGCCCAGCACGCTGCCAAATCGGCAAGACCTGATGGCGCATCGGCTTGAGATATCGCCCGAGCCTGATGCCCGCTCCGAGGGGATCGATTTTTTTGGCAATAAGACCTCCTCCTGTGCACATCGGGATCAGCATCGGGATATGGCGATCCGGTTGTCATGCCATGTGCAGATGCACCCACGCGCGCCGTGGCGAGACATGTCGCCTGGCGTCACCCAGCTGCGTACAATCCATCAGAATTTGCGCGACCTTGGACCCAGCTCACCGCTGCATTTTCTGGGACCAACTGGGCGCTTGCCGCCGGATCGGGCGATTTGCGACTTTGCACAAGATCTGTTCGATCCAACCAGTACGACAGCGGGCAATGTGATCCGGATCGGCAAGGCGATACATGACGCCATGACCTTCGATGCCACGGCAACCACCGTCGATACCGATGCGGCTGAGGCATTTCGGCTGCGGCGGGGGGTCTGCCAGGATTTCAGCCACATCATGATCATCGGGCTGCAGGCCTTGGGCATTCCGGCAGGCTATGTCAGCGGGTACCTACGGACACTGCCACCACCGGGCGGGGTGAAACTGGAAGGGGCGGATGCGATGCATGCATGGGTGCGGGCATGGTGCGGGCCGGACCAAGGGTGGATCGAATATGACCCAACCAATGCCACGCTTGTGGGCACAGATCATATCGTCGCTGGCTATGGGCGGGACTATTCAGATGTGTCGCCTGTGCGGGGGCACCTCAGATCAGCGGGCGGGCAAAAGAACACGCAGGCGGTGGATGTGACAATTGCAGGGTAGCTCACGTGATTTGGTGGTGGTCGTATCGGCTGCGTGACGACAAATTTACTCCCGCGCTTCAAACAAGCTTAATAGGGCTGCATCCGATTGTGATGGGGTTGCTGGAAGCGTAGACGTTAGAGAAGATGGGTGCGCTCAAGAGCGGCATGCCACCTGCTGCAGAAAAATCAGAGAATTAGGAGATTTACATGGCCTATTTCATCGCTGGCGGTGTGCAAAGCGAAGAATACAAAAAGAAGTACGAGGGCGAATTTGAAGATTCTCTGTTTACTATTCTGGACGGTGATTACCGCAAACTACGTGTCGCTGATCCCATACAGGATGATGGATGCATAATTCGCGAGACTAGTCACAATGTCGGTCGCCCCATGTTGCCCGACAACATGCCGACAAAGATGAAGCGTGAACCCCATTCGCTAGCGAAATTGCCTTTGCTAGACATCATGAGCTTTTTGGGAACTGGGTTGCTGGTTTGTGAACGTTTCAAGGACCTCTTGGAAGAGTTGGAACCAAGCGTTCATCAGTTTTGGCCGATTGAGATACTCATCAACGATGAGGTGGTCGCGCTGCGTTATTGGTTCATCGCATGCAATCGGATCTCGACGCTAAGCCAGACGCACTGTTTCCCGCCCGTTGACCCATTCGGGGTGTGGAAGCCCAGTCCGCTGGGTGAGCGAGAGAATGATCGGCTCGTTTTTTCGACCGAGGCAATTGGATTCCATCATGCGTGGGTGGACAAATTTCAACCTCAAAGTAACCGGTTATTTTCAAATACGTTCGGTGACCGCCTGAAGGAACTAAACCTCACCGGATTGAAGATGCACCAATTTGACGAGGCCTAGCGGTCTCTTCATCGGGCATTCGAAATAGCAAACGTAGGGTGGGTGAAACCCACGCGTCCCGTGATCAGATCAAAGGCGGTGTAAAAAAAGCAAAAACCAAAACGCCTTTGGTCTATTTCCGCTCGTAACTGGGCAAATGCATCAACGCGGTGCGCAGTGAATCGCCCCAGCTTGTGCTAATCGCCTGAAAATAGGGATCATCCGCCGTTACCCGGGGCTGTGTATCCAGTGAAAAACTGTCGACATCATAAAGCTGGATATCGATGGGCAAGCCGACAGATAGATTGGCCTTGATGGTTGAATCAAATGACACCATCAACAGCTTGATCGCATCCTCAAAGCGCATATCCGGGTCATAAGCGCGGACGATGATCGGTTTGCCGTATTTGGTCTCACCAATCTGAAAAAACGGGGCATCCTCGGTCACTTCGATGAAGTTCCCCTCGGGGTAGACCAAAAATAGCGTCGGCACGCCGCCATTGATCTGACCGCCAACAATCACCGAGGCCTTGAAAGCAGAAGTCGCAGATTGACCGCTGACCGCATCGCCTTGGATCACTTCCTTCAAGGTCGCACCCACAAAGCGGGCCACCTCAAACATCGTAGGCAGTTCAAGGATGGTGGGTTTACGCTCAGACAACACCTTTGAGCGTTCTTCAAGAATACTGATCACGGCCTGGGTCGTGGCAAGATTGCCCGCAGTCATGATCGTGATCGCACGATCACCTGGCACGTCCCATGAAAACATCTTTTTCGTGGTCGAAAAGTTGTCGACGCCCGCGTTGGTGCGAGTGTCAGACATGAAAACAAGGCCACGGTTCAGGCGAAGGCCAACGCAATAGGTCATTTCTAATCCACGAAGAAGGGAGGTATCATCAGACTACGCCGAACTCTCTAGTTCGGAAAGGTTTACGTTACAATATTGTGACGTCGAATTTCGATCGCTGACGCAGTGATTTCCAATCGGGCGGCGCTTAGGGTCAGGGCCCAATAATCTTGCACCGTCAGCGGCGATTTCACGAAATATCAGTGGTTTGCGTCGTGCGGCCATAGTGCTCTACGGCCAAGCGGCGCGAGCCTCTGAGATGAAGTGAAATCTTCGCCCTCCGGGTTTGGCGGATTTTCCCTCTGAGCAGCGGCACATCTGCTTGAAATAGAACCACTATTCTTGCGCAGATGCTTCTTGTCAGAGACAAAAATCTGACAAACTGACGGTGTAAGATTAATGGGTCCTGACCCTAGGCCGAAATGCGACGGACCTGCACGCTTTGGGCCTCCAAGGTCAAAAATCCGTAAGATGTCAGAAATGACGCATCTGTAGCGTCCCGGCCCACACAAATTCGGACGATTTCATCGGGTTGCGCCATGCCTGTCGGGTCAACAAGATGCCATGCGCCATCCAAAAACACCTCGACCACGGCATGAAAATCCTGCGGTTTTACATCGGGCGCATAGGCGCTGACAAAACGGGCAGGCAGGCCAGCGGCACGTACAAGCGCAATTAAGACATGTGCGTAGTCGCGGCAGACGCCACGCTGCGTGGCAAAACTGTCGGTCGCAGTCGTGCCGATATGGCTGGCAAAGATGTCATAGACAAAATTGGCGGCGATCCAATCGCGCATGGACTGCACCAAAGGACCACCCGCCAACCCTTCAAACTGAATAGACGCGAAATCCAGAAACAGATCGGATTGGCAGTTGCGCGACGGCATCAGATACTGAAGCACCGGCGCAGGAAGCTGATGGCGCGGCGTTTCAGGCAGCTGGCACAGGTCAACAGCGGGCCGAAGCACCTCAACTTGGGTCTGATACTGACACTCCAGCCGGGTGTTAACCGAAATCCACCGACGCAGACCAATGCAGTCCTCCCCGTCAATCTCACGCAATTGGGTACCCGAACGGAGTGACAGGCGGTTTTGAACGCAGCGCTGGCCGTCATCTGACGTTGCCTCAATCTGCAGCAAAGCATCGCAAGCCTGCGTTGCGGTGTAGACCAGATGGGCTGTCACGTCGATCATCACGAAAGGAAGCTCCGGCATTGCAGGATAGGCGATACGAACGCGCGCTATCTCAGCCTAGACATGTTCTCAACCGAAATCCAACGGGTTGCCAATCGTGCGGCGGCTTCGCCTTGTTCCGGGCCTGATCAGCGCGTCTCATCCACAGCGATATTATCAATCAACCGGACGCCTGCCAGCCAAGCCGCCGCAAACAATCGCGCGCCCGGCTTGGCCTGATCCAGTAGGGACAGATCCCCCCCATCGCGCAACTCCAGATAGTCCACCTCTGTGAACCCGGCCGCGGTTAACCGGGCCTGCGCATCGGGCAACAACGCCGACATCGTAGCCCCCTCTGACAGCCGCACGCGCAGATCCTGCATCACCTCGGCCAACACCGGGGCATAGACCCGCGACCGATCCGACAAAAGCAGATTGCGCGAAGACATCGCCAATCCATCCTCCTCACGGATCGTCGGGCAGCCCACAACCTCAACCGGAATATCCAGATCAGCGGCCATCCGGCGCACGATCTGTAACTGCTGATAATCCTTCTCACCAAAGAAGGCGAAATCGGCAGCGGTCTGCAGGAACAGCTTGGACACCACTGTCGCCACCCCGTCAAAATGACCGGGCCGGGCGGCACCACACAGCATATCGGTCAGACCCGCGACAGAGACATTGGTCGCAAAGCCATCCGGATAAATCTGATCCGGGTCCGGCACATAAATCAGATCGACCCCGATGCTTTCCAGCTTCTGCGCGTCCTCATTTTCAGTGCGCGGATAGTTCTTCAGGTCATCCGGGTCATTGAACTGCTTGGGGTTCACAAAGATCGTGACGATGACCCGGTCACAACGCTCCCGCGCCGCACGCGCCAGCGACAGATGCCCCTGATGCAACGCACCCATCGTCGGAACCACGCCAATCGTCTCACCCGCCTTGCGCCAAACAGCCGTCTGCGCACGGAGCCCTGCCAGAGCACGCTCAATCGGCGCGATCACTTGGGCGCCTCATCCGCGAAGATGTGCTCACCGGCAGGGAAACTTCGGGAACGCACCTCGGCGGCATAGGCCGCAATGGCAGCCGCACCATCATCGCCCAGATGCGCATAGCGCTTCACAAACTTCGCCTTAAAGGCGGTAAACAGACCCAACATATCATCAACCACCAATATCTGACCATCACAGCCCGCACTGGCACCGATGCCAATGGTCGGGATCGGAATGCGCGCAGTGATCTCATCGGCCAAACTGGCAGGCACCTTTTCCAGCACCACCGCAAAAGCGCCCGCAGCAGCCACAGCATCCGCATCGGCCAAGGCCGCATCACGGGCCGCACCGCGCCCCTGCACCTTGTAGCCGCCCAGCGTGTTCACCGATTGCGGTGTCAACCCAATGTGGGCCATCACCGGAATACCACGCGTAACCAAAAAGGCGATGGTCTCAGCCATGGACACACCGCCCTCCAACTTCACAGCACCGGCACCCGTTTCAGCCATCAGGCGGGCGGCATTGCGAAATGCTTGGCTTGGGCTTTCCTCATAGGACCCAAAGGGCATATCGATCACCATCATGGCACTGGACAGGCCGCGCGCGACCGCTTGGCCATGCATGATCATCATCTCCATGGTCACACCAAGGGTCGAGGGCAACCCATGCAAAACCATGCCCACACTGTCGCCCACCAGCACAAAATCGCAATGATCATCCATCATCTGCGCCATCGGGGTGGTGTAGGCGGTCAAACTGACCAGCGGAACGCCACCCTTGGCGGCGCGAATGTCATCGGGCAGCGGTGCACGTTTCTTAGCAGTAGCGCTCATGTTCGGATCCCTCCCTTTGGCTGCGGGCGGGATAGCAGCCAAAGACCACGCTTTCTAGGTGGGATAACATCTCGACTTGGGCCAAGACGCAACGTCCGCTGAGCGGGATTTTCCTGTCGGTCGCGTTCCCAAACCGAAGGTCCGGCACTCGCGTCAACAGAAGGGCGCGTATTTTTAGGTTTTGACCGGGGTTTGGCGCAAACCGCATCGCCGATTTTGCCTCGTCTGACCCTATCCCTCCCAGTTGGTCGCCCAACGGATAGAGAGCGTTTCGCGGCTGGGGCTTGCATCGCGAAAATCCGCGTTGGACATGCTGTCGTAGCTGATCGTCACTTTACTGCCGTTGTCAAAAGCATAGCCAATACCAAGTGCCGATCGAAATTGCAGAGTTCCATCAAGATCAGCGCCGTCACCTTGCATATAGAAACCCGGCATCATCGAGGTTTCGATGAAAAATGGGCTGTCGTAGATGTATTCGGTACTCCATTTCCAGCCGATCCCGAACCATCCAGCCTCATCAGTTGTCAGCGAAAGGCCGTAAGTGGGGCGAAAGGGGCCGCGTCGACGATGGCTGTCGTAGCCAAAGTAGAACTCGTTCTCACTCTGAAATCCATCAGATTGCAGGTTTCCAAGCTGATAAAACACCTGTGGTGCTTGCTTTTCGGTATCAAGGCAATCGCTAGGGCAATCATTCAACGCCATATCTGTGAAACTTGTCAGCAGCCAGATTAGACCAAGTGTACCGTCCATGTTGTCATCCTATTTTGTGTTGCCGTTGTAGACTCTCGTGGAGGTACTCAGGATAGATAAAACTAAGGCGCATATGCAGATTAAGTCACCTGCGCGGTTGATAGCTTATGACGCGGCAAACGTCGTTCGTCCGAACTGATCGCATAGCGGATCGACAAAGCCTCTAAAGCATTTCGGTTCATACTTGTACCACAAACCCTTGGCACACTCGGTTTGATTTTGTCACGTTTTTGGCCGCTGCTTGATGGAGCGGTCGTTGGTGCGCAATGCAGCATCGGTGGCTTTGGGCTCAAACCAGACCTTTGATAGGTCATGGGAGCACCCAGTTTCACCAGGCCCACCACCAACCCTTGATTTGCCCCCCGCTTCCGTCAAGACTGCACCCAACGGCTATTGGGGACGATCACGATGACTTACACACGCACTGGCCTGACGGCTGCCCTCGCCTTTTGCGCCACAACCGCACTGGCCCAGGACAGCATTACCGTCGCTATCCAGCTAGAACCCCCGAACCTTGATCCCACTGGCGGGGCGGCGCAGGCCATCGATTCAGTGCTTTACGCCAATGTCTTCGAAGGCCTCACCCGCTTTGATGCCGATGGCGCGATCATCCGGGGACTGGCGCAAAGTTGGGATATCTCGGACGATGGGTTGGTCTATACATTCAACCTTGCTGCCGGTGTCACCTTCCACGATGGCACCACGATGGACGCCGAGGACGTCAAATTCAGCCTAGATCGGGCCCGGGCCGAAGATAGCACGAACGCCCAGAAAGCCTTGTTCGAAGGGATCACAGACGTCACCGTTGTTGAGCCGCTCGTCGTCCAGATCACACTCACGCAGCCCAACGGCAACTTCCTGTTCAACCTCGCATGGGGGGACGCGGTGATCGTCGCACCCGAAAGCATCGACACAATCGCCAGCAACCCCATCGGCACCGGCCCATTCACCTTCACCGACTGGGTGCAGGGCGACCGGCTGGAACTGACGCGCAACCCTGACTATTGGGGCCCTGCCCCGGCGCTGGCCTCTGCTACTTTCCGGTTCATCGCGGACCCCACCGCCGCCTTTGCCGCTGTGATGGCCGAGGATGTGGACGCATTCATCGGCTTCCCCGCCCCCGAAAACTTGCCGCAATTCGAAGCCGACCCCCGGTTCCAGGTCCTTGTGGGCAACACCGAAGGCGAAACGATCCTGTCCACCAACAACAAAATGCCGCCTTTCGACGATGTGCTCGTCCGACAGGCTGTGGCCCATGCGATTGACCGGCAAGCCATCATCGACGGGGCCATGTTCGGGCTAGGCACGCCAATCGGCACGCATTTCGCGCCGCATCACCCCGACTATGTCGATCTGCTGGGCAATTCACCCTACGACCCCGAACGGGCAAAGGAATTGCTGGCCGAAGCCGGGTTCGCGGATGGCTTCACCACAACGTTGAAACTGCCGCCACCCTCTTACGCGCGACGCGGGGGCGAGATTATCGCCAGCCAGCTACGCGAAGTCGGGATCGAAACCGAAATCAGCAACGTCGAATGGGCGCAATGGATCGAGGACGTGTTCACCAACAAAGACTTTGGGCTGTCCATCGTCAGCCATACCGAACCCATGGATATTGGGATCTATGCCAACCCGGACTATTATTTCCAATATGACAACCCCGCATTCCAGACGCTGATGGAGACACTCAACGCAACAACAGACCCTGCAACACGCAGTGATCTGCTGGCGCAGGCGCAAACCATCATTTCGGAAGATTACGTCAACGGCTACCTGTTCGAGCTGGCCGTAGCGACAGTAGCCAAGGCGGAAATCGAGGGGCTCTGGGTCAACCAACCCACAGCAGCTGTAGACCTGACTGGCGTCAGCTGGGCGAACTAAACCTTGCTGATCCGCCCCGAAACGCCCGCCGACATCGACATTATCTATGATCTGACCCAAGCGGCCTTTGCCCCGAAGGCATTCAGCGACGGCACCGAAGGGCCCATCATCAATGCCATGCGCGATGCGGGTGATCTGACCTTGTCGCTGGTCGCCGAGGACGCCGGCGCGCTCGTCGGCCATGTGGCCTTCTCGCCGGCGCGCATCAGCGAGGCGGTGGGCGATTGGTACGGGCTTGGCCCGATCTCGGTCCGTGAAGACCGGCAGGGGCAAGGCATCGGGCGCGCGCTGATTGAAGCAGGCATCGCCGTATTGGCCGACAGGGATGCGGCCGGATGCGTGTTGACCGGGAACCCGAATATCTACCAACGTATCGGCTTCCACTCTGACGGGAGCTTGCATCACGCAGGCACCGAAGACCGGCATGTCCATTGGCGGGTGATCAAAGGTGCCGCACCCAAAGGGCAGCTTCACTTCGCTCCAGTCCTAGACGACGCCTGATGATCCGCTACGCCGCAGGCCGCCTGACATCGCTTGTGATCAGCTTGTTCGTGGCCTCTATCGTGATTTTCGCCGTGATCGAGGTGATCCCCGGCGACCCGGCGGCCTTCATGTTGGGGGTGAACGCGCGGCCCGATACAATCGCTGCACTTAGGGCCGAAATGGGGTTAGATCAGTCTCTAATTGAGCGGTATTTTGATTGGATCACCGGATTACTGCAGGGCGATTTCGGCCAATCTTGGACCTATAAAACCCCCGTTGCCGATCTGATCGGCGACCGCATTTGGATATCGCTGCCGCTGGCTATCTACGCGCTGATCCTATCGACGCTTATCGCGTTCCCAGCAGGCATCTATGCGGCCAGCAGACGCAGCGGCGCTGGCGATATCACTATCATGGGGGCCACTCAACTGGGCGTCGCTATCCCCAATTTCTGGTTTGCAATGATCCTCGTCCTGATCTTCGCCATCAACCTGCGCTGGTTCAGCGCGGGCGGCTTTCCCGGCTGGGACAATCCCCTTCAAGCTATGAAATCCCTGACCCTCCCAGCCATCGCCTTGGCGTTACCACAAGCGGCAATCCTTGCGCGGGTCATGCGCTCATCCTTGCTGGATATGCTGGGCGAAGACTTCATCCGCACCGCGCGCGCGAAGGGCCTTTCGGCCCGCCAAGCCCTCTGGAAACACGCAGTACGCAACGCATTGATCCCAGTGCTGACCATCATTGGGTTGCAATTTTCCTTCCTGCTGGCAGGCGGGATCATCATCGAACAGGTCTTCTTTTTGCCGGGTCTCGGACGGTTGATTTTCCAATCGATCAGCGCGCGTGACCTAATCGTAGTGGAAAGCGTCGTGATGTTGTTGGTCTTCACCGTGATCATGGTTAATTTTATGGTCGATCTGGCCTATGCGGCTGTCGACCCGCGCCTGCGATCCAAAGCATGAACCGCAATCTGATCATCGGCACGACCCTTACGGCGGTCTTCATCACATTGGCGGTGTGGTCCTTTGTCTGGATCCCCTACGACATCGAATCTCTCGATATTGCAAACAAACTGCAAACGCCAAACAGCGCATATCTGCTTGGCACCGATCACTTTGGGCGCGACATCCTGTCGATGATCATGATGGGGGCCCGCACCTCAATTGCTGTGGCTTTTGTGGCTGTGGGCATCGGCATGGCGCTCGGCATCCCGTTGGGACTTCTCGCAGCAGCACGGCATGGATCGCTGTTGGACGAAGTCATTATGCGTGGCAATGACCTCGTGTTTGCCTTCCCGTCATTGGTCATCGCGATCCTGATCACAGCCGTCTTCGGCGCCTCTGCGACCAACGCAATCATCGCGATCGGCATCTTCAACATCCCCGTTTTCGCACGGCTGACACGCGGAGCGGCGCTGCCCCTGTGGGAACGCGATTTCATCCTTGCGGCACGGGTTTGCGGAAAATCGGCGGCGCGCATATCGGTTGAGCATATCCTGCCCAACATCACCAACCTGATGATCGTGCAAGGGACCATTCAATTCAGTCTTGGGATCCTCGCCGAAGCCGCATTGTCCTACATCGGCCTTGGCGCACAGCCCCCAACGGCCAGTTGGGGCCGCATGCTGGCCGACGCACAAACGCTGGTTAGCATCGCACCGCACACCGCCCTTGTGCCTGGCTTTGCCATCCTTCTGATGGTGCTGGGGCTCAACCTGATGGGCGACGGGTTGCGCGACTGGCTCGACCCGCGCATTCGGGTGGCGCGGACATGAGTCTGCTGGCCATCAAGGACCTGTCTCTATCCATCGGTGACACGCAAATCTTGCATGATGTCGACGTAGATACGGAACCAGGTGAGATTGTCGCGATCACCGGCGAGAGTGGCTCTGGCAAGTCAATGACCGCCTTGACCGTAATGGGGCTGCTGCCACGCGGAGCGAAACCCGGCGGCAGTGTCGTGCTGGATGGTGTTGATATCTTACAAACGCCCGAACCCGATCTGTGCCAAATGCGCGGCAACACGATGGGCATGGTTTTCCAAGAACCCATGACCGCGTTGAACCCCGTGCAAACCATCGGGGCGCAAGTGGCCGAAACTATTTCGATCCACGAAAACACAACCAAGACCGCCGCGCATGAACGTGCCGCGCAAATGCTGGAACGGGTCGGGCTGAAGGTCCCACCCAGCCGCTATCCGCATGAACTCTCCGGCGGACAGCGCCAACGGGTCGTGATCGCCATGGCTATCGCCCTGCGCCCCAAACTGCTGATCGCGGATGAGCCGACGACTGCACTGGATGTGACCACCCAGGCCCGCATTCTGGATCTGCTGCGCGACTTGGTCCGCGAATTCGACATGGGGTTGCTGATGATCACCCACGATCTGGCTGTGGTCGCCGATATCGCGGATAAGATCGTTGTGATGCAAGACGGTCGTGTCGTGGAAAGCGGTGCAACGGATCATTTGCTGAAAGATATGCAGCACCCCTACACCAAAGCGCTATTCGCAGCCTCAACCCACCAAGTACAGCTGCCTGTACGTAAAGGTTCTGTACAGCTTCTGTACGCCAAAAATATCATCCGGGATTACCCAATGCCTCGGCAAAAACTTCTCGGTCAACGCCCTACATTCCGGGCTTTGGACAACGTCAATTTTCACATCGAACACGGCGAACGGGTGGGCCTTGTTGGCGAGAGCGGATGCGGAAAATCGACTCTAACACGGGCTATTTTGGGTCTAGAGGACGTGCAAGGCGGCGAAATCCGACTGGATGGAGACCCCGTTTTCACCGGCAACAGACCCAACCAATCCGTCCGCCGTAAAATGCAAGTTGTCTTTCAAGACCCCTACAGCAGCTTCAACCCGCGCCACAGGGTCGAACGGCTGATCACAGAACCCTTCCACTTGCTTAAAAATCCACCCACCGGCAAGGCCCGTGAAACGGTAATTTTCAAGGCATTACAAGATGTTGGTCTATCCGCTGCAGACGCTGGAAAATACATCCACGAATTCTCGGGCGGGCAACGGCAGCGCATCGCCATTGCACGTGCATTGATCGTGGAACCCGAACTGATCATCTTTGACGAGGCTGTCAGCGCCCTGGATGTATCGGTCCGGGCACAAGTGCTTGATCTGATTGTGGATATCTGTGGCAAACGACGGTTGGCCTATCTGTTTATCAGCCATGATCTGTCGGTGGTGCGCAGTGTGACAGACCGCGTCTTGGTCATGAAATCAGGTAAAATCGTGGAGCAAGGCGACACCGAAACCGTATTTTCCGACCCGCAACATGCCTATACAAAATCGCTGATTGCCGCCGCTCCGCAATTGCCGCCGCTGATTTAACCTTTTGAAATAATATGTAAAACAGGATGAAATGATCACTTCACATAAGCAAGGCCCAAAGAATCTGATCACAGATGTGGCGGGCCTTAGAGTGGGTAACGCTCAGGACGACGAAATAAAAACAGGCAGTACGGTGCTGGTTGGAGACCACCCTTTCACGGCGAGCGTACATGTCATGGGTGGTGCACCGGGAACGAAAGAAACGGACCTATTGGCACCTGACAAAACAGTGCAGCAGATTGATGCATTGGTCTTGTCGGGCGGCTCGGCCTTTGGTCTCGACGCCTGCTCGGGTGTCATGTCTGGATTGCGTGCGAAGGGTCGCGGATTTCCGGTTGGTACGATGCGCATCCCTATCGTCCCTGGGGCGATCATCTTTGATCTGATCAATGGCGGAAACAAGGATTGGGACGAAAACCCTTACCACGCGTTGGGGCGACGCGCCTTAGAAAATGCCAAACGCGATTTTCAAATTGGGACAGCCGGTGCTGGTACTGGTGCAATGGCAGCCATGCAGAAAGGCGGGCTTGGTTCTGCGTCGATGATATTGCGGGATGGGACAACCGTCGGCGCACTGGTGGTGGTCAACGCGCTTGGAAGTGTCACGACCCCGGGTGATCGTCATTTTTGGGCCGCGCCATTTGAAGTAAACAACGAATTTGGCGGCGCAGGGCCTGACCCATCCGCCGGGTACGTTACACCGGAACCCAGCCGCAAAGAACAAGCCATGATGTTGCACGCGATCGAAGGCGCAAACACGACAATCGCAATCGTTGCCACGGACGCGCCGCTTACCAAGGTTGAATGTCATCGCCTCGCCGTGACAGCACATGACGGTATGGCACGTGCCATTGTGCCAGCGCATACTCCATTAGACGGCGACTTGGTTTTTGGCGTTTCAACGGGCGCTGGTGCGGCTGTTGAACGTTCTCAATTTCGCGAAATTGCCGCAGCGGCCGCAGTCTGTTTGAGTCGGGCTATCTGTCGTGGGGTCTATGAGGCAACACCAGCAGGTGGGGACTTACTGCCCACCTATAGGTAGCTACTTCGCCGTTGGGCGGGCCCTAATACGCCAGGCTTTGCGTGCGATGATGACTTTCAAAGCGGTCAAGATGACGGCGACGCAAAGGATCCCCTTTGTCACGGTCTCCATCGTGCCGTAGATCAACCAAGCATGTGGGACAGTGCCTGCAATGGCCAAGGCCACCAGACCCGTATGCCCCACACGCCACCACCGCAGCGGCAAACGCTTGCGCAATGCCGCCCAGAGCGCGGCTGCAAAGACAGCCCACATGGCCAGCAAACCCCAAATCGCAAAGGGTGTGGGGGAGCGGACAAGCAGCACATCAATGACGTCAGGCGGGCTGGTAATCCAAAGGCCGCCCACATGGACAACGACGGAAAACACCAGCAAAGCACCACCCCAACGGTGCAGAACACGCCCGCGCGCCGCAGGAAGCCCGGGCAGGGATCCAGCGACCAAAAGCGGTTGTGCAAGCATGATCGCTAAACCGATGATCCCTGCGAAGCCTGCGATAATGTAGATCGGGTCGCGCCATTCCAGCAGCGGACTGAAGGCCGCCATAGCCAAAGGCACAACCGTCAGAAACGCAAAGACGGCCCAAATCAGAATGGCCCGTGAGCGAGGCATCTAGACTGGCACCAACAGAATCAGACAGGTTGCAGGACAAAATCCGCGCTGAGGGTCGTGTCGCTGGGATGATCCATCAGCGGGCGCAGGAACACTGTTTCGAACTCGGGGCTGTCATAGGCCAGATGCGCATGGGCTTGCCCGAAGGAGCCGACGATTTGCGGCATCTCCAACCGGTATGCGCCGTTGGCATCGGTCAAGGTCGCGCCGTGGCTGTGCGGGTCGCGCTCATGGCCTTCGGTTGTATGGGCCCAGACCTGAATACGTTGGCCCGCCAATGGTGCGCCATCACCGGCACGACGGACCGTACCCGTCATCCAAAAGCCGCCGCCGCCGATACGTTCGACGATCGGTGCGCCGGGGCGATAGTTGTTGGACCCGCCACGCATGGATGGGGTGGGGGCTACGCCTTGGGCTTGGGCGGGGGCCAAAAGACCGGACGCACCAGTTACAAAAGTCGCGCCCCCAGCAGCGAGAACGGAACGGCGGGTGATCGGACCAAATGTCATGAAGGCTCTCCTATCAGGTGTGCTGTGTTGGGGTTATTATAGCACGCATGCCGCGGAATCCGAGTGTTGTGGGTCAGATCACCGACCCTTACGGCTCAAACCTTTGTGAAATGATCGGAAAAGCGGCGATGTAAGGGAGGCAAGCGCTTTTGTTGAGGGCAGTTTGTGGTCAGCTTTGTCAAACCTGCCGTTCAGGGAAATTTTGACCTTTCTCTGGCTTGAAGCTGAGCCTTGAGGCCGTTGGGGTAGAGTTCCACATCGCCACAATCCAATTGCTCCACATCGTACCAACGTGCCAAGCACCTTTGTCCATTGTCTTCGACATATTCAATTGGGTCTAACCCGGCGTAGGCGTCCTCAGGAAAAATTAGTTCAGAGACAAAGGTGATTTCGTGACCAACGACACCTTGATGAGTGTAGATGTTTTCTAAAATCAAAGGCTCACCTGTCACCTCAACAACAACGTCAAGCTCTTCACTAAATTCCCTTATAAGCGCATCGCGCCATGTTTCGCCAAATTCCAGACGGCCACCTAGAGGCCGAACTCCCTTTACAGTTCCATCGTCGAGATAAATTTCGCTCGCGAGTAGTAGGCCGTTGCGCCAAACAAGCCCAAGCGCTTTCACTTGTATGTGTTGTTGGGGTCGCCAAATATTCATATTGGTTTCCTAGCATCGTTTACCTTTTTGTCGAGGTAAGTACCGGCTCTTTGCGGACTTTAGTGGCTCCGCAATCATTCGTTCATCTCTCGTAGCGAGCACGTTTTATTTCCGCCGTTTCCGGTCGTTCATCCACGTCGCAGCATTCAGTACTTAGGGCTAAAAACCAGACCCTTGCCGTCCTTCGAACCAAACCGCTTGGCATTACATCCGTCAGTAACTTCGACGCTCCAACAATAGAAAATGCGATCCACTTACGCATCAACGGTCAGTCCGCGACGACGCGGTCACAAAGGCTTTTTCATCCGTGAAAGACATCGTCTCAACGCGGCCCTAGTATGGCCCGTATTTTGTGTAGAATCGCCTCATAGTCAACGATTGGTCCCATGAAACCGCACCCAAACATATCCTCGCCCGAGGCGGCACTCTGCCGCATTCTCAAATCCTCCCCACAGGACCTTTGGCTTGATACAATCAGGCGGACCAAAGGGGTTGAACACGATGGGTTGGTCTTTTGGATGATCAATCAGACCCAATGTGACTTTGCAGTCGCCGTGCATGCCTTTTACCGGGCCAATCCGGGCCAGTTTCTGGATCAGCCCCGGCCTTTGCCCGTCAAACCCGGTCCTTCGGATATCTTTGCCCAGCTCTTGATCAACTGGGACATCGGGTACTACCGGACCCATAATCTCGCGGTTGAGAAACAGGACGTCGATCCCCGGCATTTGGTCCGGATTGGGCAAAAAGTCATGGCCCGCCCCCGCGCGTCGCTTCCGTTTTCCATACCCAAGCGTTTCCTTGATCCCAAAGGCGGTGATCCGTACGTGCTAGCGTCCAGCATATCGCCCGATGACGCCAAGCACCTCTGGCCGCTCTATGCCGCACTTGATCTGCATGTACCTTTTGCCGCACCAGGATTGCCCCGCAAGATCGCCAGAATCAAAGAGTTCCTGCCAGCGATAAAGCTGCCCCGGCGCGGGATTTAGGCCCCAAGGTTCCCTGTCGCCTTGCGTTGTTGCGCCCGCTGTAGCCCAAGCTGTCGTTCACGCCAGATAATCAAGACACCCGCGGCAATCACGATGCCTGCACCGATTAACATTGTGCCTGTCGGCACCTCGTCAAAGACGAAATAACCGATGGTCAACGCCAGAATCATTGAGGTGTAGTCAAAGGGTGCGACCAACGATGCATCGGCATAACGGTAGCTTGAGGTCAAAAGGATCTGACCAATCCCACCCAGTAATCCCGCCATGATCAGCATCAGTGCAACCGACCAGCCCGGCACCACCCAGCCCCATGGCAAGGTAAACAACGACATTATGGTAGAGGTGATAGTGAACCAAAAAACGATTGCTGCGGTGGTCTCAGTTGCAACCAGCTTGCGGACAAATACCTGGGCCAAGGCGGCCAGAACGGCGCCCATGAAGACGACGACGGCGCCCAAAGTCTCGGACACATTCAAAGCGGCTCCCACCGATAGCCGTGGGGACAACACGATCAAAACGCCGACCATCCCCAATGCAACGGCGGACAAACGAAACGCGCGGACCTCTTCGTTCAGAAACATTGCCGCGAATACAACCACCAACAGCGGGGCAGCATAGCCGATGGCGGTGACTTCGGGCAAAGGCAGCAAGCCGAGTCCGGTGAAACCCAAGCCCATCGCCGATGTGCCCACCAACCCGCGCCAAAAGTGACCCATTGGGTTTTTTGTCTTCCACCCATTGCGCAATTCTCCGCGTATTGCCAACCAGCCAAAGATAATGGGCAACGCAAAAAATGATCGGAAGAAAACCGCCTGTCCCGGCGGAACATCGACGGAAGCCGCCTTAATCAGGCTCGCCATGCCCATAAACATGCACACCGACATGACTTTGAATAGAATGCCGCGCAACGGTTGCATATTAGGGTCCCTTTTTCGGGCACCCTACGCCGCACATCCACCACAATGAAGCCTTTTTCGCTTGCTACTCACCGGCGTTAAGATATCCGATACCAACGCTATATAAGAAGTTGTGCATGCAAGAAGATTCTCATGAACCGTCAAATATGACCCCGCGTGACTGGGTTCAGGTTTTGGCCAAATATCGCGAACCAAACAGCCTTCGCAGTAGTTTTGAACTTGGAATCAGTTTGGTCCCATTTGTTCTGCTATGGGTTGTGGCATGTTGGGTCGCACATTACAGCTATTTGGCTGCATTTTTGATTTCAGCATTGAACGGATTGTTCCTGCTGCGGCTGTTTTGTATCCAGCATGACTGTGGTCATGGGTCGTTCTTTGGAAACCGGAATGTCAGCGATTGGGTCGGCCGGGCATTGGGCGTTGTGACGCTGACACCCTATGACGTCTGGCGGCGCAGCCATTCGATCCATCACAGCCATGCGGGCGACCTTGATCATCGCGGGATCGGCGATGTGATGACACTCACAGTCGAAGAATACCACCAACGCACAGCCTTTGGGCGGTTCATGTACCGGGCCTACCGGCATCCTTTGGTCATGTTTGGGCTTGGGCCAACATATCTGTTCATCCTGCAAAACAGGCTCCCACTTGGGATACCAGGGCGGAAATACTGGGTTAGCGCGATGGGCACAAATGTTGCAATCGTCGCGATCCTCAGCACGATCGTCTATTTCGGTGGGTTTCAGGCGCTGTTCTTGGTCTTCCTGCCAACCACTCTGATTGCCGCGTCAATTGGCGTTTGGTTGTTCTATGTCCAGCACCAGTTTGAGACCACCCATTGGGATCAAAAAGAGGACTGGCAACTGCATGAGGCGGCTTTGCACGGCAGCTCACACTATGATCTGCCCCCGATCCTGCGCTGGTTTACGGCAAATATCGGTATTCACCACGTGCATCACCTGTACAGCCGTATCCCATTCTACCGCCTAACCGAGGTGTTGCGTGACCATAACGAACTGGTCGACATCAGCCGCATGACAATTATGCAAAGCCTGAAATGCGCCAGCCTTGATTTGTGGGACGAAAAAAGTCGCCGTTTGATTTCCTTCGCAGCGGCACGCAAGGCAGCTGCTGCATAAGGGGCGGATCCCAAATCCTATCCGGGCGTGACGCGCAGAACCTGCCCACGCCCGGAATCGGTCAGAACCAGCACTGATCCATCATCTAAAACCTCAACATCGCGGACGCGGCCAACATCGGTCAAAAGACGCTCTTCCCCGACAACCCGTCCATTTTCAATCTTCAGGCGGACCAAAGCGCCGGGGTTCAGCGACGCAATCAGCAAATCGCCCTGCCATGCGGCATAGGGGCCATCATAAAACATCATCCCACCCGGGGCGATCACAGGGTCCCAGTAGTAGACGGGCTCTTCAAACCCTGACGCACTTGCAATCCCGTCACCAATATCCGAGCCGCGATAATTGATCCCATAGCTGACCAGCGGCCAGCCATAGTTGCGGCCCGCCTGAGGTTGGTTCAATTCATCGCCACCGCGTGGCCCGTGCTCAATGGTCCAAAGCCCACCGGGGCCAATCGCGGCCCCTTGCATATTCCGGTGCCCAAGCGACCAGATCAAATCATTGCCCGCACGGCCCACAAACGGATTGTCAGAAGGCGCCGAACCATCCGCATTCACGCGGATCACCTTGCCATGTGTGGTCTCAGTGTTCTGCACCAAGTTGCCACGGTCGCCAGCTCCCCTGTCCCCTGTTGTGATCCAAACCGTGCCATCGGCCATCGGAATAATCCGGCTGCCAAAATGGCGCCCATTGCCCGCCGGGTTGTCCTGCACAAAGATGTCGGCCACATCACTGACCTGACCATCTGCACCCAAGGTGCCCCGGGCGGCGGCCGTGACCAGCCCGCCGCGCACGGCCTTGGAATAGGTCCAGAAGATCGTGCGATCCTGTGCAAATCTTGGGGAAACAGCCACATCAAGCAATCCGCCTTGGCCCTGCACCCCAATCTCGGACAGGCCAGGCAACGCGGCGCTGACCGTTCCATTGGCATTGATCAACCGCATCCGGCCCGGGCGCTCTGTGACTAAAAACTGGCCATTTCCCAAGGGTGCTATGCCCCAGGGGTTTTCCAGATCATCGGCAAAGACCGAGACTGTGACATTCGTTCTGGGCAATGCGGGCGCGCGGACCTGTTCCGGAAATGCAGGCCTGAAATCTGCGTTCGGCGGCCCTTGCTCTACCTGAGCCATGGCGGTGACGGGTAACATCATCAAAGCGAGAATTCGGATCATGGGGATACCTCCTGCAACTTGATGATAGCCCAGCGCGCGGCATCTGCCACCGCCGGATCAGGGTCATCAACCAAAGGTGAGATAGCGGGGATCAGCCCTGCATCACCGGAATTGCCAATGGCATAGGCCACATTGCGCACAAAGCGGTCCCGGCCGATCCGCTTGATGGGCGAGCCTGAAAACCGGGCGCGAAATGCAGGATCATCCAATGCGGCAAGCTGGGCCAAGGGCGGTGCCACCAATTCGTCTCGTGCCGCATAGCGGGCATCACGGCCCTCTTGCGCAAACTTGTTCCAAGGACACACAGCCAGACAATCATCGCAGCCGTAGATGCGATTACCCATCATGGCGCGCAAATCCATGTCCACCGGACCTTTATGTTCGATGGTCAGATAGGAAATGCAGCGGCGGGCGTCCAACTGGTAGGGGGCAGGAAAGGCAGCAGTAGGGCAGATATCCAAACAAGCCGTGCAGGATCCGCAATGGCTGACCTCGGCCTTATCCGGTTCAAAATCGACGGTCGTAAAGATGGCCCCCAAAAAGAACCATGATCCCAAGTCACGCCCCAAAAGGTTGGTATGTTTGCCTTGCCAGCCAAGGCCTGCGGCCTGCGCCAATGGCTTCTCCATCACGGGTGCCGTGTCGACAAACACCTTGATTTCAGCGTCAGGCACTTGCTCAATCAACCAACGGCCCACGCGCTTTAGGCGTTTCTTTACGATGTCATGATAGTCGCGCCCTTGGGCATAAACACTGATGGCAGCGCGATCGCGTTGCTCCAAAACCGCCAACGGATCATGTTCGGGCGTGTAAGGTTCGGCCAGCATGATCACGGACCGGGCGGCAGGCCAAAGTGCGGCCGGGTTGCCACGCCAGTGCATGCGCTCGGCCATCCACGCCATTTGACCATGATGGCCCGCGTCCACAAAGGCTGCCAAACGGTCAGCGATCTCTGGAACAGCATCGGGGCGGCAAATACCAACCTTGGCAAAGCCAGCCTCGCGCGCGAACGCGGTCAATGCTTGTTTTGATGTCATACGTGCAGCAGGCAGGGCCCGCTAGAAATCAAGGTCTGCATAATGCGCAGCAGGCTGAAAACCGGGGACTTCGTCTGCCAGAATAGACCGGAACGCGGGCCGGGATTTGATCTTGGCGTACCAATCCTTGACGGCTTCATGGCGGTTCCAGTCCACATCACTGGTGTAATCCAGACAGGACAGCTGCGCCGCGGCCGAAAAATCTGCCATCGACATATCATTGCCCGCCAACCAGCGGCGGCCTTCAAGCAAATAAGCCAGATAATCGAGGTGGTATTTCACCGCTTTTGCGCCCGCTTTGACGTTCGTGCTGTCCGGATAGCCGGTGCCCATCACTTTGCGATACACCCGTTCGCCGGTCAGTTTCGTGGTGACCTCATGGTAAAACTTGTCATCAAACCAACCGACCAAACGGCGGACTTCACAGCGGGCTTCGGCGTTTTTGGGAAACAGCGGTGGGGTCGGATGGGTTTCATCCAAGTATTCGCAAATCGCCACGCTGTCGGACATGGTGCGGCTGCCCATTTTCAGGATGGGGACCTTGCCTGCGGGGTTGCGGCGCAGGAAATCAGGATCCTGTTCCCAATACCGCTCTTCCACAAGACCCACTTCGATCTTCTTTTCCGCCAGACACAGGCGGACTTTGCGGGAAAAAGGAGACAGAGGATAATGGTACAGAGTATTCATTGTGCGCTCACAAGATTAACTTGCCTCTAAATGCAGCATGGACGGCTGTGGATCAATGGGGTCGATGTCCGAACAAGCTGACAGTGGGCAAAGATTTCTCCAGAAAGGGGCAATATTCTGCCACATGCGTTAGTTATCAGAGGCGCAATCTGCTCAAATCTATGCAGCATCTAATCTAGGGCCAGTCACCAATGGCGTTTATTTCTGAAGTAAACTTTCGGGGAACCGGCGCGGGCGAGTTTGTCGAAATCGCTCTGGGGCCGAATGATGACCCTGCCGATTTTGTGGTCAGCGCCTACAATCAAAATGGGGCGCTTTGGCCCGCGTCCGGGATCGCGGGTGGCGAGGTGAACCTGTCAACGTTGACGGGGACGCCGGATCCTGAAAGCCCGGGGTTCACAATATACGTGATCCCTGTGGGTATCCGTAATGCGAATAGTGACTCGAACGAGGCCAGCGGTATCGCGTTGACAGATATCTCAACCGGCGGCGGCGTCATTGACTTCTACAGCGCTGACGACATCCCGGCGATTACGGCAACCGAAGGTGCCGCCTTGGGTGCGACGTCCGATGATATTTTGGAACATCTGCTCACCCCACCGGGTGAAAGTTATCAATGGGATATCTTTGGGAACCTGACGTTCGGTCCTACGACCAGTGGAAATGCTGTCCTATGCCTGACGGCTGACTGTACGATCAAGACCCAACGTGGTGAAGCACGATGTGGCGATCTGCAAGTGGGCGATCACATTTGGACGCTTGACAATGGATACCAACCGATCCGGTGGATCGGCGTATCAACCATGACGGCCCGCGACTTTTCACGAAATGAAAAGCTAAGGCCGATTCAGATTGCAGCTGATGCGCTGGCGCCGGGGGTGCCGACCGCTAATATGGTCGTTTCACCGCAGCACCGTATCCTTGTCCAGTCGATTGTTGCCGCACGGATGTTTGGACAGGATGAGGTGTTTGTCAGCGCGCGAAGACTATTGAGCCTTCCAGCTGTCGAAGCGCTCCAATTTCCGTCACCTCTGACCTATGTTCATCTGCTGCTGGAGCATCATCAGATTATCTCGGCAAATGGCGCGCTTGTCGAAAGTTTGCTGATGGCCGATCAATCGCATGCAGCCATCCAAAATCAGCGGTTTGTCGACTCTACAGGTACCGCAATGCCCGACCATTTGCGCGCTTTGGCGCAGCAACCTTGCAGGCCTGTTATCGAAGGAAGGCGCAGCAAACGTCTGATCGAACGCCTGCTTTCAAATGGCAAACCTGTACAGATGGACCACGCTACTGGTCAAAACACGCCGCGCGACCATCAGCGGCAATCGTAGCGGCCCCGCTCATGATCTGGCTGGCCCGGTTCCGGGTGAATTGACTAGGGTTTGATGCCGAGCGGTTCTTGGGCGACGGCAAAATTGCCGCCAGCCGGGCGGCTTGCGTGGGTGACAAGCCAGATGCATCTACGCCAAAGTAATGCCGGGCAGCCGCTTGGACCCCAAATACCCCTTCATCAAACTCAGCGATATTCAGATAGATCTCGAGTATCCGGCGTTTGCTCCAGACGGCTTCGGCCAGGGGTGTCCAAAGCGCCTCGATGGATTTGCGCAGCCAACTGCGGCCATGCCAAAGATATGCGTTCTTGATGACCTGTTGGGAAATCGTCGATGCACCACCGCGACCGCTTTCAACGGCGCCCCGGATCGCATTGACGTCGAGCCCCCAATGCAGACAAAAATTCGCGTCCTCGGCGGCAACAGCGGACCGGGCCATGACTGGGGCGATCTGCTCCATCGGCACCCAGTCGTAAGTGACGGACCCAATGCGGCGTCCTTCTGAAAACATATAGGGCGTCGTGGGCGGGGCGATTAGCGCGTAGATCAGTGTTGCAATCAACACAAATCCCAACGCAGCAAAGATAGCACCCCATATCAACCGTCGCGCAAAACTGGCCACCCGGGCGACAAGACCCGGCTGTTTCTTCTTTGTACTGCGTTTCTTGGCTGCCGGTTTGCGGGCCGGTTTCTTTGCCGTTTTCTTGCGCTCTGCCATCAGCCCCATAAGCCATGGACCGAGGCAAATCGTCAAGAACGCCCGCAGGTTTTCTCACGGGTCGTTGCATACAATCCAATGCAAAAGTGCGCCGCGTGCCTTTGCGCCTACGGGACTAACGCGGACTAAACAGCGACTTGTTATTCGCCTGATGTCGCTCAACCAACTTTCTTACCAACCTACCTTTTTGAGGTATGTAGCAGGTCGGAGTTGGTTTGAAGTCCGCATTGCTGATTTCTGGAAAGAGCGTTTCGATTTCCATACGTCCAGCAGGCGTAACAGCCTTTAATGCTTCGGGCCCTGTGAACAGGCTTTCTGTTGGGGCGCCATTGGACCAGACGACCTGATGGTCATCAAACAGAAAATGCCAGTATTGCACGCCATCCGGATTTTGGTCGCAAATGTCGACTCCATCCAGCGCAAGAAGCTTCTTGGCTGGAACCAACACCTCTCTACATCCAAACATACGCATAGCAACAGCGGATGACACAAGGATACGGTGCTGCGGTGACACAATCAGGTCTTGGGTGGGAAATCCCGGCCCCAATGCGTCGGCACGGATAAGAATCGGTTTCAGGTTCGGGTTTGATTCAAGCTGGGCTGGGGTCACGCTGCACGACCCTATCCAGCGAATGGGTTGATAGCCATGATGATACGTCAGAATTTGATCTGCGACTTGAAGGTTCTCAACCTGCACAGGCCCATGCGCTGTCTCAATGCGTGTTTGGGACGCAAAGCAAATCACGTCTATGAAATCGCCTGCGGCATTTGTGGGGCCAGTTATGGCCTGATCTATCACAATTGTATTGGACCCGCTGTCGTTCCAAGCCGCTGCAATCGCGTCTGTATTGACTGTTAGCCCGTTGATCAGTTCGAGCGATACAAGCGTCCCATTGTCCGCCTTGACGCCAAAAAGCGCTATCGTTCCGTCTGGATTTATTTCCAACCGAACGACGGGCGACCCATCAGCATTCTGCATTTGCCAGATTTGCTCTGTATCGGTGCCATATTGATCGCCATCAGCAAATTGAACGGTCTGGCCATTTGTGCCGCTTGTCTGAAACTGCAGTTCGTTTGGTGATCCATCGGGCCCGTTCACAAACAAATCAACGCCATTGATTTGAATCTGAAAGCTGTTGTCCAGCGTCGCGAAATCAATGACGAAGCCACCACCGGGCGTCGTATCGGTGAATGTCGTTGTGTTGCCGTCGGCTATGCTAAAGGGGGGCATTTATGTCGTCCTTAGCGTTAACAAGCGCCAAGTTACGGCACAAAAAAGTCATCTTTCAAACACAATCCGAGCAAGACTGCACTAAAGCACAGCTCAGACAAGGAACTTTTATGGCATGAGCTCGATCTTTGGAACATAGACCGGTAAATTTGGTTAAAATCGGCGGAATTCTCCACCGGTCACGCTCAGAAAGCAGACTAACGGGCTGCAAATTACCCTTTTTCCAAAAAAGGCGCGGCCAAAGCCACGCCTTTTGATTTCAGACAAGAAAAGGATTTCTATCTAAAGCTGTATACAACCGACACACCCAACGTGTTGCGCGCATCGCTCAAGCCATCATCGGTGGCATCGTTAAAGGCGGTGGTCAGGCTTGTACGCAGTGCCAGCGCGTTGGTCATTGAGACGCTCAGCGCCAGTTCGTTGCTGACCAATACGCTTTCCTCAGACGCGATGATGTCAGTGTCATTTGTGACGTAGCTGGTCTCGCTCAAGCTTTGGAAATAGTTCGAAGACACACTGCCTGCAGCTTCACGCACTTCGTCTTCATCCACAAGCTTGGCCACACGGAAACCAGGACCGGCTTGTACTGACCACTGACGATCAGCTTCAGCGAAAATCCGGTAGCCCAGACCGGCGCCGATGAATGTGTCGGTCTCGTAGTCGCCAACTTCGTCGGCCAAACCGTCAAATGCGACGTCGAGTTTCCCAAACGCAAACAGGTTGCTGGACAGATCACGACGGTAGTCAAAACCGGCCAACAGGTTGTTCTGTGTCTCTTCGTCACCAGCTTCGCCGTAGTTATAGCTCAGCGACAGGTCATAGCCGTTCACGCCATCATAGTTGCCATAACGCAGACCGATGCCCAGATCCGTGGTGTCATCGTCGTCATCGCTTGTGGTTGTGGCCCGCGCAGAAAGCGAACCGTAAGCGCCCAGACGGCGGCCATTGTTGCCAAAGGCCTCTAGATCGCGATCACGATCTTCTGCGATCTGCTCTTCCAGACCTTCAACAGCTGATTCAGCTGCATCCTGGTTTTCAAAGGCAGTGCTTTGGGCCTGTGCGGATCCACTGGCGAACACAGTTATGGTTGTTGCTGCAATTACAAATGCTGTCTTTTTCATTGGGTCGTCCTTTCAGATACATGCGGGTTTGCCGCAGATGTGAGATGAAATGACGCCCAACGCCGAAGGATATGAGAGGGAAAGAAGACCCATTTTTCCCCAAAGCGAGAATACGCAAAGTCGGGATTTTTCCCCTTTAATTCCGCTATATCAGGTTGATCGAGACCTCAGTCGGCGCGCCAGCCAAACCGGTAACCCATTGATGCAAAAGAAAACCCCGCCGATTGGCGGGGTTTTGTCTTATTCGGCAGGTATCGCTGTTTCTTCGATACTCAGCGGATGGGGCAGATGCACCAGCATCTCTTTGGGGCAAACTTGCACGAAATTGCCCTTCTCAATGTCCCAATGTTGCAACAGGTCTGCGGCCTTGCGACTGCTTGTTTCTTGGGCATGTCGCTGGATCAGGTCAAACAACTGGTCGTGCCAATGCACAACCGTGACGGGATTTGTCACCAGCGTCTCCATATTGATCAAACCTGCTGCCAGTCCCTTGGGATCATAGATATAGGCCATCCCCCCGGTCATCCCGGCCCCAAAGTTGGCACCAATCGACCCAAGGATAACTGCAACACCGCCGGTCATATATTCACAGCCGTTGGTGCCGCAGCCTTCGATCACAACCGAAGCGCCAGAATTCCGGACAGCAAACCGCTCACCGGCACGGCCAGCGGCGAACAGATAGCCATCTGTGGCCCCATAAAGCACCGTATTCCCGATAATCGTATTATCAGATGCCACCAGCGGGCTGATCATCGGCGGACGGACAACAATCGTACCGCCCGACAGACCCTTGCCAACATAGTCATTGGCATCGCCGGCCACTTCCAGCTTGAGACCCGGTGCTGCAAACGCCCCCAGCGATTGCCCGGCTGAGCCGCGCAATTTCACCGTCAAATGGTCTGGCTGCAATGTATTACGCATCCCAAACTGCTTCACGATATGGGACGATGTGCGCGTGCCAATCGTCCGCAGTGTGTTTTGCACCGCATAATCCAGCTGCATTTTCTCACCATCATTCAGGAAACGCGCGGCATCCTGAACAATCTGCGCATCCAGCGTGTCATCTACAGCATTGCGCGGACGATCCCGGTCATAAGTGATCTTATGTGCGCCATCGACAGTGATCAGGAGCGGGTTCAGATCCAGATCATCCAGATGGGCCGAGCCACGCGACACCTGCGTCAGCAGATCCGCACGACCAATGACATCATCCAAGCTACGCGCGCCAATGCTCGCCAAAATCTCGCGGACTTCGGTGGCGTAGAAGGTGATCAGGTTCACGACCTTGTCGGCGTTCCCGGTGAACTTGTCGCGGAGCGCATCGTCTTGCGTACACACACCCACGGGGCAGGTGTTTGACTGACATTGACGGACCATGATGCAGCCCATCGCAATAAGGGCCGCAGTTCCGATGCCATATTCCTCGGCGCCCAGCATCGCAGCCATGACAATGTCACGGCCTGTGCGCAGGCCTCCATCTGTGCGCAGGGTAATCCGCTCACGCAGGTTGTTCATCGCCAGAACCTGATGCGCCTCGGTCAGACCCATTTCCCATGGCAGACCCGCATATTTGATCGACGTGCCAGGCGACGCCCCCGTGCCACCGTTATGGCCGGAAATCAGAATGACATCGGCCTTGGCCTTGGCCACACCAGCAGCAATCGTGCCCACACCGGAAGAAGCGACAAGCTTTACTGTGACCTTACAGATCGGGTTGATCTGTTTGAGGTCGTAGATCAGCTGGGCCAAATCCTCGATACTATAGATATCGTGGTGCGGTGGCGGTGAAATCAACGTCACGCCTTTGGTCGAATGGCGCAGCTTGGCGATCAGGTCGGTGACCTTCATGCCGGGCAGCTGACCACCCTCACCGGGCTTGGCACCCTGGGCGACTTTGATCTCCAGCTCTTCGCAAGCCAGCAGATATTCGGCGGTGACACCAAAACGACCGGATGCGACCTGTTTGATCTTAGCACTGGCATTGTCGCCATTTGGTTCCGGGGTAAAATCATCTGGGCTCTCGCCACCTTCACCACTGTCAGACTTCGCACCAATCCGGTTCATGGCAATGGACAACGTGCGGTGGGCCTCAGGGGACAAAGCGCCAAGGGACATGCCCGGCGTGACAAAACGCTTGCGGATCGCCGTGATCGATTCAACTTCTTCAATCGGCACAGGCTTGGCCAACGGCTTGATGGCCAGCAAATCGCGCAAATGAATCGGCGGGTTCGCCTGCATGGATTTGGAATATTGCTGCCACATCGAATAGCTGGCGTTGTTACAGGCGGCCTGCAACATATGCATGGTTTGGGCTTCCCACGCGTGCTTTTCACCGGAACGGCGGGCCTTGTAGAAACCGCCGATGGGCAAAATGTCGGAACCACTTTGCCAGCCTTTGGCGTGGATTTCTTCAACCTTGGTCTGCACGCCGGATGTACCGATGCCCGAAATCCGGGAATGCATGCCGGGGAAATATTCGGCAACCATCGCGCGGGACAGGCCCACAGCCTCAAAGTTCAAACCACCCCGATAGGACGACAGAACCGAGATCCCCATCTTGGACATGATTTTCAGCAGACCTGCATCCACAGCGGCACGGTAGCGATGCACAGCCTGCGTTACGGTGCCATCGATCAAGCCGCGACGTACACGATCCGCAATGGAATCCTGCGCCAGATAGGCGTTCACAGTGGTCGCACCACAGCCAATCAAAACGGCAAAGTAATGCGGATCAACGCATTCCGCCGACCGGATATTCATCGAACAGAAGGTGCGCAGACCTTGCTTGGTCAAGCCCGAATGCACAGCCGAGGTGGCAAGTATCATCGGCATCGCAACCTTGTCTTCGGACTGATTTTCATCCGTCAGCACAAGATGACCAGCACCGGACCGCACCGCATCTTCTGCCTCTGCCCGAATACGCTGCAAGCCCGCACGCAAGGCATCTTGGCCAGGGGCGAAGGTACAATCGATAATGGCAACGCTATCGCCAAACTGTTCAACCATTGCTTCAAAGGCAGCATTGCCCACAAAGGGGCTGTCCAGCACCAGAATTTCGGTTTGCGAGCTGTCTTCATCCAGCACGTTCTTGAGGTTACCAAACCGGGTCTTTAGCGACATCACGCGGCTCTCGCGCAAGCTGTCAATCGGCGGGTTCGTGACCTGACTAAAGTTCTGCCGGAAGAAATGCGAAAGCGGACGGTAGGTTTTCGACAACACAGCCGAAGGCGTATCATCCCCCATCGAGGCGATCATTTCCTTACCGTCTTCGGCCATGGGTGCCAGAACTTGTTCGAGCTCTTCAATCGTATAGCCCGCTGCAACCTGCCTCTTACGCAAGTCCTCACCTTCGAACTTCGCGCTCTCGGTTGTGTTTGTCAAAATGGTATTCAGATCGACAACTTTGCCAACCCATTCACCAAAAGGCTGGGCGGCGGCCAGTTTGTCTTTCAGTTCGGTATCGTGGAACAGTTTGCCTTCCTGCATGTCGACAGCAATCATCTGGCCCGGACCAAGCGCGCCTTTTTCGACAACAGTGGCCTCATCCACAGGGATCATGCCGACCTCAGACCCGGCAACGAGCAGACCATCGCCAGTGACGACATAACGTAAGGGGCGCAAACCATTGCGGTCCAAACCACCGCAAACCCAACGACCATCCGTCATCGCCAATGCGGCAGGACCATCCCAGGGTTCCATTACCGCATTGCAATAACTGTACATATCCTGCCAAGGTTTTGGCATCTCAACAGCCTGCTTTGACCAGGCTTCCGGGACCATCATGGTCTTGGCCATAGGGGCGTTTCGGCCGGCACGGACCAGCACCTCAAACACCGAATCCAAGGCACTGGAATCAGACGCGCCCGACGGGATGATCGGCTTGATATCCTCGGCCTTGTCACCAAATGCGCCCGAGGCCATGCGGATTTCATGGGACCGCATCCAATTCACGTTGCCTTTCAGCGTGTTGATCTCACCGTTATGGGCCAACATGCGGAACGGCTGGGCCAAGGACCATTGTGGGAATGTGTTGGTGGAATAGCGCTGATGATAGATGGCAAAGGCGGACTCAAACCGGGAATCCATCAGATCGGGGTAGAATTCCGCGACCTGCTCGGCCAGCATCATGCCTTTGTAGATGATCGACCGGCAGGACAGCGAACAGATGTACATGCCGCCAATACCGGCAGCAGTGGCGGCTTTTTCGATCCGGCGACGGATGATATAAAGTTCGCGTTCAAACTGTTCCTTATCCACATCCTTTTCGCAACGGATCAGGATCTGCTCAATCTCGGGGCGGGTGGCATTCGCCTTTTCGCCCAAGACTTCGTTGTTCATGGGCACATGACGCCAGCCATAGATATAATGACCCATGCGCAGCACTTCGGATTCCACAATCGTCCGGCAATGCTCTTGGGCACCAAAATCGGTGCGGGGCAGAAAGACCTGACCCACGGCAATCAGTTCACCGGTATTGGGCTCATGACCGGTCCGGCGGATCTGATCCTCAAAGAAAGGCACCGGGATCTGCACATGAATACCCGCGCCGTCACCGGTTTTACCGTCAGCATCCACAGCACCACGGTGCCAGATGGCTTTCAGGGCATTAATACCCTTCTCAACCACGTCACGCGAAGGAGACCCATCAATCGCAACCACCAGTCCAACACCACAAGAGGCATGTTCGTCGTCATCACGGTACAAACCGTTCTCAGCCATCCACTTGCGCTTGGCTTCCTCAGTAGCGACCCAAGTTTCATCATAGGTTGTCATGGGAATACTCCTTCAAAATGTCAGCAGACGAAATGGCCACCCCGCAGCCGTGCTTTGGCTGGCTGCTCAGAAAGCCGGTTTCACCGGGAAAGATGAATTCAACCGGGCGATTAGAGTTCTCAAACGTGCCTTCGGATGTCGTGACGGTGCCGGTCCCAGACAGGAACATGCGCCAGTCGCGGCTGATGAATTCATTGCCCTTGGCGGACCAAATTTCATTGCCCTCCGCATCATAGGCGGTGATGTCATAAGTGGTTTCGTCCAAGGTAACGCCATCGATCGTCACCACACGGCCGGTCAATGTATCCTGACCCACATAGCGGGTCGCGCCGATTTCCGCTGATCCGGTACGGAAGTCATAATCATCGACACCCCCTTGGATCAGTTCAGACAAGGAAGCGGGTTCAACCGGGTTGCTTTCCAGCCGCTCGGTATGGCCGCTGAGCACATGAAAACTGTTAATCCACTGGGTCTCTTGGTCAATTTCGCCCACATATGTCATGCCCTGCTCATCTAGACTGACGCGGCGCTGATGACCTTCGGGATCGCCTTCACAGGTGAAATGATGGTCAACAGAGCAGCTTTCACTTTGCACCGTCAGATAGGCATCGCAGCCCGCTGGCAGAGAAAAAGATGGGGCACCCGACTGGGCGGCGGCAGGACCCGCGAGGCAGGCAAGAAGAACAGCATGTTTCATGGCTGATACCCGGTTTCGATCTGGTTGCATTCAAACTTAGGATTGGCGGAAAAGAACCCGTCTTCACCCGGATAGATGAACTCGACCGGGGACATATCCGTTACCTGATCGGGGGTGGCAGCGTCCCAGCTTTCACCAAAAAAGAACAACCGGTGGGTTTCGCTGACAAACTGGCGGCCACTTCCATTATCCAGCTCATTGCCATCGGCATCCAGCGTGCGGCCTTCGTATTCCGTGTTCAGCAGCAACTCACCGTCAATTGTGGTGGTCTCGCCGGTAAGCATGTCAAAGCCCACATGGCGTTCAGGGCCTTCTTCGGTATCAATCGTGAAATCCCATGTGTCCAATTGGGTCTCAAACAATTCGGTCAAAGACGCGGGATCTGGAGCAGGGGTCTGCAAGGCCTCATTGCCGGTGACTTTGAAGTTTTCGATCCATTGAAAATCAGTGTCGACCCGCTGGACACTGAACAAACCACCCTGACCGAAGACGGCTAACCACTGGTCGCCGGGATCGTCGGCTTCACAGGTCCAAACATTCACCATCAGGCATCCCTTATGCTGTACAGTCAGCTTTGGTTCGCAGCCCTCGGGCGCGTCAAAGCTCTGCTGAGCGGCAACAGGGGTGGCCATCATGGTGGCAGCAAGGATCATTAGTGGTTTCATCATTTCTTAACCCTTCAGGTCAGTAACGTTGACTTAGTCATATGCGGTGTGTGGCATCCTGTACGTACGGCGTATGTACGCTGTCTGTACGCCAAACATATTATTCGGCAGCGACGGTCGCTGCTTGTCCAAGATACTCCAAAATTGCGGTTGCTGCATCCCGGCCATCACGGATCGCCCAGACAACAAGCGATGCGCCGCGCACGATGTCACCGGCAGCAAAGACACCCTCAAGGCTGGTCGCGCCCGTGTTGAAGTCGGCCTTGACCGTACCCCAGCGCGTGACCTCCAGGCCCTCAACGCCCCAAAGCGCCGGCAGATCTTCCGGTTCAAAGCCCAGTGCCTTGATCACCAGATCAGCACCTTCCACATAATCCGCGCCCTCGATCAGCTCAGGCGCCTGACGGCCGGTTGCATCGGGCGCACCAAGACGCATCTTTTGGACCTTCACACCGGAAACGGGATCACCTTCAAACCCATCGGGGGCTGCAAGCCAGACAAATTCAACGCCCTCTTCTTCGGCATTCTGCACTTCGCGTTGTGATCCTGGCATGTTTGCACGGTCACGACGGTAAAGGCATTTCACGCTCTCCGCGCCTTGGCGGATGGCGGTGCGGACACAATCCATTGCCGTATCACCCCCGCCAATAACAACGATGCGTTTGCCGGTCGCATTCAGCTCACCGCTATCAAACTCGGGGACATCATCACCAAAGGATTTGCGGTTGCTGGCCGTCAGATAGTCAATGGCATCGACGATCCCATCGGCACTGAAATTCGGCAAATCACGCGTCTTATAGACACCTGTGGCGATCATGACCGCATCATGCTTGCCACGAATGGCATCAAAGGACAGGTCCTCGCCTACGTTACAGTTCAGCACAAATTCAACGCCGCCGGCTTCCAGCTGGGCCATGCGCTGCATGACAATATCTTTTTCAAGCTTAAATCCGGGAATACCATAGGTCAGCAAACCGCCCCCGCGATCATAACGATCATAGACGGTAACCTGCACGCCCTGACGGCGCAGCATGTCAGCCGCGGCCAGACCACCGGGGCCCGCACCAATGATGCCGACACTTTCGGCGCGTTCAGCATTTGGGCGGATCGGCTTGACCCAACCTTCTTCAAAGGCGGTATCCGTGATGTATTTCTCAACCGAACCGATGGTCACAGTGCCATGGCCGGACTGTTCGATCACACAATTGCCCTCACAAAGACGGTCCTGCGGGCAAATACGGCCGCAGATTTCCGGGAATGTATTGGTGGCCTGGCTGATCTCATAGGCCTCTTGCAGACGGCCTTCGGCGGTCAGGCGCAGCCAATCAGGGATGTTGTTGTGCAGCGGACAATGGGTCTGGCAGTAGGGTACGCCGCATTGGCTGCACCGGCTGGCTTGCTCGGCGGCTTTCTCACGGGCGTACTCTGCATAAATCTCGCCGAAGTCTTCCTTACGTAGGTTCGGTGGGCGCTTCTCAGGCATTTCCCGGTTCACGGCGGTAAACTTTAGCATCTTTTGAACAGCCATGGCTCATTCTCCAGTTTGGCGAGGCGAGCCGCCTTTTAAATCGCCGTTCCGAAAATGAAAAGGCAGCAATGCTGACCTATATAACAGAAAATTTCCGCCGCCCAACCTCCTTAAGGGTAATTTTGTTAAAATTTAGGTCCGGTTCGCAACCTAAATACGCTCTTCCCCCTGAATCATAACGGTTTAGGTTGGCGCCAACGAATCAACCAAGCGGCAGGTATGAGCACCTTCAATCTTCTATTGATCGCATTGATCCAAGGCGTGACCGAGTTTTTGCCGGTTTCGTCCTCGGGCCATCTGATTCTATTGCCCAACCTGACCGGATTTGCAGATCAGGGCCAAGTCATCGATGTTGCGGCCCATATTGGTACATTGATGGCCGTGATCCTCTATTTCTGGTCAGATGTGCGTATGGCTTTGGCGGGCAGCCTGCGATTGATAAAAGGCAAGGTCGACACACAGGGCGCCACCCTCGCGCTCTGCCTGATCATTGCAACGGTACCGGTGATGCTGTTTGGTGTGTTCTTGAAGCTTTCGGGGCTTTCGGACCAACTGCGCAGCATCGCCATTATCGGCTGGGCCATGATCGTGTTTGGGATCGTCCTGTATTGGGCAGATCAGAAAGGCCCAACAGCGAAAACAATGTCGGAATGGACATTTAAAGACGCGCTGCAAATGGGGGTCTGGCAAGCCATCGCGCTGATCCCGGGTACGTCGCGTTCCGGGATTACAATCACTGCGGGACGGATGCTGGGATATACCCGTACCGACGCGGCACGCTTGTCGATGTTGATGTCGATCCCCACGATTATCGCATCGGGCACCTTTGTCGGCTTTGACATTGCGGGTACAGCTGATGCCAGCGCAATAAGGGATATCGGGATCGTTGTCGCGATGTCATTCGCCGCTGCTTTGCTGGCGCTGACATTGATGATGCGCCTGCTGAAATCCGTTAGCTACACACCCTATGTGGTTTACCGGATCGCCCTTGGGCTCGTACTACTTTGGATCGCTTATACTTAGGCTTTCAGGTTTTTCGCTGATTCCTTGATCGCGTCATACTGTCCCGATGGACGGAAGCGCCACAGGTAGTCGGGCAGAACAGCTTCCATCGCGGTCGGCCTGATACCAAGGGCATCAAATCCCCGCGCACCGTCCGCTACAACGTTGTCAACGGCAAGGTTCAGGACTTGATCCTTGGTCAGCGGACCCTTGACCAGCCCAAGCGAAAGCGCACGGCCAAAACCAAAACAAGTGGCCATCACACCTGCTGCCCAGAACGGAATATTAACGACCAAGCGACGCTTTCGAATGACCCCGAGCATCAGCTGCATCAGCTCGCGAAAACTATGGGTATCGGGTCCGCCCAGTTCATAGATGCCCGCCTGGGCCTGCCCCAGAACACCCAAGACGGCGGCGGCAGCCACGTCATCGACATAAACTGGCTGAAACTTTGTTTCAGCCCCAACAACGGGCAGCACAGGGCCCAAAACCGTCATTCCAGCGAAGCGGTTAAAAAACTGATCTTCCTGACCAAAAATGATCGACGGGCACAGGATGACAGCATCTGGCTGGTGCTCTAGAACGCCTGCTTCGCCTGCGGCTTTGGTCCGCGCATATTCGCTTTCAGCATCAGCATTTGCACCGATTGCCGAGATGTGAACCATCCGCGTGATACCAAACCCGGCGGCAATACGCGCGATACGCTCAGCCCCTTCGGACTGGACGGCGTCAAAGGTGTTCTTGCCTGTCTCATCAAGCACACCAACACAGTTCACAACCGCATCGGAACCTTCCGTCACGGCAGCAACGCTCGCATCATCACGGATATTGCAGAACACAGGCTCCACTTGTCCGACGGCCCCATAGGGGCGGACAAAGGTCGCCTCATTGTGGTTGCGAACCGCCACACGCACGCGCCAGCCTTCTTGGGCCATGCGCCTTGCGATGTACCGCCCGACAAAACCGGAACCGCCAAAGATGGTGACAAGCTTGGACATGGATAGGCCTCTCATAAATCTGCATTTGGTTTACCCGGCCACCCCTGGTCAGACAAGCCGCAAAGCAAGGGATTCCGCAGGCACGTGATAATTCAACGGGATTCGGATTGACACAGCCCTAAAGCCCCCTTACATCGCGGCCTCACGTGACCTGCCCAGGTGGCGGAATTGGTAGACGCGCCAGCTTCAGGTGCTGGTGTCTGTATGGACGTGGAGGTTCGAGTCCTCTCCTGGGCACCACATTTTCCCAAGAATGTACTTTGTTCTTCCATTGTTTTCCCTTTGACCTCCTTTTGTGCTGGCTGGGGAAAGCCACGGTAAGTCCGTGACCCATTCGCAGACGTTGCCGTTACAATCTGATTAGGTTCTGTCGCAAATATCTGTGAATTTGGCAGGTCGGCAATGTTGTGTTAAGCGCAGGCTTCTGATTTTGAATGCGAATGCTCAAACATGACGATTGATTTTGAGGGCAGCC
>CANMWG010000003.1 GCA_947501555.1 uncultured Paracoccaceae bacterium
TCCTGATAGCCGTTCATGTTCCGGTCATCAAAAACCTTCCCAATCAAAGCCGTACAATCAAAAACAGACTCAGGGGTTAGAGAAACAACTGCCGTGGCCGCTGCAGTCAGTGACTCTCCGGTATTCCCATCTTGAACATTGGCAACATTCACCAGTGATCCATAGGTTGCCGAAGCTCCAACGCGGACATCAAGCACGACTTCAAGAGTTGACCCAATACCCGCAGGGAGCGTTAAGTCGGTCCAGGTCAATGTCCCGCCTGAAGTTATTTCAGGCTCAGCTGCGACGCCATCGACGGTTGCCGTACCAGGCGTATAGACCATCCCGTTCGGAAGTGTATCAATGATCGACAGCGGCGTATAAGCTGTCGTCTCAAGGTTGGTCACAGTAATCGTATAGGTCACAGTCTCACCAATACTGACGCTTGAGACCGATGCTGTTTTGGTCAAGGTCATTCCGGGCGCATCCGTAGCCAGGATCGGCTGGTCTATGTCAGTCTGGATTGGGTCTGCGGTGAAATCCACGTCTAAGGGAAAGCTGTTCACAACATCCCCACCTGGACTGACGAACTCGATCGTGAAGTCGCCATTAACCGGTTGGAAACCTGCAACGGTGTAGGTCCCGTCGTCCTCTGTGGTGGCGGTCCCAACCAGAGTGCCGCCCGGATCGTAAAGGTTCACGACATAGCCAGCTAGGCCCACCTCACCATCGCCCGGATCAAAGGTATCGCTGGCATCATTGTCCAGAAAAACAGTCCCCGCGACTGAGGCCGTGCTGAAACTGACTGTGATCGTGGCCTCGTTTGATGTGTCACTATCAATATCGTCGACAGTGTAAGACGGAGATGTGGGGTTACCCAAGAGATCATCGTCGGGGGTGAATGTGACCAAACCAGCATCATCGACCGTCCAGACACCTTCATCCGGTACGGTCAATGTCTTGCCGTCACCCGACAAAACAGCGCCAGCAGGCATCCCGGTGAGGGTGAAGACAACCGAGGTTGGGTCCAATGCGGTATCGCCAATCTCATCATTGTCCAGAATATCGAGGTCAACGACCGGCTCTCCTACAGGAAAGTCATCATCAAACAAATCATCATTCGCAACCGGTGGTGTACAAACGGGAAAGGGAATGGTTCCTGCCTGATCATAATCCACCATCCAAACATAGACGTAATAGTCACCCGACGTTGGAACGGTGAATGTGAGGTCAAATGTTTGCAATGAACTCGGTCCGTAGATCGAATCGCTTCCGCCTGCAGGCAACTGGCTCAGAACAGCACCAGAGGCATCTAGCACCGCAAAAACCTTATGCTCAAAAGAATCAGAATCGGTGATTGTGACGGTATCCATTGCGCCGGGAACACCGGTTAACAATGTAACCGCCAAGTGGGTTTCGATTGCTGTCGTGTTGTTTTCACTCACATATTCAGGAACCTCACCAACAATAGTGCCTGTCACGCCTGGTGTTTGGGCCCGAATTGGCAACCCATTGGCATCATAGATCCAACCCGCGTTGGGGTACGCATTCGCACCTTGGTTGGCGCCATCCTCTGGGTTCGATACTGTCGTCACATAGCCCCAGCTTGCATAATTTGTCTGACAGCCACCTGTGGGCAGCACAGGCACGTAAGGGGCCTGACCCGTTGCCGTGTCAGACGGAGTAACGTCGGCAAGCAGCCCCGCGACAGGGGTACCAATTGCAGTTGCAGAGTTGGTAATGGCGGTGGCAGGATTTGCCGCGTTGATCATCGCCGCATAATCAGCATCCGAAAGAGCATATGTTGCCGTAAAAAGGGCTTGCTCGTCGGGCGCAAGTGTATCGACACGGTTGTCGCCATCCAGATCGGTATCCACAAAGCCAGCGGAGGTGACAATTGTAAAATCCGATAGGGTACCAGTGCCTGCTGCGCCGCCAACCTCAACACCGGCTTCGACAGGTTCAACGTCGCTAATATCGACATTTCCGGTGTTCACTATTGTAAATGTGTAGGTGACCACACCGCCGTCAGCCCACTGGCCGGTTTCAGCCGCTGTGAATGGCTGAACGCCTGTCGCAACATCATATCCACCAGTAACGAGGCTACTCACCGGGGCAGCGTCAACCTTAGTAATCGACAAAGACGGCGCGGCGCTTTGTGCATGGGCGGGACCAGCGCCCCATCCATGAGCAACGATCAGCAAAGCCCAAAGACCTTGTGTTAGTTTCTTCCGCGCACTCATTGCCAACCTCACTCACTAATCACCGAGAGGACACCTCTCAAACCACCACTGATTGCCCGCGAAACGAGGCGGCGGTCGCCACTCGTTAATTTTTCGTGAACATGTGAAATGATGAAATATTGACAAAAAACGCCAAAAAATAGCCGGGACTTTGAAGGATGGTCATAGGCGTTAATCCGCCGGCGCGGCTTTCAGCAAGGCAAACAACCTGAGATTGCTTAATTCAGACAAAAACCGCTCAATTTATTACCCAGTACGCAGAAAGTAGTCTAAAAATTAATCAGAAAAACAATTCCGCCCGTAAATCTGAAAAATGCCGCGCGTAAAAAGAATTCGCGGATTTTTGCCACTTTCCCCGACGTGCCTGTCCTTTTGTATAGTATGAAATCATCCACACTCTCAGGGTGAAGCGCGAGCAACCCACAGAATCAACCGGCAAACTGCCAAAAATTCTGGTAGCCACTGCTTCGAAGGAAACAAACATTAAATTGGACCTATCAATTCTTCACTCGAACACTTCGGAGGGGACCTTGCACACGGTCCAACGGGCGCCGATCAAAGCTGCCCTGTCACAGCACGCAATCTGACTAGAAAATGTGTCGGATTTCTCGGTCCCAACGCCCAACTGTTCAATTTGTCAGCCTGCCGCAAACCAAAACCATATTGCCTGGATCAAGTCGATCAAGTGTCCTTGACGTCCCGGCAATAACCTTCAAAGTGCTCGCGATAAAAGTGGTTCTGAAGGGAAAGATCATGACATACCGCAACCTGCGACGTTCAGCTCTGCTTGGTAGCGCGCTAACATTCTGCGCGATGGGCGCAACTGCCGAAACGCTCCGCTGGGCTTCGACAACGGACCCACAAACGATGGATCCGCATGCGGTAAACTCAGCCCCTGTATTGTCATTCTTGAACAATATTTACGAAGGGTTGGTGCGACGTGGCCAAGATATGTCAATCGAACCCTCGCTGGCCACCTCATGGGAACCCTTAAGCGACGAAAACGGCTGGCGGTTTACTTTACGCCAAGATGTTACCTTCCAAGACGGTGCAGCATTTACCGCCGAAGACGTCATGTTTTCTTATCAACGTGCGTCTGATGAGGCGGCCGACGTACGGTCATGGTTTGCACCGGTATCAGAAGTGCGTGTCGTCGATGACTATACAATCGATTTTGTAACAACCGCGCCAAACCCGCTCTTTCCGGATTCGATCGCCAACTTCATGATCCTTGATAAAGACTGGGCCGAAAGCAACGACGCAGCCCTGCCTGCGCGTGACGCAGAAAACTATGCGACGATGAATGTAAACGGCACCGGGCCATTCACTCTGTCCAGTCGTGACCCTGGTGTGCGCACAACGCTGGTCCCGCATGAGGCTTGGTGGGATGATGCAAGCCACAACGTGACCGAGGCGGTCTTTACCCCAATCGGCAACGCGGCCACCGGCCTTGCGGCACTCTTGTCTGGGGAAATCGACTTCATTCAACCGATCCCTTTGCAGGACGTCAGTCAAGTCGAAGGGCGTGATGGTTTCAAAGTGCTGGAGGGCGAAGAAACCCGCGTGATCATGTTCGGCTTCGGGCACGAGCATGAAGCGCTGCTGTATTCATCCGATGTTACCGACACGAACCCCTTCACCGATCCGCTTGTGCGCCGCGCCGCTGCCCATGCGATTGATATCGCATCCATCAATCGGGTACTGTTCCGCGGCAAGATCGAAGCGGCCAACCAATTGGTGCCGGCTGGTATCTCGGGCTATTCCGAAACGAACCAGAACCGCCCCGCATACGATCCTGATCTCGCCAAGGAATTGCTGGCCGAGGCTGGGTACCCCGACGGGTTCTCATTTGGGCTGAAATGCACCAATGATCGCTACATCAACGACGAAGCACTCTGCCGAGCTGCGGCATCCATGTTTGCCGCCGTCGGTCTGAACGCTGAGCTGACAACCGGCCCGGTGCGGGACTACTGGACGCAGCTTCGCGAAGACGATTTTGACATGTACCTTCTGGGCTGGTCGCCAGGCACGTTTGATATGGAGCACCCGATCCGCTTCTTGTTGCACAGCCAGGATGACGAAAAGAAACTGGGGTCGTGGAACTTTGGGAATTATTCGAATGCCCGCGTCGACGAATTGCTGCCGCAAATCCAGCAGGAAATCGACCCGACTGCGCGTCAATCTATGATCGATGAAGCGGTCGCGATCACGCAAGAAGACGTGGCCTATATCCCACTTTATACGCAGCCTCTGATTTGGGCCGCGAAGGATAACATCGATCTGACCCAGCGGGCCGATAACTTCTTTATGCTGCGCTGGGTCACTGTGAACTGACGGCGCGATAGAACTGCAAAAAGGCGATGGTTTACTTCATCCTTAAACGGCTGATCCAATCGGTCTTTGTGATGCTCGCCGTCGCCTTTTTGGCCTTTTCCCTGTTCCGGTTCGTCGGCGATCCGATCACCCAAATGACCGGGGTTGAAACATCCGTCGCTGACCAAGAGCGTCTGCGCGAGGACTTGGGACTAAACGACCCGTTCATCCTGCAATTCGGTCGGTTCACCGGGGACATGCTGCAAGGCGATTTCGGATTTTCCTACCGGACCCGGCAACCGGTGGCCGAGATGATTGCAACGCGGATCCCGGCCACGATTGAACTTGGGGTTGTCGCACTTCTGATTTCGTTGCTCGTGGGGGTCCCGGCGGGTGTCTTCACCGCCTTGCGGCCACGGGGCATCGCAACCCAAGCGATATTGATGACAACACTGGTTGGGGTCTCAATCCCAACCTTCGTGATCGGCATCATGCTGATTTTCATCTTCGGCGTCCAATTAGGTTGGCTGCCGACGTTCGGGCGGGGTGGCACGGTCCAGATCGGCAACTGGGAATCCTCGCTGTTCACCATTGAAGGCTGGCGGGCGCTCTTGCTGCCTGCGATCACATTGGGGGTGTATCAATTGACGCTGACAATGCGGCTGGTGCGGGCCGAGATGATGGAGGTCATGCGCTCGGACTACATCCGGTTTGCCATGGCGCGCGGGGTGCCGATGCGCAAATTGCACTACAAACACGCGCTGGCCAATACGATGGTGCCTGTGATCACCATCATCGGCCTGCAGTTTGGCGGGGTCATTGCCTTTTCCATCGTAACCGAGAGCGTCTTTCAATGGCCCGGCATGGGGCTGCTCTTTCTGGAATCCATCCGCTTTGTGGATATCCCGGTGATGGGCGTCTATCTGGTTGTGATCGCTTTCTTCTTTGTTTTGGTGAACCTGATTGTTGATCTGCTTTATGTGGCCATCGACCCGCGATTGCGGGTGAAAGACGTCTCATGATCGCCTTCCTCAAACGGCACGAAGGCCTTTGGCTTTTCGTTCACGCGCCCGCTGCGATCATTGCGGCGATCGTGGCCCTGCTGATCATGCTGGGGGCGATTTTCGCACCATGGATTGCACTGGTGAACCCCTACGATCTGTCGTCATTTAGCCTGTTTGACGGGCTGCTACCGCCCATTTGGGAAGAGGGCGCGAACACAAAATATCTACTGGGCACTGACGACCAAGGGCGCGACATGATCTCATCGATCCTTTATGGAGCGCGGCTGTCGTTGGTCATTGGGATTTCGGCGCTGAGCATTGCAGCGGTGCTTGGGGTCGGTTTGGGGCTCGCAGCCGGTTATTACGGTGGGCGGTTTGATGCCATTGTGATGCGGATCGCAGATGTGCAATTGGCCTTACCCGCGATCCTGACGGCACTTTTGATCGACGGCATCGCACGCGGCCTGCTGCCTGCCGCGGTGCAACAAGACCTGCGGGTTGCTGTGCTGACATTGGCCATCGCGCTGTCGCTCTGGGTGAATTTTGCACGGACCGCGCGGGCCTCGACATTCGTGCAAATGAAAAAAGAATATGTGCTGGCCGCGATCATGATGGGGCAACGGCCAACGCGGGTTATGTTTGTGCATATCTTGCCCAACATCCTAGGGCCGCTTCTGGTCATCATGACAGTGGATTTGGCCTCGGCCATTCTGTTGGAAGCGACATTATCCTTCTTGGGGATAGGCCTGCCCGCTGACAGCCCCAGCCTGGGCACATTGATCCGGATCGGCATGCAGTTTCTGCTGTCAGGGGAATGGTGGATCCTTTGGATCCCCACGCTGTTTCTTGTGGCATTGGTTGTGTCAATCAACATCCTGGGGGACTTCCTGCGCGATGTCTTCAACCCGAGGCTGCGCTAAATGCTTGCAATCAAAGACCTCTGCATAAAATTCCCGTCTCGCTTTGGCGACTTCACGGCCATTGAAGATGTGGATATGACGATCAAACCGGGTGAGATTCACGGGCTTGTCGGCGAAAGCGGTGCAGGGAAATCCACAGTCGGTGCCGCCGTTATCGGGCTTTTGGCAGCACCGGGATATATCGCAAAAGGTGATCTTTCGCTGGGCGACACGGACCTGCGCAAGCTGACGCCTGCGCAAGCGCATGCACTGCGCGGCGACCGAATATCAATGATTTTCCAGGACCCGCAAACCAGCCTGAACCCGTTGATGACGATCGAAGATCAACTGATCGAAACGATCCAGGCGCATGCGGATGTCAGTGACACCGAAGCGCGCGCGCGCGCGGTCGATTTGCTGGAAGAGATCGGGATCAAGAATGCGGCGCAGCGGATCAAATCCTACCCGCATCAATTCTCGGGTGGGATGCGGCAACGGGTTGTCATCGCATTGGCCATTTGTACCGATCCTGAACTGATCATCGCAGATGAACCGACGACCGCGTTGGATGTGGCGGTACAATCGCAAGTGCTTGACCTGATCCGCAGACTGGCGAAAGACCGGCAGATCGCTTTCATGCTGATCACGCATGACATCGGGGGCATTGCGCAGATTGCGGACCGGGTGACCGTCATGCGGCAGGGGCGGGTCATGGAAACCGGCGAAACGCGCCAAGTCTTGGGCGCACCGACGCATCCCTACACGCGCGCACTTTTGGATGCGGTGCCGCCGCTTGATCGGCGGATCGCGCGGTTTCGGGTGCCGGACGAAAGCAGTAGCGCAACGGCGACGGCAACCAAAGGCAATCAGGCTGAAACATGGCTGCTGGCCGGTGAAAAACACGCGCCAATGGGGCTGTCGCTAGATCAGATCACCGTGCAATTTCAGGGCGCGCGCAGTGCGCTTTGGCGCAAACCAGAGGTTTTTCGGGCGCTCGACGAGGTCAGCCTTGATGTCAGACCCGGCACGATCCTCGGGCTTGTGGGCGAAAGCGGCTCGGGCAAGTCAACGCTGGCCAAGACGATCACAGGGCTGATTGCACCCACCAGCGGCACCATGACCTTGGGAGACGAAACACTTCCGGGCGGCAAAGCGCGCAACCGGCACCACCCGTCGCGGCAATTGATCCAGATGGTCTTCCAAGACCCATATTCCAGCCTGAATTCCCGCCATAAAATCGGGGCAATCTTGGCCGAACCGCTTTGGTTTTACGGGTTCGTGCAGGACCAAAAGGAACGGCAAGAGCTGGCCGCAGCAATGCTGGCGCTTGTGGGCATGCAGCCGGATGCCATCGACAAATACCCGCACCAGTTTTCTGGCGGACAACGGCAACGGATTGCCGTCGCGCGGGCATTGTTGGCGCGACCAAGGTTTCTGATTTGCGATGAGCCAACCTCAGCGCTCGATGTTTCAATCCAGGCGGAAATACTCAACCTTCTGAAAGACTTACAATCAAAGTTCGGATTATCGATCCTCTTCATCAGCCACAATCTAGCTGTCGTGCGTCAAATGGCAGACGATGTAGTTGTTTTGCGTAACGGTATCATCGAGGAAAGTGGAGCAAGCGAGGAATTGTTTGAACGACCAACGGTCGATTACACTAAGACGCTCTTGTCTCAAACACCGGTTTTGCCAGCCCAATGGCAATCCGCGACGTAAGAATAGGCCCGGCATCGCATCGTGCGCCTCCGGCTCACTCAAATGTGCACGTGCTCGTCACAGGTTAATCCCACCGAAACTTAGGGGTGTGCGGAAGTAGAATTTTCTCGAATGATGGAAAAGGAGATTCTAATGAAGAAATCAAAATACAGCGACGCGCAGATCATGGCGATTCTGAAGCAGGCCGAGAATTGTGGAGCTGTCGCGGTTTGATTCCGCTCCTTTGATAGCACTTACTGCAACAAAGGAGATTAAGTATTGGACTGAAACGGACGGACGAATTCCGCCAAGATGCGGTGCGTACCGCCTTGCCTAGTGGACTGACGCGTAAGCAGGTGGCTGATGATTTGGGTGTTGGCATGTCGACGCTGAACAAATGGATCACCGCGCACTGAGACACAGATGTGGTTTCGAAAGAGGATTTGGAGCTCGCCAAAGAGAATGATCGACTTCGACGTGAGATCAGGCTCCTCAAGGAGGAGAGGGAGATCCTAAAAAAGGGTGAGACCATTTTTCGGCATTGGTCCGAGGAGTTGCCGGTGAGGCGCCATTGGTTCGAGCCCACCGGCGACGGTCGAACCAGTTCTTCGCGGGCCTAAAGCAATGAGATTTAGGTTTATCGAAGAACATAGGTCTGACTTTCCGGCCAGCCGACTTTGCAATGTTGTCGGCGTCAGCGCCCGCGGTCTGCGTGCTTTCCGAAGCCGCCCCGCAAGCCGTAGGCAGCGATCCGATCTCGTCACGCTGGCACATATCCACTGCCCGGCAGGACATTGCGTAGCAATGTCCCGAGAGGGGAAGAACAATCTCGTCTCAGCTTGTGCAACTATGGTCGGCCACGGATGACGGAAGAGCTGAAGGAAATCGGCTTGGACGTCGGCCATCGCCGCGTTGGCAGATTGATGCGCCAGAACGGTAAATTCGTCGTCAGAACACGCAAATACAAGGTCACCACGGACAGCGATCACAAGTTCAACATTGCTCGGAACCTGCTGGATCATGACTTCATCGCCAACGCGCCGAACCAGAAATGGGCCGGTGACATCAGCTATGTTTGGACCCAAGAGGGTTGGCTTTATCTGGCTGTCATCCTGGACCTGCACTCAAGGCGGGTCATTGGTTGGGCCGTCAATAATCGCATGAAACGCGATCTGGCAATCAGGGCGCAGAAGATGGCGATAGCCTTCAGGTCACGACCGAAGGGCTGCATCCATCACACGGATCGCGGCAGCCAATACTGTTCGCACGACTACCAGAAGATCTTGCACCAGCATGGCTTCAAGATATCCATGAGCGGAAAGGGTAATTGCTACGACAACGCCGTTTTTGAAACGTTCTTCAAAACCATCAAGGCTGAACTCATCTGGCGGCATTCTTCGGAGACGCGGCGCAAGGCTGAGATGGCAATCTTCGAATACATCAATGGCTTCTATAATCCGCGTCGTCGACACTCAGCACTGGGATGGAAAAGCCCGGTCGCCTTCGAAAGAAAAGTGGCCTAAACGAGCACTTGGAGCGGCACAAAAGCGTGACAGGTCCAGGGCACCAATGTAGGCCGTAATAGCAATATCGGGAAGAACCTATCGGAACGGTCAGATGCAACGCTTACAGGATATGTAAGGTGCCTACCTCTAAGTAACGCGATTCAATCTGCTCTTTCCACATTATTTCGAGTCGGTCCGAAGCTGAACTTCAAATTTCTGACGCCTGTTTGGGCGGGATGACTTTGGCTCCAACCGTTAATCGCTCCCGCATTTCTCCCAACAAGACCTGACTTAAAGCATTGGCCACGTGAATGTCCATTGGGCCACACTGCTGCGCGATACTATCAAGAAAGCCAGCCAAAGCATCAATGGATTGCTGAACCATATCAACAGATTGCTGAGCAACAATTCTATCAGTGCTGGGTCCTGGTTTAGGTAACATCAACAAATCATCTTCAAGCTTTCGCACCAATAGCGATAGCCGATCGAGCTCTTGCCCAACCCTTTCTACGACGACAGCAACAGGCAGTTTCTCCGGAAGAACACTCTGTGCTTCAAATTCTATGTTTGGTCCAAGTTCAATCACAAGCGGCCAACAACCTTTTCAATGCATTGTTGCAACTGAGCCGTACTGAACGGCTTTTTGATCAAATTGTTCATTCCATATTTCTGGCCTGTTGAAACAATTTCGTTCGTCGCGTTGCCGGTGATGAGAATAAAACCAATACCTTTGGTCGCAGGGTATTGGCGAAGCCCTTTCAACAAGCCCAGCCCATCAAGTTTAGGCATATTGTAGTCGGATATCACCAAGTGACAGGGCTGCGCAGCCAACTTTTCGAGAGCGGTCATACCGTCATTTTCGACACGATACTTCATTATGCCCATCTCTTCGAGCGCATTTGTGATCAAGGCGCGACTGATAGCCATGTCGTCCACGACCATGATCTGTAAGGATTGCTTGAGGCTCATTCGTTTAGGTCCTTTTCCATGCGGTTTCGAAAGCGCATTCAGGTTTTTCTATAGATTGTAATCCCGTCCGGCTCCAAATCTGGGCGATCGGATTTGCCGATGCGTTCGGAGTGACCGATAAAAAGGTGACCATCGGACAAGAGGAGCTTTGCAAAGCGTCCCCAAACAAGTTGTTGGGTTGGACGATCAAAGTATATGGCTACATTTCGGCAGAAGATGACGTCAAATGCGCCTGAAAACGGCAATTCAGATATCAAATTCACAACCCCAAAAGTAACTAAGGCGCGTGTATCCTCTGATACCGTAAATGAACCCGGTTTGTCATTCGGTTTGCGACAAATGTCCGTCGGGCGAAAGAACTCATGGGAAACCCCTTCAATTTCTTCATCGCGGTATGAAGCTTGCTGCGCTTTTGCCAAAATCGCTGGATCAATATCTGTGGCTAAGATTTTGAAATCCGTTTGTCCAATGCGCGGGTCACACTTCAGCGCAGTCAATGCGATTGAATATGGTTCTTGACCGGACGAACAACCGGCGCTCCATATACGAACCCGATCACCTTTTCGCGCGCGGCAGACAAGATCGGGCATAATGTCTTCCACCAATCGTTCGAAATGGTGGATTTCGCGGAAAAACTTGGTCACATTCGTCGTCAGCGCTGACAACAACTCTGTGCGTTCACCAACTCCGTTTGCGCCTTCCAACATAGATCTGTACTCGGTAAAACTGGACAAATTCAACGCCCTTACACGACGCGATAGCCTCGACTGTACCAATTGGCGTTTTGATTGGGGGAGGCTCAGCCCAAATTCGCGCAGCGCTAAAGCTGCAATTGCATCAAAATCTGCTCCACTCAACTCTAAAACGATCTCTCGCTGGCGCATTTGGGGTGACACATTCATGCGGCCGTGTCCTTCCGGTTTTGCGAAATATGACGGAGGTCAATCAACTGCGCCATGTCATCCCCGACAGATATCAGGCCTTCGATCAAACTCGAGTGATGTCCTTTGCCTACTTTTGGTGGATCTTGAATGTCGGCCTTATCTACAGTCAGAATTTCGGAGACCGATTCCACCAGAAGACCCGAGCTCTGCCCCTCAACATCAGCAATGATGACAACATTACGCGGACCAGGCGCTGTCTGACCTAGTCCGAAATGAACGGCCAAGTCGAACACGGGGATGACGCTACCCCGAAGGTTGATCACCCCTAAGACATGAGCTTCGGCATGAGGAAGAGTGGTAACGGAAGCCCATCGACGAATCTCTCGAATCATCATGATGTTAAGGCAATAAACCTGACCACAGACAGTAAACGATACACATTCGAGACCACCGTCTCGCACATTATTTTCAGAATCAACCATGAGGTACTCTCAAATCCTGTTGAGGTGGAAGCTGGGGCGGAGGTGCCATTTTTTCGACTTTAGTCAGATGATCGGTGTCAAGTATCAGAGCTATTTTGCCGTTCCCGAGAATCGTCGCAGCGGACACGCCAGGAATGTCTCCGTAGTTGCCGCCCACAGCCTTGATGACAACTTGTCGCTGATCATGAATCGCATCAACGCAAAGCGCGCAACGACTGTGATCGACACTCTCCACGAGAACCAAGACAAGTTGGTCTTGCTCCTTCTCTCCGCCAACGATGCCCAACTTCTTTTGAACATCAACAATTGGCACATATTCGCCCCGGATTAACAAAAGGTTTTGGTCTGCCCCCAACTGGAACACCTCAGATTTCTTGGGGCGCAAGGTTTCTATGACCGCCGTTATCGGCACGATCATTGTTTCATCAGCAACAGAAATAACGATACCATCCATCACTGCCAGTGTCAGAGGCAGAACAATTGAGAACGTCGTACCTTTACCAGGCGTTGATGCAATTGAAATTCGTCCGCCAAGCGCCTGAACTGCGGTCTTTACAACATCCATTCCGACGCCGCGACCAGACAACTCTGACACTTCAGAATTTGTTGAAAACCCTGGCAGAAACAACAACATGTCAATTTCAGGGTCGGTCAAATCCGACTCCCTTGAGACCAAACCCTTATTGATCGCAATGTCCAAAATGCGGTCACGGTTCAACCCGGCGCCGTCATCAGCAATTTCGATCATGACGTTCCCGGATTTATGGCTTGCGGAAAGTAAAATCTCACCGGTTTCAGGCTTTCCAGCAGCTACGCGATCTTCGCGGCTTTCAAGCCCATGATCGACAGCATTGCGGATCATATGTGTCAAAGGGTCCGCAAGACGTTCGATGACTGTCTTGTCCACTTCGGTATTCTCGCCACCCGTTACCAGGCGCACAGATTTCCCAGTTGCATCACCCGCTTCACGGGTGATCCGCGCCATCCTCTGAAACAATGGTTTCACAGGCTGGGCGCGGATGGACATAACGCCTTCTTGCAACTCGCGTGCCAGCAACTTGTAGTCTGCCATGTCGGATTCAAGTTCACCATCACCAGGCAAATCCAACATATCAATACGTTGAGAGATCATCGCCTGATTGATAATCAACTCACCCACAGTGTTTATGAGGCGGTCCACCTTGTCCAGTTCAACACGAAGAGTTGGCTGTACAGCAACGGCTTCGCCTCGCTGGGCTGGCTTTGCATTCGTAGATGCGCTTGCCTCCCGTTTGGCAGGCGGCTCCTCCTGATCAGCTACCGCGACTTGTGGGGCAGCGGCGATCTCGGGTTCGGGAGCGTCAGGCGGCTCAATAGTCTGAATTTCTTCAGCTACCGTTTCGTCCTGCGCCTCCTGTGGCGTAACCTCAATTGTACAGATACCTTCAACAAACTCAAAGACCTCTTCAACGATCCGTTCCGGATCATCCGCAGAGAAAGTCAGCAAGAAAGTCAGCGTGGGTGTCTCAGGTGCGTAGTCGTCGAATGGCGCAATGGCGTCATGATCAATGTCGACTATCAAAGTACCCAAGCTACCGAGAGCATCCATCAGGAGCAATGGATCGTGACCGTTGAAGTACAATTTCTCAAAGGGACAAAATCGAATGTTGATCGTCACTTCACTGGGTGGTTCAACCTCAAGACCACCGAAGTTAAGTGCCATTGGCTCGAAAACAACTTCGGCGTCAGCATCCGCATTTGATGCAACATAGACATCAAGCTCAGCCAACAAGGTTTCGCCCCGTTCCACATTGATCTCGCCTTGAGACTGTGAAGCCTCGACCAAATGCGCCAGGTGATCAGCAGCGCGCAACATCGTTTGGACCAGCGCCGGATCTCGCGTCAGCCGGTCGGCACGCAATTCGTCAAGCACGGTTTCAAATTTATGCGCAAACGATACCAACTCATCGAGCTTGAACGCACCCGCCCCACCTTTAATGGAATGTACTGCCCGGAAAACGGCATTTACCGTATCCTCTTCCGGCGTATCATCTTCGAGAAGTTGCAAACCTTCGAACAGTGCATCCATAAGATCGTTGCACTCTTCGAAGAACATTGTGCGAATGTCATCACTTTCAGCCATGGCCAGTCACCCGCCGTATTACTTGTACAAGTGCGACATCATCGAAAGGCTTCACGATCCAGCCTGTTGCTCCGAGATCACGCGCTCTGGTTTTTAGATCGGACGAGTTTTCAGTCGTCAGAACAAGGATTGGAACGACAGTCTTCACTTCCTCGCCCCGTAGCCGCGAGATCACGCCAAAACCATCCATATTGGGCATATTGATATCGGTGATGACGACATCCGGATTGACGGCCTCAAATTTTGAGACACCTTCGACCCCGTCTTCGGCGCAATGAACGTCAAAGCCGGCTTGCTCTAACACCTGCTGTAAAAGCATTCGGATCGTGCGCGAGTCATCAATTGCAAGAACACTTGTATTCATTCGGCTTCCTTTGAAAACAGTTGTGAGGGGATGCCGAAACCGGTCATGCGGGACTCGAGTTCGGGATTGGCGTCGACCAGCGAAAAGCTGAGCCCCTCTGATTGCCATTGGCGATGTCCGCTAAGAAGCAGTTCAATTTGAGGGCCTGAAAGTGTGCTGACCTGCTGCAAATTGACTTCGACATCGCCGCCACGATTGTCGCGCAAGAACGCAAGCAGCTCATCCGGGGCGTCTTTGCCGCGTTGTGATTCCAGTTGAAAAGTTGAAATGGTCGTCATTTCTCAATTTACCCTTGGTCGGTTGCGCTGTGATTGCTCTGTTTCGTCTTGCGTCAATCTCTAACCCGGGTTTCCTTAAGAAAGCCCTTCGAAGCGAAGGATGTTTCGCATTTGAGCTATTTCGCCCGATTTCTCTCAGCCCCGACGCAACGTTCAGGTTCTCATAGGGAAATAGGTATTGAGGCTATTTCTCGTCTGACGTGCCAATTTTTTCTGCCTGCCAACAAACGTGCAGCGCCGTTTCCTGCAAAGAAATGACCGGCCGGAATCTATCAGGCCCACACCGGGATTCGTCTGAAAAAATCAATCAGTTGAGATATATTAGATATGGTGCGGGCGGTGGGACTCGAACCCACACGGGCACAAGGCCCAACAGATTTTAAGTCTGGTATGTCTACCATTCCATCACGCCCGCATCCTGGCGTCGTTATTGAAACCGGACAACTTTGACCAGTGACAACGGCCTGTTCGGTATGCAATTCCCACCGAATTGACAAGGGCCCAAAAGACAATCAGGTCCGACGCCTGCCATCATAAGGCATTCGACCGCTCAGATATCTTGCCCAACAGGTTCCCTCAAAAGCGCGCGTTCTTGCAGCCAGGGGTTCAATGCAACAGCCCTCCGCAAAACCTCTTGCGCCTCGGCATCGCGCCCAAGGCCCAATAGTGTCAGGCCTTTGCCAGACAATGCGCCGATGTGTTGCGGGTTAATCTCAAGCGCTCGGTCAAGATCAACGAGTGCCGCCGACAAATCCTGACGGAGGTAGTTGGCAAAGGCACGTTGGTTGTACCCTTCGGCATAGGCCGGGCAGTAATCGACCAATGCGTCCAACACATCCCTTGCACCAAGAAAGTCGAAGCCTGCCCGCTTGCGCATACCTTCATCCAACAAGGCCTGGGCCTTTTCATCCGGGGCATCTGTCCACAATGCCCATAATTGTGCCGTCAAGCCCTCTGCCTCCGCCTGCCCGGATGATAGAGCCAATTCAGCATGCAATTGCGTCAACTGGGCAGAATGATCAGGCACGGGCGGACAATCGTCAGCCAATATGGGCGTAGCAAAAAGGCAAAGGAACAAAGTCGGCTTCATAACCAATAACCTGCAGCCCCTGCGCCCTAGGTCAAGTCAGCATATCAAAGTGGGGCAAGCCCGTCTTCTTTGACAGCCTGCATCGCGACGTAAGTCGATGTATTGGACACATGCGGCAAGGTCGATATTTTCTCTGCGAGAACAGCGCGGTAGCCGGTCATACCGGCTGTGCGGACCTTGAGAAGGTAGTCAAACGCGCCCGCTATGAGATGACATTGTTCAATCTCAGGCACCCCGATCACAGCTTTGTTAAACGCCAAAAGCGCGGCCTCGCGGGTATCGCTCAGTTTCACCTCAACAAAGGCCACATGATCGCGCCCCAGTTGGATCGGGTCAAACAGCGCACTATACCCTTGGATAATCCGGTGGTCCTCAAGCCGCTTTAGCCGGGCCTGCGTTGGGGATTTCGACAAGCCAATCTTGCGGGCTAAATCAGTCACACTAATCCGCCCATCCACTGCCAAGATATCGAGAATCTTTCGGTCAAACGAATCCAAGCCACTTCCCCTTTCGGCCATAATGCCCCCTCAATTTGGTACTTTGATCCACAAAAACCTCAGATAGCAGTAAAATTTACTTCAAACAATGCTGTATTCTAGGCTTATTAGAACAGGAGCCACTCATGCCGCGTGACGATACATCCGTGCTGCACCAGCAGATTGATGCAGCCATTTATGCCGACGAATTACAGACCGTTCAGGCCTTAACCGTCGCCGCAAACCTATCTGATAATGACCGGACACGCATTAGTGCGCGCGCCGCCGCCCTCGTCCGCGACATTCGAAACAGTGCCGATCCCGGACTTATGGAAGTGTTTCTTGCCGAATACGGCCTTTCCACCGATGAAGGCATCGCCTTGATGTGTTTGGCCGAGGCGCTTTTGCGGGTGCCTGACGCAGATACGATCGATGCATTGATCGAGGATAAAATCGCGCCCTCCAACTGGGGCAAACATCTGGGGCACTCGTCATCATCCTTAGTGAATGCGTCAACATGGGCATTGATGCTGACAGGTCGTGTGCTTGACGACGAACAACCCGGCATCACGGGCGCACTGCGCGGTGCGATCAAACGCTTGGGTGAGCCGGTGATCCGCACCGCCGTCGCACGGGCCATGCGCGAAATGGGCCGTCAATTTGTCTTGGGCGAGGACATCCAAAAGGCCATGACCCGCGCCGAGGGCATGCAGGCCAAAGGGTTCACCTACAGCTATGACATGCTGGGCGAAGCGGCCCGCACAGATGCAGACGCACGCGGCTACCACCTGTCGTACTCCCGTGCGATCAGCGCCATCGCCGAACATTGCACCCACGACAGCGTGGCTGAGAACCCAGGAATATCTGTCAAGCTCTCAGCCTTGCATCCGCGTTACGAAGTCGCCCAATCAGCGCGCGTCATGGAAGAACTGGTTCCACGCGTGCGCGCCTTGGCGCTTTTGGCAAAATCTGCAGGCATGGGCTTTAACATCGACGCGGAAGAGGCCGACCGCCTCTCGCTCTCGCTCGATGTGATTGCTGCCGTGTTGTCCGAACCTGCCTTGGCCGGGTGGGACGGGTTCGGCGTTGTCGTACAGGCTTATGGGCAGCGGGCCCCGCTTGTGATCGACTACCTGCATGAACTGGCCACGCGGCTGGATCGCAAGATCATGATCCGGCTCGTCAAAGGGGCCTATTGGGATGCCGAAATCAAACGCGCGCAGGTCGAAGGCATTGATGGCTTCCCCGTTTTCACCACAAAGCAACACACCGACATCAGTTACATCAGCAACGCTCGTAAGATGCTGGGGCTGACAGACCGGATTTATCCGCAATTTGCGACACATAATGCGCATACGGTTGCGGCGGTGCTTGATATGGCCAACACCATGGGCTGCACACCTGCAGATTATGAATTTCAACGCCTGCATGGCATGGGTGAAACACTGCACACGATGGTGTTGCAATCCGAGAAAACTCATTGCCGCATCTATGCGCCCGTGGGCGCGCATGAAGATCTGCTGGCTTATCTCGTTCGGCGTTTGTTGGAAAACGGGGCCAATTCTAGCTTTGTCAACCAAATCGTCGACGAAGATGTTCCCCCCGAGGTCGTTGCGGCCTGCCCTTTTGACAGCATTGGAACGGGTATCACTCTTCCCAAGGGCCCCGTGATTTTCCAACCCGAACGGATCAATTCCGAAGGTTGGGACCTGACGCATGGGCCTACACTTGCAGGCCTTGATCGGCATCGGAGCTTGTTCAAAACGCACCAATGGCAAGGCACGCCGCTGATCGCCGGTGCGGTCAACAAGGGATTGGCGCAATCGGTCATCAACCCAGCCATTCCCGGCGATACGGTCGGCACCAGCCAGAACGCTACCTTGGCAGATGTGACCACAGCACTCTCTGCCGCCCGACCATGGGTCAGCGACGCGCAGTGCCGCGCCAAGGTGCTGAACGCTGCAGCCGACGCCTATGAAGCCAACGCGGCCGAGCTCTTTGCAATCCTTGCGCGGGAAGCTGGCAAGGCCATGCCAGACGTCGTTGCCGAACTGCGCGAGGCCGTTGATTTTCTGCGGTACTACGCCGCACAAGCCGAACCCGCGCAATCCCCGCGCGGTATCTGGACCTGCATCAGCCCGTGGAACTTCCCGCTTGCGATCTTCACTGGTCAAATCGCAGCCGCATTGGCTGCCGGGAACGCCGTTCTGGCAAAACCCGCCGCCCAAACCTCGCTGATTGCGGCCCGCGCGGTGCAACTGCTGCATGGCGCAGGTGTACCGGTTGAAGCGCTGCAACTACTGCCCGGCGATGGGGATATCGGTGCGGCACTCACATCCGATCCGCGGGTCAATGGGGTGGCATTCACCGGATCCACCGCGACCGCCCTGAAAATCCGCAGCACCATGGCCGCCCATTGCGCGCCCGGCACGCCGTTGATCGCCGAAACCGGCGGGCTCAACGCGATGATCGTGGACAGCACCGCCCTGCCCGAACATGCAGTACGCGATATCATCAACGCGGCCTTCCGCTCGGCCGGGCAGCGGTGCTCCGCGCTCAGATGCCTTTATGTGCAGGAAGACATCGCCGATAACCTACTGAAGATGCTGAAGGGGGCGATGGATGAACTGAGTGTCGGCGACCCTTGGCAGCTCGCCACTGATCTGGGTCCGGTGATTGATCAGGCGGCCCATGACATCATCGCGGATCACATCGCGCAGGCACAAACTGAGGGGCGGGTTCTGCACCAGATCAAGGCCCCCACCCCTGGCCATTTCATCGCGCCTGTCGCGATCAAGGTTGACAGCATCGCTGACATGACACGCGAGATTTTCGGACCCGTCTTGCAGATCGCCACATTCAAAGGCACCGACATTGACGCCACAATCGAGACGATAAACGCGACCGGCTACGGGCTGACCTTCGGGTTGCACACACGGATTGACGACCGGGTGCAAACGATTGTTGAACGCGTGCAGGCCGGCAATATTTACGTAAACCGCGATCAGATCGGGGCTGTCGTGGGCAGTCAACCCTTTGGCGGCGAGGGGCTATCGGGCACCGGGCCCAAAGCCGGCGGCCCACACTACCTCCCCCGTTTCGCGGCCAACCCAGCACCGCAGACAGGCGTGCACTGGGCTGGTGCAGCAAACCTGCAAGCGCTGCAAACCCGGCTCGACAGCGCCCAAATGCCGCCTGCATCAACACCCGCTGACTTGCCCGGTCCAACAGGCGAATCCAACCGGCACAGCACCCATGCGCGCGGGCCTATCCTTTGCATGGGACCGGGGGCAAAGGCCGCACAGGACCAGGTCAATGCCGTGGCAGCACTTGGCGGGATCGGGATCAGCGCTGAAGGTGACATACCCGCTAACACATTGGAAACGCTCAACCCGCTTGCGGGTGTTATCTGGTGGGGCGATACCGATCAGGGGCGGGCCATTGAAACGGCACTCAGCAGGCGGACGGGCCCGATCACGGCATTGATCACCAGCATGCCGGACGCAGCATATGTCCTGCACGAACGGCACGTCTGCATCGATACAACTGCTGCAGGAGGGAACGCCGCTTTGTTGGCTGAGGTCGGAGGACCCGTCACCCCTTGACCTCCACAACCCCTTGACCACTGAGGCCACATCAGGGACGGTCGCGGCATGATACCAATCCGCGACCACAACCCGTCCGAACGGACGCCCTATGTCACAATCACACTGATCGTTTTGAACGTCGCGATTTTCCTATGGGGGCTGGCCTTTGCACAAACTGATCAAGCGCTGGGGCAGCTCTACTACGACTATGCGATGATCCCGCTACGGCTCTCGAACGGGGAGAACTATCCGGCATTGGTGACGTCCATCTTCTTGCACGGTGGGTTTATGCATTTAGCCGGGAACATGCTGTTCTTATGGATTTTCGGGGACAACATGGAAGACGAAATGGGGCATATTCCGTTTCTGGTCTTCTATCTGGCCTGTGGGGTACTGGCGAGCCTGGCACAATTCGGCACCGATCCGCTCTCTGCGGTTCCAACCATCGGGGCATCGGGGGCAATCGCAGGGGTTATGGGGGCTTATTTGCTGCTCTTTCCAAAAGCGCGGGTGGATATCTTCATCTTCTTCATCATTTTTTTCCGGATCATCCCGATCCCGGCATGGATCATGCTGGGGCTTTGGTTTGCGCTGCAGTTGTTCAACGGGTTCAACGTCGACAGCTCTGGCGGCGGGGTGGCCTATTGGGCGCATGCAGGCGGGTTTATCATCGGGTTTTTAGGCGCGTTACCGCTTTGGCTGAAACGCGGCGGCAAAGGCTTTTGGGTGCGCACCGAAGGGCACCCGCCACACCCTGAAACCGTCTACAAGCGCAGCAACGTCCCGCTGGTGCGGCGTTAGGCGTTTCGAATAACTTTTGAGAACGTCTCAAAGATGGGTTCGTTCGAACAGATGACCTGACCATCCGTCAAAATATCGCCACCTGGGATCAGGGGTTCTGCAATACCGCCCGCCTCACGGACAATGATCAGCCCTGCGGCCATGTCCCAGATATGCAGCCCGCGCTCCCAAAAGCCATCATAACGGCCAGCGGCAACATAGGCCAAATCCAGTGCTGCAGCACCAAATCGGCGGACACCGGCACAGCTAGGTAAAATGCGGGCAAGGTCTTGAATGGTCTCTGGTAAGTCTGCGCGCCCGGCAAAGGGCAGGCCTGTAGCAAAGATACTCTCGATCATGCGGTGACGCCCCGACACGCGCAGGCGGCTTTCGTTCAACCACGCGCCGCCGCCTTTCTCAGCATAGAACATCTCGTCCTTGACGGGATCATAGACAACACCAGCAACGACATTCCCCTTATGCTCCAAAGCAATAGAGATGGCCCAATGGGGCAAACCATGCAGGAAATTCGTAGTGCCATCCAGCGGATCAACGATCCAGCGACGGGTCGGGTCTTCGCCGTCAATCTCTTTACCCTCTTCGCCCAAAAATCCATAGGATGGGCGGGCATGCAACAACTCTTCGCGGATGGTCTGCTCCGCGGTGCGATCCGCACGGCTGACAAAGTCACCAGGGCCTTTGGAACTGACCTGCAGGTTCTCGACCTCACCAAAATCTTTCAGCAACGCGCGGCCCGCCTTACGGGCCGTTTTCATCATCACGTTCAGATTTGCGCTGCCTGCCATCTTCGAGGTCCTTCTGGGGGGTCAAACGCGGCGTATAGGCGCAAGATGCAACCGGAACAAGGGGCAAGTCGCCCTTAACCACGGTTGCAAACTTTTGATTCGTTTAACGGATTATTTCTCTCGAAAGTGCACAGTAGAGAAAGGAGGCATTTTTTGAAGTATGTACAGTAATCAGATCAACTACTTTCTGCATCAAACGCAAATCGCGGGACATATCTCAGGCCGCGACGTCGCGAAACGCGTAGCCACGACTATGATGATGGTCTTCGTTTGCCATTTAGCAGGGTTTACCACCAGCGGATTAATTGCAGGTGGCTCGATCTTGGTGATCGAAATCATGACTTATCCGCTCAATTCACGCGCCAGCCAGTTCGACAAACCATTAGGCATCTTTCCTGCCATTCTTGTCTTCGGTCTGAATTGGGCCATGACACTGCCTTTCCTCGCTTTCTCTATCATCCTATCCAACAGCAACACTCTGCCTTTCATTCTTGCAGGTTATCTGTGGATCTTCGGTATTTTGGTGCACATCAGCAATACATTTGGCAGGTTACCGTTCTACAACTGGTCCCAGATGATGCCGGCATTTGTGACCGCATTTTGGATGTTGCAGAACCTGTCGCAAAACCCGCTCCATCAGGCCAGCGCGTTGGAATGGGCAATGGTCGCAGCACTTTGCGTCGTCTATATCGTGAATACATTCGCCACGATGAACCGGCAAAAAGATACCAACCAGGCACTAGAACGGGCCCGCGAAGAAGCCAATCTGCGGCTCATGGAATTGGAACGGTTGTCGCGACACGACCCGCTAACAGACCTTATCAACAGGCGAGCCTTTGACCAAAGGATCGAAAGCCTGATGCGGCAACATGCCAACAAACTTGGCGTGACGGTCTTCGTGATGGATCTTGATGGGTTTAAACCAATCAATGACAGCTATGGTCATGAGGCCGGCGACGTGGTGCTATGTGCCATCGCAAACCGGCTGCGGGCGCTTGCAGACAAGGAAGGGTATGTTGCACGATTGGGCGGCGACGAATTTGCAATTGTCAAAACAACGATCACCAGCAGCCGTGCAGCCATGCAATTTGGAGATCAAATCTTAGCTGCAATCGAAGACCCCATTCCATTCGAACAAAAAATGCTCCGGGTAGGGGCCAGTATTGGGATTGCACGGCAAGGTGCGGATACAAATACGTTGGTCGCTTTGATGTCGGGTGCGGATCAGGCGATGTTCCAAGCCAAGCCAGACGCGAACAACAAGCCGGTCATTTTTGACAAAGCCGCTTTTCCTGTACGGGCCAGCCTTGATGACCGGAGCAATTTGATCGACGCGATGCGCAACGGGGAAATCGTTCCGTTTTACCAGCCCAAGATCTCACTTGATACCAAACGGACCATCGGGTTCGAAGCATTATCGCGTTGGCAACACCCCACACGTGGCGTCTTATCTCCGGCGGAATTCCTGCCCCAGATCAATGAATTAGGACTGCAAGGTGAATTCATGCTGCACACGGCCCGCCATGTGCTCAGCAACCTTGATGACATCGTGCGCGACGGGCTTGACCCAGGCCAAGTCTCAATCAACGTATCCGAAATCACACTGGCGACCGTCTCTGGGCACAACGATCTTCTAGCCTTGCTCGATCGCTATCCGCACCTGCGTCCCCATCTGACGTTTGAAATTACCGAAGACATCTTTATCGCCAGGTCCAGTGACATGATCCAACGGTCCATCGCAAGCTTCCGGGCTGCGGGCGTGCGCATTTCCTTAGATGATTTTGGGACCGGTTTTGCATCGTTCCAACACCTCAAAGACTTGGAATTCGATGAACTCAAACTCGACACAGGATTTGTACACGATCTCGGCATCGATCCGGCGGCGCATGTGCTGGTCGAGGGTTTGCTGACAATTGGCGAAGGGCTCGGCGTTGTCGTTGTCGCCGAAGGGGTCGAAACGGCGCAACAAGAACGGATGTTGCGCGACATGGGGTGCCAAATCGTCCAAGGGTTTCTTTACGGCATGGCCGTCCCATTTTCCGACACAAAGCGGCGTCTGACGACAGAAGGATATGCAGCTGGGCCAGCCAATAAAAACACCCCATTACCGCCTAAAGGCGTTGCAGTTTCACCGCCTCTTGTCGCGCAAGGCGGATCAAATGGGCCATAAACGGCAGGCTCGTGTCCTCCACACGGGTCGCCGCATAGAGACGCCGGGTGATCCCACCTCGGGTGAGTGGGCGGGTGACATAGTCGGAATTGTAGCGCACCTGACGGACGACCCAATCAGGTAGCACCGCAACACCGCGATTTGAGGCAACAAGCAGCAGAATTACAGCTGTCAACTCCACCTGCCTGATGGCGGCAGGTTCGACCTTCGCAGGGATCAGCAATTGTGAAAAAACATCCAACCTGGCCTGATCCACCGGATAAGTAATCAACGTCTCCCCGCGAAAATCTGCAGCCTCAATCACGCTTTTCTTCGCCAATGGATGCGCGGCTGAGGCCACAAAAACAGGTTCATAATCGAACAATGGGGTAAAATCTGTCTCGGGGGATTCTTCTGGATCCGATGACACCACCAAATCCACCTCTTCCTTGCGCAAAGCAGGCAACGCGTCAAAGGCCAGACCAGGGCGAATATCAACATCCACCTCAGGCCAAGCCTTGCGGAATTGCTCCAGCACCGGAAAAAGCCACTCAAAGCAGGCATGGCATTCAATGGCGATATGCAAGCGCCCCGCACTTCCCGCGATCAGCCCGGAAAACTCAGTCTCAAGGGCAGCCACACGCGGCAAAATCTCTTCCGCAGCGGCCAGCATCTTCATCCCGGCAGCGGACAACTTTAAAGGTTTGGAGCGGCGCACAAACAGCTCAACCCCAGCCTGATCTTCGATCCCCTTGATTTGATGGGACAAAGCCGATTGCGTGATATTCAATTGATCCGCCGCACGGGCCAACCCGCCGGTATCATGGATCGCCTTAATCGTGCGCAAATGCCGAAACTCAATATGCATATATGAGCAACCCTCATGACCTTGGTGAAGTTTATGAATTTGCCTCAACTCAATAAGGATGGGACAAGGTGAATGCAAGAAAGAGGTCCGCTCATGTCTACACCGTCCATTTCCTTTGAATTTTTCCCGCCCAAATCGTTGGAGGGGTCATTCCGGTTGTGGGATTGCGTGAACACCTTGGCGCCTCTGGACCCGACGTTCGTGTCGGTGACCTACGGGGCCGGCGGTACAACCCGCAAACTCACGCATGAGGCGGTAGGAACAATCCACCGCACCCGCGGTCTAAACGTTGCGGCACACCTCACTTGCGTGGATGCGACAAAGGACGAAACCATGGAGATCGCCGCAGGTTACGCCAAAGAAGGCGTGCGCGAAATCGTGGCCCTGCGCGGTGATGCGCCAAAAGGGGCGGACACATTTACGGCACACCCCGAGGGCTTTGCATCTTCGGTCGAACTCATCGAGGCGTTGGCCGAAACAGGCAACTTCAACATCCGTGTCGGCGCCTACCCCGAAAAGCACCCCGAGGCTGCAGATCAAGCCGCAGATATCGCCTTTCTAAAACGCAAGATTGACGCAGGCGCCAGCTCGGCCATTACCCAATTCTTCTTTGAGGCTGACACGTTCTTCCGGTTCCGCGATGCCTGTGTGAAAGCCGGGATCGATGCGCCAATCATCCCCGGCATTCTGCCAATCGAGAACTGGAAAGGTACGCAAAAATTCGCGGCCAGTTGTGGCACACATATTCCACAGATCATCCACGATGCATTTAGTAACGCGACGCGTGACGGAAATTGCGAATTGTTGGCAACGGCGCTGGCGACAGAGCTTTGCGATAACCTGATCCAGGGTGGGGTCGATCACCTGCATTTCTACACGCTCAACCGGCCAGAGCTGACGCGCGACATTTCTCATGCGCTTGGCGTGACACCAAAAGCGCAGTTGCAAAACGTCGCCTAAACGGCCAGCTTCGGGCGAAATTCAGCCCGGAGCGCCACGATGTTCACCGCACAATCACCCGCCGAACTACCTGACCAGAAAACGGTCTTATCCATGTCCGGGCTTGATTTCATGCTGGGTGTCCTGCGCGGAGAAATCGCGCGACCCCCGATTTCCGCCTTGTTGAACTATACATTGGACAGCGTCGAAGCAGGCAAGGTGGTCTTTCGGGGAACGCCCGACTTTGCACATACCAACCCGCTTGGGGGCGTGCATGGCGGCTGGTACGGCACCTTGCTTGACAGCTGCATGGCTTGCGCTGTGATGACCGCAGTGCCCAAAGGCTCTGTTTACACCACGCTGGAATATAAGGTGAACCTGACCCGCGCGATCCCACTTGGCACCGAAATTCTAGCCACCGGGATAACGGATCATGCCGGGCGCTCAACCGGTGTGGCGCATGGCGAAATAAGAGGGGCCACAGACGGGAAGCTCTACGCAACCGGCTCAACCACTTGCCTGATCATGAAAATCGCCAAAACCTGATGACACCGCAGGTGTGTCTTGGCTCAGGATCATGAACATCCTTATCGACCAATACCCCTAAGAAGCCGTCATCCAGCATAATCTCATCGACCCTGGGGCCACCATCGATTTGCCCCATCATTGATGACTTGCCGATGAAGCAGGCGCCGCTACCCCAACCGTTGCGGGGTGATCTGGCACGCCATTTAAGCTGTCATGCAAATGCTCGGACATATCCATGCCAATGATCCGCTTGCGACGGGACAAAAATATCTTCGACCACCCATGCCAATTGCCAATTGAAGGGGCGTCCACATTTTGCGGAAACCGGGCGCGCCAACCGTCAGGCATGGGCACCCCACAGTCAGACAAGCGGTCCAACATCCAGACCAGTGGAATATTTGACAATGGGCGTGCATCCGGAAAATCACCAACCTGCCCGCCAACGTCGGCATGATTGCCGCGAAACCAGACCTGCTCCATGTTTCCAGTCCAACCTGGCGGGCAGGTCCACATAACCGGGGCATAGGCCTCACGGCGTTCATCCAAGGCGAGCGCATGAAAACCGTTGCGAATGTGATCGCCCAAAGTGTGGTTATGGAAATTATGCTGGGACTGCGCCCAACGCCAAACAATTGGCAGTCGGAGCCCAAGCGCCTTGACCGTATCCCAGACGGCAACGGCTTCAATCTGCACGTCAGGATGGCAGTAGTGTTCGCGAAAAGCCTGCACCGTCGGGCTGCGTGCGCCAATCCGGTAGTGGCGATAGGCTTGGCGAATGGCCCGAACGGTGGCGCAATCCGACTTCACCAAACCGACCAGATCAATGACACCCGCCAATGAACGAACCGCATATGCACCACGTGAATAGCCGATCAAGACAATCTGATCACCCGGCCGATAGCGGGATGCAACGACACCATATGCGCGCTCAATTTGGCGATTGATGCCTTTGCCAGTCATGACATCCCAAGTGCCGCGCCAATCGCGCCATTGGATACCGGCCTCATAATAGACAGTCAGATTTGCGCTTTTGCTCACCTCTTTGAGCAGCTTGAATGTCAGGCCGGCATTCGTCTCGTGTCCCGCCTCAAGCGAGGACATCGTACCATCAAGGATCACAACATGTGTGGCAGACCCGCGTTTGCGGCCTCCACCCTCTTCGGTGCGCGCCCGGCGCCCAAAGAGCCCAAAGAGCCAGTCACGCAGCGGCACTGTCATCCTTCGCGGCCTGAATGGCCTGCCAAACACGATGCGGGGTAAACGGCATGTCAACATGACGGACGCCAACATCCCAAAGCGCATCGATCACGGCATTGCTAAGCGCAGCCAACGCGCCGACTGTGCCCGCCTCACCGCAGCCCTTCATGCCCATCGGGTTGTATAGCGACGGGGTACATTCTGTCGAAAAACCGATCATGGGGATATCATCCGCACGTGGCATCCCATAGTCCATAAAACTTGCGGTGAGCAATTGGCCATTTTCATCAAAAACCGTATGCTCTGTCAGGGCTTGTCCGATGCCTTGGGCGACCCCACCATGGACCTGGCCCTCTGCCAGCATCGGATTGATAAGATTACCAAAATCATCGACAACCGTGTAGCGGTCAACCGTCACGACACCGGTGTCTGGATCAATCTCAACTTCTGTAACATGGGCGCCATTTGGAAAGCTGCGATTGTCCAATGTAATGCGCGCAGACTGGCGTAACAGGTCATCGCGACCCGCAGCACGGGCCATATCGGCGACCTCCAACATGGTTGGGGTCAGGTTCGATCCAGCGATGCGGAACTGTTCATCGTCGAAGCTGACAGAAACCGCATCAACATCTTCCGCATCTGCCAAAAACGCTGAAAACGCATCAACAATCACATCCACCGTAGCCAAAGTCGCGGTGTTCTGCACTGTCACAGACCGAGACCCGCCCGTGCCACCGCCCGTCGCAATTCGGTCACTGTCCCCTTGCACTACGGAAATCTGATCCGCCGGAATACCGGTCTGATCGGACAGGAACTGGGCATAAACCGTCTCATGTCCTTGGCCGTTTGACTGGGTGCCCACATAAATAACCGCCCCTTCGTCAACAAATTCCACCGTCGTTGTCTCAGACGGATCGCCTAGGATGCTCTCAATGTAATAGCAAAGCCCCTGCCCGCGCAGTTTCCCCGCCGCGGCAGAACCCGCCTTGCGGGCGGCAAACCCATCGCGATCTGCCTTTTCGGCGGCACTGGCCAGCACCATGGCAAAATCACCCACATCATAGGTTACGCCAGACACCGTGGTATATGGGAACTGTGCTGGCACAATAAAATTCTTCTCCCGCAACTGCCAAGGATCAACACCCAATTGGCGGGCAGCTTCATCCATCATCCGTTCGAGGATGAACATCGCTTCGGGCCGCCCTGCCCCACGATACGCATCAACAGGTGTGGTATTGGTAAAGATGCCGCGCGTCCGCATATAGGCGGTCTGCACATCATAGGTGCCCATCAGCACTTTTGAGAACAGATCGGTCTGTACACCCTGACCAAATTGGGAATTATAGGCCCCCATATTTGCAATCGTATCAATATGATAGGCCGTGATGCGATGGTCCGCGTCAAAGGCAAGCGTGGCGCGGGTGGTCAGATCGCGGCCGGCATTGTCGGTCAGCATCGCCTCGGTGCGTTCAGACATCCAACGGACCGGACGGCCTAGAACGAGGGTGGCATGAGCCGCGCAAAAGGGTTCGTGATAGCGCATCGCCTTCATGCCAAAGCCGCCGCCAACATCTGGGTTGGTGACGCGCACATCCTCAGGCTTTAGGCCAAAATGACGGGCCAGATCGGCCTTCTTGCCCCAGACCCCTTGCCCGTTAAAGGCCACATGTAACCGGCCGTCCTCGACCTCGGCATAACAGCCGCGCGGCTCCATCGCATTCACGATCACGCGGTTATCAAAGACGTCCGTGGTAACCACATGGGCAGCCGCAGAAATCGCCGCCTTTGCACCGGGCTCATCGCCCATTTCCCAATCGAATGCCAAATTTTCAGGGGCTTCGGGATGAATGACATCTCCGCCCACGACCAGATCAACGTGGACCGGCAGATCATCAATTTCCAATTCAACCACATCGGCGGCATCCCTTGCGGCCAAGATGCTGTCTGCGACAATCATCACAACAGGCTCTCCGACATGGCGGACGCGATCACGCGCCAGAAGAGGGCGTTCAGGGGCAGCACCCTTAGTGCCATCGCGGTTTGTAATGGTAAAACCACCCAGGCCAATCTTGACACCCGCAGCGATCAGATCATCAGCCGTAACCACCAGATGGACACCGGGCATCGCGCGGGCATCTGCCACATCCAGGGCCGTAATCTGACCATGGGCCACGGTACTGCGCACAAAAAAAGCATGCAGCGCGTCCTCAGGGGCGATGTCATCGACATAACGGCCCTGGCCGGTCAAAAAGCGTTGATCTTCAACCCGTGTGACCGATTGGCTCTTGCCAAATTTTTCCATGCTTCCCTCGCATCTAATCTCTTGCAGACCCTAGCGGTCGATCAGGTCTTGTCCAGCATCATCCGTCATTTCGTTGGATGCAATTTCATATTGGGCCGCATCAAGGCAGAAAGGTCCCGACATGGGCAATGTTGAAATTATATCATGCATTTCAATATGTTAAAAATTCTCTTGGAAAAAATACGGCGCAACCAAGAATAAACCAACACATCCCTGCGTAACCTTAACAACTGACGGAGCAGCCGGCAGCATACAGGCAACACGACAAGGAGCGCCCTTTATGAAACTATCAATCATCGCACTTTCGGCCATCATCGGGCTGTCCGCATGTGACGCCTATGCGGGCGGCCATACAGCAGCCCCTGTCGCCCAATCAAACGGGATTCTGGTCAATGATGTAGGTATGAGCCTCTACACATTCGATCCAGATACCGCGTCCTCATCGGCTTGTAACGGGGGATGTGCTGCAAATTGGCCACCGCTCGTAGCACCTGCCGACGCCGATGAGGCCGGTCTTTTCACGACGATCTCACGCGATGACGGGTCAAAGCAATGGGCCTATGATGGGCAGCCACTCTACCTCTGGATCAATGACCGGACCCCCGGCGACACAACAGGCGATGGTGTCGGTGGCAACTGGCACCTCGCACGCCCCTAAACGCATCTCCCGTTCTCTCCCCGGAAGGTCTGTATCAGCAATGACGCAGGCCTTTTGGTTTTTGGGTTAAGTGCGGGGCACCTTTGGCAGATTGCTTTCGACCTCATGCTGTGGGCCCACATCGCCCTCCCAAACGCTATACCCTTTGCGGACATAGACATTGATCTCAGCGCCGACACCGATCGCCCGTAACTTACCAATCTTATGGGTAAGGCTTTCGCCAGTCACTCCGTCAGCGGTGCGCCATTGCATATAGCCATTGCCAGAGGGACGGCCGGAATTCTTCGTTTCGACAACACGGCTGACCTTCGCAACGGCGCGGTATCCCAACCGACGGGTGAGAACAGCCTTGTTAACCTTCCCACCCAAAAACCAAAGCGCCACAAGTGACACCAAACCCGCGACACCGGCCATAACCTGCGCCATCACAGCGTTATCTCGCTTTTCACCAACATAGGTTTCAAATTCATGGGGATCATGCGGCAGATATCGGATGTCCACCGTTTCTCCGGGAGCCACCCGACGGTGGTAACTGCGCGACACCTCGCTTTCGCGCGTCACTGTCTGTTGGTCAGCATCAAACCGAAAGGTAATGTAATAGTCATCGTCATCCCCGCTTCGATCCACCCGCCGCGCGATAACCTGAGCCTCAGCAACGACACCAATGCGCTCAAACTGCGCAGCAGATTGATATGCAAAGATGCTAATTAGCGTAACGACAACGGAAACAAGGGCTGCAATCACGCTAAACGCACCCCTGTTGGCCCAAAACAACGACATCCACGATCGCGGCGCGGTTCGATTGTGTTTCGGCGGTACGTGTTTCATCACCTGCCTCCCTGCCACGTTAGCTTAGAAGGCACGACTGCCGCCGGAAACCCTTTTCCTTCCGCGCAGCCTCCGTTATCTGACGGACAACGCAGGAGACATGCAGGCCATGGCCATGGAAAAGACATTCGACGCAAAAACAGCTGAACCGCGCATCTACAAGATGTGGGAAGAGGCCGGTGCATTCCGCGCAGGGGCCAATGCCACGCGCGATGAAACCTTCACCATCATGCTGCCGCCCCCCAATGTCACAGGCCACCTGCATGTGGGGCACGCATTCAGCCAAACGCTGATGGATATCCTGACTCGCTGGAAACGGATGCAAGGCTATGACACGCTCTGGCAACCGGGGCTGGATCACGCGGGCATCGCGGTGCAGCTGATGGTCGAAAAACATCTGGCCGAAACCCAGCAACCCAAGCGCACCGAATTGGGCCGCGAGAAATTCCTTGAGAAAGTCTGGGAATGGAAGGCCGACAATGGTGGGATGATCGAACAGCAAGGGCGGCGGCTGGGCAATTCGCTGGATTGGGAACGCTCGGCCTTCACCATGTCCGGGGCCAGCAGCGCGCCCTCAGGTGAAAAGCCCGGCAACTTCCATGACGCCGTGCTCAAAGTCTTTGTCGATATGTACAACAAAGACCTGATCTATCGCGGCAAGCGGTTGGTCAACTGGGACCCGCATTTTGAAACCGCCATCTCCGACCTCGAAGTCGAAAACATCGAAGTCGACGGCCACATGTGGCACTTCAAATACCCGCTGGCCGGTGGAGAAACCTACGAATATGTCGAGAAAGACGAAGACGGCAACGTGACCCTGCGCGAAACGCGTGACTATATCGCCATCGCGACAACCCGACCTGAAACCATGCTGGGCGACGGGGCCGTGGCCGTGAACCCCAAGGATGAACGCTATGCGCCCATCGTCGGCAAGCTCTGCGAAATCCCTGTTGGGCCAAAGGAACAGCGGCGCCTGATCCCGATCATCACCGACCCCTACCCCGATATGGATTTCGGGTCAGGTGCGGTGAAAATCACCGGCGCGCATGATTTCAACGACTACGAAGTCGCCAAACGCGGCAACATCCCGATGTATGCGCTTATGGACACCAAAGGGCACATGCGCGCCGACGGCAAACCCTATACTGAGGAAGCCGCCACCGCCCAGCGCATCGCGAACGGTGAAGAGGGTTTTGACGAAAACAAAATCGCCGCCATGAACATGGTCCCCGAAGAATACCGCGGGTTGGACCGGTTCGAGGCGCGCAAAAAGGTGATCGAAGACATCACGTCCGAAGGCAACGCCGTGATGATCCCCAACCCGGCCCATGGTGGAGGCCCCGGGTCGGGGTCCGGGGCTGCGTCGGACAATGATGCGGACCGCAGTCCCGGACGTGATCCGGGACCTCAACCCGCACCCGAGTTCATCCCTTACGTCGAAAACAAAAAAATCATGCAGCCACAGGCCGAACGCGGCGGCACGGTGATCGAGCCTGCACTGACCGACCAATGGTTCGTTGACGCCGAAAAGGTCGTCGGCCCAGCGCTGGACGCGGTCAAGGAAGGCCGGACCAAGATCATGCCGGAAAGCGGCGAAAAAGTGTACTACCACTGGCTGGAAAACATCGAACCATGGTGCATCTCGCGCCAGCTTTGGTGGGGGCACCAGATTCCGGTCTGGTATGGCTTAGCTGTTTCGGAGACCAGCCCCGAGTTGCAAAGTGATGGGCACGGACGCGTTTCCGTCGACATTTATCAGCATGCGGAAACCGGTCAACTAGCTTGGGAAGAGCGCTTTTGCGCGGCATCTGAAGATGAAGCACGTCAAATGGCTGCTGTATACGCGAACGAACGTATTCCAGAACATTTCAAATATGTGAGCGTTTTTGAAAACTATGCCGCGGCCATGTCATTTGGGAAAAAGAACCCTGATCACTATTGCATCTACCGCGACCCCGACGTCCTCGACACATGGTTCTCCTCCGGCCTCTGGCCCTTCGGCACCCTCGGCTGGCCCGAACAAACCGATGAGCTGGCCAAATACTTCCCCGGCGACGTGCTTGTCACCGGCCAAGACATCCTGTTCTTCTGGGTCGCCCGCATGATGATGATGTCCGAGGCGGTGATGGACGACATCCCCTTCCACACGGTCTATCTGCACCAACTGGTCCGGGACGCGCAGGGCAAGAAAATGTCCAAAACCACCGGCAACGTCATCGACCCGCTAGATATGATCGACGCCTACGGAGCCGACGCGCTGCGCTTTTCCAACGCGCAAATGGCGGCCTTGGGCGGCGTGCTGAAAATCTCTGAGGACCGGATCAAAGGCTACCGGAACTTCACCACCAAGCTGTGGAACGCCTTCAGCTTCGCCGATCACTACGCCATCCCCTACCCCGGCGATCCCGTGCGACCACAGGCCACGCAAACGCTGAACAAATGGATCATCGGCGAGGTTGGCAAAGTGCGCGAGGTCGTTGATGAAGCACTCGCAGCCTACCGGTTCAACGACGCCGCCGACGCGCTTTACGCCTTCACATGGGGCAAGGTCTGCGACTGGTATCTGGAATTCTCCAAACCGATCCTGCAAGGCGAAGACGCCGCCGCAAAACTGGAAACCGAACAAACCCTGCGCTGGGTGCTGGACCAATGCCTGATCCTGCTGCACCCTATCATGCCCTTCATCACAGAAGAGCTCTGGGGGCTCGCGGGCACCCGGTCCAAAATGCTGGTCCACGCCGATTGGCCCACCTACGGGGCCGAGATGGTCGATGCAGACGCCGACCGCGAAATGAACTGGGTGATCGGGCTGATCGACAACGTGCGCTCCGCCCGCGCGCAGGTGCACGTCCCCGCAGGGGCCAAAGTGCCGCTGCTGGTCACCGGACTTGATGCCAAAGGGCAATCGGCTTGGGACAATAATGCGGTACTAATCCAGCGGCTCGCCCGGATCGAAAGCCTCGGGCACGTCGACGCCTTCCCCAAAGGCTGCGTGACGATCCCCATGGACGGCGGCACCTTCGGCATCCCACTGGAAGGGCTGATCGACGTCGCATCCGAGATCGCAAGGCTGGAAAAGACACTGCAGAAGCTGGGCAAAGAACTGGGGGGGCTCCGGGGCCGGTTGAACAACCCCAAATTCGCAGCCTCCGCACCGGATGAGGTTGTGGCCGAGGCCAAAGAAAACCTGCGCTTGCGCGAAGGGGAAGAGGCCGAAATCAAAGCCGCGATGGCACGGTTGCAAGAACTGGGTTGAATGAAACGGATCGTCACCCTCCGCCCACCACGCGAGGGTGACGCCGCGATCCATTTCGAACATGCGCCCGAGGCTGAGATCGTGCGCATGTTTGGTGGCGACCCTGACAACCTACGAAAACCCAGCCTAACCTGGTCAGAAAACTGGGTTGCATGGCTCAGGGAGCATCGGTTCGGGCAAGTCATCCTCGCAGATGGCACTCTGGTGGGCGAGGTCCGGCTGCATCACTTCGACGACACCGACAACGCCGCCCGCCTTGCAATCGGCCTGTTCAGCACGGGTTACCTCAACCAAGGGATCGGACGGCAAGCGATCCAGCAAACACTGACCATTGCATTCAATGATTTCAAGCTAAAGCGCGTCGACCTACGGGTTCTCGCCTTTAACACCCGCGCCATACGCTGTTATCAGGCCTGCGGGTTCACCCACATAGGTACCGAACAAATCGACATACGCGGCAAACCTGCCGACGAGTGGACCATGTCCTGCGAAAACCGCTCCTAATCATCTTTCTGTGTCCAATCAAACTTCCGCCGGAGGCATCCTCACGGCACGAAACGCTCCACAGCGCGCATCATCCCCAGCCCCTTATCATAGACCAGCGTCAAAATCCGACGCCCGCCCGGGCGGGCCACCTGCGGCACAGCGCGCAGCGCAACAGCGGCCCCGGAACTCATTAAAAACCCACGTCTGCTTACCTTCACCGGGACCTCCTGCGCGGCCGACCGACGGGCAACCGCTTTGTTGCGAACGATTCTCATATAGGCACGCTTGCGCTGCATTCAAGACCCGGACTATCAAGCCGCATGACAAAGCCGCATCTTACCCCGCTCGCCCAATCGCTTCCTGCATCCGTCCCATTTGTGGGCCCCGAGGCGCAGGAACGCGCCCAAGGCTCCCCCTTCAAGGCACGACTAGGGGCCAATGAAAGCACCTTCGGCCCCTCCCCCAAAGCCATCGCCGCCATGCAAAAAGCCGCGTCCGAAGTCTGGATGTATGGCGACCCCGAAAGCCACGACCTGCGGCAGGCCTTGGCCAAACACCACAATATCGGCCCCGACAACATCATGATCGGCGAAGGGATCGACACGCTGCTTGGGGTGCTCGTGCGGCTCTACGTGACGGCAGGCGATGCGGTTGTGACATCAGCGGGGGCCTACCCCACCTTCAACTACCACGTGGCAGGCTTCGGCGGCACACTGCACACCGTGCCCTACAAGAACGACCACGAAGACCCCGACGCGCTGATCGCAAAAGCGCGCGAAACCAACGCAAAACTGATCTACATCGCCAACCCCGACAACCCGATGGGCACCTGGCACAACGCGGCACGCATGCAGCAGATGATCGACGCAGTGCCGCCCGGTTGCCTGCTGGTGCTCGACGAAGCCTACATCGAACTGGCCCCCGAAGGGACAGCACCCGCCATCGACACCAGCGCAGATAACGTGATCCGGATGCGAACATTCTCCAAAGCGCACGGAATGGCCGGGGCACGTGTCGGCTATGCCATCAGTACGGCCGAAGTGATCAACGGGTTCAACAAAGTCCGCAACCACTTTGGGATGTCACGGATCAGCCAAGCGGGTGCCCTTGCGGCGCTGGAAGACCGCGCGTGGCTCGATCATATCAAATCACAGGTCAGCTCCGCCCGCGACACCATCGGGCAAATCGCAGCAGACAACGGGCTGACCGCACTGCCCTCGGCCACAAATTTCGTGGCCATCGATTGCGGGCACGATGGGGCCTTCGCCAGCGGCGTCCTGGTGGGGCTGATCAAGGCCGGGGTCTTTGTGCGGATGCCCTTCGTCGCCCCACAAAACCGGTGCATCCGGATCAGCTGCGGAACGGCAGAGCAATTAGACGCCTTCGCAGCGGCATTTCCAGACGCCATACAAGCGGCACACGATAAATTAGGATGATTTTCAGGGATGATTTGCTAGGCTTTGGCCATCTGCCCAAGGAATCCGCCATGTCAGACCGCCCACCGATCCAAGCCGTTGAAGATTACACAGATGCATTCCTGACCACGCTGGGCGTGTTCTTATTCATGGTGTTCTGGATGATCGCAGCGGCACTGGGATATCTCTGGGTGGTGATCACGGCCTATGTGATTGATCTGACGTTCAAATGGGTTGGTCACCTGCGGCGGGAATGACAAACGCGGAACCACAGTTTATGGAATTTCCGCTTCGCGGGACAAAACCGACCTCGCCAATCACGAGGCCAATGTCTGCTTGTCAAATGCTGATCCAGCGGTGAGACGTACCAACGGCGGGGAAGGAGACATTCTCCGCAGGACCGAAACTGGCAATATTAGTGCTAGATGAAAGGTAACTTCCGCGAAGTTGACGCAGAGTATCGGCGCGATAAGAAGTTATTGTCCTTCTTTCTGTCGCGCCGACTGGTCTTGTGTGCAGATTACCCTTCGAATGGTACGAAGTCGCGTGTCACAATGCTTGCCAGATAGATCGCCAGCACTTCTGACATCGATTGAAAGCTCAATGCGCGCATCGGTTCACGGGCGATAAAGATGTGCTGATTGTGCTTTGGCGCATGAAGAACCTGATCCCATCCAGGCACAAATACATCCCAGTACCCGCTGATTTCAGCCGGAGGCGCACGGAAGTGTTCGGCGTAAGAGCTCACAAGGAAGTCAGCATCAATGAGTTGCACCTGCTCTGGGCTCAGGTCCAGACGTTCACCATCGATATTCTCAATCAGCTCTGGCTTGGAAAAGCCAAGCTCATCCAACACATTGCTCATCGCGCCATAGACTTTGTACACCCGGAAACGATCGTCGCGCACTTCAGCAATGGCGACCGACACTTTGGACGGATCACCGATCATCTGTTCCACCAAGGCCCGTCCTTCATTGAGCCGGAAATCATAGACGGCCTGCAGCTCTTCAAAGCGGTCCAAACGACCTGCCGCATCGGCGATCCGCCGGTAGCGTTCGCGCGCAGAATTGGACCAGATGTTGATAATCACTGTTGGTGCAATTTCGGCCAGTTGGTCGTATTGTTCGGCGCGATAGTCGGGCAATAAAATCAGGTCGGGGTTCAGGCTTGCGATGGCCTCAAAATCGGGCTGCGTGGATGTGCCGACGTGGGTGATGCCGCCTTCGGTAAATCTGGTGTGGAACAAGTCATAGGCCCCCCGGATCACAGGCTCACCATTGTTGACGCCGTCGATGATGTTGCCGGTTGAACCAACGATTGGGGCGCCGAGTTCAACAAGCGGTGCTGTGAATTGCTCACCACGCAGCGAGACAATGCGCTCGGCCTGAAGGGGGATATCGACCACGTTGCCAGCCCCATCGGTGAACGATCGGGTGTCTTGGGCAAGGCCCATACTGGCACTCAGGGAAAGTGCTGCAGCGATTAGGATATGTTTCATGCGTTAACCTCTTTTGAAGACTATAGCTGGCTGGTTTTGGCTCGCTGGATGATAAGAAAGATGAATAGGGGCACCCCCAGAACCGCAGATACCAGACCTGCGGGGAACTGAATGGGCGCGGCAATAGTGCGGCCGATCAGATCTGCACCAGAGACCAGGACGCCCCCGGTCAACGCAGACAAGACCAATCGCCCGCCGGTGCCGGATGGTGCCAAACGTTGCGCGAGCTGTGGCGCAAGCAAACCGATGAACCCCATTGGGCCCGCAGCCGAGACGGCAAAGGCCGCCAAACCGACCGCTAAGGTAATGACCAAAAACCGATCTCGGCGCACCCGTACCCCAAAGGAAATCGCAACCTCTGGCCCGAATTGGAAAGCCGCCATCGGGCGCGCGGACCACACCACCGCAGGCAAGCAGACGGCAAAGCACAGCCCCAGAATATAGCATGTGGTCCAGGTCACCGTGTGCACAGAGCCCGCAAGCCAGCCTAATGCGCCCATCGCTTGATTGATATTCCCATAGGCCAGCATCGCGGAGGTGCCTGCGCTGATCATGGCCGCAACGCCGATCCCCACCAAAATGAACCGCATTGACGCCGTCGATTGCTTGCCCGCTGCAATGGCCTGCACCAGCAATGCCGCCGACATCCCACCTGCGAAGGCGGCAACAGGTCGCGCGCCTAATGGCACGTCAGGCCAAAGCACGATCAGGGCCACAACGGCCAGACTTGCCCCTTGGCTCACACCCACAAGCGACGGATCTGCGATCGGATTGCGCGTTACATTCTGAAGCATCGCACCAGACAATGCGAACATGGCCCCCACAAGACATGCGGCGACGAAGCGCGGAATCCGCAGTTTCCAAACGACGGTGGCCTGCGTCCCCTCTTCCGGGGCCCATAGGACCCTGAAAGCCTCAGCGACGGACATGTCGTAGCTTCCAAAGCCAAGGCTCATGGCGAAGATCATGATCAACGCGCCGATCAGCCCGCAGGCGACCCATAGTACCAGCTGCGTCAGTTTCAGAGCAAAGCGCCCATTGGCCATTTCGATCACAGATGTCGTCATAGAACGCGCCGCACGAGCAAAAGAAACAAAGGCGCGCCCAGCAACGACGTCACAATCCCCGTCGCGATTTCTGCGGGTGCAAAGATGGTGCGTGCCAGGCAATCAACGGCCAATAAGAAAGCGGCGCCAAAGATCGCAGAAAACGGAATGATCCGGCTGTAATCAGACCCGACAATCAGCCGGACTGCATGGGGCACGACAAGGCCCACAAAGCCAAGCGGGCCAGCAATGCTGACGGCACTGGCTGTCAAGACAACAACGCTGATCAGCAATTGCGCGCTGAGCGCTTTGGCGTTCACCCCAAGGCCCGTTGCGGCCTCATGGCCCATCGATAACGCGGTGACCTTTCGCGCTGAGAGCAAGGCGATCAGCAGGCCCCCTAATAGCCACGGCAGGGCAAAGGGGAGTTTCTGGGCGGCCGTGTTGCTGATTGCGCCGGTGAGCCAAATCCGAAAGATGCTGAAGCTTTCTTCATTCAACAAATTGGTGACCGATACAAACGCACCCAGCAATGCCGACACCGCTGCCCCGGCCAAGAGCAGCACAGCAGGGCCTCCGCGATTTGGCACCGCCAACGTGATTGCGAAAACGAGGCAGGCGGCAGCGAGTGCGCCAATGGCCGCCAAAGCCGGGATCCATGCATCATTCCCGATCCCAAACCACCCCGCCCCAATGACCACACCAAAAGAGGCCCCGTTCATCAACGCCAAGAGCCCCGGTTCGGCCAGAGGATTGCGGGTGACGCCCTGCATCAAAGCCCCCGCAACAGCCAGTGCGGCCCCCACGGCCATGGCAGCAAACATGCGCGGTGCGCGCATCTGACGAATGACAATATGATCAAAGTTTTCAGGATCAAAAGCGACAAGCGCAGAGAACACATCAGGCACCGGGATTGGTTTGCTCCCAACCCCGAGATGGATCAGGACCGCACTACACAGCAGCATAACGGCAACCAGAAAGCTCTGTAACGGTTTGCTCATAAGGCAACGGCTTGTGGCGCAGTAACCGGACCTGCGCCGGTCCGCGGTATACACACGGGCAGACCTGTTTCGGGTGCAAAGACGACGTCGGCGGAGAGGTCGAAGACCTCTTTCAAGTTCTCCGGCGTCAAGACTTCTGACACCGGGCCATCGACCACAATCTGGCCGCTCTTCATCATGATCATACGGTCCGCAAAGCTCGCGGCGACGTTCAGATCATGCAGTACGACCAACACCGTTCGTTGGTCCGTGTGGGCAATGTCGCGCAGTAAGGTCATCAAATCGACCTGCACCTTCAAGTCCAGAAAGGTGGTTGGTTCATCCAAAAGCAAGACAGGCGTGTCTTGCGCCAAGATCATGGCAATCCAACAGCGTTGTCTTTGCCCACCGGACAGCTCTACAATAGGTCGGCCGGCAAGCTCTGCCACCTTTGTTTGCCGCATGACCCGCTCGACCACATCGGTGTCGGCCTGGGACCATTGCCGCCACAAGCTCTGATGCGGGAAGCGGCCTTGGGAAACAAGTTCTCGGACCGTCAAACCTTCTGGCGCTATTGGCCCCTGAGGCAACAGCGCCAGTTGTTTCGCCACATTTTTTGTCGGCGTGGCGTGAACATCCAAATCCTGAAGGCGTACACGACCGCTTTGAAGCGGCAGAACGCGCGCCATCGCCTTCAACAAAGTCGATTTGCCACAACCGTTTGGACCGACAAGCACAGTCAGCTCGCCGCTGTTCGTCGACAGCGACGCGCCCGAAACGATTTTCGTTGCGCCATAAGCCACGTGGACATCTTCAACAGTGAGGTTGGTCAAGGATCACCTGCAGCAGCTTTATCCGACTATTTTTATCAACTACACAGATTCCGCAACTGATGAAAACCCCTAGCGGCTGTAGGTTTGCCGATATTGACTCAAATGTTGAATTCACAACTGGTGGCAGTGGGTAGAGCCACAGTCGAACAAAAAAGGGAACCGACCAATGTCTGGATCGGGGGGCTATTTCGGTGACAAATTTGTCTGTTTCCAGAAAGCAGACTCTCGCTGCGATACAGAATTTCGGTAAATTGGGCTCAAACCCGCCATTTACCCATTCGCAATCACACCTGATGCCGCTTCCAACGCCCCGCCCCCGTGCGGCACGTCCAGCGCCTTGAGACCGGCATCAATCGTGCCCAGAACGCCCATGATCATATGCGCGTTCACATGGCCCATATGACCAACCCGAAAATAGGCATCCGCCGGGTCGCGGCCCAAACCGATCCCAAGGGTCAAACCGCATGTGGTCTCACACCAATGGCGCAGAGCATTTCCCGTTGGTGATCCAATCTCAACCGAAGTTACCGCATGGGACCGGCAGGCTGGGTCGGCAATGTTCATCTTCACTGGACCCGTGGCAGACCAGCAATCAAACGCCGCCCAAACGGTGCGGGCCAATGTGGTATGACGGGCAAAGACAGCCTCCAACCCCTCGGCCATCATCATATCAAGGGCAGTACGCAACCCATAGATATGATGGGTCGGGGCTGTGCCGTTGAAATACTGAAAATACATCTCGGGATCGACCCGCGGACGCCAATTCCAATAACTGGTGACACAATCACCCTGGGCGGCATCGGCCTTGGCGTTAAACCAGACAAAGCTGATCCCCGCAGGGGTCATCAGCCCCTTTTGACAGCCAGAGACCATGACATCGACGCCCCAGGCATCCATCTCAAACCGGTCACAGCCCAGCGAGGCAATGCAATCAGCCATCAGCAAGGCGGGGTGGCCGACACGGTCCATCGTTGCGCGCAGACCGGCAATATCGTTTTTGACGCTGGTTGACGTATCCACATGGACGGCCAAAACCGCCTTGATGCGGCCTTCTGTGTCTGCGGCAAGATGGGCGGCCACGCGGTCCAGATCAATCGGTGACTGGGCACCGTAATCGATGGTCTCAACCTTGGCGCCCACCCCACGGGCCATTTCACCCCAGCCAATCCCAAATCGACCGGTCGCCAGGACCAAGACCGTGTCACCGCGGGACAACACATTGGCCAGGGCGGCCTCCCATGCGGCATGCCCATTGCCAATGTAAATGGCCACATTCTGATCAGTCATGGCGATGGTTTTCAGGTCTGGGATCAGACTTGCGGTGACGTCATGCAGCTCGCCTTCATAGATATTGGGCGAGGCACGATGCATGGCCTGCAAAACCTGATCAGGAATGACAGAAGGACCTGGAATGGCAAGATAGGCGCGACCGTTAGACAAAGACATGAAGGAGGCTTTCCGAAAGAGTTTCAGGGCGACACTAACGCCGGACTTTGCAGGGTCAAGCATCGCAAACTTGCCCTTACCCCCTATTTACGATTAGACCGATTTGAACCTGACGCAAAAGGCGCTGCATGGCACCCCCGACCCCACGACCTGGACAAGAAAGCTCGCAATCAGCCTTCACACTGTTCTGGTGGCTGTGGAAAGATTATCTACGGTTTCACAAGAAGCTTCTGATCTTTGCGTTGCTGCTGATGGCGATCGAAGGGTCAACCTTGGCACTGCTCAGCCGCATGGTCCAACCAATGTTCGATCAGGTTTTTGACGCGGGCAATACCTCTGCGCTCTATTGGGTGGGCCTTGGTATCATGGGGATCTTCATGCTCCGCGCAGTGACCTCATCGGGCCAGAAAATCCTGATGACCATGGTCAAGGAACGGACCGCAGGGGCGATGCGACGCAACCTGCTCCGGCATCTGATGGGACTGGACAGTGCATTTTATCAGACAAACCCGCCCGGACAACTCATCGAACGGGTGCAAGGGGATGTAGGGGCGATCAACTCGGTCTGGAGCAGCATTGTCACAGCATTGGGCCGGGACCTGATTTCGCTAATTGGATTGCTGGGCGTGGCACTCTGGATCGATTGGCGCTGGACGCTGCTGGCCGTTGTGGGCATCCCGCTACTGGTCCTGCCATCACTGCTTGTGCAGGCCTATATCCGGCGTCGGGCCCGTGAAACGCGCGAAATCGCAGGGCGCATTTCAACGCGGCTGGACGAGGTGTTTCATGGGATTAATCCGATCAAGCTGAACTCACTCGAAGAATACCAAGCTAAGCGGTACGATTTGCTGATCGCTGAAGGGATCAAGGCCAACGTCAAGACGGCAACCGGCCAAGCGGCTGTACCTGCTTTGATTGATATCATGACCGGGATCGGATTCCTGGGGGTCCTGATCTATGGCGGATCCGAAATTATCGCAGGCAACAAGACCAACGGCGAATTCATGGCATTCTTCACGGCAATGGGGCTGGCCTTTGACCCGTTGCGTCGGCTTGGCGCGATGAGCGGGCAATGGCAAAAGGCGGCGGCGAGCGTGGAACGGCTGCAATACGTACTGAATCTGGCACCAACCATTGTCTCGCCCGCACAGCCCAAGGCTCTGCCGCAAGGCTTGCCTGAAATCACCCTTGAGAATGTGCATCTGAGCTACGGCGACCTGCCCGTGTTACGCGGAGCCAGCTTCGTGGCGAAAGCAGGTAAGACCACCGCCCTTGTCGGGGCCTCTGGGGCGGGCAAAAGCACCGTGTTCAATGTGCTGACACGGCTTGTCGAACCTCATAGCGGCGCAGTGAAAATCAACGATCTGCCCATCAGTAGCCTCGACCTTTTTGAACTGCGCGGCCTGTTTTCTGTAGTGGCCCAAGATGCTGCCTTGTTTGATGAAAGTGTCCGAGACAACATCTTGTTGGGGCGCGATAACATAGATCAAGCCAAGTTAAACTCTGTCCTTGAAGCGGCTCACATCAGTGACTTCCTGCCACGATTGACAAACGGGCTGGACGGGCTTGCCGGACCACGCGGATCCAATCTTTCGGGCGGGCAAAGGCAGCGGGTCGCCATCGGGCGGGCCTTGCTGCGGGATACACCGATCTTGCTATTGGACGAAGCAACCAGCGCGCTCGACACGAAATCTGAAGCCATCGTGCAATCGGCCCTTGAACAGCTTTCGGACGGGCGCACCACACTCGTGATCGCGCATAGGTTATCGACCGTGCGGGATGCAGATAGCATTGTCGTCATGGATCAAGGCGAGGTCGTTGACCAAGGAACCCATGACGAACTGCTTGAACGGGGCGGTATCTATGCCGATCTCTATAACATGCAATTCAAACGGAACCCGGAGAACGACAATGGCTGAGCGGACAGTGATCGGGATCACCGGCACCGACCGGGTGTCCTTCCTGCAAGGACTTGTCACCAATGATGTAGAAAAGGCGAAAGACGGGCTGGTCTACGCAGCCCTATTGACGCCGCAAGGGAAATTCATCGCCGATTTCTTCGTCTTGGAACAAGACGAACGGCTCTTGATCGATGTGGCCAGCAGCCACGCTGCAACCTTGGCACCGCGGCTTGCGATGTACCGACTGCGGGCGGCCATCGACATTTCAGAGACCAATTTGATCGTCTCACGCGGCACCGGCACAGCACCGGCGGACGCTTTCCAAGACCCCAGACACCCCGATCTCGGTTGGCGGGCCTACGGGGACAGTGACATCGGCGACGGCACCGATTGGGACGCACTGCGGGTCGATCTGATGATCCCAGAAACAGGCACCGAACTGACGCCGGACACCTACATCTTGGAAGCCGGGTTCGAGGCGCTTAACGGCGTCGATTTCAAAAAAGGATGCTACGTCGGGCAAGAAATCGTGGCACGGATGAAACACAAGACCGAACTGAAAAAAGGGCTGACGCAGGTTAGCATCACGGGTACGGCAAACACCGGAGATGCCATCACCGCGGACGGTAAACCGGCGGGAACATTGCACACTGTTGCGGGCGACAAGGGGCTTGCCTACCTGCGGTTCGACCGGGCCACAGGTCCAATGCAAGCCGGTCAGGCCACGCTAACGCGGGTCGGCTGATATATAGGGCATGCGCCATGACATCATCGCGATCACCGATATCTTTCATTGCGACTACAGAGCCCGGCAAAGCAAAGACCTTCTACAGCGACATCATAGGTCTCGTTTTACTTGAACAATCGCCCTACGCCCTTGCTTTCGGCGATGGGGCAAACATGCTGCGGGTTCAAATCGTGGCCGGATTTACGCCTGCATCCCACACCGTGCACGGCTGGCAAGTAACAGATTTGGACCGCGACATCACTGATCTGGCGGCAAAAGGCGTCGACTTCCTGAAATTCGACCAACTGCCGCAAGATGCTTCAGGTATTTGGACCAGTCCGGATGGACATAAAATCGCCTGGTTCAAAGACCCCAGCGAAAACATACTTTCGCTGACGCAATATGCTGAGGCCTAAGCGAGGGTCGCAACCCTAGGCGCGCTCGGCGTATTCAAACGTCTCGGTATTCACTACGATATCTTCGTCTTGGCCCACGAAAGGTGGGATCATGACACGGACACCATTATCCAAGGTCGCGGGCTTAAAGCTGTTGGCCGCAGTCTGGCCTTTCACAACAGGTTCGGTCTCAACAACCTTACAAGTGACCTTTTGGGGCAGGCTAACGTTCAACGCCTCTTCCCCGTAGTACTCAATTTTCACAGTCATACCGTCCTGCAAAAAAGGGCGGCGATCGCCCAAAATATCAGCAGGCAAAGCAATCTGGTCATAGGTTTCGCTGTCCATAAAGGTCAGCATGTCGCCGTCTTCAAACAGAAACTGCTGATCCTTCTGATCCAGACGCACACGTTCAACCTTGTCGGCAGACCGGAAACGTTCGTTCAGCTTTCGACCGTCCCGTAGGTTTTTCAGCTCGACCTGTGCAAATGCACCGCCCTTACCAGGCTTCACATGGTCAACTTTTACAGCAGCCCAAAGGCCGCCTTCATGCTCAAGCGTGTTGCCAGGGCGAATTTCATTACCGTTAATTTTGGGCATTGTCAGTTCCTGGCCATGTCGCGGCGAAAGGTTGAAGATTCATCAACGAGGGCTATATCTTGTTGATGCTTGACTGACAAGGTCACTCAGATACAACTACTAGTAATTAAGGTATGCGCCAAACGCATGGCTGCCATTCCAAAAGAGAGCCCCCGAATCAACTTAGAAGATGCATAAAGGCGCTCACGCGAGAACTACAAGAGCAAAAAAAAGGGAATCATGATGAGAGACTTCGTCGACGGAACAGCGTTCAACAATGAACAAGGTAACCGTGCCCGCAAATTGTTTGCCGCCGTCGTGCTCGCTGCACTTGATGACGCAATCGCTGACGACAAGAAATACGGCAACGGCCCCGAACAGATCGCCCGCTGGGCACGTTCGCGCGATGGCCGCGAAGTATTGTCTTGCGCAGGGATCGACCCCAACGAGCGGGTTGTCACCGGCCTGATGGATTTCGTAGGCAAAGGGGTGCGGACATCCGTTGCCTTGTCACGCGAAGAAAGCGAACGCCGGAACGCTGCAGAACAAGAAGCACGCGCTGCATAACGCAAGCCCGTAAATCTAGTACAGATAACAAACGCGGTTCTCATCTGGGGACCGCGTTTTGTTATGAAGCCCCTGCAAACATGATCGTAAAGACGATCACCGGTGCAAACTCCATCAGACCAAGCGCTGTAATCAGCATACGCAGCCACATCGCAGTGAACCTGCGCCACAAGACGGCACAACACATCAGCGACGCCACAACCTCTAATGGACCAACAATGTTGCCATAGTGATCCCCGTCCCAATAGCTGACCGGGCTCATGAAGATCCAATTGGTGATCGGCCAGAAATGCGCCCGCCCGTCATCATGATGCATTAGAAAATCCAAGCCCAGATGCAGCAGCGCGGCCCCACAAAGCGCGATCATGACCGGCGACCGCCCCATCACCCCCAGCACCAGCGCAATACCCCACAGGATCACCGAGTTATCGATCCGGAAAATACTCTGCCACGCGTCCGAAAAATAAAGCTCGCCGAAAACCACGCCGGGTGGGGTCCCCAAAACCTGCAAATGCCAACCTGCCATCAGATAGAGCGACAGATCTGGGATCATTGCACCGGCCAATGCAGCCCCCGTCACTGCCGGGCGTCCGGCCTTGCCAAAGACGGTCATGCCAAAAATCAAATGCGCTGGCGTGTTCATGGTCTTCCCTCACGCGGCATGCGCGCCTATCAAGCTAGCAAAGAGGGACCGGATGACCAAGGCAATCATGATACAGGGTGCGGGCTCAAACGTGGGGAAATCCATGTTGGTCGCAGGCATCGCGCGGGCCTGCGTGAAACGTGGGCTGTCGGTCGCCCCCTTCAAGCCACAAAACATGTCCAACAACGCAGCCGTTACCGCAGATGGGGGCGAAATTGGGCGCGCTCAGGCGTTGCAGGCGCTCGCTTGCGGTCTCGAACCACTCATCGATATGAACCCGGTCCTGCTCAAGCCCGAAACCGAAACGGGCGCACAAGTCATCCTGCAAGGCAAACGCTTTGCAACGATGAAGGCCCGCGACTACGGCAAGCAAAAGGCGCAACTCTTGCCCGCCGTGCTGGATAGCTTCCACAAAATCAGCCAAGGCAGGGATTTGATCATCATCGAAGGGGCTGGCAGCCCGGCCGAGGTGAACCTGCGCGCCGGCGACATCGCCAACATGGGCTTTGCCGCAGCGGCCAACACGCCCGTGGTGCTGATCGGCGACATCGACCGCGGCGGGGTCATCGCCCAGATGGTCGGCACCCACGCGGTTCTCCCGCCCGAGGATCGGGCCTTGATCAAAGGTTTCGCCATTAACAAATTCCGGGGCGATCCCACATTGTTCCACGATGGCATGGACATCATCACCAAAGCCACCGACTGGGCACCGCTTGGGATCGTGCCATGGTTTGCTGACGCCTGGAGACTACCTGCCGAAGACGTCATGGACATCACCAGCAAAACCGACGGCAACATCAAAATCGCCGTCCCACGGCTGAACCGGATCGCCAATTTTGACGACCTCGACCCGCTCTCCGCCACGCCCGGCATCAGCGTTAAAATCATTGAGGCCGGGCGGCCCCTGCCCGGCGACGCCGATCTGGTGATCATTCCCGGGTCAAAATCCACGATTGCCGATCTGGCACATTTCAGAATGCAAGGTTGGGACATCGACCTTGCAGCACATGTGCGGCGGGGTGGGCAGGTGTTGGGGATCTGCGGCGGCTACCAAATGCTCGGGCAAGACATCAGCGATCCCGAGGGGATCGAAGGGGCGGCAACAACTGTGCCTGGATTAGGGCTGCTCAACATCCGAACTGTCATGAAACCGCAAAAGCGGTTGGCACAGACCAGCGCCACGTATCTGGCAACAGGCGATACCGTCAGCGGCTACGAAATTCACATCGGCGAAACCACCGGACCCGATTGCGACCGGGCCTGGCTATCAATTGAGGGTCGGGCCGAAGGGGCCGCCTCGCCTGAAGGACAGATCAAAGGTTGTTACCTGCATGGATTATTCACGGCGGATGGGTTCAGGAAAGCGTTTCTCGACGCCTTGGGAAAACCCGTCACCGATCTGAACTATACGGCCAGCGTCGACGACACGCTCGACACTTTGGGCGAACACCTAGAACAACATCTTGATTTGGATGTGTTACTCAGCCTCGCAGCCGAGATCTAAAGCCTGAGCACATTCTCATGCTGCAACGCCAATTTCGGTGCAAAATCGCTCAGTTTTAGGAAGCAGAGCGCAGGACAATCAGGTCAATTAAAACTCTGTTGATGCGGAAAAGGGCATTTGGGGCAAAATCCCTGCCGATGAAACAGGATGAATGCCCGCAGTCCCTAGCCCAGATCCTTGCTCGCCAAGACGCGATTGATCTCGCGACGGACAAGTTTGCGGACGTTGCGCGTGATCTTCTCACCCAACTCACCAGCCAATTCCTGACGGATCATCTGACTGACCATAATACGCAGGGTTTCAACATCCATCTCAGCAACCGGATTTTGCGGTGCGGCACCGATTCCGATGGCCTCTTCAACCTCTTTGGCCAGAGCAGCAACCATCTCAGCCCGTTCTTGCGAAGGGTCAGTGGCGGATTCTGGCGTAGATTCCGGCGAATCGGTTGACGGGGTCTGAAATGCGCTTGCAGCCCAAGCATCAGGGGCAAATGCCTCACCCTCGTCGGCTTCCCACTCTTCCGGCTGCGACGTTACAGCGGCTTCAAGCGCGGCGATTTTATTTTCTACAATGGCGCGCTGCGGAGACTGGCCAGGATCCAAACGCAAAACGTTTGAACCGGGCGGGAAGGTTAAATCCTTTGTTTCCACGGGCTTATGAAGCGGTTCGTCGTGCGTTGGAAGCACTTCTTCGATAGGCACATAGGTCGGCTCTTCGCCATCTACGCGGCAAGATTGAGTCAGAATCAGAAGTTCAGAATTGGTCCGGCGACGGCGACGGCCAACCGGCTCCTTGTGAGCAACGAGGTTGCGCACTGACGACACTAACGCGTCAATTTCTCCGGGCCTTGCTCCGTTTGTCATATCGACTCAACCGTTTGGACAACTGTTAGGCAGATATTAGCCTATTCACCTCTCTGAAACAACTGGGACGTTACTCATTTCCAATTGCTTCCAGAATGCGATCCAGCGCCTGCCCTTGGGGAGAGATAGCAACCGGGGCCTGCTTTGCCAGATTGTAGTATTCTGAAGGGTCATACTGCTGCACAGGAAGGCGCAAATGATCAGCTGTCAAAAGACCCATTGCAGATAGCAAAGCGTATGAGGCAATGACCTCGTCAGCTTGGGCAGAAATGCTGTTCGCTTGGGCATCCAAGAGTTCTTGCTCGGCGTTCAACACATCCAATGTGGTACGAGACCCCAATGTAGCTTCTTCACGGACCCCCTGAAACGCGACGCGGGCAGCCCTGATCTGCTGCTCGGAGGACTGGCGCGAAGCGCGTGCAACCTGCAAAGAGGCAAATGCGTTGCCAACTTCTTGTTCCACATTCAACTGCGTCAGATGAAGACCCGCGCGCGACGCATCACGGCTCGACCGCAACTGCCTAATTTGGCTGGAAAGCTGACCACCTGCGTAGATCGTGCCCCCCAATGTCAGACCAATCTGGGCACTTTCATCAGAATCTTGATCAGTGGCGACAAAAGAATCCAAACTCAGCGTGGGGCGCAAAGCGGCTTCAGCACCGCGAATGCTCAGCTCTGCGGCGGCGACCGAATGTTGGCCTTCCAAGACGTCGGGATTATTGCGGACGGCAAATGCCTTTGCCTCGGCCATCGAGCGTGACACCGGGGCCGGACTGACAGCGCCCACAGCGCCAGGGGCGCGGCCAATGGCCACACGGTAGGCTTCAACGGATTGGGCCAGATTGCCTTGGGCAGAGGCCAGCAAACTCCGGGCAGCGGCCAGCCGGGCCTCGGCCAAAGCCACGTCAGTACGGGTGACTTCGCCAACTTCAAAACGATCCTGCGCGGCACGGAATTCTTGGGTGATCACGCGGACGTTGCTTTCGCGCAACTGGACAAACTCACGCTCGCGCACGACGCTCATATAGGCCTGTACAGCATTCAGCAGCACATCCTGTTCGATACCACGCAGGGTTTGGCGCGTGCTCAGCACCACTTCTTTCTGAGCCTCAATCGCAGCGCGATTTGCCCCACCATCATAGAGGGTCAATGACGCAGCCACGGTCAGCGTCGCAGAATTCGTAGCGTCCCAATTGCCCGGAAGCGCATTGCTAAAAGACCTCTCGGCATCCAATGACCAGGTAACCACGGGCAATATCTCGCCAACCGATTGGGCGACATCTTCGTCAGCAGCACGCAACAGAGCGCGGTTCTGTTCAATAAGGCCTGAATTATTATAGGCTGACGTCAGCGCACTGGCCAACGTATCTGCCTGAACCGAAGCGGCGGTCATAAAAGTGGCGACAACGGCAAAAACCGCTACTTTGTGACGTTTCATCATGTCTGCTCTCAATCAAATCGTTTTCATCTTTGATCGCAGCTGTGCCTCTATCGGGTCACTTACAGCGCAAAGACGGCTTGTTTTTTGAAGCCTGTTAACACAGGTGCTCCCGCATTGAAACCAAAACGCCAATTAACGATACCGTCAATCTTAAAACCAATTCGGACGACGCCCAAAGAACTTTCTGCAAAGATGCATGCAATTCGGCCACCATCGCGCAGCTGGTCAAGGAGAGATGCAGGCACTTCTTCAACAGCACCCTGCAAGATAATCAGATCATATGGGCCGGATTTTGCAGCACCCTCAACCAAGGGGCCGGACATGATAGCAGCATTGTCCGTGCCATGGCCCAACAGCAAGGCCTGGGCTTCTTCCGCGCGGGCATCATCGTCTTCGACACCCACGACAAAGTCGCACATCTGGGCAAGGATCGCGGTCGAATACCCCAAGCCACAGCCAATATCCAAAGCCACATGTTCAGGCTGAATATCAAGCGCATCCAACATCTTAGCCAAAGTACGCGGCTCCAGCATCACACGGTCAGAAGCAATATCAAGGTTCTCGCCAATATAGGCGGCCTCGCGCAGCCGGTCAGGAACAAATGTTTCGCGCGGAACCTGCAGCATGGCATCAATGATCGGGAACTTGGTCACATCCGACGGGCGGACCTGTGTATCAACCATCATAGTACGGCGCGAAGTATAGTCAGACACGATCTAAACTCTTTCGTTCAGTTGCTTTCATTTGTGATGCCATAGATGCGGCATCCCGGCAACATTTGATCGCATCAAATGACGATCGTATTAACTTTCATACCGGGTAGAGCCGCGACGATTGGCATCAATCGACAAATTTAGATGCAAAGGATCATGGGCACGTTGGGCACAGGCCTGTCGGGGACAGATATGACAATTGATGCCGATCTTGGCGATATTTGTCTCATCCGCCAGGTTAAACGGATCGGCATAGACCACGCGTTTGACATGGGCCCGCTCACATCCCAAGGCCACGACCAGCCTGCGATCCGTCGCGCGACACTTGATGAACGGACGATTCGTGGTGCGGCTGATGGTGAAAAACTGACCGGCGTCCGGTAGCTCTACAAACTGGGGCAAGATCATCCCCGGGGCCGCAAAGGCGGAATGAATATTCCACACCGGGCAGGACCCGCCCTGTTCGGCCAATGTAAAGGGGGTGGCATTAAACCGCTTGGTAACATTCCCCGCCTTATCAATGCGCAAGAAGAAAAACGGAACGCCCAACGCGCCCTTGCGTTGCAATGTGGTCAGGCGCTGACAGGCCATCTCAAACGTGACCCCAAAACTGGCAGCAACCCGATCGACATCATAACGCGTGGTCTCAGCCTGCTCCAAAAATGGGGCGTAGGGCATTAGCAGAGCGGCAGAAAAATAATTCGCCAATTCGACCCGGCAGCGGGCACGACCAACATCGGTAAATGTATCCAGATCAGCAACCAATGCATCTAAAACATTGCCATAACTAACCAACGCCAAGACATGGGCCAGTTGAAAGTTGCGATTAACCGGATCAAGGGCTTCGGACAAAATCACCCGTGCACCCGCAGCATCAAAAATGCGCAAGGTTTTGCGCAAAACCTCAACCGTCGCAATTTGCACATCAATGCCAAATCGCACGTGCAGATGCTGTTTCAAGCTTGCATAAATATCATCCGAGGCGCCGCCGATTTCAGCACGCGCATCTTCAGCTGCATCCTCAAGCGCTTCGAAGTGGTTGCTGTTCTGACGAAAAAAGTCATGAATTGCAGCTTCTGGCGACGTGACTAAAACACCAGACGTTGCCCCCGGCATGCCCAGGTTTTGTAAGTTATCCAGCATCTGACGGTGATGTTTGTTAAGTTCCAGAAACCGTGCGACTAACCGCGGGGCATGATCCAAAGCCGCACGAAGCTCTTGTAAATCAGGGACCTCAGCCGAAATGCAAGGATCGCGGACAGCGGCACGCAGATCCGCCAATTGGGTTGCCTCATTATCATTGACCAACTCACGCCAGTCGACGCCATAAGCCTCTGTTAAGGATAGCAAAACCTTGACCGACAAACTGCGTTGATTGTTCTCAAGCAAATTGACATAGGTCGGGCTCACCTTCAGCTGGCGGGCCATTTCCGCCTGCGTTTGGTTGTATGAGCGCCTGAGTTGGCGCAATTGTGGACCGACCAGAGTTTTTGCCATATTTACAACATTACATTATCCTAAGTTGTGCACACAACACTTAACACACCGACACTATTTTAGGTGAAGTTTCTTTTCTCCTGTCTAACCTTAACAGTGAGAGGCGTTGTTTCTCATTATCCTTGGTTGATTCGATGTCTTTTTTACTCGCCTCTTAATTCTTAGGGAGTAAACACATGACTTACAAAATCACACGCCGTATTGCCATTGCTGCCGCAGCGACGGTGGGCCTACTGACCGCCGCACCTGTTACTGCGCAAGACTGGACGCCAGAACGTCCGGTGGAAATGGTTATTATGGCAGGAACAGGGGGCGGGGCTGATAGGCTCGCACGTCTTTTCCAGTCGATTATCCAAAAAGAAAACCTGTCCACGATGCCGATTTTGCCAGTCAATAAAGGCGGCGGATCAGGGGCCGAGGCGCTCCGATATCTGGCCGACAATGAGGGCGAAAACCATCTGATCATGGCCACGCTCAACAGCTATTACACAACGCCACTGCGGACCGATATCGGGGTCAACATCGAAGAATTCACACCCATTGCCCGGATGGCGCTCGATACATTTGTTCTCTGGGTGAATGCAGACAGTGATATTGAAACACTTGATGATTACGTGGCAGCGGTGCAGGCCTCTGGCGGATCATGGAAAATGGGCGGCACAGGCACAGGCCAAGAAGACAGCCTTGTGACTGCGATGCTTGAAAATGAATTCGGCATCTCGGTGACATATGTGCCGTTCTCAGGCGGTGGAGATGTCGCGCGAAACCTTGTGGGTGGACACATCGATTCGTCAGTCAACAACCCGTCCGAGGCACTTGGGTTCTACCAAGCCGGTGAGCTGCGTCCGATTGCAGCCTTCACACCAGAAAGGATTTCGGCTTTCCCGGACACGCCAACCATGGGCGAACTAGGGCATGATCTGGTGTATTGGATGCAGCGGTCCTTCGTCGCCCCCAAGGACATGGCGCCCGAAGCTGTAGCCTACTACACCGCTATGTTCGAAAACCTCAGCCAGTCGGAAGAGTGGCAGACGTATACGGCTGAAAAGGCTTTGATGGCAGACTTTCTGACAGGTGAAGAACTGCAGGCCTATTTCTTGGAAGAGCGGGCAAAGCATGCAGATTTGCTCGAATCCATGGGTGAAGGGTCTTAGTCCGGACCATTTCACCGGGCATGGCGTTTCTCTCGTCCCTTGCGCCATGCCCCCCCTTTCAAGACCTGCAAAAACAAGAGAATTCATATGGTACTGGCTGACCGACTGATCGCAGCGGCGCTAATGGCTCTGTCCGTCTATTTCATGTGGCACGCCTCTGCCTTGCCCATCGGATGGGAAGGCACATCCGGCGGCCCCGGTGGCGGCGCCTTTCCCTTCTGGCTGTCTGCAATCATCTTTTTATGTGCAGGTGGGGTACTTGTGCGGTCATTCGCCAGCAACATCCAAGACGCTGGCAGTTATTTTGACCCCGAAACACTGGGGTCCGTCAGCATGGTTGTCATCGCCTTGGTGATCACGGTCGCGATCATACCTTGGGGCGGGGCCTACATCGCTCTGCCTTTGTTCTTACTCTGGTACCTGAAAATCTTTGGCAAACACGGCTGGTTCCTGACCCTGTGCCTGACCATCGGGACACCCATTTTCCTGTTCATGTTCTTCGAAGTGACCCTGAAAATTCTGCTGCCAAAGGGGCTGACACAGCCGCTCTTTGTGCCGCTCTACGCTTACTTCTTTTAAGGGCCGCGCATGGAACTTCTCGGACATCTTGCAGACGGCTTCGCGACCTCATTGTCCCCAATCAACTTGTTTATCGTGCTCCTCGGGGTCACGGCGGGTCTCTTTATCGGGGCCATGCCTGGGCTTGGATCGGTCAACGGCGTGGCCATCGTGCTTCCCTTGACCTTTATCGTGCCACCCTCCTCCGCGATCATCCTGCTGGCGGCGATCTACTACGGCGCCATGTACGGGGGGGCGATCAGCTCAATCCTGCTCGGCATACCCGGGGCATCCACGGCGGTGGCGACCACCTTCGACGGACGACCGATGGCCCAACAGGGCAAAGCCGGGCTCGCTCTCATCGCTGCGGCCACCGCATCCTTCGTCGGCGGCACAATCTCGGTCATCCTCTTCACACTCTTTGCAAGCCCGCTCGCAGACGTTGCACTTGCCTTTGGCCCACCCGAGGAATTCGCACTGGTCCTTTTGGCCTTCACCACTTTCGTCGGTCTTGGCGGCGATGACGTTCTGAAAACCATCATCATGATCTGCCTTGGACTGGCGCTCTCAACCGTTGGTCTTGATCTTATCTCCGGGCAACCACGGCTGATCTTCTTCGACCAACCAGGTTTCTATTCCGGGATCAGCTTTCTGGTGCTCGCGATCGGCACCTATGGCGTGGGTGAAATCCTCTACACAATTGAGACTTCCAAATCCTCCCCCACGGTGACACCCGCGAAGATCACCTTCAAAGAGCTGAAATACGGCTTCAAGGAAATGAACAAGCTGTGGAAAACCATGAGCTTCGGATCAATCATGGGGTTCTTCGTTGGCATGCTGCCTGCAGCCGGGGCAACACCGGCAGCACTGATGGCCTACGGTCTGGCCAAACTGACCTCCAAGAACGGGGACAATTTCGGCAAAGGGGCCATTGAAGGGGTCGCCGCGCCCGAAACCGCAAATAACGCCGCCTCGACCGGGTCGCTCTTGCCCATGCTCACACTCGGCATACCCGGCTCACCCACGACAGCCCTGCTACTGGGTGGTATGGTGATGTGGGGGCTTGTCCCCGGCCCGCTTCTCTTCATCGAACAACCCGATTTCGTCTGGGGGCTGATCTCATCACTCTACACAGCAAACCTCGCGGCAGTGCTGGTGAACTTGGCGCTGATCCCGGTCTTCGTCTGGGCACTGCGGATGCCCTTCACGGTCCTTTGTGCCATCGTGCTGATCCTCTGCCTTGTGGGGGGGTACGCGCCCAGCCAGAAACTACACGACGTTTGGCTGATCATCGGCTTCGGGGTTGGCGGGTACCTGCTGCGCAAAGCAGATTACCCGATGGCACCACTTGTGCTGGCCCTTGTACTCGGGCCCTTAATGGAGAAAAGCTTTCGCCAAACCCTGATCTCCGAGCAAGGAAACGTCATGGCATTCATTGAACGGCCCCTTTCGGGTACATTCATCGCACTCAGCGTCATTTTCTTCCTGCTGCCGCTCCTGAATTCCCTGCGCCGACTTGCGCGTTCCAAAACGACAGCCGACAACCCGGCAGAATAACCAAGGATCTTTCCCATGCATACAACCATGCGCGCACTTTTGAACGGTCACGCAGATGACAGCCCCGCAATCGGCGCGCCCGACCGGCCTTGGATGGACTACGGCGGGCTGCGCACCCTCAGCGCCGAAGTCGCCGCCGCCCTACACGGTATGGGGATAGGGGCCAGCGACCGGGTGGCGATTGTGCTGCCCAATGGGCCGGAAATGGCCACGGCATTCGTGACCATCGGGCAAGCGGCCACAACGGCGCCACTGAACCCGGCCTACAAAGAGGAAGAATATGACTTCTATCTCTCTGACCTGAACGCCAAGGCTCTGGTTGTCATGGCCGACGACGACGGCCCAGCACTTGCCGCCGCAACCAAATCGGGCATGGCGATCATCCGGCTGAACGTGCCAGAAGGCGCACCTGCGGGGTATTTCGAACTCACCTCAGACGCAAAAGGCAGCACCGACACCACCGCCCCCACGGCGGACAATGTCGCTCTGATCCTACATACCTCGGGCACCACATCGCGGCCCAAAATCGTGCCACTGTTACAGTCCAACGTCGCAGCATCAGCCGCGCACATCGTAACATCACTCGAACTGACACCGGCCGACCGCTGCATGAACGTGATGCCGCTGTTCCACATCCACGGGCTGATCGCCGCTGTCACGGCATCGCTCGCCGCAGGGGCATCCATCTGGTGTGCGCCCGGCTTCAACGCGCTGCAATTTTTCGCATGTATGAAAGAGGCGCAGCCGACCTGGTACACCGCTGTGCCGACCATGCATCAGGCGATCCTATCGCGGGCGGGGCGCAATGCCGAAACAATCGCCGAAACCCCGTTGCGGTTCCTGCGGTCCTCCTCGGCTTCACTGCCCGCACAAGTCATGGTCGCCCTGAATGAAACCTTCAACGCGCCCGTCGTCGAAGCTTACGGCATGACCGAAGCCGCCCACCAAATGGCCTGCAACCCGCTGGCCTCTGGCACGCAGAAACCGGGCGCCGTGGGCATCCCCGCCGGGCCACAAATGAAGATCGCGCATGAAACCGAAAACAAATTGATCGAAGGCACCGGCGAAGTCGTCATCTCCGGCCCCAACGTCACCCCGGGCTACGAATCCAACCCCGATGCCAACGCGAAAAACTTCTTTGAGGCCGATGGGGCACGCTGGTTCCGCACCGGCGACCAAGGCGCGTTTGACAGCGAAGGATATTTGCACCTGACCGGACGCCTGAAAGAAATCATCAACCGGGGCGGCGAAAAAATCAGCCCGCTTGAGGTCGACGGGGTGCTGCTCGACCACCCCGACATCATTCAGGTCGTGACCTTCGCCCTGCCCCACCCCAAATTAGGGGAAGAGGTCGCCGCCGCCGTTGTGCTTTCCGAAGGATCCGCGACAACGGAACAAGACATCCGCGCCTTCGCCGCAGGGCACATGGCCGATTTCAAAGTACCGCGCAAAGTCATCATCATGGATGAAATCCCCAAAGGGGCGACGGGCAAAATGCAACGGATCGGCTTGGCCGAAAAACTCGGTCTGGTGGAAAGCGCATAGGATGAAGATCTGTATTTTTGGGGCCGGCGCCATCGGCGGCTATATGGGCGTGAAACTGGCGCAGGCCGGGGCCGATGTCAGCCTTGTGGCGCGCGGGCCGCATCTGGAAGCGATGACCAGCAAGGGCCTGACCTTGCATGAGGAAGACAAAGACCCCGTCACCGTGCCCGTCACCGCCAGCGATAACCCTGCCGACCTGGGGCCCCAGGACTATGTGATCGTCACCCTGAAAGCGCATTCCGTCCCGCCCATCGTGGACAAGATGCAACCGCTCATCGGGGATAACACGACCATCGTCAGTGGCGTCAACGGCGTGCCGTGGTGGTATTTCCACAAAATCGGCACCGACCTGGAAGGCACGCGGCTGGCGTCGGTTGACCCCGGCGACGCACAATGGAACGGCTTCGGCCCTGACCGGGTGCTGGGCTGCGTGGTCTATCCAGCGGCAGAGGTCTCTGAACCCGGCACGATCAAACATATCGAAGGGAACAGGTTCAGCCTTGGCGAACCCGACAGCAGCAAATCTGACCGAGCGCTGGCCCTGTCCAAAGCGCTCATGGCGGCAGGGCTCAAAGCGCCCGTGCGGCCCCGGCTGCGGGATGAGATTTGGGTGAAACTCTGGGGCAACCTGTCCTTCAACCCAATCTCGGCGCTGACGCACGCAACCCTTGATGTGCTCTGCACCGACCCCGGCACACGGGCCGTGGCCAAAGGCATGATGGTCGAGGCACAGACCATCGCCGAAAAACTCGGCGTCAAATTCCCCATCGACGTCGAACGACGGATTGATGGCGGGGCAGCAGTCGGGGCGCACCGCACATCCATGCTGCAAGACCTCGACGCCGGGCGGCCGATGGAAATCGACGCGCTTGTGGGGTCAGTGCAGGAACTGGGGCGGGTCACGGGCACACCCACGCCCACCATCGATACGGTGCTCGCACTCACGCAACTGCGGGGCAAATCCGCCGGGCTTTACGGATGAGCATCAAAAACATCCTCGTCGCCTACAACGGCCTGCCCGGCGCGGATGCGGCCCTTCATGGGGCGGTGATGATGCAGAAATACTACGATGCGCATCTGACAGGGCTTTTCGCCTATGGAAACTCCAACCTTGCGGGACGGATCCAGCCGTGGATGCCACAAAAAGTGCAAGACGCGATCCTGGCTGTCGACACGCAATCACACCAGAACATCCGGGATAAATTCACGGACATCTGCGCAGCTGTCCCGGCCGACAAAAAGCACTGGATTGAAAACAAAGGGCCAGTGCAACGCACCCTCGCCGCCTATGCACGTCTCTATGACATCACAGTCTTGGGGATGCATGAGGCGGGCGACTACGGACAGGAACACATCGAGATTCACCCTGACCGGGTCACGCTGGAAAGTGGACGACCAGTCATCAGCCTGCCTGCAGGCTTTACGCCCAAGCTGACGGGACGGCATGTGATCGTCGCATGGGATGGCGGACGGGCAGCGGCGCGGGCACTGTCAGACGCGATGCAAATCCTCAAACACGATGATACGATTGAAATCGTCTCCGTCGGGCGATTGCCCCTCGCACAAACGCTTCCGGATTTTGACGTCAAACGTTTCTTTGAACGGCACGATCTGCAAGTCACGCTGACTGAACTGCCCCGCGATAAACGCAGCATCGCCGAAACGCTGGCAGATCATTGTGCCACAACCGGCGCGGGGCTGTTGGTGATGGGTGCCTATGAACACTCGCCGCTTCGTGAAGGGCTGATTGGCGGCGTAACACAAGACATCTCCAGCCGCGCCAAAATTCCGGTGTTAATGAGCCATTAACGACGTGCCATGGATTAATGGGGCCCGCCTTGGAAAGTGTACATACACGATATGTACGCCAAACATACGCAATCCATATGCCTTCAACACGATGATAAGGCGGGTTAACCTCTTGATTCGAAGCCGTTAAGCGCGGCCCAGCCCCAGCAGAATAACACTGCCCTCTTTCCACATGCCCTTAATCAAGAAACCCTTTTCGCCAACCTTGGGAAAGCGTTGTTTCCAATCCAGAAAGCGATCATTCGTCACAACCCGCAGCCCATCTGAAACCGCGCGTTCAAGCAGAACTTCATCCGCAGGCACCTGCTTTGGCGCAAAGAAAATCTGCTCTTCTGGCAGGCCCAGTTCAGCGGCCATCTTTGCCGGACGGACGCTTTTTCCCAGTAGCTTGTAGCCCACATTCGCATCAAAATACACAAGCGGAGACAGGCCGCGATTTTGCAATTCTTTCAACACCCTAGAGAGAACTTTCATCGAAGGGTCACCGCCCCAATGCATGACATTTGAGCCATCAACAATGACCGCGCGGCCCGTGATCTGCACCGTCGATTGCGGTTGCTCTGCCTCCGTTTCCGGTTCCGGGGACCGTTTGAACCAACGGCGCAGCTGCCAAAGGTAGCCCAGCAAGGTCAGGCCGAAGGTCACAAAAATGGCCTTGCCGATCCCATCAATGATCCGAACCTTTTCAGCATCTTCGGGCAAGGTCACGCCCACTAAAACCATCGCAACTAGTAACGCAAAACACAGAGATTTTAAAATCGTCATCACACTTCTCTCTTTGAGTCGTGCTTTCATTTCATCAAATCTTTACCGGTCTGAGGCATGTAGTGGGCGTTTTCATGACCCCTCAAGCCCCTTCAATATCGGACAGTCCGGGCGGTCGTCACCTGCACAGGTCTGGACAAGGTTGGACAAGGTGTCGTGCATCGCGACTAAGCTTTTGATTTTGCTGTCTATATCTGCCAGATGTTCAGCTGCTATCGCCCGAACATCCGCGCTTGCGCGACTACGATCTTCCCAAAGCGTCAGCAAATTGCGGCAATCCTCAATCGAAAATCCCAAAGCGCGCGCACGTCCCAAAAACGTGAGTTTATGCGCATCGCTATCGTCAAAAACGCGGTAGCCATTTGCGCTTCGGGCAGGCGTGACAAGGCCGATATCTTCGTAATAACGTATTGTTTTTGAAGCCAAACCCGTCTTTTCTGCCACATCACCAATGTTCATGTCACACCCCCGAAACCCTGCGCAGGCGCAACGCATTTGTCACCACCAAGACGCTCGACAGCGCCATGGCCCCCGCCGCAAGGCCTGGCGACAGCATTACACCCCACTTAGGAAACAATAATCCTGCAGCAACGGGAATAAGCAGAATGTTATAGCCGAACGCCCATCCAAGATTCTGTCTGATGTTCGCAAGGGTTGCCCGGCTGGTCTCTAACGCGTTCAAAACGCCCAAAGGATCACCGGACATCAACACAATATCTGCACTTTCCACCGCAACATCCGTGCCCGTTCCCATGGCGATGCCCACATCCGCCGTGGCCAACACCGGCGCGTCGTTGATCCCGTCACCCACAAAAGCCACGGTCGCCCCGCCAGCCTGCAAGTTGCGGATCACATCCGCTTTGCCAGCAGGATCTACGCCCGAGACCACCTCGGATATGCCAAGGGAGCTACCAATCGTTTCCCCGGCCGCGGCGACATCACCTGTGACCATCAACACGCGCAAGCCTTTGTCTTTCAAAGCCTTAATCGCGGCAGCAGCCGTTGGTCGCACCGTATCCGCCACGCCGATCACGCCTGCCGCCACCCCATCAATCGCCACAAGCACCGGCGTCTGTCCTCGCGCGGCAAAGGCCTGCACTTTATAGGTCAAACCTGCAATTTCAACGCCCTCACCCGCCAGAAAGCGGGCGTTCCCAATCAAGATCTGTTGCCCTTCAACCGTACCACGCAACCCCTGCCCGGGAACCGCTGCGAAGTCCGAAACCTCGGGCAAGGCGCCCTCCGCCGCCGAGATGATCGCATGGGCCAGCGGATGTTCAGACAGTTTTTCTACCGCCGCGACGCGCCGCAAAAACACGCCTTCATCCGCACCCAATGCGTCGACTGTCGCGACCACAGGTTTGCCCATCGTCAGCGTACCTGTCTTGTCAAAGGCCACCACGTCTACGCCTTGCAAAGCCTGCAACGCATCGCCTTGTCGAAACAAAACCCCAAGCTCAGCCGCACGGCCAGTGCCCACCATGATTGAGGTCGGCGTAGCCAAGCCCATCGCACAGGGGCATGCGATGATCAGAACGGAAACACCGGCAACCAGAGCGTATGACACCACCGGATCGGGGCCGAAAATGAGCCACAAAATCATCGTGATAGCGGCGAACAACATCACTGCTGGCACAAACCAAGCCGTAATCCGATTGACCAGATCTTGGACCGGCAACCGGGCACCTTGCGCGTCGGCGACCATCGCGATTATGCGGGCGAGCGTGGTATCCGCACCGACCGCTGTTGCACGCATTTGCAACGCACCTGTGCCATTCACGGTCCCCCCAACCAAACGATCACCAGGTGTCTTTTCAACAGCAATTGGCTCACCCGTAATCATGCTTTCATCGACAGAGGAATGCCCACTGAACACCGTCCCATCCGACGCAATCCGCTCACCGGGGCGAATGACAACGGTGTCACCGACGCGCACCTCGGCTATCGGTATTTCGACCTCTGCCCCGTCACGCAGGACCCGTGCCGTCGTTGGACGCAGGCCCATCAACCGCTTAATCGCGGCACCGGTCTGACCTTTCGCGCGGGCCTCAAACCAGCGCCCCAACAAGATAAGGGTGACGATCACCGCTGCGGCCTCAAAATAGACCACGCGCGTGCCTGCAGGCAGCAGATCAGGCAGGAACAATGCGACCGTGGAAAACAACCAAGCGGCCCCCGCGCCCAATACAACAAGGGCATTCATATCAGGGGCGCGGCGCAAAAGCGCGGGCACGCCCATGGTAAAGAACACCTGACCGGGCCACGCAAGAACGACCGTTGTCAGCAAGAATTGCACCGTCCAGCTTACCTGAAACCCGATGGTCCGCGCGATCAGATGATGCAGTGCCGGGAAGATATGCCCGCCCATTTCCAAAATAAAAACCGGAAGCGTCAGGACAGCCGCCCAGAAGAACCGGTGCCGCGCCTGGCGGATCTCAAGCGCTTGTTCCGCCGTTTTATCCTGCACGGTTTGCGTGACCGACGCGGCATAGCCGATCTCTGACATGGCTCTTAGGGCAGGTGCTTCGCCTGATAAGGTGGTGACAGTGGCCACCCCGTTGGCCAAGTTCACATTGGCCGCCAAGACGCCACTTGTTTTCAGCAAAGCCGCCTCAACCCGGCCCACGCAGGACCCGCAGTTCATCCCCTGAACGTCAAACTTGATTTCGATTGGTTGCGCCATGCTGCACCTTCATTGCCGTCGCACCACACATAGGGGTTCCAGCGATGGGAAGGTCAAGCATTTCTCCAAAGAAAAAGGCGAAAGATCCAAGACCCTCCGCCTTTCTCAAACCCCCCTGAGGAGAAGGTCAGCCTTTGCCTTTCCACGGCACCAGCCACTTTTCGGCTTGGCGCATGAGCATATCGATGGTGAAACCGATGATTCCGATCAGGATGATCCCCATCAACACGATATCCGTACTTTGGAACTTGGACGCGACCATGATCATCATGCCCGCCCCTTTTTCAGCCGCAACCAGTTCGGCGGCCACAACCGTGCCCCAGCAGACCCCCATGGCGACGCGGGCGCCAGTGAAAATCTCGGGCAGTGAGTTTGGCACGATGACATGACGCATGATCTGCCATTTTGAAGCACCCAAACTATAGGCCGCATGCACCTTGGAAATCCGCACGCCGGACACGCCCGACCGGGCGGCAATGGCCATGATCCAAAGAGCTGCTAGGAACAGCAGGATGATCTTTCCGACCTCACCAATCCCCGCCCAAATGATCACCAGCGGGATCAAGGCCAGTGGCGGTACCGGACGCATGAATTCAACAATCGGATCAAACCACCCCCGGAACCAGTCAGACAGGCCCATCGCATAGCCCAGCGGAATACCGACCAAAGCCCCGAGGACAAATCCCACGATGACGCGGAACAAGGAATAGCCCAGATGTTCCGCCAAAGTAGAGTTGCGGTAACCCACTGTCGCGATTTCGGTCACGCGGGCCCAGACGGCCTCGGGCGCAGGAAGCCAAATAGGCTCCATCTGCACACCGGCTGCGGGCATGATGTTCAGTGTGCCCTTGTCAGACATCGCAACTGTGCCAAAGGCCACGCCGACGGACCCACCCGGTGCGATCGGCTGACCGTCAACGGCAGTGATAAATGTCTCTTGATCGCGACCCATTTCATCGTTGTTATCCACACGCAAAAGCGCACTGCGATAGCTGGCGATGGCTGTTGCATCGTCCTTTGCGATACCATCACCCGGGGCCACTTCAGGCACGTCGGTCTCTTGGGTAGCAGGATGCACAAGTACGGTGACCGTCGCGTCATCCGTCTCACCAGCGGGCGTTGTGATCGTGTAGGTGAACGTGCCTGTGCCTTCGAACGGGCCAGGTGCATGCAGAAACTCCGGCAGCAGTTTGGATCCGGTAAACGCGCCCCAAAACACGAAGATCAGAATGATGGACACAATCGATGCCACGGAATTGGACTTGACCGCGCTTTCATCACCAAAGGTAACCGTCTTAAGTGATCCGTAGTCTTTTCTGGGGCTCAAAAGTTTTTTGATTGCGCTCCAGATCATCATGGTGAGCAGGATCAAAAGGACATAGCCGATGACATAGGGTGCCGCAGCAAAGAGCGTGCTAAGCACAGCGACCAATTCGCCCCACAGGTTTCCAAGCAACTCCATTACGCGCCCTCCGCCCGGCCCATGATTTCTTCTTCCATATTCCAGATCATCCCTAGGATTTCTTCGCGGATTTCTCCGAATTTGGGATGTTTCTTCACCTCGCGCAGGTCTTGACCGACGCCCATTTCTGCAAATGGCAGACGGTACTCCGTGTGGATACGACCAGGACGCGGGGCCATAACAAGCAGGCGCTCACCCAGCAGCAATGCTTCCTCAACCGAGTGGGTAATCAAGATGATTGTCTTGCCCGTCTCTTTCCAGAGTTTGAGCACAAGGCTTTGCATCTTTTCACGGGTCAGCGCGTCCAGCGCGCCCAGAGGTTCATCCATCAAGATCACGTCGGGTTCATTGGCCAAACAACGGGCCAAGGCCACACGTTGTTGCATGCCACCAGACAGCTCATAGACTGCCTTTTCCTTAAAATCCTGTAGGCCAACAACATCCAGCAAGTGATCAACGATCTGGGCCTTTTCTTTGCGCGGCATCTTTTTCATCGACGGACCAAAGCCCACGTTTTCACGCACGCTCATCCATTCGAACAAAGCACCTTGCTGAAACACCATGCCGCGTTCCGGGCCGGGGCCCTCAACCTTTTTGTTCTTCAGGACGATCTGGCCTTCAGTCGGGGCCAGAAAACCTGCAACGATGTTCAAAAGTGTCGTCTTGCCGCACCCTGATGGACCCAGCACGGACAAGAGCTCGCCCGCCTCAAGGTTCAACGACACATCCTTTAGCGCTTGGACCGATGATCCGTTCGGCAAATCGAACCGCATCGAAAGTCTGTCTAAAATTAGTCCTGGCATATTCTGTCCCGTTCTTGTCCCAGAGAATCCTTGCTCAAGTCTGGCGCAAGGATCGTCAGGGGCAAAAGGAAACTGGCGCGAACCCTGCCCGCGCCAGTTTTTTAATCACTTAGTTCGCACCAGCGGCTGCCAATGGACCAGTGTTGATATTGCTTTCGTAGCTGCTGAGCGCTGAATCGATTGATCCAGATTCAACGAACACGTCTGCAACACCCTTCATAAAGGAAGGTGCCGCACCACCCAACCAAGCCGCGGACAGCTGGGTTTCCACGGATGGGAACACGAATGTGGCCATTGTTTCAGCCGTTGCTTCTTCATCCATACCCGCATCGTTCGCGATGACTGGCAGCATTTCTTCTACGCCGGACCCGTCATTCCAAGCCGCGTTTGCTTCGGCGGTAACCGCTAGGAAGTTCGCAACGAGCTCTGGATTTTCAGCGACAAAACCGGATGGCGCGGATGTCACGTCAAAAACCAAGATGCCCAGCTCTTCTTTTTCAGCGCCTGTCAGCAAGACGTTGCCATGCTCTAGCATGCGACGCAGCGAACCGCCCCAGCCGCAGGCCATATCAACGGCACCCTGGGCGATTGCGGCGGCGCCATCAGGTGGGGCCATGTCAACAACGTCCAATGACGCAAGATCAACACCGAAGTGGTCCATCTGACGAAGGAAACCATAGTGGGCTGCGGTGCCGAGTGGGACAGCAACCTTCTTGCCTTCCAGCTCAGACGCGCTGGATTGGTCGATTTCCAGCCCAGACGCAACAACACAGTTGTCGTTTTCAGCATAGGACACAGCAACATCGAGGATCTGAAGATCCTGACCTGCAGATGTCGCCACAACGAATGGTGGAACACCCTGGCTCACGGAAATTTGCACGTCGCCCGATGCCATTGCGGCGGACATTGCTGTACCGCTGTCAAAGCTAACCCAGTTCACTGTGACGCCAAGTGCTTCATCATAAGTGCCGTTCACTTTGGCAAACTGAAACGGCATAGGCCATTCGAGGAAGTAGCCCACTGTGATTTCGCCATGGCCGTCGGCAACGGCTTGCTGCGTGCTGCCAAGCATGGCGATACCAGCCGCTGCACCCATCAAAGCATTCTTGAGTTTCATTTCATATTCTCCCGTGTTGTGAGCCCTGTTGGAGCTCGAGATCGGACAAGGTTGGCCTCGCCTTTATTGCGCTAGCTGACCATGAATGCAGGGCGGTTCCTAGCCCCAATCATGGCCTGCGATGAAAGTTGGCCAAGTATGACCACATGTCCTGCAAGACGTCGCATCCCCGGACGCCTGCAAGTCGTTTCGTAGCGAAGGAAATTCGTGCTTCAACGTCAATCACTAGAAATCGAGGGCAGACCGATGTTTTTGACGCATTCAAGCCCCCTCACCGATTGGAAAACTGTTACAAATCAGAATGATAATGGGAAGGCATGCCCCTTACAAACCAGGGCAGTCACTCCTTTTGGCTATATGCATGCGCGGAAACTGGCCCTATTGAGATTGCTCGACAACCAGCCAAACTGCAAATTATCAGGGCATCGCGAAACTGGATTCGCGATGCCTTCCCCTTTTTTTTGACGGAGCATCCATCATGGATACGCAGCACCTCGCAAATGATCCCGACGTTATTGTCGAAGCCGATCGCGCACATGTTTGGCATCATCTGAGCCAGCACAAGCCCTATGAAACGATTGATCCACGCATTATTGTCGAAGGCCGCGGGATGCGTGTCTGGGACATTAAGGGCAAAGAACATATCGATGCAGTCTCAGGCGGCGTTTGGACCGTCAACGTCGGCTACGGTCGGGAACGGATCGGCAAGGCGATCGCCGAACAAGTGACTAAGATGTGCTTTTTCGGCGGCACCGCTGGCACAATCCCGGGTGCGCAATTCGCTGATATGCTGACTGCAAAGATGCCCGGGCTCGACCGGGTCTATTACGCCAACTCGGGCTCTGAGGCGAATGAGAAGGCCTTTAAGATGGTCCGTCAGATCAGCCACAAGCATCACGGCGGCAAGAAGTACAAAATTCTGTACCGCGAACGCGATTACCACGGCACCACAATCGCGGCCCTTTCCGCCGGTGGACAGGATGAACGTAACGCGCAATACGGCCCCTTCGCCCCCGGGTTTGTCCGCGTACCTCACTGTTTGGAATACCGGTCCCAAGACGGGACGTTGGGCGAAGAATACGGCGCCAAGGCGGCCCAGGCCATCGAAGATGTGATCATCGCCGAAGGACCCGAAACCATCGGCGCACTTTGCCTCGAACCGATCACGGCAGGCGGCGGGATTATCGTACCTCCCAAAGGGTATTGGGAGCGCGTGCAAGAGCTTTGCAAGAAATACGATATTCTGCTGCATATCGATGAGGTCGTTTGCGGATTAGGCCGAACCGGCACGTGGTTTGGTTATCAGCAGTTCGGCGTGCAGCCGGATATCGTGACAATGGCAAAGGGTGTGGCATCGGGCTACGCCGCGATTTCATGTTGCGTCACCACCAACCGCGTCTTTGAAATGTTCAAGGACGACACGGATCGGCTCAGCTATTTTCGCGATATCTCAACCTTCGGTGGCTGCACGGCAGGGCCCGCCGCGGCCATTGAGAATATGAAGATCATTGAAGAGGAAGACCTGCTTGGAAATTCCGCTGCGATGGGCACACATCTGATGGACAGGCTGTCCGAGATGATGGAAAAACACAGCTGGATTGGCGATATCCGCGGCAAGGGCTTGTTTGCAGGGGCTGAGTTGGTCAAAGACCGCGAGACCAAAGAACCTGTGGATGAAAAGCACGTGATGGCCATTGTCGCGGATTGCATGGCGCAAGGGGTCATCATCGGAGCAACCAATCGGTCGCTACCGGCCATGAATAACACCTTGCTATTTGCCCCTGCCCTGATCGCGACCAAAGATGATTTGGATCAGGTAACTGAAGCCGTCGATAAGGCGATTGGCCGCGTATTGGGATAAAATAAAAGGCCCGGAAGGGGTAACCTCCGGGCCTTAACCGCGCCGCGCGAGTACAAGACTCCGTGAGTGGCCGAACCGGGTACTATCCGCGGTTAGGTGGGGCTGGACGGTATTTTTCCATCACTTCACCAATCAGCTCGGCGGTGACAGAGGGGTTGGTATCAGACAAGCAGTCTGCCAGCGTTGTCAGCCGGGCTTCGTGCTCTTCGCGGGTCGGACGTTCGCCGGGTTCCGGACGATCACCTGATGTGCAGGTCTCAAACGCAGCAGCGGAAACACCAAGATCAGCGGCCATTTCCTCGATGGGAGGACCTTCCTGGTTCATTGTCTGGGATGTCGCAATCGTCGCAGTAGAAAGGCCGATCATCGCGATTAATAAGGTCTTAGCAAGCGTCTTCATTGGTTTCTCCAATTCGTTGTGCGCGTTCAACGAACCCATCCTTGGTTTCCGTCGCAAAAATTTTAACTTTTATTCTTAACCCTGCGTCACACCCTAAATGATCGGGTCGACACGACCGCAGTAATTCCTCTTGAAACTTCATTTTGTTAGGGCCAGTCTGCCGGTACCTTAAGGCCAGATAATGTCTATATCCGTTGAAACCTTCTTTCTGGACCATTCGGCCGAAGGGACCTTGCAGGCCCGCATTCAGCAAATGGTCGCACAAGGCATCTTGGCCGGGCGGTTTCGCCCGGGCGAGCGCCTGCCCTCATCGCGTAAAATGGCTCTGCATCTCGGGGTCAGCCGGATTACAGTCACGTTGGCCTATACCGAACTGGTCGCCGACGACTATCTGACTTCACGTGGGCGGTCCGGCTATTTCGTGTCCGAGAACGCCCCCGAACCTCCAGCCTTTCCAGCACAGCGGTTCGCAACCGGTACGGTGGATTGGACCCGTGCGATTGGGCAGCGGTTCACCCCCGGACTGAGCCTGACCAAACCCGCTGATTGGGCGAGCTTTCGATACCCTTTCATCTACGGTCAGGCAGATCGTGCGCTGTTTGATAGTGCCAATTGGCGGCTTTGCGCATTGCGCGCGCTGGGAATGCGGGATTTCTCGGCGCTGACGTCTGATTACTTCGATGGGGATGATCCCAAATTGGTTGAGTTCATCGCTCGGCACACACTGCCCCGGCGTGGTATTCTGGCCAATACCGACGAGATATTGGTGACCATGGGCGCGCAAAATGCACTTTGGTTATCCGCACAGGTTTTGCTCAACAGCCGCAGGCGGGCCGCCATCGAAGACCCTTGTTATCCGGCGCTGCGCAATATCCTGGTGCAGTCGCGCTGCCAGCTGCGGGTCGTTCCGGTCGATCAAGGCGGATTGCCACCAGATGATTTGCCCGAAAACACCGACGTTGTGTTCACGACGCCAAGCCATCAATGCCCGACGGCGGCGACGATGCCCCTGTCTCGTAGGAAAGACCTGCTGGAGAAAGCCGAGAAAGAAGACTTTCTGATCGTCGAAGATGACTACGAGTTTGAGATGTCCTTTCTAAAATCACCCTCACCTTCGCTCAAATCGCTCGATCAAAATGGGCGGGTGATTTATGTCGGTTCGTTTTCCAAGTCACTCTTTCCCGGGCTGCGACTAGGGTATCTGGTGGGCCCGGCCCCGTTCATCCGCGAAGCCCGGGCTTTACGCGCAACCGTTCTGCGTCATCCTCCCGGACATATCCAGCGGACAGTCAGTTACTATCTTTCACTTGGCCATTACGACGCATTGGTCAAACGGATGAGCAAAGCCTACCACGAACGTCGCCAAGTGATGGAAGAGTCTCTGCGCAACCACGGCCTGACGGTCGCAGGGCAAGGCACCTACGGTGGCTCGTCAGTTTGGCTGCAGGCACCCAAAGGCATCGATACAAGCATTTTGGCCCAAAAGCTGCATCATGCCAGCGTTCTTGTTGAGCCAGGTGCACCCTTCTTCGCAAGTGATGACCCACCTTCAGAATTCTTACGTTTGGCTTATTCATCCATTCCAGCGTCACGCATTCCAGAAGGTGTCCGCCTGATTGCCAATGCCATCCGATATGCTGATTTTTGAGACTTAATGTCTCAATTTAATTCACACTGGCCTTAGGAACGGAATGCAACTGGACCTAACTTAAGCCCCCTGATATTCCTAATGTCCGCGCAACGAAACGAGGCGCCGGGCCACGTGATCGACTGCTGCAAACTGGAAGGACCAGATCCATGAAAATGACCACCGAAGAAGCCTTTGTGAAGACGCTGCAAGCGCATGGCATCCGCAACGCCTTTGGCATCATCGGGTCGGCCATGATGCCGATTTCTGACATCTTCCCTGCGGCAGGCATTACCTTTTGGGACTGCGCCCATGAGATGACCGCTGGCATGATGGCAGATGGCTACACCCGCGCCACCGGCGAGATGTCGATGATGATCGCCCAGAATGGCCCCGGCATCACTAACTTTGTGACCTCGGTGAAGACCGCGTATTGGAACCATACCCCATGCCTGCTGGTCACACCTCAAGCGGCCAACAAGACCATCGGTCAAGGCGGTTTTCAGGAAATGGAACAGATGAACCTGTTCAAGGATTGTGTGGCATACCAAGAAGAGGTCCGCGACCCATCCCGCATTTGCGAAGTGCTGGCCCGCGTGATCTCCAAAGCCAAGCGTCTGTCTGGCCCGGCCCAGATCAACATTCCACGCGATTTCTGGACTCAGGTTGTTGATATCGACCTGCCAGAGCCCATCGAATTTGAAGTCTCTCCAGGTGGTACCGACAGCATCGCTAAAGCAGCCGAGCTTTTGTCGACAGCGAAGTTCCCTGTCATCCTGAACGGTGCTGGCGTTGTTCTGGCTGAAGGCGGTATTGAGGCCTCTCGTATCTTGGCAGAGAAACTGGACGCGCCTGTTTGTGTTGGCTACCAGCACAATGATGCGTTCCCAGGCAACCACCCGCTGTTTGCAGGACCATTGGGCTACAATGGATCAAAAGCCGGGATGGAATTGATCAGCAAAGCAGATGTCGTGCTGGCACTTGGTACCCGGTTGAACCCATTCTCGACATTGCCGGGCTACGGCATCGATTATTGGCCCACGGATGCGAAGGTCATTCAGGTTGATATCAACCCCGACCGCATTGGTCTGACCAAGAAAGTCACGGTCGGCATCGTGGGTGACGCCACCAAAGTTGCCTCTGGAATCACCGCCGCTTTGGCTGACACCGCAGGCGACGCAGGCCGCGCAGATCGCAAGAACCTGATCGCGACCACAAAGTCAGCCTGGGCGCAGGAGCTGACATCGCTGGATCACGAGCAAGACGATCCCGGCACCACATGGAACGAACGTGCACGGGCAGCCCGCCCTGACTGGATGTCGCCGCGCATGGCCTGGCGTGCTATTCAATCCGCCATGCCTGAGGATGCGATCATCTCATCCGACATCGGCAACAACTGTGCCATCGGCAACGCCTACCCATCCTTTCCAACGGGCCGCAAGTATCTGGCACCCGGTCTGTTCGGCCCGTGTGGATACGGTCTGCCATCCATCATCGGGGCCAAGATCGGCCAACGCGACGTACCTGTGATCGGTTTCGCGGGTGATGGTGCATTTGGGATTTCGGTCAACGAACTGACTGCGATTGGCCGCGACGAATGGCCAGCCATTACACAGATTGTGTTCCGGAACTACCAGTGGGGGGCTGAAAAGCGCAATTCGACTTTGTGGTTTGATGACAACTTCGTCGGCACCGAGCTGGATATGAAGGTGTCTTACGCCGGGATCGCTGCGGCCTGTGGCCTGAAGGGCGTCCAGACACGCACGATGGAAGAAACCACCGCCGCGTTGAAGGAAGCGATCAAGGATCAGATGGAAAACAACACCACAACCCTGATCGAGGTTATCCTGAACCAAGAACTGGGCGAGCCCTTCCGTCGTGACGCCATGAAAAAACCCGTCAAAGTTGCCGGTATCGATGCCTCTGATATGGCAGCCGAGTAGGTTTGCTTTTTGATCTTGGCCCCGGCACGACGGCTCTCATTGCAATTGCTTTGGTGGTGGCTGCTTTCGTCCGGGGCTATTCAGGGTTTGGGTTCTCGGCGATTTTTATCGCCTGTGCGGCCTTGCTGACAAACCCACTTCCTTTGATCCCGGTGGTCTTTGCATGCGAAATGTCGATGACAGTCTTTCAGGCCCGCGAAATTCGCGGACACGTGGAGTGGCGTCGGTTTTTTTGGATGCTCTTGGGGGCAGCCATCGCGCTGCCCTTCTCAGTTTCGGTCATTCTGTCTGTCGGCGAGGGAACGGCGCGTATCCTAATCTCTGGGATCATATTTGTGATGTCAGTCATACTTTTATCTGGCTGGACACTGCAGCGCCAGATCGGGCCCGCAGGCCATGGCAGCGTCGGGATTATGTCAGGCGTATGCAACAGCGCGGGTATCGGCGGATTGCCCGTTGCTGCGTTCATGTCAGCGCAACCTCTGGAAGCGAAAAAGTTTCGGGCAACAATGATCGCCTATCTCACCGGTTTGGATCTGATCACGATGCCCCTGCTTTGGGCCGGCGGCTTGATCACATGGGACACCGCCAAAGGCTTGGCGCTTGCGCTTCCACTCCTCGCATTGGGCGTCTGGCTGGGCGGTCGGCAATTTCTTGCAGCTTCCCCTTCGACATTCAGGCGTTTTGCGGTGATGCTGCTTCTGGCGCTCTCAGTGCTAGGATTGCTGCGCGCATTAATAAGGATTTGAGATGACTTCACCCTTCCTCTCCACCCGTGAGGCCGTTACTCCGAAAGACCTGATCGATCGCGCCAAGAAGTTCGGGGCACCCCGCGTTGCGATCGCCCGCGCGGGATCACCTTTGCCAATGGAGGCTGCGGAAGACGCAACCAAGGCCGGTATTATGACACCCGTTTTTGTGGGTGAGGCGGACATGATCCGGAATGAGGCGAAAAAGCTGAATTGGGACATTTCCGGCTACGCATTGCATGACACCACAGGCGAGGAAGAAGCCGGGCGCACCGCCGCTGCATTGTGCGGCGCAGGTGAGGCTGATGTCTTGATGAAGGGGCAACTTCATACCGATGTTTTCATGAAGTCAGCCGTCAGCCGCGATGCGGGTCTACGGACCGGCCAGCGTTTCGTGCATATCTTTCACATCACGCACCCAGATGGCGGAAAACCGATCCTGATATCGGATGCTGCGGTGAACGTGACCCCCGATCTGACGACCCGGCAATCCTCGATCATCGAGGTGAAAAAACTGCTCAACAAACTCGGCAACGATCGCCCTAAAATCGCGATCTTATCCGCCACCGAGAGCCCTATTCCAGCTGTGCCATCCTCTATGGACGGGCGCGCCCTGGCGGATTGGGCTGCAGAAAACGTCGAAGGGATCGATGTCTCTGGCCCACTGGCATTTGATCTGATCATGTCCCCCAGCGCCGTTGCCACCAAAAAGCTGACCGCTGATCCTGTTGCTGGCAAAGCGGATGCGATCATCGTGCCAGATATCGTTTCGGGCAACGCGTTGTTCAAATCCTTTGTATATCTGACCGGTGGCTGCGCCGCAGGCATCGTGACCGGGGCCAAAGTGCCTATTTTACTGACCTCACGCGCTGATCCACCGGCCGCCCGCATCGCTTCTGCTGCATTGGCCGCTATCAGCTGTGGGTTACCAAAATGATCCTTGTGCTGAACGCAGGCTCTTCTTCGCTGAAGATTGAAGTGTTTGACGAGACGCTGACCTCACAGATATCAGGCAGCGTGACGAACCTTGGCACAGCAGGGCAAATCAAGCTTGGTGATACGTCGCAAGATGTCGACACCCGCGATCACGCCCATGCGCTAGAGCTGATGCTTGTAGCACTCGACACTGCCGGGTTTCCACTGACCGCATTCACTGCGGCTGCACACCGCGTTGTGCATGGCGGTGCGATCCTGACCCAGCCCGCCCGGCTGACGCCGCCTGTGATCAAAGCCATTGAAAGCGTCATTCCTTTGGCGCCGCTGCACAATCCAAACAACCTTGCAGGCATCTATGCGTTGCAGGCGCTGGCCCCCGACATGCCACAATATTGCAGCTTTGGTACAGCCTTTCACGCCACCAACTCAGATGTCGCCGTGCGCTACGCGATCCCACAAACTCATCATGATGCAGGGATCAGACGGTATGGGTTTCATGGCTTATCTTACGCAAATATGGTCGCCGACTTTGGGGATGATCTGCCCGCCCGCCTTCTAGCGCTCCACTTGGGCAACGGCACCAGCCTTTGCGCCATTCAGAATGGCAAGTCAGTGGCAACATCGATGGGATATTCGCCCCTGTCAGGTCTGACAATGGGCACTCGCTCCGGCGATATCGACGGGGCAGCGGTGCTGCGTATATCCAAATCGCTCGGCGAAGACGAAACAGACCGGATGCTCAACAAAAACAGCGGGTTGAAAGCACTGGCGGGCGACAACAACATGAAGACCTTGCTGGAACGGGACGATGACGAGGCGCGGTTCGCTGTCGAACACTTCTGCTATTGGGCCGCGCGCCACGCCGGGTCGGCCATTGTGGCCATGGGGGGTGTGGATGCGGTGGCCTTTACCGGAGGTATCGGCGAAAACGCGGGCCCCATCCGGGATCGGATCATGGAACTCTTGGCTTGTTTCGGCGACGTGCCCGTGCACATCATCGCCGCCGACGAAGAAAAACAAATCGCACGCGGCGCGCTGACCGTGATAGCCGAGGGCCGCTGATTTATGGATTACTTGCTGACACTCACCGATCTGACGTTGCAGGAATTTCTGATCCTGACAGTGATTGTGCTGTTGGCGGGGGTTGTGCGGGGGTTTTCGGGGTTCGCTCTGTCAGCGCTTGTGATGGCAACCGGCGTCATTATCCTGCCTCCCATCGCCCTGATCCCGATGCTATGGTGGATGGAAATGGCCGCATCACTATTGATGATGAAGGGCGGCTTTGCAGATGCAGACAAGCCGACCGCATTTGGGTTGGTGATCGGATCATCGCTTGGCTGGCCCGTCGGCCTGGCTTTGACCACAACTTTGCCAGTCGAAACCTCAAAGATCATCGCCCTCAGCATTATCGTCACCTTGGCCCTGACCCAATTGGCCAAGATAAAACTGTCGTTTCTTGCAACTAAGCCGGGGCTTTATGGGACCGGCATTCTGGCCGGCATTGTCAGTGGCTTGGCACATGTTGGCGCAATGGTTGTTGCTCTTTATGTGCTGGCCAGCGATGCGCCAGCGCGCAGCATGCGCGGGTCACTAGTGGTGTTTTTGTTTCTGGGTTCACTTGTGTCGTTCTTTGTACAACTGGCCTTTGGTGTTATGGACCTCAGCGGTGTGACACGCGGTCTGGTGTTCGCGGTGCCCACAGCCATCGGCGTGATGTTGGGCCTAAAGCTGTTCATACCCGCGTTGGAACGCTTTTATCGCCCTGTTTGCCTTGGCCTCTTAGTAGGCTTGGCAGCACTAAGCCTGATCAGGACGACGATCACATGACCCGGACTTGTGCAAAAGCCGTTATTGTTTCACTATTGATATACCACCTTGAGGAGGGGCGGCCATGATCCCACAGCCTACACTAGATACCTCACCGAAGGTTTCTGACGAAGTGCGGAAAACGACCTGCTACATGTGTGCCTGCCGCTGCGGGATCAACGTGCACATGAAGGACGGCAAGGTTGCGTATATTGAAGGAAATAAAGACCACCCAGTGAACCAGGGGGTGCTTTGTGCCAAGGGATCTGCCGGGATCATGCAACACAACGCGCCATCGCGGTTGCGCGCACCACTGCGCCGGGTCGGCCCGCGTGGATCAGGTGAGTTTGAAGAAATTTCCTGGGAAGAGGCGCTGACCCAAGCCGTGGATTGGCTCAAACCGATCCGCGAAAAACACCCCGAGAAACTCGCGTTTTTCACAGGGCGCGATCAATCACAGTCTTTCACCGGGTTCTGGGCACAGGGCTTTGGCACCCCGAATTTTGCCGCGCATGGGGGCTTCTGCTCGGTCAATATGGCCGCTGCCGGTATCTACACCATGGGCGGTGCATTTTGGGAATTCGGTCAACCCGACTGGGACCGGACCAAACTTTTCATGCTGTTTGGCGTCGCCGAGGACCACGACAGTAATCCCATCAAGATGGGTATTGGTCGTTTGAAGCAAAACGGTGGGCGGATGATTGGGGTGAACCCGATCCGCACCGGCTATAACGCGGTAGCTGATGATTGGGTCGGGATCACACCGGGCACGGACGGCCTGTTCATTCTGGCAATGGTCCATTGCCTGATGAAGGCAGGAAAGATCGATCTGGACTATCTGGCCCGTTTCACCAACGCCTCGGTTTTGGTGAATGAAGACCCAGATAGTGACCAGTTTGGTCTGTTCCTACGCGACGCTGATGGACAACCGCAGGTCATTGACCGCAACACCGGGCAACTGGCACCATGGAACGGCAAAGGGGTGGAACCTGATCTAGCCGCAACCCATCGCGCCAGGGGCGTCACCCACCGCCCGGTTTTCCATCAAATGGCGGACCGCTACCTATCCGCAGATTATGCCCCCGAAGCTGTCGCCGACCGCTGCGGTATTCCCGCCGAACGCATTCGGGCAATCGCCGCAGATCTCGCGCGTGTGGCCTTTGACGAAGAAATCACGCTCGACCGCCCCTGGACGGACTTTCGCGGCAAGAAACACGGCAAAATGGTAGGGCGCCCCGTGTCCTTCCACGCCATGCGCGGGATTTCGGCCCATTCCAACGGGTTCCAGACCTGCCGCGCGCTGCATACGCTCCAAATCATCCTTGGTTCGGTCGAAGTGCCCGGTGGGATGCGGTTCAAACCGCCCTACCCCAAGCCTGCAACAGCTCACCCCAAACCACATGGCAAGGTCACCCCAGGTCACGCGTTGGATGGGCCCCACTTGGGCTATACACATGGCCCCGAGGACCTTTTGCTGGACGATGAGGGCAACCCCAAACGGATCGACAAGGCCTATTCCTGGGAAAACCCCATGTCCGCGCATGGGTTGATGCACATGGTCATTTCGAACGCCCATGCGGGCGTGCCTTACAAGATCGACACGCTTTTCATGTATATGGCGAACATGTCATGGAATTCGTCGATGAACGTGGGCGGCGTGCATAAGATGCTGACGGACAAGGATGATAACGGAGATTATGTGATCCCGCATATCATTTACTCTGACGCCTATTCCTCTGAAATGGTCGCCTATGCGGACCTGATCCTCCCCGACACAACCTATCTGGAACGGCATGATTGCATCAGCCTGCTGGACCGCCCGATCTGCGAGGCCGACGGGGTTGCCGACGCGATCCGCTGGCCTGTCGTAGAACCAGACCGCGATGTGCGCGGTTTTCAATCGGTGCTCTGTGATCTGGGTGCGCGGTTGGACATGCCCGGCTTCGTGAACGAGGATGGCAGCGCCAAATACAAAGACTACGCCGACTACATCACCAACCACATCCGCAGGCCCGGCGTTGGACCACTGGCGGGGTTTCGCAAAGGCGAGGACGGCCCGCAGGGCGGACGAGGCGATGTGAATCCAGATCAAATTCAGGACTACATCGATAATGGCGGTTTCTGGATCGAACATGTTCCGGAAAATGCCGCCTACTACAAGCCGTTCAGCATGGACTACCAAGACTGGGCAGTGAAGATGGGATTTTTTGATGTGGTCCAACCCTATATCTTCCAGCTCTACGTCGAACCACTGCGCAAGTTTCAGGCCGCCGCCGAAGGCATCGGCGAACGGCAACCACCTGAACATTTGCGCGCCCGGCTGAAACACACAATGGACCCGCTACCGATCTGGTATGAACCGTTCGAGGATACAGCCGTCGACGTGGATGAATACCCTGTCCACGCACTGACCCAACGGCCTATGGCCATGTATCATTCATGGGGGACGCAGAACGCATGGCTACGCCAAATTCACGGGCATAACCCGCTTTATGTGCCCACCAAGATCTGGGAGGCCAACAGCTTTGCTGAGGGCGACTGGGCCAAAGTGTCCTCCGTGCACGGGTCCATCGTGGTGCCAGTGGCGCATCAAGCGTCCCTGAACGAAAACACCGTCTGGACGTGGAACGCCATCGGCAAACGCAAAGGGGCCTGGGCGCTGGGTGAGGATGCATCCGAGGCCAACAAAGGTTTCCTGCTCAACCACCTGATCCACGAATTGATGCCGCCCAAAGGCGACGGGCTACGCTGGGCAAACTCTGACCCGGTCACAGGGCAAGCCGCTTGGTTCGACCTGCGGGTAAAGATCGAAAAATCCGACGTGCCGAACGAGACACAACCCGCCATGCCCGCAATCAAATCACCTGTTGGCAAGGGGCCAGCCGAATTGGACTGGAAGGTGGGGAAATGATCCGCGCATCCATCTTATTGTTGCTGGCCGCAACGCCTACGCTTGCAGCGGGAGAAGAGGATTACCTTGCGGCCCTGGAAGTGGCTGCGCGTGAAGCACAAGCCGAACATGACAGACTTGCACCCGTCTACACGGGTTTGCCTTCTCACGAGGAAGGCGGCAGTAAAACGGTTACTTTTTATCGCGAAGGACCCAGTGGTAGCGAGAAGATCGAAGACGTCACTGCTGAGATTGTCGCGATCTTTGACGATACGGCCAGCATCTGCACCTGGGGATATGACACAGACATCATGCCCACATTACCACGCACAGCTGCCTTGGCCGTTAAGGCGCATGCTGAAACCCATATGTGGCCTGCGACTGCCACGGACCAATGGTCAAGTACGATGGACGCTTGCATCGGCCGCACCAATCTTGCGACCTCAATCGGTGATTTGATGTATATCACGCGGCTCGCGGTAGGGCCGCATATCATCTTTTTCGGCATCTCACCGGCAGCACCGTCATCATGAAAAGATCACATATTCTCTTGCTGATTGCGGGCTTTTTGACACTGATTATCGGTAGTTTCGTTTGGTTCATCATCACATGGGACGCCGACAATGAACAACCGATTGGCCAGCTGACGCCAGCACACATCGAAAGGGCCACAACATGACCCAACTCCCCCCGCCATCCGCCAAAAAACTTGGGCTGGTCATTGATCTGGATACCTGCGTGGGCTGTCATGCCTGCGTGGTGTCCTGCAAAGGCTGGAATACCGAAAACTATGGCGCGCCGCTATCCGATCAAAACGCCTATTCCGGCGCAGCCTCGGGCACATTCCTCAACCGGGTCCATTCGTACGAGGTGCAACCAGACGAAGGTGCCGCCCAGCTGATCCACTTCCCTAAATCCTGCCTGCATTGCGAAGACGCACCCTGCGTCACCGTCTGCCCCACTGGGGCTAGCTATAAGCGGGCTGAAGATGGGATCGTCCTCGTCAATGAAAGCGATTGCATCGGTTGCGGATTATGTGCATGGGCCTGCCCTTACGGGGCAAGGGAACTTGATGCCAAAGAAGGGGTCATGAAGAAATGCACCCTCTGCGTCGACCGGATCTATAACGAAAACTTGCCCGAAGAAGACCGCCAACCCGCTTGCGTGCGGACCTGCCCCGCAGGCGCACGGCACTTTGGCGATTTGGGCGACGAAGACAGCGATGTATCCAAACTGGTCGCCGAACGCGGCGGCTTTGATCTGATGCCCGAACAAGGCACGAAGCCTGTCAACAAATACTTGCCCCCACGCCCCAAGGACGAAATGCCCGAATTTGACGTCCTAGCCCCCTATCTGGAACCCATCGCCCAAGACGGCAAAGGCTTTGTCGGATGGCTGGACAAGGCCCTCTCGGCCCTTCCCGGAGGAGCGAAGTAATGCATCCCGCATCAAGCGTCATCATCTTCAACACGTTTTCAGGTCTGGGCTTTGGCTTGTTGTTTTGGCTTGGCTTGGGGGCACTGGTCCCCACCGGTCTGAGCGCATTCATCTGGTTTGCGATTGCGTATTTGTTCGCAGTTGGCGGGCTGATCGCGTCAACCTTCCACCTAGGGCACCCCGAGCGCGCAATTAAAGCCTTCAGCCAATGGAAAACCAGCTGGTTGAGCCGGGAAGGCGTCTGTGCTGTCTTCGCACTGGTTGTGATGGCGATTTATGGCGCAGGACTGGTCTTTACGAATACCCGCCTCGGCCTCATTGGTTGGATCGGCGGGCTTGCCTCGCTTGGCGTCGTGTTCACGACATCGATGATTTACACCCAGATGAAGACCGTGCCCCGTTGGCGGCATTGGACCACACCGGCAATGTATCTGATCCTTGCTCTAGGGGGCGGCGCCTTACTGGGTGGGCAGGTCAAGATCGCATCGGTCCTTTTCATCATTGCAGGCATCCTACAGATGTATGCTTGGGGGACAGGCGACACGCGGCTGGCCGCATCGGGCACTTCCATGGCCACAGCGACTGGGCTGGGCCACATCGGGCAGGTGCGCGCGTTTGAGCCGCCCCACACCGGCACCAACTATCTGATGCGCGAGTTCATCCATGTGGTCGGGCGCAAACACGCGGACCAATTGCGGATCATCGTAATAGGACTGGCCTTTATTTTACCCATCATATTGCTGCTCTTACCGCATCACCACGTCTTTGCAGCACTTGCCGTGCTGAGCCATATCGCAGGGGTCCTAACCCTGCGCTGGTTGTTCTTTGCCCAGGCCGAGCATGTCGTCGGGCTCTACTACGGAAAGCGGTAACGCCCTAAACGGGAATGACCTTTTGGATCACCTTGCCGTCCAACTCTTCAGCCTGCCACCGCACAGGTGTTGCCTTGAGATGTGAAACCACCGTCTTTTCCGGCGACTTGCATATATCGACCTGCAGGATCGTACTGGTCGCGATTTTCTCATGGGCAAACCCCCACAAAAGGCTTCCCAAGGAATAGGCAATCGGGACCGTCCGGTGCCCGTCCTTGGTCTGATAAATCTGGATCGGTTGCGCCACATGTGGGTGATGGCACACGATGATATCAGCCCCAAATTCAGCCAGTTCTTCTGCCGCCAATTGCTGTGCACGGCGGGGAAAGAGCTCAAATTCATGCCCCCAATGCACCACGGCAACGATCAGATCGCAGCCCGCCTCTTGCGCGTTGGTCACTTGGGACTTGAGCAATGCAAGATCGGGCGCTTGCAGCTTTGACGTCAGCTTGGCCAGGTTCACGCCACGCTTTTCGCCTTCGGGTAAGCTGTGACCATTTGTGCCGAAGGTACAACTGGCAAATCCCAGCTTAATCCCGTTCTTCTCCAACACCGTGGCAATCTTAGATTGGGCGGGATCATCATAAACCCCAAGCGGCTGTATTTTGTGTTTTTTCAAGGCCGCAAGCGTGGTATCCATCCCCTCCACACCCATGTCAAACACATGGTTATTGGCCAGGTTCAACACATCAATGTATTTGCCATCATGGCTGGTCAACGCCTCGAAATGCACCTCCGAGGCGCATTCCGTGGGTGGACCAGCATCGCCTATCACTTCATCGACCAAGGGCTGCGTGGTGACGGGGGATTCGTAATTGGCAATTGACACGTCTGAATCAAAAAGCAGGTCCTTGATCTGCGCATAGACCACGTCTTTTGCCGGCTCAGCCCTGTGGGTTCTGATAATGTCCCCCGCAAAGCTAAGCGATAGCTGCGAAGTCGCCATATTTTTGGCATCAGGCGCAAGCTCTGCTTTGGCTGTCGTCATGAATCCGGACTGATCAAGCTCAGGATCTGGGGCAGTGACAAGGTTCTTGGATTTGTAGACCCAGTAAAGGTTATCCAGCAGTCCCATTTCAGGCATATCGCCAGCGGCCCCTTTTCGGGGCGTTTGCCAAAACCCAAAGGTATCGGCCGCTTTTAAAACAGCAGACATGATACCCTTCAGCGCAGGGCTCGACACACTCAGCGTTTCATACGGGAGACGGGGAAGCAGGGACATGAACACAACCTTCATTGTTAAGGCGTCCTAAGACGCAAGATGAAACAACCATGCGTTTCTCTACACAGCGACGCCTCGCGGGACGATCTATCGTTGTCTATGTCTGACAAAGGGTGAACAAGCTGTCAACGCAACCACTGGATGCGCCCATCAATGTCGAATGCGGTCTTCTGTTTTCGGATCGAACAAGAATATCCGGGATGGATCAATACTTAGCCCGACCCGCGTCCCTGCGACTGACCGGTGATCGCCACGTTCTTCGGCCACGATACGTTCGCCGGTGTCTGATACCAGATAGACATAAGACACCCCGCCCAGACTTTCGGTCAGATCAACCACATGAGTATCCCCATCAGGGTCAATCGTCAGATACTCAGGACGCATGCCGACCGTGACGTTCTGCCCGTTGTACGCCACCCCAATCGCCCCTTCAAAACTAGCATTTGCGCCTGGCACCGTGACAGTGCCCCCGTTGGCGACACCTTCTAGGAAATTCATCGCAGGCGAACCGATAAACCCGGCCACGAATTTATTGTCCGGATCACGATAAAGATCCATTGGCGCGCCGACCTGTTCAATTTTGCCCTTGCGAAGCACGACGATCTTGTCGGCCAAGGTCATTGCTTCAACCTGATCGTGGGTCACATAAATCATGGTCGCGCCGATTTCTTTGTGCAACCGGGCGATTTCAACCCGCATCTCAACCCGCAATTCCGCATCAAGGTTCGACAAGGGTTCATCGAATAAAAACACCTCGGGACCACGTACAATCGCACGACCGATGGACACCCGTTGCCTTTGCCCACCTGACAAGGCAGCGGGTTTGCGGGATAGGTATTCCTCAAGCTTCAAAATGCGTGTGGCTTCTGCAACCTTCTTTTCAATCTCGGCTTTCGGATGGCCGTTCATCTTCAGACCAAAGCCCATGTTATCCTTCACGGTCATATGCGGATAAAGAGCGTAGGTCTGGAACACCATGGCCACGCCACGCTCGGATGGATCCATGCGGGTCACATCGCGGGTGCCAATCTGCATCGACCCTTCGGTTGTTTCCTCAAGACCCGCAACCATACGCAGCAGCGTGGATTTACCGCAGCCCGAAGGGCCCACAAAGACGCAGAATTCACCATCCTCGATTTGCAGATCGATCCCGTGGATCACCTGGACATCGCCATAGCGCTTAATCACTTTGTTCAGCGTAACACCTGACATGGGCTAAATCCTTGTTGTTTCTTTTGTGTCGTAGTCGGGAAAGCTCCAGTTTTGGGCGTCCCGCGCAATTTTTGCGGCTGTGTCTTGCAGGATGGGCACATAGGTCTCAAGCCCGGCTAGATTGGTCCGGCGCGTTGTGCTGGTGACGGATAGGGCACCTAGCACGCGACCGGTCTCTGACAGGATGGGCATCGCCACACAGATGATGCCCGGCTCATGTTCTTCGCGGTCAAACCCGTAACCATTGGACCGGATATCAGCCAGTTCGTCATGCAAGGCTTCGGGTGTGGACAGCGTGTGCGGGGTAAAGGCGTGGAAGGATTGTTGGGCGATAACCGGATCAGCGGCCGCGGGATCGGTGAAGGCAAGCATCACCTTCCCCACACCCGTGCAATAGGCCGGGCCAACCTTACCCGCTTGGCTGTACATCTCAACAGGTTGGCCCGCATTGCGCTTATCGATGTAGAGGACCTGCGCATGATCAAGCTGTGCGAGATGGACGGTTTCGCCAACGGCTGCACTGAGCGCGTTGACATGCGGGCGGGCAATCGGGGCCAGGGTTGATTGTTCCCATGCCGCATGGGCCAACCGGACCAACCGGACACCCGGGGCATAGGTCTGACGGTCAGGATCGTAGGACAGCATTTGCTGATTGGTCAGGGTCTGCAGGAACCGGTAAAGCGTGGGTTTGGGAAAGGCCGACTGCGCCAAAAGCTCGCTGAACCGCACGGGACGGCCAAAAGATGCCACCTGATCAAGCACCTCAAGTGCCTTACCAACAGTGCCGTCACCGGTTCCGCGTGCCATTGTTCCTCCCCTTACGTCCATAAGCCGCTTTGCCACCGATATGCTCGGCGGTAGCGCCTTGGACTGTTGACAAGACTAGCCTGTTCGCGGTTTAGTATCAACATTCAAAACCAAGTTTCAAATAATGAAACCATTTGCGAAATTTGGTTTACATATGGGAGCACCTAGGGAGGACACTATGCATTCCATTTTCAAGACGTCGCTGGCGGCGTTGGTCGCTGCTGGCGTATCAGCATCTTCTGCAATTGCAGACGGGCACGCGCTTACAGGCGATCTTGTCATCTTTTCGGATATGTCCAACCCTGCGCCGCGCGCAGTGATGGAAGGCATGGTCGAACGTTTCGGCGAAATGCACCCGGACCTGAACATTGAGCTGACGGTCATCGACCGCGAGGCCTACAAAACCCAAATCCGCAATTTTCTGACCGCCAATGCGCCAGACGTTGCCAACTGGTACGCCGCTAACCGGATGCTGCCTTATGTGGAAGCAGGCCTGTTCGAGGACGTCTCAGACGTTTGGGAAGGTCAAATCTCAGAGGAACTGGCATCCACCAAAGGGGCGCTGACAATCGGTGACGCGCAATATGGCGTGCCCTACACATACTACCAGTGGGGTGTGTACTACCGCAAAGACATCTTTGAAGAATACGGCCTGACCGAACCTACCACTTGGGCAGAAGAGCTGGCCAACTGCCAAACGCTTCTCGACAATGGCGTCAAATGCTACACCATCGGGACAAAGTTCCTTTGGACCGCAGGTGGCTGGTTCGACTACATGAACATGCGTACAAATGGTTATGATTTCCATGCGCGCCTGACCAATGGTGAAGAAAGCTGGACCTCCGATGAGGTGCGCGCGACCTTCGCAAACTGGCAGCAATTGATCGACATGGGTGCGTTTGTTGACGACCACCAGACCTATAGCTGGCAAGAAGCCCTGCCCTTCATGGCCAACGGCGAAGCTGCAAGCTATCTGATGGGGAATTTTGCGGTCGCACCTCTGCGTGAAGCAGGCCTTGATGATGATAAACTGGACTTCTACCAATTCCCTGAAATCACCGCAGGCATCCCACGGGGCGAAGACGCGCCCACGGATACCTTCCACATCCCGGCAAATGCCACGAACAAGGACAATGCGCGCGCATTCCTGAAATTTGTTGTCTCTGCTGAAAACCAGACGTTGATCAACAACGGTGAAAATCTGGGCCAACTGCCGGTGAATGCGCTGTCATCCGTGGATGACGACAAATTCCTGAACCAAGGCTTTGACATGCTGTCAAACAAAGCGCCCGGCGGGATCGCCCAGTTCTTTGATCGGGACGCACCTGCTGAGATGGCCGCCGTTGCCATGGAAGGGTTCCAGGAGTTCATGGTGTTCCCAGATAACCTTGAGGATATCCTTGAGCGTTTGGAAGCGGCACGCGAAGACATCTATTAAGAAATCAGGGGTGCGCAACCGTTGCGCACCCCTGCTCATTTGCAAGCGCCACGCACAGACGCTTCCACATGCGCCCACCGGAATGAGGAACAGACATGGCCATCTCATCCAACACCACCCCTCCGCCAACCCGCGGCTGGTACAAGCGCAATGAGATCGCGATCACACCTTGGCTGTTTCTGGCACCAGGTGTGTTGTTCTTTTTCGTCTACGTCATCGCACCAATCTACCAAAGTTTCAGCCTGTCGCTTTATGACTGGAACGGTTTGGGGGATATCGCAACCAACGGCACCTATGTTGGGATGGAGAACTACAACAAGCTGTTCGGGCTCAACGGCGAGCGGGCCGACCGGAATTTCCAAATTTCGCTTTGGAACAACCTCAAATGGCTGTTGCTTTACCTGCTGGCCATACCAGGCGGGCTTTTCATCGCATTGTTCCTGAACCAGACCGTGCGTGGCATTCGGATTTATAAGTCGCTGTTCTTCTTCCCCTTCGTTATCTCTCAGGTCGTCGTGGGACTGGTCTTTTCATGGTTTTACCTACCGAACGACGGACTGTTCAGCATCATGCTCAGCTGGGTCGGGCTGGAAATCCGGGGTGGCGTGCTAGGCAACCCAACTGCAGCCACCTACGGCATCATCGCCGCAGGACTTTGGCCGCAGACGGCTTATTGCATGATCCTATACCTGACCGGTCTAAATTCGGTTGATCCCGAACAGGTCGAAGCCGCGCGTCTAGATGGGGCCAAAGGGCGGAAGATGTTATGGTATGTGATCATCCCGCAACTGAAGCCCGCGACTTTTATTGCCTTCGTGGTCACTATCATCGGTGCCCTGCGCAGCTTTGATCTTGTTTCGATCATGACCGGGGGTGGACCATTTGGATCAACCCGCGTCTTGTCTTTCTACGTCTTCGAAAAATCGCTCAGCGAACGTGGGCTGCAATACGGGTATGCTGCGGCCATTGCCGTCGTGCTGTTCATGATCATGTTGGTTTTCATCTCATACTTCCTTTGGTCGATGTACCAAGATGAAAAAGAGGCACGCTGATGTTCCCGACCCCCATCCAGAAAACCTCGCGCGGCGTCCAAGTTGGGTATCAAAGCTTGCTGCCTTTCGCGCTGGTCTTATGGCTGCTACCCTTAATCGCCGTTATGATTTTTTCCATCAAACCTGACGTGGACTTCACCAGCGGAAACTACTGGGGCATTCCTTCGTCCTTTGAAGGGTTCAACAACTACGGGCGGGTGTTCTTTGACAGCGACATGCCGCGCTATCTGTGGAATTCAGTCCTGATCACCGTGCCGACGGTTATCGGCACCGTGGCCTTGGCCTGCATGACCGGCTTTGCGCTGGGCGTGTACAAATTCAAAGGCAACCTGCTGATCTTTTTCATGTTCATCGCAGGGAACTTTGTACCTTTCCAAATTCTGATGGTGCCTGTGCGCGACCTGACCGTGGACATGGGGCTCTACAACACCAAAACAGGCCTTGTACTGTTCCATATCGCCTTCCAGACCGGGTTTGCCACGCTGTTCATGCGGAACTTTATCCGGGCATTGCCCTTCCCCTTGATCGAGGCCGCACGGGTCGAAGGCGTTGCCGAATGGCGCATCTTCCTTTTCGTCGTCCTACCTTTGATGAAGCCCGCGATCGCCGCCATGGCCGTGCTGATATTCACCTTCATCTGGAACGATTACTTTTGGGCCGTCGTGCTGACCCAAGGTCCCGAAAGCCAACCCGTCACCGCTGGTATCACCAGTTTCAATGCGCAATACCGGGCCGCCTATCATCTGATGAGTGCGGGTTCGATTGTTGCGGCCCTTCCCCCCGTCGCGATGTTTTTTCTGATGCAAAAACACTTTATCGCAGGTCTCACCCTCGGCGCCGTAAAGTAAGAGCCTATGAACAGAACCTATCGCATCGACGATGGTCGTCAGACACTTGTTTTGGCGGCGCGCAATGATCGGCTGCCAGAGGTCGTCTATTGGGGCGCCCGCTTGCCTGAAGAAGACGACCTTAACACAATCCATGCCGCACATGTGATTGATGTCACGGGCGGGATGTTGGACGAAAACCCCGATTTGTCGGTCTGCCCCGAAGCCTCGCGCAGCTTTCCAGGCCAACCCGGCCTGATTGTGCGCGACACTGATGGCACGCCCCTACTGCCGAAATTCCGCTTTGTGGATGCCGTTGAAACGACCCACCTGCTCTATCTGTCCTATCGCGACGCCGAAAACCGACTTGATCTCAAATTCGGGTTCAAGTGCGATGCACAGACCCACGTGATCGAATGCCAGACCGAGTTGGAAGCAGACCGCCCTGTGCATCTGCATTGGCTGGCCGCGCCTGTGCTGCCAGGCCCGCAGCACTCGGATGAGATGATCGATGTCTCCGGCCGCTGGTGTGGTGAATTCCAGTTGTCGCGCACCGCTTGGGCCCCCGGCATGCGCTATCGCGAAAACCGCACTGGGCGGACAGGACACGAACATTTCCCCGGTCTGATCGTGCCCTGTCGCGGTGCAACCAATACGCAGGGCGAGGCTTATGCCTTTCACTACGGCTGGTCCGGCGGGCACAAGATGATAGCGGAAGAGCTGCAAGACGGGCGTCGCCAAATCCAATGGGGGCACGCCGCCCGGATGGAAACCGAACCGGCGACACAGTTCAAGACGGCCCCGCTTTACATCGTTTATTCAAACACCGGGCTGAACGGCTGCGCCACGGCCTTCCAGCGGCACCTGCGCGACAGGGTTGTCACTTGGCCCAAACCGGACGCCCCACGCCCTGTGCATTACAACTGCTGGGAAGCCGTCTATTTCGACCACAAACTTCCCGTCCTGCAAGATATTGCAGACCGAGCAGCCGCCTTGGGGGCCGAACGCTTTGTGCTGGATGACGGCTGGTTCGGGAACCGCGATGATGACACGCGCAGCCTTTCGGATTGGAAAGTTGACCCACGCAAATACCCCGACGGGCTGCATCCACTGATCGAACATGTGCACGGGCTCGGTATGACCTTCGGTATCTGGTTCGAACCCGAGATGATCAACGAAGACAGCGATATCCACAGGGCGCATCCGGACTGGGTTCTGGGCAGCGAGGATCAGACGCTTGGGCGGCAACAAAAGGCGCTGAATATGGCGCTGCCAGCCGTGCGGGACTATCTCTATGACCGGATGTCAGCGATCCTGCGGGATCACCAGATCGACTATATCAAATGGGATCATAACCGTGTGTTGCCGATGCCTGATGCCTCCCAGACGCGGGGATCCTATGCGCTGATCGATAGGCTGCGGGCCACATTCCCGCAGGTCGAAATCGAAAGCTGCGCCTCGGGCGGCGGGCGTATCGACTTTGGGATCCTGCAACGGACACAGCGGGTGTGGTTGTCCGACAGTAACGACGCGCTCGAACGGCTGCGCATTCAACATGATGCGGCCTTGTTCCTGCCGCTTGCGGTCACAGGCAGCCATGTCGGACCACGGCATTGCCACACGTCAGGACGCACGCATGACATCAGTTTTCGGGCTTGGGTTGCGGCGCAACGGCACATGGGGTTTGAAATGGACCCCCGTGAATTGGACGACACCGAAACCGCGGTGCTGACCGAGGTCACGCGTTGGTGGAAACACAACCGCCATTGGATGCAAACCGCCGATATCCTGCGATTGGACAGTGCCGATCCCGCCGTGCTGGCGGAACAACAACTGTCACAGGATCAATCGCAATTTGTGGTCTTCGCAGGCAAAGCGGTCACCAGCGCCCAAATCGCACCACGGCCGCTACGGCTGACTAATCTGGACCCAGACGCCATGTATCAGATCGAATTAGTAAACCGAAACGCACTACATCACCTGTCACGCGGGACAACGGCCCTGAAATCGGGTCCGATTGACCTATCTGGCAGCTATCTGATGCACCACGGGATCACCTTGCCCTGGTCATTCCCAGACCGGATGTGGGTGCTTGAGGGGGCAAAACGATGACCGCCATTCACCCTGATCTGGAAAACGCATCCATCTTTATCACCGGGGGCGGCAGCGGCATCGGGGCCGCATTAACGGCCGGGTTTGCGGCCCAAGGGGCCAAAGTCGCCTTTGTGGACCTGATCGATGCAACCGATTTGTCCCAGACCTTGGGGGCGACCTGCGTCCACAAACCGCTCGCACTGCAATGCGACGTCACCGAGACGGGCGCACTTCATGCGGCCATGGATCAGGCATTTGAGGCACATGGACCCTTTAAGGCGGTTGTGAACAATGCAGCCAATGATCAGCGTTACGCGTTGGACGACATCACCCCCGCCGTTTGGGACACAATGCAGGCGGTGAACCTAAAATCCTATTTCTTCAGCTGCCAGAAAGCCGTCGATTGCATGGCACCCAAAGGGGCAATCGTGAACTACGCGTCAATTTCCTACATGGTCGGAACAGCCGCGCTGATCCCCTATGCCACCGCAAACGCTGGCATTTCCGGGCTAACGCGGTCTTTGGCGCGTGAATTGGGTCCACGCGGGCTGCGCGTGAACGCCATCGCACCGGGTTGGGTGATGACCGAAAAACAAGAACGGCTCTGGGCCACACCTGAAGCCAAAGCGGCATTTCTGACAAAACAATGCCTGCCGGATCATCTGATGCCAAATGACCTTGTAGGACCCACCCTGTTTCTGGCATCTGACGCCTCGGCAATGATGACCGGACAAACCGTGGTGGTCGACGCAGGCGTGGTGACGACAGGATGACAGACGTGCAAGTAGATTGGATCGCGGTTGATTGGGGCACAAGCAATATGCGGGGATGGGCAATGTCGGCATCCGGCTCAGTTCTGGCGGAAGCATCATCCGATCAAGGCATGAGCAAGCTGTCACAAGACGGTTTTGAAGGCGCATTGCTTGACCTTGCTGGCGACTGGATCAGCGGGCCAACCACAGTGATCGCCTGCGGCATGATCGGATCGCGCCAAGGCTGGGTTGAGGCCCCCTATTCGACCGCGCCCTGCCCTACTTTGCCCGAAGGGTTTGTAAGAGCGGCAACAAAAAACCAGGACCTGCAGGTCCATGTCATACCCGGCATCAAACAAACCGACCCAGCAGACGTGATGCGCGGCGAAGAAACCCAAATCGCGGGATTTCTGGCGCGCAACGCCAATTGGGACGGGGTGATCTGCTTGCCGGGCACGCATACCAAATGGGTGCATGTGAGCGCCGATGAAGTGGTCAGTTTCCAAACCTTCATGACGGGCGAGTTATTCGACACAATCGCCAGCCAAACGATCTTGCGCCATGCGATGAACAGTCCCGATTGGGACAATGATGCATTCCAGACAGGCCTCAGCGATGGTATGGCCCGCCCTGAAAGACTGGCCGCGCGGTTGTTTTCGCTGCGCGCCGAAAGCCTGCTGAATGACATGGCTTCTGGCGTGGCGCGCGCGCGCCTGTCGGGGCTGTTGATCGGCGCGGAACTGACCGCGGCAAAACCCTATTGGCTCGGCCAGCAAATCGCTGTGATTGGTGAGGGCAGTCTTTCCAAGCTATACGTCGCGGCGCTTGCCACCCAATCCGTACCTGCGACCCAAGTGCAGGCCGCCCCTATCACCATTGCGGGGCTCACTGCCGCCTACCGCCGCCTGAAAGGATAACCCATGTCCCGCCCTTTGATCGCCATTTTGCGCGGCATCACACCTGCTGAGGCCGCCCCCATAGCCGCCGCCTTGATCGACGCTGGGATCACGCGGATCGAGGTTCCGTTAAACTCACCTGATCCTTTCGACAGCATCAAACGTATGGCGGATGCGCATGGGGATAACGCTTTAATCGGCGCAGGCACAGTCTTGTCGGTCGAAAACGTGGGCCGGGTCGCGCAAGCCGGTGGGAAACTGGTCGTATCGCCCAACTGTGACCAGCGGGTGATCGTCGCCACCAAGACGGCAGGCATGCAAAGCTGGCCCGGTGTAATGACACCAACCGAATGTTTCATGGCGCTGAAAGCCGGAGCGGACGGTTTGAAAATCTTCCCCGCCAGCCTGATCGGGCCAGAGGGGATCAAGGCCATCCGGGCGATTCTGCCTGTCGGCACCCAAGTCTTCGCTGTGGGCGGTGCGGGTGCTGACAATTTTGCCGAATGGATGGCCGCTAGTGCAGATGGGTTCGGCATTGGATCGGCCCTGTTCAAACCCGGCTTTTCCGTCGCTGATGTCGCCGCACGGGCGCGCGACATGGTCGCGGCCTATGATGAGGCAGCAGGATGATCTTTGATGACACACAATGTCAGCTGGGCGAAGGTCCGCTCTGGCACCCCCTCCGCAAGCAACTTTTTTGGTTCGATATTCTTGGGCATCGGCTACACACCAAGGGCCACCACTGGCAATTCGACACCTTCGTCAGCGCAGCCGGTTGGGTGGATGAAAACACGCTGCTGGTGGCCTCCGCCCGCGCGCTGCTGCGCTTTGACATCACAACAGGGGCACATACAGAAATCTGCGCGCTTGAGGCCGATAACAGCGTCACCCGGTCCAATGACGGGCGGGCCGACCCGCACGGGGGGTTCTGGATCGGGACCATGGGGATCAATCTGGAAGACAAAGCAGGCGCAATCTACCGGTACTACAAAGGCGAATTACGTCAGCTTTTCGAGCAGATCACCGTCACAAACGCGATCTGCTTCGCGCCCGACGGCAAAACGGCCTATTTCACCGATACACCGACCCATCAAATCATGCGGGTCAGCCTTGATCCCGATGGTTGGCCCACGGGCGAGCCGACTTGCCACATCGACCTGACCGGCACGACCTTCCGACCTGACGGCGCGGTTGTCGATGCCCAAGGCAACCTGTGGAGCGCGCAATGGGGCGCTGGCCGCGTGGCAGGCTATGCGCCTGACGGCACCTTCATTGAAAGCTTCAACTTTCCCGCCGATCAAACATCCTGCCCGGCGTTTGGCGGCGACGACCTGACCACGCTTTTCTGCACCAGTGCGGGCGTCGGCCTGAAGGGCCCAGACCAAGGGAAAACCTTCGCGACCCCAACCCGGCACACCGGTCAGGCAGAACATCAAGTTCTTCTCTAAATTCGCCAAAGGGCACATCATGAAACGCAAGCTTGGCGTCTGCTATTATCCCGAACACTGGCCCGAAGACCAATGGGCTACCGACGCCGCCCAAATGGTGGAGACCGGCCTGTCTTGGGTGCGCATCGGCGAGTTTGGGTGGAGCCGGATGGAACCCTCGCCGGGCACATTCACGTGGGACTGGTTGGACAAGGCAATTGAGGTGCTCGGCAATACAGGGCTGAAAATCACCCTCGGCACCCCAACAGCTACGCCACCGCGCTGGATGCTCGATAAACACCCCGACATGTTAGCCGTTGATGCCGAAGGACGGCCCCGTAAATTCGGCTCACGCAGGCACTACGACTTCAGTCACCAAGGCTACCGCGATGAATGTCGTCGGATTGCACGGGCCATGGGCGAACGCTACGGGCAGAACCCACATATCGCGGCCTGGCAGATCGACAATGAATACGACTGCCACGACACGACGCTCAGCTACTCCGACACCGCGCGACGGGGCTTTCAAGATTGGCTCGCCCAGCGCTACCAATCCACCGACGCGTTGAACCGGGCTTGGGGCAACGTGTTTTGGTCTATGGAGTATGACACATTCGACCAGATCGACCTGCCAAACCTGACGGTGACCGAACCAAACCACCCGCATGTGTTGGCTTTCCGGCGCTACAGTTCCGACCAGGTTGTGGCCTTCAACAAGGTGCAGGCGGATGAGCTGCGCAATCATACCACTGCACCTTTGATCCATAACTATATGGGGCGCATCACAAGTTTCGACCATTGGAAAGTCGGGGCAGACCTCGATATCGCGTCATGGGATAGTTACCCGATTGGCTTCCTATCAGACCGGTTGGAAGGCAACGCGAATTTCAAGAAAAACTACCTGCGGCAAGGTCACCCCGACATGCAGGCCTTTCATCACGACCTCTATCGGGCCGTCGGCAAAGGCCGGATGTGGGTGATGGAACAGCAGCCGGGGCCGGTGAACTGGGCCCCCTACAACCCGGCCCCCCTCCCTGGCATGGTAAGACTTTGGACATGGGAAGCCTTTGCGCACGGGGCAGAAACCGTCTGCTACTTCCGCTGGCGGCAGGCCCCCTTTGCACAAGAGCAAATGCATGCAGGCCTCCTAAGACCTGACAGCGCACCAGCACCCGCACGCGCCGAGGCGCGCCAAGTCGCAGATGAATTGGATAATCTGCCAGAGGTTGGAACAGCCAAGGCACAAGCGGCGTTGATCTTCGATTACGAAAGCGCCTGGGCCTGGGACGCCCAGCCCCAAGGGGCAGATTTTGAGATGTTCCGGCTCGCCTTCGCCACCTATTGCGCGCTGCGGCGGGCGGGGCTGAACATCGACATCCTGCCTCCCGACACCAGTGACCTGTCAGACTACAAACTTGTGCTTGCGCCGGGATTGATGACGCTTTCGGACAATCTGCGCCAGGCCTTGGCCAACTTCAAAGGCATCGCCCTGATCGGCCCCCGGACGGACACAAAAACCCACGAATTGGCCATTCCCACCCCCATGGGACCGAACCTACCGAGCACTGATCTAACCGTCGCCATGACCGAAAGCATCCCGCCAAACGACAAAATCAATCTGCAAGGCGGGGGGCGGTTCAAACACTGGTTCGAGCACCTCGAAGGAACCGCGCCGACCCACCTCAGCACCACGTCCGGGCAACCTGCAATCATGGGCGGCGACCACATCCGCTATCTGGCAGGCTGGCCGGATGAAGCGACATTCGATGGCATCATCGCCGGGCTCTGCGAGGCACTCGAACTGCCTACCCTGCAATTGCCCGACGGTCTGCGGGTGCGTGACACAGACACGCACCGGTTCATCTTCAACTACGCGCCCCAGGCCCAGGCCTGGAAGGGGACCAGCATCCCTGCCGCCGGGGTCCATTGGGAGCCACGCGGATGATCCCTTTCGGCACCACGCAAAGCGGCCAAGAGGTGCACAGGATCACGCTCTGCTCAGGTGATCTGACGGTCAATTTGCTGACGTGGGGGGCGGTCGTACAAGATGTGCGGCTGAAAGGCATCGATCGGTCGCTGACCCTGGGGTCCGACACTCTGGCTGATTACGAAAGGCACATGCGTCACCACGGCGCGCTGATCGGCCCCGTCGCCAATCGGATCAGCACCGCGCGGGTCAGGCTGGATGGGATGATGTATGAGCTTGAGCGCAATCAAGACGGGCGCATCCACCTGCATTCCGGAGCGCAAGCAACCCACCTCCAAATTTGGCAGATTACAGAGGTGACGGACAGCAGCGCAACTCTCACGCTCAACCTGCCTGACGGGGCCTGCGGACTGCCAGGTAACAGACACATCACGGTCACCTATCAGGTGACAGCACCCGCCACGCTCACCATGCAAATCACAGGCACGACGGACAGTAAAACCTGCATGAATTTTGCGAACCACAGCTATTGGAACCTTGATAGCAGCCAGCGCTATGATGGACACTGGCTGCAGATCGATGCAGACCGCTATCTGCCCTGCACAGAGGACGCCTGCCCCACTGGGGAGGTGACGGACGTCAGCGGAACGGATATGGATTTCCGGCGAGGCCGGCCCGTCAGGGCGAACGAGCCAGCTCTCGACAACAACTTTTGTCTCTCGGATGCACAAATGGCTCTGCGCAAGGTCCTTACGCTCACAGGCACATCCGGTGTGAAAATGACCGTCGCAACCACGGAACCCGGCGTCCAAATCTATGACGGGCGCGAAACCTACGCAGGGCTGGCGATCGAGGCACAGGGCTGGCCAGACGCGCCCAATAACCCGCGCTTTCCGTCAATCATCGTCACACCGGATCGACCTTACAGCCAAACGACTTCTTGGTCCTTTAAGGCTTAGCTTCCGCGATATGTCGAAAAGCTGAAGGGCGAAACAAGCAGTGGGACATGGTAATGTGACGTCGGATCATTGATGCCAAAGCGGATCGGGATTTCGTCCAGAAAGGCAGGGGCTTCGGACCGGCCAAAATAGTCACCCACCTGAAACAACAGCTCATAGCGGCCAACGGCAAAGTCGGGGGCTGGCAAGATGGGGGTATCCGTACGCCCATCGTCATTGGTGACCATCGTGACAACGTGTTCGCGGACGTCATCGTCAAAACGGTAAAGATCAACTTTCATGCCAGCGGCAGGCAAGCCGCTTGCGGTATCCAGCACATGGGTTGTCAAAAATCCAGCCATTCCGGGTCCTTTCGGTTGACTTACGTCTTTCGGAAATTGCGTAGAATGTCACGCGGGTTTTGATAATTTCTTGGGCGCGTGGCTATGCTTATCAGCCCGCGATGTGCTGTCGCACCCCCCTGACCAGCGACGACAGACACCCATATAAGGCTTAGGAAAGCCAAGCATGGCGAAATGAAAGGCGAGGCGTATCAATGGAAACCCTGCTTCTGTCGCGAATACAATTTGCAGCCAACATCTCATTCCACATTCTGTTCCCAACGATTACAATCGCATTGGGCTGGGTGCTGCTGTTTTTTAAGCTGCGCTATAGCCGTTCAGGCGAAGAACGCTGGATGGAAGCCTACAGGTTCTGGGTCAAAATCTTTGCACTTTCTTTTGCAATGGGGGTGGTCTCGGGGATCACCATGTCCTTCCAATTTGGCACCAACTGGCCCGGCTTTATGGAAACAGTCGGCAATATCGCAGGGCCTCTTCTTGCCTATGAAATCATGACGGCCTTCTTTCTTGAGGCGGTGTTCCTGGGGATCATGCTGTTTGGGTTCAGCCGTGTGCCTAACTGGCTGCATACAACAGCCACCTTCCTTGTGGCCTTCGGCACGCTCATGTCCGCCTTCTGGATCATTGTGCTGAATTCCTGGATGCACACACCGCAAGGGTACGAGATGATTGATGGGGTCGCACATGCTACCGACTGGTCCGCTATTATTTTCAACCCCTCCATGCCCTACCGGCTTGCCCATATGGTGCTGGCGAGCTTCCTGACTGTCAGCTTCCTAATCGCAGGCGTCAGCGCCTTCCGCTGGCTGATCGGCGGGCGCACAGAAGGGGTGCGGGTAGCCCTGCGAACGGCTGTGTTTGGGGCGGCCTTGCTGATCCCGGTGCAGATCTATGTTGGTGACATGCATGGATTGAATACAAAGGAATATCAGCCCGCCAAAGTGGCCGCGATGGAAGGGAATTGGGAAACGCACTCTGGCGTGCCGCTGGTCCTATTCGCGATCCCAGACGAAGAAGCGCGCGAAAACCGGTTTGAAATCGGGATCCCGAAATTGGCGTCCTTTATTCTGACCCATGACTGGAACGGCGAGGTCAAAGGGCTGAACGACTTCGTCACCGAAGACGGAGAAGTACTACATCCAAGGGCCTCACCGGTCTTTTGGTCGTTCCGTGTCATGGTTGGCACGGGGATGTTAATGCTGTTGGTAAGCTGGACCGCCAGCGCCCTGATCCTGCGCAAAAAACGCGGGGTAGAGGGGCTGCCCAAGCCGATGCTGTACCTTTTAGTTGGGATGAGCTTTAGCGGCTGGCTTGCGACACTCGCAGGCTGGTACACAACCGAAATCGGGCGGCAACCTTGGCTGGTCCATGGGGTCATGACCACAAAAGAGGCCGTGGCCGATGTACCTGCATCGCTGGTCTTGTCATCACTCATTGCCTACCTCTTGGTCTATGCAGTGTTATTGATCGCCTATATCTACGTGATTTTCTTTCTTGCGCGGCGGATGTCGCGCGGCGAAGCGATTGAACCGAAGATCTCACCCTCACACGCGGCTAATCCCCGCACAATGCCTGCGGAGTAAGACTGATGCATACATTTGGTGATCCAACTGTCTGGCTGCCTTTCGTTTTCGCAGCACTCATGGGCGTTTCGATTCTGATCTATGTGGTGCTAGACGGATTCGACCTTGGGGTTGGTGTGCTGTTTCCATTCGCCGAAGCCGACGAAAAAGATCGGATGATCGCGTCCATCGGACCATTCTGGGACGCAAATGAAACTTGGCTGGTACTGGCCATCGGGCTGATGCTGGTGGCCTTTCCAGCTGCACATGGAACCATCCTGACAGCACTTTACTTGCCGGTGACAATCATGCTGATTGGGCTGATCTTGCGGGGAGTGGCGTTTGAATTCCGGGCCAAGGCGCCCGCCCCGCAAAAACGCACCTGGAACAACGCGTTCTTTGCGGGATCGCTCATGACGTCACTCAGCCAGGGGTTCATGTTGGGAATGTATGTGATGGGTCTGGAGTGGTCATGGATCAACGCCGGGTTTGGGCTGTTGACAGCGGTATTCCTGACGGTCGGCTACAGTTTTATCGGAGCAACCTGGGTGATCCATAAGACGGATGAACATCTGCAACGCAAAGCGGTCGATTGGGCCAAAGGTGGAATTTGGGGGCTCATCTTGGGAATCGGTGCGATTTCATTGGCAACTCCATTCGTCAGCACACGCATTTTCGACAAGTGGTTTAGCTGGCCCGAGGCCGCTTACTTGGCGCCTCTGCCGATCCTGTCCGGGCTGATCGTAGTCTGGCTTTGGTCGATGCTGCGCCAGATGCCATTCGCCAACGACAAATGGTCATGGCTTCCGTTTGTGGCGGCGACAGCGCTTTGGATCATGGCGTTTGGGGGGATGGCCTATAGTTTCTACCCCTATGTGGTCCCAGAGCAGCTGACAATCTATGAAGCGGCCAGCGCACCCGAAAGCCTGTTCATTATCCTGATGGGAACCTGCATCGTGCTGCCTACGATCCTGGGATATACAGTGCTAGCCTACACAATCTTCCGGGGCAAGGCGACAGAGCTGCGCTACGATTAACCCCGTAAGATGGGTTTAAACCCATCTTACGCAACACCGATAGCATGAATTCCTTAGAAACGGTTTGACACCCCATCGGGCTTTGCGTAATCGGTGCGCTGTGGTGCGGCGCGGTAGCTCAGCTGGTTAGAGCGCGCGACTCATAATCGCGAGGTCGGGAGTTCAAGTCTCCCCCGCGCCACCACCCTATAACGCCACTGCATCCCAGCAAATGAGCACCAAACCGACGGCCCGACTTCCGGGCGTCTGGCAAGGTCTAGCCACCCTGAGTGCGAGAGCTCAAGTCTGGCCCGAGACAAGCTCAATGAGTTTGGCGCTGCCAGCAATTACTCATTTAAGGCTGGGCTCAGAACTCACGAATCAAATTTCGGAAAAAATTAACCTTTTGTTTGCTCTTCTGCCCTTGTCGCGCCCAACGTTTACCTTAATTCCACCATGAGGATAATACAAATGCGGTCAAACAATATGAAAATAGGCCCTAAACCTACCCGAAAGCGTTAAAGACTGTACCAAAGAGCAGGTTCACAGAATTTACACCGATTGATAGGTATACAGCTGAAGGTTGCAATTTCAGAACACTGGATTGCAAGGTACGAAAATGAAAGAGATGTTACAGATGATTGACCTGGTTGTTATTGGTTTGTTGGCCGTGAGCTTAATAGGTGGTGGCCAAAAGCTGCCGAGAGTTGAAGGATTGAAAGCCCTAAAATTGTTGCGCTTCGACCGGTTTCGCCAGCGGAACGTGTCACCAACTTAAGCCTGAAAATTTGTCTTCAGCAACCAATATGCTGAATTATTTTAGGTACTCCGCGAAGAATTTCACCTCGTACCACTGGTAAAATTTTATCGCTGGTATTCTTATAAATTTACGCCCGTAAAAGATACAACTCGTTTATAAATAAGCACTATTACTTGTTGCCTTAAGGGTATAGCTAATACGTAAGACAATCAAATTAGCCAGTTTGTATCATGAAATTTGTACCCTACGCAGCTTCGACACTAGCAGGCCTAATTCTATTCGGGCTTGGCATCATCGGCCAATACAGCATACCTGCGCAACCCATAGATGCGCTGACGGTCCTGCTGGAACCGACTTCATTTGGTGTCAAATTTGATGACTTCTATTATTTTGTATTGAGCGCCGTTGGCATTTGGCTTGTCTTGTACGTTTTTCCACGGGCGGCGTCTGGGATAGCACTGGTCCTCGTTCTATCAAAGATGGCCTTGATAAAAGGATGGATTCCTGTTGGCACGACGGTTGTACTTTGCCTGCTACTAACCCTCATAATTAGTCTCCACCGCACCCCGAGACGCACAGCACCACAGAAATGACCAAACTGTCTCGCTCAGAGGCAATGTTCGCATTTGAGACCGGCCAGCATTGCTTTAAACAGTCGCTTGCTGACTCAACAGATATGGCAACCAACATTTTGGGTTCAGTCTATTAGGGTCACAAATCTCGTGTAAAACAGGCTTTCGTTCACGCTCATTTGGCATTAGCGTTGGGCACTGACTTCGGGGGGAACACGATGGATGAACTGACCCAAATCGCCCAAGCCATTGGCCAAGATCGCATCCTGACCGGCCAGGACGCCGCACCCTACTGCAAAGACTGGACGGGTGCTTATGTCTCGACGCCTCTGGCCGTCTTACGGCCTGTGAATACACAAGAAGTGTCGGCCATTCTCAAGATCGCAAATGAGACCGGAACAGCAGTGGTGCCGGCCTCTGGGCGGACAGGGCTCACCGGGGCCACGTTGGCGCAAGACGCATTGCTGCTCTCCGTCGAACGGCTCAACACGATATCGGATATCAACACAGAAGCCCGGACTGCGACGGTCGGGGCGGGTGTCATCCTATCGCATCTTCACGACGCCGCCGAGGCGCATGACCTGATCTTTCCCCTGACCCTCGGGGCGCGGGGTTCGGCCATGATCGGCGGGCTCTTGTCAACGAACGCAGGCGGATCAAACGTCGTGCGTTATGGCAGCACCCGGGGGCTTTGCTTGGGGCTTGAGGTGGTCATGGCGGACGGGCGGATCATGAATTTGATGAATGCGTTACACAAAGATAACTCCGGTCTGGATCTACGCAATCTGATCATCGGGGCAGAGGGCACATTAGGGATCATCACCGCCGCCGTATTGTCTTTGCGACCCAAACCGCAAGCCTACGCGACCGCGATGGTGGCTGTGCCTTCACTGCCCGTTGCCTTGCAACTATTGCATCAATTGCAAAGCGAAACCGGCGGCGGGGTTGAGGCTTTTGAGTACATGCCGCGCAGTTACATTGACCACCACCGCAAGTTTTTCCCCGATATGTCGGCCCCATTCGATCAGAACTATGACATCAACATCATGATCGAGGTGGCCGCGACCACACGCGCAGACGCCTTGCCGGATGAGGATGGCAGCATCCCTGTCGTCTCTAAGCTGGAAGGTGTTCTGGGGCAAATGCTGGAAAACGGCACCGTCTTGGATGCCGTCATCGCACAAAACGAAACCCAACGGCGCGAAATCTGGAAACGGCGGGAAGACGCAGGCGAAGTGGCTTTTTTTGGGGGCGTCTTTGTGAATACCGATATCGCCCTTCCGCTGGACAAGATCGCTGCGTTTGAAGCGGCCGTAACCCCCCGGATCAAGGACATTGATCCCGGGGCGCATGAGGTGCTTGTGGCCCATCTCGGCGACGGCAATATCCACCACACCAGCTATGTCAGCCGGAATGACCCAAAGATCATGGATGCGATGGTTGAGGCGGTAGAGGATGTCGTTCAGGAACTCGGAGGGTCTTTTAGTGCAGAGCACGGGATTGGTGTCTCAAAGCTCGCAACAATGAAACGGCGCAAAGATCCAGTGGCGCTTGACGCCATGCGGGCGATCAAGGCTGCATTGGATCCCAAGGGCATCTTGAACCCCGGAAAAGTTATCCCGGCGGCGGATTGAGACATCCAAAATTCTAGAATTTTGGATGTCAGCCGCCCTGTTTCAGAGAAAATCTGGTCCGGCCTGCGCAAGAAGTTTCTCTGCCATCACGCGCCCCATTTCGGCGCCGTCTTCAACCGGGCCGCTGGCCGCATCAGCATAGACTTGCGTGCCATCGGTCCGCAATATTTCACCGCGCAGCCGGAGACGGCCGCCGTCCAATTCAGCCAATCCCCCAATCGGGGTTTCGCATGAACCATCAAGATGCGCCAGAAAACTGCGTTCTGCTGCCAATCGCTGGCCAGTTGGGCCATCATGAATTGCTGCTAACATCTCTGCTGCACGGGTATCATCGACCCGGCGTTCAAGCCCAATCGCACCCTGTGCCACCGCAGGCAACATATCGTCCGGTGAAACGGGCCAGCGGGGAACATCCGTCATAGCCAGTCGGTTCAGCCCGGCCATCGCCAAAAACGTGGCTTCTGCAACACCGTCTGCCAGCTTCTTCAACCGGGTTTGCACATTGCCGCGAAATTCAACAATCTTCAGATCAGGGCGTTTGGCCAAAAGCTGCGATCTACGGCGCAAAGACGATGTGCCTACGGTCGCACCTTCCGCCAAATCATCCAACCCTTTGGCACGTAAGGACACAAACGCATCGCGCACATCCTCGCGGGGCAAATAGGTATCCAGCAACAGGCCCGCAGGCTGTTCTACTGGCATATCTTTCATTGAATGCACCGCTATGTCGATGGCCCCATCCAACAGCGCCTCTTCAATTTCGCGGGTGAACAATCCCTTGCCGCCGATCTCTTTCAGCGGGCGGTCTTGAATGGCATCACCCGTCACCTTGATCACACAAATCTTGAAGGAATCTTCCGGCAAATCAAAGGCCGCCATCAACCGCGAACGGGCCTCATGGGCTTGGGCCAAAGCCAGCGGTGACCCACGGGTGCCGATGTTGAAAGGCTGGGCGGAAGTGGGCAAATTCAAAGTCATATCTCGATTTTTAGACCTGTCAATCCGGCCTGACAACTGCCTTGACATCATCTTCTGCAATTGGGACCACCACACCGACATAAAAGGACATTCCATGGCGCAGCAAAAGACCATCCTTCGGGCCCTCGCGGGTGAAACCCTTGATACCCCCCCTATCTGGATGATGCGGCAAGCCGGGCGGTACCTGCCCGAATACAAAGCCACCCGCGCACAAGCGGGCGACTTTTTGTCGCTGTGCTACAACCCCGAACTCGCCGCTGAGGTGACGCTGCAGCCAATCAGGCGCTACGGCTTCGACGCAGCGATCCTTTTTGCCGATATTCTACTTCTGCCCCAAGCACTGGGGGCGGATCTGTGGTTTGTCACCGGCGAGGGCCCGCGCCTGTCCACGATCACCTCAGCCGATGAACTCAGCAAACTAAAGCCGACAGATGCGATCCATGACACGCTAAGCCCGGTCTATGAGACGGTGAAAATCCTGTCTGAAGAACTGCCAAAGGAAACCACCTTGATCGGTTTCGCAGGCGCGCCTTGGACCGTCGCCACCTATATGATCGCGGGTCAAGGCACGCCCGACCAAGGCCCCGCCCACGCGTTGAAAGCCGAAAACCGGCCTGTGTTCGAAGGGATCATCGACCGGATCACCGAAGGCACCATCGCCTATCTGTCCAAACAGATCGAGGCCGGGGCCGAATGCGTCAAACTTTTCGACAGCTGGGCCGGGTCGCTGCAGGGTGACGACTTCAAGGATTTCTCAGTCAAACCTATGCAACAGATCACGGCGGCTTTGAAGGAAAAACACCCCGACATCCCCGTGATCGCCTTTCCGCGCGGGGCCGGCACAAAATACACAGGCATGCATGCGGCCATTGGGGCGGATTGCGTGGCTATCGACGACAGGGTGGATGCGGCCTGGGCGGCAAAGCATGTGCAGATAGATGGCTGCGTGCAAGGCAATCTGAAGTCGTCGCATATGGTCACGGGCGGCGATGCCCTGGTCAGTGAGACGCGGCGGATTTGCGACGCGCTTGGCAAAGGGCCGCATATCTTTAACCTTGGGCACGGGATCACACCAGATGCCGACCCGGCCAATGTGCAATTGATGATTGATACCGTGCGCGGCGGCTGATTTTGCGGTATAGACTGGTCGTTACCTGCCTGTATCAACGGAAACACACATGCCATTGACCTTTCGGCTGATCTTTCACGGACTGCGCAGCATCTGGATCGCTGTCTTTCTTGCAATCGCCGCTTGGTTGATATTTGTCCCTGCCACACAGGCCGAGCGGGCAGCCCTAGGCAACGCCACATTGGCAGACTCATCAATGGCACTTGCACAAATGCGCGTGGCGCGGGTCGTTGTGCACTTCGCACCCGAACGGGCAGCTAAGATGCTCAGCCGGGCAAGTGGCGGGGAATACTCAGAAGAGTTTGCGGGCATGGTCTTGCGTCAATTGGCAAATGGACCACAGGTGCAATCCACCCCAGAGCCGCTTCCTGAAGATCGCTCAGCAGGTGGGGCAAAATTTGTGACGGTGGACTAGAGCGTTCGACGACATCGCGCACCACGTTACGCTTAGAAATCTTTGATTTCAGGCAGCGTTAGGTGATTGCGGGTTTTCCGCATAACGCTATATGCGCTAGATCCATTTGGCCAAGGGCGGCAGGCTCATCAGCACGGCGTTCGCATCATGACCCGTTGCCAAACCAAATTTTGTGCCGCGATCATAGACCAGATTATATTCCGCATAGAGCCCGCGGTGGACCAGCTGTGTATCCTTATCTGCATCGTCCCATGGCGCATTGCGACGCTTTTCAACCAAAGGCACATAGGCGGGCAAAAACGCACGACCGATATCCTGGGTCAGCTTGAAATCCGCCTCCCAATCGCCGGTGCAATAGTCATCCATAAAGATACCACCGACACCACGGGCGCGATTGCGGTGGGGAATATAGAAATATTCATCCGCCCAGGCCTTTAGCTTGGGATAATGCGCCGCGTCATGTGGGTCTAGATGGGCTTTTTGGGTGCCATGGAAGTGAGCAGTATCCTCATCATATTCAATGCAGGGGTTCAAATCTGACCCACCACCGAACCACCATGCATGAGGGGTCCAGAACATGCGGGTGTTCATGTGAACCGCAGGGGCGTGAGGGTTTTGCATATGGGCAACCAGTGAAATGCCCGACGCCCAAAACCGGGGATCATCAGCCATGCCCGGGACACCTCGGGCGGCCATCGCTTTTTGGGCCGCATCACCCAGCTGGCCAAAGACGGTTGAGACATTCACACCCACCTTTTCAAACACACGACCACCGCGCATCACGGACATCAGCCCACCACCAGCGTCAGATCCATCGTCTGCATGACGCGTGGTTTCAGTCACCTCAAAACGGCCCGCTGGGGCATCGTCCGTTGCGGTGTCTTCCAGGTCCTCAAAAGCCGCTACGATTTCATCGCGTAACGCGCGAAACCACGCCGATGCCTTGCTCTTTTCCGCTTCAAACCCGTCCGACATGAATTTCGCTCGCTCTTGATATTGAATAACACTTCGTATTCGCTTTTTTTGCACCATACCGATCATGTAACTATGATCCAGATCAAACCCGGAGAGTTTCATGCGCCCTACCCTCATCATTCTGCCCCTCGTGGCGCTTACTGCCTGTGCAACACCACGGGAACAATGCATCGGCGATGCAACACGCGACACACGCGTCCTCAGCAGCCTTATCAATGAAACACAAGGCAACCTTGCACGGGGCTACGCCCTGGAAGAACGCCAAGAAGTACGGACGTTAAAACGCCGGTGCCGTGGCAGAAACGACGATGGCACGGTTTTCACCTATGAATGCAACGAAACCGAGACCTACACAACATCAATACCCGTCGCTATTGATTTGAACGCCGAGCGGGCAAAGCTGCAATCGCTCGAAGAACAATTTGCGGTGACACAGGCCAGCTCAAACCAAGCTGTGGCACAGTGCATCGCGATCCATCCTGAATAATTATAGCGTTTGGCGAAATACCTGATTGCGGGTTTTTCGCATGGCGCTTTAGTGGGCAGAAACGGCGGCTGGATCAATCAAAGTGCGGCCGCCATCGACAGTAATGATCTGCCCCGTGACAAAAGCGGCGGCATCAGATGCCAGATATTGCACAGCATCCGAAACCTCACCTGGGCTCGCGATCCGGTGCAGCGGCGTATTTTCCACAATGGTCTCGCGCATTTCATCTTGATCTTTTAGCGACACTTGCAGGCTGGCGCTCATGACACTGCCAAAGGCAACCGCATTCACCCGGATCCGGTTGGGGGCCAAGGCAACGGCCATCGAGCGGGTCATCTGATCAAGTGCTGCCGAGCTGACCGAATAAGCCAGCAAGTCAGGATGGGTGCGACGGGCCGCAATTGAGCTGAGATTAACAATCGATCCCAAGGGGCCGTCTGTCGAACTGTCTTCGGCCTGTTTGATCATGCGCCGTGCGACAGCCTGGCTCATCCGCATGGCGGTCATTGTGTTTTGTTGCAGCAGTTCCTCAACACTGTTGTCATCGGGATCCAACGGATCAGTGGTCATCACCTGCCGAGAGGCATTGACCAGAATATCAACACGCTCGAAGGCATCGATGGTTGTAGAAAGTAAGTTCGCGATGGTCAGCTTCTTGCGCAGATCACCTGCAAAAACACGAATGCTCTCTTCTTTTTCGGCGTCATCGCCAATTTCATGACAAAGCGCCTTTTCGTCCATATCCGCAAAAACGACATTCGCGCCCATCTGCATGAAATGACGGCCAATCGCTAGGCCCACACCATTTGCGGCCCCCGTCACAATCGCAGTCTTGCCAGCAATGGAAAATGACATCAGGTCTCTCCTTTTGCCCAGCTAACGTTGTACCCGGTCAACGTTGCGGGCGGGTCGCGTGAAAAATCTTAAACGCACCATTGCCACCAATGATGTCCACATTGCGGAAACACTCTGACACTGTTGCCTCATACGGCAAATGACGGTTCGCGACCATCCATAGCTTGCCATGCGGGGCCAACAGGCGGGCAGCAGCCTGAATAAACGCGCGACCCAACCCGGGATCAGAGGCACGGGACGCATGAAACGGCGGGTTCATGACAATTCCATCATAAGGGGTGGTGGCGGTAAATTGGGTGGCGTCGCCCCAATGAAACGTCACGCGCGGGTCCGAGACATTTAATTTCGCACAGTTCACCGACACCATCTCAGCCTCAATCAAATCAAGGGACGCGACACCGGTGCGCGCCAGCACAGGCGCGGCAAGATAGCCCCAACCAGCACCAAGGTCTGCCATCCGGGCGGGTAACTTCTGCGGCAAGGCCTCCGCCAACAAGGCAGAGCCTGCATCAACAGCGCCATCCGAAAACACACCGGGGGTGGTGAAATACCCATGCGCGCCTTGCGCCGGCGGTGGGGCAGCCCAGTCGGCAAAGGCATCCGTTGCCGCAAACCAGAAAATGCGCCCATGCCCCTTGGTGATCGACGGTAGATCGCCCAATGACTTGCGGCACGCTTTAAACAGACTATCGACACCATCGGTCTTTTGACCATCGATAATGATCAGATCAGCCTGGGCACAGGCGGCTGCAACCATGGCACGGGCCAGCGCCTTGGCACGTGGGACGACCACAATCGCAACGGACACCTTGCGCAAATCTTGGGTAACCGGATAACCAGCACCCGACCAGGCAGCACATTCGGGATAAAACCCATGCACAATGGTCAGATGTTCACGCGGAAGATCCGCGACATCATAGGTCACAGGGGGGCGCATGACGGCAATGGTGCCTTGAGGCAACACTAATAGGCCTTCACCGAGGGCCGTTGATAAGCGGGATTGGGACATAATTCGGGGAACAACGGCGAACCGCTATTCTTTCTCCATCGTGCATTGCAGTGGATGCTGGTGACGTTGTGCAAAATCCATCACTTGGGCCACTTTGGTTTCTGCAATCTCATGGCTAAAGACGCCAACCACAGCAAGGCCTTTCTTGTGAACCGTCAGCATCAACTCAAACGCTTGGGCATGTGTCAGGCCAAAAAAGCGCTCCAAGACGTGCACAACAAATTCCATCGGCGTGAAATCATCGTTCAGGATCAATACCTTATACATAGGCGGGCGTTTTGTCTTTGGCTTGGTGTCAAGTGCAACACCAATGTCACCGTCGTCGGTGTCATCTTTTTCTGCCATCAAATGAACTGTCGGTTTCATGCTTTCGCCCTGACTTCACTGGCGTAGTATATAAGGCACAGATCGCTGGTGAAAACCCCAAGGTTGCAAGTTGCCTACAATCAGAAAAACCACAAGAAATTGACAATCTATGGGTTCAAGCATGGCAAAACCACAACATCTGGACTTGCAACGTGATGAACGACCCCAAAGTCTTTGAATTTAGGGTATTTTCTGAAAATCCAACTTATGCTAGCGTCACGTCATAACAATAAGACCACCGAAAAAATTCGGGGTCACTGAGGCAGAAAAAGAGGCAAGCGACGTGGCAAGTCGTCCGGGACAATTGGCCCTCAATGGGCTGTATCTATTCGCATTCTTGATCGTAATTTTGCTTGCGCCGATCCGCGCAACAGCAGCGCCCTATGCGGCCATGGTGATGGATGCGCGAACGGGCGAAGTCCTGCATTCGCGCAACGCGGACACGCGTCTGCATCCGGCATCGCTGACCAAAATGATGACCATGTATATCGCGTTCCAAGCGATCCAACGGGGCGAGATCACACTTGATACCCCCGTGACGATCAGCCGAAACGCAGCGTCTGAGCCGCCCTCGAAACTCGGCCTACAAACAGGGCAAACGATCCGGCTCCGGTATCTGTTGCGCGCAGCAGCGGTGAAATCGGCCAATGATGCGGCCACGGCGATAGGTGAAGCGATTTCTGGCTCTGAAGAGGCATTTGCCACACGGATGAACCGGACAGCCCAAGCCATGGGCATGCGTAACACAACCTTCCGGAACGCACATGGGCTGACCCAGTCGGGCCATATGTCCACAGCACGCGACATGTCGGTCCTCGGGCGGCACGTGATTTACGATTTTCCTCAGTATTATAACCTCTTTTCGCGGCGCACGGCGGATGCTGGCGTCGCACAGGTGCGGCACACAAACCGGCGGTGGCTGGACAGCTACGAAGGCGGCGATGGGATCAAAACCGGCTACACCAACGCCGCTGGGTTCAACCTGGTCGCATCAGCACAACGTGGTCAGGAACGGATCATCGCAACTGTCTTTGGCGGGTCTTCCACAACGGCACGGAACGCGCGGATCACTGAACTGATGGATATGGGCTTCAACCGGGCACCGTCTCGGGCCACGATCCGGCAGCCAAACCCGCCAGCGGCAATGGTTTCAAGTTCATCACGCACAACACAGCCCCCCAGCGGTGGCGGTGATCCAGGGAAAATCGTGCGGGTCAACGGACTTGTTTCCAGCAGCTTGCGACCTATTCTGCGCCCCGCGCCGACAGCACCCGATCCAGCGCCAGAGGCACTGGTGGCGTCCGTTGATAACGATGCGATCAACGCAGCACTGACAAGTGCAGTGGATGCAGCCCTTGCCGAAGCCTTGGGCGTCGACATACCTGAACAGGAAGCAGAACCAGCAGCGGTCCAAGTGGCCGCAGCCACGCCACCCCCAGCAGTTACGCCCCCAGCGCGACCTGCCGCACCTGAGACCGCAATCACAGTCGCGGCGGCAGTGCCCGCAACACCGGCACCCGAGGTCAACGCAGAGCCCGAAGTCGTCACCCGGATTTCCACATCAGGCGGACGGCATTGGGGGGTGAACGTAGGACGGTACGACACACGCTACGACGCCGAAAGGGTCCTGCTGCGCGTCGCTTTAAACGAAATGAGCTCATTAGACGGGTCACTGCGGCGGGTCGTGCAACGGGCCGGAGGGTTTGATGCGAACTTCATGGGGCTCACCCGCGAAGGAGCTGATCTGGCCTGCCGCAGGCTGCAAGCACGCGGGACAACATGCTTTATGATCGGGTCAGAGGGGTGACTTTGCGGTAAGTCTGCTTCGAGCCCGTTTACCGGAGTTCTGCCGTGCAGCCAACGTCGGCCAATGCCGTTTCTCCAAAATTGTAGCGCTGATCAATTATCGTGTTTCTGAGTTCGGAAAAATACGGACCAAACGAAAGCCGACAAAGCTACGACGGTAGTCGTCATACGGCCCAATGCGGAAAGATGGGCGCAAAGCGTCCATGGCCCAGTTGTAAGATCCCCCCTTTGCCACATATCTGTCACAGCCTTGGGCAGCATGATCCAGATAAGCGCTGTTTGTGGGCAGGCCTAGGTGTGGTTTTACGAAGCATGATATTGTAATTTCATTCACATTGCCTGACATGTGCCGCAGGCCCCAAGGGTTGGCAGCATCTAATTCATCAACAGGCACTGGAACCGCACGACTGAGTAAGTTCGGAAATGGGCGGCCGCGATTGTGCGCTGTTGTATCACCGGAAAAATTTGCCTGATCCGACGTCAGCACATCCCCTTGCGCGAAGCGTGTTGTTGTACCCGCACGCGCGGCATATTCCCACTCGGCCTCTGTCGGTAGACGGTAAGCCTCAACACCAACACGGGCGTTTAGCCAGGCCACGTATTCCTGAATATCCAGCAAAGAGACATCGATGGCCGGGTGATCGGGCCCCAGTGCGACATCGCCGCGTCGAAAGACCAAAGCAGAGTGATCTGGGTTATGTGAGCATCCGCCACCCCGCACACAGGCCATCCATTCAGCATGGGTCACTTCGTTCACACCCATGGCGTAGGGTGTATCCATCAGCACTTCGTGCTGCGGTCCTTCATGCGGTATGTTATAAAGGCCATCGGGCCCCTCATATGCAACCGGACCCTTCCCCTCAACATCCCAAATTGACGACCAAGATTCCCCGTCGCTGGCCCCCATCATGAACGATCCAAGCGGCATAACCGCCATTTCGGGACAAACGCCACATTCTTGAAAGATATCTAGCGGCACCACGATGCTGCCATTCGCAACTACATAACTTTCTTCTGCTGCCAGCGGCGTAGACAAAAGCAAAAGCGAAAGAGTGAATTTCGAGATATCTTTTATCACCTAGCAATCCCCAAAATCGATCACATGGGTTACCCAAAATCAGCCGTTGGTTCAAACACAGCGAATGTCTGAAAGTCCGCCTAGCGGACCTCGACGGATTACCTCAGGCGACCTTACCCTCAAACGCCGCCGCCATCAGCGCGCGGGTGTATTCAGTTTTCGGATTATCAAAGATCGCATCCGCATCCCCTGCCTCAACCACATCGCCCTGCTTCATGACCATCACCTTATGGGACAACGCGCGCACGACTTTCAAATCATGGCTGATAAACAGATAGGCCAGCCCGTATTTCTGCTGCAGCTCGCGCAGCAAATGCACGATCTGGACCTGTACAGTCATATCCAGGGCACTGGTTGGCTCATCCAAAATCAGCAGCTTGGGCCGCAAGATCATGGCCCGGGCAATGGCAATACGCTGGCGCTGACCGCCTGAAAATTCATGCGGATAACGGTCCATCAGATCAGGCGGCAACCCAACCTCTTGCATGATCTCACCCACCATATCGCGGCGGTCGCGGCCCGGTTCGACACCGTGCACACCAAGGCCCTCGGAAATGATCTCGGCCACGGTCATCCGGGGGCTCAGCGATCCGTAAGGGTCCTGAAATACAATCTGCATATCGCTGCGCAAAGGGCGCATCTGCCGTTGGTTCAGATGATGAATATCGGTGTCCTGAAAAGCGATCCGCCCCTCGGACCGGATCAAGCGCATCACAGCCAGTGCCAATGTCGTCTTGCCCGAGCCGCTCTCGCCAACAACGCCCAAGGTCTCGCCCGCGCGCACAGTCAGGGTCGCCTGATTGACGGCCTTTATATGGCCCACGGTGCGTTTCAGCAGACCGCGATAGATCGGAAACCAGATCCGGGCCTGATCGGTTTCCAGCACCACCGGCGCATCGGCGGGAACCGGCGCGGGTACACCTGTGGATTCCGCCGCCAGTAACGTCTGGGTATAGGGGTGTTGTGGGTTCGAAAAAATCTGCGCAGTCGGGCCCGTTTCAACCACCAAACCGTCTTTCATGACGCAGACACGATCCGCGATCTTGCGCACAATTGTCAGGTCATGGGTGATGAACAGCATCGACATGCCTTCGTCACGTTTCAGATCAGCCAGCAAATCCAAAATCTGCGCCTGGATCGTCACATCCAGCGCCGTGGTCGGCTCATCCGCGATCAACAGATCAGGCCCGTTAGCCAAAGCCATCGCGATCATGACACGTTGGCGCTGACCACCCGAGAGCTGATGAGGATAGGCGGTCAAACGGCTCTCGGCATCCCGGATGCCAACGCGTTCCAGCAATTGCACCACCCGGGCCCGCACCTTCGCACCGCGCAGCCCCTGATGCAGCTCAATGCTCTCGGCCAACTGCTTTTCGATGGTGTGCAGCGGGTTCAGCGAAGTCATCGGCTCCTGGAAGATAAAGCTGATGTCATTGCCGCGCACCCGGCGCAGTGCGGCATCATCGGCACCCACCATTTCGGTGCCTTCATAAGTGATCGATCCGGCCATAACGGCACTGTCACCCAGCAATTGCACTGTGGACAAAGCCGTGACCGATTTACCCGACCCGCTCTCGCCGACAATGGCAACCGTCTCGCCCTTGTGGACCTGAAACGACACGCCGCGGACGGCATGTGTGGTGTCCCCATCCTGCCGAAAGGCCACGCGTAGATCGCTTACATCCAAAACAACCGGGGTATTCATTCTGCGGCCTTTTGTAAGGAAACAAGATCATCATCGACGCTGACATCTCCATCCGCGACAAAGGTCTTGCGCGGATCAAATGCATCTCGGACGCCTTCAAAGATAAATACCAGCAGGGACAACATGATCGCGAAGGTAAAGAAAGCGGTAAAGCCCAACCAAGGGGCCTGCAGGTTCTGCTTGGCCTGCAACGTCATCTCGCCCAATGACGGGGCAGATGAAGGTAATCCGAAGCCCAGGAAGTCCAGCGCAGCAAGGCCACCAATGGCACCAGTGACCAGGAATGGCAGCATGGTCAACGTGGCAACCATCGCGTTGGGCAGCATATGGCGGAACATGATAGTACGGTCACGCACGCCCAGCGCCTTGGCCGCACGGACATATTCCAAATTGCGGGCACGCAAGAACTCGGCCCGGACAACGCCCACAAGGGCAGGCCAACCAAACAGCACCGTCAAGCCCACCAGCAGCCAGTAACTTCGGCCCAGAATAGCGAAGACGATGATGATGACATAAAGCGAAGGCATGCCCGTCCAAATCTCAATGAAGCGTTGGAAAATCAGGTCGGTCCAACCGCCAAAATACCCCTGCACAGCGCCCGCCATGATCCCAATGATCGAAGACGCTACAGTGACAGTCAAAGCAAAGGTGACAGATAATCGAAAGCCGTAAATGACGCGAGCGACAACATCGCGTTTGGTGTCATCCGTGCCCAACCAATTCTGCGCGCTTGGCGCGGCGGGGGCCACGCCCGCAACATCCACAATGGTGTTGTAGGAATAGGGAATAACGGGCCACAGCATCCAGCCTTTGTGAAAATCGCCCTCCAGCGTCTCGCCTGCATCGACGGCGGCGATCAGCGCATCGGGTTCATCAAAACACTCTAGCAAGCCGCCCGTGACAATAAGGCAATCGACCTCAGCCTCGCCATAGCCTGCCTCGGTTGGGAAATCCCCGCCAAAGTCGCGTTCAGAATAGAAGTTAAAGATGGGCATGCGGATTTCACCGCGATAGCTGACAGCGATGGGTTTGTCATTGGCGATGAACTCGGCAAACAGGGACAGGCCGAACAGGACACCAAAAATAGCCAGCGACCAAAACGCGCGGCGGTTACGGCGAAAATTGCGCAGACGGCGCTGGTTCAAAGGGGAAATCATCGCAGCACGGGCCATCAGTTTCGCGCCTCAAAATCGATGCGCGGGTCAATCAGCACATAGGTCAAATCCGTAATGATCCCCACAATCAAACCAATCAATGAAAAGGCAAACAGCGTGCCAAAGACCACAGGATAGTCACGGGCCACTGCGGCCTCAAAACCCAAACGGCCCAAACCATCCAACGAAAACAGCGTCTCAATAATCAGCGAGCCACCAAAGAACACGCCAATAAACAGGGCCGGAAAGCCCGAGATGACAATCAGCATCCCGTTGCGAAATACATGGCCGTAAAGCACGCGGTTTTCAGACAAACCCTTGGCGCGGGCGGTCATGACGTATTGCTTCTTGATCTCATCGAGAAAGCTGTTCTTGGTCAGCAACGTCAACGTCGCAAAGGCGGATATGGTCGACGCCAGCACCGGCAGAGTAATATGCCAGAAATAATCAAGCACTTTGCCGATCATGCTGAGGTCCTCAAAGTTGCTGGATGTCAAACCACGCAGTGGGAAAATACGCCAATAGGACCCACCCGCAAACAAGACGATCAACAAAATAGCAAACAGGAACCCGGGGATGGCATAGCCCACAATAATCGCGGCTGAGGTCCATGTATCAAAGGGTGACCCGTCCTTGATGGCCTTCTTAACACCCAGCGGGATCGACACCATATAGGCAATCAAAGTCGACCAAAGACCAAGCGTGATCGACACCGGCATCTTTTCCATGACCAAATCAAACACACTGATGGAACGGAAATAACTCTCGCCGAAGTCAAGGCGCATATAGTTCCACATCATGTTCAGGAAGCGTTCCAGCGGGGGTTTGTCAAACCCAAACTCGCGCTCAAGATCGGCGATGAAATCCGCCGGCAGACCGCGGCTGCCAACATAATCGCTATTGCCACTTTCGACCAGCTCACTTCCACCGCCGGAAATGCCCTCAAACACATCTCCACCGCCCTCAAGCTCGGCAAGGATTTGTTCAATCGGGCCGCCGGGGACAAACTGGGTCAGCACGAAATTGATGATCATGATCCCCACCAGTGTCGGAATCACGAGCAACAACCGCCTTAATATATAAGCTCCCACTACGCGGCCCTACTGAAAGGCGCCTGCGGCGCGCAATGTCTCTTCGGCCTCTGCGTCAAACCACCAGTTATCAATAGGGGACAAGGCCAGCGGAGGTACCTCCTTAAAGCGATACATGTCGTAGTAGGCCACCGTGTGCACGCCCTTTTGCCACTGCGGTATCCAAAACCGCTCAGCACGCAAAATACGATCAAGCGCACGGGTGCTTATGGTCAATTCTTCCAAAGTCTCGGCCAGTACGATTTGTTCAATCAAGCGATCAGCCGCAGGCAGTTTCAGGCGCATCGGGTTGCGCGAACTGTCCTCAGCGGCAGCGGAGCCAAAGAATTGGGCCAACTGTTGACCCGGCTCAAACCCCTGCCCCAATGATGCATTGACGATATCAAACGTTCCCGCCCGGCGGCGTTCGATCCATTGTGCCGTGTCCACACGCTCAAGTGTGGCATCAACACCGAGACGTGTCAGGTTCTCAACAATCGGATTGATGATCCGGTCAAACTGGGGCGACCGCTCAAGGAAAGTAACCGATAGCACCTGGCCATCCTTGCGGCGCAAACCGTCATCGCCCGCAACCCAACCTGCTTCATCCAGCAGGGCAGAGGCAGCACGCAGCTGACCGCGATCCAACGGGCGCTCGGACGTGCTGGAAATCGGCGGAATAACCGCCTCTTCTGTTAAGATGGACGCATCCAGCAGGCCATCATCGACAAGGGGTTGCAGCACAGCCAATTCTGCGTCCGAAGGGGCACCGACGGCCTTAAGATCAGAATTGTCCCAGAACGATTCCGGACGCTCGTAAAGCCCGTAAAATAGAGATTCATTCATCCATTCGAAATTAACCATCATGCTCAGTGCCTGACGGACCAGTGGATCCTGAAACTTTTCTTGGTTCAGGTTAAACACAAAACCCTGGCCAGTGCCGATATTGCCGTCGGGCAGTTCTTCAACATTCACCCAACCGTTTTCGCGGGCTGGGAAATCATACCCAGTGGCCCATTGGATCGAACTATTTTCGCTACGATACGAATAAACACCCGACTTGAACCCTTCAAAAGCCGCACCACTGTCGGCGAAGTACTCCACGCGGATCGTTTCAAAATTATTGCGGCCTTGGTTAATCGGCAGATCGGCACCCCACCAGTTAGGGTCCTTACGGTAGATGATCTGACGGCCAATATCGACCTCATCCAGCCGGTAAGGGCCGGTTGCCATAAACGGGGCGTCCGAGGAATCGTCCAAACGGGTGCCTGTCTCTTCAAACCAAGCCTTGGAAAAAGCCGAAGTACCCCCAGCCCAAGTTACGACATCACGGCGCGGGGCCTCTTCTGTGAAGGTAAATTTGATGCGATAATCGTCAAGAACCTCAACGCTGTCGATGAACTGTGAATAGACGTTGCGGTATTCGGTAATGCCTTGTTCAAGCGTCAACTCAAACGCGAATTTGAGATCTTCGGCAGTCAGGGCTGTGCCATCCCAAAATTTCACATCATCGCGGAGGTTAAAGATGACCCAATCACGGCTTTCTGGATACTCAAGTGTGGTGCAAAGATAGCAATAGCTGCCGTAAGGATCATCAGCGGTCGAGGTCATGATCGACTCGTATCCGATAGTTGAGAGAGCGGCAGGCACACCTTTTCGGGTGTAGAGATTAAAACTGTCGAACGTGCCTTGGGCCCATTGCGAAAACTCACCGCCTTGCGGGGCATCGGGGTTCACGTAATCAAGAACGCTATCCGGACCATATTTGAGCTCGCCAAAGTTTGTATAGCCATGGCTCTCGATGACGACTTCATGGGCCTCGGCCAGAAGCTCACCCGCGGCCCAAACAGCCGCAACGCCAACCACCGAACCCAACAACCACTGCTTCAGCTGACCATCGCGGCGATCTTGCTGGATGGCTTTCACTTGGGCCTTGGGGCGATTTTGCATCATTCTCTCCGGGTTGAAAAATCTCTGATAGGTATTACATGAAGTAAACGGGCAGATAATCAAACATTCAAGTTGAGTTTGCGTGATCACCCAGTGAACAAACCGGAACATCTACAAAAAAAGGCCGCCCAACTCCGGACGGCCTTTCGTGTTTTGCGGGAATGAGGTTGGTTAACCGCCAATTGTTGCAAGATAAGCGATCAGATTTGCACGATCTTCAGCATCACGCATACCGTTATAGCTCATTGCAGTGCCAGGTGCGTAGCTAGACGGTTTTTCCAAGAAAGCGTTCAACTCTTCTGGCGTCCAAACGTCGTTGACCTCAGCCAATGCGCCGGAATATCCGAAGTCATCATAAAATTGCACCGGGCGGCCGACAACGCCTGCAAGGGCGGGGCCTGTACCGTGCTGGCCAGGCTCGAGCGCGTGACACGAACGACAACCACGCCACAAACCTTCGCCATCCGCAGCAGAGGCTGCGGCGTAAAGCTCCGCGAAGGGCACTGCTTCGACTTCTGCCCCGGCTTCACCGCCAGCATCAGCAACTTCGATCACATAGGCCTGGGCATGATCGCCATGTCCGTGTCCACCGCTATGGTAGATTTCTTCGGCCAGCCAGCCACCCAGCATATAAACCAAAAGCGTGCCGCAAAGGGCGCCGATCGCCTTGGTGGTTGTCATCGTATCGAACATGTCGCGATCCATCTCAAGTTTTGGTGCTTCGCGCGTATCTATCCGCTTCCCACACAAGGTTGCAAGGTGTACTGCCGCGACCTAATGGCTAATCTTTGTTATTTTCAAGTTAGGGAGACAAGGGCATGGGACAAAAAATCGCATTCCAGGGCGAACTAGGGGCTTACGGGCACGAAGCCTGCGTTGCCGCACGTCCCGCTTTTGAGCCCCTCCCCTGTGCCAGCTTCGAGGACGCCATCGATGCTGTCCGGCAAGGCGGTGCCGATCTTGGTATGATCGCCGTAGAAAATTCGACCTACGGGCGGGTCGCCGATGTGCATTCGCTGTTGCCCGAGAGCGGGTTGCATATTGTGGATGAGACATTTGTCCGTGTGCATGTAAATTTGCTCGGAACACCAAATGCACAGATCTCTGATGTGAAAGAGGCATTTGGCCACCCGGTGATTCTGCCGCAATGCGGGGTCTTCCTGCGTGAAAACGGGATCAGTGGGCGCACCAGCACCGATAACGCGCGGGCGGCCCGCGAAGTTGGCGAAAGCGGGGATGCCAGCGCGGCAGCACTTGCCTCAGAATTGGCGGCCGAGATTTACGGGCTCAAGGTCCTCGCGCGGCACATTGAGGATCACGACCGCAACACAACCCGGTTTTTGATCATGGCGCGAGAACCTGATTACAAGCGGCGCGGCGAAGTTGGGATGATGACCAGCTTTGTCTTCCGAGTACGCAACATTCCCGCAGCGCTCTATAAGGCGATGGGCGGGTTTGCGACAAACGGAGTCAATATGACCAAGCTGGAAAGCTACATGGTTGGCGGGGCCTTCACAGCGACGCAATTCTACGCCGAAATCGAAGGTCATCCGGACGACCGGAATGTGCAATTGGCACTGGAAGAGCTGGGATACTTCACCGACCACCTGCATGTGATGGGGGTCTATCCTGCAGCAGCCCGCCGCCACGATGATGCAAGACCCTAAATCCACAGCGAAGGAATTTTGCAAATTCCTTCTGTCACCCATGATTTTCTAGAAAATCATGCCGGGCTATCCGCTTTTGCGGTGCCTGTCCTCGATCTCTTCTGCGAATTCAAGCACACGTACTTTGAACCGTTTGGTCAGTTTGCCCTTGGCCAGCTTCATCGATTGGAGCAACAGCCTCGCCGTGAGCGTCTGGGCACGGACGTCAATCGTAAATGCCAACCGGGTCCGGCGGGGGGACAATGCCACAAGCGTCACCTCAGACAGTGCCGCCATACCGCCAGACGTCGTATCAACCTGATAGCCATAGGGTGGATCCATCTGGGGTATTCTGGCCTGCATGTCGCGCTGCCGCCCACGAAACTGAAAACCAACATGCCATTCGGCCCCCACAGCCGGTCCGCCGGCATGGATCTGTTTGATATCAGCCCCGAGCCGCAAAGCGCGACGGGTAAATGCGTCAAAGTCAGTGACTTGCGCGTAGACGTACGCAATCGGCGCTTCGATATCTTCTTTTGTGCTGAACTTCATGCTTACCTTTCGCCTTCAACACCGCGTACCCTGCAAGATGGCGGGGCGCTAATCAAGCCTATCGGCCAGCCAGTTCTGCAGCAGAAAATGGGCAATTGCCCCTTTTCGCGCAGGAAGTATCTGAGGATGATCGCCGGCAAAAGCCTTGGCCATATCCTCGCGGCTGACCCATCGGGCGTCCTCAATTTCAATAGGATCGATCTGTAAATCCGTGGTTAATGCGGTCCCCGCACAGCCCAGCATCAATGATGCCGGAAAAGGCCAAGGCTGACTGGCCAAATAGCGGACAGGGCCAACACGCACGCCAGCTTCTTCAAAGACCTCACGGCGCACGGCTGCCTCAACTGTTTCACCGGGTTCAACAAACCCAGCCAACAAAGAATACATACCCTCAGGCCAATGGGGTGAGCGGCCCACCAACACAGCATTTTCATGGGTGATCAACATGATAACAACCGGATCGGTCCGGGGGAAGTGATGCCGATTGCAGGCCGGGCAATCCCGCTGCCAGCCGCCCATGGCCATAACGCTCTCGGTACCACACCGGGCACAAAAACGATGCGATTGATGCCAATCCAACACCGCTTTGGCTGTCGCGGCCAGCTCTGCATCACGTGGGGTGAGCCGCGTCATCATGCTGCGCAATTCGGCAAAGACCATACTTTCTGGCAATGCAGGATGCTGCTGCTCGGTCTTGTCCAGAAAGCTATCCAAGACAGTTGGGTCAACGTCCGCGGGTTGCCAGCCGGACATATTGGCGGCCAATACGGGCCCGTCATCATCGCGACCCAAAAAGATCATCGCGTCATTGGCATCTGCAACAACCGGGTGATCCATGGGCACGCGGACCAAAGTATCGGCTTGGACCATTGGTTTGCCCTGCCACAACAAGATCAACCGCGCGGCGGGATCAGCACGCAACGCGTCCATATCTCCGCGCAACGCCGCGGCACGGTCCAGACCAGACCCCCCAAACGTCACTGTTTCTGCAGCTTTCATCAGCACCGCATGACACGACGTCATGCCAAGATCAATTGGCATGGCTGCAGAAACCAATGGCCACGCCCTCATTTCGCGTTATGATTGCAGCATGGCAAACAATTCCAGCCATGCTGGCTCAACAAAAATACCCTCGCAGATACCATCAGCGCGACTCTGTATATTGGAGACGACAGACCTGCATATGCAGTTGCTCGACTACGATTATTTTTCGGATAAGACCGATCCAAACAGTGGATTGATCCGGCTTGTGGGGGGAATCGCCCGCGCACGGGCAGACTTAGGCGAGGCCTGCCTGCTTTTTGATAATGGGGACGCAATCCAAGGAAACCCACTCGCCGACTTTCTGGCGACACAAGGGATGAACGGGCGGACACATCCTATCATCGCAGCGTTCAATACGCTGAAATACGATGGGATGGCGCTGGGAAATCACGAATTTAATTATGGGCTGGATTACCTGCGACAGGCACTGTCCGGGGCGGAATTTCCGATCATCTGCGCCAATCTATCGATCAAAAACGAAGCCCCCATCAGCAGGCCGTTCTTGATCCTTGAACGGACGCTGACGTGCGACGACGGTCGGACCAGACCGGTCAAGATAGGGGTGACCGGGTTCGTAACACCGCAGATCACCCAATGGGATGAACCGGTCCTGAACAACGCGGTCACAACCCGCGATATCGTCGAAAGTGCCCAACAGGTCGTGCCGGACATGAAAGCCGCAGGGGCGGATGTCATCATCGCGCTCTGCCATTCAGGCATTGGCGGGATCAAACACAAGCAGGGTATGGAAAACGCCGCTGTGCCACTGGCGGCGATCGATGGGATCGACGTGATCCTAACGGGGCACACGCATGAGATGTTCCCAGACAAGGAACGGGTGGCGAAAGATGTGATCGATCCGGTGGCAGGGACGCTGCACGGAAAGCCTGCTGTGATGGCTGGGTTTTATGGGAACCGGCTCGGTGTCATTGATCTAAGGTTGTGCTGGAATGACGGCGTATGGCAGATCATTCAGCAAAAGACATCGCTTGAAAAAGGGGAAGACGAGACGACCCAAACCAAAGCGGTACGCGCCCAGATCAGGGCCCATGTAGACGACGCACATATGCGAACATTGGCACACATCCGACAACCGATCGCTGTAACTCCGCACAGGATCCACAGCTTTTTCGCGACCCTTGGACCGGACCCAAGCCAGCAATTGCTCGCCAGAGCACAGCAAAATCATGTGCAGGATGTGCTGCAGGGCAGCGCATGGGAAAACCTGCCTCTGATTTCCAGTACAGCCCCCTTCCGCTGTGGCGACAGAGCGGGACCGGGGCATTACATCAACATTCCGGCAGGGCCAATCACACTACGGGACGCGGCTGCGATCTATCCATTTGCTAACACGCTGTGTGGGCTGCGGCAAAGCGGGGCAGACCTGCGGGATTGGCTGGAACGGTCGGCCTCACATTTCATGCAGATCACGCCGGATGAACACAACCAGCCACTAATCCACCCCCATAGCCCCGGTTACAATTTTGATACAATCTTCGGACTGGACTATGAAATCGACATCAGCAAACCGGCACGGTTTGACAGCGAAGGACGGATGATCAACCCAGACGCATCGCGGATCAAACACCTGCATTACGCAGGGCAGCGCGTGCAGGACACGGATCAGTTTGTGGTGGCAACAAACAGCTACCGGACTTTCGGCGGCGGCGGAATGCTGGCGATCAATCGGGACAACATCCTGTATAACTCCACGCAAAGCACGCGGGACATCCTGATTGACGACCTGCAGGCGCGGGGCACGGTCGAGCCGGACGGCACAATGCCGTGGCGGTTGACCGAGTTCAGCGATACCAGCGCCATCTTCGCATCATCGCCGCTGGCGCGGGAGCACCTGACCGACAAAATGGAACGGCTCGGGCCCGGACGGGACGGATTTGACGAATATCGGCTTTATTTGTGACACCTTGCACCCGGGCAGACGGCGGCCTATATGGAGGGTGAGAGGTTGGCGCGGGCGAGCGCCTCGCCAACCTGGTCAGGTCCGGAAGGAAGCAGCCATAACGAGCCCCGCTTGGGTCGTTGTCAGCCTCTCACCTCCGTGATTTTGCCAAAGGCAAAATTGCGGACTAGGACAGAGTGAAACGGCAAAGCCGTTTGGCGGAGTCCACCAAAGCTCAGGCAACTCCACCGTAACGTTGCGACCTAAAGCAACTTCGTACGCATAAAACCCCGCGCCTGGGAAAAGCCATTCAAATCAATGCGATCAGTGAACGTCTCAGCATAAAACTTATTACCTCGAATGTTTTTATTTGTATTGAGGCTTTGCTATGCTGGTACCCAAAGCAATGTATAGGTTTAAGGCCGCGATGAATTTGATTTTTAGAAAGCTTCGGTTCGTTATATCTTTGACCACTATTCTGTTTCCATTTTGCGCGGACGCCCAAGATATCGAAACCTATCAACTGACCGACGGTCGCACAGTCGCCCCACTGGACCTATTCCGCGAATGCGATGACTGCCCTGAAATGATTGTGGTGCCGCTAGGGTCATTCATGATGGGGGCGAAACCAGAAGAATCCCGCAATCGGTTCGATATTTATGGACCTGGCCTTACCTTAGGCGTGCGTGGCCCAGACGAATTAAACATCATTCCCCAGGAACACCCGCGCCACCCGGTCCAGATGGACATACCTTACGCAATGGGGCGCAACGAGGTGACCCATAGGGAATGGATGCGCTGCGTGGCCGATGGCGGTTGTTCCCATGATCCGGATCATTCCGCCTTGACCCCGCGTGGGTATGTTGAGCTAGGGCCCGATCACCCGGTGGTGAATGTATCCTATCTTGATACGTTGGAATTCGTGGCCTGGCTCAACGCCAAAGTGGGCGCTGATGTCTACAGGCTGCCAACGGAAGCAGAATGGGAATATGCCGCACGGGCGGGAACAGAAACACGGTTCGCCCAAGGCGATGAACTGACCGCCAATCAGGCAAATTTCTCTCGTCAAGCCACCGAGCATGTCCAGCAACCGCGATCATTCCCAGCCCTTGTGAACCGATATGTGCCAGTGCCCGTGATGGAGCTGGACGCTGCAAACGGGTGGGGACTGCGGCATATGTCTGGGAATGTTTACGAGTTAACAATGTCTTGTTGGTCAGGTGAGCATTTGGGGTTGACTACAAGCAGCGATTATCTGGCGGATGCATTTGCACAGGAAAGCTGTGGCTGGCTTGGTTACTCTAACCGCCGCGTCGCAAAAGGGGGCGGGTACACTACAGCAATGGATGGGGTACGTCTTGCCGCACGTATCCGACCCAAGGCCGAAAGGCGCCGTAGTTACTTAGGGTTCCGTGTTGTTCGAGAATTCGTCATTTTTGGAGAACCGTAATGGCTCTTCGGACGCGCATCTTGCGTCCAGCACCAAGTCCCGCTGCCCTGTTCTAGGTCAGCTGACGACGCTAAGCGTTTTGTTCACAACACTGCTTGGGACTGTCAGCGTCTTCATCGAGAAACCCTCAAAAACAGGAGGACAAAGATGATTGCGTTTTATACCCTCCCGGCCCGGGTGCGCTGAAGCTGTTTTCCACTCCCTCGTCCGGTTCCTGCTGGTAGGCATGTATCGCCAGATGTAACGCCCTATGAAAATAGTGCTTCGGCATTACGACCAAACCGAATGCCTTGCTTTGAAACGACCCTTCGTTAACAGACATTCATCCACCACCGCCTTTGCAAAAAACAGGCAAAGCATCACGCCACCAATACGGGCCAAACGGCGGGGCGGGGCGGATATCAAATGCGAATTCGGTGTCATCAAACGGATCAGCAGTCCCCAAGTCAGCCACATAATCCATTTCACAATCGCGGGCGTTGCTGCCGCTAAGGACGTGATCAAGCACCCAGCCCCCATCATCATGCCGCAGCGTCACGGCCAAATATGAAAGACTATCGTCGCCCGAGCTATAAAGAACCGGGCGCTGATAATCGGTCCCACCGCGACCACCGCTATAGCTGACCGAAAACAAAGCATTCGCAGCCCGTAACCCTTCGGCGGGTAATACAGACGCGATGACGTCCGCAGGGCGTAAACGCCCCGTCTGCGCATCTGAAAAGAAGGTAATAAGATCAACGGCATCACCCGCATCGTTTATCGCCAAGAGCAAACGGTCATTCAGACCATCCCCATTCCAGTCTTGGCCACTGGCGTGCGCCACCAACCGGGTCAAATCAACCTGTACGGGCGGGCCGACACCATCTGCGTAGGATATACATGGGGCACATAAGGCGGCCAAAACAGCACAATGTCTGATCATTTTCATCACTCTTTTTGTCATGGCAAACAAGGGGCCGGCAGATCACGCCAATGCCAAGTGGCCAACAAGGGGGCAGACCCCGGATCATATGTCAGCAGGCCGCCATCGGGGCCAATCACACGCGCTGTTCCAGGGGCGGTTGGCGCATAGGGATCAATGAAGAATATCTCACAAATGCGGTCTGCCAGCTGCCCATCAGCATCAAAGGCATAGGTACGCACACTCAATAAACCCGCATCTTGATCGCTTGGGTTGGTGGTCATCAACAATGCGCGGTCGCCGAACCTGTATTCAATTTCAGGCTCATAGGCTTCGTGGGCAGGACCCACCCGATAGCTGGCATGAACCCGATCAGGATCATAAGGCAGAATATCCCGGCCGACCTGTGTTACATGCAATGCCCCCGTATCCGGGACAGACGTGGCCAAATAAAGATCAACAGCATCACCTACTTCTGAAATCGCCAGAACCGCCAAATCCGTATGATTATCACCGTTCCAGTCATTATCACCGTATTCATCGGCCGCGTAGACCCCTAAAATCCGATCTGCGTCAATCATCAGCGGTTCGGCCATTACTGGCCCAGCGGCAATCAACAACAGCCCTAATGGAAAATGCATCAAATGGCCCTTCGTCTAATACTCTTGCGACCATAGCGAACAGGATGCACCCAGACCAATAACATTTTAACGCGTGGCAAAATACTGCGCCCCATCGCCACCGCCAGTAGCAAATAGGGCAATTCCCCATTGATTTGCTGACGAAGTACCCCTGCACCGCACAGGACAGACACCTTGACAACAAGGGTCCTCATCAGTCATCCAACACGTATCAGAAGTAATTTGCGCAGATTTTTGGCGAACAACCAACAAGGAGGACACTTATGACTGTATCAAACATCCTCCCGGCCCGGGTGCGCTGAAGCTGTTTTCCGTTCCCTCGTCCGGTTCCTGCTGGTAGGCATGGTCCACCAGCCAATTCTGATGCCTTTGACGAGGACACCCCATTGACCAATCTGACACGCGACGCCCTTGGCTGGTCGCCCTTCTATATGTCTCAGCTTGATATCGACGAGCTGGAAACTCTTACCCCTGCCCGCATTGCAACGGTCCACCGGGACCGGGTGAATGCGCTGTCCGAGATCGGCCCGCTTGAGCTGACGCTTGATCCCGGGATCACCACTGCCGCGGTTGCGGTAGGCGATTGGGTGCTGGCTGCCCCGAAGCAGCACCGCCTGACCCGAGTGCTTGAGCGCAAAACAGAGCTGTCGCGCAGCACCGAATATCATACAGGCGAAAAGCAACTGATCGCGGCCAATCTCGACACGCTTTTTATCACGTCATCATGCAACAATGACTTCAATCCCGCCCGGCTGGAACGTTATCTGGCCCTAGCCCATGACGCGCTGATCGCCCCGGTGATCCTGTTGACCAAAGCCGATCAAACGGACGATCCGGACGGCTATGTCGATCAGGCGCGCGGGTTGGGCCGCGATCTTGAGGTGATCGCAATCAATGCCAAATCAGATGATGTGGCGGAAAAGCTCGGGCCTTGGTGCGGCAAAGGGCAAACCGTGGCGCTGACCGGATCCTCCGGGGTAGGCAAGACGACGGTGGCCAATGCGCTAACCGGCGGGCGAGCGCTGACCCAAGACATCCGCGAAGACGACGCGCGCGGGCGGCACACCACAACAGGGCGGTCGCTGCATCATCTGCCAACCGGCGGTTGGCTGATCGACACGCCGGGGATGCGCGGGCTTGGGGTGGCCGAGGTCGCTTTCGGGATCGATGCCACCTTCCCCGAGATTTCCGAGCTCGCCACCCAATGCAAATTTCGGGATTGCGACCATGAGAGCGAACCGGGATGTGCCGTGCAGGCCGCCATTGCAGCAGGCACAGTCGATCCGGACAGACTGAAACGGTTCAAGAAGCTCAAACGCGAAAACTTGCAGGCAACCGAGACTATTGCGCAGGCGCGCGATCGGAATCGCAAGTTTGGTAAGAAGGTGAAGGCGGCGATGAAGAAGAAGGGGCGTTAGGAGCTGCCCCTTTGGGAATTGTATGTACAGGTTCTGTACGCCGTCTGTACGGGTATTTTAGACTGTAAGATGGGTTTAAACCCATCTTACGTCTCAACATGCAAAGTCGCGAAGTAAGCAACTTACCCCTGCCGCGCCCATGCCATTTGCGCATCCGTCTCAACCGCACATGGCCTGACCTGACGCAGCCGCGCCAATGCCGCGTAGGGTGCCTCACCCGCCGCAATCATCAAACGCAGGACCATCATGCCCGACCGGCCACAACCGCCAAAGCAATGCACCAGAATGCGCTCCCCGCCTGCCAGAACAGCCAATGCCTTCTCGCGGACCAATGGCCATGCCAACCCTTCTGGCGTGCCCAAATCGGCCACTGGCAAATGCAGCCAAGTGATCCCGGCCCGCGCCAGATCAGCCCCAAATGTGCCAACCCCCTCACGATCAAGCTCGGCTTGTGTGGTCATGGTCATCACCATAGCAGGCGACCATGACAGCAAACGCGCGAAATCCGCATCATAGTGCCCACCGCGTCCGGGCATACGAGTGATGGCGATATGACCACCCCCCACCGGCAGATCGTGGATAACAAACTCAGACGATGCCATGTGCAACCACCTGCCCCGGATGACGCGCGGCCCAATCAGCCAAGAAACTGGCCACCTCCGGCTCACCCGCAAAACCTATCGTTTCTTTGGGCAACGCCACCCCCTCTTCCAGAACCAATTTCAAACACCCCAAATAATCCCGGCCCGTCCGGTTTGGATTATTTTCAGAGCCATGCACGATCGTCGAGAGCAAACTGCCCCCATAGCCATTGATATGGCTCAGATCAGGTTTGAGGCTGAGGAAATAGGCAAGCACCTCTGGCAAGCCCTCCCAACCCGCGATCTGCACCGGCGGCAGCCCGGACGGGTCTGGCTTATCCCAAGGCATGCCCAAAGCCACCAAGGCCTTAACATGGGTCAGATCCTGATCAGGGCGTACAGATTGACGGACAATATCGGTGTAGACGGGCGGGATCTTAGCCGGATCGATGAACACTCCAGCAGGCACCGCATTTTCAGCGGCAAGAGCCAGCAATTCTTCCTCGGGCGCCAGAGGTGTCGGCTCCAAAATACGGGCCAAGGCACGATGGCCATACACCCGCGCAGCACTGTAGATTGTCACACCATCACGCTGGATGGTCTGATCCGCCCCAGCCTCCAGCAACAGCTTGCACACCTCAGCCGAACAACGCCGCAAGGCTGCATGATGCAACGCCCCGCCACCTTCATTTGGATCGGCCCCGGCATCCAAAAGCATCTTGACCATCACTGGATCATCAAAATCCATGGCACGCAGCAAGGCGTTTGTACCCGCGGCTTTGGCCCCGGCGGCCAGAACCATGCGCAGACCATCGTGATGCCCCAGCTCGGTCGCATGATACAGGCACTCCCCGTCATTGGGGTCGGCCCCATGATCAATCAGCCATTGTGCCAGAGGCATATTCCCGGCGTGGCCCAGCGCACCATAAAGGGCGGAGAGTTGATGATCGCTGCCCGGTTCGGCCGGGAAGCCATCATTCACATCGGCGCCATGGGCCAAAAGAGCCTCGGCAATCGCTATCACATCGGCCTGCTTTTCGGGCCAAGCTGTCAGCATCTTGGAAAACGCCAAATGCAAGATCGGACGCCGGGGGCCAAAGCTACGGGTCGCCGCATCGGGATCAGTAGCCAGGGTGCGAAGGACCGCATCCAGATCATAGAGGGCGACTTGCAAACCAAAAGCACCCTCAGCCAAATCCGGGGTGTCCCACATCAACTGCTGCACCACATGAGGCTGGCCATGAAAAAGCGCAATCTTGAGCCGCTGCTGCTTTGCTGCACGGTCCATGCCTTGGGTTTCAACCGCGATTTTCATCTGCGGCCAGCTTGCAAAATTATGCTCGCGGGCGATGACCAGCAGAAAATCGGCGTGTTTCAGATCACCGGTCCGTGGCTTGATCCGATCAATACGCGCAATCGCGGCACGATCTCCGGCTTCATAGTTTTTGTGTAGGGTTTTGGCCTGCCTGCGCAGGGCATCAAGTGGGTCAGTCATTGGCTTCCTCATGACATGCGCCCGCCGGTTCGCTGATCCGGGCAGATGAGAAAGACCACATATGTGGGTCGTTTCAGGTCGTCATTGGGTGCGTCACGCTTTCCGCGAACCATGGATGCCGCCCAACGCGGCCCGATCAGCATATTACATCAGCTACGCCCAGGCAACGACCATATTCACCGCAAAGGGGACCGCCGGCTCGTTACAAAACAGTTGCCCAGTTGTTAATAAACTGTCGCCTTCGTGATGCAGGGCTTGGCCCGGCTATTTATCAAGGAAAACCCCAAATGAACGTTAAACTTTTTGCCGCGACATCAGCGATTGCATTGACCGCTGGCATCGCGCAGGCGGACGCATTCAACCGTATTTCCAGCTTTCCAACGTTTTTGAACAACGCCGATGCCAGCACCGAAAGCTCAGCCGAGATCATCAGCGCGACCCAAGACGGGATGACCCTGGTCTATTCGGACAGCCCGCTTGGGGTGATTGGCCTGATCGACATTACTGACCCGGCTAACCCCGCCCCCAAAGGCAACATCGCCGTGGATGGAGAGCCCACAGCCGTATCCATCATCGGAAATACAGCATTTGTCGGAGTGAATACTTCGGAAAGTTTCACGGTCCCCTCCGGCATGATCAAAGCCTTCGATCTGGACAGCATGGCAGAAACAGCTGCGTGCGATCTGGGCGGGCAGCCTGATTCAACTGCTGTTTCACCTGATGGATCGTTTGTCGCCGTGGCCATTGAAAATGAACGTGATGAAGACCTGGGCGACGGCCGCGTCGGCCAATTGCCTGGCGGCTTTCTTGTGACCGTTGATGTGGCGGACGGGACGCTGGATTGTGACAGTCTGAACGTCATCGATGTGACAGGTCTGGCCGAGATTTCACCCGAAGATCCAGAACCCGAATTCGTCGATATCAATGCGGAAGGCGAGATTGTCGTCACGCTGCAAGAAAACAACCACATCGTTATCGCCAACAAAGACGGTGTGATCAGCCATTTCTCAGCCGGAGCCGTTGACTTGGAAGGCATTGACGCCACCGATGAGCAAGCCGCACTTATCTTTGACGAAAGCCAGCTAGGCCGCCTGCGCGAACCAGATGCAGTGCAATGGATCGATGACACACATTTTGCCATCGCCAATGAAGGCGACATGGATGGCGGGTCACGCGGTTGGTCGATTTTCAGCCAGGACGGTACGCTAGTTTATGAAAACGGGGTCAGCTTTGAACATGCAATTGTCGAAGTGGGCCACTACCCTGATCGCCGATCCGACGCCAAGGGGGTTGAACCTGAAGGCATGGAGTTTGGCATCTTCAACGGCACGCCTATGGCCTTTATCTTGGCCGAACGGTCATCGATCGTGGGTGTTTACGACCTGACCGACCCGACCGCTCCGGTTCTGGCCCAGCTTTTGCCCAGCGGTGTTGGGCCCGAAGGCGCCATCGCCATCCCATCGCGCAACCTGTTTGTTACCGCAAATGAGGTGGACCTGATCGAAGATGGTGGCGTGCGCAGTCATGTGATGATTTACGAACTGACTGACGCAGCACCAGCCTACCCACAACTGACATCCGCCGGGGCCGATGAGCTGATCGGTTGGGGCGCAATCTCTGGCATGGTTGCAGATATAGATGGTATCATCTGGGCCGTGAATGATAGCTTCTATGGCTTCCAACCCACGATCTTCAAGATCGATACAACAACGACCCCGGCGACGATCATCGACAGCATTCCGGTCACCCGCCAAAACGGTGACCCGGCGCAGCAGATCGATATGGAAGGCATCACACTGGACGGCGAAGGCGGGTTCTACATCGCCTCCGAAGGGCGGACAGACCGGGTGATCCCACATGCGATCTACCATGTGGACGCCAGCGGTGAGATCCAGTTCCGTACAGGCGAAATCGGCTTGCCCCCGGAATTGATGGCAGTCGAACAGCGCTTTGGCTTTGAAGGGATCACAAAGGTCGGCGACACACTTTGGATGGCGGTGCAGCGCGAATGGGCGGACGATCCGGCCAATCATGTGAAACTGGTGTCCTATAACATCGAAACCGCCGAATGGGGTGCCGTGCATTACCCCAAGGCCGAACCCGCAACCGGTTGGGTGGGCCTGTCTGAGATCGTGGCGCATGGCGACTATGTCTATGTGATCGAACGCGACAACCAGATTGGCGGCGCGGCTGTGACCAAGAAAATCTATCGCATCCCCGCCGCTGAAATGGTGCCAGCACCCTTGGGTGGCCCCCTGCCAGTCGTCAGCAAAGAAGAGGTGCGCGATCTGATCCCTGATCTCTTGGCCCTGAACGGCTACGTCGTCGATAAGATCGAAGGGCTGGCCATCTTTGAAGACGGGACCGCCTGGATCAGCACAGATAACGACGGCGTTGATGACAGCTCTGGCGAAACCTACTTCTGGTCGCCCGGCAAATTCTAACCAGTCTTGAAAACGCGCCAGATCATTGTCTGGAAAGGACACAGGGGGAGGTGTCGAAGAGAAATCTTAGGCACCTCTTTCATATCCAGTTCATGGCATGGCGGCGCAACAGCTTGGACATCCGGACAAGCCCACGCTAAACCCCGGCTTATGAACAAAGACAACAACGCCCTCGCCGCAGAGCGCACCAAATGGGCCGAAGATCGCACGATCATGGCCAATGAACGTACCTTTTCCAGTTGGATGGGCACCGGTCTAGGGGCGATCGGGGTCGCTATCGGACTGAAGGCGGTGTTTGGGGCCTTTGAGCCTACATGGGCCGCCAAAATGGTGGCGTCCATCTTTCTGGCTGTGGCTATCGCCATCTTCTGGTCAGCCTGCCGCCAGGCCCAAAAAACGCTCAGCCGATTACGCGAACGCGATGTTGAGGCGACGCCCAGTCGCAGCTTCCAGTTTTTGGCGGCCATCATGACAGTTGCCGCATTGGGCACAGGGATCATCCTGTGGTCGCTTTGACCTGGTAGACCTCGGGGCTGCGCCCCCCTACTGTTCCCCTGCACCCGAATCCAAAGGCCGCCATGACAGACCAACCCGCCTACCAAGTGCTCGCCCGGAAATACCGGCCCGAAACCTTCGCCGATCTGGTGGGGCAAGATGCGATGGTGCGCACGCTCAAAAACGCCTTTGCCGCCGACCGGATCGCCCAAGCCTTCATGATGACGGGCATCCGCGGCACCGGGAAAACCACCACGGCACGGATCATCGCCAAGGGCATGAACTGTATCGGGCCTGACGGCACCGGCGGGCCAACGACCGACCCTTGCGGGCAATGCGAACATTGCACCGCCATCATGGAAGGGCGGCATGTCGATGTGATGGAGATGGACGCCGCATCCCGCACCGGCGTGGGCGACATCCGCGAGATTATTGACAGTGTGAATTACCGCGCGGCCTCGGCTCGCTACAAAATCTACATCATCGACGAAGTGCACATGCTGTCCAAGAACGCGTTCAACGCGTTGCTCAAAACACTCGAAGAACCGCCCGCGCATGTGAAGTTTATCTTCGCGACGACCGAAATCAGGCAAGTCCCTGTCACAGTCCTATCCCGCTGCCAGCGGTTTGACTTGCGCCGGATCGAACCCGAGGCCCAAATCGGCCTGCTCCGCAAAATCGCGACTGCCGAAGGGGCCGAGATCACCGATGAAGCGCTCGCGCTGATCACCCGCGCCGCCGAAGGCTCTGCTCGCGATGCGCAATCCCTCCTGGATCAGGCAATCAGCCACGGCGCCGGCGAAACCACAGCCGAGCAAGTGCGCGCCATGTTGGGGCTCGCGGACCGGGGCCGGGTGCTGGATCTGTTCGATATGATCCTTAAAGGCGAAGCAGCCGCGGCCTTGACCGAGCTTTCTGCACAATACGCCGACGGGGCCGACCCAATGGCGGTGCTGCGCGATCTGGCCGAGGTTTGCCATTGGGTCAGCGTCGTCAAAATAACGCCCGAAGCCGCCGAAGACCCGACCATCAGCCCTGATGAGCGCAGCCGGGGGCAAGCCATGGCCGAGACCCTGCCGATGCGGGTCCTGTCGCGGATGTGGCAAATGTTGCTAAAGTCATTGGAAGAGGTGGCCATGGCCCCCAACGCCATGATGGCCGCTGAAATGGCCGTGATCCGGCTGACCCATGTGGCCGATCTGCCCAGCCCTGAAGAGCTGGTCCGCAAATTGGAAAACGCGACACCGCCGCCCAGTGGTGGGCCATCAGGCGGACGCCCCGCACCAACTGGCGGCAGCACAAGCGCTATGGGCAGCCCAGCCCCGACGCATAGCGCACCCAGCGGCCCCACGGCCTCTGGCGCACAAACCGCGACCGCTTTGGCAACCGACGCCCTGCATAACTACGTTCGGTTCGAAGATGTCGTGGAACTGATCCGAACACACCGGGATGTGAAACTGCTGGTCGAGGTCGAAACCGGACTGCGGCTGGTCAGCTATCAGCCCGGCCGGATCGAAGTGAACCCCACGGCTGACGCTGCCCGCGACTTGGTGCAAAGGCTCGGGTCAAGACTGCAGGCTTGGACAGGGAACCGCTGGGCGATCAGCATCGCCGAGGGCGATGCACCAACCATCGCCGAAACACGCGACGCCGCAGAGAACGCGATCAAAGCCGAAGCGCAGGCACATCCGCTTGTCCAGGCGGTCATCGCAGCCTTCCCAAAGGCGCGCATTACAGACATCCGGACCGAGGCTGAGAAAGAGCACGAAGCTTTGACAGACGCATTGCCCGAAGTGGATGAGGAATGGGATCCATTCGACGAGGATTAATGGCCGGTGCGCTGCTGGCACTGCCAAGTGCCGCTATGGCAGACGTCTGCGGTGAACACGCACCGGGCTGGGACGGCACGCGCATCTCGGCCTGGGAAGAGCTGCTTGTTAATCTTCAATCACCGGTTGTGGTCGTGCTATTTCTAGCAACAGCCATCGCGATCCGATTTCGTAGCCAATGGGGTGGGCTGGCCGCTGTGGTTGGCTGGAGCCTTTATATCTTCTTCTTGATGCAAGACGAAATCTATTGGACCGCAGTGGCCGAAGGATGTGCGGGCAGCCCCAGCCTATTCTTGGGCGTGGTAACGCTGCTGTCCGCCGGCGTGGTACTTTATACCGCGCCGACCCGCTCAGAGCCCTGAACGTGAAACCCGCGCTTGCGACGGCAGCCCTGACCGCCTATCTCTGACCTTAACCAAACAAGGAGATAGGCACATGCTCAAAGGACTAGGCGGGCTTGGCGACATGGCCAAGATGATGAAACAGGCGCAGGATGTGCAAGCAAAGATGGCGCAGATGCAGGACGATCTGGATAGCATCACTGTGGAAGGGGTCAGCGGTGCAGGCTTGGTCAAGGCAACAGCGACGGCAAAGGGCGAATTGAAAGGGTTGGACATTGATCCGTCCATCTTCAATGGGGACGACAAGGAAGTTGTCGAAGACTTGATCCTTGCGGCGATCAAAGACGCACAAAGCAAGGCGTCCGATCGATCCCAAGAAGAAATGGCCAAAATCACCGAAGGTTTGGGCCTCCCGCCGGGCATGAACCTACCGTTCTGAGTAATCTACTGAATTTTCTAGAAAATTCAGATCCCAGAAGAAATTTCTAGAAATTTCTTCGCCACCCCGCGAAGTGACATGAGCAACGGCAACGAAGATCTCGACACATTGATCGCATTGATGGCCAAGCTGCCAGGGCTGGGTCCGCGATCGGCACGCCGGGCGGTGCTCCACCTGATCAAGAAACGATCACTGGTGCTTTTGCCACTGGCGGAAGCCATGCACCGGGTCGGCGCGACGGTGCGCGAATGCCTGAACTGCGGAAACGTGTGCACCAGCGATCTTTGCGACATTTGCCAATCGAAAAAACGAGACATCGGACAAATCGCGGTGGTCGAAGACGTGGCTGACCTTTGGGCGATGGAACGGTCCGGCGTCTTTAAAGGGCGCTACCACGTGCTCGGCGGCACCCTATCAGCGCTCGATGCCATCGGCCCCGACGAACTGCGGATCCCCAAACTGGCCGATCGGGTCGCGGCCGAAAATGTCACCGAAGTGATCCTGGCCCTTGGGGCCACCATCGACGGGCAAACCACAGCACATTACATCGCTGAACACTTGCCAAACGTCACCGTGACGTCGTTGGCACAAGGCGTGCCTGTCGGCGGCGAATTGGATTATCTGGACGACGGAACGATCAGCGCGGCCCTGAACGCCCGAAAGGCGCTCTGATTCACAACATCATCTCGGTATTGCCACAACTTCGCAATTGATCTGCCAAATTCCTCAACTACACTTAAAATTGTAGTGAGGTTTTTGGTAATCATGACTGAGAAAGAGCAGCAGAGCAATTTTGCAGAACGCCTAGAGCGAATCGGAACCAATCAGGACAGCGAGAAATCCGCTGTCGCTGATATGGTCGCGCGACACAAAGACCCGTCGCGATTTGAAGAGCCGCCCCAAGAAGACGTCTTCGTCCGTAACGCCTTGATTTGGCTAGCAATCACGATCAGTGCCGTCATTGGTGGGGTGTATGGGATCAGGGCCCTCCCCCAAGACTTTAAGGACAATATTGCCTGGATGACTGGGAATAGCGAGGAACCATCTGACGCAAACTCCACCGCTTTGGCCATTGTCGAAACAGACAAAATGTCCTTTTTGGGGCCAATTTTGGCCTCACCAGATGTTGCCAGTGCCAGCGGAGAGCTGTTTGACTTGGCAAGCATCACTGGGAATATCGCATTGCCAACCGACGATACCCAAATCGGGAACACAATCCCCTTTGATCGTAATGTCAGCTGCACTTTACGCAAACCGCTCGCCACCGAAAATTTGGTCAACATCCGCGTCGAAAACGGACTTCTTCCAACGCCTGTCCAGGCCTTCTCGGCCCAGGCCTTGTCTGACCAACTGATGCAGAATATCACAGCTGTTACCCAAGACGGCCAAGCCTACGATCATGATGCCCAAGTCAACGGCAACCTGACAAGCATTGATGTTTTTTTAACCGACAACACGGCACCTCTCTACCTCGCGTTGCAGAATATGGGACCGGGAATTATCTGGAACATCCACGCGGCACCTGATGTGACGGTGGCGCATGTGGCGCTCATCTCATCACACATCTCGGGGGTGACAAATATCGCGGACACCACGACGGTCGACGGTGTTTTGGTCAGTGATTTTGTGGCACCCTACGCCGCTGGCGATGATGACCAAATCCGGGACTGTATGATCCGGCCCTGGCGAAACCCTCAACCCGACTGGACCGGCGTCCAAAGAGCCGCAGCCGGGGACGCATCCATCAGTGCGCAAATGCACTCCTATTCCACTGGCTACGCGGCCTATAACGCCTGGTTCACGGACACGTTGGGTGTTGACGCAGCTACCGATGTTCTCACGATACGCGATGCAGCACATCTGCTGCACGGGCCCCAACCAACAGAACCCATCGCCTACAAACCGCTTGCCGGACAAGACATCCACCTGATGCGCACCGACCATATCATCACCGGCGATACCAACTCGCGGAGCGATGCCGTCGCCCAACTGCACCAACAAACATTGCTCGCAGCCGTTGCAGGTCGCATCGAAGACCTCAACCCGGGGCCCATCGAAAGAGAGAACCAATGAACCTTTGGCGCGTCTTGACCGTGTTCTTCGGGCTGCTGATCACCGCACCAACGGTGATCCTGAACGCAAACGGACATAACATCGCATTCTGGGTCCAAGAAGAGCCCGAGACTGTCCCAACACCGCAAGCCATCACCCCACCGCGCGATCGCCCCGAGGTCCAAGCAATGTTCGCGGCCGACACGTTAACCCAAGCACGCTACATCAAGATCACCGAAGTCCTGCCGCCCGCAGGCATCCTGAAAGCCGGCGAAGCCGCACCTGATGACACCCTCTTCGCGCTCTATGCAGCAGCACGGGCCCCATCGAGGCTGATTAGCTATTGCACAGAAGTGATCGCCACAATCGCGACGACATGCGATGTGATCCACACCGAAACGCGCGAGAACCAAGAGGGTAAACTTGAACTGACCGGGCAATTGGCCTTTGCGCCAAGCTTTGACATGGGCGACCCTTTCAAACTGGCTGACGGGGAAATGGTGCAAGCCAGTGTGACTTTGCCACATGAGGGTGACCTACTCCCGGCGAATGAAGCCGAAACACGAACCGCGGCAATGGGATATGCTGCGGAAATGTGTGAAAATCTGCGAGACATCTATGGGAACTGCATGGTGTCCATGGTCTCATTCGAGGTGAACGAACTCTGGATCACAGATCTTGAGGCGCTCCCAGCTGGCACCAACCCACAAAGGCTTGCGGTGCAGGCAAGCTTTACGATCTTTGCCGATCCGGCAGAGTTGGATGAAGCGAAATTGGCCAAACGTCTGGAAGATCTAATCAACCCCGCTTGACGCCAAAACTGCTGTACCGGACCACCCAAAGCGCCTATCACACGAAAAAACGCGCCACCGGAAGGTGACGCGTTTTCAATTTCAATTGCCAAAGCCTTAGTCTTCGCTTGGGCCATCATCCGGCAAGTTAAAGAAGCTATCGGCGTCACCGACATCGCGGATATCTTCCTCATCTTCGCCTGCCTCGTCACGGGGGTCAGACAGGCTAAAGCTCTCAAGACCGGCCATGGCACTTGGCATTTTGGGCTCAGCGGGCATGCCAAGCGATTGCTCGGTGCTGACTAGTTTGCGGCGTTCGTCATCAGACATGACCGTACCATCTTTGGCCTTTTTAGCGTTGGCTTTCTGCACGGCACTGTCCAGCTCTGACTGTTTGCACAGGCCAAGCGCAACCGGGTCAATCGGATCAATGTTATTGATGTTCCAGTGGGTGCGCTCACGGATTGCCTGAATGGTTGGCTTGGTTGTGCCAACAAGTTTGGAAATCTGACCGTCGCTCAATTCCGGGTGGAACTTAACCAGCCAATAGATCGACGCAGGGCGGTCCTGACGCTTGGACAGCGGCGTATACCGGGGACCACGGCGTTTTTCTTCGCCAACGGCTGAAGCATTAAACTTCAGCTTCAGCTTATGCAGCGGGCTGGCCTCGGCCTTGTCGATCTCTTCCTGGGTCAACTGGTTGTTGGCGATCGGGTCAAACCCCTTCACGCCTGCGGCCACGTCACCATCAGCGATGCCCTGCACTTCCAATTCGTGGAACCCACAAAAATCAGCGATCTGTTTAAAAGTCAGCGTCGTATTATCACACAGCCAAACAGCAGTTGCTTTGGCCATAATCGGTTTATCGGACATCTTTCATCTCCATCTTATCGGCAGACAAGCCTCTCCCGCGCCCTTGATCTGGGCAGACTGCGCTGGCAGCCGGGTTCGCATTGTCGAGGAACTTGAAGCCTATATAGTGAGCATCGGACCGTTAGGAAAGATCAAAATGCACAGGTTTTTTTCACTTCTCAGCCTCATCGCAACTCCGGCCCTGGCCGAGGATCAGGCAGGTAACTTCGACTACTACGTCGTTTCACTGTCATGGTCAGCCAACTGGTGCGCGTTGGAGGGCGATGCCCGCGCATCCCCTCAATGCGATGCCTCTGCGGACTTTGGATGGATATTGCATGGGCTTTGGCCGCAATACGAACGCGGATATCCTGAATATTGCAGTACAAACATGCGCGCACCAAGCCGGTCTGACACGGCCAATATGGCTGACATCATGGGAACATCCGGGCTTGCCTGGCATCAGTGGCGCAAACACGGGGTCTGTACGGGACTGTCTTCGGATGACTACTATCGCCTGTCACGCGAGGCCTACGCGCGGATCACGCGCCCTGCTGTATTTCGGCAATTGGACAAGGAAATCACCCTGCCCGCCTCTGTTGTCGAAGACGCATTTCTACGTGCAAACGAAACGTTAGATGCTGATCAAATCACCATCACTTGCAGGTCGGACTACATCCAAGAGGCCCGCATCTGCATGACGCAGGATTTGGAATTTCGAACCTGTGGTTCCGATGTAATCCGCGACTGTAGCCTGACGGATGCAAAATTCAGCCCGATGCGCTGACGCTGAAAAGCGCTGTCATACAGCGCCTTTTTGATGCCTTTGGACGAAGTGGGCCTTATGAGCCCGCGATTACCGGCTCTTGCTCGGTTTCAACAACTGTTCCGTCTTTCAACGTTACCGTTCCGCGCGTGTCCTGACAACGCGGTGTACCATCCCGGTTCAGACGTGGGGTCATGAAACCCTCTAGCCCGTCATCGATATACCAATGTTGGCACCCATCAGGGTCAACCCAAATGTTGGCTGCGCCGTCACGCAAAAAGCCCCCATCAAGTCCCCCATCGGTTACTTCGTTGTTGTCGCCCAAGCGTTCACACGCCGAAAGCGTACTTGCAGCCAGGAGAACCATTAGACCCCGTGTCAAACCCATATCATTTTACCGTCTGTTACCGCGCATTGTACGCCTGAAGTGTTAGAGTAAGCATATGTTTAGATCGCCCTGACGTCTACCTCACCTAATAGATGGGTAGCCAATGTGATGCAAATCAGCCAAAGATCGCCCGTGTCAACTTACTCTTGGGCGAAGCCAAGTCCTCGATCACGTCAAAATGGTGTTTTTTGGGTGCGATGTTTTGCGTGCAACCCCATGCATCCGCCAAAGCTTGCGCTTGCTGCAAGAACACAGGCCGTTCGTCTGCGCCAACCCAGACAGTAACCGGGACACTGGGTGCTGGCAGATGCACCGGACTTTCCGCCAATGCCTCAGCCTGGTCGATCTGCAAATCGGCATTCATGGATGTGCGCATCAATGGAGAGAGATCTGCGACCGGCGAAATGGGTATGATCCGGTCCAATCGGTTTATCCAAGATGCCGTCACGCGCGGCGCGCTCATCCGGGCAACCAATTGCCCCCCAGCCGAATGTCCCACCAAGCGAATTGGGCCCGGCACCCGAGCTGCAACAACTGCTGTTGCCGCTGCGATCTGATCGCCAATTTCGGCAATACGCACATCAGGACACAAGTCATAAGACGGCATCGCCACAGCCCACCCATGCGCCAGCGGTCCTGCCGCCAAATGTGACCAGAAGGATTTGTCAAACCGCAACCAGTAGCCGCCGTGCACAAAGACAACCAGGCCTTTGGCCAAGCGGGCGGGGTGAAACAGATCAAAACGCTGCCGTGGGGTCTCACCATAGGGCACATCGATCTCGCACAACGCCTGTTCACGAAAGCTTGCAGCCGCATGCGCCCACTTATCAGGATAAGCGTCAGCACCCGGTATATAGGCTGCATTCGCGTAAGCATCATCCAAGTCCATGACATCCCCCCTTTACGGCGCTACTACACATAGGTCAGATAGCGGCGAAACCTTTGCGAGGCTACCATGCTTGACCACACCACAAACCTCAAATCCCTACTGCAACGTCCCGATCTGGTCTGTGAGACCACATACGTCGCCGGCGAATGGATCAGTGCGGATCAAACCTTTGACGTGACAAATCCCGCACGTGGGGACGTGATCGCAACAGTCCCTGACCTGAGTCGGGCCGAGACGGCAAAAGCCATTTCTGCCGCACAGGAGGCGCAGAAATCATGGGCGGCACGGGCCGCAAAAGAGCGCGCAAACATCCTGCGCAAATGGTTTGATCTGATGCTGGCCAACCAAGAGGATCTGGCGATTATCATGACCGCCGAACAGGGCAAACCACTGGCCGAGGCGCGCGGCGAAGTGGCCTACGGCGCGTCCTTCGTAGAGTGGTTCGCGGAAGAAGCCAAACGCATCTACGGTGAAACTGTCCCCGGCCACATGGCAGACAAACGGATTACGGTGATCAAGCAACCCATCGGCGTCGCTGCCGGGATCACACCGTGGAATTTCCCAAACGCGATGATCACACGCAAAGTGGCTCCGGCGCTGGCCGCAGGCTGCGCCTTTGTGATCAAACCCTCGGAACTGACACCGCTTTCGGCCCTCGCAATGGCGAAACTGGCGGAAGAGGCAGGCATCCCACCTGGGCTGTTTTCGGTCATCACCAGCACCGACAGCAGCGCCATTGGGAAAGAGTTCTGCGAAAATCACACTGTACGGAAACTGACCTTCACCGGCTCCACCCAAGTCGGACGGATCCTGCTGCGACAAGCCGCCGATCAGGTCATGAAATGCAGCATGGAGTTGGGGGGCAACGCACCCTTCATCGTCTTCGATGACGCGGACCTGGACGAAGCCGTCACCGGCGCCATCGCCTGCAAGTTCCGGAACAACGGACAAACCTGCGTCTGCGCGAACCGGATTTACGTGCAAGCCGGGGTTTATGATGCCTTTGCGACCAAATTCAAGGCCGCCGTCGAAGCCCTACAGGTCGGGGACGGGATGGAAGACGGCACGACACTCGGGCCCCTGATTGAGCCCAAAGCGGTGACCAAAGTGCAAAGCCACCTGGACGACGCATTGGCCAAAGGCGGTGAAATCCTGACGGGCGGCAAACCACATGATTTAGGCGGGCAGTTCTTTGAACCCACGATCATCACAAACGCGCAAAAAGACATGATGGTCAGCACAGACGAAACCTTCGGTCCCTTCGCGCCATTGTTCAAATTCGACGACGAAGACGATGTGATCGCACAAGCCAACGACACGATCTTCGGACTGGCATCCTATTTCTACGCCAAGGACCTTGCCCGCGTCACCAAAGTCGCCGAAGCGCTGGAATACGGGATCGTCGGGGTGAACACTGGGATCATCTCCACCGAAGTGGCCCCTTTTGGCGGGGTGAAACAATCGGGCTTGGGGCGTGAAGGATCACGGCACGGGATCGAGGATTATCTGGAAATGAAATACATCTGCATGAGTATCTAAAATTGTCAATAAAATAAGGATATTTAGAGTTTTTCGAGACCCCTTATTGGGACAACATGCTCTCACTATTGGGACAATATCTGGCCCAATAACCCCGAAATGGTAGTTCCGCTCTGGTACCAATTAACCACAAGTTTCCCTGTGTGGTCTTCGTCAGTCTTTTGTCCTTGGCTAGTTCGAGATGAGTGAGTGCATTGGAGTTCGATTCGCTAACGCTTTACCCTATTGCGTCTTTCAGGTGCCGGAACTCCTACTAAACAATAATGCGATGAAGTCTTGGTAACGAGTCGGATCAAAAGATGCACCCGTCTCCCAAGACAACGTGGTTTCCTGCCTGAAGATAGTGACAACCGCATCCCTGACCTCGTGTGGGGCGGGTCTTGGCGTAATGTCAGCCAAGGCTTCCTCCATGAACTCCACCACCATGCCCATCCGTGCGATGTCGGATTCAGACATGCTCCGCACCGCCGATCCATCGAGCAGTGAACTTGGTGAGACGCCATATGCCGATGCAAGGTCCGCCAACCGTTGTGACGACACGCCCGTATCCCCGGCTTCTATCCGGCTGAGTGTGCTTTGCGACAAACCCAGAAGACGCCCTGCGTCCTCCATCGTCAGGCCAGCGTCTAGTCTGGCTTTCTTCAGTTCGTCGTGCAGCATTCTGCTCCTCGTGAATACAGGTCCCAGTATTCATCATGCACGAAATGCATGAGGGGTGAAAGTCACTGATTGGCATGTTTGGGCGTCTCCATATTGCGAATCATGCATTATGTGCATATTGGATATCAATATGAAACTGGACGATTATCTCAAAGCCAACAGCATCTCCGGTGCAGATTTCGCCAAGACGATAGGTGTCGATGCGGCGACTGTTTTTCGCATCCGCACTGGGCGTGTGTTCCCGCATCGCCGGACGATGCTGGCGATCATCATGGCCACTGGCGGCCAAGTGTCTGCCAATGATCTGATCCTTGTGAATGATGAAACTGGAGACCAAAATTGACGACCGCATCAAACGGAACAAGCGCAACGACCATGGTCATCTCATTCGTCGCCATCATCGCTGGAGGATACTTCGGCTACGCCACAGCGTTCCCTTCTGACCGCGCAGAGGTACGATCTTGCATCACGACAATGCTGGAAGCAGCCCGAGTCCAAGTTGGCTATGGGGAGTTGCGGGACCAACTAAAGGTAGTTGAAGCGGCAGGCGAGATCGAAGTCACCAATGAAACCCGCCGTAATTTCGGCGGCAGTACGTTGGTTACGCTGGAATATCGTGCCGATGGACGGACAAGCCGTGTTATGTGTGGGCAATGATGAAGAAAACTCTTTTCCCGACAATCCTGACCCTCGTCTTGTCAGCCTGTATAACGGATGATGCCAGCGTCTTACGCAATGCCGATGCTCCATTTGGGTACTACCGTGGCCTCATGCCACACGAACATGGATTTCGGTACTCCGTCGAGGGTGAACCCGTCCGAGCAGGACAAGTGAGTGAACGGTTTGAACTGCGTGATGGGGATTGTGGCGGTAGCGACTGCACGAACCCGAGATACCGCAGTGAGGTGGGCATCAATCGCGAACGTACTCAGGCGAGAATTGGCGAAGACATCTGGTACGGATGGAGCTTCTACAATCAGAATATCCAATCATACTCAGCCAATATCAGCCTGATGAATGTGTTTGGCCAGTGGAAGATGGGTGGGAGCAATTCGCCCAGTATCAAGCTGGTTCAGATTGGACAAGGCGAAGCCTACCGAAATGGCAACCGCAGCCACGATGTCGTCATCCAAATGGACGATGCTAACGAGGGCTTGAACTGGGGTGAGCGCCGTAACTGGGGCATTGTTTGCCGCCTGTTCAGCATTGAGCAAGCCCGTGGACGCTGGACGGATATCGTGATCAACACGAATTTCAGCACAGGTGATGATGGGTACCTTCGTGTCTGGATCAATGGCCAACAACGCTGCGACTATTCTGGCCCGATCTCGGTCATCACCGACACATCGCTGTATCCGGGTCCCAATTTCCGACGTGGAATCTACGGTAGCTTTACGACGAGATGGGATCGGGTCCAGCCGAACACACCGAAGCCCACGATGATTGCCTATTACGATGAGTTTCGTGTCGGACGGTCACGCCAAGACGTGGACATCAGACTGATTGAGCAGGCAGGGTTGCCACCTGTAGACTGATATCACCGAGCCGCCGCGAAGGAGATCATTCATGAAGAACCAAACCAGTCTTGGGTTGCTTGCCGTATCTGCGTCCCTAGCCTGTGCCACTGCGGGCCATGCTCAAGGCATCGATGGTCTTTACCAACCTTCAGGGGCGTCATGGTCTTGTTCGGCGGATCAGGTTGGAATGGACGGTGGGGCATTGTCGATACAAGGTGATGTCCTCAACGGCGTCGAGAACCGTTGTTACCTCACCTCTCCGAGACCCGATGGTGCTGGCACCAGATACACAGCAGTCTGTTCGGCGGAAGGCGAAGAATACCGCGAAGACCTTACCCTGAAACCAACCGCAAATAGCCTGAGCCTCGAACGGGACGGATCAACCGTCTACTGGGAGCGCTGTGGGGCCGCTCAGGGTGCTTCAGAGCGTCAGGAAGCATTCGCCCTGCCAACCAACGGCACATGGGTCTACGACTTTCGCCAGGGCTTCTCTGAGAGCAGTACTCGTGATCCCAGCGGTAACGTGATCTCGTTCTCCTGCAACGACTTCGGCGAGGATGGTGGTCTCTACGTCGAAATCGGCGGGGAGCCTGTGTCCAGTGGGCAGGTCACCTTCGATGTCGATGGCCTGACGTTCCCAATGACGGTATGGTCCGACGGTGGCAGTATCAACACCGAGTGCAGCGTTTGTGCCGCGAACTACACCGCACTCTGGGAAGCTACAGCGGCAGGCAATCTGCTCACTGTCCGCGCCTCGGATGGCCGTTCCGCAGCATTCAGCCTGAATGGTTCCCGTGACGCCCTTGGCGATTTCCCATGCCTCCCATCGGAGGACTTCTGACCTGCTGGTATCATCCATGGAAAAGCAAGTGCTGTTCAGAAGACTCAGGCATAGGAACGCGATCCGTCGGGAACTCGGCATTCGTCAGTTCCATGTTCCCACCGTATTCAAAAGGAAGCTGAGACTGACCGAAGAACATCGTTACAACCAGTTGCTGGAGCCGTACCTTGTTGCCGCATTCCAGACCGCAGATTGGCCCGTGGGTTTCACACCTCGATTGTTGCTGGCGGTCAGACTGCACAGGAAAGCGGTTGATCAACTGAACCGTGAACATGGCATCTCTGACCCGAGGACCAAGAATCCTGATATGTTGAAGATTGTCGAAGCCTTTGCACCCGAGCCTGAAAGCAACGTGACTTCTTTCGGTAGCCATGAACGACAGGCCCACTGATACTCAATCAGTTGTCGCACATGTAACACCTGCAAGGAGTGGGTCTTCAGGTGGTTCCAATGATTGAAGCGTTGACGAAAGCCGCCCCTAAGAGGGACTAAGTGAAGCTCTGACTCAACCTCGCCCCTCTAAGGGACACGAAACCCGGCAGATGTACGACTGCATCGGGGCGAAGGAGTCAGAGCCTCAGACAAGGTGACAAGCCAAGTCCTTTACAAACAAGCTACGTGAGAATTTTCCCGTTTCAAGCCCCCTGTAGAACTTGACTCCGAATTCACGACAGATCGTGACCCTCAGCGATATATTCCCGCCAAAGAGCATCAACAGCATCGTCGATAAGACTGCCAAACGTCAGCCTTGTATACGTTCTGAGTTGTTCCAGTCGATCTTTAGTTGCACCTGCAACCGACCGCACTGCCAGTGTTTTTTTGGCGTTGTCCATGATGTTACCTCCACACTTATTTATGCAGATGGAATGTCAAACGAGTTAAGAACCGATATCCAACATCTGTTCCCCTCGGCACTATTCCAGCCCTATATATGTCGGACAGGTGTAGAACGGCTGATGCACAACAGTCAGCAACGTACCGAGGAAACAGGTGACGACTGGGCATGAATAAAAGACGATACAATACGGACAAGAAAACGATACGAAGTGATGGCAAGATGGCGTTTTCACCGCAAGGCCGTGCAGTTGCTGACAGACGTATTGATGCTCAGAAGCTAAGCCGCATTCAAAAGAAACTAGGAACAAACGATACCTTCAGTGACGAGTTCAAAGCGGCATTTGATCCGAAGACTGAATACGGGCAAATTCTGGAGCGGGTCCAACTTGAGACCGAATTAGATGCCGCACGAAAGACCATCACAGCCCTCAGGAAATACCCAGACGATCCTGACTGCCAGCGCATCCTTGATGGGATGTGGGCCAAGCCGATACAGCGGAAGAAAGACTTCCCGCTCTGCCCGATCTGGCGTCATGAACGAGAGACCCGACTGATCTTCGCGGCTCAAAGCAGGTATGTGTTCCCACGGGTCACCGAGGAGTTGTATCTGGTCACCATTGTGTTCGATTTCGCTGAGAACCTCGACCAGCTTGAGGAGTGCATGGTCGCCGCTCACAAGGGGATGCAGGGAGCTGTGGCCAATATGGGGCGCAAACGCCACGGTGTCGTGATGGCAGGCACCTTGGAGTTCGACCTGAAGACATTCGATGACCTTACGACCGAACCCAAGTCGATCAGCCTCCTGAGGGAGCTTAGCGTGACTGCGACCGATGCTGGTGGATGGACCCTCACGGGGCATTTCTTCACCCGTGTCCCCCACAGGGACGTGCTAGAGGATTGGCTACGCAAGACCTATCCATCTTCCACTCCTAGTTGGCGTCGTGTGCAGTTTGATCAGGTGAAACAGAACAAGAAACTCCTCGATCACCTGTCCAAGATTCTGTCCTACGCAAACAAGATGCCAATGGCATTATTCAAACCGCCGACACGCAAGACCAAGGGAGGCGAACGTAAGACCGCCGATAAATTGATGCGGCGGATGTCAGCGGCTTTCTATGGGGCCACTATGAACACGCACGTCGATCAGTCTGTCATCGACCTGAATGCAGCCATCGTCCAATGGGCAAAGTTTGTGGATCGGGTGGGACCAAAGCTGCTGTATTATTCAGTCGAGAGTTCCCATGCTCAGAAGTGGTATTCTGAGTCTGAGTTGGACTACATTCGGGTCACGGACGCTGACACGACGACGGACGAAGATCGACGCGGTGATGACGGGATGAATGACGGTGAACATAAGATCGAACTACACCGCGATCATGGTCTGCTTCCCCCGTTTGAAGTGCTGCCACATCTGAAGGGCCGAGTGCGTGAACTGCGATCAAGACCTCTGACTTATGATGCTGAGTGGGATTCGATGACAGACTGTTCGGGGATCAACCCAGTTACTCACTACCATGACTTTGATCAGTGGACGGTTAGGCCATAAGTCTTGTTTCATTGGGTATCCTATATAGTTTCTCAGGTTCGACTGATGTCACTCCCTATGCTTCGCTGTCGCTTCGCTTCGCACACTTACTATTAGGACCACTACCTCTGAGCAAATCATGGTCACCTTTCATTGGTAACAACCAGCGGCGAGGTTCGAGATCAATAGGTAAGGGATTCGGGAACGACATCATGATAGTTGGTTGTGGCGTCAACGAGACGCACCAGGTAGCCATCGATACAAAGTTGGCACCGATACCCCCACAGCAGCCGCAGCGTCCTTCACAGGGGTCCCAGACGCCAGCAACTCACGCACAGCGTTGATCTTATCTTCGGTCATCCGTCTTGGGCGTCCACCGATGCGTCCCTTGGCCCTTGCGGCCTTCAGGCCAGCTTGAGTTCTCTCGATCACTAGGTCCCTTTCGAAGGCGGAGATTGCGCCCATGACGTGGAAGAGTAACCGACCACCAGGTGTCTTCGTATCAATAGATTCCGTCAGACTCTGAAACTCGATTCCGTCCCTGTTCAGTCGATCCATGATCTCGATCAAGTGTGGGAGACTGCGGGCAACACGGTCGAGCTTGAAGACAATCAACTTGTCGTCCGAGTTTGGGCGGAGATACTCCAGCACCTCTTCCAACACTGGGCGACCCTTCTTCGCACCTGATGCAGTCTCGGTGAAAATCTTGTCACATCCCGCCGCTTTCAATGCAGCGATCTGCGCGTCATGTGACTGACCCTCTGTGCTGATCCGTGCGTATCCGATGTTCATTGATCCTCCTTCTCGAAACTTATCGACATCATAACGGGATGGCATAAAGGTTTCGATAGGGGGAAACGAGAGGATTTACACCTGTGGTTTATTGGCCAGGAATGCGTGGACGATCAGACCAATCGAGAACTCCGATAACGACCGTTTACGAGGCGCGGGAAATTGGCCTAGCCATCACGCCCCCCACACCCTAGAGTTGCTGAATAACCAAAAGAATTAACTGTGAGCAGCACGATAATGGAAGTAACATTGGTCCACCTAAGTGACCTGCATTTCAAAAATGATGCAAAGAACCGATTTCGCCTAGAAAAACTACGAGACGATCTAGCCAAGTTACCTCTAGGTTCAAAGGTGGTAACAGTATTCACGGGTGATCTTGCCCAGTCTGGTGACACTGAGCAGTACAACGTTTTATTCGAATTGCTGATGGCACCGCTCATTGAGGCGGAACATGATATTGCAGTCGTACCAGGAAACCATGACATTCAGCGTGACTTGACCTCGGAGAAGGATGTCAAACCTTTTCTTGAGAATGCAGGTAGCAGTTATCTTTTTGATGGTAACACGTTGCGACCATCGCCCTTTTTTGATGAACCTAGTGGCCCTCTTAAGAATTACATGGATGTCGAAGCCTTATTCGAACCATATCTGGAACGAAACTACTACGGTTATGTCAAACAAGTCGGTGACTTAGCGATTGTCGGGATGAACTCAACCTGGCTTTCACACGCCAGAGATAAAGGTGACACAGACAGAGGAAAACTACGGGTTGAACCCCACGTCTTGCAACGCTTTGCGGAGAGACTGCCTAGTAACTCACTGAAGGTATTACTTCTGCACCATCCATTCGACTGGCTTGAGGAAACAACCCGAAACGCCGTTACAGCTTTGGCCACCGAACACTTTGACCTAGTTCTGTTTGGCCACGTACACACTGCGGACACAACATCCCTCGTACGGAACGAAAGCGGTGCGTCATTGATCCAATCCCCCCCGCTGCGGGCGGATTGGTCTAAGGGAACAAACGGATATTCGATTATCCGATGTGATACTGAAACCAAAACATCCGAAATCACTTATCGTTCATACTCAGAAAGTCGTCGTGCTTTTGTCCGAGGCGAAGACTTCGGCGAGAATGGAATTTGTTATCCAACAGAAGCCGATAGAAAGCACTACGAAAAGGCACCTTCTCTTTCTTCTTTGGCGCAGAAGTTTTTGGCTGAAACTCACGACTACGTTGATTGGCATCGACGAAACATTCGGGCCAAGTCAAGCTACATTGAAAGCTTCATTGTGCCGCGTGTGATGCGTGTGGTGGCATCCGAAGAGGAACAATGGCATGATCCGCCAGTATCGTTGGAAAGCCTGTTCACCCCGACAAGCCGTGATCAATTTATCATAGCACCAGCCGACTCAGGCCTCAGCACAGGTGCGTTCTTAGTTTTCAAAGGACGCGCGGGTCTGGTGGATCAGACTGGCTCAATCCCAGTGTTTTTTGATGCAGGTGAATCAAGTATTAACAAGGCGTCGATACTAAGCTCCATGACTCAGAAATGTCTTGTCAGGTTTACTACATCTGAAATGCAGCGCCTTGCAGACCAAGGCGCGGTAACTTTGATTGTCGATGGCTTGAACCTTAGTAACGGAGAGAGGTTCAACTCCTTCAGAGAGATAATGAGTAAACACTATCCGAAGGTACGGGTAGTGGCCTTCGTACGCACCGAAAAGGTCGGCCAAGCTGTATCAGGCGCAGATCACCCCAAACTTTCTGTGGTTGACGATGAAATCTATGAGTTGGGTGAACTGACGGTCGAACAAATCCGCGAAGTAATCGGCTTGCACAGAAAGAACGTCGATGAAGAAACTGCAAGTCGTCTTGCGACGCAGGCGGTTGAGTCCCTTGCTCAGATAAATGAACCTGTCTTCCCTAGTACTGTAGCAGTACTGGTGGAAACGCTTGTACAAGATCACGAGTTTCGACCTATCAACAAGGCTCGGTTACTTGACCGATATGTAGAGTGTTTGCTTGGGCGCTTCGAACTTGAAGATGTCCGAGAAGGTAACTTTACTTCATATGACAAGATTGATCTCCTGAGCTTCATTGCCAGACGCCTCCTAGAACAAGATCGTCCAGGTCTAAGTGATGAAGATTGGCTAGGTGTCATCACTGACTATGAACAAGGATTCATGATCGAACTTCCACGAGGGTTGCTCGGTGAGTTTGAGGAAAAGGGCCTTCTTATCAGTGAAGGTGGATTTATCACGTTCAGGGCAGATTACCTGTTCTCATATTTCATCGCGCGTCAGATGAAGGCCGACACTGCATTCGCCCAAGAACTGATCGCAGATGATGGCCTTTACAAACATGATGGTGAAGTCATCTTCTATGGCGAGTTAGAAGGCACTGATACTGGGGCGGTCTTGAATGAGCTATATTCTAAGATAGGTGAACTTGAGCAAGCATTGTTAGAACAGTATTCCAAGGAAGGCATTGACCTAACTACAGAATGGATGGAAGCAACCGATGAGAAACCCGAGGACATTGCCGCGGCTATGGAAGAGCTGCGTTCCGTCGAAGACAAAGAGCCTGACCCTGAAGTTGCTGATGTTCGCGACAATCAAAAGTTAGCAAATGTCATGCGGAGACGAGGTATTGCTCGTCGAACTGAAGTCGTAGAGGTCGAAGCTCGTCTTCTAGTCACCATGAAACTTTACGGACAACTCATCCGAAATGCGCTGCACATAAGTGGACCTGACAAACTTCGGCACCTTGGCATGATGTATGAAGCTGCTGAGACATGGGTTGGTTTCATGAGCGCATCAAGGGCGCACATCGGTGCCCAGCCTGTAACTGTGGCGGGTGGGGTAACGTTCATCAACCATGATGCACTGACCGATCCAACAAAATCTATCGCAGACTTTAAGTACAATGCGCCCAACTCAATTTCACGTATCCTCGCTGAGGCGGTTCGCAACCCTCAACTGTCCGTCGCATTGAGAAACGTACTTCCCACTTTGTCGCCTATGGGTGCTTTGTTCGCAAGAGATGCGTTGTTAGGGTTACCTTCAACCGACAACCATGCTGCATATCTTGAGAGCATTCGTACCAGTGATGACAAGACCCTGCTGAGGGCGTCGATGCGAACATTGAAGCGTAAGTACTTGGGTAGCGGAAGAGACACAGCGATCCGAGAACACACCACTGGTATCGTAAATGACGTTCGCGCAATCGTTGGTGACGCGGCTATCGGTGGCAAGCATAGGCTCGAGAAGCAACGTTTGGTAAGGGACCTCAAAGAAAACGTGACAACTTTGTCGAAGAAAAGTGACGGGAAATGAGAGGTTAAAATGGCAAAGAACTGTTACGTTTGCGGGCGTCACGCGACTACTAAGGAACACTTTCCTCCCAAGTGCTTTTTCCCGAAGAAAGCTAACTTGCAGTTGACCACTGTCCCATCGTGCCCAGAGCATAACAATCAAAAATCACATGATGATCAATACTTTCTTGCTCAAGTATTGATGAATGCTGCGAAGGGGAACAACCTACCAAAGAGACGTTTCCTTGAAGCCATCTCCCCGCAACTGAAGCAGTCGCCGAAGTTCAAGAAAATGCTTGCAAAGGACTCGGTCGATCTTGGAGGCGGTGCTGTCGCATATCCAGTTGACGTGGCCCGAATGATGAATGTGATGGATGGCATATGCCATGCAATCATCTTCTACAAATATGGAGTGCCTCTGAATACGACTACGCACCGCATTCACCATGAGTTCTTGAGCTTCATGTCAAGTGACGAAGAACATGAGCGGTTCTTGGATTGTTTGATGTCTGGAATGACTAAACTCACCGATGAACACTCGTGGGCGGTTTCGGATTGGGAAGCGGACAAACAAGATGAAGTTGTATATTCTTATAAACTCATTGCGCCTGCGGGAACGGACCTCTCAATAACGATCATTCATAATTTTTACGGGGTGTTCGATGTGGTGTCTTTGATGACGAAGGTCGCTTAGCTGTTAACGCCGCCGCAAAGATCAAACCTGCACAAAGCAATCCAAACCCTGTCGTCAGACCAACAAGATAGCCTTTATTCGCTTTCGGTGTGAGCGAACTCCCGCAACCACCGAAAGCACTGTGGCCCGCCAGACCACAACGACGCCCTCAGAGCCGTGGATCGACTGGCTCACTTTCCAACGCCAGCACTGCCAATGCGCATTCGTGCACCTTAGACAGCGGCATCCCCTCGACAAACCGATGCAGACCTTCAAAGCCCAGTTTGAACTCTCGTTCCGCCAGTGAGAACTTCCGTCCCAGACCGCGTTGCCGCAGCCGTTCGATGTTCTCGGGAAGGTCATAGTCAGGACCGTAGATGATCCGCAGGTAATCCCGGCCACGTACCTTCATCGCAGGTTGGATCATTCCTTTTTCACCTCGCACCAAGAAGTCGGTTGGCTTGAACACCAGCCCTTCGCCGCCCTTGGATGTGTGGTCGAGCCACCATTCAACAACCGCTTCCCTTTGTGCGGGATCATTGAGATCAATCCGCTTCCAGCCCGTTGCTTGAATGATCGGGTCACCGTCAGCCAGTTTCGAGATCGTCTCCATGTGCCAGGTGTGGGGTCTGTCTGAGTGAACATGGCCTTCACTTGCCAGAATGTGGAACGGTGCAATCCGATATTCATCGATGGTATCAGCCTGCCAGCAATACCCATCGATGGTCTTACCCATCAGTCGTGCGTTCGACAGCTTGATCTCGGCTTTGGCCTTCAGATCGGACAAGTCATCTGCGTCGCCTTTACCTGTCAACGCTTCGATCAATGCGGCGGCGGAGCGTTCAGCAGCAGCAACTGTCGGGTAGTATTGGCGTTTCAGCAGGTCCTGAGCCTTGGCAGACCACGGCATCAGTTCTGCGTCTAACAGCACCCAGTCAGTTCCCAACTCATCCCAAAGACCAGAAGACTGCATCGCGGTTGCAACACGGGCAATCACAGCAGCCTCTGACGCCTCATCCTTGAAGAATGGTCGCCCTGTTCGTGTGAAGATGACGCCCGCTTTGCCATCTTCGACGCCAAAGCGCACCTGAGCAGCCGCCGCACTTTTGGCGACGACAAGTAAAGCTCGTGACCCCATGTGCTTCTCTTCGACCACAAGATTGGTCACACCACGACCAGCATAGTGGTCCATGGCCTGCTCTGGCCGCTCCAGGAACGGCCCCTCAGACGCTGTGGGGCACGCTGCCATGGTTGGTGGAAGGTAGATCAACCAACGTGGATCAACCGCAAAGCGGCTCATCACCTCAAGGGCGGCGAGGCTGTTCTCTTCTGGGACTTGGATCGTTGATTTGAACCGCGTCTCGATCCGCATCTTCGTCGCATAGTCATCGAAGTACAAAAGCTTGTCGTGGTCTTGCTGTGCGGTCAAAGAATGGCCCGCATCAAGAGGTTTGGCGGGGATTGCGTACTGCTGTTTTGCTGCCACTGTTACGGTTTCCCGTTCAGGCCAACGTAGCGCAGTCAGCTTGCCGCCAAAGACGCAGCCAGTGTCGATGCACATCGTATGGTTCAGCCATTCTGCATCAGCCATGGGCGTGTGACCAAAGATAACATCGGCCTTACCACGGTAATCTCTGGCCCATTCAAGGCGTACAGGAAGACCGAACTCATCGACCTCGCCAGTCGTTTCCCCGAACATGGTGAAGTTGCGGACATGGCCAGACCCGCGTCCGTGCATCTCTTCCTTCAACCCAGCATGTGCGATGACCAGCTTACCATCGGCAAGCCAAGCGTGGGACCGCAAGTCCCAGATAAAGTCGCTGGCCCGTTTGCGGAAAGCATCAGAGGTCTGCTCAAGCTCGGCCACTGTTAGATCGAGTCCATGAGTTTGAGTAACAGACTTGCCCTTCAACCACTTGTTCAGTTTGAAGTCATGGTTGCCGATGACGCACCGACCAGAGCCTTCGTCACACATCCCCATCACCAACCGCAGCGCATCTAGGTTTTTGGGACCACGATCCGTGATGTCGCCGACGAAGAACGCAATACGACCTTCAGGGTGTCTGGCTCGGATCAGGTCTTCTGATCCATCTTCATACGGATCGATCTGGTAGCCGAGGTTGCCCAGAAGTTCGGTCAGTTCGTCAAAACACCCGTGGATGTCGCCAATGATATCGAACGGGCCATGATCCTCGCGGTTGTCCGTCCACAGCGGCTGACGTTCGATCTGAAGGGCGTCCACTTCTTCTGGGGACTTCATGATGTGGACGTTGCGGAAGCCTTCCTTCTGCAAGCCACGCAGCCCCCGACGTAGGGCCTTGGCGTGGTTGCGGGTGACATGTTCACCAAAGTCACGGTTTGGACGCTGCTGATTGCGTTCATGGCAAATCTTGGGATCGATATCCAGCACCAGTGCAACTGGCAGAGCGTGATACTTACGTGCAAGCTGCACCAGCTTGGCTCGATCCTCGCGTTTCACCGATGTCGCGTCGATCACAGTGAGCAATCGCCGTTTCAGACGGATAGAGGCGGTGTAGTTCAACAAATCAAATGCATCGCCCGTGGCCGCCAGATCGGTTTCATCGTCGGACACCAAAGCACGACAATTGTCCGAGGAGACGATCTCAGTTCCTAAGAAATGCTTAGCTGCAAAGCTGGACTTGCCAGAGCCAGTGGAGCCGATCAGGACAACAAGGGCGAAGTCGGGAATGGTGATGTTTGCATGGTCAGTCATTAGACAGGCTCTCAACAAGACTGGTGGCAGCTTCGACTACTTCAGGATCAGTGCTACCTTTAAGGCTCTGATAAACTGGCAAACCCTGATGAACTGCGTCTCGTGTTTCACGTACCCAAACCAGTTCGAGTTCCATTTGTCTCAACTCCTCGTCGGATAGTTTCTTACCGAAGAGCGTTTGACCTTCTCCGTGAACATCCAAGTAGGAGGTTCCTTCGTTGAGGTCTTGCAAGTACTGCAAGATGATCGCTGCATCGACCCGCTTTTGGTCACTAACCAGTTCAATGAAGAAGGGAACTGCGTGGCTTGTCGCCGCGTAGACCGTGCCTTGGTGCCAAAGGTTTCCATAAAGCTCGTACCAAGCCTTTTCGGCGTCCGCCTTGCTTCCGTGAGCAACTGCACGGATGAGATCAGGTACATCAAGGGCAGGGCCATAAGCATAGGTAAGACGTGACCAATCTATTTCGTCCAGAGCTTCAAGCATCAATGGCCGCCGACACAATACTGCGTAGCAGTTCATTGCCTTCAACCATTAGATCAGGCCGCTCTTCCTTCTTCGCCACCACTGTTGCCCAAGCCATCTGATCTTGGATGAAGTCGTCGATCATCGCGATGCGCTGACCACGACCGATCTCCTTGGCTTGGCTCTTCAGAACCAGCAACTCGTCGATATGGCTGATGAGGTGGGACGAAAGCTCCTGGCCTGCGACCAGATCATGCAAGTTCATTGGCGGCGGTGTATCAGGTATCTGCCTGATCCATGAGATCGCCAAAGCGGGTCTCAGGATATAGAAATACTTTTTGAAACTTACCTCTTGGCTATCACCAACGTGCTTGTCCCACTGCTTCTGGGCAAGGTTCCGATAGTGGTGGAGGCACGATTCCCCGTAGGTCGTCTTAGCCGCAAACTCAGTTAGCTGTGCGCACACATCATAGTCCCACCTGTAACGGATCGGGCTGGACAGCCATTCCAACATCACAGGGTTGGGTTTAATCAACAAGCCAAGAGCCTTGCGAATATCCCAGCCGTTGATGTCCCAGTCACCCTCGATGGGCAATTCGATGACATCGCGACCCGGCTCGATGCTCAGGTACCAATCTGGGTGATGTGCATAGATGAAACGCACATCATAGTCGCTGTCGGGTGAGGGAAATCCCCACGCACGGCTGCCACTCTCAATGGCAAACAGAACCCGTACATCGTGTTCCGCCTCTAACGCGGTCAGCTTGGATTGGATCACGCTTTCGATCTCGGGCGAGATGCTGGGAACAAAGGCTGGAAGCGTCATGATGCCTCTCCCAACATAAAGATGGCCATCTGTGATGGGCCGCCATGCGTTTCATCAACAGGACCAAGAGGCGCAAACGCAGTGGTGTACCCATGTTCTGCGGCAACCTCATTGGCCCAGCCCTCGAACTCGGCCCGTGTCCACTCAAAGCGATGGTCAGGGTGCCGCAGTTGGTTTTCCTTCATCGTCTCAAACAGGACGTTGTATTCGCGGTTCGGCGTCGTCATCACGACTATGTTGGGTCGGGCATCAGCGAAAAGCGACATCACCAAGGCTGACAACCTGTGTGGTTCAATATGTTCGATGACCTCGACAAGCGTCGCTGCATCGAACCCTTTCCATCGACGGTCACCATAGGTCAAGCTGCCCATCTGCAATGCCACACGTTCCGACATTGCATCACCAGCTTGATGAAGACGCAGCTTCCGATGCGCGGCTTCTAAGGTCCGTACAGATGGATCGACACCGACGATCCGATCAATACCGCGTTCTTTGATCATTCGTGCGATCAGTTTCCCCTCACCACAACCAAGGTCGAGAACCGATTTCACGTTCTGCTGCCGCATCACATCAGCAACCGTATCCAGACGGATGTCATGCAGCCGTAGCGGCTTTTCCAGTTGTTCTTCTGGCTTCAGCTTTGGCGTCTCATCTTCTTCATCGGCGACCGTCGTCTCCTCTAGCCGAGCCAATGCCATGTTCGCCAACGAACGACGATGCTTCAAAGCCCGACGTGTGATCAGTTCTTTCGCAGGGTGATCTGCTAACCAGCCTTCGCCTTTGGTCAGTAACTTGTCGATCTCTTCTTGTGCCACGAAGTAATGCTTGAAGTTGTCCATCACGGGAATCAGCACATGTAGGTGGTTCAGTATTTCAGCCAGCCGCAGTTTGGCCGAGAGCCGAAGGTCAATCACCATCTGACCTTCAACTTCTTCGGGAGACTGGATGGTATACCCGAGAGGTTCGAACAACGCCAACAGCAAGTCCTGATCCCCAGCTAGTGCTACGGGCAAGATGCGGATTTCAAAATCCAAAGGTTGGTCGGCCAGTTCCTGACGGTCCTTGGATTTACCAGCCATTGTCTGTGCAAACGACCGTCCCATTGCCACCGACAAGAATGAGTTCGCCACATAGGGTCGGTCATTCACGTACTGGGCAAGCAACCCATCGGACTGCTGGTTCTTGCCGCGAACCAACCCAATTGGATCAACTTCGAGATGCAATACCGCAGTCGTGCGTCCGTCTGATACCTCGGGATAGAAAATCGTCGCATCACCCGCAGATGTCTTCTTGGTGTGCACATGATCTGGGTGCTTATGCAGCAGAAAGCCGAGATCATGGGCAGAGTAGTTCGCATCTGCATTCGCCAACAATGTAATTTCGATCTGCATATCAATTGGTCTCAACAAACTGCGGTGAATGCCTGACTATCAACACCACAACTTGGCAACAATGTGATTAACTATAAGTCTAATACAAACACTATTCGCTTTCGGTAGTGACGCACTCCCGCAACCAACATACCGTTCTGATACTTGATGTTACAAACGCGGCCCGACCTTCACCCGCTGATACAATCCATCTTGTCCACCCATAGCAACTGGTTGTGCAGGTCATCAAAATGATGCGTGTACCGTTTCGCCGACGACGATTTGGAGTCTGACTTATGACCCATGATGGCATTTCGCATGGTTTCGGTCATTCCTGCATCCTTCGATGCACCTGCCCAGCTATGACGAAGGCTGTACAGCACCTTCTGTGGGTCGGTTGATACATGCTCACGGAAGTGATCGCTCCAGTCCATGCCGATGGTGCTGGCGTATCTTCCCTTCTCTGTGCCAGGCTCAAACGACGGAAATAGTAGACCCGAGTTGCTCATCGATCTGATGTATTCGATATGCTCTGACAGACGCGGAAGAAGTCGATAGTGGATCGGGACACCACGCACTGATTCTTCGTTCTTCAAAATCCGCCCTCGCACTCCCAGATCATCGCTTTCATTGGTGACAATGATACCACGACGTTCCAGATCAACGTCATCCAACCTAAGCTGACAAATCTCTTCAGGTCTTGCCCCAGTCCAAATCAGCATGTGCAATGCCGTAATCGAATCCGTCATACGTGACACCCGTGTGCGATGCGCCTGGTACTTTCGTTCTGTCCAAGTCTGAGTTGCCACATCGATCAACTTACGGATTTCTGCCTTGGTGAATGGCTTATAGGTCTGGTCACCCATAGGACGTGTGTCCTTTGGTGCCTTCACTGACTTGGCAACATTGTACTCCACGGCATCGACACAGGTTGCAAACTCAAGAATGGCCGACATTTTATCCAAACGCTGTTGGATCGTTGTGGGGGCCATGGGCTGACCTCTGAAGCACAAACCACACAGATGCTCGACGTACTCGGTCAGATGTCGTTTGGTGATATCAACCAGTTGCAAGTCACCATGCAAAGCAATGAACTCTTCAACAGCGCGAACGTGACCTGCTTTGGTTGTGTCACAAGGACGATTCTGTCTGTGCATCTTTGGAAGGATTGACCGTAGGGTGTCACCACTAGCTGGGGCCATTTCGTCAATCTGTCGCGTAAAGTTTGCAACCTTGAGTTCGTTCAACTCCAACTCAATACCATCAGACGTTGGCAGAGCTTGATTGATTTGTGCCAACCCTACCTGCGCAAACCCTTCTTCCCGTCGCATTCCGAAATATCCATCCTTCTCAGCCTGTCTGAGATAGTCAGGATCATCTGATATCGCGATCTTAAGCGTTTCCACCACCTGACCGTCCCGACGAAACTTGAAGGGTTTAGAAGCCATTGGTGCCCAGTCGATCCGCAATGCAAGATCACCTGTTTCGGTGATCGTGATGTCATCCAGAACTTTGTACATCAGTGCTTTGTTATGATGATGGGCAAGTGCGGCGGCTTCAGCACGACGAGCAGCATCCGTTGCCCCCTCAAGCTTGATATTCCACTCGGATTTGCCACCAAACATCCATCGAAACTCAGGTGGTATCGCCCGACGATAGAAGAAGCTCTTTTCACGGCGCTTAATATAGTTGGCTTTGCCGCTAAGTGGGCTAAACTGCGACATGAAAGACGCCTATTATTGGGACATTTTCCCCCCACTATTGGGACAAGCCAGAAAGGTGTAAAGAGCGTGGCCGCACAAGATACGATGAAAAACACCATAAGTATCAGATACCTAAAGAGCAATCGGCAGCATCCATCAAGCTTTCTCCATCTGCGAAAGAAAATGAAATACATCTGCACGAGCGTCTAGGGGCAAGACCCGTTGCAAGAATGCGGCACGGGTCGCGCGTGCAATTGGGAAGGCTTGATTGCGCCGTCCCGAAGCTCTATCCGGACCACCTTGTCTCAACCCTGAACCCCACGGAAGTCCGATGTAATCGCAGCGCACATATCTCAACCAACAACCTGACCACTCTGGCCGGGTCGTTTTGTGCGACCACTCGATACATCATGAGACAGTTATGAAAATCTACAAATACCCGCGGACGCGGCACATTGAAGGTTCGCGCCTTCAAGTGGGCGACATGGCGGATGACAAACCGATCAAAGACCTCAAGGGGCAGCATATTATCGTCGAGGAAAAGCTCGACGGGGCCAATTCCGCCGTGTCTTTTGACGCGGACGGAGGGCTGCTTTTGCAAAGCCGTGGCCATTACCTGACAGGTGGCGGACGTGAACGCCATTTTGCACTGTTCAAGACCTGGGCCGCCGCCCATGCACATGTCCTGCATCCCGTGCTTGGGCACCGTTTCGTCATGTATGGGGAATGGATGTATGCCAAGCATACGGTCTTCTACGATCGTCTGCCCCATTATTTTATGGAGTTTGACGTGCTCGATCGTGACACCGGGCGTTTCCTCAGCACCGGCGCGCGCAGGTCATTGTTGACGGGGCTGCCCGTGATGCCTGTGCCTGTCGTGCATGAAGGCGAAGTGACCTCGGTCGATCACCTGGGCGGCATGGTCCAGCCCTCCCAGTACAAATCCAGCAATTGGCGGGATGCATTGGCGGCGGCCGCAGGGCGATCTGGCAGTCGCCCCGACATGGTGGATCAACAGACCGAAGACAGTGATCTGGCCGAGGGCCTCTACCTGAAACAGGAAGACGCGGATTGCGTGCAAGACCGGTTCAAATTCGTTCGGGCGGACTTCCTGCAGGCCATCGAAGCAGCCGATGGACACTGGCACGACCGCCCCATCTTGCCGAACGCCTTAGCGGATGGGATCGATATCTTCGCACCAGTATTGGGCATTGCAGGGGCTTATGATGCGTAAACAAGCCGTTAACCACGCACATCTGTTGGCATTGGTCCCAACCGGCCCGCTCTGGCGGGTCGATTGGGCGGCGATCTGGACACTTTGGCCGGAATTACCCGCACTGGATGACTGCCCACAAGACAAAATCCATCACGCCGAAGGCGATGTGGGAACGCACACACGCTTGGTGGTCGAAGCACTGGTCGCTGATCGGGATTGGCAATCGCTGCCGCCCAATGACCGAACTGCGGTCTTTTGGGCGGCAGTTCTGCACGACATTGGCAAGCCCGCCGTGACGAAACACGAAGACGACGGGCGGATTTCATCGCGTGGGCATTCGCGGATTGGGGCATTCATTGCACGGCAGTTGCTTTGGCAAGCAGGCTCGCCCTTTACGTGGCGGGAAGCCATCTGCGGGATCATCGCCCATCACCAACTGCCGTTCTGGCTGATCGAACGGCCCGACCCAACAAGGCTGGCCATTGAAACATCATGGCGGTGCAGACCAGAGCACCTGTGCCTGCATGCCAAGGCGGATGCGCTGGGGCGCATTTGCGCAGACCAACAGGCCATTCTGGAAAGTGTCCACCTTGCGGCAATGACCTTCCAAGACGCGCATTGCCTGCACCAGCCCTTTGCCTTCGCCAACGACGAGAGCCGCGTCGCTTTCTTCGACGTCGACGACCGTGACCCACATTATGCAGCGCACGAAGACTTTCGCTGCACCGTGACAGTGATGTCCGGGCTACCCGGCGTAGGCAAAGACACTTGGATAAGAAAACACAGACCAGACCAACCTGTCCTTAGTCTCGATCTGATCCGGGACGAATTAGGGGTCACCGCGACAGACAACCAGGGCCAGGTCATCCAAGCCGCACATGAACGGGCGCGTGCATACTTGCGGGCGGGCACAGATTTCGTCTGGAACGCAACCAATGTGACACGGCTGAACCGGTCAAAGGTGCTGCGCTTACTGCGGGATTACGGAGCCAGGATCGAAATCATCTACCTTGAAGTCAGCCCAGACCAATTGCGACGTCAAAATCGGGATCGACCCGACGCAGTCCCGGATGCGGTGATTGAACACCTCTCGCGCAAATTGGAACCGCCTGCGGACTGGGAAGCGCATAAGGTCACCTATCCGATATGACACGGTTGGCTTTCTCGGGCCAAAGTGCAAATCATGACCGATGATCTCACCCCATGCAAAAGAGGCAACCATGATCACCCGTGACGCCACCGCCGACGATGTCCCACAAATGAGCGCGTTTCTGATGCGGCTGACAGAGATGGGCAAGCGGACACGCCCAAGCGATGAAAAATTCGTCCTGGACCACTACATCAACGGCGCAGAGAAAATTCAATGCGCCTTGGCCGAAGACGATGGTATGGTGCTTGGCTTCCAATGGCTTGGCTTTGCGATAGAAGGGAATGAATTCGGGGTCGAACCCGGCTGGGGGATCATCGGCACCCACGTGAACCCCAATGCGGCACGACGCGGCGTAGGCAAGGCGCTTTTTACCAAAACCTTGGCCGCGGCGAAAGCGGCGGGCTTGCGAAAAATCGACGCCACCATCGGGGCCGATAACGCGGAAGGGTTGGGCTATTATGAGGCCATGGGATTCCGAACCTACCGGACGCCCGCGGGGAAGGTTTGCAAGCGTTATGACGTTGCAAGCTAGGCCGCGGCAATGACCTCAATCTCGACTTTCCAGACATCCGTCAGCGTCTGAACAACAATCGCAGTTGTGGGCTCCCAAAGCGGCTAGGGTCAGTGCCCCTGCTGAACATTCAGCCAACTGAAAAAATGTGAAGCCACACCAAGGATTGACGATTGACCCGCGTCCAACCAATTGTGATGCGTATGACAACAAGCGACGAAGACCTTGCGACAGCAGCGGCCCACGGTGACGGGGCGGCTTTCGCGAGCCTGCTTGACAGGCACTACGACCGGCTGTTCGCGTTCTGCTTTCGGTTGACGGGCGCGCGGACGGAAGCCGAGGATCTATGCCAAGACATCTGCGCCACCTTGCCCGCGAAACTTGCCAGCTATCAAAGACGAGCCAAGGTCACGACATGGCTTTACCGGGTGGCGGTCAACGCAGCACACGACCGGCGGCGCAAGCGGGCGACCTATACCAAGGCCACCGATGGCTGGGGGGATTGGGAAACCAACCGAACCGCAGCCATCCAAGATACGAACGAACAACTGGACTGGCTGACCGCCGCGATGAACCAACTGAACGATGACTTGCGGGACACGCTGGCCCTTGTGCTGGACGATATGACCCACGCCCAGGCCGCCGAGGTTCTGGGGGTCACCGAGGGCACAATCAGCTGGCGGGTATCCGAGGCGAAAAAAGCGCTCCGCGCAATCAAGGAAAAGGAGGACGTAGCATGACCGATTTCGACGACCTCAAAGCAATGATGGATGATGCAACGCCCCGGCCCGATGCGGCACGGCGGGCGGAAAATCTGGCATTGGCGCAGAAAAATTTCAACGACCTCCAAGGATCGCGGGTAGCACCGCGTCCTACCCCTGTAACTGGGCCAAAGGGCCTGCTGACAGGAGTAAAGACCATGCTGAACATGATGACATCAAAGGCCGCACTTGGGACCACTACAGCGCTTGTCGCCTGTGGCATTCTGTTTTTGCCGCAAATGCAGGACGTACTGCGCGGGCCATCGACACCACCGCAAATCACAATGACTGAATTTGACGGGACAATCACCGAACCCCGGATCGAAAACGAACCCCTGTCGGAAGGCGATGTGACAGCGGATATGCTGACGCAGGACCCTTTGAGCGAACCTGTGGGCGAAGTCTTGCAAGAACCGCTGATCGTTCCTGAGCAAGACCTCGCATTGGTTGCACCGCCAGAGATGACCGAGCCTGCGCCCGAACTGCGTGACCGCACCATTGATGAGGTTGTGTCAGAGGCAATGGCGGCAACGCCCGAAGCCATGGTTGCAGAGGAAACTGCCCCCGCAAGTCCGCCTTTGGACCCCTTTGCAATCAATCCGGCGACCAGCCTGCGCCCCCAAACACGCAGTGAAGTACCCAAGGCAACCGATCAACGCGACACAGCTGATGATGTTCTGGGGGCATTCGCCGAGGCCGAAGTCCCTCCGGCGCCACCGCCCCCAACACCCCCATTGCGCACGCAAACCGAGCCACAGTTGGGCATTGCAAGCACGGGATCCTTCGATGGGGCCGGTCGAGTTGCTTTGTCAGAGGTCGCACCTCCTGCCCCCGCCCGCAACACCGAAACCTTCGCGAATGCAGACAGTAACCCGTTGCAAATCACCTCCGAAACCCCCGTCTCCACCTTCTCCATCGACGTGGACACAGCAGCCTATTCCGTCCTGCGGTCCTCACTCTCACGCGGGCAATTGCCCCGGGCAGACGCGATCCGGATCGAAGAACTGATTAACTACTTCCCCTACGACTACGCAGCCCCCGACGCGGGCGAAGCCCCCTTCCGGCCAACCGTCAGCACGTTCCAAACCCCATGGAACGCCGACACGCAGCTGGTGCATATCGCCCTGCAAGGGCAGATGCCCGCATTGGACGACCGGCCACCACTGAACCTGGTGTTCCTGATCGACACATCTGGGTCCATGGATGACCCGACCAAACTGCCGCTGCTGAAACAATCCTTCCGGCTGATGCTCGATCAATTGCGCCCCGAAGATGAAGTGGCCATCGTCGAATACGCAGGCAGCGCCGGGCAAGTGCTGGCGCCCACCGCCGCCTCCGAGCGGACAACAATCCTGAACGCGATCCAGTCACTGGGCGCAGGCGGGTCCACGAACGGGCAAGGCGGGCTGGAACAGGCCTATGCCGTGGCCGACACCATGCAAACGGATGGCGAAGTCAGCCGCGTGATCCTAGCGACGGACGGCGATTTTAACGTTGGAATCAACAACCCCGACGCGCTGAAGGATTTCATCGCCGACAAGCGGGACACCGGGACCTATCTGTCCGTTCTGGGCTTTGGGCGGGGCAACCTTGACGATGCAACCATGCAAGCACTGGCGCAAAACGGAAACGGGACAGCGGCCTATATCGACACGTTGTCCGAGGCACAAAAAGTGTTGGTTGACCAACTTTCCGGCGCGCTTTTCCCCATCGCGGGTGACGTAAAAGTGCAGGTCGAATTCAACCCGGCCCAAGTGGCCGAATACCGGCTGATCGGCTATGAGACGCGGGCACTGGCACGCGAAGACTTCAACAACGATGCGGTGGACGCAGGTGAACTTGGCGCGGGGCATTCCGTGACGGCGATCTACGAGATCACCCCCATTGGCAGCCCCGCGCAACTGAGCGATCCACTGCGGTACGGCGAAAGCACCGCGGCCGCGACGTCGGACGAACTTGGGTTCCTGAAACTGCGATATAAAGCGCCGGGCGAAGACGTCAGCCAGTTGATCGAAACGCCCATCATCGGCAGTAGCATCCCTGGAACCGAGGCGAATTTCGCTGCAGCCATCGCGGGGTTCGGGCAGTTGCTGCGGAACCCGCAATACCTTGGCGACTGGGGCTATGACGAAGCGATTGCACTGGCCAACGCCAACCGAGGCGAAGACGCCTTCGGCTATCGGACCGAGGCGGTGCAACTGATGCGGCTCGCGCAAAGCCTGTCGCGCTAAACAAGCGGTTCCACCCACCCTGCAAGCACCGTAGGGTGGGTGAAACCCACGACCACTACGTCACTATTGACAAGGGTCCCGCGCCTAAGCCCCAGAAAGCCTGCATATTTGATGTCTGCCCCCTGTTTGAAAATGGTACTCGTCACCCCCGAAATCCCTTATAATACAGGGGCCATCGGACGGACCTGCGTCGCACTGAACCTAGAACTTATCCTGATCAAACCCTACGGGTTTTCGCTTGACGAAAAGGCAGTGCGGCGGGCAGGAACCGACTATTGGAAACACGTCAATCTGACCGAATATGACAACTGGCAAAGCTTTATCGACGCGCGACACCCCCCACGCGACCGGCTCTATTTCTTCGAAGAACACGGCGCACAAAGCCTCTACGCCCCCGACTATCATCCTGACGCATATCTGGTGTTCGGCTGCGAATCTGCCGGGCTGCCCAAAACGATCCTTGATGGGATGGACGACCGGGTGTTTCACTTACCCATGCTTGATACGCGTGTGCGGTCGTTAAACCTGGCCAACGTCGCCACAGCCGTAGTTTACCAGGCGATGCGGACAAAGCTCGGCGGGTAAAACCAGCGTCTGCCCATCTGCATGCAAAATGCCAATGTCTGCATGGAGCCCAGATTACCGGAAATCTGCGAAGCAGCGAATGCCCGTTATTGGAAATCTGGCGACGAGAAAAGGCCGTCATATGAACGTTCCGGAATGCAAGAGCGTTCAAATATGGGCGCTGTTCTATCACCATCTTTGTACACAACAAGACCACCGTTGAAGGCATCCTTCGAAGCGCTTGTATCACCTTCGGCTGACAGTTCGCCGTTCTTATATACAATGTATTCATAAGCACCATTCGGGAACGTGATATCGCCGGAATGGGGTCCATCGTCAGCGACCCGAGGGCGAAGTTGAATCAAGTTATGATCTCCACCTATTTCCAATTCAGCTTCGCCGCCCAACGGGCCATAGGAGTAGAACATTGCATGTGGCGCATACTCAATGGTCACCGCTTTGGTGCTGCCTTCTAGGACACAGTAAAAAATTGTTCCATCAGGGACACGATCCGTAGACGCACGATCCTCCTGCAAGGGTTCAGCGCGTGTCTCTCGATCGCTGCTTGATCTTGTATCGCAATATTGGGCAAAGAATGCCTCACCATCGGGAATTTGATTGGACGATAAGATATCATCGATTTGAAGTGATTGCTGGTAGCCAACAGTAACATCGCAGTTTTCGCCAAATTGCCCACCTGATTGGCCTAGTCCAGTGGGTTCCACGTCAAACAAGAAGGTCAATTCACGGTCGGCCACTGTGTAAAATTGGTGAACCCAACCGGGGCCGCTGCGGGCTGTTACCACAAAATATCCCAATATGTCACGTTCCAGCGTATGACCATACACGGGTCCGGCATGGTTGAATTGATTGATCGCCGGATCGTAGAAAAAGATATCGAACGGACCGTTTCGCGCGCCGACCAGAGTGAAGGTGACCATATCAAGCCAGCCGTCCTGATCAACATCCACCAATTGTGGCCAATAACTAGACGTTAACACTGAAGACGTGACCCCATCCTGATGAAGCGATGCTTCTTCGAAGTCCTCCGTAACTTGGCTCCAGATCACAGTTTGAAGTTGATTGTTGTCCACCCATGAAATCAGACAATCAGGGCCGGACATATAAGTCGGTCCGGTTTCGACAGATGCTGCATTGCAGTCTCCGATGGCGAATTCTTCGGCTATTGTAGGCGAGGATACAGCAGAAAAGCTTAGTGCGAGCGCGAAAATATAGATGTAAAAGCTGTGCATGGAATCTTTCCGTGTTGAACTGTCGGTGATGTAACCTGCTACAGTCTAACCTACTTACAAACCCGGCATAGTTCAAAAACCGGACCTTCATGTAAGTATCGCCATGTAACACTTTGTCCCGCGAAGCAGCCAACTACCTCCAAAAAACTCTAACTCATCCAATTTCCGCCTGCGCCACCGGCACCACAGCCTGCTCAATCAACCGCATCAGATCGCCAAAATAGCCGCCCGACCGCGCAGGCTGCGTCGGATCAGACGTCAGCGCCATTGTCATCTGCAACTCCGGCACGATCACAATAATCTGCCCGCCATAGCCACGGGCCAAAGCATAACGAACGCCATCCACCTGACCCAAAAACCAACCATATCCATAGTTTAGCCCAGAAAACGGCGACCGGGTGCGCACTTCAAAGGACCGCGCCACCCAATCTGCACTCAGCACCTGCGCGTCGCCAATCTGCCCGCCCAAGCGGTACATCTCACCGAAACGGACCATCCCGTCCAAGGTTAGCGCCATCTCATTGCCCCCCAGATAGCGCCCCTGCGGATCACGGGTCCAAGCAGGCACCTCAATCCCCAAAGGTTGACCCAACCGGGTGCGCGCAAGTTCAAGCAGCGACCGGCCCGATACTTCGCTCAAAACCGCGCCCAAGACATGAAACGACCCCGTCGAATACAGCATCTGGTTACCTGGCTCTGTCACAAACGGGCGGGACAAGGCGTTAGACACCCAATTAGAACTGCTCACCCAGCCACCATAATTCGCCCCCGAGGTCCGTTCCAGCCCGGCCTGCATCGTCACGAGGTTTTCCACAGTAATTCCAGCCACACGCGGATCAGCCCGCGCAGGGATCAAACCCGGGGCGATGTCACCCAAAGTCGCGTCCAATGTGGCAATTTCCCCGCGATCCAAAGCCGCCCCGGTCAAAGCGGCCACAATGGATTTGGACACGGATTTGATCGGTACTGCACGGGACAACGACGGCCCCCGGATGACCTCTGACACCACCAAATTTCCCGCCTGCCGGATCATCACCGCATGGCATTGAGGGAGTGCGCGGGCTTGGTCGGCAACCACGGCCCATGGATCGGCTTGCGCGACAATTGGCGTTGCCAAGGCGGCACCTGCGGTTGCGAGAAAAGTTCTGCGGTGAAACTGCGGCATGGAGGCTCTCTTTTGCTGTCGCAGAAACAATAACGCGGGCAGCCCGACACGCCAGCCACATTTCCGTGCACTTACGACTTGTAGGATCCGCTCTCGTAAAAATCGCGCAAACTCTGGCCATTCACCGGACGGAAGGGATCAAGTTCGGCCAAGGCAACAATCCGGTCCAAGCGAAACATACGGAAACCCTCGCGTAGCTCACACCAACACACGGCAGTCCAGACCTTGCCCCAAAACCAAACGCCCAAAGGACGCACGATGCGCGCCGTCTCGCGGCCAGCCTCATCTGCATAAGTCATCTGGAGGCGGATATGATCCTGCGACGCGGTCTCAAACCGATCCAGATAATCGCGCCAATGGCCCTGATGCCAAGGCGTTTCCATCGCATGCAACTGGACTTGCCCGACCTGCCTGCGGGCATCCTCGGGCAACACGGCATCTATCTTGATCAAGGCCTCTTGTGCTGCGGCGGCCATCTTGGTGCCACCCCAGCTTTGTAAAAGACGCGCACCGGACACCAGTGCAACGATCTCATCATGGGTGAACATCAAGGGCGGCAGATCATAACCATCGCGCATCAGATAACCAACACCCGCCTCGCCCTCAATCGGCACGCCAGAACCAATCAAATGGGCCACATCACGGTAGATCGTGCGCGGTGTGACCTCAAGTTTTTCGGCCAATTGGGCCGCTGTGGTCAGCCGACCGCCACGCAGATACTGCAATATCTGGAACAGGCGGTCGGCGCGGCGCATTTATGCGGCCTCAAACAGGCCAAGCGAATTCCCATCAGGGTCCGTGGCATAGGCAAAACGACCCGGCGGAATGGTGATCGCAGGGCTGACCACTGTGCCACCCGCCTTGGTGCAGCGTTCAATCGTAGCCTCCAGATTGTCAGGAACGGCAAGGTGCAAAGTCGGACCATTCCCGCTGGCTGGCTCACCAGGATACAGATGGCCGCCAATCCCGCTCATGGCGGCATCAAAATTCACCATATCATTGGGGCCACTGGTGTCGCGGGCCATGTTGAACCCAAAGACAGTTTCGTAAAAGGCCTGCGCCTTGTCCAGATCACGAACGGGAATTTCGGTCCAAACAACTGTGGGCTTCTGTGTCATGTGTCATCTCCTTGGTTTCGGTTGATGCACATCTTTAATCATACCCCTACTGACAGCGTTATGTCAGCATGTTTTCAGGAACCAAAATTAGTCTTTCCGGGGCGGCAGAAAACGTTTTTCAAATGCGGTCTTGGTCCGGGCGAAACCAGCAGCTTCATAAAACGCCAATGTCGATGGGCGTTTTGACCCGGTCATCAGCATGATCTTGTAACAGCCCTCCCCTTGGGCCAATGCGGTGGCGGCATCCAAGACCCCCGTGCCAAATCCGCGACCGCGAAAATCAGCGTGAGTGACGACATTTTCGATCAGTGCAAAAGATGCACCACCACGGGTCAGGTTTGGGACGATGACCAAGACACAAGATGCAACCAGTTGTGTGCTAAGATGACACAAGAGAATCGTACTACCTTCCATTGCAATCAAGCGATCAAATTGCGCACGGGCGCGATCAGGCGGACAGGGTGGTTCATCCACGATCAGATGCGCATAAAGGCCGATGAGGTCTGACAGATCATCCGCTTGGGCGGCGCGAATGATCAGGCCATCGGTCATGCCGGGGCGATCCAATCCAAACCATCTGCCGTGTCCGCCTTGGGCTTATATTCGCCCGAGACCCAGCCAGCGTATCCATCTGCATCCAGTGCAGCAAAAAACGTGGGGAAATCAATCACGCCCGGACCGGGTTCATTCCGGTCAGGGGCCTGCGCCACTTGGACATGCACCGTCAGGTCGCGGCAGGCAGACCAACAGGTCATGACATCACCGGTGATCTTGGCCGCATGAAAGGCATCAAACTGCAGGCGCAGATTGGGGGCATTGACGGCATCAATGATGTCTCGGGCCAGCTCAAAATCATTCATGAAATAGCCGGGCATCGTATCGGGGTTGATCGGCTCAATCGTCAGGCTTTGCTTGGGGGCCTCGGCGGTAGCCCAGCGCAGGTTGTCAATCAAAACCTCACGGGCATCCGGCCCCTCAGCCACACCCGACATGACATGCAGATGTTGGGCACCGAGGGTCTTGGCATAGCGTAGGGACCGTTTGAAATCGCGGCGAAAGCGGTCCTCCACCCCTGGGATCGCGGCAAAACCCTGATCGCCACCGGTGTAATTGGGTGGTGGGCAATTGATCAGGGCCATCTTCAATTCATACTGGGCCAGTTCATTGACGATGTCCTGGGCGTTGACGTCATAGGGGGACAAAATCTCAACGGCATCAAAGCCAGCCTCTTTTGCGGCGGCGAAACGTTCAAGGAGGGGGCGTTCGGTAAATAACCAGGTTAAATTGGCGCAATATTTTGGCATTGGGGTGTCCTTCGGTCTTCGGGACAACTTTGCCCTGCAGAGCGGGCCTGATGCAATCAATTTGCGCACATTAATCGGGTATAAGAAGCCTTTGTATGTGCTGGGATGCCAGTAAGAGGAACGACTTTGCAGCAAAAGCAAAAGGCCCGCACAAATTGCACGGGCCTTCGCATGGGTTTACAACATCAAGGCAGCCTTAGAAGGCAAACCCGAACCCAGCTTGCACGTCGTCAAGGGCAGCTTGGGAGAACCGGGCATCCAGTCGCTTACGGGCACCTGTTTCATAGGTCAGTGACGCCTGAATAACTGAGATGTCATCGTCAAATGAATCACTCTGGATCACACCAAAACTTGCGTCAAACCATAGGTCGTCAACAAACTGGTAACCACCACCAATCGCGATGACCGATAGATCAATGAAATCATCGCCATAGAGCGTCTGAAAAGCTGCAGAGGCACGGATTTGCGGCGCGATATCGTAGGTGCCGCGAACGCCAAACAGGCCCCCATCGTCTTCGCTAAAGGTGTCGATTGTTGCCCGGGCAAAGATTGGCCCGTCTTCATACTCCGCAACCAACTTGTAGTCCGTCCCATCGAATTCAGATTGGGTGGTGGCCGACGCGCCCAACGTAACCGCTGGAATAACCGAGGCTTCACCGATCAAGACCGTTGTAAGGTTGTCTTCGTCCAAATCGCCTTGCGACAGATTGATGGCAGCGCCAAACTGAGCGGTCTCATACTGACCAAAGGCCTCAAATCCAGTGATCGTATCGCCCTCATCGGGGTCAGTGGCAAAAAGCCCTAAACCTGCCAATGCTTCAGGTGAAAAGACATAGGCTCCCGAAGCACCATATGTGGTGGAAACATTATCACCATCAATAGAAAAATTCAGAATCTCTGCCGTAAGCAGGAATTGTGAAATTTCATATTCCACTTCGCCATGCAGCAGCCCTGCGTCAACCTGATCAAAGTCATCAGAATCATAGCTTGAATAGTCGTAGCTCAAACGCGCAAAGCTCACGCCTTCAGCGAAAGCGGGCCCGGCCAACAGTGCGGCAACGGCGGTCATTGTGATTGATTTGAACATCATCATTTCCTTCTTGCTCAATGATAGGTGCCAGCGCATATGCCCCCGCCTCAGCCAAAGACAACGCGAAAAAAATGCCGATTTTCACAACCGATGCGCAGAAGTCGCAATGCACGGCGCATTCATCATAACGGCTATGCAGAAAAACCATGGGAAATGGGGTTTTTGACCCCAATTGCTTGTTTCCATTCAACAAAAAGTGAATAGCCCTTGCAAAAAATGCGCGGCTTCCAGGGTGATACCGTCGGAAATAATGAACGTCAGACAGGCTGCGCCGCCCGCCCGACAAGACATCGCGCGAGACTAAGCAACTGTAAAACGGCAGGCGTCGCAGACGTTAAACCAACTCTGCCGCCGGGATGATCGGGAAAAACTGCCCCAGCGACCGAAGACCAAACCAAACCTCGCCCTCATGTTCGGCCTCTTCCCCAATCTCAACCAGGCGGTAGAATGATTTGCGGTCAATCAGCGCCTCAAGATTGGCGCGGACCAAAACATAGGGCGACGGCTCGCCTGTTTCTGGATCGCGCTCAACGCGAATAGGATGATCGGGCCCGGCGGTCGTAAGGTCGCCAACGTTGGTCTCAAATTCCAGCCCATCATCGGGCCGCTGATTAAAATCAACGGCGACGAAGGGGGCGTCATCCACGGTGATCCCGACCTTCTCAACCGGGGTCACAAGCACATAGTCATCGCCATCACGGCGGAGAATCGTTGAAAACAGCTTCACCAATTCAGGCCGACCGATAGGCGTGCCCATGTAAAACCACGTCCCGTCCCGGGCGATCCGCATGTCGATATGGCCGCAATGGGGCGGATTCCACAGATGAACCGGCGGCAAACCGCCTTTTTGGGCGGCGCGGGCGCTGGAAGCGAGGCTTTCTGCCGATGGTCTCACAATCTTTTGTGTGGTCATTAATTTTGCCATTGGGGTTCATGGGATTATCTGTACCATTGGTAATATAGTTCAACCGGAGAAATGTCATGGCCAACGATGCCGATCTTGTCGCCCACATCGAAACCCTGGGCGCAAAACTGGGCGAAGCCCGTACCAGTATCTCGGCCCGTTTCATCGGCCAGCCCCGCGTGGTGGACCTGACGCTGACGGCGTTGATCTGCGGAGGCCACGCTGTGCTGATCGGATTGCCCGGCCTTGGCAAAACCCGGCTTGTTGATACGCTTTCCACCGTCATGGGGCTGAACGGCAACCGGATCCAGTTCACGCCTGACCTGATGCCCGCCGATATCCTTGGCTCTGAAGTGTTAGAAACCTCTGCTGACGGCACCCGGAACTTCCGCTTTATCGAAGGGCCGATCTTTTGCCAGCTTCTGATGGCCGATGAGATCAACCGGGCCTCGCCCCGGACCCAATCAGCCCTTTTGCAAGCGATGCAGGAAAAAGAAGTGACCATCGCAGGGCAGCACCGCGCCCTTGGGGTGCCGTTTCACGTGCTGGCCACCCAAAACCCGATTGAACAGGAAGGCACATACCCGCTGCCCGAAGCGCAGCTTGACCGGTTCCTGGTGCAGATCGACGTCCCCTACCCGGACCGCGAAACCGAAAAAGGCATTCTGCTGGCCACCACCGGTGTCGAGGAAGCAGAATCCACAGCCGTCTTCACAGCACAAGAGCTGCTGGATGCGCAAAACGTGCTTCGGCGGATGCCCGTGGGCGAGAACATCGTTGAGATGATCCTTGATCTGGTGCGCGCCTGCCGTCCCGACGATGCGGCTGCCCCAGATGTGATCAAACAAAACGTCAGTTGGGGTCCCGGCCCACGTGCAGCCCAGGCGCTGATGCTCACGGTACGTGCAGCTGCACTGCTTGACGGGCGGCTTGCGCCCTCTGCCGAAGATATCAAGACCATGGCCATCCCCGTGCTGGAACACCGGATGGCGCTGTCCTTTGCGGCCCGTGCGCGGGGCGAAAGCATCCATGACATTATCAACCAAGTCGCGGATCAGATCACACAGGTCTCTGCCGCCGCATGACCGCATCGCTCACTCTCAGATCACAAGCCGAAACGCTTGCGGGGCCGCTGCCCGCGCTTCTGGCCGAGGCCGAGCATCTGGCCGCTGCTGTTCTTTTGGGCGATCACGGGCGCAGACGAGCAGGTACCGGCGATACATTCTGGCAATACCGGCCCGCGCAGCCCCATGATGAGGCACGCACAATCGACTGGCGGCGGTCGGCCCGTTCGGACAGCAATTTCGTGCAAGATAAAGAGTGGCAGATTGCGCAATCGATCATCCTCTGGGTCGATCAGGCAGCATCGATGTCATTCCAATCAGACGACAACCCCACCAAAGCAGCCAGGGCACGCACATTGGCGCTTGCGATGGCAATCCTGCTGATCCGCGGCGGCGAACGGGTTGGCCTGACCGGGCTGCGGCTCCCGCCGCGCCGGGGGGAAGCACAGCTGATGCGCATGGCGCAACTGCTCAATGAAGATGGCACGACGGATTATGGCGCGCCCGAAGCGCAAGGAATGTTGCCGCACTCGCGTGCGTTGTTTGTCAGCGATTTTCTGGGCGATATCAAACCGGTAGAAGAGGCGCTGCTACGGGCTGCCGACCGCGGTGTGCGGGGCACGCTGCTACAGATACTGGACCCGCAAGAAGAGGCCTTCCCCTTCGACGGGCGCACGATCTTCCAATCCATGACGGGCGCGCTGGAACATGAGACGCTCAAGGCAGGCGACCTGAAAGAGCGGTATCTGACCCGTCTTGCGGAACGCAAAGACAGGTTACAGCACTTGGCCCGCACCACCGGCTGGCAATATAGCACACACCACACCGGTGAAAGCGCGACCAGCGCGCTCCTGTGGCTTTATGGCGCGATGGAGCGGCACGCATGACCCATTTTGTCCCGCCTGACGTATCAAAGGAGACGCATACATAATGTGGTCTATTGGTCCTTTAGGTTTTGCCGCCCCTTGGCTTTTGCTTGGCTTGCTCGCCCTGCCGATCCTTTGGCTCTTGCTGCGGGCGGTCCCACCAGCGCCGATCAAACGGCGCTTTCCGGGTGTGGCGCTTCTTCTGGGGCTAAGCGACGACGAAACCCAGTCCGACCGGACACCTTGGTGGCTGCTGCTGCTCCGCCTTTTGGCTGTTGCGGCAATCATCATCGGTTTCGCTGGGCCCGTCTTGAACCCACAGGACAGCCAGGGCGGCGATGGCGATCTGGTCATCGTGCTTGATGGGACATGGGCGGGTGCGGCAAGCTGGCAAGCCAAAATCGATCGGGTTGAAACACTGCTGTCCGAAGCGGCAGTGAACAACCGGCGGGTCGCCGTGACCACGCTGACAGACCTCCCCCCGGATGAACTGACATTCACAGCACCAACGGATTGGCAAAACCGCTTAGCAAACCTGGCACCGCAACCATGGCAACCGGTAGATGCGGCCGATTGGTTTAACCAGATCACTGGTGATTTTGAGACCTTTTGGGTCTCAGACGGACTTGATTTCGCTGGGCGTGAGGACTTGCTGAGCGCACTCGAAACCCACGGGCCTGTGACGGTCTTCCAAGCACCGCGGCAAACAATCGGGCTGCGGCCTGCACGTTTTGAGGATGGGCAAGTGCTGGTCTCGGCAACGCGGACACCTGTGGGCAACATGCTCGACACCACCATCACAGCGGTCGGGCTTGATCCGGCCGGGGTGGAACGGCAGCTGGCCACTGTGCCACTCAGCTTTGCCGCCGGCGAACGGATCGCAGAAACCGCCATGGTCCTGCCGCCAGAGCTGCGCAACCGGATCACCCGGTTCGAAGTGACAGGCACGCGATCAGCCGGTGCGGTCAGCCTGACCGATGATGCGCTGAAGCGGCGCGAGGTCGCCCTGATCGCAGGGCGCGACGACCGCGAAGGGCTGGAACTGTTGTCGCAGCTTTACTACCTGCGCGAGGCGCTGGAACCCACCGCCGACATCATTGATGGCGCGCTGGAAGACATCCTTCTGGCCAACCCCGATGTGATCGTGCTGGCGGATGTGGCGATCCTGACGGATATCGAGGCCCAAGGCGTCGCTGACTGGGTGAACAAAGGGGGCTTGCTGCTACGATTTGCCGGGCCACGGCTGGCGGGATCTGATCTGGGGCGGACCGAAGAAGACCCGCTTTTGCCCGTGCGGCTGCGATCCGGCGGGCGCAGTGTGGGGGGGGCTATGAGCTGGGGGGAACCCAAAACCCTTGCACCTTTCACCGAAAACTCACCCTTTTTTGGACTGCCGGTGCCGAACGATGTGACAATCACCAGCCAGGTCATGGCGCAACCCGATCCAACTCTGTCGGAGCGGGTGATCGCACAGCTGGCCGATGGGACCCCCTTGGTGACGCGGAAAATCAGCGGCGAAGGTCAGGTGGTGCTGGTACATGTGACCGCAAACGCCGAATGGTCAACGCTGCCGCTCTCGGGACTTTTCGTGCAGATGCTAGAGCGGCTTGCGGTCTCCACACGACCCGCGACACCGGATGCGGCAGAACTGGACGGGACGACATGGTTGCCCAACAAAATCCTGGACGCCTACGGGCGGCTCAGGGATGGCAGCGACTTGCCGGGAGTGGACGGGACGCTTCTGGGAACAGGAACGCCAGGACCGGCACTGCCGCCGGGGCTTTATGCAGGGGATGACAGACAATTGGCGATCAATGTGATTGGACAGGACACCATACTCAACGCAGCCGCCTGGCCTGCACGGATCGCGGTCGAGGGGATGGCAGTCGCACGTGAGACCAATCTCAAAGGATGGCTGCTGAGCAGCGCATTGATCCTGATGCTGATCGATATCATCGCGTCACTGGCGGTCGGCGGACGGTTGCGGGGACCACGGGCCGATGTGGCGGCGGCACTGGCGCTGGTGCTCGTCATGGCCGCGCCGGACAACGCTCAGGCACAGGCACAACCAGGTGACGATTTCGCGCTTCTAGCCACCAGCCAAGTCGTGCTGGGCCATATTCTGACAGGCGACCGCGAGACCGATGACATCGCGGCTGCAGGGCTGACAGGGATTTCGGAAACCCTGTTCCGACGGACATCCATCGAACCGGCAGACCCGCTTGGGGTGAACCTTGAAACCGACGAATTAGCGTTTTTCCCGTTCCTCTACTGGCCGATCACAGCAGATCAACCGCTGCCCAGCCGCGAGGCTTACGGCAAGCTGAACCGGTACCTGCGGTCGGGTGGGATGATTATGTTCGACACCCGCGACGCAGACACCGCACAATTCGGATCAGGCTCAGCGGAAGGGCGGATGCTGCAATCCATTGCGAGGTCACTGGATATTCCACCGCTTGAACCAATCCCCACGGACCACGTTCTGACCCGAACATTTTATCTGCTGCAGGACTTCCCCGGACGCTACGCCAGCCGCGACGTCTGGGTTGAGGCGGCCTCACTGGATGCAGAACAAATTGAAGGAATGCCCTTCCGAAACCTGAATGACGGGGTCACACCAGTGATCATCGGCGGAAACGATTGGGCGCGGGCCTGGGCTGTGAACGACAGCGGGCAACGGATGTTCCCGGTCGGACGCGGAATGGCCGGTGAACGGCAACGGGAAATTGCACTACGCTTTGGGGTGAATGTGATCATGCATGTGCTGACGGGCAACTATAAATCTGATCAGGTCCATGTGCCTGACCTGCTTGATCGGCTTGGCCAATGACGGGCACATTGATCCTTGATCCGCTGATCCCACTGATCGCGTTGTATATCGTCGCTGGACTTGCGGCGGTGGGTTTGGTGCTTGCCCTCTGGCGCAGGTTACCCGGCTGGTGGCTCCGCGGCCTCGCGGGGCTCAGCCTTCTCGCCGCACTCGCCAATCCGGCCCTGCAACAAGAAGACCGCGATCCCCTGACCGATATCATCATGCTTGTGGTCGACGAAAGTGCCAGCCAACGGATCAGCGACCGGCCCGACCAAAACGCCGCTGCCATCGCCAATATCGAAGCGCAAGTCGCGCGGCAACCCAATGCCGAGCTGCGCCAGGTCACGCTTGGCGACGGTGAAGGCGACATCGGCAGCGCCCTGATGACCGCCCTGTCCGAGGCACTGGCCGAAGAACCGCAAGGCCGGATCGCTGGGATCATTCTGGTCAGCGACGGACGTATCCATGATATCGACCGCGCACCGGGGCTACCTGCGCCCATGCACTTGCTGCTGACCGGGCAACCAGACGATTGGGACAGACGGCTTGTGGTGTCCAACGCACCCGCCTTCGCGATCCTAGGCGAACAGGTCACGTTGACTTTGCGGATCGATGACCAAGGGGCCGCCCCCGCGACCCAGAGCGTGCAGCTGACAATTTCAATCGATGGTGATGACCCTGTGTCACTGCCCGTGCCGATCGGCCAAGACATCGAACTGCCCATTGAGCTGCCGCACGGCGGCATGAACGTGCTACAATTCGAAATCCCTGCTGCCGAAGGTGAATTGACCGACCGGAACAACAGTGCGGTGGTGCAAATAAACGGAGTACGCGACAGGCTGCGGGTGCTGCTGGTCTCGGGCGAGCCGCATCCGGGCGAACGGACATGGCGGAACCTGCTGAAATCAGATTCAGCCGTTGACCTCGTCCATTTCACCATCCTGCGCCCACCTGAAAAACAAGACGGGGTGCCAGTCAACGAGCTTTCGCTGATCGCCTTCCCCACCCGCGAGTTGTTCCTTGAGAAAATCAACGACTTTGACCTGATCATCTTTGACCGGTATCGACGGCGGGGTATCCTGCCCAGCAGCTATCTTGAAAACATCCGGTCCTATGTGGAACAAGGCGGCGCAGTGCTGATCTCATCGGGGCCTGAATACGGGTCCGCAGACAGTATCTACCGGTCGCCTTTGGGGGACATCTTGCCCGGCGCGCCCACCGCACGGGTCTTCGAAGAAGGCTTCACCCCACAAATCACCGAATTAGGGCAGCGGCACCCGGTCACCGAAGGGCTTGATCAATTGTCGCCCGGTACGGACGGCGAAGGCCCAGGCTGGGGCCGCTGGTTCCGCCTGATCGACGTGCTTGTCCCGCTTGAGGCAACAACCGTCATGTCCGGGCTTGACGACCGCCCCGTGCTGATCCTCAACCGGATCGGCGACGGGCGGGTGTCGCTGATCGCTTCCGACCATTCCTGGCTTTGGGACCGTGGATATGAAGGCGGCGGACCTCAGCTTGAACTGTTGCGCAGGCTAGCCCATTGGATGATGAAAGAACCCGAGCTTGAGGAAGAGGCGCTCTGGGTCGAACCCACGGGCCAGACCATGCGGATCATCCGGCGGACGCTGGCGCTGGAAACCGGCGAAGTTACCGTGACCCACCCTGACGGGACAGAAACCGTACTGACCCTTGAAGAGGTCTCACCCGGACGGTTTGAAACGCTCTGGGAGGCCCCCGAAATGGGTCTCTATCGGTTGGACGACGGGGTTGAGACCAGCGTGATCGCGTTAGGACCCGCCGCACCGCGCGAGTTTGAACAGACCATCGCGTCAGCCGAGGTGCTGTCACCGCTCGTGACCGGCACGGGGGGCGGCGCGAAAACCATATCTGATGGGGATGTCAGCATCCGGACAGTCCGCGAAGGACGGCCCGCAAACGGGCGCGGCTGGATCGGGATCACACCACGCGGAGCCTTCCAAACGGCCGAAGTGCGGATCACGCCGATCCTTCCCGCATGGGCATTCCTCTTGCTCGCATCGCTTCTGATGGTCGGGGCATGGCTCCGCGAAGGGCGGCGGTAGCGCCAAGTGTTTCTGAGCTTCGTCAAAGCCTTCGTCCTGGTTCTGGTCGTTCTGCTGACTATGATTGGCTGCCAGACCATCCGAAACTCGGGCAAAGCCGCGTTACCAACCGCCCAACCAGATACGCTAAGGGTTGCCACCTACAACGTGCACTACATCATCCTGCGCCAGCAGACAGGGGCTTGGTCCGTCGGGGATTGGGATCGGCGTAAGGGTCCGTTGGACTTGGCGTTCAAAACCATCAATGCCGATGTGATCGGTTTTCAGGAAATGGAAAGCTTCGCACGCGGGGACAACAGCACCAACCTGACGCTGGATTGGTTACTGGCGAACAATCCAGACTACGCCGCCGCAGCGACAGGTGATCCGGATGCGTTTCCCTCAACCCAACCAATCCTTTACCGATCGGACCGATTGGAACTGCTTGATCAAGGGTGGTTCTTTTTCTCAGACACGCCAGATGTCATCTACTCACGGACCTTTAACGGATCGTTCCCCGCGTTCACCTCATGGGCACAGTTCCGAGACCAGACAAGCGGCCAGACATTCCGCGTCGCAAACATTCACACCGATTACGCCAGCCGGTCAAACCGGATAAAGTCGGTAGAACTGGTCGCAGAGCGGATCAAGCCCTGGATGGATGCGGATGAAACGGTATTTGTGATCGGCGACCTGAACGCGCGACGGGGGGATCGGGTCTATGACATCTTGGCCGAAACCGGTCTGGATTTCGCACCGGTGCAAGGGTCAACCTACCACTTCAACCGCGGGATCAACCTCTTCGGGGCCATCGACCATATCGGCAGCAGCGGCGGGGCAACACGCGCAGGCGATCCAGTCGTCTTGCGGGAAAAGTTCGATGGAGAGTGGCCCACCGACCATTATCCAGTGATTGCAGACTACGCATTACAGCAGAGTTGATCGAAAACGCGCGGCACTCTAACCTCGTCGTCATCGCATTTTCAAAAGGTCCATTATGACCGCTGATCCATCAAGCCCGACTATTCTGTCGAAACTTGCCGCCTATACGCCGCTTAGCCCAGCGGCCAACAAAAAGGTTGTGACGGGTACAGCGATCGGGATCATCCTTGTTGTGGGCGCACAATATTTCGAACATCGGGGCAATATCCAAGCATGGGACTGGATGTTGATCTCGGGCCTCGCTGTCTTTGCGATCGCACTGGCGAACGTAGATCGGGTCAGACCAAGGTTTCATCAATGCTGCGACCGACTATTTGATCGTGGGGTTCTGCGGCCCGAAGGGCTGTCCCAAGAAGAACTACAAGAGAAGTTCACCAAGGACGCAAGGACATTCGCCCTGCGTGGGGCGGTTCTCTGTGCCACAGCCATCGCCATCGGATTTGGCATTGTGCTGTGGCGCGACTTTAGGCCCGAACAACTTGGGCTCGCCATCATTGAAATAGGACTGGCCTTCGTCGCCGGCGGGTATCTTGGGGAAATGGCATATTTTGGACAGTTGGGGCGGCGCATCTCAGAGCGGGACGTGACGCTCAATCTTGATCCCTGGCATGCGGACCAGACCGGCGGGATGAAACCGGTTGGTGATTTCTACTTCTTTCAAGCCAGTTTTGCGACGCTTCCGGCAGCATTCATCGCAATCTGGCTGGTGATCCTGCCACTCTGGCCGCAGTTTGCACATTGGTACTACCCCTACGTGGGCTTGTTATGCGTGGCGATTGTCCTGCAAATCCTGGCAGTCTTCGTGCCCATGGTCTCGATCCATAGTGCAATGCTTGAGCAAAAGCAGCAGTGGCAGCAGATGATCGATGCGCAACTTAAAGAAAACTCAGCACAACGCACAGCCTTTCTGGAAGGGACCGACAGCGCCCTTCAAGAGGAAATGGAAAGCGGGCTTGCCGTGCTGGCCAAACGACACGCGCAAATTGAGGCAATGCCCACCTGGCCCATAGACCGCAAACTCTGGCGGCGCTTTTCGATCAACAATGCATTGCTCGTCATGCCGCTGGCCGCTGATCTTTTGGCAGGCAACATCGCATGGCGCCGCATCCTGACGGTATTTTCACAGGTAAACTGAAGTGTATGGTACAAAGCCATTACCCGTAGACCGGAGCCAGCCCCGACATCCTCATCCGCCGTCGTCATCTTCATAGGGATGTGTCGCGATAACCGTGAGGTGATAAAGATACTGAAAACAAACCGGCGCCAAAGCAAAAAACACGACCCACGCATGTGGCGACAGCACATCCATCAATATCTCGTTCGCAATGCACTGCGCCAGACAAAAAAGAGCCTGCCATCTCGCGGCATTCACTTTACCAGTTTGCCAATTTTGAAATCCTAAACCGCTTCTGCGCAGCGCATCTTCACCGGCAAAGCTGTACAACAAAGCAAGGACTGCGCACAGTGCCCAATACAAGCTAACGATATGCTGAACCCATCGATCAGATATCGCAAACAGAATACCGCCAAGAAACATCAGAAGAACCGTCAACAGCAGAACGGCCACCCATGGCTCCACGGTCAAGTTATTCTTGCGACTAATATTGAATCCGAAGAGAGCCGTAAAGAATGCCAATACAGACAAACTGACAACGTTTAGTCCGACTGATTTTAACAGTGGGTCAAATGGCCCCAGTAGAACCAGAACCGCAAGTGCAGCCGCAGCACCCAAAAGTCTGGCTTGTGATAGCCCAACCTTCCGCGTCACCAACCAATACAATCTCCGTAGACTAAGCCACATCAGCGCCTACCCGTAGGTCGGGGCTCGCCCCGACTCCCCCCGGTCAACAAATGGGGTTCCACTTACAATACCAACGCGTCTCACCTTCGGGCGCGACCGGAACCGCCACCTCTTCCTGCGCCTCCGACCCAAACTGCCACCAACGCCGCGGCTCTTCCTCAACCACGACCTCTTCAACGCGGTTGAACGGCCAGAAGTCAAACCAACTACTGAACCACCCCGTCAGGCTGTCGATAATATAGGTCGCCACCATCAAGACGATGATCCCAAGAATAATGTAAAAGATCACCCGGCCAAAAGACTTACCACCCTCGCGCGCGGCGTTGAAGGTGAACAGCTTCAACGACCGGCTCAGCACCTCCGACCAAGGCTTCTTTGACACGCAGTCTTCGTCTGGGGTTGGCTCGGTCATTGGTTTGGTTAGGCTCCATCCTAAAGATAGAACCGTAATGCAAAACGAATTTGGCAACAATATGAGGGTGCACCGCACAATTTGATGGGCTATGCCACTTGTACGTACAGCTTATGTACGCGGTCTGTACGGGTTCTTTATGCAGTCGCTCGCTTTGGATGATCGGACCGTGCGGTCAGCTCATTTGACCAATTGCACCTCGTACAACTCTTCCGACCAGCCACCCACATTATCGCGGGCACGGATATAGACGACTGTCGCGTCCACTGGGATATCCACACCGGATAGGGATCGGGTGAAAGGTTGTTCGTTCACATGCGGATGCAGCAACTCTCGATAACCAAGACGGTTGCCATCTGCATCCAGAACTTCCCACCCATCGGCATAGTCATCCCAGCCTGTGTCGGGATGGGACAAGGTCACGCTGACGCTATTGCCATTGATCGTGACGTTCTCAACTACGGGGGAATCCGCCAAAGCCGGACCCGCAAGGCATGCAAGGATAAATGCGTATCTCATATCTCTTCCTTTAACAGAATGCTGCGTGGAATCGATGCAAATTCCCGTGACCACAACGTCCAAAGCACGATAACCGTGGACACCATCAAGGCAATCGGGCCAAACAACCACGCCAGCGCGCCAAGCGCAAAATACATCGCCCGCAAGCCCCGATTAAAGTTGATAGCCGCCCTGATGTTCAGCTCACCCGCTTGGGCCGCCCGCGGATAAGCGATTGGATCGGCGGGATCATTTGGCACCGAAGCCATCAGAACAGCGCAATATCCAAAGATCCGGTTGGCCCAGACAAATTTCAGGAATGCATTTGTCAGAAACAGGGCCACGAGCCCCAGTTTTAGCTGCCAAACAAAAACAGGAACGGCATCTTCCAAAACGCCTGCAGCAACATCGCTCAAAGGTTCCGGGTTACCAACCAATGCCAGCACACCACCGATCGCCAACAGACATGTCGAAGCAAAGAAAGCCGTCCCTTGTCGCAGGCTAGTCATGATTTGGCTGTCAAAAATGCGCGGATCGCGTGCCACAAACACCTTCATCCAGTCGCGACGCCGCTGCGACATCAAGATCGTGACCGAGGGGCGTTTGGCCGTTGGATGCTCAATGATCCAGCCGATCAAAAGCCAGGCAACCACTGTCGCCGCGGCCGTGGCCCAATCGATTGGGACCAAAACAGTGAAATAATCCAATAAAGTCATGGTGATTGTGTAACCTGTTGGGTTCACACTTGCCAGATCGTAAAATTGGTAATATATCCTTACCAATAATCATCGCCAGGAGCTGCCCAATGGAAATGCCGGTCCCGAGCCAATCCGTCTTATCCCGGAAAGATTACATTGTAGAAAGGCTCCGCGCGGTGCTTCCGACGGAGGCGGTAATTTCGGATGCATCTGAAACGCGGGCCTACGAATGCGACGCCTTAACCGCCTATAAATGCCCACCTTTATGCGCCGTCCTGCCGTCATCCACCGCAGAGGTCTCAGCGGTCCTAAAGATCTGTCACGAGTTGGACGTGCCCGTCGTTCCACGCGGCTCAGGCACCTCGCTCGCAGGTGGTGCACTTCCAACGGCAGACAGTGTGATCCTTGGCGTGGCCAAGATGAACCAGGTGATTGAGACGAATTACGACGACCGCTACATCAAAGTCCAAACCGGTCGCACAAACCTGTCCGTCACCGGAGCCGTTGAAACCAATGGTTTTTTCTACGCACCCGACCCGTCTAGCCAGTTGGCCTGCGCCATTGCAGGCAATATCGCGATGAACTCTGGCGGGGCGCATTGCCTGAAATACGGGGTGACGACCAATAACCTGATGGGCGTAACCATGGTCATGATGGACGGCACCGTGGTTGAGATTGGCGGCGCCTACCTAGACGCGGGCGGGTTGGACCTGCTTGGCCTGATCTGCGGCTCCGAAGGGCAGTTGGGCGTCGTGACCGAAGCCACCCTGCGCATCCTGCACAAGCCCGAGGGCGCGCGCCCTGTGCTGATGGGCTACGACAGCTCGGAAGTGGCAGGTCAGGTGGTCACCGACATCATCAAAGCGGGCGTTCTGCCCGTGGCCATCGAATTCATGGACCGCCCCTGTATTGAGGCGACCGAAGCCTTTGCCAAAGCGGGTTACCCAATGTGCGAAGCGTTATTGATCGTTGAGGTCGAAGGGTCCGAGGCCGAAATCGACTATCAACTTGATCTGATTATGAAAATCGCGGCAAGCCATGACCCGGTCGAACTACGTCAGGCGCAAGATGCGGATGAGGCGGGACGTATCTGGTTGGGTCGTAAATCTGCCTTTGGCGCAATGGGGCAGATCAACGATTACATGTGCCTGGACGGGACGATCCCTGTCTCCTCTCTGCCCTTCGTGCTGAAACGGATTGGCGAAATGTCCAAGGAATTCGGATTGGACGTGGGTAATGTCTTTCATGCAGGCGACGGCAATATGCACCCGCTGATCCTGTTTGATGCGAACAAACCCGGTGATCTGGAACTATGCGAGGAATTCGGTGCGGAGATTCTGAAACTCTGCGTCGAAGTTGGCGGTTGCCTGACAGGCGAACACGGGGTGGGCATCGAAAAGCGTGACCTGATGCATGTGCAATATGACCCCGCCGATCTTGAGGCGCAGATGGCGATCAAGGACGTGTTTGATCCGAAATGGCTGCTGAATGCCGCCAAGGTGTTCCCGCTGGATACCTCAGAAACGCGGCGCGCGGCCTAAGGACCTGATATGACACCCGAAACCGAAGAAGAGCTTGCAGAAGTAATCGCAAGCACCAAGGAACCTTTGCGGATCACCGGCGGTGGCACGCGGCCCATTGGCCAAAGCGACGGTACCCCGCTGAGCACGGCAAAGATGAAAGGTATCACCTTGTATGAGCCTGGCGCGCTGACCATTGTCGCAAAAGCAGGCACGCCTGTGGCCGATATCGAAGAGGCGTTGGCGAAGGAAAATCAACGCCTTGCCTTTGAACCCATGGACCACCGCCCTTTGCTGGGCACGAAAGGCAAGCCGACAATCGGCGGTGTTGTTGCAGCCAATGTCTCTGGTCCGCGCCGGATTTCCGTTGGGGCCTGCCGAGATTTCATGTTGGGCGTTCGCCTGGTCGATGGCAACGGATCGATCATCAAGAATGGCGGGCGCGTGATGAAGAACGTGACAGGCTATGATCTGGTGAAGCTGATGTCTGGCGCATATGGCACATTAGGTGTGCTGACCGAAGTCTCGTTGAAAGTGCTCCCGGATGTCGCGGCCTACGGCATGCTGACGCTTGACGGGCTTGACGATGCAACAGCTGTCGCGGCCATGTCCGCTGCGCTATCCTCGCCTTACGAAGTGACCGGGGTCGCGCATGATCCACAGACTGGCAAGACGATGTTCCGGCTTGAAGGATTTGAAGCCTCTGTCACCTACCGTGCCGATGCCCTGACCAAGCATCTAGCCAAATTTGGCACCGTCGCTGCGACATTTGACGCCAAGAGCATTAAAGCCACATGGGCCGCGATCCGAGACGTAACCAGCTTTGCCGCCGAAGACGGCGACGTCTGGCGACTGTCGGTTAAACCCTCAGACGCACCGGGTTTGGTTACCAAATTGGGGGCCAGGGCCGTGCAATACGACTGGGGCGGCGGGTTAATCTGGGCGCTAACCGATGGTGGTGACTTGCGCGCCAAATTGGGTGATTTTGCGGGACATGCGACGCTTATCCGCGGCACGGCAAACGCACCTGTCTTCCAACCCGAACCCGCACCGCTGGCCGCGATCACCGCAGGGCTGCGTGCAAAATTCGACCCACGCGGCATTTTGAACCCCGGGATGATGACCTGATGCAAACGACATTCACACCAGACCAACTCAAAGACCCAAGCATCAAGCGGTCAAATGAAATCCTGCGGTCCTGCGTGCATTGCGGGTTTTGCACGGCCACTTGCCCCACCTATCAGGTGCTAGGCGATGAATTGGACAGCCCCCGTGGTCGGATTTATCTGATCAAGGACATGCTCGAAAACGAGCGCAAGCCGGATGAGAAGACGGTCAAACATATCGACCGTTGCCTGTCTTGCCTGGCTTGCATGACAACCTGCCCGTCCGGCGTCCATTATATGCATCTGGTCGATCACGCGCGGGCCTATATCGAGAAGAACTACGACCGGCCTTGGTCTGACCGGGCGCTGCGCTGGATGCTGGCGCGCATTCTACCCTATCCGATGCGGTTTCGGGTGGCTTTGCTTGGAGCCAAGATCGGACGGCCCTTTGCGCGTTTCATGCCTGATGCACGGCTGAAAGCAATGCTGGAGATGGCCCCCAAGACAATCCCGCCCGTCAGCCGCAATGACGACCCGCAGACCTTCCCGGCCAAGGACAAAAAGATGCGTGTGGCGCTGATGACTGGTTGCGCGCAGAAGGCGCTGAACACCGATATCAATGACGCAACCATCCGGCTGCTGACCCGTTTGGGGGCCGAGGTGGTGGTGGCCGAAGGCGCCGGCTGCTGCGGCGCATTGACCCACCACATGGGTAAAGAAACCGAAAGCCACGCGACAGCGGCCAAGAACATCAAAGCATGGGCGAAAGAGATTGAAACCGGCGGGCTCGACGCCATTGTGATCAACACATCTGGCTGCGGCACCACAGTGAAGGATTATGGGCACATGTTTCGTAATGATCCCTTGGCTGAGGACGCAGCAAAAGTGTCCTCCATTGCGATGGATGTGTCGGAAATTCTCATGAAATTGGAGCTGCCAGAAGGGGACGACAAAGGCACCAAAGTCGCCTATCACGCCGCTTGCTCGTTGCAGCATGGCCAACAAATTAAGACCTTTCCGAAAGACCTGTTGAAAAAGGCAGGGTTCACGGTTCTTGAACCGGCAGACAGCCATCTGTGCTGCGGGTCTGCGGGAACATACAACCTGATGCAGCCCGATATTTCCCAGCAACTGAAGGCGCGCAAGGTCCAGACGCTTGAGGCTTTGACACCTGATATTATCGCCGCGGGCAACATCGGATGTATGATGCAAATCGGTGGCGGAACCGATGTCCCGATTGTCCACACCGTTGAATTGTTAGACTGGGCTACTGGCGGGCCGCAACCGCCTGCATTAACAACGCAAGGAAAACATACGCCAGCTATTCCTAACCTGAAATAACGCCATAATGCTGCCGTAACTCTCGCTCATCTTGCTCTGCAAGGACGGTACATTACATGCGGCAACTACTGATTTCGACTGTTTTGATGCTCACCATGGCGGTCGCTGGACAAGCACAAGAATCCGATCTTGTGACACTGCAAACGCGGCAAGATAGCCAAGGCTGGGAAGCTGTCGGCAGGCTCGACATCAGCGGCAAAGGGTTTTGCACCGCCGCACTGATCCGCGACCGATTGATTCTGACAGCCGCACATTGCCTTTATGACCGCGATGGCAGCCTAATTGATCCGGATCGTTTCGAATTCCGTGCTGGATTGCGTGATGGGAGGGCCTCGGCGACACGCGCGGTGTCGCGGGCGATTGCCCATCCAAATTATACACACAATGGCGATGCAACCCGCCCGTCCGAAGTGGCAATGGACATCGCAGTGTTAGAGCTCGACCGGCCAATCCGGGCGACCCGGATCAGACCATATTTGATCGCCCCTCGCCCATTGACCGGCGATGAGGTTGGCGTCGTCTCATACGGGCGCGGCCGCGAAGAAGCCCCCAGTTTGCAAGAGGTGTGCAGTGTCTTGGGGCGGCAAACCGGCGTGATCGTCATGACCTGCGACGTGGAATATGGATCCAGCGGGTCACCTGTGTTTATCGTGCATGAGGGCGAGACGCGGATCGCCTCGGTCGTATCTGCTATGGCGCAGGTGGATGGGCGCAAGGTTTCGCTTGGCACATCACTTGAAGGACCCTTGTCTGCCCTTCTGACACATTTCGCGGCCATGGGTCCGGCACGACCAGGTGGCACGCAGAGGTTGATCAGCATCGGTGAACGCAATGATACGGGCGCGAAGTTCGTGGGTATCGATTAACGCACTTTCGGGGGCTTGAAACCCGCACTGACCCTTCCCAAGTAACGATTATCGGGACGCCAATCATGGGTCCTGAAAAAACTGCCTGTCCCCTACGGGAAGGCTAAACAATTGTTATCGCTTGATAAAGGATGACCTAAATGCGTAATTTTGATCTGACACCCCTCTACCGTGCCACCGTTGGCTTTGACCAAATTGCTGATCTTATGGATCGCGCCCTAGCCAGTGACGTCGGCCAGAATACCTATCCCCCTTACAACATCGAAAAGACAGCAGATGATGCTTGGCGCATTGCCATTGCCGTTGCAGGCTTCTCGGAAAATGATCTGTCTATCGAGATGAAAGATCGCGCGCTTCTTGTCACCGCCCGCAAGGCCGAAGACAAAACCGAGCGGAACTATCTGCATCGCGGTATCGCGACCCGCGCGTTTGAACGACGTTTCCAGCTGGCGGACCATGTCAAAGTGACCGGTGCGACCCATGAAAACGGCATGCTGAACATCGATCTGGTGCGTGAAGTACCTGAGGCGTTGAAACCCCGCCGGATTGAAATCGCCTCCAGTGGCAGGGCTGATGCCAATCTGGTCGATGCAAAGTCCGTTAACTAAAGCAATTGATGGGCCCCCGCTTTGTGGGGGTCCACTTTAAATGCGGCAACGATTGTCTGGCACAATATCGATGGCTTGCCCCGGAAACGCGACGCGGAGGCCGGGGAAATCGATGATGAAGCCACCGTTTGTCCAACTCCAGCTGCCATCCCCAAATTCGAGACTAAACGCGTCGCAAGATCGACCGAGATACAGCGCGTCCCCCACGTCAATCGGGATCGCTTCCGTTTCATCAACAATCAGTGGTCCGTTGAGCGGTTCTATCGATGTCAAAACCGCGCCGTGTTCGTTTTCTTCAAAGGAAAACAGCGTCCCATCGGTCGACAAATATTGCATGTCTTGGGCCGCAACCGACCCGGCGAGAAAAATTCCCAAAATACTCGTAAAACCCCGCGTCATCGACTCCCCTTCTAGAGTTTTAGTGGGCCTCAGCCCAATTCGCCCCCCGGCCCGCGTCTACAGCCAGTTTTACATCCAGTTTTACAGCTGGATCGCTGGCATTTTCCATCACTGCGCGCGCCGTTTCAATAAGTTCGTCGGTCGCGCCCTCTTCTACTTCAAACAACAATTCGTCATGCACCTGAAGTAACATTTTAGCAGGTAGGCCATCTATTGCCGCTGGCATGCGGATCATTGCGCGCCTGATCACATCTGCAGCCGTCCCTTGGATCGGCGCGTTGATCGCGGCCCGTTTGGCAAAGCCTGCATGTGGGCCTTTGGCGTTAATTTCAGGCGTGTTGATTTTCCGCCCAAACAGCGTTTGCACGTAGCTATGCTCTTTTGCAAAGGCGACCGTATCATCCATATATTTGCGGATGCCCGGGAACCGTTCAAAATAGCGGTCAATAAACCCTTGGGCTTCACCACGCGGAATGCGCAGGTTCCGGGCCAGCCCGAAGCCCGAAATCCCATAAATCACCCCAAAGTTAATCGCCTTGGCCTGTCTGCGAATGTCTGACGTCATCTCATCCAACGGCACATCGAACATCTCAGATGCGGTCATCGCGTGGATGTCGATCCCATCCAGAAACGCCTGTTTCAATGCATCGATGCCCGCCACATGTGCCAGAATACGCAGCTCGATCTGACTGTAATCCAATGCGACAATGACCTTGCCGGGCTCCGCAACAAAGGCCTCGCGGATGCGCCGCCCTTCCTCGGTCCGGATCGGAATGTTCTGCAAGTTCGGCTCTTTTGAGGCCAGCCGCCCCGTGTTCGCGCCCGTAATCAAATAGGACGTATGGACACGGCCCGTCTCGGCATTGATGTGTTCCTGCAGCGCATCTGTATAGGTCGATTTCAACTTGGAAAGTTGTCGCCAATCCAAGACTTTCGCGGGCATCTCATGCTCAGTCGCCAGATCCTCAAGCACATCAGCTCCGGTGGCATAGGCCCCTGTCTTACCCTTTTTCCCGCCGGGCAATCCCATCTCATCAAACAGAATTTCGCCCAGCTGTTTGGGCGATCCGATATTGAATGGCCGCCCTGCCATCTCTTGAATTTCGGCTTCAAGCCCCGCCATCTTTTGGGCAAAGGCATTGGACATCCGGCTCAGCGTATCGCGGTCCACTTTGATCCCATGCCGCTCCATCTGCGAAAGCACCGGCACCAAGGGCCGTTCCAACGTTTCATAGACCGTGGTGACCTTTTTGACGTGCAGTTGCGGTTTGAACTGTTGCCACAGGCGTAGGGTGATATCCGCATCCTCTGCCGCGTAGCGCACCGCGTCAGCAACGGGAACCCGGTCAAAGGTAATTGCAGATTTACCAGTTCCAAGAAGCGGTTTGATGGGGATCGGCGTGTGCCCCAAATAACGCTCAGACAACACGTCCATGCCATGGTTATGCAGGCCAGCGTTCATCGCATAGGACATCAGCATCGTGTCGTCGATCTGGGCCACATCAATGCCGTAACGCACGAATATCTTAGCGTCATACTTCATGTTTTGGCCGATTTTCAGGATCGCCGGGTCTTCCAGCACGGGCTTAAGCATCGCCAAGCAGGTATCAAAGTCCATCTGGCCCTCGGCAAAATCGTCTGATCCGAACAGATCATCCGACGCCGCAGCCTTATGGGTCAGCGGGATGTAGCAAGCCTCACCAGGGTTCACGCAGAGCGAAATCCCCACCAAATCCGCGATCATTTCGTTCAAACCGGTGGTTTCGGTATCCACGGCCACATAGCCCCGCTCACGGATCCGGTCGATCCAAACCTGCAACGCGGCTTCATCGCTGACGCATTCGTAATTTTCGGGATCAAAGGCAACCACCTCGGGCGCGGCCACATCTGTCGCAGGGGTCGCTGCTTCAACAACCGGCGCCTCAACCCCCAGCTTATCGGCGATCCGTTTGGTGACAGTGCGGAATTCCATCTCCGTCAAGAAGGCCATGAGGTCATCAACAATCGGATCGCGCACCTCCAGATCGTCCAAAGTGAACGGCAGATCCATCGCGCAATCCAGCTGGACCAGCCTCTTAGACAACTCAATCTGTGCGCGATGGTCAATCAGGGTCTGCCGGCGTTTGGGTTGCTTGATCTCTTCGGCGCGGTCCAGCAGGCTTTCCAAGTCGCCATATTCATTGATCAGCAAGGCGGCGGTCTTGATCCCAATGCCCGGCGCACCGGGAACGTTATCGACACTATCACCGGCCAGCGCCTGCACATCGACGACACGGTCGGGACCCACGCCAAATTTCTCAATCACACCGTCATGATCAATTCGCTTGTTCTTCATCGGATCGAGCATTTCGACACCGTTACCGACCAATTGCATCAAGTCCTTGTCCGAGGACAGGATCGTCACACGCCCCCCCGCATCGCGCGCCTGATGGGCGAGCGTGGCCATGATGTCATCCGCTTCAAAACCCTCGATTTCCTCGCAGGCGATGTTGAATGCGCGGGTGGCATCACGGGTCAGGGGGATTTGCGGGCGCAAATCCTCGGGCATGGCCTCGCGATTGGCTTTGTATTGGTCATACATGTCGTTGCGAAACGTATGGCTGCCTTTATCAAAAATCACCGCCACATGGGTGGGCGCATCCGGACCGGTGTTCCCTTCGACATAGCGCTGCAGCATATTCACAAATCCGCTGACGGCGCCGACCGGCAACCCATCAGACTTGCGCGTCAGTGGGGGCAGTGCATGATAGGCGCGAAAGATGAATGCCGATCCGTCGATTAGATGCAGATGGCAGCCTTTGCCGAAGTTCACTGTCATGTCACCATCCCCTATTGCTCAAAAGGAGTTTTGCCATGTTCCGCCTGATCCTTCCAGTGATCATCTGCTTTGCAACACCACTGAACGCCGAAACAGCGCAGTGTCAAAATATCCCCTTTAGCCAAGACAACTGTGTCCGGGTGCTGGCCTGTATCGGAGATCAAGGATTGCATTTCGATGGGCAAGCCCATGGCTGGGACGCGGGAACGGTCACAGGCCTTATTTCAAATGGGGTCAAATGCGATGGGACCTGGTCTTCGGACGGGCTGGCCGGGACAGGTGTCGGTCGTCTGACGTGTGTGGATGGTTTGGAGGTTGGGGTGATTTATTACACCCAGGATAATGAAACAGGTACTGTGATCGGGCGCGGCAGCGATTCACTGGGGCAACCGGTCGAAATTTGGTCAGGAAGCCGCGTTCTGGAGTTTCTTACTCCCGATGGGGCCGTCAGCGCGCGACTGCCTTGTATGAGTGGGCCGATCCCGATGAGCTAGACCTTGCCCTCATAGTCCTTGTGGACCAGTTTGGCATCGCAATAGGGGCATTCCACGTAACCTACCTCGCGCGGGATCGATAGCCATACACGGGGATGACCCAAGGCGCCTTCGCCGCCATCACAGGCCACGCGCCAGTCATCTACAATTCGGGTTTCTGGGGCGGGAGTTGTCATGACGCTGCCTGTCTGGTTGCCGCGGAGCAAGGTCCGCTTTAGATCATCGTTGATATAGCGCAGGGCAAGCCCCGGGGGAAGTACCAGCATGACAGACAATGCCATCGAAATTCAGGGGCTGCAAAAGACCTATGCGGCCACCGGGCGCAGCCCCGCCAAAGAGGCGCTGAAAGGGCTTGACCTGAACATCCCGCGCGGATCGATTTTCGGGCTACTCGGGCCAAATGGAGCGGGCAAGTCAACCTTGATCAATATCCTTGCAGGGCTGGTCACCAAATCGGCGGGCACAGTGAAAATTTGGGGGTTTGATCAAGACAAGAATCCGCGCCAATCGCGCGCTTCCATCGGGATCATGCCACAAGAGCCCCATCTGGACCCGTTCTTTACACCCGCTGGATCGCTGGATGTGCAAGCCGGGCTTTATGGGGTGCCCAAATCGCAACGCAAGACCGCCGAAATTCTTGACCTCATCGGGCTGACGGACAAGGCGGACGCCTATGCGCGCTCGCTTTCAGGCGGGATGCGGCGGCGATTGTTGCTGGGCAAAGCCTTGGTGCATTCGCCGCAAATTCTGGTGCTGGATGAACCGACCGCAGGCGTCGATATCGAGCTACGCAATATGCTGTGGCAAAATGTGCGCCGGTTGAATGATGAGGGAATGACGATCATCCTGACCACACATTACCTCGAAGAGGCTGAGGAAATGTGCGACGAGATTGCAATCATCAACCACGGCGAAGTTATTATCCGCGACAGCACGGCCAATCTGCTGGGGCGGCTCGACAGCAAAACACTGGTCATCACGCCCACCCAAGATGCCCCGCTACCCGCCCTGCCACAGGCGATCGCAGGGCAAAAGCACGCGGATGGAACACTGACATTCACCTATCAAAGTACGGTCACACAGGCCGATGAAATCCTGACGCTTGTCCGGGATGCGGGGATTACAATTCGCGATGTGAAAACACAGCAAGCCGATCTGGAGGATGTATTCCTATCACTCACATCAGCGGATTGAGCCGCATCAAATTTCTAGAAATTTGATCAACCCTGGAGCATCCGCCCAAGCTGCCGCCCGCCAATGATATGCATGTGATAATGTGGCACATCCTGCACCCCATGCGCCCGCGTGTTGCAGACGGCGCGGAAACCGTCTGCAATATCCGTCAACTCACACACTTTGGCAACAGCCTGCATAAACCCTACCTGCTCACCGGCGGACGCATGCTGCGCAAAGTGGTCAAGACTAACATAAGGCCCTTTGGGGATCACAAGAACGTGGACCGGGGCCTGCGGGTTGATGTCATTGAAGGCCAGCGCATAGTCGCTCTCATATACGGTGTCATTTGGAATTTCACCGCGCAGAATTTTCGCAAAGATGTTTTGGTCGTCGTAAGTGTATTCCATGTGGGCCTCAATCAACAAAAAGGTGGGGGGTTTCCGCTAAACGCAGGGCAACATCCATGTTCACGCTTAGAAACTGGGCAATCGCGTGTGCGTTGGCATCAAGCGATCCGGTTTGCGATATCCGGGTCATATTTGGAAATTTGGCGTCGCGTATGCTATCGCGCTCAAAAACCATGTCATGGCGGATGGTAGGCAACAGGCGGTCCAGTGTCGCATCACCTGCCTGAGGGCCAGCCAAACCCACACGGCGGGCATGACCGATCAGATATGCATCATCAAAGTCGCATTCGATCTCGAGAAGCCGCACATTGGCCCGATCCGTGAAGAAATCCGACATCAGATCAAGACTAGATGTATCAAGGCAAATCACCAAACGGTCACTGCCGAAATGCTCAAAGACCATGCGCATTAGCGCCCGTTTATGGCGCGCGCGTTTTTCCAGTGTGGTCTCGATCCCGCCAAGATCAGGCAGCAGCGCGTCTTGCTCATGAAAAAGATATTCGATTGCAGGCACATCCGTGTGTTCCCTGATCGAAGCGACAAGCCGCTTTGCCACATGCCATTTCTTGCAAGCGATGATCATCAATTCGCGGCTGCGACCAAGTGTTGTTTCCTGCTCCCAAAACCTTGGCGCAAAGCGCCTGCCAATCCGGCCGCGTCCCGTCAGGAACTGAAACAATCTACGTCCTTCGTCCGAGATCGTAAAATCCAATTGGTCGCTAACGTAAAGCGCGCCAAGTCTTTCGTGCAACGCCGCCGCCTCAGCGCTGATCTTGCGAGCAAAGAACGCGCCTTGCCCCAATAAGAGATCATAGTGGTCATTATAGAACGTCAACGGCATCCCGTAGTCGGTGAACATCAAAAACGTGAGCGTCCTGCATTCGATTTCGCGACCAGGCACCAGATGACGAACGAGGGTCTGGAAAAAAGTTTCATCAGGGATCCAAGTGCGGCGGAAAAACCGCATGACATCGGGACGTTCCTGAATGAATGCCAAAAGCGCCTCAACCGTGCGGCGGCGCAGACACCACCACTGGCTGCCGATCATGATCTCCAGATCGTCGGGAATTTTGCGCGTCAGGCCCAGCTTTTGTTGTAGTACCAAAGCCGTGTAGAACCTGCGCTTCTGCGTGCGTTCATTAAAGAAGTGCCGGTACACCAGCCGTTCTTCGCGAAATCCCGTCTTAATCCAATTGCTGTCAAAGAAATCAAAACTCTCGATAAAATCACTGTCGTGCTGATCGAGGAATTGGTGAGCAAACCGCGCGGATTTGATCGGCATGCAATCGCCCGAGACCATGTAGAAATGGCTCGCATGCGGAAACGTGTCTACGGCCGCTTCAATCGCGTGAAGGGTCGCCTGAACAAGGCTCCATTCGCCCCACCCGCATTTCACACGCTTCTTGGCAAAGGTCACATTGGGATTATCCGCAAGAGCATCCTGAAGCATTGCATAATCGGCAGCGTCCGAAGACGCATCAAAATGCACCGAAAGACAATCACCCGCCGCCGTCAACTGCGCAGCCTGACGAATAATCGCGTCCGGGTTTTTGTGACACAAGAGAATGAAGGCGATTCTTGCCATTTTTCGCGGGTTTATTCCGTTTTTAGTTCCTTGATCCGTTTCATAACGCGAACAGGCGTTGAAGTGACAGTGTTTCTTTGCTTTGAAAGAGGAAAGGCTGCATCAGCAGCGAAGGAGAGTGTGCGTGCCCAATTTCCCCGGGACTTGGATGACGAATAGTGAAAGCGTTGTTTACCGCGTGGTGCCCAAATGCGCCTGTTCGACCATCGGTCAGATCATGTATTTTTCAGATCATGGCGAATTCTTTGATGGGGACATCCATGATGCCAAATCCGGCATCCACAAATGGGCGCTAGACGACAGTCAGGACTTGATCAAGACCAACGTCAGCAACCACAAGAGCTATGCTTTCACATGTGTGCGCAATCCCTACACCCGCATCCTGTCGTCATTCTTCGACAAGATTTGCGGCGTCCAGCGCAATGGCAAATATTACCGTGGCAACCTTGTTCCGCTCTTGGTCCAGAAATACGGGATCGAAGTCGGCAGCCCGGACAATGGATTTGAATTCGATCAAATCAAGAGCTTTCGCCGCTTCTTGCTGTTCGCCCGCGACACCATCCGCTGGCGCCGTCCAATGGAGCCCGACATTCACTGGTCCGCCATGTCAGGACATATCTCAACCTTCATCGTGAACGGCGGGCGCTATGACAAGATCTTTTGGACCGAAAGGTTCAATGATGGCATGCAGGATGTGCTGAACGGAATTGAAACACCGCATCCCATCAATTTGGCCGACATTCCCCGCTTTAACGAAAGCGAAGGGCATGGCCCGAAACGCGCACACCCGGTTGAAGACTATTTCGATGATCTGTCCATGCACATCGTCTATGAGATGTACAAAAAGGACTTTCGGGTCTTCAAATATGACTTCGAAAACCCAGGTAATAAAATGCCAGTAGGCGAAATTGACCTTGATGAAGTCCATGCAAAGCTGGGCCAGTAAAATCTCAGGTTCAATATGCTCAACGTGCACACAAGCAATGGCTCGACAGGGTTCATTTTCGCGCTAACTCGCTGATCGAACATGTAAATGGATCAGTAAAGTGTCGATTGTTCTTATTCTTGGTAGCGGCCCGAATGTCGTGACGTGCCGCCAATGGCCCCGTGCTCCGTTTGACCGCATTGTTGCGATCAATAATGCTTGGTCTGTGCGGCCCGATTGGGATGTGGTGATCCACCCAGAAGATTTTGCGCCCGAACGTCGCCCCGTGGACATATCACCCCATCAACGGGTGGTCACCGCAGATGACTATGTGCCGCTTCAGAATACCCTTGGCGGATTTGTTTATGCGGGCGGGACGATGGCATTTACGGCGGCCTATTGGGCCCTCGCCGATCTGCGACCGCGCGTTATCGCAATGTTAGGATGCGACATGGTTTATGATCAGCCCCATGAGACGCATTTTTATGGGACCGGGATAGCCGATCCGCTACGCGCTGATGTGACACTTCGCTCGCTTGAGGCAAAGTCAGCCCGGCTAATGGTCATGGCCGCCCAGAGAGGTTGCGCAGTGGTCAACCTTTCAAACAACCCAAGCCGCTTGCTCTGTCCAAGAGCAACGCCCGAGAGTGTGACAGGCGTCCAACCAAGCCCATTCGGCAAAGCCGCTGCCAATGCTGCAATGGCTGAGGAAGCCCGTTTAGGTTACTTCGTCCCGTCTGGACGATACTGGCAAGAGGAAAGCCGTTTTGATAAAAGCGCGATCGACGTGCTGGACGCGCTTTGGCTGAAGGCCGTCGATCCCAAATATGCGATCCGCGAAAAATAGCAAAGGCTCGGGACTTTCATCCCAAGCCTTTGCGAAAGTGCGTCTTGTCAGCCTTTCGGCAAAAACCTAACGGCCTAGGAAACCTTTAGAAGTTTCCGGCCAGGGTCTGAATAACCAAGGCATACAGTTCTTGTGCAGGAACGCCCTCACGCGTGTTTTGCGCGATCCATGTTGCAGCGGAAGGTGCAGCAACAGCACTGTTGATGGTCGACAGGATTTCATCGCCAAATGTCAGCTCAATGATCCCGTTTTCTTGTAGCGCGGGGCTCCAAGCGGCAAGTGCGACGTTGTTGTAGTAGTCAACAAAGTGTTCAACAGATTCGTCAACGGACGACAGCAGTGCCTCGCGGTGCAACGGGCTGAGGCTTTCCAGCGCATCAGAGTTTGCAACAACGGGGCAGTTCACAGTGCCGGGGTTCAGGTTTGTGGTCCACCACGAACCGCTATCAACCGTGCCAAACGCCATATGGGCGTGTGGCGCAAAGCTAACGGCACGGACTTCACCAGATGACATCGCCCCGGCTGTGGCAGGTGCCGGAATGTTTACAGGGGTTGCACCCAAAGCTGCGACCGCATCCCCGATCCCGCCGGTCGCGCGGATCGACATTTCACGGAAGTCCGCCAGAGACGTTGGCGGCTGCCCGGTGCCCATGATATTCTGCTGCGGCAATGGCGTCGGCATCAACACAGTCGCATTCCAGCGGGCCATGTCAGCAATTGTGAACGGATGTTCATAGATAGCCAGCGAAACAGCAATTTCCTGCTCTAAGGTTGTTACGCCCAAGAAAGGCAGCTCCAACACGTTGAGCGAAGGGTTTTTTTCAGGATGGTACCCTGCGCAGAACTGAGCCATTTCGAAAGAGCCCGTAGAAATACCCTCTAGATTTTCGGTAGGCGCCGCGAGGCCACCATAAGTCAAATTCAGGACGAATTCGCCATTTGTCTTTTGATCGACAAGCTCGGCCAGCTTTTCCAAATGCTCTGTAAACGCACGACGCGCGCCCCACAGGGAAACGTCCCAAACGACTGGACCAGCCTCGCTGACCAGGGTTGGGCATGCGTCGCCGAAACACTCGACCTGATCGCCGCGCACATTAAGCCGACCAAGAACCGAATCAATGACGTAGATGTTGTCACGGAACTCGACCAACTCACCAGTCACGGTGTTACCGTCGACTGTTTCCAAGGTAACTTGTTGCGCTCCCGCCAAAGTAGGCATGCCTAGCGCAGTAGCGTATACGCAAAATGCTGCCTTGAGAGAGCGATTGGCATTTCCGAATAAACGAAACATGTAGCATTCCTCTTTTGAACTCATATTGTTCTACTCTTGTTTCTAGTCCTAAGCGCAAGACCGGAGACAGTTCCGGCGATACCTTAGACCAATTGGTTCACGACTCAACTGTCTGTTTGTCCGATCTAGAGAGACAATGAGACAAAATTCTGCCGAAAGATGGTTTATTGTTGGCGAATTGCCATTTACGCTAAATTTTTTACTCATTTTGAGGGAAATATTACTTTCCGTCGCGTCGCAACAACCGTGCCAAATACATCACACAGTCAAGTTTCTCTGTAGGATCAAGCCTCTGTCAGTCCGCGTGCCCTTTTTGCTGGGCGTCAAGCACATCCCATCCGGACCATTTCCCCTACAAAAGCCCGGCCTGAACAAACATCGTCTTCAGGTCCGCCTTTGGCCGGGGCCCGACATGACCAATCACTTCGGCGGCAGCAATAACCCCCATGCGGCCGCAGGTTTGCAGGGATTGGCCAGTTGCGAATCCATAGAGAAACCCAGCTGCAAACTGATCCCCTGCCCCGGTCGCATCCACGGGCACGACTTTTTGCACGGGCACATCAGCGCGCTCATCGCCTCTACGCAGAACCACAGGATCACCTGAACACGTGCAAACCACCGTTTCACAAACCGCCGCGGCCTGATCCAGCGCCGCATTCAGATCATCGGTTTCATAGAGTGTGGTCCACTCTGCCGCATTGCCTAGCACAAAATCCATCTCATCCCGAATCAATCTTTGAAAATCAACGCGATGGCGGTCAGCGCAGAATGGGTCCGACAGGCTAATTCCGGACTTCCCACCTGCTGCATGCATTTGCTGGGAGGCTTCGGAAAAAGCGGTTTTACCTTCCGGTTTGTCAAACAGATACCCTTCGAGAAACAAGATCTTGCCGCCCTCAAACAGGCCGGATGGTACATCACCCTGCCCAAGATCAGCACCCGCACCGAGATATGTATTCATTGACCGCTCGCCGTCCGGCGAAACAAAGATCATGGAGCGAGACGTGGGAGCCTCAGCATCAGGGACCGGAGGGTTTGGAAAGGCAGTGCCTGCGTCCTCCATCCCTTTGGCATAAAAACGACCTAGGGCATCATCTTTCACCTTGCCGATAAAGGCAGTGGAAAGACCCAAGCTACCCAAACCCGCGATTGTGTTGGCAACAGATCCGCCCGGCGTTTCCACCCGGTCTTTCATCGCCCCATAAAGCACTTCCGCCCGGTCCCGTTCGACCAACTGCATGATGCCTTTTTCGATACCCATATGATCAAGGAACGTATCCTCGCCATGGCTGATCACATCGACAATCGCGTTGCCAATGCCAATCACGTCGTAACTGTTCATAGATTCTTTTCCTCAAACATACAGAGATCGCGGATCAGACAAGCCGCGCATTTTGGTTTTCGCGCCACACAAGTGTAGCGCCCATGCAATATCATCCAATGATGAGCATGAAGTTGATAGTCGGCTGGAATGTGGTCCTCAATGGCGCGCTCAACCGCGTCCACATCTTTGCCCGGGGCCACGCCACTACGATTGCCGAACCGAAAGATATGCGTGTCGACCGCCTGCGCAGGTTGTCCCCACCACATGTTCAAGACCACATTGGCCGTTTTGCGGCCCACGCCGGGCAATGATTGCAAGGCTGCGCGGGAATTCGGTACCTCACCCCCGTACTCATCGACCAAGATCTGGCTCATCTTCATGACATTCTTGGCTTTTTGCCGAAACAAGCCAATCGTCTTGATATGATCCGTCACCCCTTCCAGACCTAGATCAAGCATCTTTTGTGGGGTATCTGCAATCTTAAACAGTGCACGCGTCGCCTTGTTCACGCCCGCATCGGTCGCTTGCGCCGATAGCGCGACAGCCACGACCAGCGTATAGACATTCACATGCTCCAGCTCACCCTTGGGCTCAGCCTCTGCCGCCTGAAAGCGGCTGAAAATCTCGCGGATCGTATGATAGTCAAGCTGTTTTGCCATTGGGCCGGTATGCCTTGCCGGACCGGTTGGGGCAAGCGCCAGATGCGCAATTTCCGGGTCGCATGACGCTGTGGTTCCCCGTAGTTTGATAGCCATGGAACAGACAGAGACATATCATTATCAAGTCATGCGCCGCGCCATCGAAGCCATTGATGCCGCAGGTGAGACACCAATTGCGCTGGCCGACTTGGCCGCCGACATGAACATGAGCCCGGCCCATTTTCAGCGGCTGTTTTCGTCCTGGGTCGGCGTGTCACCGAAACGCTATCAACAATATCTGACGCTGAACCACGCCAAGACATTGCTCAAGGAACGGTTCACGACGTTAGAGACAGCCCATGCCGTTGGTCTGTCAGGCAGTGGACGATTGCATGATCTGTTCGTGCGTTGGGAAGCGATGAGCCCGGGCGACTACGCCCGCAATGGTGCCGAGCTCACGATTTTCTGGGGGTGGTTCGAAAGCCACTTTGGGCCAGCCCTGGTAATGGGCACCGAGCGGGGCGTCTGTGGGCTTGCGTTTGCGGCAGAGGCGGGTCCTGAACCGGCCATGGCAGATCTGAAATCGCGCTGGCCTAAGGCAAATTTCATCGAAGATCCTACCTTTCTGCGACCTTGGGCCACCGCGGCATTGGGCATGACAGGTGAAACCCAACTGCACATGATCGGCGCGCCGTTCCAATTGAAAGTATGGGAAGCTTTGCTGACCATTCCATCAGGCCATGTGACGACCTACTCAGAAATCGCAAGCGCGATCGGGAATCCAAAGGCGGTGCGCGCGGTCGGAACGGCCGTCGGGCGGAACCCAGTCAGTTGGTTGATCCCATGCCACCGGGCGCTGCGCAAATCAGGCGCTTTGGGGGGATATCATTGGGGCTTGCCGGTCAAACGTGCCATGCTGGCTTGGGAATCCGCGCGGGCAGATGCAGAGGCAAGCGTGAGTTAAAGTAAGCAAAACCTTGCTATTCTTCACATCGTTATTGGATATCATGGCGAGATTAGGCATATGCTGCCCCATCCAACCGCGCGATTTGCGCACCCATATCAAATGGAACCATGACCATGACTATTATGAAATTCCCTCTCGTGCTGGCCGCAGCGTCGCTGACCTTTGTGGCAGCTTGTGATCCAACAGGTCCAAACGCGAACCAGAACACGCAGCAAGGTGCGCTGATTGGCGCCTTGGGTGGTGCAGCCGTTGGCGCGCTGGCAAACAACGACGGCTCTAACCGTGAACGCAACCAAGCGGCCCTGATCGGTGCCGCACTGGGTGCTGGTGTTGGTGCTGGTATCGGCAACAGCCTCGACCGCCAAGCAGAAGAACTGCGCCGTCAACTGCGCAGCGACATCGGCGTATCGAACAATGGCACCAACCTTGTTGTCGTCTTGAGCCAGGACCTGCTGTTCGCAACTGACAGCGCAGTCGTCTCTGGCGGATCGCAAAGCGAACTGCGGATCGTGGCAAGTTCTTTGAACAACTACCCCGACACAACAGTGAACGTCATTGGCCACACAGACAGCACGGGCGATGCATCCTACAACCAGAACCTTTCACAGCGTCGCGCGCAGGCGGTATCTTCTGTTCTGGTCGGCGGTGGTGTGTCCTCAGGCCGTATCCGGTCCATTGGTGCGGGTGAAAACCAACCTGTTGCGTCCAACCAGACAGCCTCGGGTCGTCAGGCAAACCGCCGGGTTGAGATCATCATCACACCAAACTAAATCCACGTTTGGAAATCATTCCAAGGGGCCGCAGCGATGCGGCCCTTTTTTTGTTGAGGCCTCGGGGCGTTGGTCATATAAGTTGACCAATCAGACAAGGTTTCATCAATGCCCTTCGAACCGGTCCAACAAGAAAAACTCTCTCACAGTGTGATCAGACAAATCGAAGGCTTGATCCTGCGCGGTATCTTGCGGCCAGGGGAAAGACTGCCCTCAGAACGTGAGCTCAGCGAAAAAATGCATGTCTCGCGCCCCTCATTGCGTGAAGCACTTGGCGATTTGCAAGACCGCGGGTTACTGACCTCGAAAGCGGGTGCAGGCGTCTATGTCGCAGACGTTTTAGGTTCTGCCTTTGCACCGGCACTGGTCAATCTCTTTTCCAATCATGATGACGCCGTGTTCGACTATATCAGCTTTCGGCGCGACATGGAGGGGCTGGCCGCCGAACGCGCGGCCAAGCTAGGAAGTGACACCGATTTGAAGGTCATCGATACGATCTTTCAAAAGATGGAAGCGGCCCACAAAAAACGGAACCCCGCAACCGAGGCCCATCTGGATGCCGATTTCCACCTATCCATCATCGAGGCCAGCCATAACATCATCATGCTGCATATGATGCGATCAATGTATGAATTGCTACGCGAAGGGGTGTTCTATAACCGCACGATTATGTTCCGACAGCGGACCACCCGGGATACGCTCCTTGATCAACACCGGCAGATCAACCTAGCGCTCCAGAAGCGGGACGCCGATGCCGCCCGGGCGGCTGTGGAGGCGCATCTGAACTTCGTGGAAACAGCGCTGTTCAGTCACCAAAAGTCAGAGCGCAACGAAGGCTATGCCCAAAAGCGGTTCGACCACGAAATGCGCCGCTAAAGCATGTCCTTTCGGGCGAGGTCAGCCCAGATCCAAACGCAAATCACGGCCTGTATCAGGATCGCGAACAGGGCAGTCGGATGCATCACGCCGACAATCTGGCTTGCAAATATTAACAGATCCCACACACCGTGCCACAGAATGATCGGCCATAGGTTTCCAAGTTTCAGCGCCATAGGCGCCAGAAAGAAGCCCACGCAAAAGGCAAACGCAGTTTGCTGCACCATTGGCCAAAAGGACTGCATCACAATCCCGCTGATCACATGCATCAAAGCGAACAGAACCGCGCTCAGCAGCATCGCAGACCCTAACGACATCTTTGTCATTGCGCCACGCAACAAAATCCCGCGAAACATCACCTCTTCACTGAACCCGATCAGAAATGCGACAATCAGCAACATCCATACCGCCGCCGTTGGGTCAAAAGTATCAGGCGTCAGCACAAACGAAAGGTCACGGATCATCAGCGCCATGGCCAGAATGGACGGGGAAAGCCACAGCAAAGCGGACCATTTGATCGGACCAAATCCTACAGTCGCCCAATTGGCGTAGCGGGTGACAACAAAGACGATCAGGACCACCAAGATGACCTGCAAAGGCAGCAAGCGGTCGAGCACCTCCAAAGTGGTGAGGGGCGGGACAGTTAGGGTAAAGCTATAAACAGTGGCAAGCGCGACAATGACGAAATAGATCGCAGTTGTGCTCAGCCCCAGTCGTAGACTGGGCATGTTGTTTCTCCTGCTCAGCCCCGGGGATCAGCCTTCCAAGCTGGTCTCGAACTGTCAACAAAAAAGCCCAGACGATTTTCACGTCCGGGCTTTTGAAATCTTCAAGGATTGTTCTCTTAGTGCAATCTATCAGCAACCGTCGCGATCGAACTGTCGATCAAAGCACCTGCAGATTTTGCATCCATCTGCTTGGCCATGACGTCTTTGGCTGCACCAATCGCAACTGATATGGCCTGATCACGCACGTCCTTGATAGCAGCGGCCTGCGCGCTTGCGATTTGCTCTTCAGCAGCGGCAAGACGGCGGGTGATGGACTTGGCGATATCGTCCTTGGCCAATGCGGCTGCGTTGGTCGCCTCTTCCTTGGCAGAGGCAACGATACGGTCAGCCTGTTCCTGCACTTCCTTCTGCTTGCGCTCATAGGAGGCGAGCAAGGACTGGGCTTCTTCGCGCAGGGCTTTGGCTTCATTCAGATCGGACTTGATGCTCTCGGCACGTTTGTCCAGCATACCGCCGATCAGTCCGGGCACTTTGAAATACAGCAAAATGCCTACAAAAATCACAAAGGCGATTGAGACGATAAAGTCGGTATTGGCTAGTGAAAAGAACGGCTTGTCACCAGCGGCCAAAGCGGGGGATGCAGCAAAGGCGAAGAGGGTCGCAAAAGTCAATCTCATGATCTTACCCTTTCATCCGCGCGTTCACCGCAGCCGTGATGGTTTTCGCATCGGCAGAGCCGCCCATGGCTGCCACCAATTCCTTGGCGGTATCCTTGGCCACGGCTGTGACGCTTTTCACCGCACCGTCGCGAATTTCAACAATTGCCGCTTCGCTTTCGGCAGCTTTGGCGGCAATCTCAGCATCAGCCTTTTGCAGCTCAGCATCAAGCTCAGCTTGAATTTCAGCCTTGGCTTCCGCGACGATCTTGGCGGCCTCAGCACGGGCATCAACCAGCGCCTTGTCATAGGCTGCCTCGGCTTCTGCTGCCTTGTTTTTCAGATCTTCTGCCGCGGCAATATCATTGGTGATTGTGCCTGAGCGTTCGGCAAGAACGGCCCCGATACGCGGCAATGCGATACGCGACATCACGAAGTAAATCGCTGCAAGTGCAACCAAAAGCCAGAAAATCTGGTTTGGCATCCAGTCTGCACATAGCTGCGGCATGCCTAGGGCGTAGCCCCCTGCATCAACGCAAACTCCTGCAGCCTCTGTTGTTTCTGTTGCCATGATGGCCCCCGAATAACCTTTTGAAACTTACCGGCAGGCCCGCACACGCGCGCCTGCCAGCCGTAAGGATATGGGCTACGTTTTAGGTGAACATCAGCAGAAGTGCGACGAGGAACGCGAAGATCCCCAGCGCTTCGGCGAATGCCAAGCCGATGAACAATGTGGCCGTTTGGCCAGCTGCGGCAGATGGGTTGCGCAATGCGCCTGCCAGATAGTTGCCGGCTACGTTACCAACACCAAGTGCTGCCAAACCTGAACCGATTGCTGCCAGACCGGCACCGATGCTTGCGAGATCGCCTTCCATGAGAATTCTCCTTACGATTGGAAGTTAGATATTGGATGGGTGATGTCACCCACCGTCGTTAGTGTGCTGGGTGAAGCGCGTCTTTGAGATAGACACACGTCAGAATAGTGAAAACATAGGCCTGAATGCCGCAGACAAGGATCTCAAGGCCATAGATGGCTACGATCCCCAATATGGCAAAGGGGCTGACCACGGCTAGCGCGGCGAAGCCTGCAAAGACCTTCAAAACCACGTGGCCTGCGGCGATGTTACCAGCCAGACGAATAGACAGGCTGACCGGGCGGACAAAGTAAGAAATCACCTCGATCACTGCGATGATTGGGCGCAGGAACAGTGGCGCGTCTGCCATCCAGAACAAGCCCAGAAACGATGCGCCATGCTTGACAAAGCCCAAAATCGTGATCGCCGTAAACACGCCAAACCCTAAGATCGCCGTGACCGCGATCATCGAAGTCGGGCTATAAGACATCGGTATCAGCGCCAAATAGTTTGAGAAGAGCACAAAAAGGAACAGCGTGATGATGTAGGGGAAGTATTTGACCCCATCCTTGCCGGTCACATCTTCGACCATCTTATAGACAAAACCGTAGATCAGCTCGCCAATCGACTGCACGCGGGTCGGCACGATGGCACGTCCACGGCTTCCCATGACGAAAACCCCGATGATGGCCAGCAATGCGATGCCCATCCAAACGGTCACGTTTGTCACGGTATAAAAACTCACGGCGCCGTCACCAAAAACAGGTTCGACAATGAACTGGTCCAACGGATGGAAAGCCAGACCACCTTCGGAATGTGCGTCAGTTTCAGTCGCCACGAGCGTCATCCTCTTCTGTTGCAGCTTCAAGCTGCTTTCTTTGCACTTCCTTGGCTGACCGCATCATGGTGAGAACACCTGCCGCGAGGCCAAAGAATAAAAACAGCACCAGAAAAATCGGCATGGTCCCAAACAGGGTATCCAATCCGTATCCGATGCCAAAGCCGATCCCAAGACCGGCCACGAGCTCGATCACCATCCGCCATGCAAGCTGCGCCTGCGAATAATGTTCTTCCGAGTGATCTTTGACGTCCACCGGTGCTTTGAGCGCCGCAATTTTCGCTTCAAGTGCCTGGAGGCGATCAGCGTCTTGCGGGTCTGACATCGGTTTTGTCCCCTCGGAAGGTTGCGATTTGTCTAGTGTTGGGGTGCGATAGAGTCAAGCAAACCTAGATAGCACGCAACACCCTGTTAAATATGAAATTTTTTCCATCTAGATCTGCGTTGGTGCGTGTCATTTACACCCGATGGGCCCTTCTGGATATTCAACCACTCAGTTGATTATCGTCGCCCGAGCGCAGCCCGGCGCTTTGATCAAGCAACCAATCCCGGAACAAGCGCACGGCACCGCGACGCGTCACACCCTCGCCTTGCACAAGGTGATAACTGCCCATCCGGATGCCGATATCAGAACATTTCACCAAGCGCCCCGCCGCCACATCCGCTTGCGCGATCTCGGTGCTGGTCAACAGTACACCGTGCCCCAGCAATGCCGCCTGATAGGAAAGCCGCGCGCGCAGCCTGCGCCCTGCAGTATTGTCGGTTGGTGGACAACCTGCGGCAACGGCCCATGCGCGCCATGTATCTTCGCGCCGATCACGCAACAATGGGAGCTTCAACAGCTCCTGCGGGGGCAGTGGATCCGGCGCCAATTCCGGGGCGGAAAAGGGGTAGAGCGGCGCGTTACTGAGCAGCGGCGCCGTTTGGTCCTTGGGGCCTGCGTGAAAGAAGCGGATCGCCAAATCAGCTTCGTATCGAGCCACATCCGCAAGCTCCGGGTTTGCCTCTAACTGTACGTCAATATCCGGAAAACGTTGGTAAAAATCTGAAAGTTGGGGCATCAACCAATTGGTTGCAAATAAAGGTTCCGCATCGATTGTCACCATGCCAGCGGGCCGCTTATCGAACATCTCTGAGGCTTCTGCGATCCGATCAAAGGCCGGTGTTAGCGCCGACAAATACCGCGCACCAGCCTGTGTGAGCGTGACACCACGTGGCAAATCGCGAAACAGCTGCGCACCAAGACGGTCCTCTAATCCACGGACGTGGCGACTTACGGCTGAATGGCTGACGCCCAGCTCATCAGCGGCACGGCTGAAGCTTTGATGACGTCCTGCGGCCTCAAATGCGCGGAGGGCGTTCAAAGGGGGAAGTGATCTGGCCATGGGTTAAACGTGCCTTTTTTGCACAGGTCCTGTCAACAAATTGACTTTGATATGCGTGAAGCTTCCCGGCATTCTCCCCCCAACAGATCCAAATTTCGTTAGGAAAAGCTATGAAAATAATGACTGCACTGGCAGGCATCCGGGATCGCTTGACCAAATTGAACCACATGCAACGCGCGAAACTGCCCAAACCCATCAGTGACCATCACGCACGTGATATCGGCCTAAACGGGGTGGAATTGGAGGCGCACCATCATGTTTGGCCGTCTGAGTCCAAGGATCGTCCGATGTTATGAAACGCTGGCGTGGTGGCCCATATGTTGATAGAACTGCGCGCCATGACACAACCGCTTGATACCATTTTTGCCGCCCTTGCCGATCCGACCCGCAGGGCCATTCTGGCGATGCTGCTTGAGGACGATATGGCCGTCACGGACGTGGCTGAGCCGTTTGATATGTCATTGGCGGCGATCTCAAAACACCTCGGCGTGTTGACCGCTACAGGTTTGATTTCACAAGAGAAACGCGGACGCGTAAAGTGGTGCAAACTGGAGCCGGATGCACTGCGCGAGGCATCGGTCTGGATGCAGGCCTTTGGGCAAATGGAAGCCTTGGACCTTGATGCGTTTGAGGCGTTCTTGGCTAAGGAGCTGGATTAGCGTTTGGCCCAATCCGCCGAAAACATAGTTAACGCCCTTAGAAACCAGGTATTTTCGCCGCAAACCATCGTACGCTCTGTGTACAGATTGCGTATGTACACAGGACCGCACCGGGCACTGGTGAATGAACCGCGCGCAGCAACGGTGAAGAAACTGTAAAATTCAGCAAGACCGTGTCCCAATTTGACGCACGAAACGCTGCGTGAGACATTAGGCTCACCGCAAACCGCCTTCGCCCCACCGCGGTTTGCGTGATCATTTCCAGCTTAGCGCGGAGGAATGGGGAGCTCTTCAAATGTAGCCGGGGCACCGCGCCTTTGACGCTCCCGGTCTGCATAGGAGAGAGGTTCGCTTAGTCGTTCACCATCGGGTAATTCGACTCTACGATAGTCAATGAAATCCAAACTCCTCACAAAATCGCTCTCAGGAATTCCTCCGTTAGCCACGGAAGGGATGTTTTGATCATCTACCTCTATGATGGAATTGAAGTCAGAGTCACCGTCTTCATTATCTACCTCAACGATGGAATTGAAGTCAGATGCGTCGTCTTCATTGTCCACTTCAAGGCGGGTCCGTGTCGTAGACACATGCGTCAGGCCACGTGTGCCTTCAACACCTGGATAACCGATCAACACAGTTTCGACGCTGGAACTGTCATCACTATCAGCGTCTTCATTGTCCACTTCAAGCCGCGTCCGCGTCGTATACACATGTGTCAAGCCACGTGTGCCTTCAACACCTGGATAGCCGATCAATACGGTCTCGACACTGGCACTGTCATCAGTATCAGCGTCTTCATTGTCCACTTCAAGGCGGGTTCGTGTCGTAGACACATGTGTCAAACCACGTGTGCCTTCAACACCTGGATAACCGATCAACACAGTTTCGACGCTGGAACTGTCATCAGAAAAGATGCTGGATCTGTCGTCACCATCCAGATTGTCGCCGCCTCCCACCTGCGCGCGGTCCTGGACGCCACCACGCGCTGCGGTTGGCACGTTGACGCGCGCCCCTTGTAACGGTGCTGGTGGCTGTGGACCGTCGACTTGACGAAATGCATTTGCCCCCAATTGTGCGGGCTGCCCGCCGGCGTCCTGCGCAGGGGCGCCGCCGTTTGCGTTGGCCGCGAGATTGCCTGTCGTACCAAATCCTGAACGTTCTACCATTGTGTTTTTCCTTACAAAGTGTTGCGCTTCATTTGCGCCTTCTTTGCAAAGTTACCAACACGGCAGCGACGAACTGTCATATTTGATACCAGACATCGATATTTTCCGGCCCGGTCACATGCAGCACATCGTGTATTTGGGTAGAGATGCCTTTGCGATTGACGCCGGACCTTTCGTCCATCAGTCGGCCAAAGGGGTTACAAAAACTAAATGCGCAATCGCGGAGCCCCGAATTCAGGCAGGGCATTGGGTAAATTGTTGTCTCTCTGGGACCTTGCCCTTCGCGCGCTGACCTGATTTTGCTACAGCAAACCATGACGGGCCCTGACTAATGACAACCCCTACTGAACCAACCTTTCGGACCGCGCAATGCGATTGCGGCCAGCTGCGCTTTGCCGTGCGTGGTGATCCTGTTCATGTTCACGCCTGTACCTGTACGCAGTGTCAGCGTTCATCCGGGGCCGTTATGAGCTATTCGGCTTGGTTTCCGGAAGATGCCGTGCAGATCACTGGCGATTACACAGTGCATCACCATTGTGGCCCGGATGTGCTGGATCGGTATCGCGGGTTTTGTCCCTTATGTGGCACGGGCCATTTCTTTCGGTCGGGGGCCTCTTTTCCAGATACGATCGCAATCACTGCGGGCACATTTGCCCAACCGGATTTCCCTGTCCCTGACTTCATCCTTTATTGGGCGGATCGGCCCGCATGGATCGGGGCACCCGCGGACGTGCAGCTTTACGATGCGGATGACACGTAACCTATTCACGGGATTGATGTGGCGCAGCATGTGCAAGACGATGCAGTTGTGCTTAGCCCGTTCTCATTTGGGCACAGGCAGAAAGGAGCTTTGCAATGCTGGTGGTGTTGAATGGCTACCCCGGGGTCGGCAAGTTGACCATCGGCCGCATTTTGGCAGACCGCTTGGGTGCCCGCCTGCTGGATATTCACAGCGTCTATAACGTGGCCTTCGCCCTGACCGAATTTCGTTCCCCGGATTTCTACTATGCCACCGGTGTAGTGGAAGATCTGGCGGATGAGCTGATTGCCCGATTGCCTAAGGACGTTCCCGTCGTCTTCACCACGGTGCTGACCGAGAACGCCGCACGCGGTGCAGATGCGGATATGGCCCGCTTTGAACGTCGCGCTATTGGACGCGGCCCACTTTGCATGGTGCATTTGCACTGCGATCTGGCTGAAAACAAGCGCCGGATCGTCTCAGCCGCGCGCGATGGCATGCGCAAACCCCGTGATCCTGAGATGGCCCAGCGCAACCACGATGGTGCGGCAGAGCTGAGCGGTGCCGATCTGGACCACATGTTGCGGTTGGATGTCACCTTGTTGTCTGCGGCGGAGGCCGCTGATCGTATTACAGCCTGGCTCTTGGGCATTAAATAATTAACTGAATTTTTCCACCATGCGAGGCAAAGGTGGGATTCCGCGCGCTGTCCCATAGGATGGGTTTCGTTTTTGGCTTGCGAGCCTTATTCTAAAAGCCATACGCAGTGGAGCCTTGCTGAAATGCCGTTTGTTGACGTTATCGATGATTATACCCAGGGCCAGACAGGGACCCTGACGGATTCTAATGGCGAGACCGTCAACTACACCGTCACTGACGGTGCCCAGACCATCAACCAAGCCTTCCATGGCGACAACTCGGCCAAGATTGGCGGCCAAGGTCAGGACACTGTTGAAGTCACATTTGATCGTCCCGTTGTGGGCGCCAGCATTACGGTCCAGGGCAGCGACTCAGATGAGTTTTACAACATCCTGGTCGACGGCGTTGTCGTGGCCCTTGATGATTTGATCGCCAGTGGCGACGCGAGTTTTGCCAATGTGGGCACCACCGCGTCGCATACCATCAATGCGGATGGCACAATATCGGGTGGCAACTTCCGGGACGGCAGTATCGGCCAGATCACCTTTAACATCCCCGTCACCTCACTTGGTGCGGTTGGTGCCGGTAGCCCGAGTCCCGGCAACTTTGATGGGATCGAGATTGGGATCGATGACACAAACTTTGATGTCGTGTGTTTTACAGGTGGCACGATGATCGCAACCCCAACAGGCCCCTGCCCGGTCGAGGCATTGCGCGTGGGTGATACTGTGCAAACGCTGGACGGCTCTGCCAAGCCAATTCGCTGGATCGGGTCCCGCAAGTTCGCCGCTGCGACCTTAGCCCGTCGTGAAAACCTGCGCCCTGTCCGAATTACCGCCGGTGCTTTGGGCAATGGTCTGCCCGAGCAAGACCTGCTGGTTTCACGTCAACACAGGGTTCTGGTATCGTCAAAAGTGGCGGCACGTATGTTTGGCGTCAATGACGTGCTGATCGCCGCGATCAAGCTCACCGCACTGCCGGGTATTTACGTGGATGAGGCGGTCACGGAGGTGGAATATTTCCATATCCTGTTTGACGCGCATGAAGTTGTGTTTGCCCAAGGCACCCCAACCGAGAGTTTTTATACGGGCCCTGAGGGTATGAAATCCATGCCTGTTGCATCCCGCGGCGAAATCCTGGCGATCTTTCCAGAACTGGCCCAGCCTGAGCTGTCCCCAAATACCGCGTGTTTCGTTCCGTCCGGCAAGATGCAAAAGCAGCTTGTTGAACGCCATGCCAAAAACCAAAAGCCGCTTTTGGAATTGTTTGAGCTTTAAGCCTGTTTTACCCACCCTGCGTACCTATCACAGGGTGGGTTGAAGACCAGTTCTTGATTTTTATTCGGTCTCAGCTTCTTCGGCTTCAGCTTCGCCTGCGCCGTTGCCACGGGGGCGCCGCTGATCTTCTTCGTTCAGCAGACCATCGCCGTTGCGGTCACGACGATCGACCAGATTGGCAAAATCCTCGCCGAACTCTTCGAGTGTGACCAGGCTGTCGCCGTCGTCATCATGGGCCTGGAACCGATCGACCATCCGTTCGCGCATCGCGTCAAGCCACAGCGCTTCATATTCGGCCAAGGACAGTTGTCCGTCTTGGTCTGCGTCAAATTCTGCAAGACGCGCGGCGCGCACGGCGTCAACTTCTTCTTGCGAGACGCTGCCGTCTTCGTTGGTGTCGTAGAGTTCTAGGAACTGCCCAAGCCGGGGGCCGTCGCGCCGTTGGCTTTGCTCGTGGCGGTCACCACGATCGTTGCCTCCGCGTGGTCCGCGATCATCAGCTGACTGTGCCAAGACCGGCACCGCGAATGACAGTGCCACGGCAGTTGCCAGACTGGCTGCGATTACTTTGGTTCTTTGCATTTTATGCTCCTGCATTGATCTGGCTTCAGTTGTGAAACCTGCACATTCAACGCAAGGCTCGCCCGATCCCGTCGCAACAGTTTCGTGATCACCCCGTGATCGCCCCTTCGTCTTTGAGCAGCAGCCATAGGGCTGCGATCGTCAACCCTACCCCGAACAGCAAGAACGCAGGCGGCAATCCAGCCCCCAAAGCGATCGCCCAAACGATCACCCAACTGGGCGTAAGATATGTGTAGGCCATGACTTTGGAGCTAGGCAGCCGCAGTGTCGCAAATTGCAGCAGAACAAATGTCGTCGCACTGGCAAAGAGCGCCGTGTACCCGATAGTGACCCAGACGACCCAAGGCAGATCGCCCCAGTTGGTCGCCCGGATATCCCCCCATCCCCATGCCGTCAGCATGAAGGCCCCCGCCAGCAATGTCCCAAAGGTAAAGACCACCGCCGGTTCGCCCCGGTTCAGTTTGCGCACCAGAGGTGTGTAGACCGCATGGCTGACGCAACCCCAAAAGTAGATTGCCTCACCAGGCCCAACCTGGAACCGCAAGATAGCTTCGATGTCAGCTTGGAAGATAACCCAAAGCGCGCCCATTGCCCCGATCCCAAGGGCCAGTGCCATCCGCCGGGTCAGCACCTGACCCAGCAACAGCCACCCGAACCCCGCCGTTAGGATCGGTGTCAATGTGAAAACGGCCGCCGCGCTGACGGGTGCTGCTGTTTTCAGCCCCTCGAACATCAAGACGAAATAGGTCGTAAAGAACCCCGCAAGAACAACATATCGCCAAGGTGCTGCGGCTGCACTGCGCGGCAGTCCCGTTGTCGCCAATGCCGCCACACCAATGACGATCACTGCAATCCAGAACCGGATCGCATTCAATGCCAGCGGTGAGATATCATTCGCAGCCAGTGCCCCCAGCGCGAACGACCCCGCCACTAACAAGGAAAATAACAGCATCGCCAGATGCCCCGCCCGGCTTGGCTGCATTAGCGGGCCATGTCTTTCATATGCGCCTTAAGGAAGGTCAGAAACGCCTGCACTTTGCTCGTCCGGTGCAGATCAACATGGGTGACCAGCCATAAAGGTGCTGTCCAATCATCCTCGCTTGGGATGACTTCTGTCAGTTCGGGCCGTGCGAGCTCTTGTCCAATCACAAACCCAATCCCCGCCCCAGCCAGGATCGCGTCCAACATGTTCCGATTGTCCGTGGCCCGGTAGATCAACCGATTGTCAGATACTCTTTCGCGTAACCAAGTCTCAAAGGGTGCGCGCGACTTATCATTGTCGAACACCACAAAGGAATGGTTCACCAAATCAGCTTCATCTTTCGGCAACCCATGTCGTGCGATGTAAGCATCCGAGGCCACAAGTGAGATCCGCTGCGACATGAAGGGTTGCACTACGTTGTCAGGTTCCTGCGGCATGGCCCCTGCCCGGATTGCCACATGCGCCTCGCCGTATTCCAGCCGAAATACCCGATCGCCTGTCCGGTATCTGATACGCACCTCAGGATGTGCGACCTGAAAGGCCACCATCACCGGCGTCAGCGTGGACGACAGCATATCCAGTGAGGTGATGACTAAATCGCCTGATACGCCTTCGCCCTGCCCTCTGATCCGGCCAGCCAATTGCGTGAATTGGTCATCCGTTGCTTGGGCCACTTGCAGCAGGTCCATCCCAGCCTCGGTCGCCGTGTATCCACGCGCGTGCCGCTGGAAGAGTTTCACCCCCAGCCGCTGTTCGAGCGCATCGATGTGCCGGATGACCGTCGCATGATGCACGCCGAGCTGCTCGGCTGCCCCGCTGACAGTGCCTTTACGCGCGACCTGATAGGCCGTCCTGATTTCATCCCAGTTGTCCATCTGTCATCCTGTGCACCCACGAACACTCACTGTCAATAGCCGGGGCTTTCGTTCGTGAGCGCGATGTTTAGATCGAACACGCATCGCACAACAAGGAGCACGCAGATGACAACAGTTCTACATATCAACGCATCCGGCACACTGACCGGATCGACCAGCCGCGCCGCAACCGCCCGATTGCTGGAGGATCTTGCACCCACCCGTGTCATCACCCGCGATTTGGCCGAAACCCCGCTGCCCCAGGTGGATGAGACATGGATCACAACCCGGTTGATCCCGCAAGATCAATTGACCTCGGATGACCGTGCCGTTCTGGCCTTGTCCGATGATTTGATCGCCGAGATTCAGGCCGCAGATGTGATCGTGATCGGCGTCCCGATCTATAATTTTGCCATATCTGCCGCACTGAAGCTTTGGATTGACCTGATCGCCCGTCCCGGTGTGACGTTTCGCTACACATCAGAAGGCGCCATTGGATTGCTGGAAGGCAAACGAGCAATCGTCGCGGTTGCCTCGGGCGGCGTGTCCGTTGACAGCCCCGCAGACTTTGCCACGCCACATTTGCGCCAAGTGCTCCGGTTCATCGGGGTTGAGGACATTACAGTCCATGCAGCCAAGGATGTTGTTGATCAGGCCGCATGACTAGCCCGCGTCCAATAATTCCTCGGATGCGCAAAGCTCTTCAAAAACCGCGATTGTGTAGGGATCGTCCACCGACAACTCCATAAAAGCAGCAAACTGCCCGAGGTCCATCCCGTTATAGGTCATGACCTCCATGCCGGTATCTTCGGGCAGTGCACCAAAAGACAACGACATGCTTGCGGACAGAATCATCACCGTGGCCCCGCCTAACGTCGCCCGAAATATCAGTGACCGCTCGGTGCCGTATCCATGGGCCGCAACATGACGTGCCCGTTTTGCCAGCAACCGGTCAAACGAGTGAAGATTGAATGATGATCCATTGGTATTCACCGTCATATTCCTCAATCTGACTTTGATGAAACATGCGCCATAGCGGCGATACACAACGCCCCAAAAATACTTTTGAATCCCGTAGCGCTGCAAACCCTTTGTGTTTAGAACGCGGCCTGCGCTGAAAATGGCCAAGCGCTGTTTGAAAAGTCACGTCGTTGATGCCATTGTCCCGCCTTGCGGGCCAAGATGAGAATAGTGTTAATTTTCTTATTTTATTGGGTATTTCTGATGGGTGAACCCAGCCGATCGCCCGATTTTTTAAATGGATCTGGATCAATTTTTTGATCAAACAGATCAGCAATTGTTTGCTTGTGCGAAAGCGCTTTACGGCGAATTGCGGGCACCGCGCTTCGATGATTGCTGCTCTGTGCACCCAACGCATGTGTGTTCGACGACATACGCCGGTCTGAATGGGGTCCTCGCAGATGTTGACTCGTGGCGCGCACAGGCATAAACGCCCCCTCAACACCCGGATAGCATCAGCTTTCCGGTCCCCGCATGAAGGGGATCGCCCTCCGTCAGCGCGTCGCGCCCACGGGGGCGCGCTGCTTTGGGCAATGCCCACGGGGGCGCTACTGCATTGCGCTTTGGCTTCCTATATAGTCGGGGCAACTGAAACGAGACGAGGGCCTTGGCCGATGTTTGAAAATCTATCCGAACGCCTATCTGGTGTCTTTGACAAGCTGACCAAGCAAGGTGCGCTGACGGATGATGACGTCAAAACCGCACTGCGCGAAGTCCGTGTGGCACTGCTTGAGGCGGACGTATCGCTGCCGGTCGCCCGTGATTTCATCAAGGCCGTGCAGGATAAGGCAACTGGTCAGGCGGTCACCAAATCGATCACCCCCGGCCAACAGGTCGTCAAGATCGTCCATGATGAGCTGAAACATGTTCTGACAGGTGCCGAGGACCCCGGCGCGTTGAAAATCGACAACCCGCCTGCCCCGATCCTGATGGTCGGCCTGCAAGGCTCGGGTAAGACCACCACCACCGCCAAGCTGGCCAAGCGTTTGAAAGAACGCGAGGGCAAGCGCGTGCTGATGGCCTCACTGGATACCAACCGCCCTGCGGCGATGGAGCAGTTGGCCATTTTGGGTGGCCAGATCGGTGTCGACACATTGCCCATTGTGAAGGGTGAGGACCCTGTTGCTATTGCCAAACGGGCCAAGACCCAAGCCAGCCTAGGCGGTTACGATGTTTATATGCTCGACACCGCAGGCCGGTTGCATATTGACGAAGAGCTGATTGCACAGGCCGCCGCTGTCCGTGATGTCGCAAACCCGCGTGAAACCCTGCTGGTGGTTGACGGTCTGACCGGTCAGGACGCGGTGAATGTCGCGCAGGAATTTGACGACAAGATCGGCGTCTCTGGCGTTGTTCTGACCCGGATGGATGGTGACGGGCGCGGCGGTGCAGCCCTGTCCATGCGTGCCATCACAGGCAAGCCCATCCGTTTCGTCGGTCTTGGCGAAAAGATGGACGCGATTGAGACCTTTGAGCCGGACCGGATCGCGGGCCGTATCCTTGGCATGGGTGACATTGTTGCCCTTGTCGAGAAAGCGCAGGAAACCATCGAGGCCGAGCAAGCCGAGAAGATGATGAAGCGCTTTCAGAAAGGTCGTTTCAACATGAACGACCTGAAGATGCAGCTTGAGCAGATGATGAAGATGGGCGGCATGGAAGGCATGATGGGGATGATGCCCGGGGCCGCCAAAATGGGGAAACAGATGGCTGCTGCAGGCATGGATGACAGTATCCTCAAGCGCCAGATCGCCCTGATCAATTCGATGACTAAGAAAGAGCGCGCCAACCCTGATCTGCTGGCTGCAAGCCGTAAGAAGCGCATTGCCAAAGGTGCTGGTCTGGAAGTCTCCGAGCTGAACAAATTGGTCAAACAGCACCGTCAGATGGCCGATATGATGAAGAAGATGGGTAAAGGCGGGATGCTTAAGCAGGCCATGAAAGGCATGTTTGGCAAAGGCGGTGGCATGCCCGAAGGCGGGATGCCTGATATGAACGACCCCAAAGCGATGGCCGAAGCCGCAAAGGCCCTACAGGGCAAGATGCCAGCTGGTCTGCCCGGTTTGGGTGGTGGTGGCATGGGCCTGCCCCCCGGTCTGTCCGGCTTTGGCAAGAAGAAGTGAGCACCGCGATGATCACTTGTACCGTCCGCTATGAAATCGACCCCGACAAGCTGTCGGATTTTGAGGTCTATGCCCGCTTTTGGATGCATAAGATTCCTGAAATGGGTGGCACGCATCACGGCTACCACTTGCCCTATGAGGGCCCCAACGACATCGCCTATTGCCATTTCTCTTTCGCATCATTGGCCGCCTACGAAGACTATCGCGCCCGGATGTGGGAGGACGCCGAATGCCTGCGCGCTTACGCGCACGCACAGAAAACCAAGTGTATTCGCCGCTATGACCGCTCATTCACCCGCCCGGTTCTGGAAGGTGCATCGGCTGATGCGCTGGGGTTATGATGCGCCTGTCTGTTTCCAAACTTTGCGGTAAAGGGGTGTAAATGTCCCTGACGTCCGCCCCCACGCTGACCACAGCGCGCCTTGTATTGCGCGGTCCCGAGAAACGGGATCTGTCGGCGTTTACCGCATGGGTCACAAGGTCCGAGCGGATGGCGGCTGTGGGTGGTCCGGGCAGCGAACGTGACGCGTGGCGTGGGTTTATCGCAGGTATCGGGCATTGGCAGTGGCATGGGTATGGGTTCTTTACCGTGACCGAACGCGCCACAGGTATCGCTGCGGGCCGGGTGGGTGTGATCAACCATATCGAATGGCCGCAACCGGAATTGGCCTGGCATATGTTTGATGGGTTTGAGGGCAAGTCCTACGCCTTTGAGGCCGCCTGCGCTGTGCGCGAATGGGCGGGGCGGACATTGGGGCTGGAACCTTTAATTTCACTGATCGCGCCGGATAACCTGCGGTCCATGCGTCTGGCCTCCCGTCTAGGGGCGATGGAGGATCGCCGTGATGTGGTCGACGGTGAAAAGGTGATTTTCTTCCGGCATCTGGCCTATAACGACCCGCGCGCCATGGCGCAGGCAGCGGGGGCAATTGCATGACCGTACTTGTCGCACATTGCCCTACGCTTCATAGCGCGCGTCTGACCTTACGCAGCCCGACGCAGGCGGATTTTGAACCGATTGGGGCCTTTTTGACTGACCCGATACGGTCGGTTGGGTTTGGCGGCCAGCTGGATATCAATGACGCATGGCGTTGGTTTGCGAGCATGATCGGGCATTGGTCGATCCGCGGGTATGGTTTTTGGATCGCGGAGGATGCGCAAGGCGCGCCAATTGGGATGGTCGGGATATGGAACCCCCTTGGATGGCCCGAGCCCGAACTGGCATGGGTCCTGTTTGCGGGCCATGAAGGCAAAGGATACGCCACCGAGGCGGCGTTGACCGTCCGTAACTACGCCTATCAGACGCTTGGAATGCCTGCGCTGACGTCGAATATCATGCCCCACAATGAAGCCTCCAAGGCCGTGGCCCGGCGTTTGGGGGCAACAATGGAACGGATCTATGACAATCCAAGCGTCGGGACAGACGAACTTTGGCGTCACCCCGGACCGGAGGGCGCGGCATGATCCCGACGCTCCATACCGATCGCTTGACCCTGCGCGCGCCCCGTTGGGACGACTTTGAGGCCTATGCCGCCTTTCGCGGGTCTGACCGCGCAAAGATGTTGGGCGGGCCATACACCCGCGCGCAAGCTTTTGCGCAGCTCGGCGAAATCATCGGCCATTGGATCCTGCGCGGCTACGGTCGCTGGATGGTGGCTGATCAGCAGAATGATGAACCGCTAGGCGTTGTTGGCTTGCTCTATCCAGAAGGCCGGCCAGAGCCCGAAATCGCGTGGTCCGTTTTTGAAAGCGGTGAAGGGCGCGGCATCGCTTATGAGGCCGCACTGGCCGCACGCGATTACGCCTACACCACAGCGGGATGGACCACCGCCATCAGCTTGATTGACCCCGCCAACACACGTTCGGTCGCATTGGCCAAACGGATGGGCTGTACCGACGGCGAGACATTTACGCATGAAACCCACGGATTGATGCACATCTGGCGGCACCCCGCCCCGGAGGCCTGCGCATGATCCCGACGTTGCATACAGAACGGCTGACATTGCGGCCCTATGCCCGCAGCGATTTCGAACCCTTTGCAGCCTTCATGGCCGGTGACCGCTCTGTCACCATGGGCGGACCCAAGAACCAGGACGAAGCCTGGACATGGTTTACAAACGACATCGCTTCTTGGCCACTTTATGGTTTTGGTACACTGGCAGTCGAATTGGATGGCCAGATGGTCGGTGGCGTCGGGCTGGTGCACCCGCCCGACTTCCCCGAGCCTGAATGTGGCTGGTTTATCTTTGACGGTTTCGAAGGTCAGGGGCTGGCGACTGAGGCGGGCCGCGCAATGCTGGATCATACATTTGCCACGACCGCACTGGACAGCGTGGTCAGTTACATTTGGGAAAAGAACCCGGCATCTATCAAGGTCGCAGAAAAACTTGGCGGCGTATATGACCCCGATGCGAAGATGCCACCCTACGATGGCACATTGGTCTATCGTCACACACGAGGTGCAGCATGACGCCTTGGTTGTCCCCCCCGACCGGTGCTGCGGCCCGGTTGACGGATCAGTTCGCCGCACTTGTTCCGGTGCTGGAGACCGAACGGCTGCGCCTGCGTGCGCCGCGGATTGCCGAATTCGACGCCTACCGCAGCATTTTCCATTCGGACCGTTGGCCGCATGGCGATGAGGGGGCGGGTACCGATGAAGATGCATGGCTCGATTTCAACCAGATGCTGGCTTCGTGGATGCTACGTGGGATCGGCCTTTTCGCGGTTGAAACCCAGCTGGACGCGACCTTGGTCGGATTCGCCAGTATTGATCACGAATGGGGCGACCCTGAAGTTGAGATTGGCTGGATGCTAACCGCTGACGCCGAAGGTCAGGGATATGCGACCGAAGCGGGTGCTGCGTTGCTCGAGCTTGCCAGATCGCAGGGTCGCAAGTCCGTGGTTAGCTATATGGGCCATGATCATCCTCGCTCGGCCGCTGTGGCACAGCGTCTGGGCGGGGTGCGTGACCCAAAGGCTGAGGCTGATCTGGACCACGCACTTTTCGTCTACCGACATGAACTCAAGGAGCAGGTCCAATGACCGACGCTGTCACCCGTGCCGCAGAGGTCCTGAAGGGCCACCGCGAAAGCATCGACCGGCTTGATGCCATCCTCGTTTATACATTGGGCGAGCGATTCAAGCACACACAGGCTGTGGGCGCATTAAAAGCCGAACACGACCTGCCCCCGTCCGACCCCGCGCGTGAAGAACAGCAAATCGCGCGGCTTACCGATCTTGCAAACCGGGCCGATCTTGATCCGGAATTTGCCAAGAAATTTCTGAATTTCATTATTCAGGAAGTCATCCAACACCACAAACAACATCAATCGTAAGATGGGTTTAAACCCATCTTACAAGAACCATCTTTAAGGAGAAAATCTGATGGCTATGAAAATCCGTTTGGCCCGTGGCGGCTCAAAGAAACGTCCATTTTATGCGATTGTGGCTGCAGACAGCCGCATGCCGCGCGACGGCCGCTTCATCGAAAAGCTGGGCACATATAACCCCATGCTGCCAAAAGACAGCGAAGAGCGCGTGAAAATGAACATGGAGCGCGTCAAGTACTGGCTGTCCGAAGGCGCACAGCCGACGGATCGTGTATCCCGCATGCTGGAAGCCGCAGGCGAGCTGCCAAAGAAAGACCGCAGCAACCCCAAGAAGGGCACACCCGGCAAGGCCGCTCAGGCCCGTGCTGAAGAAAAAGCTGCCAAGGCTGCCGCCGCTGAAGAAGCCGCAAACGCCCCTGCTGAAGAAGCGCCCGCAGAAGAAGCTGCCGCCGCTGAAGAGTAATCTACGCCCGCTGCCCGGCCCTTTGGGTCGGGCAGCGCCTTTTTTGTCATAGGGCGCGCCCCATGTTCCGCTTGCTTCGTACAATCATCCTTGTGATGTTTGCCTTTGTGGCGGGCATGCTGTTCGAACGCGAAAATGCCCGAGAGTCCTGCGAAGCCTTGGGAAGCCTTTGGGTCATGGATGTTTGCGTCGGAATGGAGATTGAATGACAGATCGCGTTGTAGTCGGGTCTCTGGGAGGCGCCTTTGGCGTCCAAGGCGAAGTGCGCCTAAAATCTTTCTGTGCCGATCCAGCCGCAATTGCGGACTATACCCCGCTTTATACCGAAGAGGGCCGGGCATTTGCACAAGTGATCCTAACCGGGCAGCTCAAGAACGGATTTACCGCCCGACTGGACGGTGTTGTCACCAAAGAAGACGCCGACGCCCTGCGCAACGTCAGCCTCTTTGCCGAACGCACCGTTATGCCGTCCCTACCTGACGACGAATATTACTATGCTGACTTGATCGGCCTCACAGTCCTGGATACCGGCGGGGCAACCCTTGGGACTGTTAAGAATGTCATGGATCATGGCGCCGGTGATCTGCTGGAAATCATCGCCGCAGGTGCCACGGACACGGTGTTATTGCCATTTACAGCCGCAGTTGTGCCCACCGTTGATCTTGAAACTGGGCGCATCATCGCCAATCCGCCCGATGGATTGTTTGGCGGCGACGACAACTGACACACGCACCGATAGCGACCCGGCTCAATTCTTTTGCACCGCCAGCCGTTTCGATTCGAGCATAAGCAGCAAGAAGCAAAGTGCCGAGAGCAGCTCTCTGAGTTCAGGCACCCGCAACCCAATGATGACCCCAAACAATACGTCAGTGATTTGTTCTTGAAACAAGGTCACCCCGAGCATCGCCAGCCCCAAACCTGCGCTTGGAAAAGGCAAACCCAACCGGCTTTGAAACCATTGCCAGATCGGCTCGGACCAATAGAGAAGTGGCAACATGCACCCCCACATGAAAAATCCCAAAATGAACAGGTGATCAAAGACATACCCAAGAGAATTGTGCAGGTTCGCTTCACCCTGAACGTTGACCCTTGCAAGCTGTTCAGGTGTCGAGAAGTCAAACAGCCGCTGCCCCCAGCTAATTTCCTCGCCGAACATCACGAAGAAAAGGATCGCAAGGAAGACATGCATCCGCCTTTGCCCATTGTTCAACATGCCTCTGCTGACGCCCAATGCGACCAACGATGCAGCCAGCAGAATAAGCGCAGATATCCATTCGATCACCCCGTCCTCTACGTTGATGAAGACCAATGTTTCATCGCTCAAGCCATTGCCGAACATCACGTACAAGATGGCTATGATGAGCCCCGAAAAGGCCGCGAGTGCTGACTTGTTAAAGACTGTGCGTTGGTGGCGCAGGTAGGGCTCTGGGAATGCTGACCCTTCATCAATGCGCTGTTCAAACCATGCAGAGGCTTCAATCCTTGTAATCGCAAAGGACAAGGCGATCAGCACAACCGCCCCCCCTAAAAGACCATTGCGTGCGAAATGAACCAGCCTCAAGGCCGAGTTGCGTGTGAGCGGGTTATCAGAAGTGAGTGAGGCGTCCATGATCCCAACCGATGCCAATCTGTCAGCAGTCACAACCATCGAAAGTCCCGCAAGGCAAAACGCAATCACGAGTAAAATTAAACGGCGATTAATCATGGGTCCCAGCAACTCTTAACCTTAAAACCTTACCAAAAAACGAATTGGAATCCTTAATACGCCTTCTGAACAGTGAGTCCAGCCCGTCGCGGGTGGCCAATTCCGTCCGTGAATTCGGGCATCACCGCCTATGGCGTGTCCGTTTCGTCATGAATTCGCTTGCCTCGATCAGTGCCCCTCTCCGCATGTCTCCGCCCACAATTGAAAGCGCCCCAGCCCACCGCCACAATTCCACCCCCAGGCCGTTCCGTTGCCGGATCGAATGCTCTAAGAAGCGCGCATGACTGAAAAGAAACCCAAATCCAGCGGACGCATTTCGGTTCGCCCGACACTGAAGCCGCGTGAGCTGATGACTGATACGCCAGATTTGGCCGGATCATGGACAGCCCAATTGATCACGCTGTTCCCCCAAGCCTTCCCCGGCGTGCTGGGTGAAAGCCTGACCGGCAAAGCCTTGCAAGACGGATTGTGGCAATTGCAGACCTACGATCTGCGCGCCCATGGCATCGGGAAGCATCGCAATGTGGACGATACCCCCGCAGGGGGTGGTGCGGGCATGGTTCTGCGCGCTGATGTCTTGGAAAAGGCCATCACTGAGGCCCGCCTTGCCGCCAAGGGCGCCATGCCGCTGGTCTATCTGTCCCCGCGTGGCCGCCGCTTTGATCAGGCCATGGCCCGCGATTGGGCCCGGCATGACGGGGTGACAATGCTTTGCGGCCGGTTTGAGGGTGTGGACGAACGTGTGTTGGCGCACTTCGGCATCCAAGAGGTCAGCCTTGGCGATTTTGTCCTCACCGGCGGCGAGATCGCCGCTCAGGCCATGATAGACGCCACGGTCCGTCTGTTGCCGGGCGTGTTAGGCAACGCCGAAAGTGCCGTGGAAGAGAGCTTTTCCACCGGTCTGCTCGAGCATCCACAATATACCAAACCGGCCGAATGGCAGAGGCATGCGATCCCCGAGGTGTTATTGTCCGGCAATCACGCCAAAATTGCGCAATGGCGCAAGGCACAGGCTGAGGAGATCACCAAAGCCCGTCGCCCGGATTTGTGGCAAGCCTACGTTGAGAAAGACCAATGATCTCAGCTAGTTTCATATTCACCGAAACTGATCTGGATGAAGAGTTTTTCCAACTGGACGCCCTGATTGCGCAAGCCGCCGAGGAGACACCCGGATTTGTCGGCAAAGAGAATTGGGTCAGCCCGGATGGGGCCACGAAGAATTCGATCTATTACTGGACAGACAAGTCAGCATTGCAGGCTTTTTCGGCCCACCCCAGGCATCTTGAAGCCAAAAAGAAATACGACCACTGGTATGGCGGGTTTCACGTGGTGATCTCAGAGGTGGTAAAGTCCTATGGTGATGGGGCGTTTGATCATCTGACACCAAACAGCCGACCGGTAAAGAAGCGCTCGGCACAGATTTGACACGCTAGGGCGCGTGGGGCGCGCTGTATTTCGTATAAAAATGCTTTGCCTTATTCATCGCCTGTTCACTGGTGTCGCGCGCCCAATAGGTATCCGCCCTCTTGGTTGAAACGGCTGGCACGCCTTTGACAAGGGAAAAGCGGGGCACATCCCTAGTCACGGTGCTTCCAAACCCGATGATCGAACAGGCGCCGACGATCGTGGATTTCAGGATTGCCGCGCGCTCGCCGATCCAGACATGGGGCTCAATGTGGACCATCCCGGTCGGCTCATTGATTTGCAGGTCTGTCGCCGCGCTGAACACCGGGTGCCCGTCAGAATTTCGGATCACAATGTCGCGCGAAAACAAGCAGTCGTCACCGATCAACAAGGCAGGGTTGGCGGCCCCCACCCCTTCGCCTGAAATCCAAGTGTTGCGCGCTGTCGTTGTGACGCCGTTGCCGACCGCAACAAACCCATTGGTTTGTCCGACCGAAATATTGACCCCTCTGAGCACGCAGTTGTCCCCGATATAGACAACCGTATCGTCTCCAGTGATGTTGATTTTCAAGACGCCCACAAAGCCTTGGCCAATAAAGACCTTGCAATGGCGCGCCTTGTTGAAGTTGATATTGATCTTGGCCCGTCCAACCGGCGTTTTCAGGAAGACATCCCCGCTGCCGAGGATGGTGATGTTCTCATCTTCGGTGAGGCGCTCATAGCCGCTTTCATCAAGGGTGAAAGCCGCGATGGATGTAGACGCAAGCTCAGGGTAATCCATGTTTTCCTACAAAAGGTCAGAGACATGTGACTAACCTGTCTGATTTTCGGTTAATATTCCATTAACCCCCGCGGTGTTGATACTGCGGCGGCCCTTCGTGACCCTTGATCACGTTCCCATTTCAGCCTATACGCCCCAAGTCCCGGTCAGCGCGCTGATTCCGGGCTTTGGTTTATGGAACCACTGGATATTGAGCGGGTCTGCGTTGGCCCATCCTCACCAGCAGGACCGGACAACCACAACAAAGAATGATGACGCATCTCTGGCGGGCGCTTAGGCGGACCCGGTAACGACGCAGAGCTCTGAGCCACGAAAGAAACATTGCGGATAACCGCAAGCATATCAAAGGAGCGTTTCAGATGGACCTGATCGCAGAACTCGAAGCGGAGCAGCTTGCTGCGCTGGGGCATGAGATCCCCGATTTTAAGGCGGGTGACACCATCCGCGTCGGTTACAAAGTGACCGAAGGCACACGCAGCCGTGTGCAAAACTACGAAGGCGTGTGCATCGCCCGTAAGAACGGCAAAGGCATCGCCGGTTCGTTCACAGTGCGCAAGATTTCCTTTGGTGAAGGTGTGGAGCGTGTTTTCCCGCTGCATTCCACCAATATCGACAGCATCACCGTGGTGCGTCGTGGTCGCGTGCGTCGCGCCAAACTGTATTACCTCCGGTCGCGTCGCGGTAAGTCCGCACGTATCGCTGAGGTCACCAACTACAAAGCCCCCAAGGGCGCTGAAGCGTAAGGACCCCGGTTATGAAAAAAGATATTCACCCAGATTATCACATCATCGACGTCAAAATGACCGATGGGACTGTTGTTCAGATGAAATCCACTTGGGGCAAAGAAGGCGATCAAATGTCGCTGGATATTGACCCTTCCGTGCACCCTGCATGGACTGGTGGCGGCACCCGCTTGATGGATGCCGGTGGCCGCGTGTCCAAGTTCAAGAACAAATACGCTGGTCTTGGTTTTTAGAAACAGGGATGGGTCAAGACCCATCTTACGAAACATTGCAAACGCCGCTTCTTTAGGAGCGGCGTTTTTCTTTGGCTGATGGGACGCGTAAGATGGGTTTTAACCCATCTGCCCAAACCACGCCTGCTGAAACTTCAATTCGGTTCTTCGCACGCAAGACAGCCAGCTTTAACGGGCGCCTGAGCTAGAATTCAAACATGACCAAATCAGCGGCGTCAGCCGTTAGACGTACATGCCGTCCAGCAAGTTAGCTAAGCTGCAAACCTCCCTACTCTACTAATTTTTCATAAAGAACTTTTGTCCACTTCGTCTTCTTTTCATGCGCTGACAGGGCTTCTTTACCGCCCTGCATTACAATCGTCGCCCCAATATGTTGATAAATCGGCATATCGAATTGCATATGTAGTTTCGGCCCGTGAATTCTTGGATCATTGTCGTGTTGATCAATATCTGCTTCCAGTGGGAGCACCGCTTTATGTGCACTATCTTAGATCAGATGCCGTCCATAGATTCGCCAGCTGAAAGGTTTTTTAAGCTGGCTGAGCGCGCGATATAACTGCAAGGATGTCATTGCGTTCGGGTGTCCGCACCAGTCTGACCAGCAAAGCTTAAGCCCCCTGCTGAACAAATACCCATCAGCGTCAAACCACGGCTGCCGAATAAAGACAAACTCGGTTGACGCCTCAACCGCAGCAGCAATGCACTGTTGCGCAAGTGGAATACCAGGTAGATGCTCCAAAAAGTCGATCATAGTAACGAAACGAACGCAGTCGGGCTGAGCGACCAATGTCGTTACATCGATTTCCGCAGCTTCAAAACCAGCGTCGCGCGTCTGCTCGACCTTTTCAGGGTCGATGTCCAAGCCTATGCCTCTTTTACCGCCCAACACGTTCTGGCCATATCCCAAAGACCCACCTTTGCTCGAGCCGAAGTCGGCATAATCAAAGGTCTGGTTACCAAAAATACCATCAAGACTAGGCACTAAGACCTCCTTATTAGGTTTTCCTTGGTCGTCGCCCATTCCAAAAGGCGGGAATTTCAGTCAATCAGGTTTCTTCTACCACAAGCCAGCCATTTTCTTCAAAAATAGGACGTGCTTCGCGTCGTAATGCACCCAAAGTGGGGTGCGCTTGCATCGACGACACAGCGTTCTTTACGCGGTCACGCCCATGCAAACTGTGCAGAGCCTTTTGGCCCGCAGCGGAATACTGTTTGCGTAATTCAGTAGTATAACTCTTTGTTTTCGCATGGTATACAAAGCAATCAACAGCGACTGCACAAAGGAAGCCCGCATCCATTGCACGGAATGTCAGGTCGTTTTCTTCGCCATATCCCATTGGAAAATTCCCTTCGTCGAAAGTCCCAATCTCATCGAGTACCGCACGCGATACCGCCATACAGAACCCGTTGATTTGCTCTACAATGGGATAATCAAAGCGGGGGTGAAAACCTTCGCAGAGCTTTAGAATGGCTGCCAGTGTTTCGGGGTCATCTTTGATCGCTACGTTAGGGACATCTCCCACGGCAAGCTCCGGTATGGTCTGCCAGCCGCCCGCATTCGAGAGCGGTCCCACCAAACCGATATCAGGTGAAGACTCCATGCATGCTGTTATGCGCGCTATCCAGTCCCCCGTGACAATTGTGTCGCTGTTCAGCACGATAACTAGGTCGGCCTTCGTCTCCAAAAACCCTGCATTCGCAGCCTTACAAAACCCGCTCCCTTGAGGGCGTCGGAGCAGATGCGTCTTATCTCCCCCCGTAGCGGCGATATGCTCGCAGATCCGCATTGTTTCGTCTTCGGATCCATCATCCACAATAATCAGACGGTCGTGTGGCCCAAGAGTTGCAAGGGCGGACTCAAGACACTTCTTAACATCGTCTGGGCTGTTATGAACGCAGACCAAAACATCTGCAGGAGTACGGTCTGTCATGGCATTTCTGGTGTATGATGGGTCCGGAAAAAATTGGCGGAACGCGGCCCTGATTCAGGTAAACATGTCCAGCGTAAGTCGGACGTTTCAGCGATCGCTATCGATAGTGATAGTTGATCGCGTTTGGAGCCTTGCATCATCAGGCGCCACCAAATTTCACTCATACGTTTCGCGCTTTCGCTATCAGGGCGTATAAACATGGCCCAAGTTTCGAATACAGGAACGGTATTGGTCGTCGCAATGCTGCTCACATTCTTCAGGTGTCGGAACAAGACATCATGACTTTCTTTTTCCATTTTATAACACGCAGCCGCCTCGGCCGTTAATGAATCCCGCTCGGGATGCTGCCATGTTGCAAAATCAAACTGGTCAAGATCATAGTGGTCCAATAATTCGGCCGGGTTGGTCGTCATTAAGATATTTCCATCCACCCACAACACCCAGTCGTAACCGCCCGAAAAGTAGAAAGGAAGGTGCAGCTTCACAAAGCGCGCTTTGCGACGCGGATCGGCATTGTGGTATGTTGGATTGACCAACGTCCAAGACCCACTGTTTTCAAACACCCGATCTGTAAAAAGGTAAAAATCAGCATCCGCAGTCCAGCTTTCAGGCACCGGAAGCAACCGGTCAAAGCCACCGAAAACCGCGCTGACGACGGCGATTTTTTTTCCGCTAGAATTCGCAATTTGGGATGGCCAAATTGCAGCGCTATCGTCCGCTTCCATGGCTCTGTTTGGGAGTTGCCCAACCTGAATACCAAGACGCAAAAGAAGTTCGGCCCCCCATTGCGCTAGGTGTATCCCATCGGGCCCAGCAAGGTCGGGGTGCGGCGCATAGCACTGGTTTTTTCCAAATTCGATAAAATGAGAGTTAGCATTCTTTGGTGATGAAAGCTTGTGGGTCTGCGCATACCAAGTCGCATCGCCAATCTGGCCTAATTCTGATTTCGCTCCACTTGCGGAAAACAGACCCATCGTTCTAGTTTTCAAACTATCCCGCTCGCCAAATTTTTCAATCTCTTTGGCAATTCGGGTTGGCTTGTCGGCGACGAAAATCTTCACGCGGTCCAGGAACGGCTCGCCTTCCGAAATCATAAGCCGTCGTTTGATTGATCGGATCAAACCCATATTTGCCTCGCCTGCTTAATTCTTATGTCGAGGCGATGATGGCCGACCTCGTCCGCGGTTCATATTAGAACGCTGTGTGCAGGATTAATTCAATTCGCATAGGCGCACAACACGCATTCCTGCATCACCTCAAAGTGACATAATTATGCCAAAAGGGATTGCGCTTATGGCCCCTGTTTGAACTTAATACCGCTTTCTGTCGCCTCAAATGCGCGTTCCTGCGCGAAGGCGTCTTGCCGCCGGACAAGCGACTGAGATAATCATAAATACCAGCCTAAAGTCAGGACCCATTAACCTTGCACTATCAGCGGCGAATTCACGAAATATCAGTAGCTGAATGGCGGTAAGAAAAGGTCCGGTGGACCTTTTCAGCCATGAACTTGATTAAGACGGATACCCTAAGCCGCGCTCGCACCCCGAGACCGGTTTCCGCCCCGTTTACGCCCCTGACCTGGCTTGCCACCGCCCGGCTTACCGCCAGCCCGTTGGCGATTGCCGCCGCCACCGCGCCGTCCGTTACCACCGCCATTGGGTCGCTTTTTCTGACCGGGCTGGATGTCCCATGGCCGCCCAGAAGCAACCGGGATTTTCTCTTTCATCGTCTTTTCGATATCGAGCAGCTCAATCATCTCATCTGGCGCGACCAAGGCCACAGCCGCCCCATCAGCCCCTGCCCGTGCGGTTCGTCCGATCCGATGCACATAGTTATCGGCCACATTGGGCAAATCGTAGTTATAGACGTGGCGCACATCGGGGATATCGATCCCGCGTGCCGCCACATCGGTCGCCACAAGCACACGCACCTTGCCAGCCTTAAAGGCCGTCAGCGCCCGGTCGCGCTGTCCTTGCGACTTGTTCCCGTGGATTGAGGCAGCAGCGAAGCCCTTTTTCTCGAGCACCTTGTACAGCTTTTCGCATCCGTGTTTGGTCCGCCCAAAGACAAGCGCCAGCTCGTCCCGGTGCTTGTCGAGCAGTTCCACCAAAAGGTCCGTCTTTGCCGCTTGGGCCACAAAATGCACAGATTGGTTGATCCGTTTGACCGCTTGTCCCGGTGGGTTCACCTGCACCTTCACGGCATCCGTCAGATATGTGTCTGCCAATTCTGCCATCAATTTCGGCATCGTTGCTGAAAACATCATTGTCTGGCGATCTTTTGCCAGCAAAGGTGCGATCCGGCGCAATGCGTGGATAAAGCCCATGTCGAGCATCTGATCGGCTTCATCCAGTACCAGATAGATGGTCTCATCCAAACGCACCGCACGCCGATCGAGCAGGTCGATCAGCCGGCCTGGTGTGGCCACCAACAGGTCAACGCCCCCTGCGAGCCGTTTGGTTTGCCCCACAATCCCTGCTCCACCAACCACAAGTGCTACTTTGAGGTGGCTGCCTTTGGTATAAGCAGTCAAGTTGTCAGCGATCTGTTTGGCCAGCTCGCGTGTGGGTGCAAGGATCAACCCGCGCACTGTCTTTGGTTTGGGGTTGGACCCGGCCGTCAGCAAAGCGTTGATCATCGGCAGACCGAAGGCTGCGGTCTTACCTGTGCCAGTTTGGGCCAGCCCCATCACATCCCGGCCGTTCATAGCATGCGGGATTGCTTGGGTTTGGATTGGGGTGGGATCGGTGATCCCTTGTTCTTTGAGTATTTTTACCAGTCGGGGCGCAAGGCCCAGCATGTCAAAATCCATTGATGTATATCCTGTTTTTGCAGGCCAGCGGCCCGCGCATATCGTTTGGCCCACGCGAAAACGTGAACCTAAGCAAGGTTGCGCCAATATGCTGACAGCCAAGACCGCATTGTCCGGGCGCCGATTTGGCGCGGGACCCCCTGCGTGATGTGGGAACCTGAAATGTAAACGACGCCTGGCGATCGGGCTAAGGCCCGCACCCTGCTCACGCGGCAGTCTGCGTCGGTTGCGTGGCACATGAGCGTTACTGCGCAATAAGTCAAGGGTGGTGACCAATTTTCGCGGCGCTGCACAACCCCTGTTTGCAAAACCCCATCCGCGCCAGAGTTGTCCACAGGAAAATTCAGAACGGCGCTATGCTGCGCTTTCGCTTACTCAAACCACATCATATAGTAGCAGTTAGACAGATCGCTTGGGGAATTTACGTGGCGCATATTATCGTTGTAGGCAATGAAAAAGGCGGCGCCGGCAAGTCGACCGTGTCAATGCATGTGGCCACCGCCCTTGCACGCATGGGACATAAGGTCGGCACGCTTGATCTGGATTTACGCCAGAAAACGTTGGCCCGCTATATCGATAATCGCACGCATTTTCTGGGTCAAAAGCGGCTTAATCTGCCCTCGCCCAGCTATCAGGATCTGCCTGATATCGATCAAGGCAGCCTGAAACCGGGTGAAAATGCATATGATCACCGCCTGTCCATGGCTGTGGCAGAGATGGAGAGCTATTGCGACTTCATTTTGATCGATTGCCCCGGGTCCCATACCCGTCTGAGCCAAGTGGCGCATTCCTTAGCCGACACACTGATCACCCCGCTGAACGATAGCTTCATTGATTTTGATTTGTTGGCCCATGTGGACAGCGACGGCGATGAGATTACTGGCCCATCGGTTTATTCGGAAATGGTCTGGAACGCCCGCCAATTGCGCGCGCAGGCAGGCCTGAAGCCCATCGACTGGGTTGTCGTGCGCAACCGAATGGGGGCGCAGGCTATGGTGAACAAGGAAAAGATGCAGCGCGCCATCGCCAAGCTAGCCAAACGCATCGGGTTTCGGACCGCCCCGGGGTTCAACGAGCGTGTGATCTTCCGCGAGCTGTTCCCCCGCGGTCTGACCCTGCTTGATCTGCGCGACATCGGGGTGAAGGGAATGAATATCTCAAACGTCGCTGCCCGTCAGGAGCTGCGCGAACTGATCAAAGCTCTCGAGTTGCCGGGGGTCACACCCGACTTTTAGAGCGTTACCAATTCATCGGCCCCAAGTGCACCGGCCGTAAAGCTGCCCGACCCCAGCATCTCTTGGAAGGCCAAGGTCATGTCCATCTCAGCGATGGCGTCCGCATCCCGAAGGATCGCAAATTGCGCCATACGCCGTGCAAGTTCGCGTATGAACGCGGCTGAGGCCTTGTCCGTGCGCCGCACACACTCTGCGATAACGCTTTGCGGAATATCCATATCGCCGCGATACAGATCCAACAGTCGCGCCCGACAGTCTGCGTCCGGTTTTGGTATTTCAATGGCCTGATCGATGCGGCCTGGCCGATCACGCACGGCCTCTTCCATGGTTTCGGGCCGGTTGGTCGTCAGGATAAACATCACCTCGGCGTCGTCGGTTAGACCGTCCATATGGTTTAGCAGGCTATTGAGCAGCATTTGCGAACAATCATCCGTCCGCATTTCACGCGCGCGCGCCAGTAAATCCGCGTCTTCGATCACAACGACCGAAGGCTGCAAAGCCCGCGCTATTGCCATGACTTGGTCGAATGCCGCAACCTGTTCGGCGGTCACGATCAGGCTGGTATGCCCTTCAAGCTGCGAAATAAGATAGCGGATAAAATGGGTCTTGCCGGTGCCCGGAGGGCCGTAAAGAAGCAACCCACGCTTTGTCGAAAACCCCTTTTCGCGCAATGTCGCCCGGGCTTTCACAAATCCAAAAACTGTCCGCTCCAACGCATCCAATGTTGATTTAGGCAAGATGACCTGGTCCAGCGTCGTTTGATCAAACCGGTGGACCTTCAACGCGCCCAACCCACCGTGGAATGTGCGCCCGGTCTCAAATGACAACGCTTTCCCCCGGTAAATTGAGTCCGTGATCAGCATCTTTGCAAGGGTTGCTAGAAGGGTTTGCGCCTTGGCACGGCCCCCCGCTGGCGCGGAAGCAATCATCTCAATGCGCACGCCGGGGTTTTGTTCATATTTGGCCACTTGGCTGATCAACAAGGCAGCGGGCCCGCCGTCCACGTGGAAAAACCAGACCCCGCAGATGATACACCGCCCCGAGTCCTGCGTGCCGATATCAATATCCATATATTCAGCGGCCGTGATAATCGGCGGCTCGCGCCGTTCGGTCATAATGCCCGAGAAGCTGATGGTCTGAAATCTACCAGCGCCACCGATCCCGGCAAATTCAGCCTCGCCCCCATCGGACTGCAGCATTTTTTCGATTGCGGGTTCAAGATCGGGACGGACGGTTGTTGGGAAAATCTTTTCAACCGTCACCAGATCAGCAAGCTCGAACCCGGCAAAGTGCGTCAAAATACGCTCTGAAGCGAGCATAAAACCCTTTTTTGGCGGGGCTTCTTTATTCATGTCAGTGCATCCTTTTGATAACTGCCAGCAAACCCAAACAGGATAGGAAATGCAACCGCGAGGATAGGTAAAACGGTATTATGTAGGCCAATGCTACCTGACGGCAGCCTTGCCCCGCAGAGCGCTGGGGCAAAGTAACGCCCTATTTCGCAAAACTGTGTTCAATACTACCTTTCGTAAATGGAAACCGCCCCATAATGTGACCGGAAACCGGAGGAATGAGTTTTGGGTGATTTGATTTCGTTACAGCGCTACGCCACCTTTGTGATCGTCGCGATCATGACGGCGGTGTGTTTGATCGTAGGATTCTGGGCCCCATGGGTCTTTGTGTTCTTTGTGATTTTTGCCGCACTCACCGCCTTGGGCCTGCGTGATATCACGCAAACCCGCTCTGCGGTGCTCCGCAATTATCCAATCCTTGGCAACATTCGCTTCTTCTTTGAAAAAATCCGCCCCGAGATCAGGCAGTATCTGATTGAGAGCGACCAAGAGGAACAGCCCTTTAGCCGCGAACAACGCTCGCTTGTCTATCAACGCGCGAAGGGAGCAGAGGACAAGCGCCCCTTTGGCAGTCATGAAAAGGTCTATGAAGCCGGCTATTCTTGGTTGACCCATTCCGTCCAGCCAACCCATTTCGAAGACACCGACTTTCGCGTGCCCGTGGGTGGCCCAAACTGCACGAAACCTTATAGAGCCTCGCTTTATAATATCTCGGCCATGAGCTTTGGATCATTGTCTGCCAATGCCATTTCCGCCCTCAACAAAGGGGCCAAGATGGGCGGCTTTGCCCATGACACCGGCGAAGGCGGCATCAGCCGTTATCACCGCGAAGGTGGCGGTGATCTGATCTATGAGATCGGCTCGGGCTATTTTGGCTGCCGCAATGATGATGGCACCTTCAATCCTGAAAAATTTGCAAAGCAGGCTGGTGACGATCAGGTCAAGATGATTGAGGTCAAGCTGAGCCAAGGCGCAAAGCCCGGCCATGGCGGCATGCTGCCCGCCGCCAAGATCACCCCCGAAATTGCCGAGGCCCGCGATATCCCGATGGGTGTCGATTGTGTCTCGCCCGCCGCCCATAGCGCGTTTTCAAACCCGTTGGAGCTGATGCAGTTTTTGGGTCAATTGCGTGAACTCTCGGGGGGCAAACCTGTTGGGTTCAAGCTGTGCATCGGTCACCGGCGTGAGTTTATGTGCATGGTCAAAGCCATGCTTGAGACGGGTATCATCCCAGATTTCATCGTAGTTGATGGCACCGAAGGCGGCACGGGTGCGGCCCCTCTCGAGTTCGCGAACCACGTGGGCATGCCCATGGTTGAAGGCCTGGCCTTCGTACACAACACCCTGCGGGGCGCAGGCATACGGGACCAGGTTAAGATCGGGGCGGCCGGCAAGATCGTCAGCGCTTTTGACATCGCACGTGCCCTGTCGTTGGGCGCCGATTGGTGCAACTCGGCCCGTGGCTATATGTTTGCCATTGGATGCATTCAGGCCCAGGCCTGCCACACGAACCATTGCCCTGTGGGCGTGACCACCCAAGATCCGCTCCGCCAAAAGGCCTTGGATGTGGGCGACAAAAGCAAACGCGTCGCCCGGTTCCACAGCAACACGCTGAAAGCTTTGGGTGAGATGGCCGGGGCGGCCGGGTTGGATAACCCATGTGGTTTCCTGCCCTATCATTTCATGACCCGTGCGGGTGATGGCCAGATGACTGAGGCGGCAGACGTCTATAGCTATCTGCGTGAAGGTTTTCTGCTGGATAATGGTGATGATGCACCTGTTTACCGCGAACGCTGGGCCCGCGCGACAGCGCATAGTTTCGCCCCACCCGAGGCACAGCCCACCGCATAAGCGCACCCGTTGTCCCGGGGCGGTCTGCTGACAATGATCGCCCAAAAACGGCATAATGCTGTCTTGCTCGGTGCGCAGCCTGTGATTTTGACACCGCCCCTTTCGCGCGCTTTAGTTGTTCAGTCGCGCGCATCTGATGGATCTATCTGGCTCTGATGTGCAAATTTTGCAGTTATATTCGTAGGGCGTGAGACCATTCAGCCTCTTCAAGAGCCTTGCGAAGTTGTAGGCACCTAGCAACTGTATTGAATAAAAGAACCAGACCTTTGCAGCAAATGTTGCAAAGGTTTTTTATATTAAAAATTTTCGATTTATTTTCGAACCACAAACAACTATCGTTTATGCATGGCCAAGTATTTTTCTGGCAACCCATACATTAACCCAGGAAAACGCGCGAATTAAGAAACCCATTGATCGCGCTAAATCCATTAAATTCAAAGGTAAAAGTTGACTGCAATTAATCAATTTTTGACGCCGGTGCCTTCTAAACTTTCGAAATAAGCGAGCCAAAGAAACGGAATTACTATCGGACGGACGACCTGATGAGAAATGCATTGCCGAACGAGAAGGCGCCTTTAGCCGCAGAGAACCATATCCTTGGACGGATACGCGATTTTAATACGTCCTTGGATCGTTTGATGCGGCTTTATACGGAAGGTTCTGTCAACAGCACCGATTTTGCGCGCATTGTCACCAGAGAAGCCGGCGATCAGCTGCGCGTGGCACGGGTCAGCGCGTGGTCCTTGTGCAAAGACCGCGCAGCGATTGAATGCGTCGCTCTGTATCTTGCCCAGACAAATGAACATCAATCGGGGGCGATGCTCACGGCGAAGGATTTTCCTGCATATTTTCAGGCTGTTCTGTCTGAAAGGGTGATAGCGGCGAATGATGCGCGTTGCGACCCGCGCACGGCCGAGTTTAGCGAGGTTTACCTCAAGCCAAACGATATCATCTCGATGCTGGATGCCCAAATCAGATCCGCTGCCGGTCCGCGCGGTGTCATTTGTATCGAGACTGTCGATTTGTACCGGGAATGGTCCCCCGATGAGATGGCATATGCTGCATCAGTGGCCGAATTGCTGGGGTTCTTTATGGACCGCGAAGACCGGGAAGTTGTGCATGCCAGACTAGAAGAAATGAACGAACGTTTTGATCTTGCAATGACGGCGGCGGTCGATGGCATTTGGGACTATGATCTTGTCAACGAGCATATCTATTACTCAGATCAGAATTTCACACTCTTGGGTGAAACATATGATGTCGCCCCAAACAGTTTAGCATGGTGGAAAGAGCGCGTGCATCCTGAGAACATTTCGGGCGTTCTGGATGCACTCGACGAACATCTCGCGCGTGATCTGCCATTCAACGAAACATACCGCATACGCCACTGTGATGGATCATGGCGTTGGTGGCGGTCGCGGGGACGGCTGATGCGAAACGAGGCAGGCCGTGCTGTTCGCGTTGTAGGCACCAATTCCGATGTCACCGATTTGATTGCAATGCAGACCGAACTGGAGCGGCGGAACCGTCAATTGCTGCAGGCCAAGCGCAAGGTCGAAGACAGTGCCCTACATGACGCCCTGACCGAATTGCCCAACCGACGGTATCTGGACCGTGTTTGCGAAGACTTCTTGGACGGCTCGTTGGGAGAACGGCCCTACATCACGGTCCTGCACATCGACTTGGACCACTTCAAGGACGTAAATGACCAATTTGGCCATGCCATCGGCGATGCCATGCTGGTCCGTGTTGCAAAATATCTCAATACGTTGAAAGGCGACAACGAGTTTGTTGCCCGTATTGGCGGTGATGAGTTCATTGCCATTCTCGCTGACACCCCTGAGGCGACACGCGCAGCTGCCTTCAGCACCGAGCTGAACAAATTGCTGGATGTGCCAATGGTGGTTGAAGGGTTGGCGTTCACAACGTCAGCCAGCATCGGGATTGCTGGCTGCTCAAACAAAAAAATTGATATCTGGAGCGTGCTTCGTGATGCTGACCTTGCCCTTTATGAGGCGAAGCGATCGGGAAAACGCACCTATGAGGTTTTCCATCCGAACCTGCGGGCATCCGCTGAATATAACCGCCGCACCAAAGAGGAATTGAGCCAAGCGCTTGATGAGGGAGACCAAATCGTTCCCTATTTTCAGGCGCAATTTGATGCAAATTCTCTTGAACTTGTCGGGTTCGAAGTGCTCGCACGATGGAACCACCCCGAGCGGGGGTTGCTCGGACCAGATAAATTTTTGGCATTTGCAGAAGAGCTGGGATGTGTTGCGGAACTTGACCGGCAGGTCTTGGAAAGCGCGGTCGACTGTGTCCGGAACTGGCGAAATGACGGATTCTTTACGCCGCGCCTCTCATTAAATGTCTCAAGCCAACGCCTTGTCGACCCGCAGCTGATCAAATGCGTTGAAGATTTGGGCGACGACATTGATTTTTTGTCGTTCGAGCTCTTGGAAACCACATTCCTGGACTACACGAATGCAGACGTTGTACAGGCGTTGGACAAGCTTCAGCGGCTTGGTGTCGACTTTGAAATTGACGACTTCGGCAGCGGCTATGCGTCTATCCTTGGCTTGGTGAATGTCCGACCAACCCGATTGAAGATAGACCGTTCGTTGACCCGCAACGTGGAAACAGATTTTGCCATGACAAGCCTCGTCCAATCAATTGTGGACATTGCGCGCGCCTTGAAAATCGAAGTTGTCGCCGAAGGTGTCGAAAGCGCGGAACAGGGTGAAGCGCTTGCAGAAATTGGCTGCGACATTCTGCAAGGGTTCCATTTGGCAAAACCCGTTTCATCTGACGACATTGTCGACCGCTATGTGCAAAACGCGTCGTTTTCCCAACGTGTTGCGGGATAGTACCTTCAGACACACAGCAGTAGGTCGCCAGACAAAATCAACGCGGCGGCGTCCTGCCCGCAATACGCATCCGCAAGCTGACTCGGGGCGTTGTCCCAGTTTCAGACCGCGACCTTGTCCGCAAAACGGGTGTATTTTCAGAGGCATCGCTACGGCTTTCGCGCAACACGATATAAAGACCACTGGCGATAATCACCCCTGCGCCAATCATCGTAGGTTGATCAATCGACTCTTCAAAAAACAACAGACCAAAGCCGGTGGCCCAGATAATTTGACTGTATTGCATCGGTGCAATGATCGCTGCCTCACCATCGCTATAGGCCTTGATCAGCAGCCGGTTCGCGATCCAGGCAAAGGTCGCGATGATCCCCAACATCCCCAGATGCACAATAGGCATCGGCTGATAGACGAAGGGTAAAGCGCAGGCCATGACCACAAAATTGACCACCATCGGATAAAGCAGAATGACCACGGGACGCTCATCCGCGCCAATCTTGCGCACAACGATTGACGCCACAGCCCCGCCAATCGCCGAGGCCATCGCGGCCAGATGGCCAAGGTTCAGTTCGGTCGAACCGGGCCGCAGCACAATCAACACGCCCGCCAGCCCGACCAATACGGCCAGCCATCTACGTAAGCGAACCGTCTCACCCAATACGGGGATCGCCAGAATAGTAATCAGCAGAGGCGAGGCAAACAGGATCGCATAGGTCTGCGCCAGTGGCAGCACCGAAAACGCATAGAACGCACAGACCCCCGTCACCACCGCGGCCGCCGTGCGAAGCGCCATCCACCACGGGTGAACTGGCATCAATGTGCCCGGTTTCGCGTCTCGCATCAGCATGACCGTTGCCAGCGGAAAGCTGAGCAACACGCTAAAGAACACGATCTGGAAGGGCGAATAGATCCCGCCCAAGACCTTCACAACCACATCATGGGTGGCAAAAACGGCGAAGGCGATCAACGCAAACAACGCGCCTTTTGCATTTGCGGACATTAGGTTGCTTCCTTTTCAGCGGTCACGCCCAGTGATGGACGATACCACCCTGCTGTCAACCTTAGGACGCGTAAACCAACATTAGCCTGGTGCTGTGTGGCACACCGCTTCGATATTATGCCCATCGGGATCGCGCACAAATGCACCGTAATAGTCGGGGTGATAATGCGGCCTGACGCCTGGTGTGCCGTTGCAAACACCCCCTGCCCGGATAGCGGCCCCATAGAAGGCATCGACGTCCGCCCGGGTCTTTGCTTGCAAGGCAATGTGCAACATCCCTGTGGTGGCCTTCTCTTCCGCGATCCAGAACCATGGACGATCATCGCCATATCCGGTCACCTTCACCCCGTCCGAATGCGCTTCTGGCACGTCAAAAAGCCGCTTAACCCCTAAAGGCCCAAGCGCCTGATCGTAAAAGGCGGTTGACCGCGCAAAATCTGTGACGCCGAAACTGATATGATCAATCATTGAAAGCTCTCCCGCCCCATCATCGGCAGAAAACCACGGCACCACAAGCGCCCTTGTTGACGCAAGCTGTCGTTTTCCAGATGCTTCGGGGTCTAAAACTGGGGGGAATATAATGTCACAGATCGATCAGCTTCTGACACAGGCCGTGGCCGCCGGGGATGTGCCCTTTGTTGTGGCCATGGCTGCAAATACCGATGGAGTCATCTATTCTGGCGCAGCGGGCCAGGCCAACCTAGGGCGGGCGGCCAGAGAAGATACCGCCTTTCGTATCTTCTCGATGACCAAGGCGGTGGGGTCGGTGGCTGCCATGATCCTGATCGACCGGGGCAAGTTGTCCATGGAGACGCCCGTGAGTGACATTCTTCCGGCTTGGAATAGTTTGCAGGTGCTTGACGGTTGGGATGGCGACACTCCGATCCTACGCGCGCCCAAAACAACGGCCACGATCCGTCACCTTGCCACACATACCAGCGGGCAGGAATATGAATTCTGGAACGCAGATGTCGCCAAATACCTTGGCCTTCCGGCTACCGCCTCTGTCCTGACCGGGACGCAAGCCGGGCTGATGAATCCATTAACCTGCGACCCTGGCACCCGTTGGGGCTATGGGCCCAGCATCGACTGGCTTGGGCAGGTGGTTGAGGCCGTGGATGGTCGTTCAATTGACGCCTTTTGCCAGGCCGAGATTTTTGATCCCCTTGGCATGGCGGACACAGCGTTTGAGCCGGATGCTTTGGCTGGTCGCCTTGCCGACGTGTCAATACGCGGCGAGGATGGGCGTTTCGGGCCGCATAAGCTCGCCCCGCCGCCTACGCCTGAAATCTACGGCATGGGCCACGCGCTTTATTCCACAGCGCCGGATTATCTGGCATTTCTCCGCATGGTGCTGAACAAGGGGGCGCTGAACGGCAATCGTATCCTGTCCAGAGACGCGGTGGCGCAAATGACTGCGGACCAGATGCAGGGGCTGACCTTCCAGAAGATGATCAGCGTGGTCCCACCGCTATCGGCAGATGTTGAAATGCCCGCAGGCACCACCCATAGTTTTGCGTTTGTCCGGGCCGAGGCTGACGTGCCCGGCGCCCGGCGGGCGGGCACCCAAAGCTGGGCGGGGGTGTGCAATACGCACTATTGGATCGACCCGGCTTCCAATCTTGCCGCCGTAATCATGACCCAGTCGCTGCCTTTTCTAGAGCCCCGTTTCTTGCAGACCTATAGCGCCTATGAACGGGCGCTTTATGCGCAACTGGGCGGTTAGAGCAACGCCTCAAGCGCTTCCAGGATCACATCGCCCATTTGTGTGGTGCTCAGCGGTGTGCCGCCTTCTGGGCCCATCAGATCAGCGGTGCGCGCACCGTCAGCCAGCACTTTCTCAATAGCGGCTTCCAGACGATCAGCTTCGGCCCCTTCGTCGAAGGAATAGCGCAAAGCCATGGCAAACGACAGGATACAGGCAATCGGGTTTGCCTTGGCCTGACCGGTGATGTCAGGGGCAGATCCATGCACGGGCTCATACATCGCTTTGGGGCGTCCATTTGCCATCGGCAGGCCAAGTGACGCGGATGGAAGCATACCAAGCGAGCCAGTCAGCATCGCCGCACAATCGGACAGAATATCGCCAAACAGGTTATCGGTCAGGATCACGTCAAACTGCTTGGGCGCACGGACCAGCTGCATGGCACCATTGTCGGCATACATATGCGACAGCTCCACATCGGCATAATCCGCCTGATGCACCTCGTTGACGACGTCGCGCCACAGGATGCCGCTTTCCATGACATTGGCCTTTTCCATGGAACACAGTTTGTTGGACCGCTTGCGTGCCAATTCAAAGGCCGCGCGGGCGGCGCGTTCAATCTCGGCCTCAGTATAGCGCTGCGTATTCACGCCGACGCGCATGTTGTCTTCCATGTGGATGCCACGGGGCTCACCAAAGTAAACGCCCGAGGTCAGTTCGCGCACGATCATGATATCCAATCCGGCGACGATATCTTTCTTAAGCGATGAAAAATCCGCAAGCGCGTCAAAGCACTGTGCCGGACGCAGGTTCGCAAACAGATCCATCTCTTTGCGCAGGCGCAACAAGCCACGCTCGGGCTTTACGCTGAAATCCAGATCATCGTATTTCGGACCACCTACCGCACCCAAAAGCACCGCGTCCACCGCTTGCGCCTTGGCCATCGTGTCGTCGTGCAGCGGGACGCCATGGGCATCATAGGCGGCACCGCCCACAAGATCTTCGGAGACATCGAACGCCAGATCACGCTTGTCGCCAAACCAACTGATCACGCGCTTCACCTCATCCATGACTTCGGGGCCGATGCCGTCACCGGCGAGGATCAAAAGGGAAGGGTTTGCCATATGTCTGGTCCTTGCTTGAATTTGTTGGCAAGGCCCTAGCGTGATGGGGCGGAAGGTTCAAGGCAGGAGGGGTTTTCGACGGCTGGAATTCACCGGCAACTGTGCTGGACAAAATTGCCGTTCAACAACTTTAAACCGACCGGGAATTCAGCTACGAAACGGCTGGTAACTGCTGCCAATGGAACAGGAACACAAAAATGCGCAACATGATTTGCCTCAGCCTGATCTGTTTTGGCACCTTCGGTTTTGCTGATGAGCCGACAGAACTTTGTTTCCATCGGCAATACACCGACCAGCATCTTGTGAACCATCCCCGGCAAACAGTGGCAGAACTGACAATTTCCATCGACCGTTTTGTGCCCGGGCAAACGTATAATTGGAGCAATGATGACGCGCCCCAAGCCAAAATAAGTGCTTTAATGGCATCTACACCACTTACCGAAGCTGCGGACCAAGTGGGGGAGCGTTTTGGCAATGTTTTGATGTGTGCCACCCACACTCGGCATCCAAATGATGCAGATTGGGTTCGGCCGGGCGCCCTACATTGCGCGGTCGAGTGTGACGGCGGCTTTTTCGAAGTGTTGTCTGTTGACGCAAATGAACTGCTCATTCGCACTGAGGGTGTCAGACTGACCGATAGAGCAAACTGTGGTGGTCCAGCACGGCTGAAAGACGATGTAGACGGACCTACGACCTACAAGTTATTTGCTGCAGCCCCTGAACTTTGTGCGACCATGCACGACTGAACGAGAGACCTATATTGCGTGAGCGTCGAATAAAATCGATCAGAGCAACGCAGTTGTCGACATTCGCTACTTCGCAAAACTGCGGCAGATCGAGCTGAAAGCAGCCCCCTTACCCCACCAACGGCCGTAGCCCCTCAGCCAGCAAATCTCAGACCCGCCTGACACCGGGGGAGTTGCCGCATGGCTTTGTGGGTGGTTAGCCAGATTGGCAGCGTGTGCAGCGCGATATTCAGGTCGATCTCTTGCACCAAGGGATCAGCCCGATCATTACGCGCCTGTGCGGACCCGATCCCGCAGTCCGCCCGGAGCCGTTCACGATGGGCAGTCTGGACGTCGCAGCTTGTCTTGAACGTATCACGTCGCGTAACTCAATAAGAGAGCACCGGATCAGCCAACCATGTGTTGTGGGTGCAAAGCCGTCGCGACCTCGACAAATTAACAGCTTACGCGCGCAGCCTCTTCATGGCGATACACGGCTTAGATCAATCACATCCCAAGTTTCATGATAACCAGACATCACGCGGCGCGGCTTCTTGTACAGTGTTTTGCCCCCAACCTTCAGGCGCTCGGAGATCAGTGCAACAATACCTTCCACGTCATGTGATAAGTTGGCCATTGTAATGCAAATTTTGGGTCCACCCGCGTAGAATGTGAGTTTGGTACGGCTTTTGGGGTTGAGTTGACTCGCGGCGACTAAGGTCAAATGCGCAAGTTCGAACCGCACCGGGTCAGCACTTCGGCTATCAGGCTGCACCACCAAATCCACGTTTGTTACGTGAATGCGGACCCGCGGTGCACGTGTGGAGGATAGCGCCAACCATATCCCACCAATGAACAATAAGGGCAGAAATGAAAAGGGAATGAATACGTCCGGTCCAAATTCTGCGAATAAGTCAGACTGGTAGATCCAAAGAGCCAAACCAAGGCTGAAAATGATGCAAAGGAAGCCAGCCCGCCTGTTTGCGCGCAGGTCCTCTTTGACTTGATCGATCATTTTTGGCGTCGCCCTCAGTTACCTACAAAATGGTATATAGGGGCTTTGGGGCCTATTTTAACGCTCGGCGGTAACGGCGGAGACGCTTATCCGCTCCGCAAGGGGGAAAACCCCCGTCACTTGAACCTTGTTCCGGGCTGTGCGTTATGCATGTTAGTACACAAAATATATTCTTCGGGGGACACCGCCTTGGCCGACTTGCTGACGCTTGAGAACGCAACCAACCTTATCATGCTGTGCTTTTTGCAGGCCGTGTTGGGTTTTGACAACCTTCTTTACATCTCGATTGAGAGCCAACGTGCCCCTGTGGCCCAGCAGAAATCAGTCCGCATGTGGGGCATCATCATCGCTGTAGCCCTGCGTGTTGTCCTGCTTTTCACCATGATCCAACTGATTGATGCCATGGCAGAGCCGTTTTTCATCATGGATTGGGAAGGTGTGCTGGAAGGTGGCGTGAACTTTGCCACGATCGTCTTTGTCGTGGGCGGTATCTTCATCATGTATACAGCCGTCAAAGAGATTGCGCATATGTTGTCGATGGATGAGCTGGGCCATGATGTTAATGGCAAGGGCGGCAAATCGGCGATGCAGGTTGTCATCTTGATCGTCATCATGAACCTGATCTTCTCTTTCGACAGTGTTCTGTCTGCCTTGGCCATCACGGATGTCTTCCCGATCTTGGCCACAGCGATCATTCTGTCCGGTCTTGCGATGTTGCTGCTGGCCGACGGTGTGACCCGTTTTCTGGAAAAGAACCGCATGTATGAGGTTTTGGGCCTGTTCATCCTGCTGATCGTTGGTGTTGTTTTGTTGGGCGAGGCCGGCCCGGCTGCCGCCCATGCCGTGCATGATGATACGCTGCAGATCAAAGTCTTTGGCCAAGACATCATTCCGATGTCGAAATCGACCTTCTACTTCTCGGTTGTGGTCCTTGTCGCTGTGGAAATCATTCAGTCTGGCTATAGTCGTAAACTGGCTGCCGAGCGGACCGCCCGCCAGAAACACTCGTAAAAACAACACTGTTTACCTATCTATAAAAGGAAGAATGTGAACGGAGTGATGGGATATGATACGTTTGGTACTGATGGTGGCCTTTCTTGCGGCAATTGCTTTTGTCGTCATGGGAACCCTGCAAACGATCACCCGCTTCGCCACTGGAAGGGATGAAAGCACGATGCCTGATACGTTCAAACGGATCGCCTTTGGTGCACTGATCATTCTACTGATCGGGCTCAGTACCGGTTGGCTAGGGGGTATGTAGCGTGGCCAAACGCTTTGGTGGAAAACACAGTCCCGGTGGTGCCACATCTGACGCCCCTGTGGTTGCTCGCTCAGCATCGAGCGCCGCGACGGCGCTCTTGTTCCTGCCTCCGATCATTCTTGTCTTTACATCACTGAATGAAAGCCCCGCATTTTTGGTTCTTGGCTTGATTGCGGCTGGCATTCTGGCTGGTGCTGCCTGGATGCTGCGCGAAGGGTTGAAGGCCGAAGCTGCCTACAACGAACGAAAGGTCGCCCGCCGTCCCGCCGTGCCGCGCAAAATGCTCGCCGCCGCCCTGACAGGGTTTGGTGCTGCGTTGGCCGCATATACGGGCGAGAGTGGGGTCGTGGGATCCCTGCTTTATGGGGTGGCCGCTGCCGGTCTGCATGTTGCAGCCTTCGGCATTGATCCCATGGCGGACAAGCGCATGGAAGGCGTGGATACCCGCCAGCAAGATCGCGTCGCCCGCGTTGTCGATAAGGCCGAGGCGCATTTGGATGTCATGAAATCGCAGATTGAGGCCTTGGGTGACCGCAAGCTGGAAGGCCGCGTTGATGCGTTTCAACAGGTTGCCCGTCGTATGATCCGCACGGTTGAGGAAGACCCGCGTGATCTGACCGCAGCCCGCAAGTTTCTGGGCGTTTACCTGATGGGTGCCCGTGATGCGACGGTCAAATTTGTTGATCTCTACGCCCGCAACAAAGCCGAAGACGCCCGCACCAGCTATGAGGCTTTGCTGGACGATCTGGAACAGAACTTTGCCTCTAAGACCGAAAAGATGCTGCTGGATGACCGCAGCGACATGGATATCGAAATTAATGTGCTGCGCGATCGCTTGCAGCGCGAAGGCGTCAGCCTGAACACGAAAGGGAACGAATAATGTCTGATACGATCCGCAAAAAGGCTGAAGCCACGCTCGCTGACGTTGAAAAAATCACCGCTGTTGTTCTGCCTGAGCCCAAGGGTGAACTGGTCACGCTTGAAGCAGCAGACGCCCCCACCAGCGCCGAAATCACTAAGCGAATTGCTGAGATCGATATTGGCGACACCAATTCCATCGTGGCCTTTGGCTCCTCTGCCCAGGCCGAATTGCAAGAGATTTCCCAATCCATGCTGGCTGGTGTCCGCAATAAGGATGTGGGCCCTGCGGGTGACAGTCTCCGCAATATCGTCACCACCATTCGTGGATTTTCAATTTCCGAACTGGATGTCCGTCGCGAACGTACCTTTTGGGAGAAACTGCTGTTTAAAGCTGCCCCGATGGCTAAGTTTGCCGCTAGGTTCGAAGAAGTTCAGGAACAGATTGACCAGATCACAGATGAGCTGCACGGCCACGAACATGTGCTTTTGAAGGACATCGAAAGCCTTGATGTGCTTTATGACAAGACCCTGACGTTCTACGATGAGCTGGGTCTTTATATCGCCGCGGGTGAGGCCAAGGTGGCCGATCTGGATGCCACGACAATCCCCGCCAAGGAAGCCGAAGTGGCCGCAGCGCCCGAGGATCAGGCGGTCATGAAGGCACAGGAATTGCGCGATATCCGGTCCGCCCGTGATGATCTGGAACGCCGCGTACACGATCTGAAACTGACCCGTCAGGTGACAATGCAGTCCCTGCCCTCGATCCGGTTGGTGCAGGAGAATGACAAATCCCTCGTCACCAAGATCAATTCAACCCTCACAAACACTGTGCCTTTGTGGGAAACCCAATTGGCCCAGGCCGTCACTATCCAGCGCTCGGCTGAGGCTGCAGAAGCGGTTCGTGATGCCAATGACCTGACCAATGAGTTGCTGACGGCCAATGCTGAAAACCTGCAGCAGGCCAACCGCGTGATCCGCACCGAGATGGAACGTGGCGTCTTTGATATCGAAGCTGTCAAGCAAGCCAACGCCAGTCTGATCGCCACGATCAACGAAAGCCTTGAAATTGCCGATGAAGGCAAACGCAAGCGCGCTGAGGCTGAGACTGAGCTGCAGAAGATGGAAGGCGAATTGAAAGACACGCTCGCCGCTGCCAAGGCCCGGGAAACCGGCAGTGGTGACACTATCGGCACATCGGCAGACAGCTGATCTGAATGCGCGCCCGGGGCAACATGCAGCGCGGCCTGATGCTCGTCTTAATGACGGGGCTGATGGGCTGCGACCTGCTGATGCCTCCGGTTGAAGTGCTTCCACCGCCTATTGAAGAGCCCGTAACCGAGCCTGAGCCTGTCATCGTTCCTCCCAGTCAGGCGAGCCGCGATTTGTCGCGCTACTACACCCGTCTGCAGAATGATCTGCTGACCCAAGGGCTGATGCGAGGCGATGGCGGCGGTTCGGACACGCCCTTTACAGATGCGGTCTTGGCGCGGAACTTTGTGCGTATTGCGCTGTTTAATGAGTATCGCGACGACAGCGATTTCAGCCGCCCGCAGGCCACCGTATCCAAGCTGCGCCGCTGGAACCAGCCGATCCGCATGTCGGTCGAGTTTGGCGATACCGTTCCTCTGGCCCAGCGCGATCTGGATGTCGCAAGCGTCAGCGCCTATGCGGCCCGGCTATCCCGTGCGACCGATGTGCCGATCACCTTGACCGATGAGAACCCCAATTTCCACGTCTTGTTTCTGGGCGAAGATGACAGGCAGGCGTACGGCGACCGGTTGCGAGAATTGATTCCGGCGATTTCAGATGCGACAGTCCGCGCTTTTGTGAACCTGCCCCGGGATCAGCTATGTGTCGTTATCGGAACCTTTGCCCCGGGCAGGTCAAGCTATACCAAAGCCATCGCGATGATCCGGGCTGAACATCCCAATCTGATGCGCTCGGCCTGTATCCACGAAGAGCTGGCCCAAGGCATGGGCCTTGCAAATGACAGCCCCGACGCGCGCCCGTCGATCTTTAACGATGATGAGGAATTTGCATTGCTGACAGGGCATGATGAATTGCTGTTGAAAATGCTCTACGATCAGCGTTTTCAAACGGGTATGAACCCGGCGACAGCCGCCCCCATTGCCCGGGTGATTGCGCGCGAGTATTTGACCGAAGGGTCGAGTTGATGCGCATTGTTAAGACGATCATTGGTTTTCTCGCAGGCCTCGCAACCCCATCATTTGCGTCAGCTGATCCCGCACGGGATTGGATTAGTGCAGCACAGGCACGCACCGGCGAATGGCGAGAAATGGGTCGCCTCGATCTACCAAGCAGCCGCATCTTTATTGGTGATACATCCTGGGGCGATGACTACCATATGCGCGGTGCCCATGCCGTACCCGTTCCTGCACTTGATGTTTGGCTTTTCGTGGCACCAGGCGATACGCAAATCAACGCTGTTTGGCTCGCCGCGCCCGAAACCTCAGAAGCCCCCGAACGGATCGCACATCGGTTGGATTTTGGGATGGATTCGGCCTATTTTGCAATCGGCGACGCGGCAACCGGGACTGCAATCGCCGACCTGCGTAACAGAGAAGAGTTCATACCTGAGGCCCCTGACGGGTTTGAGTTGTTCTTACCTTACGTTCAGGCAGCCGGGTTTTTGGCGACATGGGTCCCAGTGCCACCGGACGCAGGCCAAGCGCTTGCGGTGAATACAAATACCGATGGCGGCAGGCAGGCCGTCTGGACCACAGCCGCTTCTGGTCAATTCACCGGCATCCTCATCGACGTTGTGGGCACGGCTGACAACGGACACTTTATAGACACCTTACTTGTTTCAGACGGATAGGAGCAGCCGATATGGGCATTTTCGATTTTTTGACGGGCGAGTTTATCGACGTTATTCACTGGACCGACGACACCCGCGACACCATGGTCTGGCGGTTTGAACGTGAAGAGCACGAGATCAAATATGGGGCCAAGCTGACCGTCCGCGAAGGTCAGGCGGCTGTGTTTGTGCATGAAGGCCAGTTGGCGGATGTGTTCTCGCCCGGTCTTTATATGCTTGAGACCAACAACATGCCCATCATGACCACGTTGCAGCATTGGGATCATGGATTCCAAAGCCCGTTCAAGTCCGAGATTTACTACGTCAACACGACCCGCTTTTCGGACCTCAAATGGGGGACCAAGAACCCGATCATGCTGCGTGATCCCGAGTTTGGCCCGACCCGCATTCGTGCGTTCGGGACCTATACGATCAAAGTGGCCGATCCAGCGGTGTTCCTGCGAGAAATCGTGGGCACCGATGGTGAATTTACCATGGATGAGATCAGCTATCAGATTCGCAATATCATCGTGCAGGAATTCAGCCGGGTGATTGCACAATCTGGCATTCCAGTGCTGGATATGGCAGCGAATACTGCTGATGTGGGCAAGTTGATTGCGACAGCCATTGATCCGGTGATGAAGCAATACGGGCTGACCATTCCCGAGCTTTACATCGAAAATATCAGCCTACCGCCTGTCGTGGAAAAGGCGCTGGACGAACGCACCTCGCGCGGGGTGGCGGGCAATCTGGATGAGCATATGAAATGGAAAGCCGCCGAGGCGATGACCATGGAAGGCTCTGCTGCAGGCAGTGCGATGGGTATGGGCATGGGGGCCGGTCTGGGAATGCAGATGGGCAATATGACGATGGGTGGTGGGCCCTGGGGCGCGTCGGCTTCGGCGCCAGCCGCAGCCGCACCTCCCCCGCCGCCTCCGGTGGAACATGTCTGGCATGTAGCCATTGACGGCAATGTCACCGGTCCGTTTTCCAAGGCCGCGATGGGCCGTCAGGTGACCGCGGGCGAATTAACCCGCGACACGATGGTCTGGACCCAAGGCCAGGATGGTTGGATGAAAGCCGGGGATGTCACCGAACTGGCCCAGCTCTTTACGATCATGCCGCCACCTCCGCCAGGCGCATAAGTTCGCACTATGGACGAACCCACTTCAGTAGCAGCCGAGCATCGCTTCCCTTGCGATGCCTGCGGGTCCGATCTGCGTTTTGATCCGGGCGATCATCAGCTGACCTGTGATCATTGCGGCAACACCCAGCCCATCGACAATGATGGCCCTTGGACCGGCGCAATCAAGGAATTGGATTTCCGACGCGGTGTAGATCAACAGCTCTCAGATGCGGAAATCGAGGAAACCCGTGTCGTCAGCTGCCCCAATTGCGGCGCGCAGACCGAATTTGACAGTGATTTGCATGCCGCCGAGTGCCCGTTCTGTGCCACCCCGGTTGTCACCGACACAGGCACCCATCGGCATATCAAACCGCGTGGGTTGTTGCCGTTTGAGCTTGAGGAGCCTGTCGCACGGGACGCGGTGACAGCATGGCTCGGTAGCTTGTGGTTTGCCCCTAACGGCCTCGCCGATTATGCCCGCAAAGGCCGCAAAATGAACGGGATCTATGTCCCCTACTGGACCTTTGATGCGGACACCAAAAGCCAATACACGGGCCAGCGCGGCAAACATTACTATCAAACCAAAACCGTTATGCGCGACGGCAAACGCAAAACAATCCGGGTGCGCAAGACAAGATGGCGCAATGTCTCGGGCCGGGTTGCCCGGTTTTTTGACGATGTGTTGGTGCTGGCCTCAAAGTCATTGCCAAAAAAATACACCGATGGGTTGGAACCTTGGGATCTGTCCGCCCTCGAACCCTACAAGCCCGAATATCTGGCCGGTTTCCGGGCCGAGGGCTATCAGGTCGAACTGGTGGATGGCTATGACGAGGCCCGCGCCTATATGGACCGGATGATCCGCCGCGACGTGAAATACGATATCGGCGGTGATGATCAACGGATCAGTACGGTAAATACGCAGATCAGCGATGTGACGTTCAAACATATCTTGCTGCCCGTGTGGCTGGCAGCCTATAAATATCGCGGTCAAACCTACCGGTTTGTGGTCAACGGGCGCACCGGCCGGGTCCAGGGCGAACGCCCCTACTCGGCATGGAAAATCGCAATTGCCGTCATTTTGGGCCTAATCCTTGCGCTCGGCGCAGGATTTGTTATCGCTAACAGTCAGTAATTTCTGGAGTTCTGCGATGATTCTGTGCTGCGGCGAAGCCCTAATTGATATGTTGCCTCGGCAAAGCGAAAGCGGCGAGAAGAGCTTTGCCCCTTATCCCGGCGGATCGGTCTTTAACACATCGGTGGCCTTGGGCCGCTTGGGGGCGCCTGTGCAGTTCTTTTCTGGCATCGCCGCCGATCTGTTTGGCGATATGCTGCGGGCACAACTGGATGCCTCTGGCGTCGACAGCAGCCCGTCTGCCCTATGCAATCGCCCTTGTACCTTGGCCTTTGTTACCTTGACCGATGGTCATGCCTCATACGCCTTCTATGATGAAAACACTGCAGGCCGCATGCTGTCGCCCCGTGATTTGCCGGAAGACACCCCCGCCGCCCTGTTCTTTGGCGGGATCAGCCTGGTGGTTGAGCCCTGCGGTGCGGCTTATGAGACGCTCATGCTGCGCGAAGCCCCCCACAAGCTGACGATGATTGACCCGAACATCCGCCCCAGCTTTATCATCGACGAAGCTGCTTATCGTGCCCGGCTAACCCGCATGCTGGCTGCTGCAGATATCATCAAGACCTCTGACGAGGACCTGGAATGGATCACAGGTGGGACCGACGTTGCCCAATTGTTTGAGAACAGCAGTACCAAAGTCGTTTTGCTAACCCGCGGGGCCGAAGGCGTGACGGTTTACACACCCGCTGGATCTATCCACGTGCCCGCTGTGAAGGCCGAAGTTGTTGATACCGTTGGTGCCGGTGACACATTTAGCGCAGGATTCTTAGCCGAGATGGAGAAATCCGGTCACCTGACTAAGGAAACACTAGGCGATGCCAGCAACGCGGACCTGCAAAAGGCGGCCGCATTTGGTGCCAAGGTCGCTGCGATCACCGTCAGCCGCGCAGGCGCCAACCCGCCCTGGGCCTCAGAAGTGTGAGGGCTCTGATCCAGCGCGTGACCGAGGCGCGTGTCCATGTCGATGACACGCTGATTGGTCAGATTGGACCGGGGTTGTTGATTTTCGTCTGTGCGATGCAGGGCGATGACGCGAGCACGTCGCGGGTCCTTGCCGCCAAGATCAGCAAGCTGCGCATATTTAAGGATGACGCAGGCAAAATGAACCGTTCTTTGGTGGATACCAGAGGACAGGCCCTAATTGTGAGCCAGTTTACCTTGGCTGCAGATACTTCGCGGGGTAACAGGCCTGGGTTTTCTGCGGCTTCCCCGCCCGAAGAAGGGCGCAAACTTTATGAGACTTTTGTTACGGATGTTGCGGCTTTGGGTATTCAAACGGCAACTGGATCATTTGGTGCTGATATGCGGGTCAGTCTGGTGAACGATGGGCCAGTGACGATCTGGATGGGTTAAAACCCATCTTACGGTTCTCCACAAAGTCGGTGACAATTTGTAAGATGGGTTTCAACCCATCGCCCTTGTTAGCATTCCTTCCCTACAACCAGCACCCAATAGGGTCCGTCTGGCCCTTGCGTGATCCCGACCCCAAACTCTTCAATCCGAGGGTGCAACATGTTGCGCCGGTGGCCGGGTGAATTCATCCAGCCCGAGATGATCTGTTCTGACCGAGGATAGCCCCACGCGATGTTCTCGGCCACGATACAGTCTTCATACCCTGCCGCGCGCACCCGTGTTTGCGCACCCGATCCATCTGATCCCCGGTGGTCAAAGAACCCATTCACCACCATATCACAAGCATGCACCATCGCCGCCTCTCCCAAACGCCGGTTAAACCGCAAAGGTACGACCCCATTAGCCCGCCGGCTTGTGTTCACCCCGGCTGCAATCTGAGTGGCCAATTCGTTTACATTTTCAGGTGCCACACAGGGCTGCGCCGCCGCACCCGTGGTTGCAAAAAGGCCCAAGGCAACTGTTGCCCCAATTCTAATGAAACGCGTCATGCCGGTTTCCCTTCTCCGGATATCTTACGTTATCGGATGCCATCCTATCGCGGCAATGCTGCGACTGGATGCGGGCCATGTGACGGCAATTAGATGCCCCTGATTGCGTGGTCTCTCCAGAACACCGCCGCCTGGTTGGCTCCGATGATCCCAAGCCTGCACACACAAAAGCAGCGATACTGCTTAAAAATCAGTTGGCGCGCCACCTTCGGCCTTACGTCGTGCGACGAAATCGGCCAGTGTGTCGCGGATACCCGCATCCATCGGTGGGGCTTCGAAACTGGCCAGGATATCTTTATATGTCCGGTGCGCCCGTTCTGCTGTCCAAACGCTGCCGCCCGCCTCCCAAGCTTCAAAATTCCGCCAATCGGACATGAATGGCTGATGGAACGCATTTTCATACCGGTCTTGGGTGTGTTGAATACCAAAGTAATGCCCGTTTGGGCCAACCTCTTTGATCGCATCAAAGGCGATGTCTTCAGGCGCCGTTGCGACAACCTGTGGCTCCATATACCGCTGAATGATCTGCAAAACCTCGCAGTCCATGACGAATTTCTCGGGGCATGCGATCAGCCCGCCCTCAAGCCAGCCCGCGGCATGATAGACGATGTTTGTGCCCGATTGCACAGCGGACCAGAGCGAATTTGACGTCTCCCACATCGCCTGCCCGTCGGGTACATTGGCCGCGCAAACACCTGAGGCGCGCATCGGTAGCCCATAGAACCGCGCCATTTGACCGGTCATCTGTGTCGCTCGCATATATTCCGCTGTGCCAAAGGCAGGCGCGCCAGATTTCATGTCAACGTTGCTGGTGAAGGTCCCGATCACGCAAGGTGCGCCAGGTCGTACGTATTGGAACAAAGCGATGGCGCTAATCGCTTCGGCGATGGACAATGTTACAGCCCCCGCCATCGTCACCGGTGCCATGGCACCGGCGAGCGTGAAAGGCGTCACAATAATCGCCTGCCCCCGCCGCGCGCAACGCAGACAACCGTCGATCATCAGGTCATCATGTTTCAGTGGTGAGGTCGAATTGATGTTGGTATACATATGCGGCTTTGCAGCGAATTCCTCTTCGCTCAACCCGCCTGCGATTTTGACCATCTCCATCACATCTTCGACGCGCTCTTTGCCCAAACTATAGGCATGCACAACCTTATCGGTCAGCAACATCTTGTCGTACATGATGTCCAAATGCCGGACCGATGCGTGTAGATCCACCGCCTCCACCGGGTAGCCCCCTGCGAAGTGGATGCAGTTAAAATATTGCGTCAGCTTCAGCAGATTGGCGCATTGCGCTCGGGTGCCTGAAACCTTTTTGCCGATCTCCAGATCAAAGTAGTTGGGCGGAGACGACACGTTCCCAAATAGAATATGCTTCCCACCAAGGGTGATTTTCCGATCCAGATTGCGTGGGGTAATGTCAAACTGCGCGGGCGCGTGCCCCAGCATCTCCATGACCCAGTCACGGCCCATACGCACGTTTGTCCCGTTGACCGTGCAGCCCGCCTGCTTGAACAATTCCAAGGATTCATCATGCAGGAATTCAATCCCGATCTCTTCGAGGATGCGCATGGCCCCATCATGGATCGCTTGAACTCCATCATCGTCCAAAGGTTCAATGGGGCGGTCCGTGTTCACCGGAATACGCCATGGCATTTGATCGATACTGGCTGTGCCTCGCCTAGTAGCATTTCCTGCCCGTCCGCCGCCACGTCTGCGGGATTTACTTACCTGTGTCATTGCGAAGTTCTCACCATCGTTTGAATAGATGATGCCATCGGGTTGACCCCCGCACCGCACTGATTACGACAACAGGTGTCGGAAATGGCGCCTAGGTGTCGCCTTCGGCATGGTCCAACCAAGCCGGGATTTCCCCGATGTTGTTCAAAACAACATCTGCAAGTGGCGTCAGCTCTGCCCTCGGCGCCGGGCCGGTGAGCACGCCAATTGTCGTCATTCCCGCGGCCCGCCCTGCTTCCAGATCGTGGGTGCTGTCGCCAACCATCGCACAGTCGGCAGCGCCCAGCCCGGTTTGGTCGCAAAATGCCATCAGCTGCCCGGTGTCCGGCTTGCCCCCAAAACCGCTGTCATAGCCGGCGATGAATTCGAAATATCCACGGACCCCTGCGCTATCCAGATTGAGCAATGCAGGCGCTTCCGCGTCATTGGTCGCAACACCCAGCAGTAAGCCGCGCGCTTTGAGGTCATCAAAGAAAGCCCTAAGGGGCACTGCCTGCACCTGCGGGACGCTGCCCGCCGCTTGGTTCATGCGCGTGATAAGATCATTAAAGGTGGCCCCCGGCAGGGCTGTTAGCATCGCCCGCGCGGTTTCCTCTACGGTCGAGGCGATCACAACGCTCCCGGGTAGGAATTTTTGAGTGCCGATGTCGTAGCCCATGACCTGCGCCAACGCTGCAGTTTGGTCTGGATTGCCTTGCGTCTCTTGCGCAATCATCAGCCCGGCCCAGGCCCCCCAGGTCTTGTTGAAATCAAACAATGTGCCGTCTTTGTCGAAGATGATGCCTTTGATCACGGTATTCTTTGCCCTCAGCTTATTGACAGTTTTGCATGCGGGCCCGAGTTTGCCCCCATGCGCAAGTTACGTTCCTATCGGTCCCGCCCGATGCACTATGGCCCCTTTCCTCTGGAAAGCCTCTCGCGTCAATCCACGATTGATTTCAGCACGTTGCCGCCCTTTGAGCCAGTGTCATTTCGCAGGCCAGACAACCCGCAAAGCATCGTGAATGCGATGCAGGATTATCAAGCCATGCTGGACGCCACCCGAGATGGCATGATCAAGCGTGAAGTTGCTGAGATCCCCAATGATTTGCGCGAGCGCGCCAATCACCTGAAATCATTTGGATATTATTGCGACGCCAATATGGTCGGCATCTGTCAGGTGCCGCAAGAGGCTTGGCTTGACACCCCCGCCCTGAACCCGGACGTGGACCGTCTGGCCGATAAGTTGCGCAAGATGCAGACCAGCACCCTTGCGGCGGGCATTGATGTGATCATGGCGGGCTTACGCGAAAGCATGGCCCTGCCCCCGGTGGATTGCCGCCATCATACCCATGCGCTGGTGTTTCTTTATGATCACCCGCGCGATCCCAAACCGGATGAGCCCGGTTTCGCATGGATCGCCGATGCCTTGCCCCAGCGCGCCTGCCTACGCGGGATGGAAACAGCGGTGACGCTGGCCAGTTACATCCGCACGTTGGGCTATGATGCGCGTGCCCATTCCATGGCGGCCTCTGATGTCCATTTGGGGGCCTTGGCCGCACAGGCCGGTTTGGTCGCGCTGGAAAACGGGGTTTTGCTGAACCCTTTTACGGGCGACCGTTATGGGCTGGCCGCCGTCACCACAACGCTTGCGCTCTCCCCCGATCAGCCGCTTGTGCCTGGCCAACAGCCGCCCGCCAGCTATCGCACGGGGCTGGGTGCCCACGCCAAATCTGCCCACACCCGCGATCCCTTTGCACGCCGTGATTTTGCAATGGGGCCACATCCGTTTGAGACGTTGAAACGGGTTGATGACCCTACGACCTATATCGACCAGCCCAATGTGGCACGTGTCCCTAAGCGGGCGAATATGTTCGCGCGTGGCCTGTTTGGCGACATGGGAAAGCATGTGCAGGACGCCACGAAAAACGGGAACTATGTGCGAAAATCGGCGGCAGCCTATGCGTTTCGACCAACGCTTGGGGCGTTTATTTTACTGCAAGACGGTGAGACAAAAGATCAGCAAAAAGTGGTTAATCCGGATAAAAATGCAAAAGATATCAAATCAGCACTCTATTTTCTAGGCGTCGATGCCGTCGGACTCTCTGCCTGCCCGGACTGGGCCTACTACAGCCATAACGCCACGGGCACGCCAATCACCCCTTATCATCAAAACGCCATTTCGATGATTATCGATCAGGGCCACGAGACGATGGAGGGCGCCTCGGGCGATGATTGGATCGCTTGTGCGCAATCCATGCGCGCCTATTTGCGGTTCTCATTACTGGGCGGTGTACTGGCCCAACATCTGCGCAATCTGGGTTATACCGCCCGCGTGCATTCGGTCATGGATGAAGAGGTTTTGCACCCGCCCTTGCTGCTTTTGTCTGGTCTGGGCGAGGTCAGCCGGATTGGCGAGGTGATTCTGAACCCTTTTCTTGGTCCCCGTCTGAAGTCCGGCGTGATCACGACCAATATGCCGATGACCCACGACAAACCAATTGATTTTGGTCTGCAGAAATTCTGTGAAGCCTGCAATAAATGTGCCCGCGAATGCCCCTCAGGCGCGATTACTGCGGGGCCGAAACTGATGTTTAATGGCTACGAGATTTGGAAATCTGACAGTCAGAAATGCACCACTTACCGCGTCAGCCAGAAAAATGGTGCGATGTGTGGCCGCTGCATGAAAACCTGCCCCTGGAACCTCGAAGGGCTGTTCGCCGAGGCCCCCTTTCGCAAGCTCGCGATGACTGTTCCGCAGGTTGCAAAGGCCTTGGCAAAGCTGGATGACATGGCCGGAAAAGGGTCAATCAATCCAGTCAAGAAATGGTGGTGGGATTTAGAGATGGAAGACGATGGGGCCTACCGCCCCTCATCGCATCCCGTAAACCGGCGAGACCTGCAGACCGATCTTGATCTGAAATTCGCCGATCAGACGCTGGCGGTCTATCCCGCCACACTTGCCCCACCACCCTACCCTTGGCCTGCCCCGATGGACCGTGAGGCCGGAATTGCGGCCTATGCAGCAATGATCCCTGCTGCAGAACACAAAAAACGACGCACCGCAGGCCAGCCGCCCGAGCATGTCTATGACCCCGGACAGGGTGATGCGCCGGTCATGCAGTTGGTTATCAGCAAGGTCATAAAGATGACCGAAGCGGTGACGAAATATGAATTTTCATCCCCCGATAGCAGTGATTTACCCCCTGCTACGGCAGGCGCCCATATTGATGTGGTCGTCGCACCAGAGTTCTTTCGGCAGTATTCCCTGTCCGGTGATCCTGCGGATCGCAGCCGCTATCAGATCGCTGTTCTGCGCGAAGATGAAGGGCGCGGCGGATCCCAACTGATGCACCGGATCTTTGAGGAAGGGCGGCGCGTCTTTGTGTCCCGCCCCATCAACCATTTTCCCTTAGTTGAGGACGCCACCAAGACCTATCTGATGGGCGGCGGGATCGGTATCACGCCCATGATCGCCATGGCCCACAGGCTACATGCGCTTGGGGCAGATTTTGCCCTGCACTATAGTTTCAGAGACCGGGCCGATGCCGGGTTTTTGGATGATCTCAAGGCCATGCCCTGGGCGGACAAAGTCCATCTTCATGTGTCAAGCGAAGGCACACGGGCTGATCTACCGCAGGTCCTAACTTATTCAAAAGGCGCCCATATTTACACCTGTGGACCGGATGTATATATGTCTTCTGTCATGGCGGCAGCACAGGACAATGGCTTTCCGGATGACGCGCGGCACTTGGAATATTTCGCCGTGCCCGACCAGCCAGACTTTGAAAACCACCCATTCACGCTGGCACTGAAAGATGGGCGCAGGATAGCTGTTGGGACGGATCAATCGGCCTCGGACGCGCTGATTGCGGCGGGGGTCCATGTGGATGTGAAATGCGCGGATGGCCTCTGTGGTGTCTGCAAATGCGGGGTCTTGAGCGGGGACGTCGAACATCGCGACTTTGTCTTGTCGAAAGCGCAGCAAGACACGGCGATGATTCTCTGCCAAAGTCGGGCGCGTGACAAGAATGCAGTGCTGGACATCGACTTATGAGCAAGATTACCGAAATCACCGCCAGCCGCGGCTTTGATGCCCCGCCAGATCAGGTTTTTGACGCGCTTACGCATAGAGCGATAGTACGCCCATTGGAATCCAAGCCCGGTGACGTGTTGGAGATGATCCATCTGGCCGGCCACCCCAATCAGGCCGGGTATCAAACGGCGGTAAGGGTGAATTGGGGGCTGCTGGATTACCGATATCTTGAAACGCTAACAGCCTATCATCGGCCGCATTTCATCGCGCATGAACATATGCCTGAGGCCTGTTTTCCGTTGGATCACACCGAACGTCTGCCACCGGTTAACAACCGCTGGACACCTGAGCCTGAACGGGTCTTTCGCCAAAGCTTTGGTGCTGACCCGCAGGCCAGTCATGAACGTATCGATCTGACGCAAAAGGGCGGGCAGACTTTCGTTGAAATTACCTATTCAAAGGCCAACCCACCCGGGTCGTGGGCTTGGCTACAACGACGCAAGGACCGACGGCTCGCGGCCCACCTCGAATCCATTCTGGAGAGCACCGCCCAAAAGCTATCCCAGCCTTAGGTCCAATGCACGCTTTCGGCCCCCGGTAGCGCATAGCGCGCCATGAGCGGCTGTTCATATTTCAGATCATGCGCATCGCAGAATGCAATCACCCAGGTGTCATCCATTGTGATGAATTCAAGCACGGCCGCTTGAAATGCGGGATCTGTGGCCCTTTCGCGCAGATCATCCACCGATCCGCCCGAAGCCCCTAAAAAGATTGGACATAATTCCTCGTTGCCGGCCAGCCAGCCAAGCGCCTGAAGCGCAATTATTTGGGCTTGTTCATGTTTCATTCAAATTCCCTAAATCCGCGGAAACTGTTTTTTAACCAATCCGATTCAATTTGTCCCCAACAACGGCAGACCTGCCATCATGAGGATAAAGAAATGTCCGGTCGCATATTGATCATTGATACCGTACCCACCAATCGCATCGTGCTAAAGGTGAAAATGGTGACGGCACAATTCAGTGTAGATGCCTGCTCAACCCAGCTTGAGGCGGAGGCGATTATCGCGACCAATCGCCCTGATCTGATCCTGATCAACCTGTCCGATCCGGTTGAAGATCACCATGACTTCTGCAGAACCCTGCGCAACGACCCCGACACCGCATCGATTGCGATTATTGCCGTTGGCGTTGCCGATACCTCAAAGGCCCGCTTTGCTGCCTTGGACGCAGGTGCGGATGATGTTCTGCCCCGTCCGATGAGCGATACATTGTTGCTGGCGCGCATTCGCAGTCTGCTACGCGTACGCAGCGCCAGTGAAGAGCTGCTTTTGCGCGAGAGCACCAGCCGTGCCCTTGGTTTTGAAGAGGCAAGCGCCCAGTTTGAAACGGCCGCGCATGTCGCGCTCTTGTCGCCCAATGACACCCCAGATTCAGCGCTTGTTGAGATGCTGAACAAGGGTCTACACCAACCGGTCCGCGTGCTGGAACCAGCCGGTGTGCTGCGCCAAACAAGTCTGACCCCAGTCCCTGACCTGTTTGTCATTGACGCCACCGAAGCCGCCACACCTGGCAGCCGCCTGTTTGGTCTGGTTTCAGATCTACGCTGCCGGTCCGAGACCCGGTTGGCGACCCAACTGGTCATCGTTCCTGATGGTGCGCCTGATATTGCGGCAATGTTCCTTGATCTTGGTGCAGATGACGTCACCAGTGTCAGCACATCACCCGGCGAGATGACCTTGCGCGCCAAGGCTTTGATCCGCCGCAAGCAATTGCATGACCGGCTGCGCGATACTGTTCGCGACGGTCTGCATGCCGCAATCACAGATCCGCTGACGGGCCTTTACAACCGCCGCTATATGGAACCGCATCTGGCTCGGATGGCGGCGCAATCCGGCGCTGATGGGTTGGAACTGGCGGTCATGATGCTGGATATCGATCACTTTAAATCGGTCAATGATACCTATGGCCATGCCGCTGGTGACCGTGTGTTGGTCCAAATGGCCGACCGCTTGCGTGAAAACATGCGCGCGATTGATCTTGTGGCCCGGGTGGGTGGCGAGGAATTTCTGGTCGCCATGCCCCGCACAACCGCCGCGCAGGCCCATAGTGCCGCCAACCGACTGCGCCGATTGGTCAACTGCCGTCCCTTTGATCTGGGCGAGGCGCATCCAAAGCTGCGTATCACAGTCTCAGTCGGTGTGGCGGTCGGAGGCCCCAACGGAATGGAACAGTTGCAGCTAGGGCAGATGTGTGATCAAGCCGATGCGGCCCTTTATGCGGCCAAATCCGCGGGCCGCGATCAGGTCGCCATGAGCCAATCAGCCGCCTGACGGCTTATCGCGCTGCGGCGGACGCTCACGTGACATGTCCTCTTGCAGCTGAGCAGCAAAAGCAGCGCGGCGCTCTGGCGTCATATCTGAGATCACCTTCAACAAGACCATATGCACGTTGCCCTGCAAATGCGTGGTTTTCGCAAGCTGCTCAGATAGCAACGCAGCGATCGCATCTTGATCAAAGGGCTCGGCCTGCATCACCGTGATCATGTCGTTCATCCGTCCACGTAAGTTCAACTGCCGGATGGCTCCGTCGCGCATAAGATTGCGCCGAATTTCGCGGCGCTCTTCTTCGTCAAGCGCACGCCCCATAGGGCCCAACCCGACATCGAAATTTGTGGGCGGCCCCGCCGACCAACGCCCTGAAGCCGTTGACCCCACAAAAAGCCCCGCAATCGCAAGGTTCAGCGCGAGTGACACAACCAGCACAATCCGCATCAGCCGGGATGCGCCTGTTTTTGGGGACGATTGCTCAGCCATCTGTCAGTAGTCCAATCTCAAAATCCAGATCATCAGCAAAGATGCCGATGGTCACGGGCTCGCCGAAAGTCGACGCCGTAAAATCCTCAACAGACACCGGTGGTGCCACCCCAACCCAGATCCCTGCGACCGTAGCAGCAGCCAAACTGCCGACCGCGGGCCATCCACCAATCAATTCCATGAAACGGGCAAAAATGCCAATTTGTGGGTCTGCGTTCGGCACAGGTTCTGCGCGTGCCACGTTCCCGGCGTCCGCCAGCACACGGGCTACCAGTGCATCAGAGGGTTGCGGTGCCACGGCACGCGCCTGCGCGAACAGATCGTCGAGCATATCGTTATTTGGGTCAGTCATCATCGTACCCCAGTTCTGCCTTCCGCCCCGCCATAATATCGGCAAGGGCCCGTTTGCCGCGTGCTGTCAAACTTTCCACGGACCGCACGCTAATGTCCATGATTTGCGCGATCTCGGGATTTGACAGCCCCTCAAGATGGCGCAGTGAAACTGCTTGTGCCTGACGTTCAGGCATTTGTGCCAGCGCGTCCGACAAGGCCTGAAGCCGCGTCCGCGTCTGGATTTGTTCCGCGACAGATGGTGTCGCATCTTCAGGCTCGGCCACCTGATCCAGCGAAACACCGCCGCGCCGCTTGCGGAGCCGGTCGGTGCACAGATTCGCCACGACCCGGTAAAGCCAGGTACTGACCTGCGCTTCGCCTTGTCGCCAATCAGGCGCGATCTTCCACAACCGGATCATCGCGTCCTGTGCGACGTCCTCGGCTTCACTTGTGTTCGCAAGCATCCGGGTCGCCTGGGCCAAGACACGCGGCAGCAACCGCGCAGTTAAATCGCGCGCCGCATCGTTGTCGCCATTGGCGAATGCCACCAACAAGGCTGCATCCGATGCCTCGGCAAAGGAATCTGACGTCATATTCATCTGATATCGTGCTACCCCGGTCACCCAGCCAAAGCAATCGGCAGAGGGCAGGAGGCCACCCTCTGCCAAAGCAACCATCAGCCCTGGTCCCTTTGACCTTCGCCGCGTGGTCCACGCTCTGCGAGAGCCTCGAACTCGGCCTGCGTGATGATCCCGTCGCTATCCGCGTCGATCCGGTCAAACATCCGTTGCCCGTCACGTTGCGGCAATTCAGCTTGTTGCAGTAAACCGTCGCCGTTCTCGTCAAAACGCTCGAGCATTTGGGTTGCACGTTCAGCTGCGCGACCATCTGCATTGGCGATCAATTCTTCGGACGACAAAGCGCCGTCGCCATTGGCGTCAGAATTTGCGAACCGATCTTCGCCATGCGCCTGCAATTCTGCCAGCGTGATACCGCCATCGCTGTTTGCATCAAATGCAGCGAAGTCTGGGCGCTTGGGCCCGTCTTGTGCTGCAGCTGCCGTCATGACAAGACTTGTCAGCACAGCGGTGATTAAAATCTTCGTCTTCATTGCTCTTCCTATTTTTTCCGCAGCTTTCTTCGTGCTGCCCTCATTCAACGCGGATCGGGTTGCTTTCCGTCGTTTGGTCTTGGATTTTCCAGAGAACGTCTGTTCAAATTGCCGCATCCCCCTTTCCAAAAGGCCTCGATTGCGCCTATCTACCCCTCAGATTGGAGACTGATATGTCAGACAGCACCGCCCCCTTTGATGATCGTCCCACAAAGCCTGCGCTGCTCAACGGCCTGCGCTGCCGCTGTCCAAAGTGTGGTGAGGCTCCGCTTTATACCAAGTTTCTGAAGGTTATGGATCAATGCCCGGCCTGCGATGAGGTTCTGCATCACCACCGCGCCGACGATGGGCCTGCCTATCTGACCATCCTTATCGTGGCCCATATCGTAGGGTTTGCCATGCATTTCATGTGGGTCGCAATTCGCCCCGATCCGTTGGTCATGGCGCTGGTCATCACCTTTGGTGCGGTTGGCCTGTCCTTGTTGATGCTGCCCCGGCTCAAAGGCTTGATTGTCGCAATTCAATGGGCCCGCCGGATGCATGGCTTTGGCCAGTCAAGCTAATCAAATGGACAATGTCGCCATCCGGGATGCCGCCACATTGATTGTTCTGCGCGATGCGCAGACGGCACCACGCGTTTTGATGGGCCAACGCGGCGCATCAGCGGCCTTCATGCCCGGCAAATTCGTCTTTCCCGGTGGGGCAGTCGATCCCAACGATGCGACTGTGCCCTTGACCCCTCTTGAGCCGTTGGATGATGCGCGATTAGCTCAGGAAAGCACCCAATCCCCGACCGCCATCGCAGCCGCCGCAATCCGCGAGTTGTGGGAGGAAACCGGACAGGTTCTTGGCACGCCCGCCCAATGGTCCGATCCCCCTCAAGGCTGGCGCGGATTTGCAGCAACAGGCCATCAGCCCAATGGGTCCGTTTGTCAGTTCTTCTTTCGGGCCGTGACCCCCGTCGGTCGCCCGCGCCGCTTTGACGCCCGGTTTCTTTTGGCGAATGCCGATGATCTGATCACCGATCCCGACGACTTTTCCAATGCCGAGGATGAACTGGCCCACCTGCAATGGGTGCCCTTGACCGACGCCCGCAACTTTGATCTGCCCTTTATCACACAGGTCGTGTTGGCCGAATTGACAGCCCATCTCAACCGTGGCGGGCCGCCAGCCTCAGTCCCATTCTTCCGCAATGATGACGAGGCGCATTTGGTCAGCCGCCTCAGTGGTAAACGCCCGCTCTAGGTTACCAAAACCAGCAACACGATGCTGCACGTTAACAGGCCCAACCCCTGCCATTCCCGCCCGCTGACCTTTTCCCCAAAGACAAAGGCGCCGATGATCAGTGAGAACAGCAATTCGATCTGCCCAACGGCATTCACATAGGCAGCGTTTTGCAGGGTGAATGCTGTGAACCAACAGATCGAGCCTAGCATACTGGTCAGCCCCACCAAGCCCGCAACCCGCCACGCGCGCAGCACAGTCATGATCTGCCCCCGCTCGCGCCATGCCAGCCAAAGCGCCATGGCGACGGTCTGAAGCGCGGTCACGATCGCCAGCGTCACGATAGCCCGATAGAACACATCGCCTTCGCCGAGCGACAGTGACGCCCCGCGATACCCATTCCCCGAGATGCCAAACAACAGCCCTGCCCCCAACCCCAACGCCGTGGCCCGGTTAAATATCCGCTGATGCCAAGGGCCCACACCGTCGGGCGGGTCAGACAACAGCAAGACCCCGGCCAACCCGATACACATCGCGAAGATGGCCCAGAATGTGAAAACGTCGCCGAGGATGATGAACCCGAAAGCAGCGCTCAGCAGGACTTCGGTTTTCTTGAAGGTGATCCCAACCGCAAAGTTCCGATGTGCAAACAGTGCCACGACGCACATGGTGGCCAAGACCTGCGATGCTCCTCCGGCAATTGCATAAGGCCAGAAGCCCGCTGGAATATCGGGCATGCCTTGCTTGCTGTAGGTCGCATAGCAAATCGCGATGACAGCCACCAAAGGGGATGAATAGATGAACCGCGCAAAGGTCGCCCCAGCCGTCGTCAGCTGCATGGTCTTCAACTGCTTTTGCAGCATAAACCGCAAAGTTTGCGCAGCAGCAGCACCTAGGGTGATCAGGATCCAAGTTTCCATTACGCCCCTATGCCTGTAATCAGCTACCTCCGCCAGAGCGGGTGCGCGATTGGGTCTTTGGTCCGCCAAAAATATTGACGTATGATCGTCGCATAGGATCGGTAGACATACCCATCATTACGCCGCAGATAATGGTCCCGCCGTGATCGGTAAAGCGCAGGCAACGCGTACCACGCGACCTTGGGATGCATATGGTGCACCACATGCAAGTTGTTGTTCAGAAACAAGAAGGCAAAGAACCCACGACCTTCAATGATCACGCTGCGCCCGCTGGCGCGGGTGTGTGCCTGATGTTCCAGAAACGTCCGCAGCTTTAGCAAGGACATCCCCAAATAAGCTGCGACGAAGTAGGCCCAGACCGGTAGGGGCGAAAGCGAGATCACGACCAAGACCCCGATCAATGCGGGGATATGCATCATCCATCCCCGTGTGACGGCAGGCGACCGTGCCCGCCATTCACTGATCAGGTACGTCACCGTTCCAATCGCGGGACCCAGCACCAATCGCCCGGCCAGCGTGTTGTTCCAGGTCAAAATCAACTGGATCATTCGCGGTAGACGGTCCCAGACATCCTGTGCCAGGTAGTTCGTTTCAGGGTCATCATATGGATCGGTCAGCGTTATGTCGCTGTGATGCGCCAGATGTGTGGCCTTGAAGCGCGCGTAGGGGATGATCAGCGTCAATGGCGCAGCAATTAATGCATCGTTCAACCATTGCGCAGCGAAGGGATGCCCGTGAATTGCCTCATGCTGCAACGACGAATGTAGGGCGATCAACACCGCCAAACCCGGGATCGCAGCCCATGGGGGCAATCCCCAGAGTGCGGCGAACCACATCAAATAACACATCAGAATAAGGCCCAGCGTCGGCCATTCGACCCCGCCGGCATTTGCCGTTTTTGTCTGTCCCATGCTTTGCAAGCTACCGGGATGCACCGGCCTTGCGTATTCTGAGACTAGTTCACAAATTCCATAATTTATGATCTTTATAACCTATGGTGACAAAAATCGACAAACGTAGACGGGCGGAATTGTTCCGTAGCAGGCTCCTTACGGCGATGACCCAGGCGGACATCAACCAAAGCGCATTGGCCCGCGGTGCTGGGGTTGATCGTTCGACCCTGTCGCAGCTTCTCAAAGACAAGGGCGCGCGCCTGCCCAATGCGCAAGTGGTAGCCGAAGTGGCCGCGGTGCTGGGGGTCAGTGCCGATTGGTTACTGGGCCTGTCTGACCGGCCCGGGCAGGTTGCCGATCTGATCGCCTCTGCCATTTCCATGACAGAAGCCTCTCGGACCATGATCGATGACAAAATCTTCGCCTGGCATCAGGAGGCCGCAGGCTACAAAATCCGGCATGTGCCTGCGGGCCTGCCCGATATGCTGAAAACCGTGGAGATGTTACGCTGGGAATATGCGCCTTCACTGGGCAAGACGATTGATCAGGCTATCGGGGCCAGCACCGAACGGTTAAACTGGATGCGTGGGGCGCGGTCAGACTACGAAATCGCACTGCCCCTTGCTGAACTTGATGCCTTCGCCCGCGCGGAGGGGTATTATACGGGCCTTTCGTCAGGCATCCGCCAAGTACAATTGCGCCAGTTCAGGGACCTTCACGCGCAGCTTTATCCCGCGCTCCGTCTACATCTTTATGACCAGCGCCAGCTTTATTCAGCACCGGTCACCGTCTTTGGGCCGCTTCTGTCTGTCATCTACATCGGGCAGAACTATCTAGTGTTTCGCGATACCGACCGGGTCACCGCGATCACCCAGCACTTTGATCAACTGGTACGCGCCGCCCAGATCAGCGAACGCGATATGACCGCATACTTTGACGACCTCATTGACCAAGTAGACTAGCGCACACCCACGGCTTTCCCGGCCCCTTCGGGCGTTGGCAGCTTGGCATGGGCGTCAGCAACCTTTTGCAAAACCTCCGCCAGATGCGGCGCCGGCTCAGAGGCGCGCCGGGTCTCAAGGCTGACATGGATCAACATATGTTCGCCTGTGGCCAATTCCCGGTCGCCTTCAAACATCCGGTGGAACAGGTGCATTTTCTTACCAGCTCCGGCCAAAATCTGGGTTTCCACCCGGATCTTTGCACCGGCGTGGACCTCATCAAGATGGCGGATATGGGTCTCGGCGGTAAAATAGCTGCCACCCGTCGCGATGTAGTCGGCATCACAGCCGATCAACGCCATCATCCGATCCGTGGCATCGCCAAAGGCCTGCAGGTAACGGGCTTCATTCATATGACCGTTGTAATCGGTCCAATCGAGCGGCACGGCCCGGTCCACGGTGACAATCGGCTGGGCCAGATCGTCGGGCAAGCCAATCACACCCTCTACACGCCGGTCCTGGGCATTCAGCAGCGCGCCTGCGCCAGAATCCTGCGCCTTCAGTCCGCGCAAGATCGCAACCAAGTTGTCGTCTCGGGTGCGCTCCAATGTCCGGATCGAATGTTGACCGGATTGCGCATCAGACTGATCAGCGACTTTGTCGATCAGCTCGTCCGTCAGCTCGGGCACATCCATCAGCTTGGTCCAGGGCCATTCCAGACAAGGGCCAAACTGTTCGATGAAATGACGCATCCCCGCCTCACCGCCTGCGATACGGTAGGTCTCAAACAGGCCCATTTGCGCCCAGCGCAGGCCAAAGCCGTAGCGGATCGCGTTGTCGATTTCTTCTGTGGTGGCGATACCGTCCTTGATTAGCCAAAGGGCTTCGCGCCAGACGGCCTCAAGGAAACGGTCCGCGATATGGGCATCAATCTCAGCACGGACATGCAGCGGGTACATCCCGATTTCGGTCAGGATGTGCTTTGCGCTGTCGACAATCGCAGGGTCCGTATCTTCGCTGGGCACAAGTTCGACCAGTGGCAGCAGGTAAACCGGATTAAAGGGATGGGTCACAACGATCTGACCAGGCCGGGTGGCGCAGCCTTGCAATTCAGATGGTTTGAACCCGCTGGTCGAGGACCCGATCACGGCATCCTCGGGGCAATGTTCCTGTAGCGTCTGATAGACTTTGCGCTTAAGCTCTAACCGCTCAGGCACGCTTTCCTGTATCCAGGCCACATCCGCCACGGCATCCGACATCGCGTCATGAAAACTCAGCTGACCTTCGGCGGGCAAAGCCACATCAGACAGTCCCGGCAGCGACCGGCGGGCATTGTCGATCACCTCACCGATCTTGCGCTGGGCTTCCGGATCAGGGTCAAAAACCCGCACATCCCAGCCCATCAGCAAGAACCGTGCGGCCCAGCCACCACCAATGACACCGCCCCCGATGATTGCTGCCGTCTTTGTCATCACTTAGCTCGCATTTGCTGGATTGTTGAATTCATCGACCGGCTGCGGCTCTCCGCGCACTTGTGGATCGCATGCGATCATGCGGGTGCTTGCATCGCGGATGATCAATCCACCACGGGATCGGCACTGCTCAAACGTCATGCGGCCACCTATGACTAGAAACTCCTGTGCGCCTGCACCGCCACCGGTGCCAAAACCACCGCCGCCTTCGCAAGCAGACAACAACATTACAAACCCAAACGCCAATCGTTTCATGGGGATACCTCCATTAATCGGCTCAGATCATAACCGTTGAATTCCAGAATGCCACGGGCCGCGTTCAACCGATCAGCACGAATTGTCGGGGTGCGGTTCAATATCCAGCCTGAGCGGCCGTTCGGCGCGCCAACAACGGCGGTATTATAGTCCTCATCCGTCCACAAAACCCAATAATCAGCAGCCACAAACGGTACCGAGGCAAAGCGAACCTTCAGCCGCCCCGGCCCCACGATTTCTGCGGTGCCCTCTATACGGGACTTTTCGGAGCCGTCCGCATTCATGCAGATATTTAGGACAGACAGCAGCCCATCATCGCGCAACCCGTATTCCGCAGTGACGCCCACACAGCCAGCCTCAAATGGCACGGGGAACCGAGCAACCTCGTGCCACACACCCACATAGCGTTCCGGCTCAAACAGAGCTTTGGACGATATCGGGGTCTCGGTGTCGCGGTAAACTTCAAGCGTGCCGCAGCCCGCCAAAAGCAACGCAAAGAGAAGCGCCCTCACGCCGCAACCGGCGCTTGTTTCGACAGACCGAGTTTGGCGCGGACTTCATCAGGGCCAATGATTCGCGCGCCGAGATTTTCCACGATGCCCACGGCCCGTTCGACCAATTGCGCATTGGTGGCCAAGACGCCTTTGTCGAGCATCAGGTTGTCTTCAAGCCCGACACGCACGTTGCCGCCAGCCAGAACCGAAGCCGCCACATAAGGCATCTGGCTGCGGCCCAACCCAAAGGCCGAGAATGTCCAATCATCCGGCACATTGTTGACCATCGCCATAAAGGTATTCAAATCGTCCGGCGCCCCCCAAGGCACACCCATGCAAAGCTGAACCAGTGCGGGGCTATCCAAAACTCCGTCTTTGACCAATTGCTTGGCGTACCACAGGTGGCCCGTATCAAAGGCTTCAATCTCAGGCTTCACCCCCAACGCGGTCATCATCTTGCCCATCGCCGTCAACATGCCGGGGGTGTTGGTCATAACATAGTCAGCCTCGGCGAAGTTCATCGTCCCGCAATCAAGGGTGCAAATCTCGGGGCGGCATTCGGCGACATGGGCGACGCGTTCGGTTGCCCCCACCATATCAGTGCCTGCAACGGGCGGCAGCGGGGTTTCCGTGCCCCCAAAAACGATATCACCGCCCATCCCGGCGGTCAGGTTCAGTACGACGTCAACCTCCGCATCGCGAATGCGGTCGGTGACTTCACGGTAAAGCGCCAGATCACGCGAAGGCGCGCCCGTTTCAGGATCGCGGACATGGCAATGAACCACCGCGGCACCCGCTTTGGCAGCGTCAATCGCGCTTTCTGCGATTTGCTGAGGCGAGCGCGGGACATGCGGACTACGATCCTGCGTAGAGCCTGACCCAGTCACAGCACAGGTGATGAAGACGTCTCGGTTCATTTGTAGTGGCATTCTCGCGCTCCCGCTTCTTTCAAGCGTTAGGTACGATACTCTTTGAACCAACTGCCACCCTCAAACGACAATCCTTGACAAATCAGCGACGCCTCTGGCACCACTGTCTCATGACACATCTGACACACATATCAGCGGTCTATTTTACCAGCGCCATATAGCGGCGGCTGGGATTTTTCACACATCTGATCAACAGCTGCCCGCAAGGGTATGATGTTGGTTGTCGTGTCCTTGGCAGGCGGCAAAACAAGGATACGACCATGAGACAAACTTGCATTGAAAGGGCGAACCCAAGCGACTTGCCCCGCATCCAACAACTGATCCGGAAACTGTCAGCGTTCCACGGGGATGAGGCGCAAGTGACGCTGGAACAATTGCAAGAGATGTTCTTTGGGAACCCCGCCCCAGCACTGGCCTTTGTGGCCCGGTCGGAAGGCCATTTGATCGGCTACGCTGGAGTTTTGAAGAAACTGCAAATCCATTCGGCGCGGCCTGGGTTTGACATCCAGCACCTTTACGTATGCGAGAGAGCGCGCGCGCAGGGCGTGGGCCGTGCATTGATTTCGGCTGTCAAAGTACACGCTAGCGACGCGGGTGCCAAGGGCATTTCAATTGGGACGGCCCCGGACAATGCGACAGCGCAGGCCGCCTACCGTGGGATGGGATTGGAAGAGATCACTGACAGCGGCCCACGGTTCTGGATCGAGATATCTTAACGCGCGGACAAACGAGGTCTTGGAAACAGGCTCTGCCCCAACGGGGGCCCTTTCATTCAGCGGTCAGGCAACTTGCCAGCCAATATGTGCTTCGCAGCCGGAGTTGTCGGCAAATCGGCACCGAGCATCGAGGTTCGTAATCCTTTTCGAATTTGACAGGCGACAGCATCCCGTTTCTGAAATGTCCGTGTTTTGGTCAAAGAACAAAGTATTCTTAGCTATTCGCTGATCTTCATTAGCGCGTCCATCGTATGTTGAACAAAACGAGCCGCTGCAACGGAAAGTGCTCTCCCCTTGAGATGAACGATAAAAAGGGACCCTTGAGATGTTGTTGGATTGGTCAACGGACGCGAGACAAGTCCATTCGACTCAATCAACGGGGTCCCGATTTGCAATTCAAATCCAACCGCCTGACTTCGTGCAACATAGTGTTGCAGCAGAACATAACTATCCGCCTCCAAAGTTGGGGAGATGCGTGTCGAAAGGCGACTTGCCAGTTGCTCCATCGTGCGCCGAACACCGTATTGTATGGTTGGCAAAGCCAGGGGGTATTGCAGACAATCACCTAATGAGACCTTTTCTTTCTTAGCCAAAGGGTGTCTCGCTGCCATGATCGCATGGATTTCCTGTGGAAGGGCAAAAGCGGTGTGAAACTCAGATCGGCGTAATGGGTCAAAGACAATTGCGACATCCGCGCTGTAGTTCAGCAGCGCTTCAGCCGCTTCGTCACCATCCTTGTTTAAAATGTTGAATGTGACTTGCGAGAAGTCCGCTTGATAGCTCCTGATCTGGTCTGGCAAAAAATGCGGCAAAACGGCTTGCGAGCATGCGATAGAAACATGACCACGCCGAAGTCCTGACAGGTCCGCAATGCGTGATTTCACCGCTTCGGTTTCCGCAAGATGCTTACGCATTGCATCGATCAAAAGCTCACCTGCCGCTGACAACCGGACACCCCGCCCCAACCGAACAAAAATTTCGACCCCTAATTCGTGTTCCAGCGCGATCACGCGGCGGTTGAGAGCCGAGGGCGTGATAGCCAATTGCTCTGCGGCTTGACGGATTGATCCCATCCGGGCGATTTGGTCGATGTAGCGATATACGCGTAGATTTTGCATGTTGTGTGTCGTTTAACGTCCCAGACCTTTGATTTATCTACCAGCGAGACACTCGCTTTCGTTCCCTGAGCGTTTGAGAACGAGGTAAAACTTGATGTTATTGCGGCAAATGCCCGATCTATAGTGATTTCGGTGAATAAATAGACGGTTTGGGCGCGTGGATGATTGATCCCCGGGCACCTCCGCCGAGTGTGACGTTTTTCGTCTCGGAACTCGGAGTTCTTAGCACCACATAGCGACACTCACTTCAGCTAGGCTCGGAGTCGATACGAAAAGTGGAGCGTAGGATGACGTCCAAGAATTTGACAGCGATGGAAAGCTCCATCGTTGAAACCATCACGGAAGAAGCATGGATAACGCTTGCCACTGACTTGATCCGTTGTGGCCAGCCGGCTTCTGGAAACGCGCTCGACCCAGATCAACCGCATGCCCAAGAAGAAGCAATCGCACATATGGTTGCCGGTGAGCTTAAGGGTATGGGGTTTCAGGTTGAGATGCCGATCAAACGGCGAGGCCGCCCCAATGTTCTGGGAACTATCAAAGGCGGTGAAGGGCCAAGCCTGATGATCAATGACCACCTAGACACCTACCCGGTGGTCGAGCCCGAGAAATGGGACAAGACAGATTTCGATCCCTACAAGGCGACGCGCCACGGAAACTTGTTGTTTGCCCGTGGCACGTCTGACACCCGAGGAAACATGGCAAGCGCCCTTTTGGCGTTGCGTGCCGTTACGGCCGCCCAGCCTGACCTGAAGGGCGAGTTGATCGCCTGCTTTACCGTTGACGAAGAACGCGACGGCACAGATGGGTCGATCTTTATGGTCGAAGAAATGGGTCTCAACCCTGATTATTCGATCACGGCAGAACCCACAGCCTGGGGTGGCCCGGAGGGCCCGTGGGGCATGTCAATTTCAACAGCCAACTCAGGGCATTGCCTTGTCGAGATTGAGATCAAAGGCTCAAAGGGCCACATTTGGCGGCCGGACATTATCGCCAACCCCATTCTCGAGGCTGGTCGTCTTTTGGCCGACCTTGAAACAATGGCATTCACCCATGTGCCCGACAAATTCATGGGGCACACACCACCTATGTGTTCCGTCGTTCGGATCCGCAGCGGGCTGCCAGGTGAAATTCAGTTTTCGCCTGATACCTGTGTAATCACCCTGTCAGTCGTTGGCATCGTGCCGGGCATGACGATGGAAAGTGTTTTGCAAGACATCGCATTGGTCACTCAGGATAAACTGGGTGATCTCAATCAAATTTCAACGCAAGTGCGCCAAGTGCCCGGTTCTCTTTTCGTTGCCGGGACGGAAAATGTCGAAGCGGATCAAGAACCGGTTGTCACACTCAGTCAGGTCTATGAGGCGATGCAGGGCGAGCCGCCTCGGCTTAACCGGAAGAACGCATTCAATGACACAATCCGTTTCCGAGAAAAGGGGATCAATGCGGTCACTTTTGGCCCCGGGGAAGACGGTTGGGCTGCTGACAATGAATGGATTTCGATCCCAAAATCTGTCGCTGCGGCAAAGATTTATGCTGTCACCATCCTGCGCCTTCTGAGGGCCAGCATGTGAAACAGACGCGGCCAACATTTGCGGAACGACTTAAGGAAAAGTATCTCACTCGGTCGACGTATCTGTCCATGACGACTGTTATTGTCATGTTTGTGGCATGGGAATTTGTGACCGCCACGGGGCTTGCCAATAAGCTCTTTCTTCCTGCGCCCGAGGCGGTTTGGCGCGCCTTCATCAAGGCGATCGTTTCTGGTTATCAAGGCAATACGCTGCAAACCCATGTCGGGGTGAGCCTGCTTCGCATTCTGGTTGCTTTTTTCGCAGCAGTTCTGGTTGGTATCCCCCTTGGTATTCTGATGGGACTGAACCGCGATGCCCGCGCGCTGCTCAGCCCCATCATTGAATTCTATCGCCCGCTTCCGCCGCTGGGCCTCTACACACTGCTCGTCATGTGGTTGGGTATCGGGGAAGAGAGCAAATTTGCCTTGCTGTTTCTTGCTGGACTACCAGGAATTATCATCACAACGACCCAGGCTATTTGGAGCATTCCGCCTATTTATGCGCGGGCGGCGCAGGCTTTGGGTGCCGGATCTTGGGATCTTATCCGCCATGTTTATCTCCCTGCAGCTGGTCCGACCATTTTGGCCGGCATGCGGATTTCTTTGGGGTTTATCTACACCGTTCTCGTTGCGGCAGAGATCGTGGCGGCCACAGCCGGGATCGGTTGGATGATCTGGGATGCCGCAAAATTCCTTCTCAGTGACGTCGTGATTATGGGGCTGATCGTGCTCGGCCTGACCGGCGTCGCGCTGGACATGGCAATGCGCAAGATAGGCGATTGGCTCATGCCATGGGAGGCGAAAACCAAACAATAACGGGCGCAGAACAACTGCACCAATCCAAATCGTAACAAGGAGTTAAAAATGAAAATGTCGATACTCGGACTTGTGTCCGCACTTGCCTTAACCACATCAGCTGTTGCGCAAGAGGCCCCAGAGGAGATTACAATTGGGTATCTCAACCTCGTCAACGCCCAATTGGTCACCAAAAACCTTGGCCTTGTGCAAAAATATATGCCGGGGGTTGAAATCAACTACATCAAAGTCGGCGGCGGCGGCGACATGCTTCGCGCCATTGCCGCGGATCAGATCGACTTTGGCGGTCTCGGGAACCCGCCAACAGCCATCGGCGTGGCGCGCGGTCTTCCGATCAGGGGCACGATGGTTCTAAATATGCTCGACTTCGTCGAAGCCATGGTTGTGCGGACAGATAAAGAGATCAAATCTTTCGCCGACCTTGAAGGAATGACGATTGCCGCACCATTCGGATCGACGACCCACTATTTGCTTTTGCAGGCGTTGGCCGACGAAGGGATCGACCCGGCCAGCATGAAAATTCTGGACTTGCGACCGAATGACATTGCCCTGGCTTGGTCACGAGGAGATATCGATGCGGCTTGGTTCTGGGAACCAAACCTCGACAAAACCGTCGTGGACGGCGGCAACATCTTTATGACATCCGGCATCATGGCCCAACGCGGCTATCCCACCTGGGATGTGGGTGTTGTCATGAACGAATTCGCAGAGAAATACCCGGACTATGTTGAACTGTTCATCAAGGCCGAATGCGAAGGTATCGACTATTGGATCAACAACCCTGCGGAAACCGCAGCCATTATCGCTGAAGAGCTGGAATTGTCGTTGCCCGACGCGACCCGCATGATGCGCGGCACTGGTATGGTGCCGTGTTCAGAGCAATTGACCGGCCTTTACATGGGAACAGAAGAGGATGCAGGCGGCTTTGTTGATACACTGATCGCCACATCCGACTTTCTCGTAAGTCAGGATCGTTTGCCGGAATCGCCAAGCCGTGAGACGTTCGAGGACTTTCTTGTCTCAACATGGCTGGAAAATGTGGTGGCAGGAGAGTGATCCATACGACGCTGAATATGGGTGCGCTTCGGCGCGCCTACTTGGCCGGAAAGACATCTCCGGCCAAGGCACTGGCCGCAATTGCTGCGCGGTTTGATGATCCCGATCAGGAAAGTGTGTGGATATCCACCGTTTCGCCTGACACATTGGCGCAACGCTGCAAAGAACTGGACGGGCAGGACCCGGCCACTTTACCGCTCTACGGCATTCCGTTTTCGGTAAAAGACAATATTGATGTGGCGGGATTTGATACAACATCCGCCTGTCCTGCCTTTGCCTATCGACCCGAGGTTTCTGCAACTGTTGTGGCCAAGGCAGAAGCAGCAGGTGCCATATGCCTTGGAAAAACCAATCTCGACCAATTCGCCACCGGGCTTGTCGGGGTACGTTCGCCTTACGGCACGCCCAAAAATCCCTTTAATGCAGACTACATCCCGGGCGGATCGTCCTCTGGTGCTGGTGTTTCTGTGTCGACGGGCATGGTTTGTTTTGCTTTCGGAACCGACACCGGTGGCTCAGGGCGTGTGCCGGCCAGCTACAACGGGATTTACGGACTAAAGCCAGCACCTGGCGATTGGAGCCGCAAGGGTCTGGTCTATGCCTGCCGTAGCTTTGACACGGCAACCGTATTTGCCGCCGAACTTGAAGACGCTTTGACGGTTGATGATATCGTGCGCGGTCTCGATCCTGACGACGCCTTTAGCTGCGACATGCAACGCACACCGGTCGCGAATAGCCGTATTGCCATGGCACCGCCTTCAGCGATCAACACATTTGGTGACGATGATGTCGCTGCCGCTTATCGTGCTGCATTTGAAAAGATTTCACGGCTAGAGCACTTCAGCGAAGCAGATCTAACGTCGTTCCAATCGATCAACGATTTGATGTTCTTTGGTCCTTTCTTAGCAGAACGCGATGTGTCGGTTGGCGCTTTCATTGAAGCCAATCCGGACGCCTGCCACCCGGTTGTTGGCCCCATGATTCAGGCCAGCCGCAAGTTTACTGCAGCAGATGCATACCGCGCGATGTATGAAACCATGGAAGCACGCTCTGCCACCGCAGGTTTTTGGGAAGACCATGATGTGCTGATCACACCGACCGTTGGGGCGTTGGTGACCCGCGAGATGTGTGAAGCCGACCCACTGGGTCCAAACTTCCGCAATGGGACCTATTTGAACTTTGCCAATCCACTTGGCCTGGCCGGTCTGGCCATCCCATTTGCGATGACCGATCGTGGTGTCCCGTGGGGGCTGACGCTTTACACGCAACCGGGTTCCGCACCTGCTGCATTTGCTTTGGCGAAAACTCTTGCAGCTAAGTCTGAATGACCTACGCGCTGCGACGCTTCAGCCTTCGGGCGTCATCATTCCCGGCTTTTATTCCTCAAGGCTCTCAAGTCTGTGGATGATGATCTGGGATCGTGTCACATCCAAGACCCCTGCGGCCTTGTGCTTGTCCAACGATTGGGTCACCCACTGCCGCGTTGCCCCAACAATAGCGGCGATCTGTTCGTAGGTGACGGTGCGATCGATCACAATCGCATCTCCTTCAGGTCTGCCGATGGTATCGGCCAAGATGACCAACAACTGACTTAGCCTTTCCGACACCGTCCGCGTCCCTAGCATTTGTATCAGCGCGGAATAGCTTTTGCCTTTGGCGACCAGACCGTCGATGACGGCAAGGGCCACATCGGGCACCTCTTTAACCAGCTTCAACAAACTTGTGCCTGAAAGAAACAACATGTCGCAATCTTCCAGCGCATCTGCGGACCAAACATGGCGACCACGGGCGAAAACCTCAGGACCGCCGACGAAGTGACCAGGGCTCCAATACGCCAGCGTGATTTCTCGCCCCGAAGGACCGACATAGTAGGTACGCACACGCCCACTTTCGATGATCCAGACCCCGGTGTGCGTTGCGCCTTGGTTAAAAACGGCTTCGCCTTTCTTGAAACTGCACTTCGCGCCAAGACCACGAACCTTTTTTGTATCTTCCATGTTGAGGGATGTCAGGAAGCCTGCGCCTTCGTTGAGCTCCAGAAAGTACTCCGACAACAAGATCGCACTTGGCGTCAGGTCTGTCTGGTCAACATCTTTCACTTGCGTGGCTCAGCTGACAGAAAAAGGGACAGGGCTTCCATTTCGTCTTCAGTGACCATGAGAATGCTCTGATGGTCAAAGCCATTCCGCGCTTGTCGGTCACCAGAGCTAAAATCAGACATCTGTTTGCTTAAGTATTGGGCCTTCTGTGCCGTGATATATGGAACGCCGGGCATGTCGGAAACATTGTCATGGCAACCGCCACAACCTAGATTGTCATATAACGCGGCGCCAGCAGACGTATCCGGGACCGTTGCAGGTTCCGGCGGATCTTGCGTCGAAAACCACTCTACCACCTGTTCAAGATCGCCGGGCTGAAGCTCGAGCACGACTGAGGCCATTTGCCCGCCATCGTTGGTTCGTTCACCTGCGATGAAGGACTGAAGCTGCTGCGTCAGGTAGGTCGGATCTTGTGCCCCGAGGTTGGGAAACTTCCCGATATGCGAGGTACCGAACAAGCCATGGCACAGAGCGCAGGTTTCATGTCTCGGATAAGCCTCGGGGTCAAAATCGGCGCTAACACCAGTGCCAAGCATCGCAAGAACAAGCGATGCCGCTCTACATTCCATGTGTCATCCTCATGACCTCTGCGTCTATGGCCTGCGTGCTGCCATCCGCGAACTCAAGCGTGATCGCCACTATGTCGCCTTCAGCCTTCGCTTCCATCGGCCGCATAAGCATGATGTGCAGCCCACCATGTTGAAGCGTGATGGTTTGACCGGCAGCAACTTCGATCATATCGACGGCTGACATCGTGGCGATATCGTTTTTGATGTCGCTCATGTGGATGTGGGCCATCATGTAGCCTTCTGCACTGACACCGACGATTTGTTGGGCGTCCTCAGTCGGATTGGTTAGGGACATAAAGGCCGCATGTGCCACAGCGTTCGCCGGGGCGAGCGGCACCATGGGCGTGTCGACAGTCAGACCATCGGCAAATGCAACGGTTGGCGAAAGCAGTGCTGCCGCAAAGAGGGATTTCATTGGGTCATTTCCTTTCGGTATGCGATTTGCAATCGCGCCAGGAATTCAGCAGTTAAACCGGGATCAAATGGCGGCTGAAGTTTCGCGCGAAGCGTGCCATCCGGGGCAATCACAGAAACAGATGAGGTATGTTGCACCTCGTAATAACCATCGGCATCTGGCTCCATTAAACGGTAGAAACTGTCAGTGGCTTCGATCAGCGTATTGATCTGCGCCCGTTCGCCCGTGAAACTTTCAAAGTCAGGGTGAAAGAACTTGGCGTATTCACTGACCCAAGGCGCGTCACGTTCTGGGTCAACCGAGATGAACACGACTTGCGGTACATTGTCGGGGCGAACCCGCATGCCGGTTTCGGCCACTGCCGCTTCAAGATTGCCAAGTGTAAAAGGGCACACATCCGGACAGGTCAGAAAGCCAAACATGATCAGCGTCCAAGCATCTTTCAGATCATCTTGCGTAAAGTTCTCCTCAAGCTCGTTTGAAAAGGCAAACGCGGGCATCAGCACTGGTTCCTCCAGTTCGACACCCTGCACCTGAGCAACCGCTGGGCCCGCAAGAACAAAGGCTAGGATTTGGATCAAACGCCTCATGTGTTCTGACTTTCGAATGCTTTGCGGCTTTCCGCTTTGATGATGTCGAGACAGAATTGACGGGATTTCACATATTCGTCGGTCGAGGCCATATCCGTCGAACGAGGTCGCGGAAGGTTGATTGTGACGTCTTCAATGATCTTGCCTGGGGCCGCACTCATGATCAGCACGCGGTCGGCAAGGAAGACCGCCTCATCAACGTCGTGGGTGACAAAGACCACGGTAGTTTCGAACTTCCGCCAGATATCAAGCAGGCTTTCCTGCATCATCAATCGGGTCTGTGCATCCAGCGCACCAAACGGTTCATCCATCAGCAAGACCGATGGATAATTTGCCAAGGCACGCGCGATACCGACCCGTTGTTGCATCCCGCCAGAAAGTTCGGCCGGATAGCGGTTACCAAATTTCTTCAGTCCGACGAGTTCTAAGAATGTGTTCGCGACCGAGCCTGACTCAATACGGGTTTGGCGTGCCATCTTGGGACCGAAGGCGACGTTCTCATAGACAGTCTTCCATGGCAGCAGCGAGTATTGCTGAAACACCATGCCGCGATCAGGGCCCGGTTTTGTCACTTCGGTGCCGTCGACAATTACGGCGCCCTCAGTCGGGTTCACGTAGCCTGCGATGGCGTTCAGCAAGGTCGACTTGCCGCAACCAGATGGGCCAAGGATGCAGACAAACTCACCTGCCTTGATCGTCAGATCTGTGGTATCGACAGCTCTATGGGCGTCTGGACCTTTGCCGAAAGTGATCGAGACACCTTCGACATCAATCTGACCTTTGCCTTTCTCAGTCGTCTCCGGCTTTTTGAATTTCAGAACATCAAGCATTGGCAAACCTCATATTTGAAAGCGCCTGCGCACGGGTCTTTTGCCAGGCAAGGAACAAGATCGTCACGGCCAGCAGCCCAAAGCCACCATAGGTCAGCAGCGGCCCCATAGTTTCTAGCGCGAGTGACGTTGAAACGCCCAAGCCCAACATCGCCAGCCCAACGACCCAACTTGGCGTCGCACAGCAGACCACCCAGCTCATCGTGGCGTTTGTCATGGCAACCATCAACGCGCCAAGACCTGTTGTGGCCCGCATTGTGTTTGAGGCGCCCGCGCCGCAGACGTCCCTTTTCAGCAAAGTTAGACAAAGGGAAACGCATGCGCCGAGGATAAACAGAACAAAAAGACGAGAAGGGACAACGTTCAGGCTCCACTCTGAAATGCCAGAGCCATAGTCGTAGTTCATATAGCCGATCTCAATCAGCCACTCTTCCCAAATGATGGGGCCTACATCGCGCAAGGATGGGGTGGATTTGACGATATGGATCGCGCTGCCGAACCAATCATAAAACGTGACGTAGTTCGGAAAATTCTGAAACCTGACGATGAGTGCAATCATCATGAAAATCTGAAAAAGCAACGCAAAGACCAGGCCAAAGAAAACCATCCGCCGCCAGCTTGCTTGGAAGTCTTGCCAAAGGGTCGTCAGTACTGCCATTACCGTGTCCTTTTCTGCCAAGCCAACATCGGCCGCGTGATTGCTTTGATCGCTGCGGTAGAGCCGGTGCCCAGAAACCCAATGACCAGCATGCCGACAACGATGTCTTGGTAGTTGATCAGGCTGTAGGCATCCCAAGTGAAGTAGCCGATCCCGTATTGGCCCGAGATGATTTCGCCCGCGAGCAACGAAAACCAGCTGACGCCCATCCCAATAGCCAGCCCCGCTGCAATAGACGGCATGGCCGCTGGGATCACCACATGCCGGAACACGTCCCAGCGCGAGGCACCCAAGGATTGCACCGCCCGCACCAATACCTCAGGCGTCTGCTCCACCCCGTGCAACGTATTTAGCACAATAGGGAACAGAGCCCCGAGGAAGGTGATGTAGATGATTGAGCTTTCCTCAGTCGGCCACATAAGGATCGCCAGTGGGATCCAGGCCACTGCCGGGATAGGGCGGATCACCTCGATATAGGGCATGATAAAGGCGCGGGCGAATTTGGACCGGCCCATGATCAAACCCAAGGTGATACCAAGTGCTGTCGCGATGGAATAGCTGATCAGAATACGGCGCATCGAAACGCCAATATGGGTCCAGAAAATTTCGGTTTGGATATGCCCCCAAAAGGCGGTCAACACCCTAGCAGGGGAAGGGACATTCTGAAAATCCACGTATAATTTCAGGTTTATCTCTGTTGCGATGTGCCAAAGCACCAATCCGGTGAGCAGCGATAAAGCAGCGGTTCCGATGCTGGGCCCGTGACGCCGGACGAATGATACCAGTATCCCCTCTTCGACCTTTGCTGGCCTGACAGAGGGTTCAACCGGCGCTGGCGCAGCTACTTCGGGTTCGATTGCCTGGGTTGTCGCGGCTTCAGCCATTCTACTCACCTTGGTATTGAAAATGGCCTGGGCGCGTAAAACGCCCAAAGCCTTATAGTTTCACAAGGGCTAAATCAGCCTTCAATCACGAAGTCAGAGATAGCTTCGTCAAACGAAATGACTGCACCGCCGTTTGCCTCGGCAAAAGCTTCAGCCTCGCCCAGACGCAGGAAGGTGGCATACTCTTCGCCGGCCTTGACCCAAAACGCCGTTTTGCCAAACAGTTTCAGGCCCGTCTCGCTGTCATAGACATAAGTGGAATTCAACAACGCGCCGGTTGCTTGCATTTCGGCCATGGCGGTCAGGAAGTCAGGCAGAGTCTCATAAGACGAGATACCATCGCGAGCATGCCAGATCTCCATCGGCAAACCTTCATTCGCCGCAACCGGATCCACAATCGAAGCCTTATCCGCTTCGTAATCCACGCCAAGATCTTCATAGGCGGCGCGGATATAATCCTCGGTGATCCAAGCATCGAAATCGAGCGGCGGGATCGCGCGTTCGTTTGTCAGCACACCGTGATTAAACGCTAGCGCATCGATCCACTCATCCTTGATCGATGGCTCAAGCGTAAGGTGACCACCTTCAGAGAAATAGAGATACAGCACCTCTTTCTCGACGCCAGTCCAGCCTTCCATCAAGGTTACAGCTTCCATCGGGTCCTCGCGGATCCATTCACCGGCTTGCCAAACGGCTTTGATAAAGGCTTCGACCACTTCGGGATATTCTTCGGCAAAGTCCTGGCGGACAACAACGCCATGCAGATAGGGAACCCCGGTTTCAGAGCCATCATAGATTTTTCGGCCCGTACCGCGATATTCCATGATCTCGGACCAGGGACAGAAATCTGAGTGGGCATCGATCTTTCCGGCCGCGATATTGGCAGCGCCAACAGCCGGGCTTTGGTTTTTCAGTACATAGTCTTCTGTTGGGATGCCGTTATCCTGCATCGCCTTCAACAGCATACCCCATGCGGCAGACCCTACAGGCGTTGACACCTCAGCGCCGACGAGGTCGGTGATCGAATACATGTCGCTTTCGACGGGAACGACAATCGCGTTGCCCGATCCTTTCAGATTATATCCGGTACCAGCGACGTACAGCGTGCGCAGGCTTTCAGTTTCCTGAAACTTCGCGCCATTCACGATCAAAGGGTAGTCGCCCATCACGCCAAAGTTCAGCTTGTTCGCCAGCATCTGGTTCGTGATCGGCCCACCAGAGCTGTAGTCAGCCCAAGTCACCTCATACTCGACATCGGCATAATCACCGTCCGTTGGCAGGTACTGCTCAAGCAGCCCCAGTTCTTTGATCACAATTCCAGCCGTATATGTATCCGTACACATAGATTGGTGGCCAATAGCGATCTCAATTGTTTCTGCTGACGCAAATGTGCCAGCGGCCATCATCACTGATCCCAGCAACGCGGTCTTCAAATTTTGATTCATAGTCATCGTGACACTCCTGTTGGCGCGGCGGAAGAACTCATGCGCTGCAGCGAGTATTTGCCAAGTTCGTCATTCTCCAAACGGCGAAGCCCGTTGGGCACGATCACTATTTACGATTCGCTTGATTTTTGTGCGCATTTTGTGGATTGTGCTGTAATTCTGCCCGGGATTTTCATGCTTGAAAAGCGAATCGCAGTAAGAAATTACTATTATTTTTCAAATACTTAGGGAATATTTATCGACGCAATTTCCCCCGCTGACAAAATGTCAACGAGGGATTGCGAAATCTTCATTCTAAGCCCGGCCAAGTTGTTAGGCGGCGAGTTTCCCCAACGCCCAACGAACGTTTTTTCGCACGTCTGGATCGGTGTCGTCCGCAAATTTTTCCAAGAACTGAACCGTCTCGGGTACGGCCAATTCGCCAAGCACTGCAGCGCACTCCTTGCGCAGGTTCGGTACTGGAATTTCCATCATGGGCCCGATTTCCATCGCGGCCTCGATCGCGTTCAGCTTGCCCAAGGACCGGACAGCTTTCAGCCGCACCTGCCAGAAATCGTCTTTCAAAGCGGCGCGCAGAGGCGCGAGACACGCTGTACCTCCAGATTTTGCCAGGGTTTCAGCGGCAGCCTCTCTTACGATCCACTCTGGGTCATCCAGACCTGTGATCAACGTCACCTCTGCATGATCGGACTTGGAAAACCCAAGTGCGGACAACGCGGTCCGGCGCACCTTCGGTTCGGCATCCTTCGTCGCCTCTCGCAGCGCGGGCAGCGCGGTTTCATCCTGCAGCCAACCAATCACACCCACCGCTTGAATGCGGACCTCATAAGCTTGATGATGCAATGCTTTGATGGCAGGACCCAATGCCTCTGAGCGGCGCAATTCTTTGATCCCAAGAAAGCAAGCGGCCAGTTTTACGGGGTCTTCGCTCTCCAGATGCGGCAGGATGGAATCCCCTGCGGCTGGATCTTTCAACTCGGTCAGACTGACAGTCGCAGCCTCAATCACGGAAGGGTCCGTATCGCTCAGCGCGCCAACCAAGGCGGCCGATGTCTCTGGCCCGTCAAAATCCGTAAACGCGATCGCAGCTTGCTTGCGGACGCCCGCATCCGCATCAACGATTGCCTTCGCAAGGTAGGGAATAGCCGCAGGATCCGCGCTATCGGCCAATTCTATAACGGCCATGATCCGGCCACCGGGTGCGGCATCATTTAGCCCCTCGGCGAGTTCGGAAATTTCATCGAAGTCTTCGAATAAATCGTTCACCTTGGCCTCACTTCAACAAATAGGGAAGGTTCACGGTAACCGCATCGGTCGGGCAGTCTGCCTCACAGGGCATGCAGTACCAGCATTCGTCATACTTCATATAAGCGGTTTTGGTGCCGTCATCCTTCACCGCGATCCGTAGAACATCCAAGGGGCAAACATCGACGCAAACGGTGCAGCCTTTGTCCGCAATGCACAGATCGTCGTTGACGACGACAGGTACGGTTGTGGCGGTCTGTGCGAGAGGCATCTGCGTATTCCTTTATTCTGCCGCAACGGTCGAGGTGACACGTTGCTTGTAGTAAGCGTCTTTTTCGTCGTCTTCGATCTCGACAATATAGGGCTTAACCTCTTGTTTCTTATGCGTTGGCTTGCCATCCGCGCCCTTGGTCAGGATTGTGTGGCAGAACCAGTTTTCATCATCGCGTTCGTACTCGACCCGGTTGTGATACAGGCCCCACCGGCTTTCCGTACGGTACATAGAAGCTGCAGCAGCCATCTCGGCACAGTCCAAAATGGTCGATGCCTCTAAGGCGCGCATCAACTCATGCGCGTCGCGCACATACATACCCTGTTCCATGTCCTCGCGCACTTCCTCGAACCGCTGTTGGGCAAGCTCCATTTTGGCAGTGACCTTTGGCGGCTGCAGATAGTCATTCACCAGACGTCGTGTTTTGTATTCGATCTGGTTTGGTGGAATGCCGTCGTCACGCTTGGTCGGGGCCAGCACGCGGTCGCGTTCTGCAATCACTTCTCCTTCGTCGAAGCTCGCGAAATCGACGTCTTCTATGAATTCGGCCGCATCCAGACCTGCAAATGCGCCGTTGGTGAAGGCTCCAAGCATGTAGTTATGCGGGACGTTCGCCATATCACCCGCAGCATAGAGCCCCGGAATGGTCGTGCGGGCATGTTCATCCACAAAGACACCGCTCGCCGAATGACCCGAGCAAAACCCGATCTCCGAGATATGCATCTCGATCATCTGTTTGCGATAGTCGGTGCCACGTCCAGCGTGGAAGTGTCCGCGGGTTGGGCGTTCTACGATATGCAGAACCCGCTCAATCTCGGCCACAGTTTCTTCGGCAAGGTGGTTCAGTTTCAGGTAAACGGGCCCCTTACCGCCCTGCAGCTCATCGTAGAATTCCTGCATCATCTGGCCCGACCAATAATCGCATTCGATGAAACGCTCGCCTTTTGCGTTGGCCGTATATCCCCCCAACGGCCCTGCGACATATGCGCAGGCAGGGCCATTGTAATCCTTGATAAGGGGGTTGATCTGATAGCACTCAAGGTTCGCAAGCCCCGCACCAGCATGATAGGCCATTGCGTAGCCCTCGCCGGAGTTCGTGGCGTTCTCATATGTCCCATAAAGGTAACCTGACGTCGGCAAACCAAGACGGCCCGCCGCGCCTAGCCCCATAATCACAGCCTTGGCCTTAACTGTTAAAAACTCGGCAGTGCGGGTGTTCACGCAAATCGCGCCGGCAACACGGCCCTCACCTGTCAAAAGGCGGGTGGCCATATAGCGATTGACGATATTAATCCGCGCCTTGCGCAGCTGACGGTAAAGCGCTTTCTTTACAGTGTCCCCATTCGGCATTGGCAGGACATAAGTGCCAATATGATGCACCTTCTTGACATCATATTCGCCATTTTCATCCTTCTGGAACCGAATGCCAAAACTGTCGAGTTCCTGAATGATCCCATAACATTCTTCGGCATACCGATAGACCGCCGCCTGATCGCAGATACCGTCATTGGCGATGGTGATTTCTTTGGTGTATTGCTCGGGCGTGGCGTAGCCCGGGATCACCGAGTTATTCAGCCCGTCCATCCCCATGGATATTGCGCCGGACCGTTTGACGTTTGCCTTGTCCAGCAGAACCACATTTGCCTTTGGGTTCTTCTTTTTGGCCTTTAGTGCGGCCATTGGGCCAGCAGTCCCACCGCCGATGATCAGAATGTCACATTCAAGCGTGTTTGAACTGTCTAGTATTTCGTCCATTGCTGGCTCCCTACGGTGGCTATAGATCAGCTTGCGCCGTGCTGCAGCGCAGCGCTGTCAATTAATTGTCAAACTGGTCGGAAAGTTCACGAAGGTAGGTGAACGGGTAGATCGCCTTTTCATGACCATCTGAAAAATGTAGGTTCACGCCTGCTGCACCGACTTGGTAAATACCTGTGATCCGAAGGCCGGGAAGCACCTGAACTTCGCCGTGATCTAACCGCTCCCTTATCGACCAAGCGTCCTTCGCTTCCTGACGTAAAAGGGCTGCAGGAAGGTTGGTGACCCGCCCGCTTTCCCATGTCACACGCAGTTCTTCGCAGGTTTCAGTTGCAGCCAATTCGGTGATCATTTCGATTCTCCTGTTCTTGCCCCCAACCTGCGAGCAAAGGAATTTTCAAAATAGCAATTTGTTGACGGACAAACGCGCTGCAACGCGGCAAAAGCAAAAAACCTTAGAAAGCCCTATGCCATGACTTATGTCGTCACTGATAATTGTATTGCCTGCAAATATACCGACTGCGTGGACGTCTGCCCTGTAGATTGTTTCTATGAAGGCGAGAACATGTTGGTGATCCACCCAGACGAATGCATAGATTGCGGCGTTTGCGAACCAGAATGTCCCGCTGATGCGATCCGTCCGGATACTGAGCCAGATATGGAAAAATGGGTCACCTTCAACCAAAAGTTCGCAGAGCTTTGGCCTGTTATCCTGTCATCCAAGGAACCGATGGACAACGCAGAAAAGCTTGATGGAACAAGCGACAAGCTCAGGACTCATTTCTCGGAAAAGCCGGCTGAAGAAGCCGCATAAGGATACCTCATGAACGTGCAAGCAACCGCAAAGGTCCAGCCCGACGCGCAGACCGTTACCTCGGTAAAACATTGGACGGATACGCTTTTTTCTTTCCGCGTCTCACGGCCGCAATCACTGCGCTTCCGCTCCGGGGAATTTGTGATGATCGGCCTGTTGAAGGACGACGGCAAGCCTTTGTTGCGCGCCTATTCGATCGCATCCCCATCATGGGACGAAGAACTCGAGTTTTATTCGATCAAAGTGCCAGACGGCCCGCTGACCTCACGGCTGCAAAAGATTGTGCCCGGAGACGAGATCATCCTTCGCCCCAAGCCGGTCGGCACTTTGGTGCTGGATGCGTTGCTGCCCGGAAAGCGATTGTGGATGATCGCGACGGGCACAGGCATTGCGCCATTCGCATCCCTATTGCGGGATCCCGAGACCTGGGAAAACTACAATCAAGTGATCGTCGCCCACACCTGCAGAACGCGCGATGAATTGGCCTATGGGTCCGAGATTGTGAAAGCTTTGCCAGACGACCCGCTCATCGGAGAGCTGGTTGGTGACAAACTTTGCTATTATCCCACAACCACGCGCGAAGCCTCTGACATCGAAGGCCGTATCAGCGACCATATCCGAGATGGCCGCGTGTTTGATCACTTCAACATGGCAAAGTGGGACGCCGCAGCAGATCGCGTGATGATCTGCGGGAACCTTGCGCTCAACAAAGACATCATGGGGCTATGCGAAGCACATGGGCTATGTGAAGGCGCAAATTCCGATCCCAAACACTTTGTTGTCGAAAAAGCGTTTATTGACTAAGCCAAATCTCGGCCAAAGCATCGACATCGGTTGAACCGTATTGCACGGAAGTCGAGGTCACAAACGCAGGCGTTCCCAAAATACCCAAGTCAATCGCCAAATCCCGGTTCCGGTCAATTTCTGCGTCAACTTCCGCGCTTTGCATTTCCGCTTTGATAGCCTCAAAATCCAGCGCTAAGTCATCTGCTATTTCTTTAAATCCGCCCTCATTCAATGGGCCTCGCATGGCCCATAAGGCGTCGTGGACCTGCGCGTAGGCAGCGGCGCCCGCAACCTGTTCGGTCGCCAACGCAAACCGGGCTGCGCGTTCGGATCCGGGCGATAGGATTGGTAACTGAAGCATCTCAATCCGAAGATCCGGATGTTCCTCGACCAAGGCCTCAAGCTTAGGATGTATCGCTTTGCAAGGCGCGCAACGATAGTCAAAAAACTCGACAACTTTGTTTGGTGCCTCTGCCGCGCCCATTCCCAATGCAGTGGTGCTCAGGATTTCTGGATACCCCGACAGCTTTTGTGCAATCTCTGCTTCGACCTGCCGTTGGTTCAAGACCTCTAAGGACCGAAGAATGATTTCGGGATTGGCCAATATGTAGTCCCGCACCCGCTCCTCAAAGTTTTCCTCATGTGCCATAGCAGTCCCGGCCAACGTTAAGTTGACAAGGCAGAAAGCTATCAAGGACACGTATTTCATTCGCCCTCCAGCACCGGACTGTTCACCGTGATCAAAGTAGAGAAGGTTGCCTGCGGAAACGACAAACGGCCATTCGTCCATAAATCACACATGGTTAGGTTAAAAAAAGAGCACCGACTCCAATTTTGAACATTTTTTGATCACACACCTTATTGGGACTGCGTTTCTCACAGAACACAGTGCCGTCCTCAACGTGTTTCGAAATTCCTCCAAGGCAGGCCTTGGCTGCGACCTGCGGCGACGCTATCACGGCCTTCCAAATATCCGGAGGAACTCACCATGATCCCTGTCGCTGACCGTATTGCCCATAATATCGCCACCGACATCGGTGCGCGCGCTGAGCAGGTCAAAGCGACAGTTGCCATGCTTGATGGGGGAGACACCGTCCCCTTCGTCGCGCGTTACCGTAAAGAGGCAACGGGTGGGTTGGATGACGCGCAACTGCGCCGTTTGGCCGAGCGGTTGGATTACCTGCGTGACTTGGAAAAGCGCCGGGCCAGCATTCTTGATGAGATCAAATCTCAGGGAAAACTGACGGACGCATTAGCCCGCGATATTGCTGCGGCAGATACCAAAGCGATTTTGGAAGACTTGTATTTGCCGTTCAAGCCCAAGCGGCGCACGAAAGCGATGATCGCGCGCGAGAACGGTCTTGAGCCGCTTTTGCGTGCCATTCTTGCAGATCGGAACGTAGATCCCGCCGATTTAGCACAGGCATATGTCAACGATGTTGTGCCTGACACGAAAGAGGCACTCTCGGGGGCACGCGATATTCTGGTGGAAGAGCTTGGCGAAAACGCCGCCTTGTTAGGCCGTTTGCGCGAGGTGATGCAGCAAGAGGCGCTGATCACTGCGACTGTCCTTAAAGGCAAGGAAGAAGCCGGCGCAAAGTTCTCCGACTACTTCGATCACAGCGAGAAATGGGCGACTATCCCGTCCCACCGCGCCCTTGCGATCTTGCGTGCAGCAAAGGAAGAGATTGTCACCATCAGCATTGCTCCGGAACCAGAGACCGGCAAGCAGCGGATTGTAAGCATCATCGCGCATGAGATTGGCATTCATGGCGAAGGGCCGGGTGATCTCTGGCTGCGCAGCGTGGCTGACTGGGCGTGGAACGTCAAATTGAGCCTGTCCATGTACATGGACCTTCTGACGGATCTGCGACGCCGGGCGCATGCAGCGGCCATTGATGTCTTCGCCCGAAACTTGCGTGATCTTCTGCTCGCCGCCCCTGCCGGTGCGCGCGCCACCTTGGGGCTTGATCCGGGTATCAGGACAGGGTGCAAGATCGCAGTGGTGGATGAGACAGGCAAGCTGCTGGATACCGCCACAATCCATCCATTCCAACCGCGTAACGATTTGCGCGGGGCCGAAGAGACTTTGGCCCAGTTGATCCAGCGGCATGGTATCGCATTGATTGCCATCGGAAATGGCACTGCCAGTCGCGAATCTGAACGGCTGGTCGCGGATACGATCAAAAACCTACCGTCGAATGCACCCCGCCCCACGCAGGTTGTGGTGTCAGAAGCAGGAGCGTCGGTTTATTCAGCGTCAGAGCTTGCGTCCCAGGAATTCCCGGAAATTGATGTGTCGCTGCGAGGCGCCGTCTCAATCGCCCGTCGCCTGCAAGACCCCTTGGCAGAGCTCGTCAAAATCGAACCGCAAGCTATCGGTGTCGGCCAATACCAACATGACGTGGATCAGCGCCGCCTTGCGCAATCCCTTGCAGCCGTCGTTGAAGATGCCGTGAATGCCGTCGGTGTTGATCTGAATATGGCGTCCGCACCGCTCTTATCGCATATCGCCGGGCTTGGCCCATCATTGGCGCAGGCCATTGTCATGCATCGCGATGCAAATGGTCCCTTTGCAACACGCAAAGCCCTGTTGGATGTTGCGGGGTTGGGGCCAAAGGCCTTTGAACAATGTGCTGGCTTCCTGCGGATCACCGACGGAGCAGAGCCGCTTGACGCATCCTCCGTTCATCCCGAGGCTTACGGTGTCGCACGTAAGATCGTTCAGGCCTGTGGACGCGATATCCGTGCCATCATGGGGGATAGCGGCGCACTCAAGGGTCTTCGTGCGGAACAATTCGTCGACGACACTTTTGGCCTTCCCACCGTGCGCGACATTCTGACAGAGCTTGAAAAACCGGGCCGAGATCCGCGCCCAACCTTCAAGACCGCCACATTTGCGGAAGGCATCGATAGTATCACAGATCTCAAACCTGGTATGTCGCTTGAAGGCACAGTCACGAACGTAGCGGCTTTTGGCGCATTCGTTGATATTGGTGTGCACCAAGACGGTTTGGTGCATGTGAGCCAGCTGGCAGATCGTTTTGTCAAAGACCCACATGAGATCGTCAAAGCAGGTGATGTCGTTCGCGTCCGCGTGACAGAAATTGATGTGCCACGCAAACGCATTGGGCTCAGTATGCGCAAAGATGCCGGTGCCAAGTCCGTATCTGCTGGAAACACGGACAAGAAACCAAAGGCAGCCAATCGCGCGAAATCCAATACCGCGAAACCAGCTGCCTCAAACAGCCAAGGTGCATTGGGGTCAGCATTAGCGGAAGCCCTGAAACAATCGACCAACGGCTCCAAGTGAGCCACAACGATTTTCGGCAACATGGCGGAAGTCGGTCTTGCAGACACTAAGGTCCGAGCAGCGACGTACTCTCGATTACCCCCAAAGAGTGCAGGTATCAGACTTCCTTTCCATACCCACCACCGCCGGGGCTCTTGAGTACAAAAATATCGCCGCTGCCCATCTCGGTCGCGTCATTTCCAGCAAGGTGGTCGATCTGGCCACAAGAGCGGATGACCGTGTTTTCGCCAGTTTGGCCGGGCTGCCCACCTGCGGCACCATGCGGCTGCGTTTTGCGGTGTGATGTCAAAACGGTGACGGTCATTGGCTCAAGGAACCGCAGTTTGCGGGTGATGCCATCGCCGCCCCGATATGCCCCCCCACCGCCAGACCCGGCCCGGATCGAAAATTCTTCGACCCGCACGGGGAACCGGTTTTCCAGAACTTCTGGATCGGTCATCAGCGTATTGGTCATATGGCTGTGCACCGCAGAGGCCCCGTCGAACCCGTCGCCTGCCCCTGCCCCGCCACAAATCGTTTCGTAGTTTTGAAGCGTCTCGTTGCCGTAGACAAAATTGTTCATTGTCCCCTGACTGCCCGCAACAACCCCAAGCGCCCCATAGAGCGTGTCCGCAATCGCTTGGCTGACTTCCGTATTACCCGAGATCACAGCAGCAGGGGCATCCGGGTTGATCATGCTGCCTGCAGGAACCGTCAAATGCAGCGGTTTCATGCAGCCTTCGTTCATCGGAATGTCAGATCCAACGAGCGTACGGAACACATATAAAACGACCGCCCGACAGATCGATAGCGGTGCGTTATAGTTGAACGCGTCCTGTGGTGACGTGCCTGTGAAATCAATATGGGCCGTCCGCGACGCCTTATCGACCGTCATGGCGACCTTGATCTGCGCCCCGCTGTCCAGCGGATAGGCAAAGCTGCAATCGTGCAGCACATCCAACACGCGGCGCACACTTTCTTCGGCGTTGTCTTGCACATGGCCCATATAGGCATGCACGACCGGTAGGCCGAATTGCCGCGTGATCTTTTGCAATTCGCGCACCCCCGTGGCGTTGGCCGCAATCTGTGCGGCCAGATCGGCAAGGTTTTGATCGACATTGCGGCAGGGGTATTTTGCGGATGACAGCAGGTCGCGGGTTTCGCGTTCCTGCAATGCGCCCGCTTTCACCAGCAGGAAGTTATCGATCAGCACGCCTTCTTCGTCGATATGCCGACTGTCAGGTGGGGCGGACCCCGGTGTTGTGCCGCCAATATCCGCGTGATGCCCGCGTGACGCGACCGTGTAGATGATGTTTTGTCCGGCCTCATCGAAGACCGGGGTAATTACCGTCACATCTGGCAGATGCGTTCCACCGTTAAACGGGTTGTTCATCATGAACACATCGCCGGGCCGGATCTTGCCCGCGTTCTGCGCCAGGATCGACCGCACGCTGCCCGACATTGACCCAAGATGGACCGGCACATGCGGTGCATTCGCAACCAGATCGCCATGTTGATCAAAAATCGCACAGGAGAAATCCAGCCGCTCTTTGATATTTACCGAATAGGCCGTGTTGGCCAAGGTTGCCCCCATCTGCTCGGCGATGGACATGAAAAGGTTGTTGAAAACCTCAAGCATCACAGGATCAACCGAGGTGCCAATGGCCTCGGCCCGGTGCAGCGGTATGATCCGGCGCAGGACAAGATTGCCCCCGGTGGCGCATTCGGCCCGCCAGCCGTCTTCGATGATATTGGTGCCCGTGGGTTCGGTCAGGATCGCGGGGCCGTCGACTGTTTGGCCTTTTGATAGCTTTGTGCGGTCCACCAATGGGACGTCCCGCCATGCACCGCCGGAAAACATTTGCGCCGTATGTGCCGGTTGTGTCGCGCCGACCGTGTCGGGCAGTGTGACCGCCTCGCCCGTGGCGCCAATTGCCTCGGCTGTCAGCAGATCAATGATCAGATCAGCCTGCACGGGCACAAAGCCAAACCGCTGTTTGTGTATTTGCTGAAAGGCCTGCGTCATCTCTGCGACCGAACCGAAGGGCACTTCGAGGGTTTGATGCGCACCCGTTGTGCGGATATGCGCGGTGGTCACGACCGTGATGGCGCTCTCCGGCAAGCCTTGTTCACGCACTTCGGCTTTTGCGGCGGCGGTCAATGTGGCAAGTTCTTGCGCCGCCGCGCTGTGATCGTCAATCGGGCGCGCAAACTGATGTTCATGGATCGCCCGCACGTCAGCCAACCCCATGCCAAAGGCAGATAGGACCCCTGCGAAGGGATGGATAAACACCGTTTCCATACCCAAAGTGTCCGCAACCAGACAGGCATGCTGCCCACCGGCACCGCCAAAGCAATTCATGGTGTATTGGGTCACGTCATAGCCCCGTTGCACGCTGATCTTTTTGATTGCATTGGCCATGTTTTCGACCGCAATGCGCAGGAACCCTTCGGCAATATCCTCAACCGATTTGTCAGTGCCAATTTCGGCCGCGAGCGCGTTGAACTTGTCGCGGACGACGTCTGCATCCAACGGTGCGTCCCCGTTCGGACCAAACACAGATGGAAACTGTGAGGGCTGCAATTTGCCCAAGAGCACGTTGCAATCGGTCACCGTCAATGGCCCGCCACGGCGATAAGCGGCGGGGCCTGGGTTGGCGCCTGCACTTTCGGGGCCGACCTGCATGCGGCCATCCCGGTAAGACAAGATCGACCCGCCACCTGCGGCAACCGTATGGATGGACATCATCGGGGCCCGCATGCGCACGCCCGCAACTTCTGTCTCAAAAGACCGTTCATATTCGCCCGCGTAATGACAGACATCCGTAGAGGTGCCGCCCATGTCAAAACCAATGATCCGATCAAAATTCAGCGCGCCTGCAGAGCGGACCATGCCAACCACGCCGCCTGCCGGTCCGGATAGAATTGCGTCTTTGCCCTGAAACCGGCCCGCATCAGTAAGCCCCCCGTTTGATTGCATAAACATCAAACTGTCGCAGCCACCGCCCTTTGCGTTCAGTGCCGTCGCTACTTGATCAATATAGCGCCGCAGGATGGGCGACAGATAGGCATCGACGACGGCAGTGTCCCCGCGTGAGACAAGTTTGATCAACGGGCTGGCCTCATGGCTGAGCGAGATTTGCGCAAAGCCTGCTTGCGCGGCCAACTCGCCCAATTGTTTCTCATGGTCGGTGAATTTATAGCCGTGCATCAAAGCAATCGCGACCGACCTGTAACCTTTGCTATAGGCATCCGCGAGCGCGTCGCGCGCCTTTTCCGTGTTCAAAGGCGTGATTGTTTTCCCGTCTGCCGCGACCCGTTCTTCGACCTCGATCACCTCTTCATAAAGCAGCTCGGGGCGTTGGATATTGAGATCAAACAGTTTGGGCCGGTTTTGGTAGCCAATGCGCAGAAGATCCCGCAGACCCTTGGTGATGAACAGAATTGTGCGTTCGCCCTTGCGCTCTAACAGGGCATTTGTTGCAACCGTTGTCCCCATTTTGACGGTTGAGATCTGGCCGGGCCTGACCTTTTCATCACCTTCCTGACCGAGGAGTGCTTTAATCCCATGGACCGCTGCATCGGAGTAACTTTCTGGGTTTTCAGACAAAAGTTTGTGGGTTTTCAACGACCCATCCGGTTTTCGCGCGACGATATCCGTGAAGGTGCCACCGCGATCAACCCAAAACTGCCACTTATCTACGCTGGTATGATCCACGCCAACCTCCTAGAATCAATTTAATGTTGCTTTATTGTTATAACGCTGACAAATTGTCAACGTAATGGATTCGACAGAAATCCGACACCAACCGTTCTTGATAGGGAGACATCACATGAAACATTTTATTCTCGGCGCCGTAGCTGCCGTTTGCACAACCGCCGCGCAGGCGCAGAACTGGGACATGCCCACGCCCTACGGCGATGCCACATTCCACACGCAGAACATCGCGCAATTTGCCGATGACGTCCGCGACGCCACAGGTGGCAGCCTTGATATCACCCTGCATTCGGCCGGGTCACTCTTCCCACACGCCGAAATCAAAGGCGCTATCCGCAACCGTTCGGTTCCAATTGGCGAGTTTTTCTTGTCGCGTTTGTCGAATGAAGACTTGGCCTATGGCATCGACAGCCAGCCCTTCGTCGCAACCAGCTATGATGACGCCGCGCGCCTTTGGACCGCGCAAGAGCCCGTCATCACAGAGCTTTTGGCCGCGCAAGGTTTGATGCCGCTTTTCTCGGTGCCATGGCCTGCACAGGGGCTTTACACAAACGGTGAAATTGCCACCGTTGAAGGACTGAACGGGTTGCGTTTCCGCGCCTACAACGCAGCCCTTGAAGAATTTGCGACCTTGGCGGGCGCGGCGCCCGTTCAGATCGAAGCCTCTGACATTCCGCAAGCCTTTTCCACCGGGCAGGTTGAGGCGATGATCACCTCCCCATCGACAGGCGTCAATTCCACCGCCTGGGATTTTGTCACGCATTACACACCGATTAATGCATGGGTGCCCAAGAACATCGTCGTTGTGAACCAACGCATGTTTGATGGGTTGGATGCCGATACGCAGGCGGCAGTTCTTGCTGCGGCCGAGGCGGCAGAGATCCGCGGTTGGGAAATGTCTGCTGCAGAGGCTGAGACCATGACCGCCACGCTCGCTGAGAACGGGATCGCCGTTTATGAACCCAGCGCAGAGCTGGTGGCCGGGCTGCAATCCATTGGTGCCACAATGTTAGACAACTGGAACGCAGCCGCCTCAGATAGCGCCAAAGCCATTCTGGAAACCTACAACAACTAAGTTCTCCCTCCTGAACTGGCCGGCATCATGCTATTGGTGTCGGCCACTCTTTATGACAAAGGCGATGCTGCGATGAGCCGCGTTTTACAGAAACTCTATGATATTTGCGGCATGGTTGCGGGTGGGTTGATCCTGTGTATTTGCCTATTGATTTCGGCCCAAATTTGCCTGAATGCCTTTGGGCGTTTTGCCCCGGGTGTGCTGCCTTCTACGATACCATCCTACGCCGACTTCTCGGGATTTATGCTGGCGGGTGCGACGTTTCTGGCGCTGGCACATACGTTGCGGGCGGGTGGGCACATTCGGGTGAACCTCGTGGTGTCACGGCTGCCCCGGGCATTTCAATTCATTGCTGAAACCTTCGCCTTAGTCATGGCGGTCGCGATGATCGGATATACCACGTACTTCATGGTCTCGCTTGTTGGGGAAAGCATCCACTACGGTGATGTTTCAAACGGCATTGTCCCCGTGCCCCTCTGGATCCCACAAAGCGTTGCGGCCTTCGGGATGGCCGCTCTACTGGTTGCACTGATCCACACGCTGGTCGATCTGATCCGCGCGGGCAAACCTATTCTGTCCACGCCGGACGAGGTATAGCACATGTCAGACCCTATGATTGGCCTCGTCCTTTTGGGCCTCCTGATGGCACTGCTGGCCAGCGGAGTATGGGTCGCCATTTCCCTGTCTCTCGTTGGTCTTGCGGGGTTGGTTTTCTTTTCCAACGCGCCGTCGGGTCTTGTTCTAGCGGCGACATTCTGGGGGCATTCCCACAGTTGGGCGCTGACAGCCCTCCCATTGTTCATCTTGATGGGCGAGATTTTGCTCCGCTCTCGTATGAGCGACGATATGTTTACCGGTCTTGTCCCATGGCTCAGCCGCGCCCCAGGCCGGTTGTTGCATGTCAACGTGTTTGGTTGCGCGATCTTTGCCGCCGTGTCGGGGTCATCTGCGGCGACTGCGGCCACGATTGGCCGCATGTCGGTGCCGGAACTGACCAAACGTGGCTATCCCGAAAGCCTGATTTTAGGCACGCTCGCCGGGTCTGCCACCCTTGGGCTACTGATCCCACCGTCGATCATCCTGATCGTCTACGGTGTCGCAACCGAGCAATCTATCGCGCGGCTGTTCATCGCGGCCATTGTCCCCGGCATCATGTTAATGACCCTTTTTGCATCCTATGTCGCGGTGCGGGCGTGGATGAGCCCGGACCTGATCCCCGCAATCGCAGAGACCTTTACCCTGCGCGAAAAACTCAAGGCGTCACGTCGTTTGATCCCTGTGGCCTTACTGATCGGCGGTGTGATCGGGTCAATCTACGGCGGGCTTGCATCGCCCACAGACGCCGCCGCTTTGGGGGTTGTGCTTGCTACGATACTGGCCTGGGCCTCGGGTGCGTTTAGTTGGAAGCTGTTCGGCGCAGCAGTGATGTCGGCCACACGCACGTCGTGCATGATTGCGCTGATCCTTTTAGGGGCTGCATTTTTGTCGGTATCAATGGGGTATACGGGGCTGCCGCGGAACCTGGCTGCATGGATCTCGGACATGAACCTGTCAGTGACGGCGCTGCTGATCGCACTGACAGCCTTTTTCATCGTGCTTGGATGTTTCCTTGACGGGATATCAGTCATCGTACTGACGACGTCGATCATCATGCCAATGGTCACAGCCGTTGGCATCGACCCGATTTGGTTTGGCATCTATCTGGTCATCGTCGTCGAGATGAGCCAGATCACACCACCGGTCGGGTTCAACCTGTTTGTCATTCAGGGGCTTACGGGCATCGACATTCTGCGCATAGCAAAGGCCGCCTTCCCGTTCTTCTTGCTGCTGTTGCTGGGGGTCTTGCTAATCTGCCTCTTCCCGCAGATCGTGACCTTCCTGCCAACCTTCATGGCAAGCTAAAATGATGCTGCCGCCCTGCTGGCCTGATCATATTGGCCGGACAGGGCGCGCAAATTCGATGCGATTTCGCGCATTTCCTCACCGGTCATATTGAGGCGAGACAACCCATCCAGAAAACACCGGTCGCGCACATCCCGATAGGCTTCGCATAGTTTTTCACCCGTCGGCGATGCGCTGTAGAAGACTTCCTTGCCGCGTTTTTCAGAGACTAACAGCTCCATCTTCATCAATTTGCGCAGCGCGTAGTTCACGGTATGCGTGTCTTCGATGTTGAGCAGGAAACAGATATCGGTCAGGCGTTTGTCGCGGCCCCGGTGGTTGGTATTGTGCAGAACCAATATTTCCAGAGGCGTCAGGTCGGTATTTCCGGCCGCTGACATGCAACGTGTCATCCATCGCGAGAATGCATTATAGGCGATGATCATACCATACTCGATCTCTGACGCTTCCCAATTCTCCCCGTCTGCGAGGTGGCGGGAAGAAACGATACGTCGTTTGGGAATACTTGGCTCAGACATTTGGACATAACCTCGGCGTTTTAATTCCATTTAGCATATAGAATGTAAGTGTTAGTTGCAATTTTTTGGTCCAACTGCAAATGGTCAAGCTTTGCTCCAACGTCGTCATATGCCGAAACGGCGTGGCCCGGCCCAAATCAATACAATAGCGCGCGTGACGTCACCTGCCTTGCCAGAAATGAGCCGCGTGAGTGTATTGCGTTTGCAGCCGGTTTTTCGAATTGGCCGTTGAAGTACGTGCCAGCTCTCTCAACGGTTTTCGTTGTCCGACGTCCCGACATTGCAGATTCCAGCCCGGCGGACAGCCCGGCTGCCGGCTCACCCGTCGTGTTACAAAGCGAGATCCGCTTGTGTCAGATTTGTGCCAATAGGAAACATGCGTTCCTGCATCATTCCGCAAAAAACTACATTTGTCTGCAAGTCGCGTCCCTTTGCCTGTTGCTGTTTTTAATGGGGTTCCGTATGTCCGGCGGTGGGACACCCTTCCCCAACGAAGGGCGCATATCTGTGAGGATACCAGCAATGGTTATGACCAAACCGGCATCGCGGCCGGCTAATCCGCGTTTTTCTTCTGGCCCCTGTGCCAAACCCCCCGTCTGGAAATTGGATGCTCTGCGTGACGCCCCCTTGGGTCGATCGCACCGTGCAGGCGTCGGCAAAGCCAAGTTGGCTGAAGCGATTGAGCTGTCGCGCGACATCCTTGGGGTGCCGGCAGACTACCGTATCGGGATCGTGCCTGCATCGGACACCGGCGCATTTGAGATGGCCATGTGGTCGCTCTTGGGCGAACGCCCAGCTGAGATGGTGGCTTGGGAAAGCTTTGGCGCAGGCTGGGTTACTGATGTGGTCAAGCAGCTGAAAATTGACGCGACAGTGCACACCGCAGACTACGGTGAGATCGTCGATATGGCGGCGCTAAACTATGACAACGATGTCTGCTTTACGTGGAACGGCACAACATCCGGTGTGCGGATGGTCTCGGGTGACGTGATCCCGGGGGACCGCGCTGGGCTAACCCTGTGCGACGCGACTTCAGCGGCCTTTGCGCAAGACCTGCCATGGGACAAACTGGATGTGACCACATTCAGCTGGCAAAAAGTCATGGGCGGCGAAGCGGCACACGGGATGCTAATCCTGTCGCCGCGCGCAGTGGAACGACTGGAAAGCTACACCCCCGCATGGCCCCTGCCCAAGATTTTCCGGCTGACGAAAGGCGGGAAACTGATCGAAGGAATTTTCCGTGGCGAGACGATTAACACGCCATCGATGCTCGCTGTCGAAGACTACTTGGTTGCGCTGAAATGGGGGCGGTCAATTGGTGGCTTGGACGCTTTGAGACATCGCGCTGATGCCAACGCACGGGCGATCTGGAACTTCTGTGCGGAACATCCTTGGATCGACAATCTGGCGGTCGACAAGGCGACACGGTCTAATACCTCGGTCTGTTTGAAATTCACCGATGATCGGATCACCGATGGTGCGACATTCGCAAAGGCGGTTGCTAAACGGTTGGAAGCGGAAGGGATTGCACTGGATATCGGAGCTTACCGCGACGCGCCTGCCGGCCTTCGCATCTGGTGCGGCGCTACGGTTGAGACCTCCGACATCGAAGCCATGTTGCCTTGGTTGGCGTGGGCGTTCGAAAGCGAAATCGCAAATCTCTAACCCGAATTTTCTAGAAAATTCGGCTGGCAGAACAAATTTCTAGAAATTTGTTCGCCGCTGGCCGAGACAGAAGGACATCAAAAAATGGCTCCTAAAGTACTTATCTCCGACAAACTCTCCCCTGCCGCCGTGCAGATTTTCAAGGATCGCGGCATCGACGTCGATTTCCAACCCGACCTTGGCAAAGACAAAGAGGCCCTGCTGAACATCATCGGCAACTACGATGGTCTGGCGATCAGGTCAGCCACCAAAGCTACCGAAAAGATCATCGAAGCGGCGACCAACCTCAAGGTCATCGCCCGTGCAGGTATCGGTGTGGACAACGTGGATATCCCTGCGGCCTCCAAGAAGGGGATCATTGTGATGAACACCCCCTTCGGGAACTCAATCACAACGGCCGAACACGCCATTTCCATGATGATGGCCGTCGCACGCCAAATTCCTGAAGCCAACGCATCCACACATGCCGGCAAATGGGAAAAATCGCGTTTCATGGGGGTCGAGTTGACCAATAAGACTCTGGGCGTGATCGGCGCGGGCAACATCGGCTCCATCGTCATCGACCGGGCGCAAGGTCTGCGGATGAAGGTCGTGGCTTATGATCCCTTCCTATCCGAAGAACGGGCAACAGAGATCGGCGTTGAAAAGCTGGAGCTGGACGAATTGCTCGCCCGCTCTGACTTTATCACAATGCACGTGCCCCTGACCGAACAGACCAAAAACATCCTGTCTGCGGAAAACATCGCCAAGTTGAAGAAGGGCGTGCGGATCGTGAACTGCGCGCGCGGCGGTCTGGTGGATGAGGCCGCTTTGGCCGAAGCCCTGAAATCCGGTGATGTGGCCGGTGCCGCGTTCGACGTTTTCGCCGTTGAACCTGCCACCGAAAGCCCGCTGTTCAACCTGCCCAATGTTGTCGTAACCCCGCATTTGGGTGCGGCTACAACCGAGGCGCAGGAAAACGTAGCCCTACAGGTGGCCGAACAAATGTCCGACTACTTGTTGACAGGTGCGGTACAAAACGCGCTCAACATGCCGTCGGTGACGGCGGAAGAGGCCAAGATCATGGGCCCATGGATCAAGCTGACCGAGCATTTGGGTAATTTCATTGGCCAAATGACGGATGAGCCGATCAAAGCGATCAACATCCTATTTGACGGCGAAGCATCTGAGATGAACCTCAAGGCGCTGACCGCGGCCACGATTGCGGGCATCATGAACAAAGCCAACCCTGACACAAATATGGTCAGCGCGCCGGTGATCGCCAAGGAACGCGGCATCAAAGTATCCACGACAAAGCAGGATCAGTCCGGCGCGTTTGAAGGCTACGTTAAGGTCACCGTTGTCACGGACACGCGCGAACGGTCTGTCGCGGGCACCGTCTTTAGCGATGGCAAGCCCCGGTTTATCCAGATCAAAGGCATCAATGTTGATGCAGAAGTCGGGGAAAACATGCTTTACACCACCAACGAAGATCGCCCCGGCATTATCGGCGCACTTGGGACGATCTTGGGGCAGAACGACGTGAACATCGCGAACTTCACCCTTGGGCGGGCCGAGGCAAACGGCGAGGCAATTGCCCTGCTTTACATCGACGAGGCCGTTCCTGGATCAGCAATCAAAGGACTGGAAGAGGCAGGTCTGTTTAAGCAGGTCAAACCTTTGTCCTTCAACGTCTGAACCATGACCCCAGTTTACGCCATCGGCGACATTCACGGCCAAGCCCATATGCTCGATCACGCGCTCGCGTTGATCGCAGCAGATGGCGGCCCGGATGCACAGATCGTGTTTTTGGGGGACTACACAGATCGCGGCCCGGATAGCCGGGGCGTGATCGACCGGCTGATTGCAGGGCGTGATGCGGGGCGACCGTGGACATTCCTCAAGGGTAACCACGATCGCATGTTCACACGTTTTGTGCGCGACGGCACCGAACATGACGCACGCGTGAAATCTGGGATCAGCTGGCTGAACCCGCGTTTGGGTGGATCGACGACGCTTGCGTCCTACGGGTTGGACGGGGTGATGCATTTCGCCGAGGGGCGCATCGAGGGGCGGGAATGTCTGGCCCATTTTGAAAGCGACACAGGCTGGATCAACAAAGACGCATTGGCCGCACTGGCGCGCGACGCGATACCTAAGACGCATCTGACCTTCCTCGAAGAACGTCCCCTGCTCCACCAAACGGATGACCTGATTTTCGTACACGCTGGCGTTAGGATGGAACTGCCATTGGAATGGCAGGACCCTGAAGACCTCATCTGGATCCGAGACGGGTTTCTGGAAAGCAAAATCAACTACGGCAAACTGATCGTGCACGGGCACACAGCGCTCGATTATCCACAGCACTTCGGCAACCGGGTCGATCTGGACGGGGGTGCAGGCTACGGCAACCCGCTCATCCCCGCCGTGTTTGAAGGGCGCGCGTGTTGGTTGCTAACAGAAAATGGGCGCGAGTCTTTGGTTCCGTAAAATGCGGATGAATACCGTCCGTCTGTATTGGGGTGCCGTCTTTTGGGGCAACTGCTCGGGTAGCCAGTCAAAAATGCGCTTGTCCTGAATGACGGTTTAACCTTGCGGAAAACCCACATGGGCGGGTTCATCACAGGTGGCAACGTCTGTTCCATGTTGCCACCTAATACGCTACTGTGGATGAAATTTCCTTTTACCCGGCCAAGCACCCATCCTATGACATCGAAAGCAAAATACGACGGCAAGGCGCGCTCGATCGCGTCTCGCTGGAGCTTCAAGGTGCTTGACCACATTGCCGAAACACCGCGCGCGCATATTTTCAAAGTCGATAGCCATGATGGTTTGGCCGCGCTTAAGCTTTACAAGGAAATTGGGGCCTCCGGAGAAGGCAGCGGGCTATCCTTTTTACGCAATCTTGCTCCGAATGTGGGGGCCAAAATCCATCGGGTCAATCTGTTGCGCACCGCCGTTTTGATGGAGTGGCTAGAAGGGCCGACACTGAGGCAACTTGCTGCGGATGGGCAAGAAACGCGAGCCTTGGAAATGCTAGGCGGCGTGGCGCAGACCATATCGCAGACAGAGTTTCGCCACCCATTTCTTTATGGTCGCATTTTGCCGCGCCTTAGGCAGCGGCTTCGGACGTCGGCAACCCGACAAGATCGGCAGATAGCAGACGCTACCGTGCAAAGGACACTGGCTGTTCTCGACCATCTCGAAAAAACCACCGCGCACGAAAAGGTCATGCACGGGGATTTGTTGTTCGATAACATCATCCTGACAGCAGATGGTCCGCGCGTGATCGACCCCAAAGGTTGGCGTGGCGATCCGCCAATAGAGTGTGCCAAATGTCTGATACGACCTTACAAAAATGTCGCTCTCTCCGATTTTGAAAAAACGGTCCACAACCGCGCATCTATTCTTGCTGATGCGATCAACGCTGAGCGACAACGGTTGGTGCAATGGGCCGCAATGATGTTTGCCCAAACGGTGATTTTCGGGGCCATCAAGAAACCGGAACGCAGCGCGCTGGAACCCCATCTGGTTTCCTTGCTGAATATGTCGGAACATTAACACTTAACCGACCCCTCCTGACATCAACTGTCAGCAGCGGCCCTTGAACCCTATCCCAATCGGATCAACTATAGGCCATCCCAAAGGACACGCGCCATGGCCTACGCCCAGACCGATAAATCAGAGCCCGAACAATTCCTCGCCAACCCGGCCCCCAACGTCAAAACCCGCGAAAAGCTGGAAGGCGGCAAGCAATTTGTGTTGCAAACTGAATTCGAACCGGCAGGGGATCAGCCAACAGCCATCCGCGAACTTAGCCAAGGCATTCTGGACGGTGAACGCGACCAAGTCCTGTTGGGCGCCACCGGCACCGGCAAAACCTTCACCATGGCCAAAATGATTGAGGAAACGCAACGGCCCGCCATCATCCTCGCCCCCAACAAGACGCTGGCAGCGCAATTATACGGCGAATTCAAAGGGTTTTTCCCGGACAACGCCGTCGAATATTTCGTGTCCTACTACGACTACTACCAACCCGAAGCCTACGTCGCACGCTCCGACACCTACATCGAGAAAGAATCCCAAATCAACGAACAGATCGACCGGATGCGGCACTCGGCCACTCGGGCGCTTCTGGAACGGGATGACGTAATCATCGTGGCCTCTGTGTCCTGCATCTACGGGATCGGCTCGGTCGAAACCTACGGGGCCATGACGCAAGACATCCACGTGGGCAAAACCTACGACCAGCGCGGGATCATTGCCGACCTGATTGCGCAACAATATCGGCGCAATGACGCGGCCTTTCAGCGGGGCACATTCCGGGTACGCGGCGATAGCTTAGAAATCTGGCCCGCCCACCTGGACGACCGGGCCTGGAAGCTGTCGTTCTTCGGCGAGGAACTGGAAAATATCACCGAATTTGATCCGCTGACGGGCACGAAAACTGACACGTTCGAAAAGGTGCGCGTCTATGCAAACTCGCACTATGTCACACCCAAACCGACGATGAACCAAGCCATCATCGGGATCAAAAAAGAACTGCGGATGCGGCTGGACCAATTGGTGGCCGAGGGCAAATTGCTTGAGGCGCAACGGCTCGAACAGCGCTGCAACTTCGATCTGGAAATGCTGGAAGCCACAGGCGTCTGCAACGGCATTGAGAACTACTCGCGCTACCTCACCGGGCGGGCACCGGGCGAGCCGCCCCCCACCCTTTTCGAATTCATTCCCGACAACGCCATCGTTTTTGCCGACGAATCCCACGTCTCCGTCCCGCAAATCGGCGGTATGTACAAAGGCGACTTCAGACGCAAAATGACGCTCGCTGAACACGGGTTCCGGCTGCCGTCTTGCATGGACAACCGGCCCCTGAAATTCGAAGAATGGGACGCCATGCGCCCGCAATCCGTCTTCGTCTCGGCCACCCCTGCGGCGTGGGAGCTGGAGCAAGCAGGCGGCGTTTTCACCGAACAAATCATCCGCCCCACCGGCCTGATCGACCCCGAGATTGAAATCCGACCCGTGGACATGCAGGTCGACGACCTGCTCGACGAAGTGCGCCGCATCACCGCCGCAGGCTACCGCACGCTGGTCACCACACTGACCAAACGCATGGCCGAAGACCTGACCGAATACATGCACGAACAGGGCATCAAAGTCCGTTACATGCATTCAGACATCGACACGATTGAACGGATCGAAATCCTGCGCGACCTGCGGCTGGGGGCCTTCGACGTCCTCATCGGGATCAACCTGCTGCGCGAAGGGCTCGACATCCCCGAATGCGGGCTAGTGGCGATCCTTGACGCCGACAAAGAGGGCTTCCTGCGATCTGAAACCTCGCTGGTGCAAACCATCGGCCGCGCCGCGCGAAATTCTGAGGGCCGTGTGATTATGTACGCCGACCGGATCACCGGCTCGATGGAGCGGGCCATGAAGGAAACCGAACGGCGCCGCGTCAAACAGCTGGCCTACAACGAAGAACACGGCATCACGCCGCAGACCGTGAAAAAGAACGTCGAGGATATTCTGGCGGGCCTCTACAAAGGCGACGTGGACATGAACCGGGTCACGGCTAAGGTCGACAAACCCATGGCCGGGGCTAATCTGCAGGCCGTCTTGGACGGGCTACGGGCAGATATGCGCAAAGCGGCCGAGAACCTGGAATTCGAAGAAGCCGCACGGCTGCGGGATGAGGTCAAGCGGTTGGAAACAGTGGATATGACGATCAGCGACGACCCCCTTGCGCGGCAACAAGCGGTGGAAAAAGCGGTCGACGATGCGCAAAAAGCGTCAGGGCGGAGTACAGGTGGACGCGGTGGAATGCGTGGGGGGAAATCGCGGTATGGCAAACGAAAGTGACCGCTAAGCCCCATCACAGCGGTGTGTCTGTAGCCCACATGTCAAACGACAAGATATTGGGCATACGAACCACGCTAAGGTCGTCTCGATCTAGCACCCTCTTCCAGAAACTTGTTCGTGTTTCAGTATCAGCCCCATCGTCAAACTCCACAACTCGTAGCTTCGATGCTCCATCTAGATGTCGCAATTGTTCATTAATGTGTATATCTTCGCCACCGTAGCCAAACAAAACAACGTTTTTACATTTTGGAACAACTTTTTCCAATTGTTCCCAATATGTGCGCAGAATTTCCGAAGATTGGATTACGGCTCGTTTGTGCTGGACGCTAGTGAGTACGAGGTGTGATGACTCGTTGCCGATGTAATCAGTTAACTCAGCTCTAGTGATTTTCTTCGGTTCGCCTGCTCGGTTGATGAACAATGGTGAACCGTGCAAATGCAAAAACCAACCTTCTCTTGAGGCGTCAATCAATTGCTCGTGCCGACCAAAGTCAAATGAGCCGTTGAAGAACCCATCTCTGAGTCTTCTTTGAATGAACACATCAGTTTCGCTAAAACACTCATATAGCAAATCATCATAATTCAGCGTTACAACGTGTGCGCCTTCTTTCATAATGAAGTTTCTTAAGTTCTCTTGAAACTGAGCGGGCAGCGTACGATCTCCCAAGTTTAGCACTCCAGGTGCTGCATAGTTAAATCGACAAGCCGCATTGTGGAGATACCGTCTAATTGCTGCAGGGAATTCTAGCCCCTGTTCATTCAGCCAATTTCCACCGTCGCCAGGAATACGTTCCTCGAAAATCTTAATTGTGTCGCATGCAGACAATACCCGGTGTAGATCATTGAGATCACGCTCACTCGTTGGTGCGCCCTCGTCTTCCTCCAACACGTCCTGCGGCAAACAGGATTGAATTAGCTGTTTCTGTCTCTCCGTGAGGACATCGCCACTTTCCCATGCATCTTTGAGTACTCTTTCCAAGGAGAAATATTCGTTGCAAATAGCCCGCCCAAGACCATTTCCAAATATGAAAATAGTATTTACCACAGTGATCCTTCAAATATCAAGCAATCTTGACGTGTATTGTTGGGTGGAAAATGTCCTTATGCAAGTACATATTATTGAAAACGGAAATGTGGAATGAACGTATCGCCATGCTCATGCTACCGTCCGACCTCGCCCGAGCATGAGCATGAGCAAACAGCCGTGACTACCGGCCATACCCTACACTTCAAAACCCACACCAATCCCCGTAGGGTGGGTGAAACCCACCAAACCTCCGGCGCCCGATGACAATCAACCTAACCACCAATGAGGCACGCACACTGGCCTCTGACATTTTGACACAAACACGCTTCGGGGCTCTGGCTGTGATCGCCCCCGACACGGGCGTGCCCTATGTCGCCCGGACCGCAATGCTCTGGCATGACGGGGCGTTGCTGACGCTGATTTCCACGTTGTCCACGCATACTGGTGCTCTGCAAGCCAACCCCGCCTGTTCGGTCCTTGTGGGCGAGCCTAGTGACAAAGGTGATCCGCTGACCCATCCCCGGATGACACTACAATGCACCGCTGCCCAAACGGATAAGGCCGCATATAAGGACATCTGGCTGGGGGTGATCCCGAAGGCGAAGCTCTATTATGACTTCACCGATTTCTTGATGTTCCGGCTGACGCCCGACGACATCCATCTGAACGGCGGGTTCGGTAAAGCGTTTCGATTGTCGCAGTCAGATCTTTAGGGCCGCGCTTGTGACAAAACAGGTGGCTTGTACGTACGGGAAATGTACAGCCTCTGTACGCATTCTTTACGGGTGCGTCAGGTCTGTTATCATCTGACGTATGCGCTCTGTTCTTATTCTTGCTTTGACAGCGTCTTCGGCCACCGCGTGGGAGTTCTCAGCGACGCCGATCTGCACCCTTTCAAATACCAACGTCACACTCACCTATGACGCGCGGGTGCCTGAATACACGATCACGGTCACGCGCCCCGACGGCGGTTGGGATGACGCCGCGATGTTCGGAATGACTTTTGATGGCGTACAACCGATCAACATCCAGACTGACCAGCACCAACGGTCCACCGACGGGCGCAGTATCACCGTGGCCGATGCAGGGTTTGGAAATGTTTTGAATGGGTTAGAGTTTGGATCAACGGCAAGCGCCTACTCTGGCACGACCGTCACGAACATTCCGCTGGCGGGCATTGGGCCCGCAATCCGTGCCTTTCGCGCCTGCCCGGACGCGGCATTATCCTAACAAAGACGACACGCCTTATGTTAATCAAGAATAATTCGTCTCTGTCCGACGTAACATTTGCGACGTACAATGTATCAACGGGATCAGATGAATGAGTGCAACGCGGTTCAAACAAGCCAAAATACAGGCGCCCCATCATGCGGTGACGCGCTTCTCTACGACCTTAGAATAGGCCGTTGCTATGAAAAAAATGTTAGAAATCAATATTGTAGGACCAACATCGGTCAAATGCGACGGTATTGAACTCTCACTTGTATCTTCACGCAAGACACGCGCGCTCTTGGCCTATCTTCTCATCACAGAGCAACCGCACCCCCGCGAACACCTGTGTGAATTGTTCTTTGAAAACACCAACGATCCCCGCGGCGCGCTGCGGTGGTCCCTGAGCAAATTACGCCTTTTGTTGCAGGACGGTGACCAGTCAAAATTGATCACAGATCAAGACACGGTAGCAATCAATACCGACGATATCGTAATCGATTACCATTTTGTTCGGACGGTTCATAACTCCCCCAATCCATCCACTGAGGATTTGCGCCGCGCGGCTGTTCTTCTTTCACACAAGCCATTGGCAAGTCTGGAACTTCCGCGGGCCGAAGACTTTGAAAATTGGTTGTTAGGCGAGCAAGAAGAACTGCAAAGCCTGCGCGGCGACATCATTCAAAAACTGGCGAACATGCCCGAGATCGATGGGGCCGAGGCCGTCAAATGGCTTCGCCTTTGGGGCCGGATGGAACCTCTTTCACATGATGCCCCATTTTCGCTTTGGCAAAAGCTGACAACACTTGGCCGACATGATGAAGCCACAGGAGTTGCAGGCAGGTACAAGGCATTGATGGGCGTTGATGCACGGCAATGGGTGGCACCAACCCGCGACGTCAACCCTCCAAGCAAGCCCGATCTCCCCCGACAAACCATTGGGTTTTGCAAAGCGGTTGATGGCGTCAGAATTGCCTACGCAACCGTTGGCTCGGGCCCACCTTTGGTCAAAACTGCAAATTGGCTTAACCATTTGGATTTAGACTGGAAAAGCCCAATTTGGGGAGAGATGTTTCGGCGATTGGCCGAGAAAAACACCTTCATCCGATATGACGAACGTGGCAATGGATTGTCGGACTGGGAGGTGCCTGAAATCAGTTTTGACTATTTCGTAAAGGACCTTGAAACGGTCGTGGAAAACCAGTCATTGGACCGATTTCCACTGCTCGGAATGTCCCAAGGTTGCGCCGTTTCGATCGCCTACGCGGTGCGTTATCCTGAACGGGTTTCGGCACTGATCTTGATCGGCGGCTATGCAAGCGGATGGCGGATCGACATGTCTAAAGAAGAACGCGAACGGCGCGAGGCGGTTTTGACCCTTACGCGCTTGGGCTGGGGTACGTCGAACCCCGCCTACCGACACATTTTTTCGCAGACGTTCATGCCAAACGCTGATGCCGAGAGACTGGCATGGTTTGACGACTTTCAACGTAAAACGACTTCGCCGGAGAATGCCGTTCGGTTCCAAGAGGCCTTTGGTGACATCGACGTCAGGCAACTCTTGCCGCACGTCAAAGCCCCGACCCTCGTTTTGCACGCACGCAGTGACCAGCGCATTCCGCTGGATCATGGACGCGAACTGGCCGTCGGCATTCCCAATGCCCGAATGGTCACATTGGAAAGCTCCAGCCATATCATCCTTGACGATGAGCCCGCCTGGCAGATTTGCATGGATGAAATCGACCAGTTTCTTGAAGAAAATAGGTGATTTCTACCATCGCCGTAAAAAGATGAAAAAAATATTTTTCCGCGAGAATAATTCTCAGGGTTGAGACGTAATCTCTGCAAGAGCTGCTCACAAAGGACCGTAGGAGCCAGTGATGAGATTTACCACCACTCTGGTGCATGGACGCATTGTTGCAGGATGTAATCAGGTTGAAGCACGCGCCGCGAAAAAAGTCAGAACATCCGTTGCGACCAAAGAAGTGCCTACGGCCGGCAACACCTGCGATGCAAAACCATCATGTTTCTATCATGCCTGGCATGACAAACCGAAGGCAATTTCAACAAATGGAATAGCTGGTGCCTAGTCTCTCTATCGCAAGTGGCGCGCACTTGATGGCCTGTTCAGAATTAGACCCGCATCAACCCGGTTTGCGGGTGACAAAATGTACCAAAAACGAAACTAAAACGTTGAAGAATCTTCAAAACTCGTGGAATATGTATCAGCTTCGGCACCCCCTTCGGGAACATATTTTTACGATGGCAATGACGCCGGATCAATTCAAAACGGATATGATCAGCTTGCTACCGCGGCTGCGCCGGTTTGCATTGAGTTTGACCAAGTCAGGCCCTGATGCAGATGATCTTTTGCAAGATGCCTGCGCAACAGCGCTACAGAAATGGGAACAATACGACCCCAGTCAGCCGATGGACCGTTGGATGTTTCGTATCGTCCGCAATCTTTGGGTCAGTGAAGTCCGCAAGCGCAATGTCCGTCAAGGTCAAGGGCAGGTACCTGCGGAAGAAGCCACCGAATTACGCGTCGAAAGTAACACCGACGACATGTTGACGGCGCAGCAAGTTCGCGTGAAAGTGAACGACTTAGAGCCAGATTTAGCCGAACCGTTAATGTTAGTGTGTGCCGAAGGTTATAGTTACCGTGAAACATCCGATTTGCTGGGCATCCCGATTGGCACCGTCATGAGCCGTATTCACAGAGCGCGTAAGATGCTTGCTGCAAGCATGCCAGGGATGGAGAGTGTCCAGTGATGGCCGACTTTTCAGAAAAACTGAGCGCATATCTGGATGGTGAGCTTGACGCAGCCGACACTGCGCTTGTCGAGGCGCGGCTGGAATCTGACCCGGACGCGCGGCTGGAAATGGATGCACTGATCCAAGCTGACGCCTTGGCCCAAGAGTTTTTCGAAGCGCAATTGAACGAACCGATCCCTTTTGCGCTGGCCCAACAAATAAAGGCCACGCCGTTGGCGGATCGTCCGGCACCTGCGACCCGTCCGGTTTGGGCCACTTTGGCCGCAAGTCTTGTGATCTTCGCGCTAGGTGGGATCGGCGGATACAGTTTGAAAGGTCAGGAGCCCCCAGTGCAAACGGCGGGCTGGTTGGCGGCGGTTGCCGATTATCATGCGGTTTATGCTGGGCAAGAACGACATCTTGTCGAGGTTGGCGCCGACGAAGCTGATCATATCGAAACATGGCTGGGGAACACCATCGGGGCTAGTTTTTCGATCCCTGATTTGTCTGGATTTGGGCTGACGTTTGAAGGTGGCCGCCTGCTTGTGGCAAACGGAAAACCTGTGGCGCAGCTGATGTATCGCACCGCCGACGGCACCGTTATTGCGCTTTGCCTGCAGCGTAGCAACAATCCGGGTGACGGCGCGCCTGTCTTCAACGACCAGACGATCAACGGGTTCGACTTCGTGTCTTGGAGCGCGAATGGCGCGGACTACGTGGTCATCGGCCCCGAGGGTCAGCCCGGGCTGACAGATATCGCGACGACCGCTGCGGTCGATATCTAAACAGCTTTTTCTAAGATAGAAAACGTCGGTCCTAGCCATGCTCGGTGCCTCCTGACATCAGTTGTTTACGCGGTCCTTGGACCACCACATCCGCTACCCGGTCACCAAAGTTTGCCCGGCGGCCGTAAGCGATTGGCACGGATCCAAAAATGAGTGGAATAACTGTCAAAGCGCGGACCAGATGCTCTAGGGCATCGCCAATCGCATGCCACCCCTGGGACCGGTTAATAGATGCAGCCATGCCGAACCCGAAATGACGTCTCACCTTTTTGAAAATTCTTTCCAGAGAACGACCCCACGGAACATTCGCGCAACGTCAGAGCTTCTGCATAAAACATGACTTTAAGATTCCTTAAACGTTCTTGTGATTTCGGCTGGTCGCGGTGATTCTTGCACATCCATCTGCCTTGCTATCGAATTCTCGTTGATCAAATCGTGTGAAGATGCGTGTGAATAGGTGTTGGAATTGACTGACTGGTAAAATTTTTCCGGTCGAGCCCCTTTTTTAGGCACTGCGCCGCGCTTCCGATGCGAGGCGCAAGAGCAGTCTAGGCTGACCTGTATGTGACGCACAAAATGCCTTAAATCACCCTTAAGAATGTCTTTGTCCGGCCTTTGTTTCGCTTTGCTCTTAGCGTATAAGACTAACGATTAATGACAGCGGAGCCGCTTATGCGTATGACAATTGGAACCGAACTGCCTGAAGGCTATGCGGTCAGTCATGAAGATTTGGCACAAACTGCGGGTGCTTTGATCGCACACACCTTGTTGCCATTATTTGCGGAAAACATGCCCGAGAAGGTCGCCAAAGCCAACGTAGAGGCGCTACTGACCGAACTTGCCTATCTGTTCGACGAAGGCCAGATTGAGATTGGTGGAAGAAACTACCTTCCACGTCTCGCTTTTGTCGATGAAACCGGAGCAGTCTTGCCAGGTGTCGCCGGGCTCGACAATTTGCACGAAATGGTCGCAGATCCTTTTGACATCGCACCTGAGGCAAACATCACGTTCGAAGCCGCCGAGTTCGAAGACCCTTAGAGTGTTCCACCACTACCGGATTAATCGCGCCGAATGACCCCTGTCACCGCCGCCGCCCCAATTGCCGTGACAATCCAGCCTAAAGCAATCAACCACCAGCGCACCCACCACAGCCACCAGCCCCATGGCCCGCGTGTGGTTGAAGGGGCCCAAGCCGCCTCTTGCCCCAAGGCGACAATAGGCACCACCAGATCAACGGCATAAGCCACCGCGTTGAAAGTCTCGTAGTCGCGCCCAGCGGTCAACACAGGCTCCCCGTCCGGGGACAGCATGTATTTATCCGACCACACCAAGGCGGGGTTCTGGATACGGTCGTCTGTGGCCAACGCCTGCCAGCCCTCTGACATCAAGACCGGGCCTGCCGTCGGGGCAAAATCACCCGCTTCCCAGGCCTTGGCGGCCAAAAACCAACCGCAGAGCACAAGGGCAAGTAGCATGAAAAAACTACGCTCGGGCTTGTGACCATAACCCACGACCAGACCAAAGATCTTATCTGCAACCAGACTACCTGCGGTGCGCACCGAGACGTGCCAATTGTGCCAGCGCTGCTCACCACGAAACTGGGTCTGGGCATGGCGCAGGGTCAACGGCGGGACAAAATCGGCAGTCCCCTCCACAGGATGCAACAAGATCAACCGATCCAAATGCGGATCATTGGGACGACGGGCAGACAAGGCCGCAATCGCCGCGGCTTGTGCATCACCTGACAAATCACTGGCCTCCAACAAGGCCTCACGCCAGGCGGCCTCACGACGCCAGCGTGCGCGAGAGGCTTTGCGCTGCTCCTGCTCTTTGGCGACCATAATCGCGCGAGCGTCCGAGCGGTGGCCGGTGTCACGCAACAACTTGGCCAATTGTTCATAGGGTTGCGGGTAAAACTCGCGGCGGGACACAGCCCCCTTCTTCAACCAAGCCAACCTATCCGGCACATCGATCCCGCCATGCAAGACATCATAGATAAACCCACTCAGAAACAAACGATCGCACAAGGCCCAGCTTTCAGGATCGTCCCACAGGTCACCTACATGGGCAGAGGTCAGATCAACGGCACCGGACACACCCTTGATGCGGCGCCAAATGAAACCTTCTTTCACAACCAAGCGCTGGACGTTCAGGGCGTGACCATCGGGATTGCGCAGATCAGCATAGGCGCAATCCAACACACCGCTCACCTCAGCGCCCAGGAAACTAACCTCGCCCAAGGTCGTGACATCGCGCAGAAATACATCGCCCTGAACCATGGTGCTTTGGGCATTCAAAGCATGGCCCTCAGGGTTGTGAAAGGCGGCACCGATGCAGACCAATTGGCCACCCACCTGCGCGCCCAACAGGCTGACCTGACCGGTCGCGGTGGTGCCCTCCAGCAGCACACTGCTGGCGACTTTCAGGCCTTGAGCCTTGAACGCGGATCCACCTTCGTTGCGCAATGTGGCGCGCGTGCAGGACAGATGACCGCGAATATCACCACCTGACAAGGACAGCTTGCCATGGACCCGACTACCATTGAAGGTGACATTCCCGCTAATCTGCAAGCGGGCCGCATTGATGCCAGCGGCAAGGGTGCAACTGACGATGGTCAGGCCATCCGCGGTCAATTGCATCATCTGTGGCTTCTCAGCGACGTAGCAGTTGAACAGATCAACAGGGCCGCGGGCGGTGGTAAAGCTCAGATCCAGAACACCGCTGATCCAGGCCCCATTGACGGTAATCCCGGACGGCTGGGTGCAAAAATCCTTGCAGCCGCCCAAGATCAGATAACGCAGCAAAGCAGCGCGGATCAGCACGCTTGAGGCCTTGAGATTAGGAACCGTATAACTGATCTGCGCCGTCTCGCCCTTTTCGGCAGCGGCCAATAGGGTCAGTTCGGCCGGGGTCAGCAAATCATTCTCGCGGAGCTGAACCACTTGGGCCCAATGGGTAATCAAATGCAGGTCTTCGTAATTCATGGGGGTAGGCTAGGCGGCGAAGGGTGATGCCGCAATGGGAAATGGATGGGATAGAGGGATGCCGCCACCTGTGTCTGCTCCGATGGCCACACTGGAAGCTGTCCATGAATGCAAAAAAGGGTGACTGTTGTGAACGGCCCATTCCTGCCTTTCATGAAATGAATACATTGCCATGGTCGCAGCCCGTATTGCCGCTGTTCGGTGCACCTGCTGGATTTGGGTGGTGGTGAAGATCTCAAGTGCGGAACAAGGCTGCCTCCGATACCGCGCGCGTTTTGAGTATTTTCGAAGGAGCGCAGAACGCAAAAGTGGCGAAACGAACCTGCGCCGCAACGGTGATTCTATCACTTTCCACCCTCCAGTGACCAGCCGAAAAAATTTCTATCTACCTGTTAAATATGTAAAATTCATAAATACCCAACCTCTGCCATAATTTATATTGCCAACTTTACATTTTTACATGAAGTTGTGAATTGAATTGGGGGAATCATGAAAACATATCGCTACGCGACCCGCCTGAACTCTTTCGCGTCCAATGCGCATGCGTATTGGCCTGACCTTTCTGGCAAGCCGACCCCGATGCAATTGGCAGAGCGGGCGGCTACAGCAAAAGGGCTGACAGACCTTGATCTGAACTACCCCGATCATGCCGAGGATGACATTAAGGCGCAGACCCGGCGATTGGCGGAGATGGGACTGGGCGTGAATGGTCTTGCGATGCGCTACTACACAAACCCGGGCTTTAAGCTGGGCGCGTTCACCCACCCGGATCCCGCTGTACGCCAAGAGGCGATTGACCTGACAAAAAGGGGCATCGACGCCGCACGCGAGACAGGCGCGGATCTGATGACCATCTGGCTGGGTCAGGACGGGTTCGATTATAGCTTTCAGGCCGACTACAATAAGATGTGGGCTGATGAGGTCGACGCTATCCGCGAAGTAGCCGACCATGATCCGGCTTGCATGGTGAGTATCGAATACAAGCCCAATGAACCACGCGCTTTTAGCCTGTTGCCCGATATGGCCACGACACTTCTGGCGATCAAAGAGGCCGGGTCACCAAACCTTGGCGTCACGCTTGACTTCGCCCATGTGCTTTACGCTGACGAAGTTCCTGCCTTTGCTGCGGCTATGATCACCCGCCATTCCAAGCTGTTGGGCGTCCATTTGAACGATGGCTACGGCAAGCGGGATGACGGGCTAATGGTGGGGTCGGTCAACACCAAAGCCACGCTGGAATTGCTCGTCCAAATTCAAAAGGACGGTTATGATGGGGCGATCTACTTTGACACGTTCCCGGACGCCAGTGGGCTTGATCCGGTCGCGGAGTGCGAAGCCAACATCGCGACAGTCGAAAGCCTGTTGCGCGCTGCAGATCGCCTGACCGCGGACAATCGTCTTGGCGAAGCGGTGGGACGGCAAGATGCCGTGACTTCGCAACAAATCGTCAATGCAGCCCTTGAGGGGTCGTAACCGCGCATCGCGACATCACAGATATCAAACGTTCTAAGGGAGGAAACCATGAACATTTCGATCAAGACGCTACTTGCAGCAAGTACGCTGGCACTGACAGTCGGTGCGGCCAATGCGCAAGACCTGTCACCACTTAATTCCGACAGTGAACCGGACCGCATGGACTGGTCTGAGCTCGAAACCAAGTTTGGCGCATTCCCGGAAGTTCCCGAAGGGACCCGTGTTGGCGGCGTTTCCAAAACACTGACCAATGAATACTGGCGTTCGCTCGGCGAAGGTTATGCCAATACGGCAGAGGCGAATAGCGTCGAATTTGTGTATCAGGCGGCCGCAAACGAGGGTGATCAGCTGGGTCAGCTTTCCATTGCAGAAACCTTGATCACACAAGGCTTCAACGCGTTGCTGTTGTCACCACAGACAGATGCCAACCTGCTGCCCGCCTATGAAACTGCCGTTGCGCAAGGCGTGCCGGTGCTGAACGTGAATGACGCGGTCATCCCTTCGGTCGCTAACTACGTAGGCAACGTGCAAAAGGACAACGGCGTGCGTGTCGCACAGTGGTTCCTTGATAACACGGATGGCGGCAAGGTTGCTGTGATCGAAGGTCAGCCGGGTGTTTTTGCCGCTGGTCAGCGGACGGCTGGCTTTACCGAAACCGCCGAAGCAGGCGGCCTTGAAGTTGTCGCCTCTGTACCTGCGAATTGGAGCCGGGAACTTGCGTTCAACGCGGCCTCTACGATCCTGCAGCAGCACCCTGACTTGATCGGGTTCTATGCCAACAACGATGGTATGGCACTGGGCGTTATGGAGGCGGTCAAAGCCGCCGGTCTGCAAGATCAGGTTGCGGTCTTTGGAACGGACGGCATTTCTGATGCCTACGATTCAATCCGTGCTGGTGATTTGACCGGGACGGTTGATAGCTTCCCTGTCCTGACAGGTGAGATTGCGCTGGAAGTCGTGCTGCGTATGTTGGACGGGCAAGACCTACCGCGCGTTGTCGCAACACCGCAAGCGTTGATCACGGCCGATAACGTCGATCAATATGCGACCTCAGACATGGGCGCACTCCGCGAGGTTCTGCTCGCGCAGTAAATTGCGCCTTTGATCATGCCGCACGCGCCGATCTCGGTGCGTGCGGTCAGCACTGACCGAACTGGATTTCCTGTTATGTCTTCCGATCGCCTGCGCATCTCTGGTGCAACGAAAACCTACCCCGGCATTGTTGCGCTTGATGATGTGACATTTGCGGTCGCACCCGGCGAAGTACACGGCCTGCTTGGGGAAAATGGTGCGGGCAAATCCACGATGCTGAATATCCTGTCTGGCGTCCGCCCCGGCGACAAAGGGTCCATAGCGGTTGACGGAGCCACAATCCCGATCCGCACCCCGCTTGATGCCCGCGCAGCTGGCATTGCGATGATCCATCAAGAGCTGCAGCTTGTCCCGGAACTGACTGTCGCGCAGAATATTTTCCTGGGCCGCCCGATGACTGGTTTTGGTGGCACCATTGTCAAACGGCATGAACAGGAACGCCGGGCGCGCGCGGTGCTTGCTGACCTGGACCCGACGATTGATCCATCCGTAAAAATCAACACGCTCAAGGTCGCGCAACAGCAGATTGTCGAAATCGCCCGCGCCCTCATCGATGAGGCAAAGGTCATCGCCATGGACGAACCCACGTCCAGCCTGACCCCGGCAGAATTCGAAAACCTTGCGTCCCTGATCGCAGCGCTTTCGGCGCGTGGCGTGTCGGTGATTTATGTATCTCACAAAATGGACGAGGTATTTCAGGTCTGCCAACGCGCCACGATCCTGCGGGACGGTAAATTGGTTGGCGTTGTGGATATCGCAAACGAAACTGAAGACACGATTGTCGCCAAGATGGTGGGGCGCGAAGTGCTGCATGCGACCCATGTGTCACATGCAACAATGACGCCTGTATTAACTGTCGAGGGGTTAAGCCGTGCGGATGTGGTGATGGATGCAAATCTGACGCTACATGCGGGCGAGGTGCTGGGCATCTCGGGTCTTGTGGGGGCGGGTCGCACTGAATTGTTGCGCCTGATCGCAGGGATCGACCGACCAACTGCGGGCGCGGTCAAGGTGAATGGCGAACCGGTCCGGTCCCATGATCCACGCGCAGCGATCCGCGCTGGCATTGGCCTGGTCCCGGAAGAACGCAAGCGTGAGGGCATCGTGCATGCACGATCCGTCGCGTCGAACATGGCATTGCCAAAGATGGACAATTACACAAACGCTGGGCTACTGCGGCATGGACATTTGCACAAACGCGCTGAATCCGTGATGACCGACCTGCGCCTGCGGCCTTTGAATGTGCGTCAACCGATTGGCACGTTCAGCGGTGGCAATCAGCAAAAGGCAATCATCGGCAGATGGTTGGCGGCATCGACCAACATCTTCCTGTTTGACGAACCCACACGCGGGATCGACGTCGGAGCCAAATCCGAAATTTACAACCTGATCGAAAGGCTGGCGTCAGAGGGGAATGCGATTCTCGTTGTGTCCTCAGAAATGCCGGAAATCATGCGCCTGTCTGATCGGGTGCTGGTAATGCGCGAAGGTCGGATTGTGGCCGACCTCGCGTCCGAAAAAATCACCGAAGAGGAGATCGCCTATCACGCGATCCCACGCAAAGAACAAATCACGGCCTGACGATCAGAGCCGCCAGAACAAAGGACGACCCATGATCGAAGGACCACCCGTCAAACCGGCGCCCCCCTTCAATATGAAGTTCAACCTCCGCGATGCAGGGACGCTCTTTGGGCTGATCCTGATTGTGGTGGTCTTTGCATCGCTGACACCGGTGTTTTTGACGGCCCCTAACCTGATCAACATCCTGCAGCAATCATCGATCAACGCGGCCATCGCGTTGGGCATGACGCTTGTGATCATTTCGGGCGGGATTGATTTGTCTGTGGGGCCGACTGCGGCGCTGTCTGCGGTGATCAGCGCAAGCCTGATGGTGGCGGGCGTACCTATTCCGCTGGCGATCGTGGCGTCCCTTGGGGTTGGGATGATGTGCGGGCTGTTTAACGGCGTGCTTGTGGCCTACGCAGGGCTGCAACCGTTCATCGTGACGCTTGGGGGGCTATCGCTTTATCGCGCGCTGTCGCTGATTTACACGGGCGGCAATCCGATCTTTGGCATCCCGCCAGAATTTCGCGCCCTGACCAATGGCGACCTGATGGGCGTTCCCAACCCGGTCATCATCGTCGGCATCATCGCTCTGATCCTGTGGGTTGTTTTGAACAAGACGCCGCTTGGCGAATATATCCTTGCTGTTGGTGGCAATGAAGAAGCCGCGCGTATCGCGGGCGTACCTGTTGCGCGCACCAAAGTTGCGACCTTTGTGATTTCAGGGTGTCTTGCTTCGGTCGCCGCGCTGATCCTTGTGGGACGTCTGGGTGCGGCCGAACCCACTATCGGCAATCTTTGGGAACTGGACGCTATCGCCGCAGCGGCCATCGGTGGCGCATCTTTGATGGGGGGCAAGGGCAGCATCGTTGGTACGCTGATCGGTGCGATCATCTTGGGGGCCTTGCGCAATGGTTTGACCCTGATGAACGTTCAGGCCTTCTATCAGCTTCTTGCAACAGGTATCATTATCATTGTCGCTATGCTGATCGACCGGGCCACAAGAGGGAGATAAACCATGAGCACGCAAGACGCGCGCGCCATCGGAGCGCAGATCCGTATGCGCCTGCCGCAGTTGACGCCGCTGGAATTACGTGTCGTGGATACAATCACCTCGCGGGAAGATCTGACCGAGGAAACCTCGATCAAACAGGTGGCAACGGACGCCTCTGTGTCCGAAGCGATGATCGTCAAGATTGCCAAGAAACTGGGGTTCAGTGGATTTCGTGCGCTGCGCGGTGGTCTTGTGGAATACAAGCAATCGGATGTGGCGAGCCTCTATAGTGAGATCTCTCCCGACGATAGTTCTGCAAGCATCATCCAGAAGGTGTTTCGTACTTCGATGCAAGCACTCGAAGAAACGATCGCCATTCTGGACATAGACGCCTTCGACCGTGCCGCAGACATCATGTACCGCGCTAACAACCGTGATTTCTATGGGATCGGTGGGTCAGCCCAAATCGCGCGTGACGTGGCGCATAAATTCTTGCGGATCGGGATGCGGGCGACTGTCTATGATGACGCGCACATGATGATGATGTCGGCGTCAGTGCTGAAACCGGACGATGCCGTGATGGTCTTTACCCATTCGGGCGCGACGACGGCTGTACTCGAACCAATGAAACTGGCGCGCAAACAGGGTGCGCGCACGATTGCGGTGACAAACTATCTCGAAAGCCCGGTCGCTGAGGTGGCGGATGTTGTCTTGTGCTCGACCTCGCGCGGCTCACCGTTGCTCGGTGAAAACGCGGCGGCCCGGATTGCGCAGTTGAACATTCTGGATGCGCTCTTCGTGTCGATTGCCCAACGCGATTTCAAAGCGGCTGAGGTCAATCTTGGCAAAACCATGAGCGCGGTCGCCGCGAAACGTGAGGGATGAGCGGCGGCGTTATTGTTGTTGGCAGCCTGCACTACGACCTGATGGTCGAAGCACCGGATCGTCCGCGCAAGGGCGAGACTGTCACGGGGCATGCGTGGTATCCGAAATTTGGCGGCAAAGGCGGCAATCAAGCTGTAGCGGCGGCCAAGGCAGGGGCTGCGACACGTTTTGTCGGGGCCGTGGGGCGCGATGACTTCGCAGAATTGATGCGAGGGACTTTGCAAGCCGAGGGTATCGCAATCGATCGGGTCGCGACCATTGATCAGTGCGGCACTGGGATGAGTGTAGCAATCATCGATGCTGATGGCGATTACGGCGCGGTGATCGTATCGGGGGCCAACCTGCAGATTGACACGGCGCAATTTGCGGACCCGGACCTGTGGCGGGGCGCAAAGGTGCTGATCTTGCAGAACGAAGTACCGGAGGCCGTGAACATCGCCGCCGCACAGGCTGCCCGCGTTAACGGATTACAGGTTTGCCTGAACGCAGCACCTTGGCGGGCGATGTCGGCGGATCTGATCGCGCTGATTGACATTCTGGTCGTCAACGCGGTCGAGGCCGAAGACATGGGGACGCCCCCGGTCACCGATCTGGCGAGCGCTGAACAGGCGGCAAATGAGCTGAGCGTTCAGGTGCCAACTGCAATCGTCACCGCCGGTGGCGATGGCGTGGCTTGGGCCCTGCGTGATGGTGGGACCGGCGCAATGCCCAGCCTGCCGGTGACAGTCGTCAGCACCCACGGCGCGGGTGATATGTTTATTGGAACATTGTGTCACGCGATGGCACAGGGGGCTGTGGTGGAGGCCGCGCTGACACAGGCCAATGCTGCCGCCGCGCGCCATATCTCAACACCGCACAGGGCCACATGACCAAGCCGCTGATTTTGTCCGCGCCCGCGCCGCGGTCGCTTGATCTGATCTTCATGCCATCCGCGCGCGAGAGCCTACATGCTGGGTATGATCTGCGCGAGGTTGAGCCGGATCAGATTGCAGACCTGCCAGCGGAAGTTTTGTGTCAGGTGCGCTACATCATCGGCCAGCCCGCCCTGTCGCTATCCACGTTGCAACAGATGGAAAATCTGCGGTGCATCTTCAACGTCGAAAGCAACCTGATCAACAACATGCCCTACGATTACCTGTTCGCGAACGGCATCCATGTGGTGACCACTGGTGCTGTCTTTGCCGAACCCGTCGCCGAAATGGGCATCGCGATGGCATTGTGTCTGGCCCGCGATGTGGTCGCGGCGGATGTCGCTTTTCAAGAAGGACGCGAGCTGTGGGGCGGAGAAGGCAACCAATCCGCACGGCTACTGTCTGGTTCCAACATCGGGATCATCGGTTTTGGCGATTTGGGCAAAGCGCTCGCCCGGCTGTTGCAAGGGTTCCGCGCGCAGATTTCGGTCTTTGATCCGTGGCTGCCACCGTCGATGCTACGCGAAGCAGGCGTCGCACCGGCGGCTTTGGACGATGTTCTGCGTCATAGCGATTCAATCTTTGTTGTGGCCTCGGTCACGGCAGAAAATAGTGGCTTTCTGAATGCAGAGGCTTTCGCAAAGATGCGCAGGGGCGCGCAGTTTATTCTGCTGAGCCGGGCTGATGTGGTTGATTTTGACGATCTGATCGCAGCGGTCAGATCCGGTCATATCCTTGCCGCAAGCGATGTGTTTCCGCAGGAGCCTGTGCCGGAAGGCCATGAGGTACGTGGGCTTGAAAACTTCCTGCGATCAGCACATCGCGCGGGCGCACTAGACAGTGCATTCAAAGCAATGGGTGACATGGTGTTGGAAGATCTGCAGCTTCTTGACCAAGGCCTCCCCCCTATGCGATGCAAACGCGCCGAGCGCGAAACAGTCTCTCGGATGCGTTCAAGACCAAGCGAGATAAACTAACACAAGCGACTTGTTACTGTGCCTGCACCGGTCGACCTGTTCACAAAACATAAAACACTAGGCCATCACAGCCAAATGCACAGCTTTGGCATGCGCGATCTGACACCCTTTCAAACGCGACTGTCAGCACTTGTGCATGTTGCGGCATCCAAAGCATTGTGCACTGTGCAGCCGCTCTCAGCCTCGCAGCATCGTTCGGGATCCGGTCGAGGCTGTGTAAGAACATCATTTTTTGATAGACATGATGCCATATATTGGAGGTTTAGATGTCCGGCTTTATCGAGGGTGCAGATCGCAATCCGGGCAGCATGGTTCCGGCGAACACGGGTCGTCCAGGGTATCATCCCAGCGCTTTGCTGCAGCGCTTCATTTATAGCTATCTGAAACGGGTAGCATCCAGCCGTCGTCTGGAACGGGAGACCCACCGGAACGTTGAGGTAATGTGGTTGATGGGCTGATTGGCTCCAGATGGCAAAACATTCGAAGCTGGCACGCCAAGAAAACCCATCCTTCGGTGACGTATCACGAGACCCATGATCAAGCGTCCATCCAAATGGAAATGATCGTACAGCAAACCACTTTAACTATCCTCTATCGTTTTTTGATTTCGATCGAAATGCGTTCTTTTAACTCAGACGTCATAGTGAACTCGCAATTACTATCGGCGTCATAAGGACGGTGCCTCAAAGTTTGCGCGGTGCAACTGGCACATGGATCCAATCCAGCCATGATGACTTGGGCCGTTTCAGTCCCACAGCCCGGAACGAGGATCATGCTCAACCCAGTCGGTTCACCGATGGCTTTTGCGACCAACACATCTGGGTAGGTGGCCGACTCAATGAATGGCGTTCTTTGTTCATCAGCACGTGGGGGCTATCCGCTAGCATAAACACGATCCTGCACTTGAAGTCGTGAACCAAGCGCCCGAGCCACTTTGACACTCTGTACATACGCGTTCTGTACGCATTCTGTACAGCTTGTGTATCGCCGCTGCCCCCGGTATTCCGCCTTCTATGCCTGTCACATTTTCCAGCCTTGATGCGATCCTCGCCCATGGGTTTGACACGGTGATCGACGTGCGCTCGCCCGCTGAATTTGCCGAAGATCACGTCCCCGGCGCGATCAATCTGCCCGCCCTTGATAACGATCAGCGCGCGGAAGTTGGCACAATTTATAAACAAATCAGTGCCTTCGACGCCCGCAAGGTCGGCGCGGGTATGGTCGTGCGCAATGTGGCCGATCACGTGGACGGCCCCTTGGCGGAAAAGGACGGCGCGTGGCGCCCGCTGGTCTATTGTTGGCGTGGCGGGCAGCGCTCTGGCGTGTTTCGCACGATCCTGTCCGAGATCGGTTGGCGTGCCGAAACCATCAGCGGCGGCTACCAAACCTACCGTCGCCTTGTACACAAAACACTATATGATGTGGCTCTTCCGCACAGACTGGTCCTACTTGATGGCTATACAGGCACCGCCAAAACCGCGCTTTTGCCCCGGTTAAAATCACGCGGTATCCAGGTTTTGGACCTCGAAGATTTGGCCTGCCACCGCGGTTCATTACTGGGTGAAATGCCCGGCGGGCAACCTTCGCAGAAGGGATTTGAGACCACCCTCGCCACTGCCCTGCACGGGCTCGATCCGAACCAGGTTGTCGTGGTTGAGGCGGAAAGCAGCAAGATCGGCAGGGTCATTTTGCCGCCCGCTTTGTGGTCCAAAATGATGACCGCCCCGCGCATCATTCTGGACGCCCCCCTGGCCGCCCGCGCCGCCTATTTGGCGCAGACCTACCGCGATGTTATCGTTGACCCTGGGCTGGTTGCAAGGCGCCTGAACCCTTTGCGCCGGGTGCGCGGCCACGGGATTGTGGATCACTGGATTTCCCTTTCAAAACAAGGGGATTTGGTCGCACTGTCACAGGCCTTGGTGCAAGATCACTACGACCCTGCCTACAACAAATCCCGCCAACGTGCCGACCGCGATGTGATTGCACAGGTCGTCGTGGAAAATTTGGACCAGGCTGGCCAAAACCGCGCCGCGGATGCCATAGTCGCCGCGTTGTCTGCCCTATGAAGCTGCGCCTACACACTCAGGCGCAAAACTCAGCCGGTGAACGGGTCCGGATTGCGTTGAACCTTAAGCAGTTGGGTTATGAATATATACCAATTCCCGCATTGGACACGCCAGAATACCGCGACATCAATCCGCAGGGGCTGATGCCATCGCTGGAGGTTGACGGGGCCGTTTTGACGCAATCCTTGGCGATTATGGCCTATCTTGAAGAGACGGTCCCGACGCCCACGATTTTGCCCATTGACCCCGTCTCCCGCGCCCAAGCGAACGCCTTTGCCCTTGCGATTTGCGCGGAATTGCATGCGCTGACGGTCAAGCGCGTGCGCAAGCGTCTTCCACAATCAGAGACCCAAGCTTGGTATGAACATTGGACGCAAGATACCTTTGCCGCGTTAGAGAACACCTTGCAGCAAAGCACCGCCAAGTCCTTGTTTTGCCTTGCGGATTACCCGACTGTGGCCGATATTGCGCTTGTCCCACAGATGGAGAATGCCCGTCGGTTTGGCTGTGATCTGACCGCCTATCCAACCTTGCGCGCGATTGATGCGCGGTGTCAGGCGCTCGCCCCATTTGCCGCAGCGCGACCGGAGCGCCAGGCCGATTACAAACCTTAGCGTGTCTTGATGTCCGAGCCTGTGACGATCTCGCCAATCATCGCCGCGTCGTACCCAGCCTTTTGCAGCTCGCCTAACAACGCCTCGGCCCCTTTGGCGGGGACAGCCGCAAGTAATCCGCCTGCGGTTTGCGGGTCATAGAGCAGGTCAAACGCTGGTCCGCTGATTGGTCCAGCGCCGCTGCGGTTGTCCTCAAAAAGTGAGGACCGGATGCCCCTATCGGATAAGGCGCGCGCGCCTTGCATCACAGGAATTGCTGTAAGATCAAGTGCTGCACCCGTGCCAGAGGCATCGCATATCCCCCGCAAATGACCGGCAAGCCCAAAGCCTGTGATATCTGTCATTGCATTGGCTTTGCTTAGAATTTCGGCGGCCTTTGCCTGGGCTTGCCCCATCTGTTCAAAGCAGGCGATCACGTCGGCGCCGGGCGCTTGCCCCGCCATCTCGGCCGCCATGATCGTGCCGCTGCCGATAGGTTTGGTCAGAATCAAGACGTCGCCCGGCATCGCCCCGCCAAGACCGATTGGTGTCTTGCTTAACCCGGTCACCGTGAACCCGATGGTCAGCTCTTCCCCCAATGATGTGTGCCCGCCGACGATTTTGGCTCCGGCTTCGGCCATGACCTGATTTGCCGTATCCATGATCTCACTCAGGGTCCGTTCTTGCAGCTCAGAGGACATGCGCGGCAGGATAATGCTGGCCGTCGCTGCCTGCGGCTTGGCTCCCATGGCCCAGATATCGCCCAGCGCGTGGACCGCACTGATCCGGGTCATCACCACCGGGTCAAATGTGAAGGCGCGCAGATGGTCTGTGCTAATCACTTGGCCGGGTTGGACCAGACCCGCATCATCGCCAAAGGTGTCTGACAGAACGGATTGCAGCGCCTTCCGTCCGGCCTTAGCCCCGCAACCGCCGCACATGGGCTTGTCCCCGAGCGCCTCTTTCACGCCCAGCGCGACAGTCCGCGGCAGCTTGGGGGACTCCATCATGGGCAGTTCATTGAACTGCGTCATGAACTTTCGGTCGATATGGTCTTTTAGTTTCCACAAAAGCGGCCCGGCCCGCGCGGTACCGAATTTCTCGGCCAACGCAGATTTTTCACCCAGTGAAATCAGCTTGAGGTAATCCTTTTGTGGCTTATAGGCCTGCAGCGTACCGCCGGACAGTTTGGCCCGTAAATTGTCATAGAGCACCGGCGCTTCCCGCACCGCATAGACCCCTGCTTTGGGCCGTGGATCATGGCTGAGATGCGCGCAATCGCCGACGGCAAAGACGTTTGGGTCACTGGATGTAAGACTGGCATCTACGGTGATGAACCCCTCATGCAGGTCCAGCCCGGTCTCGCTGATCCAGTCGTGCGGCTTTGCCCCCGCTGCCCCCGTCGTGAAATCGCTGCGGATCGTGCGGCCATCTTTCAGCACCACGCCTTCCGCGAAAATCTCGGACACTTCAGCATCTTCGATGATTTCCACGTTTTCAGCCGCCAGCGCCGCCAGCATCTTTTGCCGTGCCTTATAGCCCAGCGCCGTCAGGACCGATGATCGGTCAAGCAGCCTGACAACGGGGTTTTGACCACGTAATGCGTGGGACATGGCCATGGCAAGCTCGGCCCCCGCAACCCCGCCCCCGATGATAGCGATTTGCGGGTTTTTTGCCGTTGCTCGGAAAGCATCCCAACGCGAGGCGAAGGTTCCCAAGGGCTTGGCCGGTATCGCATGGGCGGTGAACCCCGGAAGGTCCGGCATGGTTGACGTGATCCCCACATCAACCGCCGCCACATCGTAGGCAATAGGTGGTCTGTCCGCTACTGCGATGGTCCGTACTGCTTTGTCGATGCCCGTCGCATAGCCGTTGATCAGCCGCGCCCCGGCGAACCGCGCCAATTTGACCAGATCGATATCAAGCTCGCCCCGCGTATAATGTCCGGCCACAAACCCCGGCAACATGCCCGAATAAGGTGCCGTTGGGCCCGGGTTGATCACTGTAAGCCGCACCCCTGGCAATGGGTTCATCCCCCATTGCCGCAGCACCAAAGCATGCGTGTGACCGCCGCCGATGAGGACAAGATCGCGCGTGAAAGGCAATGTGTTCATTCCTGATGTGTACCTGCCCTTATGTCACGGTGAAAGCCATTGCCCTTGCCAATGACGCGCACGTGAAAACTGTGACCGTCGGTGCTGAGCCCCGAGGTGGACAACATCGATCTGCGACACAGTGCATTCCAGCACGGCGAATGTGTTGGGATCGGGGTCTTTGACGTAGTCCAAGGCATGTTTGATGACGCTCCCCGGTGCAGGTGTGACCCCATAGGATTGCTGCGCATGGTTGGGGATTTTATCCCATAGGGCGCGTGTTTCAGCGCCAGTGATGATCTGAACATCGGCCTGCAATCGAATTTGCAAATCTTGTGCGGAGTCCCAGATGTGAAGTGCCGCGCACGGAGTTGCTTGCAGGCTTTTGATTTTGTCTGAATTGATGTCCGTGTGAACGCAGACCAACCCGCTGTCTGGATCGGCCGCGCGCAACACCACGGTCCGCGCCTCAGGCCAGCCATTCGGGGAGACAGTCGCAAAGGTCGGACGCCGTGCGGGGTGCTGCGCATCTGTTACCCCGTGGCCCAGCGTATCCCAGACCCTTTGCAGCAACCCTTGATGGGTTTCGAACCAGTCAGTCATAACCTGTCATCTCTAAATACCCGACCCCACTGTGGCTGCCCCGGACGGTCACGGGCCCTTCCCAATAAGGTACAGATGTTGTCATCCACGCATTTTCGTTGATCGCGGCAACGGTGACATCAACGCCTTGGACCGGTAGTTCGACCTGCCATTTGATCGGCACATCCTCTGCGTTCTGCGCCAGAGGTGTCGCGGTCAAAAAACCGTCGCTATAGGCGGTTGTGGTTCCGTCCGCTGCGATCCATGTGGCTGAGGTGAAGTTGCCCCCATCAGTCTGCTGCAGCCGAAACCCCATCAGCTTGTTGCCGTCATCAAATGACAGCGAAAACCAGTCCCAACCAGTCTGGTTGTCTGCCAAGGGTTGCGATGACCATTCCCGGTCGAGCCACGCATTCCCAGTCACTGCAATGGCCCCTTCGGGCAATTGCAGGGTTCCCGCGATGTCGAAGAAAGGTTGCGAATAATAGTAGGAGGCTCGCCCTGATGCGGATTTGACCGAATAACCCGCGTCCCCGTGGAAGATCAGCGGCCCTTGTGCGGTCAGAGCCATGTCATAGGCGAAATTGGCACCGCTCGCGGTCATGTCCAATGTGGTCCAGTCGCCTGCAAGGCTCCAGTCATCAATCCAGGCCTCAAAGGGCGCGGCCACCACATCCGCCTGCCCGATCCCGTCCCGCGCGAACCGTTCGCTGACGTAGTGTTCATCTGGTGTTGTGACCGCTGCATGGCCCATCCAGATTTGGGGCGATGACCAGTCTTCGCTCGTTGTGGGCGCAAGTGCTGAGCGGAACAATGTCCATTGCAGCCCATAAGGAACACCATTGGCGTCTTGCAGGTTTGCGGTCAGGTACCACCACTCAATCCGGTAATCGAAGTGCGAACCGTGGTCGGCTGGAAAGGCGAAGACCGGGTCGGGTTGTGGCACAGCAAAGCCCTCCGCATCCGCCCCAAGCCCGGCAAACCCTTGGGCGTCAGCTGTGACGGGCAAGAGGCAAAAGAGGCATCCTTTAACGTTCATTGGAAAAAACCTTGAGCAGTTCTGCAGGGGGTGTTCGCGCCAGCCGCCGCGCGGGCCAGAGAGCGGCAAGAGCTGCGGCAAGTAAGGCAAATAGGCCAAGCCGCGCGTAATCTGCCGGGAACAGATACATTGGCAATTCCCACCCGAAGGCCGCCACATTTACAACGGCCAACAACGCCCAGGCGAGTGCCAGTCCCAAAGGCAGTGCAATGACCGCAGTCAACATGGCCAGCAGGACCGCCCGTAGCAGTTCCAATTGGCCGATCTGCCGACGTGTCATGCCCATCGCCCATGCCGGTGCCAATTGCGGGACCCGCATAGTGGCCAGTGTCAGCAGGCTCATCAATATCGCAAAGCCTGCGACCGCGAGCGTCAGGATATTGAGTGCTGTCGTAACCGTGAAAGTCCGCTCAAAAACCCCTAGTGAAAAGGCTTTGATGTTGGCCTGATCGACCGTTTGACTAATGGAAATGCCCGTCTGTGCGGAAAGTTCAGTCACGAAAGCTCCCACATTGGCAGGGTCCATCCGGAGCCCGAAGTTTTCGGGGGTTATGGTGGGGTAGAGAGTCGCGAAAGTCGCCTCGTTGATTAGCGCTTGTCCAATCGGGTTCCCATAGTCGCCATAGACCGCAGCAATCGCAAATGTCTTATCTTGCACCGTGATTTCGTCGCCGATGTTCAGCCCCGCCCGCCGCGACAGTTGTTCATTGATGATGATCGTTTCCCCTGCAAAGGTAGTATCCCACGCGTCAGATGTTGCCTGCAAAAAGGTCCAATTGTCCCTGTATGTGCTGTGGTCACGCGCACCGAACAGGTCGGTTGGTTGATCCCCAATTGAGATTTCTGCACTTTGGATCGGGATCACGGCATCGACCCGCGGCGTGGCGAAATCGACCAGGGCCGCTGCTTGCGTCGCATTTTCGGGCCGCACATACAGTTCAGACGCCAGCCGTTGATCAAGGAATTCCACGAAGGTCACCCGAAAGCTGGAAACCATCGTCGAAACGCCCACATTGGCCGCCATCGCCAGCAAAAGCGCCATCAGCGCCAGCGATAGCCCGGGCAATTGTTGCCGTGTATCCGCCCAAAACCACTGCGCTGTGATTGTCTTGGCCAATGCGCTAGTGCTTGCGAGGATCCGGTTCAGGATCAAAGGCAAGGCAAGTGCCGCGCCAATCAGCAAAGCCCCAAGCAAGGCAAAGCCACCGATCAACCCATCGGCCGTAAACATCAGTAAGACTGAAATCGTCAGAAGAGCCGCCGCAGCTATGCCCTGCAGGCGCGCAGTCCGCCCTGCAGCCATCGCCAGCGCCCGTGGTTGAGCTGCGGCCAGAAGTGGCATTCTTGACAGTTTGTAAAGCGCCCCGCTGGCGGCCAATCCGGTTCCGCCAAGGGCGATGGCCAGCCCTGAGAGCCACCAAACCGGCCGCAGTTGCAGCGTGCCCGATACCTCTGCCCCGTAAAGACCACGCAGGGTCGCTGCCACGTCCGGCAACAAAAGTGCCGCGATCACGTAGCCAAGAGCCACGCCGATCATTCCTGCGACCAGCGCGAACAACATCAATTCCGCCGCCATCACCGTGATAAGCCGCCGCAAGGGCACGCCCAGCGCGCGTAAGGTCCGCACCACGGGCCGGCGTTGTTCAAACGCCAATCCGATGGCGCCGTTCACGATGAAAATCCCCACTGCAAATGACAGCATCCCAAAGGCGGTCAGGTTCAAGTGGAAACTATCGGTCAGCCTGCCAATGTCCGAGCCGCCCTGGGCCTGTTGCCGGATGAGTTGCGGGGCGATGTCACTGATTGCTGTTTGCGTGACGGGTTGCCCCGGAAGCACAATCAGGCTGTCGATCTGATTGGTCTTGCCTAGCAAGCGCTGCGCCAGACCAATGTCCGTCAACGCTGTGCCCGCCGCGGTTTCGGGGCTGATGATCACCTCAAGCTCAGGAAGGTCGCGCGCAGTCGTTGCAGATGCAAAGACCTGCCCGTCCCCTGACAGAAACCGACCGACATCCGCTGCGTCATCTGTCAGCGTCGGCCCAGCGCCACCTGGGGCGGTCAGCGGGTCGATCCCGACAATGCGCACCCCGTTCAGCCGCCCCTGCACCACCGGGCTGACCAGCCATCCCGCACGGCGCAATTGCACATAAGTCGCTTGATCCATTGGCTGCCCATCGCGGCGCTGCAATCTGTCATATTGCCCTTCGCCCAATGTGGTGGCCGCAGCATCATAACTGGCGCGGGCCTCGGCATTGACGGCCTGCACCCCGGACCAAAGCGCTGTGGCCAGTGCCAGCCCAGCCAATAGAGAGAACAGTTGCAAGGGGTTGCGCCACCAATGCGACAACAGCGCCTGAAGAACCACCCGTGTCATGCGACTTGGCCTGCCCGCAGATGCAATCTGCGCGACAAGCGCCCGGCTAGGTTTTCCGAATGCGTTACCATCAGCAGACCCGCATTCGTTTCTGCCACCAGTTCCATCATCAGATCCATGACGATTGCAGCCGTGGCTTCGTCAAGGTTCCCCGTGGGCTCATCTGCCAGCACAAGCTTTGGTTTTGGCGCCAATGTACGGGCAATGGCCACGCGCTGTTGTTGTCCGCCAGACAGCTGTTCGGGGTATTTGTTCAACTGCTCCGTCAACCCCATCCGATCCGCCAAGGTCGCGGCCCAAGTGGGATCATACTGGTCGGCAAGCCGCGCTTGGAATGCGATGTTGTCAACGACACGCAAACTGGGGATTAGGTTAAACTGCTGAAAAACCACGCCCACGGTGCCCCGGCGCAAGCCCGCCCGCCCGTTGTCATCCAAGGCAGCGATGTCTTGGTCTTGCAGATGGATGTGGCCTTGATCCGGCGTATCAAGCCCGCCGATCAAATGCAAAAGCGTGCTTTTCCCGCTACCCGATTCACCGGTGAGCGCGAGGGTCTCGCCTGCACTAAGGTGCATTCCGATGCCCCGGAGCACCGCAAAGGGTCCGTCTGCTGTTTGATAGGTTTTGTGGATGTTTTCGACAGTCAGCAACATGGTCCCTCGCCTTTGGCTCAAGACCTAACACGCCCTGCCACAAAGGAAACGCCTTCGTGGCAGATTGCGTCGGACTACCGCGGGATCAGCCCAATTTCGTTTCCGCATGGGTCGACCACCAAAGTCCGGTCGAGGTATTTGTTGCTGCGGTCGGTTGTGAGCTCATAGCCCAGGCTTGTCAGCAGCTCGATCACGTCGTGCAGGTTTGCTACACTGAATGTCGGCAACGCGGTGATGTCATGTTTGAAGTCGGGCATTGTGCCAAAATACAGTTGCCGCGTTCCGCTGATCGCCCAGAAGCCATCCTGATTAAGGTGCGAATTCGGTGCGCGCATCTCCATCAACCCAAGTTTTGTCAGATAGAAATCTCGCAAGACCTCTTCTTCATGCGCCTCCATTGGGATGAAAATCTGTTGGAGCCGATTATTGTGGTGGGCAGGGTCGCGCCCCGCGCTGAAGGCCATATCGGGGCCACGTCGCTTGCGCGGCTTCTCGTCATCCAAAAGACTGTCGTGCCTTGTGAAAATATCAAGGAACGCCGGAAGCCATGCGAAACCGTAATATGACTGATCAACCCGCCGTTTGAGAAACACCACCAAAAGAAAGAGCGCAGTGATGGCAAGGACAGCAAGAGGCACTGCTAGTTCCAATGAAATGTCGTCTAAGGTCATGTATCAATCACCCTTGCTTCAAAATTTCGATCCGGTTTCCAACCGGATCATTCACAAAAAAGCGCGCCACGTCTTGCAAAGCTTCGTCCCATTTTGGCGTGTAGCCCCGTTCCGTCAACACGGCAAAGAGCCCGTCAATCTCGCGGACAAGAAACGCAGGATGCGCTTTGGTTGCGGGATGAAAATCTGGATCAGTGCCAAAATGGATCATAATGGTCCCTGCCCCGGCCCAAAAACCGCCCCTTTTCAGGAGCGGTTCGGGTTTGGCAGTTTCCTGGAGCCCCAGCATGTCGCAGTAGAACACGCGCATGATGTCTTCGGCACCGGCTGGTAAGGCGAGTTGAATGTGGTCCAGCCCAACAATCATATTACTCGCCCCCTCCACCGCCGTCTCCGCCGTCACCTCCGCCAAAGTCGGACCAACCGCCATCGCCTGACGAACCATTTCGACTACTTCCCCCGCGATCGTTACGTTTCGGCTTGGATCGTGAACCGAGAACTAGAACCAATAAAATAACAATAAGAACAATGAGACCGGTAGGTAAATCTTGAAACATTACAATCTCCTCTATTTGTATACAACGGTATACATTTAAGAAGTGGTCATGCATTTTCAACCCGTGCCGTGACGTTTTTCTGTTTGCTCAGGGTCAATTCGATAGAAACAGGTCAAACAAATTTGGGTAGGACATCATGAAAGATATCGTCATTTTGGGTGGTGCGCGCACCGCAATTGGAACGTTTGGCGGCGCGCTTGCTGGGACCTCTCCGATTGCGTTGGGCACAATTGCGGCCACGGCCGCTTTGACGCGCACGGGTGTTGACGGTCCTCAAATCGGCCATGTTGCCTTTGGACATGTCATCAACACCGAACCCAAAGACATGTATGTCAGCCGTGTTGCGGCTATGAACGCAGGCGTCCCCGACACGACCCCGGCGATGAACGTGAACCGGCTTTGCGGGTCTGGCCTGCAGGCCATCATATCGGTGGCACAGTCGCTGATGCTGGGGGACGCTGATTTTGGTCTCGCGGGTGGGGCGGAAAACATGAGCCGGTCCCCCTTTATCGTCTCAGACCAGCGGTGGGGTGCCAAAATGGGCGACATCCGCACGCAAGACATGATGCTTGGTGCACTAAACTGCCCGTTTGGCACGGGCCATATGGGTGTGACCGCTGAAAATGTTGCAAACGAACATGATGTCACGCGCCAAGACCAAGACGCTTTTGCCCTGCAAAGTCAGGAACGCGCCGCAGCCGCCATTGCCGGGGGTTACTTTGACAATCAGATCGTGCCCGTGCCCGTCAAGAAACGCCGTGAGATGGTGGATTTTGCGACCGATGAACACCCCAAAGCCACGACCATGGAGGCCTTGTCCGGCTTAGGCCCGGTGTTCCAAAAGGATGGGTCCGTGACGGCAGGCAATGCCTCTGGCCTGAACGACGGTGCAGCGGCGGTTGTCTTGGCCTCAGCAGATGCGGCGGAAAAAGCGGGGCTGACCCCGAAGTTCCGGGTGTTGGGTTATGCCCATGCAGGCGTGCGCCCGGACGTGATGGGCATTGGTCCGGTCCCTGCCGTTCAATCCTTGCTGCATCGGACCGGCCTGTCCGTAGCCGACTTTGACGTGATCGAAAGCAATGAGGCTTTCGCCGCCCAAGCGCTTGCTGTCTCAAAAGAACTTGGATTGGATCCGGCCCGCGTCAATCCAAACGGCGGCGCGATTGCGCTGGGGCACCCAGTAGGGGCAACAGGTGCCATCATCACCGTAAAAGCAATGTATGAACTGGAGCGGACCAGTGGCAAGCGCGCTTTGATCACGATGTGTATCGGTGGCGGTCAAGGGATCGCGCTGGCTATTGAACGTCTGTAGCCGTTGATCAGTTGTGTTCAGGCAGTATCTGTTGCTAGTAAAACACGCCGTAGACTTCGAATGACCTGCTGCCGCAATTTGAGCAACAAACCGGTCGATTTTTGACGTTTATCCACGGATAGTGGACGTGTGGGGGCGGATATAGCAATCGACAAAGTGAGATGCCATGCCGCCGATTTTTAGACTTTGCGCTCTATCAGTTCTCTGTTTTCTGTCTTCTCCGATTGCTGCATTCGCACAGGAGAAACCGATCTACGATCAGGTCGTCGACATTGTCGCGTCTGAGACAGGTACTATACGCCGCTGGGCCTATCCGCCCAAGCTGACGGTGATCCATAGCGGTGACCCGCACAGTGACCTGATCCATGGGCTCGTGGATATGGTCAACCTGCGCATTCCGAACTTTCCCGGCGTGGGCGAGGTCGAGTTCTTTGATCTGGCCCGATACAACCGTCGCCTCGCTGGGAATACCCAGTTTCGTATGCCCACAAAGGACTACAACGGTGTTGAGGGATCCATCGTACGCGCCTTGTTTCAAGGTGAAGCCGAAGACCAGGACCTGTCTGTCACCGGCAGCATCTTCATCTTCCTGACCGGGCTAGAGAATGGCATTACCTTTGGCGCCTTGACCCAAAGCAATCAGCGTCTGAGCCGTCAGTTTGCTGAAGGTGGCGAAACCCGCTGCTACTTCAACCTGATGTCGCTGCGCGATGAGCTACGCGCGGGCTTTATCTTTATCAACACCGAAGATGCGCAAACGCCTGTTGCCGAGTGTATCTATGAAGAATTCATGCAGACCCTGGGATTGTTGAATGATTCACATGGCTCGTCGATCTTCACCTTCGACAACACCGGCACCGTTCGCGAAGATCGCAACCCGGACTTTCGGTTGCTTGAGGCCCTGTATAGTGACCAAATAGCCCCCGGCGACGACGCGCAAAGGGTCGCAGATCTGTATTTGAACATTGCCCCGGCGGACGTGGTCGAGGTGGCTGATAAGCCTTAGGCGTTTTCAGGATAATCCCGCAGAAACACCCATTTATCCCCTTCCGAAAGGTCGGGGTCAAATGCATAGCCGCCCGTATCGAAAGCCTTAATATCGTCCGGATCTTGTAGCTGGTTCACAACCACATAACGCGCCATGGCCCCGCGTGCCCGTTTCGCAAAAAAGCTGACGATACGAGGCTTGTCATCTTTGAGCTCCATGAAAACCGGGGTGATCACACGTAGTTTCAAAGCTTTGCGATCCGCCGCGCCGAAATACTCTTGGCTCGCGCAATTTAACAACGTGTCCGTGTCTTGCGCGGCTGCATGTGCATTCAGGGTTTTGGCAAGCGTATCGCCCCAATAGTCATAAAGCGACGTGCCGCGCCGCGTCTTCAACTTGCTGCCCATTTCTAACCGGTAAGGCTGAATCGCATCAAGCGGGCGCAAAAGCCCGTAAAGCCCGGACAGAATGCGTAGATGGTCCTGCGCCCAAACCAAATCATCCTCGGATAGGGATTTGGCATCCAGCCCTTGGTACGTGTCGCCGTTAAACGCCAAAGCTGCCGCTTTCGTCGCATCCGTCGCAGGCACGGCTGCAAAGTCTTTGAACCGATCCCGGTTCAACCGTGCCAGATCGTCAGAAATACCCATCAACCCCTTAAGCTGGGTCAGTGTCAGGTTCCGCGCGGTTTTGGACAACCGAACCGCATCATCCTGAAACGCAGGCTGTGTCGATGTAATATCCACCGGGTCCATATCAAGTGATTTTGCGGGCGAGACGACAACGAGCATGGGCGTGATCCTTCTAATCTTGGCAAAGGATGTAACATGCTGAACGACGTTGACCAGACCTGACCCGCGCTGCGTAGCCAAGTAGCAGAAAAATGATGGCGTCAGCTAGTTTAGCTGGACCTGAAGCGGATACTGGCCGTCCTCGAACGGGCCGAAAAGATCGTCCAGATCGGGATGGTCGACAGGCTCGCCAGAATAATCCGCAACCAAGTTTTGTTCGGACACGTAGGCCACGTAAAAGCTTTGATCGTTTTCAGCCAGAAGGTGATAAAACGGCTGGTCCTTTTTGGGCCGGCTGTCTTCAGGAATGGCATTGTACCACTCATCGGTATTCGAAAACATTGCGTCCACGTCAAAGACGACCCCCCGGAAGGGGTGTTTGCGGTGACGGACGACTTGCCCGAGATGATATTTCGCGCGTGTTTTAAACATTTCACTATACCTTGCCCCTGTATATGTCTGCCGCAGACGCAAAGTCCACGTCCAGACCTAAGAAAAGAAGGAAACAGTCTGTGAACCTCACTCTGACAGTGTTGAACATCACCGCACCCGTTTTCCTGCTTGCCGCTGTTGGCTTCGTCTGGGTCAAGATGGGGTTTGAGTACCGGGTCGAGTTCGTCACCCGGATGGCAATGACCCTGGCTGTGCCCTGCCTCATCTTTGTTGCCCTGATGAAAACCAAAGTCGACCCTGAGGCCCTGGCGGCGGTGTCGTTGGCCGCGTTGACTGCCTATAGCATTGTAATGATTGGGTGTTTTGCACTGGTCCGAATGGCGCGACTTGATCTGCAAACCTATCTTGCGCCCCTCATTTTTGGAAATACAGGCAATCTGGGCCTTCCTTTGGCGCTGTTTGCCTTTGGTGAAGAAGGCTTAGGATACGCTGTCGTGATTTTTGCCGTTATGGCGATTTTGTCCTTCACAATCGGGATCTGGATGGTTGCAGGGGGCGGATCACTGAAACGCGTTTTGCAGGAACCCTTGGTTGCTGCCACTTTATTAGGCGCTTTATTTCTGTGGCAAGGCTGGGAAACCCCGGAATTTCTGACCAACACCATCGAATTGATCGGGCAGATGGCGATTCCCATGATGCTGATCACGCTAGGGGTCGCAGTCGCCCGCTTGGAAACCAAGGCAGTGACCCAAGCCCTGGCCCTGTCAGTTGTGAAGGTCATGATCTGTGTTGGGGCCGCTTTCCTTGCGGCGAATTGGTTTGGACTAGAACCCGTTGCCGCCGCCGTTTTGATCGTCCAAGTGGCGACCCCTGTCGCCGTGACGTCCTATCTGTTGGCCGAGAAATACGGCAAGGACGCGCAGCCTGTCGCAGGGCTTGTTGTTACCTCGACTTTGCTTTCAGTCGTCGCTTTGCCGCTGATCCTTGCAATTGTGATCTGATCGCCAATTGTTTGGCATTTCCAGACTGGGTCAAACCCGCTATGGTGCAAAAAAAACAAACATAGCGAGAGGCAAATGAGCAGTTTCTTTCGCGCCATGGCATGCGTGCTGTTGTTAGGCAGTTGCGGGGGGAGTTCAGGCGAATTCTCGGCTCCGCGCAACCTTGATGACGCTTGCAGTATCGTGTCCGAGCGCCCCGAATACCTAAGAGCATTCCGCCAGGTGGAACGTAAGTATGGTGTGCCAGTGCCATCACTGATGGCGATCATCTATCAAGAGAGCAAGTTCATCGGCAACAACCGCCCACCACATCAATATGCGTTAGGCGTCATTCCGATAGGCCGCCAGTCGTCAGCGCTTGGCTATAGTCAGGCTTTGGACGGCACTTGGAAAGAGTACCAGCAAGAAGTTGGCGGCAATCGCGCAAGCCGCGATGATATCTATGATGCTACCGACTTCATGGGCTGGTATATGGTTCAGACCGTCGAAGAAACAGGTGTGCCCATCAATGATACCCGCAACCAATATCTGGCCTATCACGATGGCCGGACCGGGTTTAACCGTGGGACTTGGCGTTCAAAAAGCTGGTTGATACGGATCGCAGGGGAAGTCGCGGATCGGGCAGTCATGTATGACACCCAGCTTATATCCTGCGGTAGAAGATAAGAAAAAGGCCCTTGGATCTGCAGTCCAAGGGCCTTTTTTTGCTGCGACAGTCCTAAAAGCCCCGTTGGCGCATTTCTGAGACAATGTTGAATTGGATGTCGCGGATTGCCCCGCCAGACACCAAATCATTCAGGATCACGGTCGTTTCCGTTCCAAATTCATCTGTGATGATCCATTGGCGCAATTCAATCGGGTTAGCCGTAAAAACCAGCTTGATGTTCCCATATTGCGGGTTGTCCGGATCTTGCGCCGTAATGGTCGTACTTGTCCCGTCAGATGCTATGTCGGTCACCATCCGGTCACGGCCCAGATCGACATTGGCATCCAGAATGATGCTAAGCGGCGTTTGGCTCAGCGGATACCGGTCGGGCCCAACGTTGGACCGCGGGTCAAAGACAGCCAACTGCCCCCCGCCAGCCATCACCAGTGCGGCGTTTGGCGGGTTATACTCAAACCGGATGCGCCCGGGCCGTTTGATATAGATTTGCCCCGTCGATAGCGTGCCATCCTGGTTGATTTGCGTGAAACCGCCCTGCGCTGTCTGCAATTGATTGAGATATTGCGACAGCTGTCCAAGGGACAGTTGTTGTGCCGAGGCAGCGCCTGCATAAATCGCGAGGGCCACCGACAAGACGATATATAGGATACGTTTGCTCATCTGCCTTACCTATGTATTTGGATGCGTGTTTGCACCTCTGAGATAGGTTTCACAACAGCATGTGACCGGATGTTAAGCGATATCACGCCCGTTGTTTCTGGATAGCGGTGCGCAACAACCCTCATAAGTTATTGAAAAATATCGTATTTCAGACAGGCAGCCGGCAACTTCATCTCAAAACGAAAAACGTCGCGACGAATTCGCGGCGCTTTCTTATGTGTGATTTCGCCAGTTACCGCACCCAGACTTCGACACGTGTCTGTGTCGGACCGGACACTTGGCCTTCATAGCACGTGGCCGGTGCAAGACTGCCAAACCCAAAAGAAGACAGTGTCAGGTCACTTTGACTGATCGCATCGGCCGCGAATGTGCTAAACGCGGCCTGCATGTCAGATGCTGCGCGGGCAGATGCGGCAATAGCATCTTGGTTGCCAGCTGTGCTGTCGCCAAACCCAACAAACATAATCTCTTGCCCCGAAAGCGCCCCATCGCGCGCAAGTTCGCGCAGATCATGGAACATTGCCCGGTTCCATGCGGACTCAGGGCCACTGGCCTGCCCACCCGTCATGGTGGACGACAACCGGCTACTTCCAAAAAGGGTCTGGAACATCTCTGCTGCCGCTGCACGTTGGGTATCATCCAACGTGGCGGTTAGAAGACTGCTGACACGCGCGTTCTTTTCGTCGCCGTCTTGGATTTGTGCACGGTGGTTGATGAAGTCTCGCTGCTCAAGCAAACCTTGCGTCACGTCAGATGTCGCATAATCGAAAAGCTCGGTCAGCAACGATGTGCTTGGGGGCCGGTCATAGGTCACCATGATCGGGCGCAGCAATGGATAGTCGCCGGATATGATGTTGAATTGCGTTGGCGCGACGGGCACTCCGCATGCGCCTGAAACGGGGATTGTCGTGCTCTCAGCAGCGCTTGGCAGGCTGATGACGCTAATGCTGCCCGGAAATTGATTGACCGATGTCGCGATGCTGGCCTCGTCGGCCATCGTCAGAATACTTGGCGCGATAGCCTTCCCCTCTGGCTCCATGACCAATGCGACGACATCGTCGCGAAGTGGTGAATCGATAGGAAGTTGCAGAGGCAAGATCGACTGATCCTGGCCACCGATTTCCGACCAGTTCTTGATGTCACCAGCATAGATGCCTGCCAGGTCCGCAACGGAAATCGCCGCAATATCGACGTCAGCAGAAACCACAACTGCAAACGCACCGAGACCTATCAGTTGATTCGGAAGTTTCGTCGTGGTGGCCCAATCAACCGGGCTGGCGAAAACGGGTATCGACGCTCCGCGTAGCGGGGTCATGCTCGCACGTAAATCGGACGCCGCACCGCCTGTTGCCAAGTTAAGTGTCGCTGTTTCGTTGCCGGTTTCGTTACGCAGCAACATTTGCCCGGCCGCTGTCAGCTCTACGGTCGTTGACGTTTGGCTGGAAACAGCAAACCCGCCTGCAATTGTCTGATAGAGCGCATTGAAGGACGGTGCCGCGAAGCTGATGACAAAGTCATCCGAAAGGCTTTCCAACGCGACCGTCTCTTCAGCGGCGATCCCATCGAACGCATCAGCGGTCAATCCAAAATTATTGCTGGCCAACATGACGAGACAACCTGGCCCGTAACAAATGATTTCAGACGCAGGAACGCTGACTTGGCCAACCGCCGTATCAACTGAGAGCATTACACCATTGAATCCAACAATTTCCCCCTCAACACTGATGAACTCGTCCGAAGACCGGAGTTCGACCTGTTGCGCCATGAGCCCGACGGGGGCAATCACGGTCAACAGGAACGGGAAGACATTTCGCAACATATTTATTCTTAGCTCCAGAGTTTGATCGACAAGCCGACACAACAATGTCCTCGTTACACAAAGGCCCTTGAAAGAGATGCAGCAGGCATTCGCGTGAATGCCGACGAAACAACCAATAGTCCGTTAATCGGAATGTTCCGATTTTGTCAGCACTTTACACCCATTTTCAGGCGGCTCAATCACAGGCCCATGAAGATTAGTAGTTTATCACCGCGCATGCGACGAAAGAGCACAGATTTCAGGCAATTCCGTCACGTCCACCTGTGAGTGTGTGACGTCAGAACAACGCACCACCCCGTCCTAATTGTTAGTCCAACTCAGGATCGTCCAGAGCGTGTGACGGGTCCCGGGTCAGCCCCGCGAAATCAAAGAGCTTCGGATCCAACAAGTGCGAAGGTCGCGCGTTCATAAGCGAGCGGAACATCACTTGACGCCGTCCGGGGGTGTTTTGCTCCCAGCCATCAAGGATCTGTTTGACCTGTTGCCGTTGCAAGCCGTCCTGTGATCCGCACAAATCGCAGGGAATGATCGGATAGTTCATTGCCGTCGCAAATTTCTCACAATCAGCCTCAGCCACATGGGCCAGCGGCCGATAGACAAACAGGTCACCCTCTTCATTCAAGAGTTTGGGAGGCATCGTCGCCAGCCGTCCGCCATGAAAGAGGTTCATCATAAAGGTTTCAAGGATATCGTCCCGATGGTGCCCCAGTACAACTGCCGTACACCCTTCTTCGCGCGCCACGCGGTAGAGATTTCCACGCCGCAGTCTGGAACACAAAGCACAGAAAGTTCGTCCTTGGGGTACTTTGTCCATCACAATGGAATAGGTGTCCTGATATTCGATCCGATGCGGTACACCCATTTTTTCCAGAAATGCAGGCAGCACAGTGGCCGGAAATCCAGGTTGCCCTTGATCTAGATTGCAGGCCAACAACTCAACCGGCAGCAAGCCCCGCCATTTGAGCTCATAGAGCACTGCAAGCAACGTATAGCTGTCCTTGCCTCCCGACAGGCAAACCAGCCACTTCGCGTCCCGTTCGATCATCCCATATTGCTCAATCGCCTCGCGCATATAACGGACAAGCCGTTTGCGGAGTTTCTTGAACTCGGTTGTGGACGGGGCTCCGTGAAAGAGCGGGTGAATTTCAGTTTCATCAAGCATAGTCGCGATATGCCAGAATGGGGAATGTCTGCCTAGAGGCATCCGAACATCTCTTCCGCCCGTATCAAGGTCATCAACGGAGACCAAGATGCGCCTGATACTTATTGCTGCCCTCACCCTATTGACGTCTTGCACAGGCAAACCGTCCTTTAACGATGCCGCACTGAGCGATCGGAAATTAAACCTGGAAGAGTTCTTTGAAGGTGAGCTGGTCGCCTATGGCCAGTTTCAGGACATCCTTGGCAGTGTCCGCCGCAACTTTGTTGTTACAATAAATGGCGATTGGGATGGCGAACGTCTGCGGTTGATTGAGGATTTTGTCTATGAAGACGGCTCAACCGAGCAGCGCGTTTGGACGTTGACCAAAACTGGTCCTGACAGTTGGACTGGCACGGCGCCTGGCGTGATCGGCACTGCAACGGGTCAGGAAAGCGGGGATCGCTTCAATTGGACATATCAGATTGATTTACCCATTCCTTCTGCCACCGGTGAGACCGAAACAATGCGCGTTAGTTTTGATGATTGGATGTGGCTATTGACGGAAGATCGGCTGCTGAACCTCGCTTACGTGAAACGCTTTGGATTGGATATTGGGGTCGTCACCATATCATTCGAAAAACTGTAAGACGTCTACTTTCGCCCTTACGACCACCCAAGCAGCCAAGATGGAAACTACAGCCGGGCCTGCTCTTAGTCCGGCACGTTATCAATGCCAGACCCACCCCAGGGATGGCACCGCAGAATGCGACGTATCGTCAGGTAGCTGCCTTTGATGGCCCCATGCTTTTCCAAGGCCTCAAGCGAATAGGCCGAACAAGTTGGTTGAAAGCGACACCCATGTCCGACCCAGGGCGAAAAAACCAGACGGTAAGCCCGCACCGGGAGCGAGACGATGTAGGCCATGGGCGTCATCCGTGCACCTTTGTCATGGCTCGGCGTAGATCTGCGATCAGCGTGTCGAAGGGCAGCGTTCCCGTGATGTCCTTGCGCCCCACGAGCACGTAATCCCATCCGTCCCGGCCCAACTCGGGCAGAACGATCCGGGCGACTTCGCGCAACCTGCGCTTGGCCCGGTTTCGGGCCACGGCATTGCCGACCTTTTTGGAACAGGTAAAACCGACGCGGATTCCGCTGGCCTCGCCGCCAGCGCGCTTGCGCCCTTGCAAGTGGATGCCTGGGGTTCCTTGGCGCCGGGCATGTGAGGCACGCACAAAATCGGCACGTTTTGTCAGCACGCAAACGGAAACCGCCGGAGTGCCTGCGACAGGCCCAACCGGCGGTTTCAAATCAGTCAAATCGAACGCTGGCGCTTACGCGCTTAGCTTCGCGCGGCCTTTGGCACGGCGATTGTTTAGGATCTTGCGCCCGGCCTTTGTGGCCATGCGTGCGCGGAACCCGTGGCGGTTCTTGCGAACCCGGTTTGATGGTTGGAACGTGCGCTTCATAGCGTGCTCTCCGGTTTATGGCCAAATCCATGAAAGGGATTCGAAGCCGAACTACAATTCAGACCCGTCCTTTAGAGGCGGGCTGGCCGCATGTCAACGGAACCAAAGGGGTGAAACTGCAACAATTCCCACATTTTCACCATATCAAATGTTTCAGTCTTCACGAACAATACACCCAAAACTGAAACATGTGGGGGTGTTTACATCAATGGGCTGTGAGGTGGGTATCGCAAAGCAAGCGTTACGTCCATCTAACCTGCAGATAAAGACATAGCCATAGGATCAGTGAGATGACCGACATGACAGATGCCCCTGCGAACCCAATTCTGAAGAAGCTTCCACTTATTGCGATCATAATTGTTGCAGTTCTGGGGGCCTACTTCCTGCGAGATTATCTAACGTTCGAAGCCTTAGCTGAAAATCGTGAGGCCCTGATCGGGTTTCGGGACAACAATTACTTTCTGACCGTTCTTATCTTCATCGCAGCCTATGTTGTGATCGTCGCTTTCTCCCTGCCCGGTGCGACAATCGCCACGTTGACCGGTGGTTTCTTATTCGCAACCTTCCCCGGCGCGTTGTTCAATCTGATCGCTGCTACGATCGGCGCCACCGCCATTTTCCTTGCCGCCCGCTGGGGCTTTGGCGAAAGCCTGGGCAAGAAACTCGAAAATTCAGATGGTGCAGTCAAAAAGATCAAAGATGGCATTGATGAAAACCAATGGTCTATGCTGTTCTTGATCCGTCTGGTTCCCGCTGTGCCGTTCTTTTTGGCAAACCTGATCCCGTCTTTCCTTGAGGTGCCTTTGCATCGCTTTGTAATCTCAACCTTCATTGGGATTATCCCCGGTTCAGTTGTCTACACATCAGTAGGTGCCGGCCTTGGCGAAGTATTTGCCAGCGGCGAAACGCCAAATCTTGGCATCATCTTTGAGCCGCAAATCATCTTTCCCATCATCGGCCTGTGCGTCCTTGCCGCCCTGCCCATCGCAATCAACGCCCTACGCGGCAAGAAAGGTCTGTAAGCTATGAACCGGATCAAAACAGATATTTGCATCATCGGCGGCGGCTCTGGCGGGTTGTCCATTGCAGCCGGCGCGGTCCAAATGGGTGCCAAAGTTGTCCTGCTGGAAGGGCATAAGATGGGCGGCGACTGCCTAAACTATGGCTGCGTCCCATCCAAAGCGCTGATTGCGTCGGCCAAACAGGCCCATGCGATGTCCCATGGTGCCAAGCTGGGTGTGGCAGAGGTGACCGCGAAGGTCGATTATGCTGCCGCCAAGGATCACGTCCATGACGTGATTGAGACCATTGCCCCGGTCGACAGCGTTGAACGGTTTGAGGGTCTTGGAGTGCATGTCATTTCCGAATTCGGAACCTTCATATCCAAGACTGAAGTGCAGGCTGGCGACAACATCATCGAGGCGCGTCGTTTCGTTGTCTCAACCGGATCGGGTCCATTCGTGCCACCAATCCCCGGGCTGGATACGGTCAAGCACTACACCAACGAAGACATTTTTGACCTGCGCGAAAAGCCCAAGCATCTGATCGTCATTGGTGGTGGTCCCATCGGAATGGAAATGGCACAAGCACATCGGCGGCTGGGTTGCGAGGTCACTGTGATCGAAGGCGCGAAAGCCTTTGGCAAAGACGACCCCGAGATGGCCGAAATCGTGTTGGAAAACCTACGAAATGAAGGGATCAACATCGTTGAGGAAGCCCAAGCGGAAAAGATCAGCGGCAAGGGCAAGACTATCACCGTGCACACACCAAAGGGCGATTTTACGGGATCCCACCTCTTGATGGCCGTCGGACGCAAAGTGAACACCGACAAGCTGGATCTGGATGCCGGTGGCATTGCGCATGACCGCTCAGGTTTGAAGGTTGGCCCTGATCTGCGCTCGATCACAAACAAGAAAGTCTATGCTGCGGGTGATGTGGCAGGTGGGCTTCAATTCACCCATGTGGCAGGTTATCATGCGGGTGTGCTGATCCGCTCAATGCTGTTTGGTTTGCCGTCAAAGCAACGTACGGATCACATTCCATGGGCAACCTATACGGATCCGGAACTGGCCCAAGTTGGGTTGACCGAAGCACAGGCAAAAGAAAAATTTGGCGGCACGCTCGAAGTTGTCCGTTTTGAGTTTCATCATAACGACCGACTGATCGCGGAACGCAAAACGAAGGGTTTGATTAAGGTTATGGTCGTGAAGGGACGGCCAGTTGGGGCATCAATTGCAGGCCACATGGCCGGAGAATTGATTGGTATGTGGGCCATGGCGATCGCGAACAAAATGAAAATGTCGGCAATCGCCAACACTGTTTTGCCCTACCCGACTGTCAGTGAGGTTAACAAACGCGCCGCAGGAGCCTATTTTAGCCCGAGACTATTTGATAACCCTACGGTAAAGCGTGTTGTCGGCTTGGTGCAGCGGTGGCTGCCCTAAGCTTCAGCGAGGAATTATGATTAACTCTCTCTCAGGCCGGTTTCTGGTTCTCACAGTGATCTTTGTGATGCTGGCCGAAATTTTCATATTCGTGCCGTCGGTTGCGCGGTTCCGAGAGGATTACCTGTTAGCACGGCTTGAGAGGGCCCAGATCGCGTCACTCGCACTTGAAGCTGACGAGATGATCAGCTCTGCGCTAGAGGCAGAGCTGCTGCTGAACGCAGAGGTGTACAACGTCGTGTTACGGCGGGACGAAATCCGCCAATTGGCACTGTCGTCGCCTATCCCATCACCTATCACGGCGACTTATGACATGCGAAATCCAAGCAGTATGACATTGATTGCAGACGCATTGCGCACTTTGGTGGACCCTGAAGAGCGGATCATTCGGGTCATTGGCAACCCGGTGCGCGATGGCGGCCTGCTGATCGAAGTCACCATGGACGAGTTGCCCTTGCGGGCCGCGCTCCGAGACTACGGGCGCAACATCCTGCTTCTGTCCGCATTCATATCGATCATCACGGCCAGCCTGTTATTTTTCTCTGTGCAAATATTTTTGGTTCGCCCGATCAAGGGTGTTGTGGATCATATACAAGCCTACGCCAAAGCTCCCGAGGACGCGCGCCAGATCATTACGCCAACCGCTAGTGTCAAAGAACTGCGTGATGCAGAGGTCTCGTTGCAACTGATGCAGCAACAAATGACGGGAGCACTCAAGCAAAAAGAACGGCTGGCCCAGCTTGGTGGCGCCGTCGCCAAGGTAAGCCATGATCTACGCAATATCCTGACGTCCGCACAATTATTCACCGACCGTATCGAGTCTTCGGACGACCCACTGGTGAAACGGATGGCGCCAAAACTCGTGAATTCAATCAGCCGCGCCGTGAATCTGTGCGAATCCACGCTAGCCTTTGGTCGGGTGGAAGAGCCAGCACCGGCGCTCAGCCACGTGAAGCTTGCGCAAGTTGCCAGCGAGGTGATCGATAGCGAACGATTGGCCGCAGGCGATTATCCATTGTCATTCTCTGAAGACATCCCGGCCACGATGACAGTACGGGCCGATGATGAGCAACTTTTCCGGGTTATCTCCAACCTCGTCCGCAATGCGCGGCAAGCCATCATGGCAACAGGAAATCCAGGTGAAATCGGACTGATCGGTTCCGAAGACGACCAAAGCTGGCAGCTAAAAGTGACAGACACCGGACCAGGCTTGCCAAAAAAGGCGCAAGAACATTTGTTTCAACCATTCCAAGGTGGCGTGCGCAAAGGGGGCTCTGGTTTGGGTCTGGTGATCGCTGCCGATCTGATCCGGGGGCACGGCGGCCGGTTGGAGTTAGAAACCACTGACGAGACCGGAACTACTTTCGTGATCCAGTTACCCAAAGACGACATCGCCTTGGCACCGGCCGCTGAATGAGCACAGACCGCGCAGATTGACACGTTGGCGTCGGATCAACGCTCCAAAAACCTCTTGGACTAAGTCGTGGGGTATGCCTCTAAGATCGCGCAATCCACAATGCGCCGCGAAGAAGAAATTAGACTGATGTCCGACATCGGGAATGCAAGAGATTCTGCGGTTCAACGAATCGCTCCCGAAGTTTACCCTCGCTGAAACTTAAAAATTTGTTTCTGGCACGCTCCGCAACTAAGTCATGAAAAAATTTCAAATTGCGGAATGCGCCCTACAGATCGAAGTCGAACTTTTGGTTAAAGGGGCCGGACACCCCGCCCGCGATTTCGGTTTTCACACCTGATTGGGTCGCCCTCCAAGGAATGGCTTTCGTTTCGATAGTAAGCATCTGGCGGTGGCGTTGCTTAACTTCCACGGTTGCAGGCCAAGTGAACCCGAGCGGAAGCGCCAACGAGATTGCTGCAGCACATTGTCCGGAAGATTGCATCAGTCTCTCTTGTTGCCGTGATTGCAATCTAAGGAGCAGGGTCAAACTTCGACATACCCAAATTGCCCCTTGCATCGGGCGTCGGGCAGGTCTAAATGCCCGGTACGCGGATTGGTAGCTCAGTTGGATAGAGTACTTGACTACGAATCAAGGGGTCGGGGGTTCGAATCCTCCCCAGTCCGCCACTTTTCTTTTGTTGAACGTCACACGACTTTGACCTTTGCGTCATAAACTGACCTGATCCTGTATCCTGCCCCTATGGGCCTGTTTCGTTGATCTGACTTCCGTTTCCGAAAATCAGAGCTGATTTGGAGGTCAGACGGCGAAGCCGCCTGCTCCTGCAAATCTGCCACGTGGCGAACGCGGAGGGGGGCGAGACAGGACAAATCGACAAGGTTGGTGCGGCCCGCAGCGGAGCGTAAGCGTTGCATCCGACCCCCTAATCAGCCTCTGACACGGTCATGCCTGTCATGACATACTGCCGCAAAACAGCACGAGGCGGCAATCATGGGGCAATTCCCACAATCTTTCGAAGTTTACGGCTTCACCATAGAAGTCCACGCAGGTGGGCGGCGGGTCTGGCCACCCAGCTTCAAAAGGTTCGTGAAAGATAAGCTCGACAGCGGCGAACTGGCTGTCGGTGATGTAATGAGGACTTGCAACGTCTCGCAGTCCCTCGTCTATAAATGGCGCTCTGATGTCAGGCGTGCGGAAACTAGGAGGACGTCACGACGAGAGGAACGGGTGTTCTCAGAAGTGATTGTCGAGGAGCAACAACTTCCCGTAGCTCTCGGAATTGACACTGATCAGATTCACGTTCGCTTCAGGGAAGTCGATCTTGCGTTTCCCGCTGCCTATCCGGTTGATGATTTGGTGAAGATCATTCTGGCGGTTGAGGCGCCCGCATGATTTCGCCATCCGGCAATTTCAAACTCTATCTGGCGTCAAGGCCGGTTGATTTTCGTAAAGGGATGGACGGCCTCGCTGCGATCGTCATGAACGAATTCGATCTCGATCCATTCAGTGGTGCTATCTTCATCTTTCGCTCAAAGCGGGCAGATCGACTGAAGCTGATCGTCTGGGATAGCAAGGGGCTCGTCATGACGTACAAGCGTATCGAGGGTGCTGGCTTTATCTGGCCTCAGATGTCGGATGAGGTCATCACGATCAATCGATCCCAGTTCGAGGCCCTGTTTGAAGGGCTGGATTGGCGGCGCGTGGTGCTGCGGCATACCCGTCGGCCAACAGTCGTATAGATGGCTCATGGATATTTGACATGACCCGCCATGTGTTGTTGCCAGCGGAACTGACAGATCCGCCGAACCAACCTGCCTGGACTGCGGACCAATGGCTCAGTTGGGGTGACATCAATGATCCGGCACATACTGCGCAGTTCCGGAATCACTTCCCTGATGCCAACCCAACCTACATCGCCGCCTTGCAAGGACTGCTACACACGGCTGCGTCATTCAATGTAGCGACCAAACGTCACCTTCAGATCTATGGCGACATTGGCGAGCTCTATGGCGCCATCGTCCATGGTGTCGCGTTACATCGGTTCAACGCTCAAGGATCTGACGGACGGCTCGGTGATGACTTTGTCGAGATCAAAACGAATTCACCCTTCAAGAAGCGAAAATTGGTCTATTTGCGCATGGATCGGCACTTCAGCAAAATCCTTGTTGTTCGGGTGATGCAGGACTTCTCGGTTCAAGGATTGATGGTGTCGCGATCAGTTTTGCCAAAGCCCTATCTCCCCAAGATGAT
>CANMWG010000004.1 GCA_947501555.1 uncultured Paracoccaceae bacterium
ATTGTCGAACAGGATCATCGTTTCATCAAACGGATCACACGGCCGATGCTTGGCTTCAAAGCGTTCCATTCAGCGGCTGCAACCTTGGCGGGAATTGAAGCCACACACATGATCCGCAAGGGGCAACTCGGTCAGAAAGGCATCTCAGCGTTCAAGCAGTTTGCCGCTCTCGCTGGATACGCAGTTTGCAGAATGCTCGTTGAATTCAAAGACGACCTGAAATTCTATTTTGCGGCTATGCCAAACGCAAAGTTGGAACGGGAAGATGTAGAGACAAAATTGCTGTCTGCCATCGTACCGCCTGTGAACCAGAACGATTTTGAGGCAGACATAAAAGTTGCACGAAAGGCGGCGTTCTAATGGTTAAGAGTGATAACAAGATGGTACTCCCAGCACTGCGTGGCCATATGGGCGATTGGGTCTACTACTCGGCTTTGATGTCGATGGGCGAACTAGCACAGCGTGTCAGGTATGCCCACGAACTTAGACCACGCAACGACCACGAAATGTCAAAGTTCATCCAAAGGGCCTTGGAAAACGCTCGCAAATTGGCCAATGACCAGAGTTAGTGACCCGAATAACCAAAAAACATGACCCAAATGGTCAAACATGACGAGTTGTCACATTCGTGGCTCTTCTAAGCGTTGCAAAACTGTTTGTGGAAGATCTTCCTGACATTTGTGGCAAGAAACGTGACTATTGTAGAAGACTCCTGTGACGCATCACACAATGTCATTATCCCATAAGAGTGCAGATTCCACGGCTGCAATAATACACGCGCTGTAAGTAACCAATTCTAAATACAAAATCAGAGCCTCAACTTTCCTTGGAGCATAAGCTTGCCGATTTGGCCTAAAAGCGTGCAGCAATTGGGGTGTTCCAAAAGAAAAGGCCTGCGCAATGCGCAGGCCCAAAAGCACCGAACTTTAAAAGTGGCTAGTTCACTCTTTCAATTTGCTCCATAGCTCGATCATCTTCTGAGCGAAAAAGAGCTCTTCGTAGTTGTCGACTGAAAACGGCGAGAAGCCAGGTTGCAGCTCTAGCCTTTCAGTAAAGGCCCCACAGAAAAGCGCGGGGGATAGTTTTCTGATATTCTTGGAATCTGCCCTCAAAAGAGCAGACATCATCAACTCAACTGCAATGCCCCAGCTATTTCCACACGCGAGGCTGAACCTTCGGTAAAAATCAACCGTTCCAAGGTTCGAGAAGTCATAGCCAGCGCGTTCAGCGTAGGCATGACACAGACTGTTTAGTTCGTTAAGATCGTCACTTCTGTGAATGTTGATTTCGGTGAACGCCAACGGTCTCAAAAGATGCGCTAGCTGGGGCTCTTCCTGGACGCGTTCGGCGAGTTCTCCAATGCCGGACAGTATCAACATAAATGGCCAGTCTGGCTGCTTCAAAAGTGTTTTGAAGCTATCCAAGATCATCGAACGCGCCTCTGGTTTTCTGTTGGTAAATATGTGCTGACATTCGTCATAATGGATACCAACCACGCCTTGCGCTCTTGCTTGGAATTGAACCCTGTCCCAAAAGTCACGCTGGCTTAAGTTCCTTCGCGCCTCCATTGGGTATCCGAGCCCGGTTCTTAACGTGTGCACACCGAGATCTTTCCAAGTGATTTGCCCCCAAGTGTAGGGTACGCGCCTAACGCTTGGATGATGGCTATGTCACGTGACACAGTATATTTCCCATTATAGACTAATGATCGAAATCTGGCTTGTTGCAACAAAAAGTCAAACAGGCTGGGAGCACAGAATTGGCGCATATCAATATGGAACAAACTGAAGACACGAACCCAAATGCTACCATAGGCCAGCTTAGTGAAGGTCGAAAACTCCATCTAAGAATGAAAACTACAAAGAGTAATCGTTTCAACTGCGCAAAGCGGCTCGAAAAGAAAGCCTGGAACCAATCTTTAGTTCTCAATTTTCTTTCATTCCTAACGGTTATCTCGGGGATATATTTACTTGCGTTCGCTAGTGACTTGACGATCTCTGGTGCACAGTTCGTTGGTGTCTTTTCAATCGGTGTTTCGGTGGTTTCAATTTTACTATCTCAGCAAGACCCCGTTCGAGAAATATCGAGAAGAGCAGCAGATGCCCATAGATGCGGACGAGAACTGAGCCACATCTACCGCCAATTTAAAGGTGGTGAATTAGAAACTACCGCAGCTTCAGATGAATACGAGAAGATCATATCAAAATATGATGATAATCATGACCGATGCGATTACATGAGTACGCTATATGACTACAAAGAAGAGATGAAAGAAGAAAAGGAGGAGAGAGGAGCAACTTGGTGGAACGGTGCTGTGGCATCACACTTGTCAACACTGTCGCCAGTGTTTTACGCGATATTGGGAGTATCGATGATAGTTGCCGTTGGCCTCTCCACACCAACGATTAATCGGTATTTTCACGACATAGATCGCGAAATTGCAGAAGACCAAGCTGATGATGAAGCCGAGCAATCGTCCGTGCCCAGCCCGACGCAAGAAGACATCGCAGGCGACTAAGATAAAGAGGCTCTAGCCGGGGGCACGCAAAAAGTTTGGAGTATAATGCTGTCTGAGCTTTCGTTTTCTACAGCATCTATGGACGATCTTTGCAGTCTAGAAGATACGCCCAACCGATCGAGCTTTTTTGAGTGCTTTCTGATGAGCATTAGGAAGTTCGCCTTAGCACCCGCATATGGGCGACTGAGGCATGCACTTCTGATCTTTAGGAACATTTCCTTCGGATCGTTGGCAACTGAAATCAAATGGGTAAGTTGAAGATCGTTTAAGGTTGCGACTATCTCCGGGTTTTCTTCTACAGTTTCCAAGATGAAATTCTTTTCATATGTCCGGGCGTTCTTGCCCAACTTGAAGGTGTAGCCAAGTGTTGCACGAAAAATCGTATCAAGGCGCATCGGATTTCCTGCTGCCTGCCATGAAATCGCAGACCTCAGTTTTCGACGAAATTCAACAGGGTTGCGTGCGCCAATGGCAGAAAGTACCTCGACACCTCGATACTTGGCTAACTCTTCTCGCCTATAGGTTTTAGTCTTATGTGCATTGAGGTTTAGCCCTTCAGGAAGCAACAAACGTGATGCTCTATGAATAGCCTCTTCGAGGACTTTTGTGTTAGGACCAAAGATCAGCATGTCGTCTGCCCATCTCACATAAAGTAACCCGAGGTCCTTGCAATATTGACCAAAGTCTTCGTCAAAGTCTTGGAGGTAATAGTGAGACAAGAAACGCGAACCATCTGATATGATCTCTTGCGGTATACCTTTCGACGACCGACTGTAGCCAGTTGTTCTTCTATCCCACAGCCCTAGGAAAACTTCTAACAGCTCAATTTCTTCATGTGAATCACCAGGCATATCTCGTCGTAGTCTCTCGATTAACCTTGGGATTTCAATTGAATCGTAAAAATTGGCGACGTCAGTCGTCGCAACGTATGTTCCACTTGAGGCCGTCTTGGTTAGCTTTCTTATTAGCTGGGTAAAGCTCCGAAATTCATCCAACCACATCGTATTAGAAAAAGTATCGGAAAAATATCCGTTTTGAAGAACCGTTGCGCGTTCTTCTGCTTGTTGATGAACTGACGAAGGTCTCTGTTGAGAACCTCCAGGTATTGAACGCCACCCGCCAAAGATACCGGGCTTTTGTTTTAGCACTCTTGCACCGATATGCCCGCAAAGGTGATAATACACAGCCATGTCTTCCTTTGATATAATAGGGAGAAAGCGGGTGACGCCATTCCCCTTCTGAACTCCCAGATATCCGTGCACTACTTCTGGGATATAGCTCCGGCTTCTTAGCCGCTGGTTGTAGTCGGCAACAAATCGGGAAACGTTGCCAATATCGGAGCGGCCTACAACCGGAACCTGCCCATTTCTTAACTTTGCCCATACGTCGCGAGTTAGATTTGGTTCCAAGAGAAAATTTGACAATTGCGATCCAGCTTCACAGTAGAAAAGACGTTTCTAGTCAAACATCAAACAGGACAGTTTTGATAGCCATTTCAGAAATTTTCGTAATTTGCGAGGGACGGGCTGCGCGCCAGCACGGTAATGTGCCACGCTCGGCGCTCTCGATATTGCAGCACCTGGAATTCGCAGAAGGTGCAAAACCACACTCGGAGTAGCGAAGGTCCGCTCTCAGTCCGATCAACGCTTCTTCTCGTCTCTGCAGCGAACTTCCGCTTTCCGCCCCATGCTGTTGAAAAACTCTGTGTTGCAGTGCGGCAAGTCGTTTGCTTCACTTGATTTATCGAGATTGAGAGGATCGGGCGATGATGGGCGGTTTTGCAAACTAACAAACAAGCCAGTTCCGCCAACAAAAGACCCCAAAATCCTTCAAATCTGACGGGAGTTGCGTTCTTACCCGACAAAAGTTGCAACTTTAGCCGGACAAGTTGCGATCCATACCGGACGTCACACAAAGAGAAATTTGGCTTGGATGGTGGGATTCGAACCTACGGTGCAGTGTACCAAAAGCGTCACCTTACCAACTCAACGGTCCATCGAGATTGGCTCCACTAACCCAAAGCGAGGAGTCTTCTCTATTCCAGTCTCAAATTGGTCTTGAAAAATAACCGAACGAGCAGATCTGCAAGCTTATGCTCCAAATCTGTACTCTTATGGTCTACTGACACACAAGTGGTTAAGTGGTGAGCCGTGATGGGTTCGAACCATCGACCTACTGATTAAAAGTCAGTTGCTCTACCAACTGAGCTAACGGCCCACGTGAGGGGCTACTTAGAAAGGCAGGACCCCGCGGTCAACCCCCAAATGCCAACACTGCTGGATATGTCCGATCGCATTGTCTATATGCCCGCTATGGCTTTGACAGATGGTACATATCTGCCCTTCATGAAGATGCATGGGCTCGGAAACGACTTCGTTGTCGTTGATGAACGGGGAATCAGTCCCAGGGTTAATGCTGCAGTGGCTGTTGCGATCGCCGACAGGCATCGTGGTGTCGGGTTTGACCAGCTCGCTGTGCTCTCAGATACGGATCAAGCGGACGTTCACCTGACATTTTGGAACAGTGACGGATCGCTCGCGGATGCGTGCGGCAATGCAACAAGATGCATCGCCCGGCATTTGATGACTGAAACAGGGAAATCGGCCGTCGATATCAGAACGGGCCGCGGCATGCTTCATGCCATAGATGCAGGCGATGGGCTGACATCCGTTAACATGGGGCAACCTCTACTGCGGTGGCACGAAGTGCCCGTGTCCCATGAGATGGATACACTTGAGCTGCCTATTGACGGGGCGCCCACAGCAACAGGCATGGGTAATCCGCATTGCACGTTCTTTGTGGCCGATGCTGAAACCATCGACCTAAGCGCGCGCGGTGCGGAGATGGAACGCCATCCTCTGTTCCCGGAACGCACAAACGTCCAATTTGCCAGCCTTTTGGGCCCTGACCACCTCCGCATGCGGGTTTGGGAACGGGGTGTGGGGGTGACGCTTGCCTCGGGTTCGTCTTCCTGTGCAACCGCCGTTGCCGCCGCGCGGCGCGGGTTGACCGGACGCGAAGTAAAGATCGACCTTGATGGCGGCCAGATAGACATTTCCTGGCGTGATAACGGCGTTTGGATGACTGGCCCAACCGCCCATGTATTTGACGGGAAATGGCGGCTCTGATGGGTCAAAAAGCACCCATATTTTCCAACCACGGCTGCAGGTTGAACGCCTATGAAACCGAGGCCATGAGGGACCTGGCAAAGGCCGCTGGGGTCAGCGATGCGATTGTTGTAAATACCTGTGCAGTCACATCCGAAGCTGTGCGCAAAGCTCGCCAAGACATCCGTAAGCTGCGCCGCGAAAATCCAGACGCCAAGGTCATTGTGACAGGCTGTGCGGCCCAAACCGACCCCGATACATTTGCCAAGATGGCTGAGGTCGACGTTGTGATCGGTAACACCGAAAAGATGAACCCGGCCACATGGCAAAACCTGACACCCAATCTGATCGGCACAACCGAGCCTGTCCAAGTCGATGACATCATGTCCGTCACAGAAACGGCAGGCCACCTGATCGATGGGTTCGGGACCCGCAGCCGGGCTTATGTGCAGGTCCAGAATGGCTGCGATCACCGCTGTACTTTTTGCATCATTCCCTTTGGGCGCGGCAACTCGCGCTCGGTTCCAGCTGGGGTCGTAGTCGATCAAATCAAACGGTTAGTTGATAAGGGTTATAATGAGATCGTGTTAACAGGTGTCGACCTGACCAGTTGGGGGGCAGACTTACCTGCTACACCAAAGCTGGGTGATCTGGTCATGCGCGTCCTGCGGCTGGTCCCCGATCTGCCCCGACTTCGGATCAGCTCGATCGATAGTATCGAAGTCGATGAAAACCTGATGCAGGCCATTGCGTCAGAGCCTCGGCTGATGCCCCACCTTCATTTGTCACTGCAACACGGCGACGACATGATCTTAAAGCGGATGAAACGGCGACATCTGCGGGACGACGCAATCAAGTTCTGCGAAGACGCCACTAAGCTGCGCCCAGAGATGACTTTTGGGGCCGATATCATCGCCGGGTTTCCGACAGAAACAGGCGCGATGTTCGCCAATTCGCTAGCACTTGTGGAAGAATGCAACCTGACCTGGCTTCATGTGTTTCCCTATTCACCGCGTCCGGGCACGCCCGCCGCACGTATGCCGCAAGTGAATGGAAAGACAATAAAGACGCGCGCTACCGCTTTGCGTGACGCCGGCCAAAAACGGATGAATGCCCATTTGCGGGCCCAGATCGGAAAGCCTCACAACATCCTGATGGAAAACCCACGGATGGGGCGAACGGAACAATTCGCCGAGGTTCGCTTTGATACCGATCAGCCCGAAAGCCAGATCATACAAGCAACCATCCTTGGCGTCACCGATCAACAACTGATGGCGTAAGCGCTATGTCAGATACCCCGATCCTTTGGTCCTTTAGACGCTGCCCCTATGCGATGCGGGCACGCCTCGCCATCGCGGCAAGCAGTGTTCAGGTCGAATTGCGCGAGATCCTTTTGCGGGACAAGCCGCAGGCATTTCTTGACGCCTCGCCAAAGGGGACAGTTCCGGTTTTGGTGGCAGATGAAGTCATCGAAGAAAGCCGAGACGTCATGCTTTGGGCACTGTCCAAGAACGACCCGCTCGGCTGGCTTGATATGGCACAGGAGGGGCACGAGTTGATCGACACGTGCGACGGACCATTCAAGAGAGCCCTCGATCACACCAAATATGCGGTCCGCTTCCCGCACCTCGATATCGTAGAGGAACGCGCAAAGGCTTTAGCGTTCCTTTCGATCTTGAACCTGCGACTAGCCAAGACGCGCTACCTCATGGGCCCTGCGCCGCGACTTGCAGATATGGCCATCCTGCCCTTCGTGCGGCAATTCGCAAACACGGATCGGACATGGTTCGACCAGCAAGGTCTGGAACCACTTACAAAATGGCTTGATACATTTCTGGCATCGGATCAGTTCGCTGCAATCATGCAAAAATATCCGGCTTGGCAAATTGGACAGGATCAGGTCTTCTTTCCGGATCCGCTTTGGTAAGGACTTGATCATGCAACTCTTAATGTCGCCCGCATCGCCCTTCGTCCGCAAGGTCCGCGTGCTTTTGCGTGAAATCGATCTTTTGGAACAAGTCGAAGAGGTCAACGTTAGCACCACGCCCTTAGCATCTGACCCAACCGTTCTTGCCGCAAATCCGATTGGCAAAATTCCCGCACTGATCCGGACGAATGGTCCTGCGATTTATGACAGCCGGGTGATTACGCGTTTTCTGAATGATTACGCCGGGGCAACACTCTATCCAGCAGGTCGCATTTGGGACGTGTTGACACTTGAAGCGACGGCAGATGCGATCATGGATGCAGCGCTCAGCATGACCTATGAGGCCCGGTTTCGTTCAGAAGAGATGCAATCCAAAGACTGGCTGGAAGCACAGTGGGGCAAAGCCAGCCGGACAATCGCTGCAGTGAACGATCGCTGGATTAGTCATTTGTCCGGGCCATTGAATATGGGTCAGATCGGTATAGCCTGCGCGTTGTCATATGTTGATTTGCGACATGATGCGCGGCAATGGCGCACGTGCAACGCCGATCTGGCAGCCTGGCACGGTGAATTCACGAAGCGCGACAGCATGATCGCAACCGCACCCTGATTTTCAGAAATTAAAACTGACGCCAACGTTGACCGCATTTGTAACAACGTCAGTCTCAAGGGTGCCGCCCGTTTCCAAGTCAGCAGTATTCGAAGAATAGGTCCCCTTGTATTCGCCAAAAACTGACCATTGGTCGTTTATTTCGTAACTCGCACCAGCAATGACGGTCGCTGCAGGTCCAGTCAATTGATAGCCAAAGGTCTCGGATTCGCCGTTCGTCACCTCGACGTGGGGCAGTGCCACCCCAAGACCACCACCAACATAGGGCGTTACGTCACCAAAGGCTTGGTTCCAACGGCGATAAGCATTTACCGTCAAAGTGTTTAAACCGTCAGTAAATTCCAACACGTCGTAGCCCGCAGGCAGGTTGTCATCTTTCGGATAGACCTTGTTGTGCGCAAAATCCAAACCATACCCAAATGAAGGGGACTGCCAGCGGGTTGCACGCACACCGTAGTAAATGGGGGCCTCTGCGGATCTGCCTTCCCAATCCTGATTGAAATCGTCGTCCGCAATCACATCATCATTGCGAATCGAAATGTCAGACGCAGGTGCGGACTGAACACCGCCATAAAAGCTCAGCTCAACTTCCGCAAAAGCAGAGGCAGGAGCTAACAGCAGACAGGAGAAGAGTGCGCAAGCACGATTCATTTCGATTTTTCCCAGGGCGAACGTAGTTGATTCCGGACTATACTCCCGGGTTTTTTGTGACAATAAAACATTAAGTGAGCCTTAAATGACCTTTGGAAAACGTGTCTCCTCAGTCACAAATATCGGTATCTTAAAGGAAATTTGCGGATTTCCGCTCATTGACGCTGCAGCTCATCGGCACCCTTCGACGCGGATGCGCAATCTTGACCGCTCAAATCGTCGTTCGGCGCGCGTGTGATTCTCGGTTATCCATTAACCAACTCTTGGTGCTTTTGCTGCAAGTGAGTAGACATTGCAGCCTGCGCCCGATTGTCCGCTGGACGTAGCTGGATTTGATGGCTAAACAGCGGCTGAATGGACGAATGGCAACATTGGTTCATGTCTCGAGCGGGCGCCATGCCCATTTTAAGAATCGGAGATGCACCCAGTGTCACACGCAGACGATCACCAGGGCACACGCCGCGACTTTCTCTATTACGCAACCGCCAGTGCAGGCGTTGTCGTAACAGGTGCAGCTGTCTGGCCAATGGTCAACCAAATGAATCCTTCCGCAGATGTATTAGCCTTGGCCTCTATCCGTGTCGATGTGGCAGATGTCGCGCCCGGCATGCAATTGACGGTCTTGTGGCAAGGTAAACCTGTTTTTATCCGGCACCGTACAGGCGTCGAGATTCAGGAAGCCGCCGCACAAGACGCGGAGTTTGACAGCTTTCCGGACAAAAATGCACAAAACGAAAATCTTGGCGATGATGCTTTGGCCACCGATGAAAACCGAACATTGGCATCACCTGAAGGTGAAGGGGCTGGTGCCTGGATCGTTCAGATGGGCGTTTGCACACACCTAGGTTGCGTTCCCCTGGGCGACGGTGCTGGCGATTTTGGCGGTTGGTTCTGCCCTTGCCACGGTTCGCACTATGATCTTGCTGGGCGTATTCGCAAAGGCCCAGCCCCTCGGAACTTGCCTGTTCCACCCGCCGCGTTCGTCGACGGCACGACAATCGAACTCGGTTAAGGAGAGAAAACCATGGGCGGTATTCCCCACGACCACTACGAACCCAAGTCAAGCGGTGAAAAGTGGCTGCACTCGCGGCTTCCTATTGTTGGATTGCTTTATGATACCTTGATGATCCCCACACCAAAGAACCTGAATTGGATGTGGATCTGGGGGATCGTTCTGGTCTTTACGCTGGTCCTACAAATCGCAACTGGCATTGTACTTGTCATGCACTACGTGCCGCATGTTGATATGGCGTTCGCCTCGGTTGAACACATTATGCGTGATGTGAACGGTGGACATATGATCCGGTATTTCCACATGAACGGCGCATCGCTGTTCTTTGTTGCCGTCTATGCGCACATGTTCCGATCACTTTACTACGGGTCTTACAAAGCTCCGCGTGAGGTCACCTGGATCGTCGGGATGTTGATGTACCTTCTTATGATGGGTACCGCATTCATGGGCTATGTACTGCCATGGGGGCAAATGTCTTTCCACGGCACGGCAGTGATCACCGGTCTATTCGGCGCGATCCCGTTTGTTGGCGAAAGCATTCAGACGTGGCTACTGGGCGCAAGCGCAGTTGGCCAACCGGCACTGAACCGCTTCTTTTCATTGCACTACCTGCTGCCGTTCGTCTTGCTTGGCTTGACGATCGTCCATGTATGGGCGTTCCACACAACTGGGAACAATAACCCGACAGGTGTTGAAGTGCGCCGTACCTCTAAAGAAGAGGCAGCAAAAGACACTCTGCCGTTCTGGCCTTATTTCGTCATCAAGGACTTGTTTGCGCTTGCAGTCATATTGGTCGTCTTCGTGGCAATCGTTGGCTTTATGCCGAATTACCTTGGACACCCAGACAACTACATTCCCGCAAACCCACTGGCGACCCCGTCACATATTGTGCCGGAATGGTACTTCTTGCCATTCTACGCAATCTTGCGGGCCTTTACCGCAGATGTTTGGCTGGTGCAGATCGTTCAGTTCCTCAGCTTTGGCATTATCGATGCGAAGTTCTTTGGTGTGTTGGCCATGTTTGGTGCGATCGCCGTTATGGCACTTGCGCCTTGGCTGGACACATCATCCGTTCGGTCAGGTCGCTACAGACCAACATTCAAGTGGTGGTTTTGGCTTTTGGTCATCGACTTTATCGTTTTGATGTGGGTCGGCGCTCGTCCGGCAGAGTTCCCTTACGATTGGATTTCGCTGGTCGCGTCGGCATATTGGTTTGCATATTTCCTTGTCATTCTCCCTCTACTGGGTGTGCTTGAAAAACCAAATACACCACCTGCCACCATCGAAGACGATTTTAACGCGCACTACGCGCCGAAAGGCGAAGGCAAAGCGCCCATCGCCGAACCGGCCGAGTGAGAAAGGACAAATAGTCATGTTCCGTAAGTTCACTCTCACCGCAGTCGCATTGCTAGCGCTGTTCTCAGGACCTGCAACAGCCGCTGAAGTCGAAGCCGAAATTCACGATTACGATTTCTCTTTCGAAGGACCATTCGGCAGCTATGATCAAATGCAGCTTCAGCGCGGGCTACAGGTCTACACTGAAATCTGTTCCGCATGTCATGGTATGGAGCTCGTCGCATTCCGGACTCTCGCAGACGATGGCGGGCCGGGCCTGCCAGAAGATCAGATGCGGGCCTATGCCGAATTCTATGAAATCTTTGACCAAAGCCTGTTCGACGGCGAAGGTGATTTTCGACTGGCCACACCGGCGGACAAGTTCCCGTCGTCCAACGTGGCAACCGCACCAGACCTGAGCCTCATGGCAAAGGCGCGCGCTGGTTTCCACGGACCTTATGGCACAGGCATCAGCCAATTCGTCAATGGTATGGGCGGGGCGGAATACATTGCGTCTCTTCTGTCAGGCTATCGGGATGAACCCGAATGTGCCCTGGAAGCAGAGCAACCCATGGACGGCTATTATAACATCGCCTTCGCGGCTGGTGGATATCCCGAAACCTGCATTGATGATCACGGTCATTACACGGTGCCAGGGAGCTGGATTTCTATGGCTCCACCACTTTATGGCGATGATGTTGAATTTGCAGACGGGCACTCAACTGATCTGGAACACGTCGCACAGGACGTCGCGGCATTCTTAATGTGGACAGCAGAGCCGAAGTTGATGGCGCGCAAACAGGCTGGTCTTACAGGTTTCTTGTTCCTGACTGTGCTGTCTGTACTGCTGTACCTGACGAACAAACGTCTCTGGGCACCGCATAAGCACAAAGACTAGGCTCTGATCTTCAGACAACAAAGGCCCGCTATCGAAGCGGGCCTTTTCTTTGCGTAAGATGGGTTTCAACCCATCCCCGCACCAAGGTAATGAACCAAAGCAGCCGTCGGATTGGCAAAAAGTACGTCAGTCTGAACCGGAGGTTCCGCCACGCCACCCGCAACCAAAACAACATCATCCGCGATGCGTTTTGCATCAGCCGGATCATGGGTCACCATAATCAGAGTCACACCGTCGCCGACCAGCAGATCACGGACCAAGTCGAGCATCTCTTCTTTCAGTCCAGGACCCAATGCCGCAAAGGGCTCGTCCAGCAGGACAATGGGACGATCCCCAAGCAACACCCGCGCCAAGGCCGCCCGACTTTGCTGACCACCCGACAAGGCTGCTGGTATGCGGTCGGCGAATCCATCCAAACCGACCCGATCCAATACACATGCTACTGAACGGCCCTGATCAGGCGTTAGCCGCAAATCAGGCCGCAATGCTAACCCAACATTCTGTCCAATCGTCAAATGGGGAAACAGGTTGTTATCCTGAAACAAGACACTCATCGGACGGCGACCCGGAGCAACAGACCTCAAATCTTGTCCGTCCCACAGAATGCGGCCGGCATGGGGCACCAAAAACCCAGCCAACCCGGACAAAAGAGTTGATTTGCCGGCCCCCGAAGGACCAATCAACGCCGTCACGCCACCCGCAGAAAACTGTAAATCAGCCCGCAAAACAAAGTCACCTTGGCGCAGCTCAACGCCGTCACAAATCAGCATCGACGCGCCCTCCCCGGTCGCATATCCAAAATAAGAGCAGGCTCATGGCCAGCAAGACCAAGGCAGCGCCAGCCGCCGCTTCCATGCGGTACGCCCCCATCAAACGATACATGGCCAGCGGCAGGGTCTCTTCGGCTTGCCCTGCAAACAGGGTGATGACACCCAGATCACCCATCGACAATGCAGCGGCCAACCCCGCAGCAAAGCCCAAGGGGCGGCGAATCCGCGGGAGCACAATCAACCTGATCCATCCCCAACCGGCCATGCCCAATGATCTACCCAAGCGGCCGTAATCAGCCGCAACCCGCTCCACCGCAGGCGCAATCGCGCGGAGGGCAAATGGCAAAGCCAAGGTCGCATTCACCAACATCGTGACGACCAAAGCAACATCAGAGGGGCGGATGAACGAAAAGACGATCAAGAACGCCCCGGTCCCCACCACCAGCCCCGACGCCGCCAGTGGCAGCACTCCGATAACTGCAACAAATACGCCGCCGCGCAAAGCAAGTGCGACGGCCATCGTGACACACAACACCGCAGACCCGCCTGCAACGAAAACGGAACGCAACGCGGCGTACCAAATTGTCTCTGGCATCTGGGTTAAACCCGGTAAGCCGCGCAAGACAACCATGCCCAATGGTACCAAGAGAAACAAAGCCCCTGCCAAGATCATCGCAAAGTCCAGCCACGGGCGGGACAAGTCCCACCGCTGGACCACCCGGTCAAGACCCGCGCCCATGGCATCCACCGCCGCCACACGCCACGCGAGGACCGCCGCTATCACGCAGATTGCAAACTGAATACAGGCCAACAAAGCCGCACGGCCCAGATCGAAGTCAAAACGCAATGCCTGGTAGATCGCCAATTCCACCGTTGTCGCACGTGGGCCACCGCCCAAAGTCAATGCGACAGCAAAACTGGTTAGACAAATCAGAAAGATGACTAGGAACGCACTTGGCACAACAGCCCGCAACATGGGCCACTCAAGCAACCGCGCCACCGAAGCATCCAATGTCGCCACCAAACGAAACCGCTCGGCTGGGATAGACAACCAACCCTGCAGGATCAGCCGGATCGCCAATGGCAGGTTGAAGAAGACATGCGCCAGAACGACGCCGTGGAAGCCAAATATCGAAATCGGGGATAGCCCCAAGCCCTCTAACAGCCGGTTCAACACACCCTCGCGACCAAAGACCGCCAAGAGACCCAAGACGGCCACGATTACCGGCAGCAAGAATGGGGCGCCCAGTAGCGTGATCAACATCTGACGGCCCGGAAACTGGCGGCGGGCCAAGGCGCGGGCCACAGGTATAGCCAACACGACGCTAATCACCGCCGACACCAAGGCTTGCGAGACCGTAAACCGGATCGCAGCCCAATCCGCAGCGGACAATCCACTGCCCCACTCAGCTCGGTATGCCACCGCGCCAAGCGTCCCGATTGTCAGGATTAGCACCAGCACCGCCGCAACGGTGCCGGGCCATCTAGGTGTTATTGGGAAAGTGCTGCGCGCCATTCGTCCAGCGCCGCATCGCGCTTGGCCGCTGCGTCCTCAGGCGAGAACAGCAAGGCTTTGGCTGGGGTCAGCAACGTCTCAAACCCATCCGGCAAACCATCGGCCGGTGTCACTGAAGGATACATCCAGTTTGTTGTTGGAATGACGCCTTGAAACGCCTCAGACACCATAAAGGCAAGGAACTGGTCCGCCAATTCAGGCTGATCTGTTCCAGCAACTTTGCCCGCAACCTCAACCTGCATGTAATGACCTTCATCAAAGCCCCACGCGACCTTGCTGTCATCTTCTTCTGCAATCAAGTGATAGGCTGGAGATGTGGTGTAAGATAAAACAGCGTCCGCCTCACCATCCAGAAACATTCCGTAAGCCTCAGACCAGCCCGGGGTCACGGTGACGATATTGTCGGCCAAATCTGCCCACAACGCCTCAGCCTCGTCACCGTAAGCCGCAGTCACCCACATCAACAACCCCAATCCAGGCGTCGATGACCGGGGATCCTGAATGACGATCTGCGCATCGCTATCAGCCAATGCACGCAAAGAAGCAGGTGCTGCGTCACCAACATTGCCGACAAATGCAAAATAGCCCCAGTCAAAAGGCAGGAACTCAGCGTCATCCCAAGCAATGGGCAGATCCAGATCAACCGACAGACCATGTGAGGCAAACAAGCCGGTTTCACGAGCAGCGGCAGTCAGGTTGGTGTCCAGACCAAGCACGATATCGGCTTCCGTCCGCGGACCCTCTAGCTGCAAACGCGCCAGCAACGACGCACCGTCACCTGCACCCACAAACTGTAGATCACAGGCACAGGTTTCTTCAAAAGCAGCTTCAACCGCAGGACCCGGGCCCCACTCGCTAACAAAGCTGTCGTAAGTCATAACTTGCAGCACCGGGGTCTCGGCCGATGCACCTGTGGCACAAAGGACAAGTCCCGCAACAGCTGGCAGATAGGTGGTATTTTTCATCGTATCCTCCAAATGTGACGGGCGGATTTGGGGGATAGCGAATCTGCTACACCTTCCCTCCGCCGGTCTTAACCGGTTCAGGTTCAACGGGTCAGCTTGCGCAATCTCAGCCATATTGGCCCCCCGAGGTGGTGCTTTGCTAGGCTGTATTGCCTGCAGAGGCAAGGGAAAGGTCTTGAGCCTCATTGTCGCGCCCGCTAGACCCGCTCCTCAAAGGGGAATTCCATGTCGATCAACAGTTTTGGCCATCTATTCCGGTTCACCACATGGGGCGAAAGCCATGGACCCGCTTTGGGGGCCACAGTCGACGGCTGCCCGCCCGGCGTGGCATTAGAGGCACCGATGATCCAGCAATGGATGGATAAACGCCGCCCCGGTCTGAATAAGAACACCACCCAACGGCAAGAAGCCGACGCCGTTGAGATCTTGTCGGGTGTCTTCGATGGCCAGACGACCGGCACCCCGATCCAGCTGATGATCAAAAACACCGATCAACGATCCAAGGACTACGGCGATATCGCCAACACATTCCGACCCGGCCATGCCGATATCACCTATCATCAAAAATATGGTTTACGTGACTACCGTGGTGGCGGTCGGTCCTCGGCCCGTGAAACTGCGTCGCGTGTTGCTGCGGGTGGCGTAGCGCGTGAGGCGATCAAAGCCATCGCCCCGAATGTGCAGATCAAAGGTTATATGACCCAGATGGGCGCCAAGCAAATCGATCGGTCCCAGATGGACTGGGCGCAGATCGACAAGAACGATTTCTTCTGCCCCGATGCGCAGGCCGCCGAGGAATGGAACGATTATCTGGCGTGGCTCCGCAAGGATGATCACAACTCTGTTGGGGCGATCATCGAGGTCGTTGCACGCGGCGTCCCCGCAGGCATCGGAGCCCCGGTTTACGCCAAGTTAGACACTGATTTAGCCGCTGCGATGATGTCCATCAACGCTGTTAAGGGGGTTGAGATCGGCGAAGGCATGGCTGCTGCTGCCCTTACGGGTCGGGATAACGCGGATGAGATTTTTATGGGGCAAGGCGGGCCGGAATATAGCTCAAACCACGCAGGCGGTATTCTTGGCGGCATCAGCACCGGACAGGACATCGTCGTGCGGTTCGCCGTGAAGCCGACATCGTCCATCCTCAGCCCCCGCAAATCGATCCGGATGGACGGCACACCAACCGAGGTGGTCACAAAAGGACGGCACGACCCCTGCGTGGGCATACGCGCCGTGCCGGTGGCCGAAGCGATGATGGCCTGCGTAATCCTCGATCATCTGCTGCTCGACCGGGGACAAACCGGCGGAAGACGCGGTCAGATCGGTTAAGTGCGCCGCAGTCCCGGACTTGATCCGGGACCTCTAAGAGGTCGCGTTCAGTGCGGTATCCATCAACGCCTGAATATCGGATTGCGACGTCCCAGCAACGATGCGGCCCAGTTCTTGATGGCCCTTGATGACGACCAAAGTCGACCGGCGGGGAATGTCGAGCTCCTGTGCCAACGCGCTCCGGCCATATTTATCCCAGTCAATATTAATGAACGTAATTGCGTCGTCATACGCAGGATTCGCCGCGCGTAACTGCCCAATCACACGTCCTTGGGCACGACAGGTGGTGCACCACTCCGCCTTAAAGTCCAAGAAAACGGTTTCGCCAGCGGCCAAACGCTCTTTGACCAAACCGGGACGATATTCCAAACTCTCAGCAGCGGACCCAAAGCTTGGCAAAACCGCAAGCGCGCCAGCGACAGCAATAAATTCACGACGTTTCATCATCTTATCTCCTCATTCAAAAACGGACAGACAAGTCCTGTAGCCAGAATGGCAAGTGATCGAGCAGCCAAATTTCGGCATAGCGATGCAGGTTGAACATTAGGGCCACGCCAAGCGTAACAAAGATAATGCCAGTGATCAGGCGCACACGCCCGGACACGCTGCGCAACCAATCACGGCGACGGCGGATGGCATTCTGTGCGCCGTAAGCCAGCATAACAATGATCGTTGAAATGCCCAAGGCGAAGCTGAGCATCGTTGCAGCTGCCAGCCCAAGGCTTTCACCGGCCGAGGCCAAAGCAATCGCGCCGCCCAAGGTCGGGCCGACGCAAGGCACCCAAACAGCGCCTAGCAAAGCACCACCGACAAATTGACCACCCAGACCGTCCCGGTTCACGCTATCCATACCGGCATCTGCGCGGGCAGACATACCCGCAGTGACAGTGGCAAAACGGGTAGAGAACTGCGGCACCATCAAGACTAAGCCAAACAAGATCATCATCACCGCACCCGCACGGGCGACCATGACATCATCAATGCCCAGCGCTCGGCCGAAAACGGCGACAGTCATACCAACGATAACAAACGAAACGCTCATCCCAGCCGCCAAGACCAACGGACCCGCGCGACCGGCCTGCAATGCAGTTGCCAACACGATGGGTAGAACCGGCAAGACGCAGGGGTTGATCAGCGTCAAAAGCCCAGCAAGATATCCAAACAGCAAATCCATGCCATTTTGTGCGTCAGCCTGGGGCGTTCTGTCAGCCCCTAAAAGTATGACAACGGGTCACTTTGGCGTGGGTTGCTTGGACAATTGCACCGCCAAAATGCCCCCGGCAATGATGAAAACACCGACGATATCAAGCCATCCAACCCGTTCGCCTAACAGCGCAGCGGCAATCGCCACCCCAAAGAATGGGTTCAAAAAGTGGAAGGTAGAGGCCTTCACCATCCCAATGCGTCCAACCAACAGGAACCAGACCAACGTAGCGGCCAGCCCTGGCACAAGCGTGGTATAAGCAAAGGCCACAACCAACTGCCAATTCCAGGTCACGTCCCAAACCTCAAGGCTCAGGGCCGGGATCCACAGAAACGCACTGCCCACCAGCATTTGCAGCCCAACGATCATCAGAACATTGCCGCCCGACGACGCGCCCAGAACGGCTAGGGTTGCGATTGTAAGCGAGATCACACCGATCACGCACAAAAGGATACCAAAGACATCGACCCCGCTTTGTAACCGGGCGCCCATAATCAAAACAACACCCAGAACGCCTGCAATCAGGCCCAAAACCCCCAATGGACGGACACGAGTCCCAAAAACGACCCATCCCGTTAAAGCCACCAGCAACGGCATCGTCGAAGCAATAATCGCCGCGAGCGACGCGGGAATCGTCTGCATCGCCACAAAATTCAGCCCCAAATACAGCGAATTCTGGCAGACGCCAAAGATGACGACACCCAGCCACTGCGTCCTGCTCAAACGTGCCGATTGACCCAACGCCCAAGCAATCACTACGCCAATAAGGCCCGAAATCAGAAACCGTAGCGCCAAGGCCGTCAACGGCGGGGCGTATTCCACGATCACGCGGGCCGACGTGAACGCAGACGACCACATCAGCGCAAAGACAAGGCCCATTAAGACTGCTTTGATATCCATCACACCTCACAAGCGAAAAGGGCCACCAATATGGTGACCCTTTCTTAAATCCACTTTCGACCTATCAGGCCAAAGTGCTTAGCCGTTCACGCTGTCTTTCAGCGCTTTGGCGATTGTCATTTTAACAACCTTGTCAGCATCTTTCTTGATCTGCTCACCCGTGGCAGGGTTGCGAACCATACGCTCTGGACGCTCGCGGCAATAGATTTTGCCAACACCAGGAAGTGTCACAGCACCGCCGCCAGAAACTTCTTTCGTGATAATGCCAGTCACCGCATCAAGCGCAGTCCCTGCAGCTTTTTTATCCATGCCTGTTTCATCGGCCAGTGCAGCAACAAGCTGCGCTTTTGTCATTGGTTTTGTCGCCATTTTACTGGTCTCCCTCGTTAGCCCCACCTATGGGGCTCTTTACCCGCTCATATAACGGTATGTTGTGGGACACCACAACGATTAGTGTAAGTTTACAAGGGAAAAACGTGCATTTTTTGCGTTTTTACAGCTTCAAAGGAAGGCTGTCTCCTCAAAACTACGCAATTTCCGACTATGGATGCGTTCCAACGGCATATCACGAAGCCCTTCCATGGCACGAATTCCAATCATCAGATGGGCCGCAACCTGTGTTTTATAGAACTCTGAGGCCATTCCGGGCAGTTTCAACTCTCCATGGAGCGGCTTGTCACTGACACACAACAACGTCCCATAAGGTACCCGGAAGCGGAACCCATTGGCTGCAATCGTGGCACTTTCCATATCCAACGCAACCGCGCGGGATTGGGACAATCTTTGCACAGGTCCCGCCTGTTCACGCAATTCCCAGTTCCGGTTGTCAATCGTGGCAACGGTGCCTGTGCGCATGATGCGCTTCAGCTCATAGCCTTCCAGTTCGGTCACATCCGCCACAGCGGTTTCAAGTGCGATCTGGATTTCAGCCAGCGCTGGGATCGGCACCCAAATGGGCAAGTCGTCGTCCAATACGTGATCTTCACGCAGGTAAGCATGCGCCAGAACAAAATCGCCTAAACGTTGCGAGTTCCGTAGACCGGCGCAATGCCCAACCATCAACCACGCGTGGGGACGAAGCACAGCAATATGATCCGTCGCCGTCTTGGCGTTTGACGGACCAACGCCGATGTTGACCAAGGTAATCCCACCTCCGCATGCGCGCTTGAGATGATAGGTTGGCATCTGCGGCAGCTTCGCTGGCACAGGCAATGGCGCATCGGGGTCGGTAATCTCAACGTTCCCGGTGCTGACAAAGCTGGTATAGCCGCTGTTTGGGTCCGCCAACATCTTGCGGGCATATGCCTCAAACTCTTCCACATAGAACTGGTAGTTGGTGAACAACACATGGTTCTGGAAATGCTCAGCTGCAGTCGCTGTGTAATGGGCAAGGCGGGCGAGCGAATAATCCACGCGCTGGGCGGTAAACGGGGCCAAGGGGCGGGCACCATCAGGATAGGTAAACCCTTCGCCATTGACGATATTGTCATGCGTCGTGGTCAAATCGGGCACATCAAAACTGTCGCGCAGACTGAATTCCATCGATCCATCCTGCGGGACGGTCAGCCCCGGATCGTTGGCCGCAGCGAAATGCACAGGCATCACCGTCTCTGACGCACCAATGATCACCGGCACACCATGGCTTTTGATCAACAAAGCGATCTGCTGCTCCAGATAGGACGCAAACAGATCAGGGCGGGTGATCGTCGTGGCATAAATGCCCGGTTCAGCCACATGGCCAAACGACAGGCGCGTATCCGTCTTGGCATAGGTAGTCGTGGTCAAGCGGATTTCGGGGTAGAATGCGCGCACCCGGGTCGCAGGCTGACCCTCCGCCAAAGCCTTCGCAAAATTGGTAGACAGAAAAGTGACCGCCGCACTGTAAAGCTCCTGCAGCCGCGCCACGGCCTTCTTGGCATCCGTGAATGCCTCAGGCTGCGGAATATTCGGTGTTTCGATGCTCACCTGTTGCGCCATGTTCATGCGTTTTCCTCAAAAAGATCCGTCAATTCAAATTTGTCCACGTCGACCAAGCCAAGATCAGAGATGCGCAACGACGGAATGACAACCAGCGCCAGCAATGAATGCTGCATATAAGCGTTGTTCAGGGTGCAGCCGCAAGCCTCCATCGCACGGACCATCTGGTCAGCCTTTGCTGCAACCTCGGCCGCAGGGCTGTCAGACATCAAGCCAGCGATCGGCAGCTCGACCAGCGCCAGCTCTGCGCCGTCTTTCCAAACAGTCACGCCGCCACCAACATCGCCCAAGCGGTTGGCCGCTTGCGCCATCATCGCCCGGTCGGTTCCCACGACAATCATATGATGACTGTCATGCGCCACGGTTGAGGCCATGGCCATCCGGCCCTGATACCCAAATCCCGATACGAACCCATTGGTCACATCACCCGTTGCGCGGTGCCGTTCGACCAATGCGATCTGATATGTATCATCCTTGCCCGCAACGATCCCGTCCACGACCGGCAGTTCAGCGGTCAACGCCTGTGTCGGGGCCTGATTTTCGACAACGCCAATCACCTTGGCTTTGACGAGATTGGCACCGCCGGGGGCCGCAATCGCAAAATCATCCTCGGTCAGCACCTTGCCCATACGCACTGTCTTGCGCGCAGCTTCCGGCCAATCGTAATGCGGACAATCAACAGTGATCTTGCCGTCTTTTGCCACGGTCTGGCCACGTGCGATCACTTCCTCAATCGGCAGGGTCTTCAGGTCCGAGGTCAAGATCATATCCGCCCGACGCCCGGGCGTAATGGACCCTAACTCACGCTCTAACCCGAAATGCGTCGCCGTATTGATCGTCGCCATCTGCAACGCCACCAACGGATCACAGCCACAATCAATCGTATGCCGCACGACGCGGTTCATATGCCCGTCATTGACCAGCGTGCCCGCCATGCAATCATCCGTACACAGGATAAAGTTGCGCGGGTCGAGACCCTTTTCGGTCACCGCCGTAATCTGGCTTTCCACGTCATACCAGGCCGAGCCCAACCGCATCATCGACCGCATCCCATTGCGAACACGGGCAATGGCATCGGCCTCGGCAGTACCCTCATGATCATCGGCAGCACCGCCCGCCACATAGGCGCTAAATGGAATACCCTTGTCGGGGCTGGCATAATGCCCGCCGACAGTCTTGCCCGCGTTCATCGTCGCGGCCATCTCGGCCAGCATCTGGGGATCGCCATTAATCACGCCGGGAAAATTCATCATCTCGCCCAGACCAATAATGCCGGGCCAAGCCATGGCTTCGACCACATCCTCGGCGCTAATCTCAAACCCCGTGGTTTCCAACCCGGGGGCAGAAGGGGCACAGGACGGCATCTGCGTATAGATGTTGATAGGCTGCATCAGCGCCTCATCATGCATCATGCGCACACCGGCCAGACCGAGCACGTTGGCGATCTCATGTGGGTCGGTGAACATGGTGGTGGTGCCATGGGGGATGACAGCCGCAGCAAACTCAGCCGGGGTCAGCATCCCGCTTTCGATATGCATATGACCGTCACACAGACCCGGGATCAAATAGCGGCCCTCGGCATCAATCACCCGGGTATCGGGGCCAATACAATGGCTTGCATCCGGCCCCACATAAGCAAAGCGGCCCGCAGCAACAGCGACCTGCCAATCCAAGACCTCGCGGCTCTGCACATTGACCAGCTTACCGGCATGAATAACAAGATCAGCACTGTCACGCCCCGCAGCGACAGCAACCAAACGAGAGGCCGACTCAGCCCATGATTTAAATAGAAGTTCCATCCCCAATGGTTTCATCGTTTTTGAGGAGGTTCAAGAGGATGTCGCTCGTCGATTGCATCGCTCGCAAGCCAATGGTGCAGATCGCGTATTAAATATGTCCAGAAAAGTAGTGTCCATATTCCTCAAGCAAAAAGTCGCGCGGCGGCTGATCGACACTGCAAACATGCTCCGAGCCGAAGCAAATGATGTCGCCTTTTCTCAGGTTTAGGTTCTCCGCAATGCCAGGATCACTATCGAGGACACCGTGATAGCGATTAGCGGTTGCTTCCGACTTGGGCAACACAATGACCCACATGCGATCGATACCACGGTCAACTAGAGTTCCGCCCTCCTCGGTTGCAATGTCAAACAACAACTTGGCGGCCATTCCGGGCAACAGACCGTTCCGGATTTCACTTTCCGGAATTTCGAACGTGTTAGGGTATGAACGATGCCGTTCCTCAGCAGATATCAATGACCAACTTGAGTCTTCTGATCTGATCTTCACTGTGGCTCCCCCTGGTCCACCTCGACCTTCCCCAAAGCCACTGCATCCGGGTTCAACCGCACAATAGTCAAGTTCAACACTGCCGCAACCGTTACCCAGATCAAGTATCGCGCAAACGCCACCCTAGCCCAGAAATCCAGCTGCCAATGGGTCACCGTGGAACCCAGCTCAGCCGATCACAGGACCACCCTCACCGGCAATGCGTCCTTCATCCAGCGCTGCCCCGCGCAGATGCGCAAGGGCTGTCTACGTCTATCGCGACCGTCTTTGGGAAACAGGACATGCGATGCTCCAAACTGGGTAAAACCGGCACTCCCGGACCTGCTCAGGACCACGTAAAAAGCCGCAGGGGTGCCCCCCTGCGGCTTTTCAAATTCACAACTGCCGTCGCTTATTCAGCACCAAAAGTCGACAGATAGGCATATAGATCATAAGCCTGCGATTCTTGCCGGACCTGATAGGCCATCTTGCCACGGGCGCGACGGTTATCCAGCTTTTCACGCAGCCAACCTGTGGGGTCCTGCACATAGGCCACAAAATCCGCTTCCGTCCAGCGGGTGTCAGCCTCGTCTAACTCAATCAGAGCATCACTGTAACGGTACCCTTCCAGGGAACCCATCGTGCGACCTGCGAGACCAAACAGATTGGGGCCTGTCTTGGCATTGCGGCCAGCAAGGACTTCGCCAGACGCATCAGCAACAACGTGGCATGCCACACACTGACGGTTGAACTGCTCTTCTCCGGCAGCAGGATCACCTTGGCTTGACGCATGACCATCGGCAAATGCGGGCATTGCAAAAACAGCAAAAGCCGCTGCAATTGTTAAAACTTTCATGATCGTTTCCTCTTCGATCTATTTCTGTGACCGTTGCCCCAATCGGCGAGCAATGTAGCGCATCCACAGCGCCGGTCTACCCCGGAAGTAAGCGTATGAGAGATATAGGTCAGGCAACCGCATGAGCAAGGGCGCGCTGCATTCGCAGAACATTTAACGCATTGATAAGGTGATCAATATCCGCATCTGAATGCAAAGGCGTCGAAGTAAAGCGCAACCGTTCCATCCCTTTGGGCAAAGTGGGATAGTTGATCGGCTGCACATAGCAGCAATGATTGTCCGCGTCCTTCAGGATGGTCAATTATTCGTTAAACAGAGCGTCGAAATCCATGCGTCTGTCTGTCTTCTGTTGGTGGTGTCTTAGGCGCAGGAAGCATCCGACGCCAAAGTTTTCGGAACCACCATCAACCAGCAATCAGCAAGGCATATACACAGGGGCCAAAAGCGATTGTCCTTGCCTTGACAAATGGGTGGGTTCTATTGGCCAATAACACGTTTTTGGATTTCATTGATGTCGCCCAGGACATCAACGTGCGTGGACGCAGCCTATCGGGCCATTTGCAAAGGGGCAGCGTCGACCTGAAGGTCATGGTAGAAAATGCAACAAGCGCCGGGAAGATGCATATCGAAACCGCCGCTGAACTGACCCGGAATAACCGTGTCGCTTCAGCTGAGATGTTAGGACTGTTCCGCCAATCACCTTATGAGAAGCTTCGGTGGTTCGATCTTCTGAGCCGAGATAGCTAAAGCGGAAAATGCTCCGACCCGCAAAGGCCAAAGCATCTTTTTCTTACTGCGTCGCGGTGAAGCAATCCGTTTTCACTTCAATGCACACCTGACTTGCCGCATCGCGTGACATCGGCCCAACGGTGACCATGGTCAAACCACTCGACTGACGAAAACTTGGCGTGAATCGACCCAAGGCGGCGCTGTTCTGCGAAACAAGTGTCTGCCAATGGTTCTGCGCGTTCTCTGCAGAGCTAAACGATCCAAGAACCGCAATGTGACGACCACTTGCTGCAGCAGTGGATGGCGCTGGCGCAGCAGCCACAGGAACTTCTACAGCACTTGCAACGGCTCGCTGCACACGAACCGAGTTATCGATCAGTGCGGAATTCTGCGTCCGCGTTGATGGTATGTTCATCTGCGTGCTTAGCGAAGCACTGTCCGACCGCAAGGACTGAACCCTGTTGCGCAACTGTTCGGTCACGCGGCGCGCATCCATCTGGTTGTTCACAATACGTGGTGTGATCAACACCAACAATTCTGTCTGCGCACTGCTGCGTGAAGATGTACCAAACAGGTTCCCTGCAACCGGCAAGTCCTTGAGGATCGGAATACCGCTGTTTGAACCAGACCGGCGATCAGAGAACAGGCCACCAAGAACAATAGTTTCGCCGCTATCCACTGACACAGAGCTGTTGATCAAACGCTGCGAAATGACCGGGTTACCTGTCGCAGCATCTGTTTCACCAACAAGGCTAACTTCTTGGCCAATGTTCAGGATCACCGACCCTGACGAATTGATACGTGGTGTCACTTCAAAGATCACACCTGTGTCGCGATATTCAACCGTTGAAACAAACACCTGGTCATCTGTTGATGTTGCATCCGTTGCAGTACGGACGGCGGTTGGAACTTGGTCACCGACAACGAGACGCGCGGATTCGTTGTTCAAGATCATCAAATTTGGAGAGGAAATGACGTTGATCCGCGTCATCGAGTCGAGCGCATCAATCACCGCGTTTGCGGGGTTTCCACCTAATGACAAGCTAAACCCGGGCGAGGTTGGCGAAATGTTGACCGTATCACCTGAGCTTAGACCCAGCTGTCCGCCGCCATCCTCAAGGAAATACTGCACACCGTAGCGCAGGTCTTCGTTCAAGGTGACTTCGACGATTGTGGCTTCGACAAGCACTTGACGCTGAGGCACATCAAGCCGATGCAAAATGCCTAACACACGTTCGTATTCCTCCGGTGTGGCATGAATAAGCAGCGTGTTTGTGGCTTCGCTCGCCACGATACGCGTTGCATTTAATGTACCCTGATTGGAAAAGAAGACGTCGCTGGATTCGACAACCACTTCGGCTGGCTGGTCCGTTGTCTCAACAGATACACCTAAAATCTGCGACATTGTTGGTCCGACATCGCTCGCTCGGGCGTACTTCATGTCATATGAATACACTTGCGCATCATTTGCGCCTTCACGGGTCAGACGGTTGATCCAAACAGACACATTTTCCAACGCACGCGGTGTTTTGGCGACGGCCAAGATCGAGTTGTTCTCGGGAATAACCTCAAACACCACCAGTGGTTCAAAGGCTTCATCCGTTTCAACAACGCGTTCTAGGCCATTCACGATGGATTGCGCTGACCGCCCGTTGATCGGGAAAATCCCAACAGACCGATTGGCTAGCCAGTCGACATCAAAGCTTTGGATCGTTTGTGCCCATGACTGCTGGTCCACCGAGGTACCGGCAAGTACAAGGATGTTGCGTTGCGCATCAATTCCCACAATGCCTTCACCCGCAAACGGTTGCAGAATCGCCGCCATTTCCTGTGCGCCAATATTGCGCAGCGGAATAACACGAAGCGTATATCCGGGCAGAACGTCACGAGCGGTTGATGGCGCAATCGACAGATCGGCTGACAATGGCGCGATTGCAAAAATATCGCCACGCCGGATAAGCACTGCGTTGTTTTGTTTCAGTGCAAGTTCAAATACTTCGATGGCTGTAGTGCGGGTGACAGGCTGCGAGGACCGGATGTTCACGGTGCCCTGTACGCCGGGATCAATCACATAGTTGACCTGCAACAGCTCACCCAAGATGGCGGCCGCGGCAGATTCAATGTCCACATCCACCAGATTGAGCGAAACGGTCCGTTCACCGCTTTCGTTTACAAAATCGCTATCGACCAGAAGAGGCTGCCGCCCTGGGAAAATTGTCCCTTGTCCTGCTTCAACGCGCTGCCCACCAATAACGCGGCCTTGCTGACGCTGCGTGTTGCTTCCTTCGCCGCCTGTTCCGAAAATGTTTGCGAGTTGCCAGCCCTTGTAGCCGGTATCATCTTGGGTCCGATCGACTTGCGGCACATCCCCACAAGAACCAAGAATCGCGGCGCAAGCCGCGAAAGCCATCTGTCTATACATGCTCTGCCTCATCAGCAGCGCCCCAAATCTTTTGTCCAGGTGCGCGTTTTTTATATCATTGGCAGCAGCTTAGCAGGCAATCTTCATAGAAAACTCGGGAAAATTTGGAAAATTTGGAAAACGATACAAAGGTGTGTCCCGTACGACACGCCGGTCAATTTTCGCTCACCTGTCGAAAACGCGCCGCGCATCCCCGTCTCAATCAACCCCAATAACGCTGCCAACCCAACAACCAGGAACGTGTCAAAGATTGACAGGAACCCACCCAATCCAAGCAACAGCCATACGTCCCCAAGGCCCAGCGCCTCTTTTCCAAGTGCCCATGTCATGACCTGGCGAAATACGAGCAATGCCATGCAGGGTATCAGCATCTGCATCAACACAAGCGCAGCCTGTCCAGACGCTATGCCATGAATAAGCGCCAGCACGACAACGCCGATTGTCCATTCGATCGGTAGCCAGCGCCATTGCCAATCGATTGACCCCAACAGAAAGAGCAACGTAAGAAGTACCACATAATACGTATGGCCGGGCGCTAAGACCGCAGAGCCTAAAGCCGCGATACCCGCTCCAAAAGCCAGCCCGATGGCGACAGACCCAAACCAACGATGAACATAGCGCGGTCCGGCGACGCCCCGCACGAAACCGCGCGCCACAATAGGCAATGGCCCAAACCAAAGTGCCAAAATCAGCACCACGATTGGCAAAAGATCGGTAAGCGTTGACATCAACGCAGAATTTCCATGCCCAAAATCTCGTAGCGCATCTTGCCGCCCCGAAAACTGACGCCGAGCGATAAGACGGTCGCTATCACCTCGACCGAAACACCGCTTTGCAAGGTGCTACGCGCCTCAATCGTGTAAAACGGACCCTCTGTACCACTCAGCCAAGTCGTAGCCGAACCAAGGTGTGGCATTGACAAACCCGCCCGTCGCCGCTCGACGATCGTTGCCACATCTGTTGCGCCCAAACCAGGCACCGCAGCAAGCAACGTGGGCGAGGCCGTCCGTGGATTCAACTTATTAGTTCCGTTGTAGGTGGTCAGAATTTGCCGGGCCCGCAGGGCCACTTCCTGCGGCAATCCGAGGTCCGACAGCAGCTGCGGAAGAGGTGTATTAAAGGGTAATTCCTGCGTTCCGTCACGCTGAATGATAAGGGCCTGGGCGATTGTGACCGCATCAAAGGCATCAATTCCACTATCTTCACCCAGTAATCGCAGTGCGGACCCCAATAGCTGTTGGGGCGCATGATTAATGTCCAACTTCCCGCCTTCATCCCAAATGCGGTAGGTCGCCTGCCCCTCTGCCATGATGATTGTCGTGGGGCTGCCGTCACGCATGCTGCGGGAATCGTCTTCCCGAATGCGCCCAAGATCAGCAAGGGCCACATTCACGGCACTTCTCGCAAGCTCAACAGCGCGGGTTGTTTCGACCTCGGCGCGGGTGGAAAGTGCTGCTTGGCGTTGCGTTGCCAGATATGTGGACGCCGCCAAAAGAAGCCCAAGGCTCATCCAGAGCACTGTAAGAAGAACAAACCCCCGCTGCCGCTTGCGGCCAGATATCCTTAGCGCAGTTTGCAATCCGGATCTCCTATTCCAGCTTGACCCAAGCGGGCCACACAAATCGCACTCAGCGTTGATGACATATGGGCGACGATCATCCGTTCTGCACCTTGCTCGACCGCGACTGCAAAGGGCAGGCCTTGTTCTGCCCTTGGTTCGTAGGACCAGGATCCTTGCCGCGCTAAAGACGTCGCACCGACGCGGTAAACTAGGCTAAGCGGCTCTTCGGACACAATCATCGTGCTGGCTTGGGCGTTGTCATTGGCCAACCGAACATCCCGCACATCAAATTGCCGGGATGCCGTGAGCCGAAACAACCCCTCTTCCTCTGTGATGGTCAAGCTGACCATCATCGGTCGGCTGTCACGACTGGTGCCATCATCAAGGATCAAACGCATCTGGGTTGGAGAGCCAAAAAACCGTCCTTCGGCCGCAAAACGATCTGCCAGACTGGCAGAAGCGGCCCAAGACTGCAGCACCCGCCGCGCGGTCAACCAATCTGTAGCCTCTTGCTGCAAGGCGTCGGGCTGCTGCGTGGTGTGCCTTAGTCCCCAAGTCGCACTGGTCAGCAAGGCCAAAGTCATCGCCGCGATTGTCAATGACACCAATGCCTCGGCCAATGCGAACCCCGATCGCGCCGGTCGGCGGCGTGTCCAGCGCCTGCTCATAGCGGTGTCTCGCGATAGCGAATGGCGCGCAAAGTGACTGGCGCACCATCTTCAACGGGCGAATTCACCGTCACATAGACAAACACAACTTCATTAGGTTGAAGTGGGCCTAGACGCATATCTGCCGTCCGGCCTTCTGATACAACAAGCGTCCAAGCCATATCACGGATCACGCCATTGTCTTGCTGCCCCGGTTGCAGCAAAAAATCATCGCCTACGCGATCCATGATCTGGGTTGCGACCAACATTTGCTCGGCCTGTAAGCCCGAGCGTCGCTCCATGAACATGCCTGTGGATAAGGCTTGATAGAATCCTGTGATTGCTAGCGTCGCAATGGCGAGAGACACGAGTGTCTCGATCATCGTAAAGCCTTTATGGTTGATGCGTCGGCTCATGGCGTCAACCTAATCTGACCCGTCAACCAATCAAGTTCGACCGACCGGCTAAGGTCGCCTGCGACAAGTTCCAAAGTCAGCCCTTCGTTTTCGCCTGAAGGTCTGATGAAGATACGGGTAGTTTCATTGGGGCTCGTGACGCCTCTGGCCAAAGTATGTTCGGCCACGCCCGCCCGGAGGGTCTTGTCATCGACGGAATACTCGACTTCAACGGGTTGACCGGTTTCTGCGGCTTGCAAGCGGGCCTGCTGCAAAGCAAGCGAGATCGCTGCGACTTCATCCTGCAAAAGAGCCCGATCAGATCGGCCTAGCGCGAGGATGGAAATCGATCCAATCAAGACAACAATGGCAACCGCCACCAGGATTTCAACAGTGGCAAAGCCTTGCGCGGCACTGCGACGCCGGTTTGTAGATCCCCTAGCCTTCCACATCGGCAGCAAGGCCTGTCCCACCTGCGCGCTGATCAGAACCAAGCGACATCACACCAACCTGCCCGTCTTCCAACGAATAGATGAACGGACCACCCCATGGATCGGCGGGTAAATTGCCATCTCGCAAATAAGGGCCGTTCCAGCCAGGAATGTTGTTCGCGTTATTGATCAGTGCCTCCAAGCCTTCTTGCTCGGTTGGATAGCGTCCCGTTTCAATCAGAAAGATATCGAGCGCACTGCGCAGCTGCACAATTTGCGCCTCAGCCGTTGTAACCCGAGAAGACTGCAGCTGACGCATCGCCGCAGGTCCAACAACGCCAATCAAGAGGCCGACAATCGCAACCGCGACCAGCATTTCAATCAAGGAAAAACCAGCTTGTGCGGGACGCCTACGCGACCTTCTTGTGTTAAAACGAAATTGCATTGACGGATACAATCGCTGAGAAAAGGGCATAGAGGCTTACTCCGATTAGAAGTCCGACACCTACAATCAGAGCAGGCTGAAATAAAAGTAAAAATCGCTCTAGGTCACGATCGGCGGCTTCACGCATATCTAGCGATGTCCGGGAAATCATACCACCCAGATCGCCTGCTTCTTCACCGATCCGGATCATTTCGATGGCTTCACGCGGCAACAGGTTTTGATCCAGCATCACTGACGACAGCGAAGCACCACTTTCAACCTCACCCGTCACCGCAGCCATACTGTCCCTGACCGGGCCAGATGGTGCAGTCTTTGACACGACACGCAAGGCACCGCTTAGCGTGATATCACGACTTAAGAGAGCGCCAAGCACGTGCAACAGCAAAGTCATTTGATTGCGTAACATCAACCGGCGGACAAAGGGGATGCGATTCCCCACTTTGACCAGAATGGGGGTCAACTGGCCGCGCCTAGCCGCAAAAACGATTGCCCCGATCGACAAAACGATACCGCCAAGAAGGAAGGGCCAAAGACTAGCAAACATGCTTGAAACGGCAAAGACCGCCCGCCCCATCAGCGGGACCAGTTCGATCCTGTCTTCGATCAACGGCAGAAACTGCGGGATAATCGCAACCATGATCAATCCCAAAGACAACAGCGCCACCGCCAACAGGATACCCGGATACATCAGGCCAGTCACAATCCGGCGTTGGATGACCAACCGGTTTTCCATAATGTCGGCGGCTGTTGATAACGCACTGCTCATATCGCCAGACACCTCTGCGCCACCGATCAGAGATAGGGTGACCGCATCCTCGATACCTGCGTGTTCGCGCAACGCCCGCGACAGTGGTGCACCTTCGCGTAGGCTGTCGCGCACGCGTAATGCCGCTTGCGAGATCGAATCGTCGCCGCCTTCACCCATAATAGCCAAGGCCCGTTCCGATTGAATTTGCCGGCCAGAGAGCTTTGCTAACCGCACCAAAAAATCCGATGTCTGCTTGGGCGACATATGCTGTGAACTGCGGCGTTTTTTGGCAGATGGTCGTGCGACAGCCCCAGCAATCTCAGGATCCAATGTGATCGGAAATAGACCCTGCGCGCGCAAGGCACGGGTTGCGTCCGTGACGTCCAACCCACGCACAACGCCCGACTGACGTGCGCCTGTGCTGTCACGCGCGGTGTAGGAAAATGTTTGCTGTGCCTGCTCCACTCGACCGAACCTTAGAAGTATTTCACGCCCAGAATACGCATGACTTCTTCCATAGTTGTATGCCCTTCTGCAATCATTCGAACACCTTCAGAGCCCATCGTTTGCAGTTTACGCGCCGCAGCGCTGCCTGCCGGCGTGAATAGCTCATCAGGCTCCATTGCTTCAAACAAGGCCAATCGTCCACGGAAACCGGTTTGATTACAAGCGTCACACCCCGCCGATTTCACCAGACGCCACTTGGCTGGATCCGTTTGTCCACCTGTGCGTTGATCGAGCTTCGCAAAGACGTCTCGGATCTTAGGCCGCGCGTTCAAATCAATCACTTGGGCACAATCCGGGCAGACACGCCGAACCAACCGTTGTGCCGCAACCAAGCGCACCACTGAACGCATCAGGTATTCTGGCACGCCAAGATCTATCATGCGGGTCGCTGCATCAGAGGCTGTGTTGGTGTGCAAGGTCGAAAATACCAAATGCCCTGTCATCGCAGCCCGGACGGCAAGCTCAGCCGTTTCACTATCCCTAATCTCACCAACCATAATCACATCAGGATCATGCCGGAGTACGGTGCGAAGCGCTGCCGCAAAGGTCCAGCCCAACTCGGCATTCACTTCGATCTGTTGCAAACCAGGTGTCTGAATTTCTACGGGATTTTCGATTGTCACGATCTTGCGGCGGGTATCATTCAGCGCATTCATCGCTGCATGAAGCGTCGTGGTCTTACCGCTACCCGTCGGCCCGGTTACAAGGATCAACCCGTTTGGTTGTTTGATCGCCGCGCCAATCCGTTTCGACACATGCGCTGGCAGCTTAAGGTCGGCGAGGGTCGAAAGGCCGTCATGATTGTCCAACAGACGCAGCACAATTGTTTCGCCGTGAATCATTGGCGCGCTGGCAACACGCATGTCGATATCACGGCCAGCCAAGCGTTGCCTGATGCGCCCATCCTGCGGAAGGCGGCGTTCACTGATATCCATACCGGCCAGAATTTTGAGCCGTGAAACAACGCCTTCATAAATGGACTTTTCAGGCGGGCTGACTTCTACCAACTCGCCATCAACCCGCAAACGGACGCGCGCGGCGTTTTTGGAAGGCTCCAAATGAATGTCCGTCGCGCGCATTTCAACGGCATTGTCAAACAAGGTATCCAGATAACGAACGGTCGGCGCGTTATTGGCAAGCTCTGTCAACTTGTCAGTGTCGAGGTCGAGGCCTTCTTGTTTAGGCCCGACATCGGAAGAGGACGTGGGTGTCTCTACCTCTTGGGCCAGCTCACTCCGCGACATTGCCAGTTCGATATCGCGGTCTGTTCCAACGGCCAGCTTCAGACTGCTGCCAAAGATCATTTCCAGTGCCGCGACAGCATTTTCATCAAACGGATCGGCGACTGCGATGTAAGCGAGGTTTTGTGAAATCTCTATCGGAACAATGGCATTGCGGCGCAGGTATTCTATTGAAAGGCGCGGATCCTGCGGTAATTTTTCAGGGATATCGTCCAGTGACACCAAGGGCATGCCAAGATGTTCTGCGCTTGCCCGTGCCCACTCTTTTTGAGGGACCAGACCCAAGCGGTCCAGAACAGCACGGATCGGCTGGCCTGTCGTTGCTGCAGCGTCGGTGACTTTTGCAAGATCGGAATCGGTTAGGGTGCCGTTCTCGAGGAAGATCGTTGGCAAATTCCCGCGCTTACCTACATCAACTAGCATCTCAAAAAGCCTTCCACTGCTCTACGATTCGATTCGACTAACTGCGAATAACAGCATTAACCTCAACACTTTACCTAAAATCCGAAGAAGGAATGTGGCGTTATTGAGGCATTGGGTCATCAGCCGGGCCTTTGTGAGGTCTAAAGTGTTAATGTTCTCATTTTGGCAACTTATCTTGGCATAAAGCCGCCGATTGTATGAAAATGCTATTTCCTGGTTGTTTACGTAACACATTTTCGCCCAATTTCCCCGCAAGATTATATTAATCCGCCAATCACTCTTTGCATGAGAGAAATCACAATGACATTTACCCGAACACGACTTCTGACAGTTACGCCTTTGATATTGGCAGCAATATCAACTGGCGCCGCCGCTCAAGAGGCGACAAGCGTTACATCACTGTTGATTGAAAACACCCAGACTGTGAATGCCGATGTGGTGTCCGGGTCTGATGTTGTCTTCCCTCTTGAAATCAGCATCCCTGCCGATGGCACTTATGTATTCTCCGTTCCAGCGGGAAGCGGAATTCAGTTGCTTGTGAACGGTCAGTCATTGTTTGGCGAAACAACAACTGGCACTGATGAGGCGTTGAAAGCAGTCGTATCAATGACCGCTGGTACGTATATCATTGAAGTTTCAGGAGAAGACCTGACGCTGGCCGACTTAGCTGACGTCACTGCGAACATACTGGGCATGCCTGTGGCGAGCATTGTGAGTATCGCTTCGCCAGTAGAAGCAAGCGAAGATGTTGCATCTTCTTCAAGTTCTTCCAATGTTGCAGCTGCCTCGGCGCAGCTCGCGTCCGCTGTCTCATTGACAAGCCCAACCGAAACAACCAACTCTTTTGTGCCCACTGTATTGAGTGGCAGTGACTCAACCTCAAGTTCAAATGAATCAGGCAGCTCTGTGGACGGAGCAATGCTGCGAGACGCCCTCCGCGGTGCCGTTACTTCTGCTTTTGGCGGTCGCGGTTCGAGCAGTTCTAACCCAGTGGTTCCGATTGTACCCATCGTGATTGGTGAAGGCGAGGCTCAATCAAGTCCCTTGAGCCCACCAAGCGGCGTGACATTAACCCAGGCGGTTGAAATTGTTGGTGGCCCAACTGACGACGATGTCGTTTCTTCGACAGGCCAAACGATGTTTGGCGCGGTGATGGACCCAATGACATACGATACAGTTATCGTAACAATTGAACCGTCAGGCCGTGAGGTGACAGTTGATGTCGGGCCAACGACAGGGCAGTTTGCATTCCGCCTTTTCATCGAAGACCTATTGACCGGCGCAGTGTCGGTTTCGCTGGTTGGCGCTTCAAGCGCTGACGATACAGTCGTAACTGATCCAGTGTCATACGACTACACAACCGGACTTGCGGTTGATGGGCTTACAGAAGCTTTGTCACGTTTGACTTATGGGCCAACCGTCGACCTTTATTCGCGGGTTCGGACCATGGGCCTTGAAGCATACGTCAATGAGCAGCTCGACCCCGATAGCATTCCAGATGCGAACTTCGGGACTTACAATGTCGAAGCTTATTTCGATGATTTGGGCAGCAATTTCACGACAGTGAAATACGCGGAAATGGCACATCGGATATCTTACGCTGCTTTTTCTGATAAGCAGTTACAGGAGGTAATGGGTGAATTCTGGTCAAACCACTTCTTTGCAACGACAAAGGGGACCAACTTTCGCGTTCAGAACATCATCGATCGACAGTTCTTTCGCGACAACGCCTTTGGTAATTTTGAAGATCTGCTCCTGTACTCTGCACGCAGCCCTTTGATGTCGCAATTCCTGGACAACGACCAAAGCCGGGCCGGTAGCCTCAACGAAAACTACGCCCGCGAAATCCTGGAACTTCACACTGTTGGGGTTGATGGTGGCTATAGCGATGAAGACATCATTGAAGTGGCCCGCATATTCACTGGTTGGGATTATCAACAAGTAGATGGCACCGATACAAGCCAACCTGAGTATGAGTTCTTCTTTGATACAAGCCGCCACGACGATGACGACAAGTATGTCGAATTCATCGATGCCTCATTTACCGGGCGTAGTGGCGATGCAGGCGTCGAAGAAGGCGAAGAGCTGATTACCTTGCTCGCCAATGATCCGCGCACGCACGAATATGTATGTGGCAAGATCGTGCAACGGTTTGTTGCAGATGTTCCACCTGCTAACTTTGTCGACATTTGCACAGCGGCATGGGCCGCGAATGACGGTGATACTGGCGAAGTACTCCGGGCAGTCCTTCTGGCACCTGAATTCTTGAGCGGCGCCGCAGCACGTGGGACGAAAGCAAAAACACCGTATGAATACTCCGTCTCAATATTGCGTGCTTTTGGTATCGAAGTGGACAGCTCAGAGGGAACCACACCTCTCCTTTGGTTCTGGTCAGCAGCCGAAAACGCAGGTTATTCACAGCTCGAGTTTGATCTGCCAACGGGTTTGGATGAAGTGGCTACGACCTGGGTGAACTCTGCATCATTGCTGGGTGCATACCGCGTCATTACTGAACGAGTGGTTAATCGCCCAGAAAACTATGACCTCGATTTAGGTGCGATGGTGGAAGAAGCTGGTCTCGAAACGGCTGAAGAAGCTGCGGCATTCCTTCTGACAATCGCAACAGCTGATGTGTTTACCAACGAGGAATACGAAGCTCTTATCGGTGTTTTAAAGGGCGAAGATGGTATCTTTGAACCATCCCTCACCGACGAATCGTCAGCATATGAACGGGCGGCCGGCCTGATCATCGTCCTGCCCAGCTTCTCCCTTCAATAATTAGCCCCATCCAAAATTGGAAAGGTTCACAAAGTGACAACGCGTAGAGAATTCCTCAAATCATCTGCACTCGCAACAGCCGCAAGCATGGCTGGCGTAGCAGGCGCTCCTCAATTTGCTTTTGGTCAATCGTCTGGCGGCAAGACATTCATCAAGGTGTTCATGCGCGGCGGTGCTGATGGTCTGCATCTGTTCCCCGCAATTGGTGACCCGATGTATTATCAGCATCGCCCAAACATCGCGATCGAAGCACCACTTGCTAGTGACGGCAACACAGCACTAGACATTGGCGACAGCTACCGTGGTATGAACCCTAACCTACAACCACTGATGGATATCTGGGATGCTGGGCGCATGATGGTAGCGCCATCAACAGCGATTGATGAAGGCAACAGATCACACTTCGACAACCAACGTTGGATCGGTAAGGGCGCCGCCGACAATACGATCGATGGGTACATCAACCGGTATATGTTGAATACCGGCGGGGCAACTGACCCTCTGCGTGGTGCTGTACTTGGCAGAACATCCTCACCTGCTGAAATGCGCGGGGATGTCGTTGTGCCTGTTGTTTCTGACCAGGATAGTTTCAATCTGGAAAACGATGATTTCTGCAGTGGTACTGGTTGCGCCGACAACCAATTGACAGAGTTGATGCGCGACATCGCGTCCCATCCTGTAATCGAAGGAGAGATCGAAGCCTCTGTGCGGGAAAACCAGTTGGTCATGCTGGAATCGATCGCAGAAGTTCAAAATGCAGGCACTAATTATGTAAACGAAGCAGGCGACGATCGTGAATATTCAACTCGGGACATTGGTAAGGGTCTTAAGCTGACGGCGCAGCTGCTGAAGGCCGGGGTTCCGCTTGAAGTTGCAGCGATGGATTGGAACATCGGATGGGACTCTCATTCTAACCAGATTTCCACTAGTGCAGACCGATTTACCGATCAGAGCTTGAACTATCACTCCCGTATGCTCTCTGGTGCCAACGATTTCTTGACCTTCTTCCGTGATATGGGTGACGCGATGGACAACATCGTTGTGCTTGTCTGTACAGAATTTGGCCGGACAGTCATCGAAAACGGGAGCCAAGGCACCGACCACGGACATGGAACCAGCTGGTTTGCATTCGGCGGCCCAACTGCGCCTGGCGTCGGTCCCGATATCACATCACTGGCCACAGACCAATTGCTCAGCAACCGCTATGTCCCAACGGTAACGAACTACAAAGACATCGTAGCCGAGATCATGATCCGTCACATGGGCATGACTGAGTCACTCGTATCGACAGTGTTCCCGGGGCATACGTCGTTTACAAATCATAATTTGTTCAGCAGATTTAGCTAAAAAAACCACAATGTTGTAATCAGATGCGCTGAAGGGCTACATGTCCTTCAGCGCAACTTTTTTGAGGCCCCTGCGGTATGACGCAACAACCCGATCAGTCATCCAAGCAATCTTCGGTCCGAAAATCTGCTAACACATTGACAAAATACGCAAATTTAGCGTCCGCTGGGCTTGCAATGCTCAACGCACCACGCCGCATTCCAACCAAAGCCCCCCCTCCTGAGATTATCGTCAGAGATTCTGGCTTCGCGATTCGCGTCGATGATGACATAGCTGAGTTCAATGACCCCACAGCACTAACACAACAACTTGCCGAGCTGCCCGAAAAACGGTTGGATCTCATTTTTCAGGGACGTTCCGCGCTTGATCTGAGTTTTACGATCCCAAACGGGCCATTCAACGACCTTGAGGCGATGATTGATACTGAACTGGCGTACCGTTCGCCCTTTCAAAGGGATCAATGTGTTTGGTTCTGGAAAGCCAAAGAAACCGAAAGCATGGATTGGCAAGTCGACGCAGCGATTGTGTTGAACACTTCGGTTGATTGGGTGCTGGATGCATTGAAAGAAAACCGCAAGACAATCAATTTGGCCCGGCGCGAAGCTGTTGATGGTACCACAAAGCTGGCCGTTTACCCAAGTTGGCTGGTTCCACTTCGACGCACCGCTGACAAGCCAACAGTCGGCGAAAGCCTACGCCAAATACCACCGTCTCTCAGACTACCCATTACGGCGCTGGTTATTCTTCTCATTTCCACCATTGCACTCACGGTCGTACAATCGGCACGCCAAAGCGACATTTCTGTACAAGCCACAGCAGCAAACGCAGAGATATCGCAGCGCGCAGCTGCCGAAGCTAAAACCCGCGCACTCAGAGAACTCCGTGACATCGGCAAGGCACGGCTCGCGTTAGTTGGCAGCCTAGCTGGCAGCCTTCCTGACGATGTATGGCTGGAACAGGTTTCTATTGAAGATGATCGGCTTACGCTCACCGGGTATGGGCCTTCGGCAGCTGACGTGACCCGAATATTATCAACTCTGGAAGCCTTGACTGACATCCAGTTCGGATCGCCGGTCACACGTGACAATTCGCAAAACCTAGAGCGGTTCCGAATCGATGCAACATTCACAGGGCAACTAGGATGAGCGAGTTTGTCTTTCAAAACCCGAGTGCAGTAAGGCGTGTTGGAACGGTACTGGTGGTTGGTGCGTCCGCCCTGATTATCCTGTTGGCCCTGTTCGTTTGGAATTTTGTATCTCAACGTTTCGACAACATCGAAGACCTGAATGCAACAATTTCACGTGCAGAACAGCTGGCTGCCTCGTCTCAATCCAACAGCGCTCAAATCAGTTTTTATCAAAGCGAAACACCGCAGTTGTCACAGGCACAAATGCAAAGCGATATGCAGGAACTTGCCCAGCAATACCAGTTGCGGCTGGAAGTAATCCGCGCAGATCAGATCGAGCAGATTGAAGGAAATGTCAGACTGGCTTTGACGCTTAACGGCGTCGTTCCTGAAAATCAGCTTGGTGGATATCTACAAAATTTAGCCGTACATGAACCGATGATCATGGTCGACAGCATCAACCTGCGCCGCGCACGCTCGACAAGAAATTCTCAGGATGAGCGCCCACTGGCCATCCAACTCAAGCTAAGTGGGTTTTCTACGCAATGAAGACTATCTTGGATAAACTTCAGGCGCTGGCCCCCATTGTCGCCACGGTTGTCTGTATCGGTTTGGCTGTGTTGATGTGGCTGCCACTTCAGCAGATATCTTCGCAAGACGTCACACCGGTCGCTCAGGCCGCTTCCGAAACTAGAGCAGATCCGAGTATCGCGCTTTTGGCTGATGGTGCAGAATCCCTTGTGGAACGGCCCTTGTTTCATGTCACACGGCGTCAACCTCAGGCTCAAGAAGTCGTGCAAGCAGCCCCCGTCCGGGAAACCCTGTTTTTGACAGGTGTCGTCAACAACGGCGACGTTGATATTGCGCTGCTGCGGCTTTCAACCCGGCAAGAACCGTTGCGGGGTCGCGTCGGGGATAACATTGGCGACTGGCAAATATTGGACATTACCAACACCGCCATAAAGGTGCTCAACCCCGAAGGGGAAGAGCAGATCATCGGCCTTTCATCAGCCAACAATTGAAGCCTTAACGCGGACTACGCTTGGCCAATATGCGCTGCAGTGTCCGCCGGTGCATCGACAATCGGCGTGCTGTTTCGGACACATTCCGATCACACAGCTCATACACCCGTTGAATATGCTCCCACCGAACACGATCCGCGCTCATTGGGTTTTCAGGCGGCGGCGGCAAGGTATCCTTCCGCGCCAGAAGTGCATTGGTGACGTCTGTTGCATCCGCTGGCTTTGCCAAGTAGTCGGTCGCGCCAATTTTGACGGCAGCAACAGCAGTGGCAATCGCACCGTACCCTGTCAGAACAACGATCCGACTCTCTGGACGACGGGCGCGCAGTGTCTCAACCACATCAAGACCGTTTCCATCCTCTAACCGCAAATCAACAACGGCGAATGCGGGCGGGCGGGCCGTCGCGATTGCTTTCCCAGCGGCGACTGAATCGGCCATTTCAGTTTCAAATCCGCGCTTTTCCATGGCTTTTGCCAAACGACGCAAAAATGCCTCATCGTCGTCAACCAACAAAAGGCTCTTATCATCACCCAGATCTAACGTGTCGGTACTCATGTTCTCACCCTTCCGTCCACAATAGCGGAGGTAGGCCTGCTCTGATCAACGTCAATGGCAGCACCGTTTATTGAATACGGTGCGCCAAACCTTATTCGAACGGATAAATGACCGCATTGATCCAATTCCATCTCAAGCCTATCAACTAAAACAGGTGACATAGGACCAAAGCCAAATGCCAACCTCTGAGATCCAATTACTTCAGGAGCAGCAACGTAGCAACTGGGTGCGATTGCGTACTCTTGTCACACTACGCTGGTTTGCAATCATTGGGCAATCGATTGCCGTATTCATGGCCGTCAGGTTCTACGAGTTACAGATCGATGTGGGCTTTCCGACCCTCGTCATCGGCGTATCCATCATCGCGAACTTTGCCTGCAGACATTTCTATCCTGAAAATAAGCGTCTTTCTGAACGCGAAGCCTCGATTTGGCTGGTCTTCGACATCGTCCAACTCAGCTTGTTGCTCTATTTAACTGGCGGACTTAACAATCCATTTGCCATGCTGGTCATGGCACCAGTCACCATTGCGGCGACCGTTCTTCACCTCAGTAGCACAATCTTTCTAGGCTCACTCGCTATTGCATTGATGAGCTTCATTAGTAAGTACCATATCCCAATTGTCACGGCAGACGGCCTGATCCTGTCCTTGCCTGTGCTGCTCCAGTTCGGCTTTTGGGTCGCCCTGATGATTGGCGTGGTTTTTCTGGCAATATACACACGACAAGTCACAACGGAAATGCACACGATGGGTGAAGCCTTGGTGGCCACACAACTCGCCCTAGCTCGCGAGCAAAAACTGACCGATCTAGGTGGGGTCGTTGCCGCCACCGCCCATGAATTGGGAACACCGCTGGCAACCATCAAACTCGTCAGCACCGAATTGATGGAGGAACTGACAAACCATCCCGAATTGCTCGAAGACGCAGCACTCATTGGCAGTCAAGCCGACCGGTGCCGCGATATTTTGCACTCAATGGGGCGCGCCGGCAAAGACGATCTGCACCTCAAACAAGCGCCAGTCGAAACCGTGTTACGTGAAGCGGCCGAACCGCACCTAGACCGGGGAAAAAAGGTCTCTTTCAATGTTGGTCCGGATGAGGAAGGTGAACCGACACAGCCCAATATAGCCCGGCGTCCTGAGATTATTCATGGCTTGCGCAATCTGATCCAAAACGCCGTCGACTTCTCGCGTGCTGAGGTGATTGTTGATGTGATGTGGTCACCTGATCAGATCAGCGTACGCATCTCAGATGATGGCGAGGGATTTCCGCCATCGGTAATCGGCCGCATAGGTGACCCTTATGTCAAACGGCGACGGTTCACCGAAGATGGTTCCAAGCGCCCGGGTTATGAAGGCATGGGGTTGGGATTGTTCATCGCCAAAACCCTGCTTGAGCGTTCGGGGGCAAAGATTAGCTTCACCAACAACCGTAAACACGGACATGCAAGCTGGACGGGTCAGGCCACTGGTGGTGCGATCATTGATGTTGCCTGGCCCCGTGAATTGCTCACCTCCGGACCTACAGAACACACACCTGCCCTTGGTGAAAATCAACCAAACGACCCTTGGTATTAGTCTTCCGTCAACCACTTAACCCGACCTTAACCTTCTTATTCGATGGTCAAATCCGGCGCGAGGCAGGGATAGATGTTATGTCGATTGGTTTGTTAGATTTGGCCGTGATGGGTATGCTGGCCACGACTGGCGCAGGCGCAATGCTCATCGCCCTCATCAAATCGGAGCGGCGAAAAGATCGGTCAGGTCTGCGCATTGATGACGCAGCCAAGGGACCCGTCTTCCTTTTTCGTAATCAAGAGCTGATTGACGCGACACAGGAAGCCCTAACGATGATCGCGCCGCATATTCGAAAGATGACCGAATACGAAGCGACACTTCAGGTCTTGGGGGTACATTTTCCAAAATTACTTGATACCATTGCAGACCACCGGTCTGGCAAAATACAGCTTGATGATGGGTGTCCGGATGCGCTCGCCATTGAAATCGAACGGGCAGATTCCAACCTGCGAATGACCATCACCGGAAAAATAGGGAATAGCGCCGCAGAGGTTGCCAACATCATTGAACGGGATGTGCGCCTGTCTGAACTGGCAATGCTGCGCGAACTCACACAGCACACACCACAACTGATTTGGCAGGAAAACAAAACAGGCCGGCTGATGTGGGCCAACCACGCCTATCTGATGTTCTCGGATCGTTTGACAGAGAACGCCGACCCGTCCGCCTCAACCTGGCCAAGCAAATCCATCTTTCCTGACCTCCAAGACAGTGTAACCCCCAACGGATCATCCAGCCGCCGCGTCGCAGTCACGCTTCCCGACAAATCCGCCGAACATTGGTTTGATATTACAAGCGTCACGCAGGACGACGGCTTTCTCCACTTCGCTACAGACGCAAACGCGGTCGTGCGTGCGGATCAGCAACGCCGTAGCTTCGTACAAACGCTGGGTAAGACTTTTGCAGACCTCTCAACCGGGCTCGCCATTTTTGACAAACGGCGGCAGCTAGCGATGTTCAATCCCGCCTTACATGAATTGACCCGGCTTCCGGTGGAATTTCTCAGCAGCCGACCCAGCATTGACGCCATGCTGGATAGGTTACGCGAAACACGGGTGCTACCCGAACCCAAGAACTATGCGGATTGGCGCGAACAGTTCACCGCACTTGAGGCCAAAGCGAAAGAGGGCACTTATTGTGAAGTTTGGAACCTGCCAGACGGTCAGACCTATCGTATTACGGGCAGGCCCCATCCGGATGGGGCATTTGCGCTCTTGTTCGAAGACATTAGTGCTGAAGTCTCTTTAACGCGCAGGTTCCGGTCAGACATCGAAACCGGGCAGGCCGTTCTTGATACTTTAGCGGATGCTATTGCTGTATTTTCAAGTGCAGGCTCGTTGGTCATGTCAAACAAGGCCTACACCGATCTGTGGTCAACAGATGAACCAAGTTATCACGACCAACGGGCCCTCTCGACTGAACTTCAAACATGGCGCAACCGCTGCTCTCCAACACGGATGTGGACAGAAATGCGTGATTTCATCCATGTTCTGGGCGCACGAAAATCATGGTCAGACGATGCAATCCTTGATGATGGTCGGCACATCAAATGCCATGCCAGCCCGATCGCCGGAGGCATGACCATGGTGCGGTTCACCTTTGCGCCACCAAAGCCACCGGTGATCAGCAAACTAACCATGCCAGACATAGCGCTGCAAAGCATGAAACGTTGATTTGGCTTGCAGGTAATCCCTGAGGTCATAGTGTTTCGCCATGACCATCAAGACCCAACACATACCCCTCGCCACCGAACAAAAAACCGTCACCTTCGCCGAACACATCGCAGCGAAGCTTCAGCCCGGTGACACGATCCTGCTGGAGGGACCTATCGGCAGCGGAAAAACTGCGTTTTGCCGGGCTGTTATCCGGGCACGGCTCGGTCGAATGGAAGATGTCCCATCGCCCACGTTCACCCTCGTGCAAACTTATGACGCGCCAGATGGTGATATCTGGCACTGCGATCTCTACAGATTAACAAGCACTGACGAGGTTTTTGAACTTGGGCTCGAAGACGCTTTTGAAACGGCGATTTGCCTTGTCGAATGGCCAGACCGATTAGGTGAAGACATCCCAACCGATGCACTCAGCATGCAATTTACGGCAGAAAAATCCGGTCATTCTGTCGTTTTGACTCTCCCCGACACGTGGCAGGATAAATTGGGCGATATCAATGTCTGACCGGGATGCGATCATCGCTGGCTTCCTTGCAGAGACAAAATGGGCAACGTGGGAACGGATATCACTTGTTGCGGACGCGTCAGCGCGCCGATACGAAAGGCTGGAAAAGGATGGTGCCACGGTCATCTTAATGGATGCGCCACCCGAAAACGCTGAAAGTACGGCCATCTTCGCTGAGCGGGCATTGTACTTGAAGGACTGCGGACTAAACCCACCAGATATCCTAAACCAAGATCACGAACTTGGCCTGTTGGTCATCAGCGATCTCGGCAGAAACGACTACGCAAAGTGGCTACAAACAGCACCGCAAGACAGCACTGCACTCTACAAAACAGCGATTGATGTTTTGGTGCGGCTTCAAACCTGTAGCCCTCCTGAAGGTTTGACATCGATGACCCCCACAATGGGCGCTGAGATGATCGAGATCACGGGCGAGCATTACGCCCAGACCGATGTGACCGATCTTCGGGTCGCACTGCACACAGCGCTAGAACGACACGCACCCAACGCCGATACATTTGCGATGCGTGATTTTCACGCCGAGAACCTGATCTGGCGGCCCGAACTAACTGGAACCGCGCGCGTTGGTTTGCTTGATTTCCAGGACGCTTTCATAGCACCTGCTGGATATGATCTTGCCTCGTTGCTCAGGGACGCGCGACGCGATCTTAATTCCAGCTTTGTTGAAGAAATGATGATGTACTTCCTTGAACAAACAAACTGCGACGATCGTTTTCGGGCGCAATTGGCGGTATTGGGCGTGCAACGGAACCTTCGGATACTCGGTGTCTTCGCCCGGCTTGCAACAGTTGCGCACAAGAAGCGATATGTCGATCTGATCCCCCGGGTCTGGTACAACCTGCGACAAGATCTTGCCCACCCGGCGCTACAACACTTACAGCAAGCTGTGCACGACTGCGTTCCGGTACCTGACGCCTCACTTCTGGAAAGACTGCGCCAATGACGACGCCAATCCTCTTTTTTGCAGCCGGGCTGGGAACGCGCATGGGCCAGTTGACCAAAGACCGGCCCAAGCCCTTGATCCCAGTCGCTGGTCGCGCGCTTATTGATCACGCACTCGACTTTTCCGAAATCCCTGAGGTAGGACGGCGCATCGTAAATCTCCACTATCATGGTGATATGGTCCGACAACACTTGCGCAACCGCGCTGTCGCCTTCTCAGACGAAAGCAACGCGTTGCTCGAAACAGGAGGCGGGTTGAAAAAAGCACTTCCCTTGCTGGAAGAAAACCCAGTTCTCACGATGAATACCGATGCGGTATGGTCTGGCCCAAATCCGATCCGCCAAATTCTGGGCGCTTGGCAGGAACATATGGAAGCACTACTGTTGTTGGTCCCGCGGGACCGCGCGGTTGGTCATCTGGGCAAAGGTGATTTTTCGATCTCGCCCGACGGGCAGCTCGAACGTGCGCCTGGTGCCATTTACACAGGACTCCAAATCATCAGGACCGACTGTATTGCCGATATCCCAGAGCTCAAATTTTCCATGAACCTTGCCTGGGATCAAATCGCCGCGCGCGGTGGTCTTTACGGTTGCATCTACAACGGCCAATGGTGTGATGTCGGCCAACCCGCCAGCATTCCATTGGCCGAGTCCATGTTGCATGTTTGACCCCGCTGACAAACCACGGATCTTTGCCCTGCCACCTGGGGCAGATTTTGCCAGCAGTCTGGTTGACGGGCTGATAGACCGATCCGCCGATCTCAGACCAGAAGATTGGGCGCGAACCGAGATTTATGTCAACACAACACGCATGCAGCGACGGATCAGATCCGTGTTTGATGCAGGCCCAGCGCGGTTGCTGCCCCGCATTCGATTGATCACCGATCTCGGCACCGACCCGGTTTCCATGAATGTACCCGCAGGCATTTCGCCACTACGGCGTCGGTTAGAACTGTCACAATTCGTGGCCAAACTGTTGGAACAACAACCAGACCTTGCGCCAAAAACATCCCTTTTCGACCTTTCCGACAGCCTCGCCAGTTTGATGGACGAAATGCAGGGCGAGGGCGTCAATCCCGAAACGATTGCCGCCTTAGATGTCTCTGATCAGTCCGGCCACTGGGAAAGAGCACTTAAATTCGTCAACATCATCACTCCGTTTTTCGGACATGACGGCAATGCGCCTGACCTTGAGGCGCGGCAGCGCATAGTCATCGAAACACTTGCGCAACAATGGCAAGTGCAACCGCCAGCCCATCCGATCATCATTGCCGGGTCTACCGGATCACGGGGTGCGACCGCATTGTTCATGCAAGCCGTCGCAAAGCTGCCTCAAGGTGCTATCATCCTCCCCGGATTTGACTTTGACTTGCCTGACCGTGCGTGGGCATCGATGACCGACGGAGCCGCCGCCGAAGATCACCCGCAGTACCGTTTCAAACATCTGATGCAGAAAATCGGTTTTGAACCAAACGATGTTGAAATCTGGTCGGCCAATGCCACGACCCAGACGAAGCGTAACGCTTTGATATCACTTTCCCTGCGGCCCGCGCCCGTCACCAACCAATGGCTTGAAGACGGGCCAAAGCTATCCGACCTTACAGAACCCACACAAGGTTTGACCTTGGTCGAGGCATCCTCGCCAAGGGCCGAAGCAGAAGCGATCGCGCTTCGTCTACGTCAAGCGGTCGAGGATGGGATCACCGCGGCTCTCATCTCGCCGGACAGAACGCTGACACGTCAGGTCACCGCCGCTCTTGATCGCTGGGATATTACCCCCGATGACAGCGCCGGAACACCGTTAGCCCTGTCACCACCGGGCCGAATGCTTAGGCATGTCGTTGACCTGATGGGAAAACCTGTGACGTCGGTTTTGCTACTGACGGTGCTCAAGCATCCCCTTTGCCATTCCGACCGGGAAGACCGCGGCGAACACCTCCGCCACACCCGTGATCTTGAACTTTACCTCCGCCAAAAAGGCCACCCGTTTCCAACCCACGACATTCTTGCGCATTGGGCTGGCAAGGATGAGGAACGCTCGGCCTGGGTGAATTGGCTGAACAACACACTGAAAGTCGGCGAGGCTAAGGGCCCATTGCCACTAGCGACTTTGCTTGAAGAACATCTGTCGCTTGCGGAAGAGCTTTGTGCAGGACCGCAATCAGACGGCTCAGGCGGGTTATGGAGTGAAGCCGCAGGACGCGAAGCGAAACGGATCTGTGATGAACTGCACCAAGCCGCTGATGCGGCTGGCAATCTATCCCAATACGACTACGCCGCACTTTTCGGCAAGATAATCGCCGGAGGAACCGTCCGCAATCGCGACGCAGGCCACCCTAATATCTTGATCTGGGGCACGTTAGAGGCACGGGTCCAAGGGGCCGACCTTACCATTCTTGGTGGGATGAACGAAGGCATCTGGCCCGAAGCAGCACCGCCCGATCCATGGCTCAACCGGATGATGCGCGCACAGGCTGGGTTGCTGTTGCCAGAACGCAAAATCGGATTGTCAGCGCATGACTACCAACAGGCCGTCGCAGGCCCTGACGTCTGGATCACGCGCGCCAAACGATCAGCAGATGCAGAAACAGTCCCATCACGCTGGATCAACCGGCTGACGAACTTGCTAACGGGCCTTCCCGAGCAAGACGGTCCCGAAGCGCTCGACGCCATGCGCAAACGCGGCTATCATTGGCTCGCTATGTCGGCCAAGCTGTCCGCACCCACATCACGCACAGCGCCCGCCCAGCGCCCAGCACCCTGCCCGCCGATCCCTGCTCGGCCAAATCAGCTATCGGTCACGCAGATCAAAACCCTGATCCGGGACCCGTTTGCGATTTATGCCCGGAAAACCCTGCAGCTCTCACCGCTCGATCCGCTGATCCCAAGCGCCAACGCACCGCTGCGGGGCACAATCGTGCATGGCATCCTAGAGCAATTCATCAAGGAAAAGCATGTGCCATCTGATCGCGACACATTCATGCGCATCGCCCGTGAGCACTTTCAGAAACACTGCCCTTGGCCAACAATCCAAGCACAATGGATCGCCCGACTTGACCGTGTTGCCGACAAGTTTCTTGAAGATGAGACCAAGCGGCAAACGCACGCAACAGGTCAAATCGTTGAGGCAAAGGGCCAGATCATAGTACCTAATGTCGATGTCGTACTGACCTGTAAAGCCGATAGGATTGACCGGACGGACAACGGTGCGGTCATCATCTACGACTATAAGACAGGCGCGGTCCCGACAGGCCCACAACAGGAAAAATTCGACAAACAGCTGTTGCTCGAAGCCGCGATGATGGAAAAAGGCGGCTTTGACGGGATGGGCACAACGCCGGTCCAAGAAGCCGCTTTCATAGGGGTCAATCCCGCCATGAAGGTCGTGAAGGCGCCGCTTGATAAACAGCCAATTGATCAAGTTTGGGCAGAGTTAGAGACGCTTTTTGCCAATTGGAACAACCCAAACCAAGGCTACACCGCCCGTCTGGCGCTTTTCTCCAAAACCGACTTCAGCCCCTATGATCACCTGTCACGCTACGGCGAATGGGATACCAGTGATGCCCCCGAATTGGTGTCTTTGACATGATCCGGGACGCGGCCTCACAACGGCAGATCGACGCGGCAGACCCGCGCACATCCACTTGGCTTTCGGCCAACGCCGGGTCCGGCAAGACCCGTGTTTTGACCGATAGGGTGGCCCGGCTTTTGCTTGACGGCGTGTCCCCACAAAACATCCTTTGCCTGACCTACACCAAAGCCGCCGCTGCCGAGATGCAGAACCGGCTGTTCAAACGGCTCGGCGCCTGGGCCATGATGCCGGATGATGACTTGGCCGATGACTTGGCCACACTGGGGGTCGACCATGCGATTGACCGCGAACAGCTTCGCGAAGCGCGCACGCTTTTCGCAAGGGCTATTGAGACCCCTGGTGGGCTGAAAATTCAGACGATCCACTCTTTCTGCGCTGGCATCCTGCGGCGCTTTCCGCTTGAGGCTCAGGTCAGCCCGCAATTCCGGGAAATGGAAGATCGCGACGCAGAACGCCTGCGCGCTGAGGTCGTTGATCAAATGCTAGAAGGGGATGTCGCGCAAAGTGTCCACACTCTTCTAGCCCATTTCACTGGCGACGATCTGGCCAAACTTACGGCCGAGGTTGCAGCCAACAGGGATAAATTTGGCGTCTCCAATGACGGGAAAATCAAAGCCACGCTGGGACTTTCCCCCGATGCGCAGCGCTCAGATGCCCTGAAAATTGCGTTCGAAGGGCACGAAACAGATATCGTTTCAACCCTGACCGCATGTTTCAGCACCCAATCTGCCACCTACAAGAAATTCGCGGCTACGCTGGCCGCTCTCGATCTGAAGGCCCCTGATTGGTCCGCCTTGGAAACCCTTTTTGGCCTCTTCCTTTATTCAGGCACGGCCAATTCGAAATCCGTCAACTTTCCGCAAAGCAACCACTCCAAGGCGGTTGAGGCGATGACCCCTATTGCTGAAGAGGTCCACGATTGGATGAACCGCACCGCCGCCGCACGAAGCCATCTTTGGGCGATGGACGCATTTGAACGCACGCAAGCACTCTACAATTTCGGCGCGGCATTCGTGCCAACTTATGAGGCACGAAAATTGGCGATGGGCGCGCTCGATTTCGATGATCTGATCCGCAAGGCCAACGCCCTCTTGATTGACCCAAGCGTCGCGCAATGGGTTCTCTTCCGGCTTGACGGTGGCATCGATCATATTCTGGTCGACGAAGCACAAGACACCAGCCCGACACAATGGTCCGTGGTCAAACAACTCACCCAAGAATTCGCAACCGGCGAAGGGGCGCAGCCCGAGCGACAACGGACTGTATTCGTGGTTGGCGATAAGAAGCAGTCGATTTATTCATTCCAAGGGGCGGATCCCGCCGCCTTTGACCAGATGAAGATCCACTTCGAACAAGCGCATAGGGCAGTCGGAAAGCCATTTGAAGCGACATCGCTTGATCACTCGTTCAGGTCTGCCCAGACCATTCTATCGGTGGTGGATGAGACCTTCGTCGGTGAATTGGCTGATGGCATGGATGACCGGTTGAGCCATATCGCCTTCAAAACCGAAATGCCCGGACGTGTCGATCTGTGGCCCGTCATTGAGAAATCAAAGACCGAAGACAACCGGCTTTGGTACAAACCGGTGGATGAGCCCAGCGAAACCGATCACACCGTCCTCTTGGCTAAACGCGTCGCAGAACAAATCAAACGGATGATTGCCGAGGAAACACTACCGGTTGAGGTCGACCACACCGGAACCTATCAGTCACGACCCATCACCGAGGGCGACTTTCTGATCCTCGTCCAGCGCAGGTCTGATCTATTTGCCGAAATCATCCGCGCGTGCAAGGCAGCTGACCTGCAGATCGCCGGTGCGGACCGGCTGCGCATCGGGGCGGAACTGGCGGTCAAAGACATGGCAGCCCTCCTAAACTTTCTCGCTTTACCTGAAGACGATCTGTCACTCGCAGCAGCATTACGGTCGCCCCTGTTCGGTTGGTCAGAACAAGAACTATTCACTCTTGCGCATCACCGACCCGAGAAAAGCTTTCTTTGGGCAGCCCTGCGCGAGGCTGATCACCCAAAAACCCGTGCGATGCTGGATGATTTACGTCAAAAGGCAGATTTTCTGCGTCCCTACGACCTGATTGAACGGATTTTGGTACGGCATGACGGACGGCGCAACCTGCTCGCCCGGCTCGGGCCAGAGGCCGAAGACGGCATCGATGCCCTACTCCATCAGGCTTTGGCTTACGAAAGCAACGGCGTACCCAGCTTGACCGGGTTTCTCACATGGATCGAAACCGAAGACGTTGAGGTCAAAAGGCAAATGGATAGCCAAGGCGACCGGATCAGGGTGATGACCGTGCACGGTGCGAAAGGCTTGGAAGCGCCCATCGTCATATTGCCCGATGCTGCCAAACGCGACGTCAAGGTAAACGCAGAATTGCTACCAGCCGATGATCAACTGATCTGGAAAACACCAACAACGGCGTCGGCGCCCGCCGTTGCCGCGTTGCGCGACGATGTCATCGCCAGCCAAACCCGGGAACGGTCACGCCTTCTTTATGTGGCAATGACCCGCGCCGAAAAATGGCTGATTGTCGGCGCTGCTGGGGATGTGGGCGACGGCAACGCGAGTTGGTACAACATCGTCGCAAACGGCATGCAGCGACGGGGTGAATTTGATGTGCAATCTGGTGATCTAGAAATCAAACGCGTGGCAGAACTGCCTTGGGATTGCCCGCCCGCAACGCGCAAGCAAGAAAGCGATAAGCCAGATATCGACATCCCTGTTTTCGGCGCTGTCCCAAATTTGACCCGCAGCACAACGGTCTCACCATCCGAATTGCCCGGCGCAAAGGTCATGCCAGGTGATCCATCCGGCACAGACGTCGAAGAGGCACTGCATCGCGGAACGCAAATCCACAAGCTGCTAGAACACCTGCCAACAGTAAAACCCACCGATCAGATTGCACTTGGGCAAATGTTGGTCGGCGACGATACCCAGCTTGTTGCAGAGGCGATCGCACTGATCAACACACCAGAGCTGGCGCACATCTGGGACGAAACGGCACTGGTCGAAGTTGATATCACCGCTGACATCGCAGGACTTGGCCGGATCCATGGAACGATCGACAGGCTGATTGTACGGCCCGATAGGGCTTTAGCCATCGACTACAAATCGAACAGGCTTGTGCCTGATCACCCCGACAAAATCCCCGACGGCTTGATTGCGCAAATGGCGGCTTATGACGCCGCTTTGAAACAAATCTACCCAGATCACACCATCGAAGTAGCGATCCTTTGGACCCAAACCGCGAAACTGATGACAATCCCGCAAAACCAACTTCACGAAGCACTGATCGGCCTCGCAACGGCTTGACCAACAAGGCCCAGCTTCCTACGTTCAGCGTCCAACGATTTTCGCCAAGGAGTGACCTGATGGCAACCGTAGCAGTAACAGATTCAACATTTGACGCCGAAGTGCGCCAGTCCGACATCCCTGTTGTCGTCGACTTCTGGGCAGAATGGTGTGGCCCTTGCAAACAGATCGGCCCAGCGCTGGAAGAATTGTCTTCCGAAATGGACGGCAAAGTAAAAATCGTCAAAGTGAACATCGACGAAAACCCAGATTCACCCGCACAATTGGGTGTTCGCGGTATCCCGGCGCTTTTCGTTTTCAAAGGCGGTGAAGTCGTATCCAACAAAGCTGGTGCCGCACCGAAGGCAGCCATCCAGGGTTGGATCGAAGACTCGATCTGATCGGCGAACCTAACAACAATTCGGGCGCCCTTGTGGCGCCCTTTTTTGTGGGGCTTAAACGAACACTGAAATTCAGTCAGGGTTGTTTGCCCATCAAACCCGCTCCATATATGTTCGGATGCGTAAGGAGCAGATGATGACAAAAGAAGAATTTCCCGGCTGGCATGGGACAACGATCATCGGTGTTCGGAAAGACGGGCAAGTTGTCATCGCTGGTGATGGGCAAGTTAGCCTCGGTCAGACCGTGATCAAAGGCACAGCGCGAAAGGTGCGGCGTCTTTCTCCGGGCGGACAAGACGTGATTGCCGGATTTGCCGGATCAACAGCCGATGCCTTCACGTTGCTCGAACGGCTTGAGAAAAAGCTAGAGGCGACACCCGGCCAATTGGCCCGTGCCTCAGTTGAACTCGCCAAAGATTGGCGCACCGACAAATACTTGCAAAAACTGGAAGCGATGCTGATCGTCAGCGATGGGAAAGACCTGTTTGTCATTACTGGCGCCGGTGATGTGCTTGAACCCGAACACGATATTGCCGCCATCGGGTCAGGCGGAAATTTTGCACTGGCAGCCGGACGCGCCATGATGACAACCGACCTGAGTGCAGAAGACGTCGCACGCAAAGCCATGGCCATCGCTGCCGACATTTGTGTCTATACCAACGGCAATCTGACTGTTGAGACACTTGCAGCGGCATGATTGAGAAAAGCGATCTTCAGGCAGCCGTAGGAAGCGGGTTGCTGACGGAAAAACAAGCCGCCACACTGATCAGCTTGTCTGACAGCAGACGCGGCGCACGCGAAAACCTGGCACCGGGCGATGAACCGTTTGAGCTATTCAAAGGGTTCAACGAAATTTTCATCGTCATTGGCCTGCTTATTTTATCGTTCGGTTGGATGGGCGTGGCAGCCCTGGCACTTGGTGACGAAATTATTGATCTGAAACGATACACCGTGGTGGTCGCGTTGATCGGCGCGGCCATTCTCTGGCTGTTGTCAGAGTACTTTGTGCGCAAACGCCGCATGATCGCACCGGCCATTGCACTGTCGGTCATGTTCGCAGGGAATGCTGCCTTTGGATTGCTCGCGACAATGACACATCCGTTCATGATCGCGCAAAACGACTACAGCAGCGCCCCGTTACCGCTCTTGCTAGCGACGCTGTCACTGTTGGTTTACTGGTGGCGTTTCCGGGTGCCGTTTGCATTGGCCATGATCGCAGTAGGGTTATTTGCGGTGGCGATCGTCTTTATAGCCAGCCGCGGCGGAGAAGTTCGTGAAATTAGCGACCTATTCTTATTGTCAGCGGACGGACCCTTTGCCTTGATCACGCTGATACTTGGATGCCTCGTTTTCAGCGTCGCGATGCTCTTTGACATGAGCGATCCACATCGTGTCACCCGCCGTGCAGCCAACGGATTCTGGTTGCATGTCGTGGCAGCGCCTGCCCTGATCAACACCATCGCCTTGACGCTCATGGAAAGTGACGCCTTTAGCATATTGGTATGGGTGCTCGGCTTTTTCGCCATTGTCGCCATTATCATCGATCGACGGTCATTCCTGATCACCGCCATTGGATATGTCGTGGCGATCAGTGCGACCGTATTTGATGGTGATGGCGCGGCTTTGACCATTTTGATGCTTGGGATCGCACTTCTTCTTCTCGGTGCGTTCTGGGAACAAATCCGCGCGACCCTTCTTCATCTTCTTGGGGGTTTCCTGCCCTTGAACAAACTTCCCCCATCTCATGGCTAAGGACTGACATGACCGACTTGACCCCCCGCGAAATCGTCTCTGAACTTGACCGGTTTATCATCGGGCAAAAGGACGCCAAGCGTGCTGTAGCAGTGGCGCTTCGGAACCGCTGGCGGCGCAAACAGCTGGGCGACGATCTGCGCGACGAAGTGTATCCCAAAAACATCCTGATGATTGGGCCCACTGGTGTAGGTAAGACCGAAATTTCCCGGCGACTGGCCAAGCTTGCGCGCGCGCCCTTCATCAAGATCGAAGCGACAAAGTTCACAGAAGTCGGCTACGTCGGCCGTGACGTTGAACAAATCATCCGTGATCTGATTGACACCGCGATCCTCGATACACGCGAACACATGCGCGAAGACGTCAGGGCGAAAGCACGCCATGCCGCCGAAGAACGCGTGATTACAGCCGTTGCCGGAACCGATGCCCGCGACGGAACCCGCGACATGTTCCGCAAAAAGCTGAAGTCAGGTGAACTCGACGATACAGTGATCGAACTTGAACTTGCGGACACATCCAACCCACTGGGCGGTTTCGAAATCCCCGGCCAACCCGGCGGCATGGGTGGTGGCGGAATGATGAACCTTGGCGATCTGTTCGGCAAAGCCATGGGCGGGCGCACGGTCAAGAAAAAGATGACCGTGGCCGAAAGCTATGACGCCTTGATCGCGGATGAGGCCGACAAACTGCTCGACGATGAGATCGTGACAAAAGCCGCGCTGGAGGCAGTTGAACAAAACGGTATCGTTTTCTTGGATGAAATCGACAAAGTCTGTGCGCGGGCGGACGCCCGTGGTGCAGATGTTTCACGCGAAGGCGTTCAGCGGGATTTGCTGCCGTTGATCGAAGGCACCACAGTGTCCACCAAACACGGCCCGATCAAGACGGACCACATCCTGTTCATCGCATCCGGCGCGTTCCATGTGGCAAAACCATCAGATCTACTGCCAGAATTGCAGGGACGGTTGCCTATTCGGGTAGAACTACGGGCCCTCACCGAAGATGATTTTGTACGCATCCTGACCGAAACCGACAATGCGCTAACATTGCAGTACTCCGCACTCATGAAAACAGAGGAAGTCACCGTGACTTTCGCGGAAGACGGAATAAAAGCACTGGCGAAGATTGCGGCGGACGTAAACGAAGCCGTCGAAAATATCGGGGCACGCAGACTTTATACGGTGATCGAACGGGTGTTCGAAGATTTGTCATTCAACGCACCGGATCGGGCGGGCGATGAAATCATGATCAACGCAGAGTTTGTTGAAACTCACCTCGGTGAATTGTCTCGCTCAACTGATGTCAGCCGTTACGTGCTCTGATGCTTAAGCTCAAGCGATATCCAGCAACCATCATACTGCTCTTGGCAGGCCTGCTGACGATCATCTTCGCTTATGCAACTATGAACTTGTTTCAAACATCGATGGCCAACATCCGTTTCTTGCGCGAATTTGGGTGGACAGCGGTTATGGAGGGCGGCCTGATGCAGTTTGCCCAAATCTCGGCTAACGCGGGTGTTTCCCTACTCACCTACGTCGGTTTTAAGCTTTGTGAAACCGAACTGGTACGCAGATATCATAATTGGCAGGACAGGTGATTTAGGACTTTCACCCACCCACGTCGGGGATCATCAAGGGTGTATGACACAATCACCCGGATACGTCCGCTTCATCCGCGAAAACCTCCCGTTTCTGGCAACGGGTGCGTTATTGTCGTTCCTATCCAGCTTTGGACAAACCTTTTTTATCTCGATCTTCGGCGGCGAAATCCGCACTGCTTATGGATTATCCAATGGCGACTGGGGGCTGATCTACATGGTTGGCACCGGGGCATCTGCAGTGGTCATGGTGTTTGCAGGCGGGTTGGCCGATAGATTTCGCGTAAGGGTACTGGGAATTGCAGTCGTTCTCCTACTCGCCTGTGCCTGTCTTTTCATGGCATTCAACACGGCGGCGGTATTTCTGCCATTTGTGATCTTTACGCTTCGTTTCACTGGCCAAGGCATGACTAGCCATGTGGCAACTGTTGCAATGGCACGATGGTTTGTCGCCACACGCGGACGTGCACTGGCAGTAGCGGCATTCGGGTTCATGATCGGAGAAGCAACACTCCCGCTGACGATGGTTTGGCTGAAGTCTTTCGTTGAGTGGCGGGTGTTGTGGATCGGCTTCGCCGGGTTCTGCGTCTTGGCCTGCCTCATCCTGTATCGCCTTTTGCGGCTGGAACGCACACCTAAATCGATGACCGAAACCACACAATCAACCGGCATGAACGACAAACATTGGACACGCGCCGATGCATTACGGCACCCGCTCTTTTGGGCATTGATGCCTGCGGTCATGTCGTTTTCCGGGTTTGCGACCGCCTTTTGGTTTCACCAAGCACATTTCGCCGAGATCAAGGGCTGGTCACATCTGACACTGGTCTCTGTATTCCCACTTGGAACACTAGCGCTTTCGCTTTCGACAATTGGTTATGGTTGGGCCATCGACCGGTTCGGCGCGATACGGCTATTGCGGATTTACCTGCTACCGCTGGTACTTGCCTTTGTGCTGCATTGGTTCGCACCAACCTTGGGATGGACCGCGCTGGCTGTGGTCTTGATGGGGATTGCCGGTGGCGGTCAATCAACGCTGCTAAACGCCTGCTGGGCAGAGTTTTACGGCACCCAACACATCGGATCGATCAAAGCAGCAGCGACGTCATTCATGGTGCTTGGATCAGCGATTGGCCCAGGGCTCAGCGGTTGGCTGATCGATATGGGGGTCGGGTTTGAAATTCAGCAGTTGGGCTATGCCGCGATGTTCGCACTTGCGGCTCTACTCTTGATAGGACCAACCAAAACCGCGGCAAAGTCGCTACCGAGATCGGCGTAAATAGATGTAGTATGCGCCCTGCCCGCCATGCCTTTGATGGGCGGGTGTGACTTGCAGAATTGCCTGAGATAGCGGCGGCAAAGCCAACCATTGCGGGACCTGATGACGTAGCACACCATGTCTGGTTGGGATCGGTCCACCGTCATCACGGTCTTTACCCTTCCCAGTAATGACCAAAACCAACCTGCGACCAGCGGCCTGTGACCCAAGGATAAACGCGATCAATTCCGGGTGGGCTTGCGCCAATGTCATCCCATGCAGGTCAATCCGAGCCTCAGGGGAAAGTTTCCCCCGTTTCATCCGACCAAATGACTTGTGGTCCATGTTCAGCGGCGCGCGAGACAACCGATCAGTGATATCGGGCAGCAAATCGTTTTTGGGTTGGCCAGATGCTTTCTCACCGACGCGAAATTTAGGCCGAGATTTTGGAACGCTGGGCTTCCCTGGCAAGGGGGCTTTCGACGGCAACGGGGCAACTGTCTTGGGGTCAATCGGTTTGGTCCGTTCGGCAACACGATCCCAGAGCGCACGTTCCTCGGCCGAAAGATGTCTTGGCCGGCGCATTATCGTTGTGCCACCATGATACGGTGGGCAATGGGTGCAGGCATCAAGACAATCATGCGACCGTCATCCTTTATGGTTCCTGCCTCGCGACCAGCCTCCTCACCTGTCCCAAAGAAGATGTCAGCACGCTGCGCGCCTTTGATGGCAGACCCAGTATCTTGGGCGACCATCAACCTGTTCATTGGTTCAGTGCCTCCCTTTTCGATCCAAACCGGAGATCCTAAAGTGACAAACGCTGGATCAACTGCAATCGATCTGCCTTGGGTGATTGACCTATTCATGGCACCCAAAGGGCCCAGCTCTGGGGGAACCTCACTGACTTCGCGGAAAAACACGTAGCTTTCGTTTTCCCACAGCAACGCGCGGCCTTCCTCACGGTTTTGGCGAACCCAATTGCGGATAACGGCAGCAGACACTTGATGCGGCTCGTAAATGCCACGGTCCACCAACGCCATGCCAACCGAGGAATAGTCGCGTCCGTTCTTACCGCCATACCCAACGCGCATCATGCCACCGTCGGGCAATCTGATACGACCTGACCCCTGAACCTGCAGGAAAAACAAATCTACCGGATCTGTCAGCCAGGCGAGCTCAAGGTCGCGTCCAGCAAGGGGGCGATCCTCGTCAATCTGACGGCGCGTAAGATAGGGCTCGCCAGGAACCAGATCGTCAGGAACCGCATAAATCGGATAGCGATATGCGTCGCCCCTGATCCGGGATCCAGGTAACTCTGGCTCAAAATACCCGGTAAAAAGCATCGAATTGCCGTCTTCGATCAGAACTGGTGTAAAGAACTTCTCAAAAAACCTGCGAGGGTCAGGATTGGTTTCCAGAAAGGCGCAAAGCACGTCCCACTCTATTGCGCGCATATCACGGCAAGTGCTTAGAAAAACGTCAAGGGCGGCCTGATGATCATCAGCCGCCCAACCGTTCAAATCTTCAAAGGAAAGTTGCGTATAAGTTGGTTCGGCCATCACATTGCCCGCCAGCGTCAAAGAAATGCAAATCCCACCGAACCAGTTTTTGATCATTCGCCGGTGGCAATAAGCTGCCAGTTGGGATCACCTGAATTCATCCGACGGGAAAACGTCCAAGTATCTTTCTGGCGCTTAATCTCTTTATCACTGCCTTCGATGATATCCCCGGCATTATCACGGACAACCGATGTCATTTCGCTTTTGAAACGAACGGACACATCGCCTTCTTTGGTCGCTTCATCAAATTCTGCATGGGCCAGGGTCATATCGCTGATACCAATGAAATTTGCCTCAATGGTCAGGCCCTTTTGTTTGCGATCTTCAACAACGCCGGCAAAAGCTTCGTACACATCTTCAGAAATGAAGGACTGGATACTTTCCAGATCACCCTTTTCAAATGCCATCAAAATCATCTCATAGGCACCACGGGCACCACCAAGGAACTCACCCACGCTAAATGACGGATCAACACGCTTCATCGCGGCAAGTGCTTTCGCCGCAGCCGAGCTTTCATCGACGTGATCCGTGATATCCAAATCAGGGCCACCTTCGATGACATCAAATTCCGGTTTGCTACGGCGCTCCGGATCTGGGCGGCTTACAGTAGGCTTTTCAAAGCCCTCGCGCGTTCCAAGAACGCCGCGAAGCCGCAAAATCAGGAAAACGGCGATGCCTGCAAGCACCAAAAGCTGGATAAGCGGAGAGTTCATCAGGACCTCGTTCAAGGGAAGGCATGGAAACACACCCAATCGTTCCCTATGTAGGTCAGGGGTAGCGCCAAGTCCACCTTAGCCCCGAACAAGTTACGAAAGGTACAAACGATGTGGCTGTTCTTCGCTTTTATAGCGGTCCCGATGATCGAAATCGCCCTGTTCATCCGGGTCGGCGGGTTTATTGGTATTTGGTGGACATTATTGATCGTATTAGCAACGGCGATTGTCGGGTCCTATCTGGTGCGGAACCAAGGGTTGCGCGAACTCGGAAAGCTACGGCAGTCATTCTCTGATCTCAAAGACCCGACTGAACCTTTGGCCAACGGGGCGATGATCTTGTTCGCGGGGGCTCTACTTTTGACGCCGGGTTTTTTCACAGACGCTGTAGGGCTTTCGTTTCTAATCCCCGGGGTCCGACGGGCTGCCTATGTTTGGGGACGGGAACGGGTGAAAGTCAAAAGCTTCCAGATGGGGGCGGGCCCGGCGGGTCAACCGACAGCAAACAAACCAGACGACAACATCATCGATGCCGAGTTTGAGGACGTGACCCGCGATAAAAAGCCGACACATAGCCCGTCTGGCTGGACCCGGCATTGAGCCTTGGTAAACAGCCTGATAGGAACACGCGAACCTTATTCACTGGAGCAGTTCCCGATGTCCGATACACCCGAAAACGGCGCTCAGCCCGCCCAAACGCCTCAAGTCACCAGCCGGATTATGGCGCAATACATCCGCGACATGTCTTTTGAAAACATTCTTGCACAAAAGGGCGTCAGCGGAGACGCTCAGCCCGAAATTCAGGTGCAGGTCAACCTTGATGCACGTAAGCGTTCAGCGGACAACCAGTTTGAGGTGATCACCAAGCTGAACATCACCAGCAAAACCAAAGACAAAGGCGAACCGCTCTTTGTCCTCGAAGTTGAATATGCAGGCGTTTTCCTTGTTGAAGGTGTGCCAGAAGAGCAGATGCACCCTTACCTGCTGATCGAATGCCCGCGCATGACATTCCCCTTCCTGCGCCGGATCGTCAGCGATGTGACGCGCGACGGAGGTTTCCCACCACTGAACCTCGAAACAATCGACTTCTTGTCATTGTACCGGACCGAATTGGCCCGACGCGCCGAGGCGGAAAAGGCCAAGGTCAACTAAGCGAATTTTTTCCAAACAGCACCGTCGCCCAAAGCCCCAACAAATTTGGCATGGGCGGCGGCTTCTTCTTCGGTCAGTTTTGACGCAAGCGCTGTAGGGCGCGGCATCGGACGCCAATCATCCGCCGCACCTTTATTCTGATGAGATCCGGTCGCAGCTGACAATCCAAAGTCAGGTTGGCGCCCACCGATCAGCTCTAGGTAAACCTCCGCGAGAATTTCACTATCTAGCAACGCGCCGTGCAATGTACGCGCCGTGTTATCGATCGCAAAACGACGGCATAACGCATCCAGTGATGCTGGCGAACCAGGAAAGCGACGACGCGCGATAGCAAGCGTATCCAAGGACTGATCCATCGGCAGCAATGGCATGTTGAGCCAACCAAGCTCGGCATTCAGGAACTTCATATCAAAAGCAGCGTTATGGATGACCAGCTTGGCATCACCGACGAATGCGACAAAATCTGCGGCAATATCTTTGAAAACAGGCTTGTCTTTCAGGGTTTCTTGACCTGGTTTTGGATCGTGTGGCGGTTCAAGCAAATCAGGTCCGATCCCATGCACCGCAAATGCTTCAGCAGGCATTGATCGTTGGGGGTTGATATACTGATGATAGGTACGGCCCGTTGGGACGTGGCCCATCAGTTCAACGGCACCAATTTCGACGATCCGATCGCCCTCACCCGGTTCAAACCCTGTGGTCTCGGTATCAAGAACAATTTCACGCATCTTTTAGCCCCGATAATGTGATGATCAAGTCTCGCACGGCAGCCCGGGTATCGTCCAGATTTAAGGTTTCGATGATGTGATCGGCACGGGTACGTTTTTCAGCATCAGGCATCTGACGCGCTAGAATTGCGTCAAGCTGCTGTTCTGTCATGCCAGGGCGTCCCAAAACGCGGGCCCTTTGGACCTCTGGCGGGACAGAAACCACCAAAACTGATGACAGCCAGGTATCAGCATTGGTTTCAAACAAGAGTGGTATGTCAAAAACCAAAAGTGGGTTGTTATGTGCCACTTTGAAAGCAGCGCGATCTTGGGCGACAAGGGGATGCACAATTTTCTCAATGCGGGTCAACGCATCAGGATCAGTAGCTATGATTTGCTTCAATTTCTGACGTGAAACGACCCCATCTTCGATAGCAACCGGAAATTCAGCAGAAAGTGGCTGCACCGCTGCCCCACCCTTTGCATAAAGGCGATGAACAGCAGCATCCGCATCCCAAACAGGAACGCCGAGATCTTGAAACATCGTCGCTGTGGTGGATTTGCCCATACCAATCGACCCAGTAAGGCCCAATAGATGGGTCATGCCAAAACGGCCCGTCTGGTATCTTCATCAACTTCAGGTCTGGTGCCAAACCAGCGCTCAAAACCTGGTACGCCTTGGTGCAACAACATGCCTAGACCATCAACTGTGGTACAGCCGTGTTGTTCTGCAGCGACCAAGAACGGCGTGCGCAGTGGTGTGTAAACAATATCAGTGACAACAGCATCTGAACGCAGATCATCCAAAGGAACCTTAAGTTCCTGTGCACCCTTCATGCCCAGAGACGTCGTATTAATGACGATATTGGCATCGACCAACATCGTGCCGGCTTGAACCCAGTCAATGACGCGAATGCGGGCACCGAATTCGGCACGTAAAGCCTCAGCTTTTGGACGCGTCCGGTTGGATAGCAGGATTTCGGGGACACCGGCGTCGGCCAAAGCAACAATAATGGCTCGGGCAGCACCACCGGCGCCAAAGATGGCGGCGGGGCCAGATTTAGGGTCCCAATTTGGGGCACCTTGTTTGAGATTTGCCAGAAACCCGTAGCCATCCGTATTGTCAGCAAAAATGCGGCCATCTTCTTTGAAAATCAGCGTATTTGCTGCACCAATCAAGGTTGCGCGATCAGTGACATGATGGGCAAACTGCAAGACGGATACTTTGTGGGGAATAGTGACATTCGCACCAATAAAACCCTTATCGGGCAAAGCGCGGATTGTCGTTTCCAAATTGTCGTCTGTCACCTGCAAAGCGGTGTAACTCCCCGACAACCCGTATCTCTTCAACCAATAGTTGTGAAGTTTTGGAGAAAGTGAATGGGCAATCGGGTTACCAATCACACCAGCCTTTGGAAAATCTGTCATGAAGCAATTGTTCCGCGAAGTGCGAGATATGACAAGAGCTCGAGGAGAGGTAAGCCCAAAACATTGAAATGATCTCCTTCAATGCGTGCAAAAAGTCGCACTCCTTCCTCTTCCAGCTTATATGCACCGACGGCGTGCTGGATACTGCCCCAATTTCGGGCAACGTAATCCTCTAGATAATCATCCGACACATTATGCATGAACAGACGAACAACTCCAACGTGACGCCAAAGTGGCTTGCCATGCTGATAGATGACCGCAGCAGAAAATAGCTGATGTTTTTGACCACGCAGTGTTTTTAGCTGGGCCAAAGCTTCATCTTGAGACGTAGGTTTGGAAAACATGGTTTGATCAAAGGCCAAGACTTGATCGCAGCCAATGACAAGCGCATCGGGATGTTTCGCAGACACGCGCTGGGCCTTAAGCTCGGCCAAGGCATCGGCGATATCGCGTGGACTGGCCTGTTCACTTTGCAGGGACTGCTTTACGGTCTCTTCATCAACGCGGGCCACAACAACTTCAAAATCGATCGCCGCATTGCGCAGTAGCGTTGCACGAATTTCAGAACCGGATGCTAGGATAACAGGTTCAGCCATGTGGATAACCTGTAGGAAAAACCATGTGCATGTGTGAGGACCACCTGTGTGTCTTAAAGCTGTCGGTGAGACGGTGTTAGTAACCGCCGTGTTCTAGCACATTGATCCAACAGTTTTCCACCGTGGGTAAGGATAAATACTGGATGGGGATAAGATTTGAAAATTATAGGTCTGAAAGCAGGACAAGAGTTAACCTGCGGACCCTATCATGCACTTAAACATTTGAATAATAAAGAAAAAAAATATCTCTACGCGTGGCATTGGATGGCAGCATCAAGGTCTTGTTTTCGGGATAACTCTGCGGATAGAAAATTACCCCCAGAAAATAGCGTCACATATAACTACATCATCTTTTCTTTCTTTCTATATTTATTAAGGAAGAGCAGACCTGAGAAGGACAAAGAGAATGGATACGCTTGCGGCTTACTATGATTGGATTAAGGCACTGCATATCATGGCCGTAATCGCTTGGATGGCGGGATTGTTCTATTTGCCAAGGTTGTTTGTGTATCACGCTGAGCGGGCGACAGTCGGATCAGAGCTGGATGCAACATTTCAGATCATGGAAGAAAAGCTCCTGCGAGTGATCATGACACCAGCGATGATAGTGGCTTGGATCGCCGGGCTGATCATGATCGGTTTGGGAGCATTTGACTGGGGATCGGTTTGGGCTTGGGTTAAGATCGTGTCTGTTGTCTTGATGTCAGGTGCGCATGGATGGATGAGTGCGCGCCGAAAGGAATTTGCGGCTGGACAGAACACACGATCCGGTAGGACCTATCGGCTGTTTAACGAGGTGCCAACAGTGCTGATGATCTTGATCGTGGTGGCTGTGATTGTACGTCCCTTCTAAAATCTTGACTTAGACAGTAAGTTTGCCTAAATCTCTGACTGCTTCCCGTCCGGGAAAACGCATTTCCATGTAAACACAAACGTAGGGCGACATTTGTTGAGCCCCTGGAACCTGTTATGTCCATACATCGACTGAATCTGGCTGACCTCAAAGCACAAAGCCCCAAAGATCTTCTGTCGCTCGCTGAAGAGCTTGAGATTGAGAACGCATCAACAATGCGTAAAGGCGACATGATGTTCGCGATCCTGAAAGAACGGGCCGACGAAGAATGGGTGATCGGTGGGGACGGTGTTCTGGAAGTTCTGCAGGATGGGTTTGGTTTTCTGCGATCTCCAGAAGCAAACTATTTGCCAGGTCCAGATGATATCTATGTCTCACCAGATATGATCCGGAAGCATTCGTTGCGGACGGGTGACACTGTCGAAGGCGTGATGAAAGAGCCTAACGACAATGAACGTTACTTTGCACTGACGTCTGTTGAAAAGATCAATTTCGAAGAGCCAGAGAAAGCCAAGCACAAGGTTGCGTTTGATAACCTGACACCGCTTTATCCAGACGAGCGGCTGAACATGGAAGTAGAGGATCCGACGATCAAAGACAGATCGGCACGGATCATTGACCTCGTGTCGCCGATCGGGAAAGGGCAGCGGTCACTGATCGTGGCACCGCCACGGACGGGTAAGACGGTACTTCTGCAAAACATCGCGAACTCTATCGAAAAGAACCATCCGGAATGTTACCTGATCGTCTTGCTGATCGATGAACGGCCAGAAGAAGTGACGGACATGCAGCGGTCGGTGAAGGGTGAGGTAGTGTCGTCAACTTTTGACGAACCAGCAACACGGCACGTGGCTGTATCTGAGATGGTGATCGAAAAGGCGAAGCGACTGGTTGAACACAAGCGGGATGTGGTGATCCTACTGGATTCGATCACGCGGCTCGGACGGGCATTCAACACGACTGTACCGTCGTCGGGTAAGGTCCTGACAGGTGGGGTCGACGCGAATGCGTTGCAGCGTCCAAAGCGGTTCTTTGGGGCAGCGCGGAACATTGAAGAAGGTGGGTCTCTGACAATCATCGCGACAGCTTTGATCGATACGGGATCGCGGATGGATGAAGTGATCTTTGAAGAATTCAAAGGAACGGGTAACAGCGAAATCGTACTGGATCGGAAAGTTGCGGACAAACGGGTCTTCCCGGCGATGGATATTCTGAAGTCCGGGACGCGGAAAGAAGAGCTGCTGGTCGAAAAAGGTGATCTTGCGAAAACCTATGTGCTGCGGCGGATTTTGAACCCAATGGGGACGACAGACGCAATTGAATTCCTGATAGGGAAATTGAAGCAGACGAAAACAAACTCGGATTTCTTCGACTCAATGAACACCTAATTTATTGTTCTTAAACAATAGGTTATACTCTTGAACACGGTCTTTTCCTTAGCGACAGCACGTGGACGTGCTGGCATTGCTGTTATCAGAATATCTGGCGAATTGGCGGTGCAAGGCGCGGGTCGGCTGATGGGTGATGTGCCTGAGTCGCGTGGGGTCCGAAGACTGATGGACCCAAATGGGCTGCTGCTGGATGAGGCGCTCGTGCTGCACTTTCCAAGCGGACACAGCTTTACCGGGGAAGATGTGGTCGAACTGCATTTGCATGGTAGCCCAGCAATTATTGCGGCGGTGCTACGGGTGCTGGGGGATGATCCGAACTTGCGGCAAGCAGAGGCCGGCGAATTCACAAGACGAGCGTTGGAAAATGGCCGGTTGGACTTGGCGCAGGTCGAAGGGCTGGCGGATCTGATTGATGCAGAAACAGAAAGCCAACGTAAGCAGGCACTGCGAGTTTTCTCAGGGGCGCTGGGTGAGGTCGCTGAACGATGGCGATCAATGCTCATTCGAGCAGCGGCGTTGTTGGAAGCGACGATCGATTTTGCGGATGAAGAAGTTCCTGTCGATGTGTCACCTGAGGTGATCGAATTACTCACGTCGGTGACGCTGGAGATGCAGAAAGAAGTTGCCGGGGTAGGTGTCGCTGAACGGGTCCGGGACGGTTTTGAAGTGGCAATTATCGGTGCGCCAAATGTCGGGAAATCAACTTTGCTGAACCGGCTTGCTGGCCGTGAGGTGGCAATTACGTCAGAGATAGCTGGAACCACACGCGATGTGATCGAGGTACGTCTGGATTTGGACGGTATCCCTGTGACGGTCTTGGACACAGCTGGCCTGCGGGAAACAGACGATGTGGTGGAAGGCATTGGTGTTGAAAGGGCAAAGGAGAGGGCCGAAAAGGCAGATATCCGTGTTCATATGATGCTCGACGTGGGTGATAAGCAGCAAGATGCAGCGAGAGGGGATGTTTTTGTTCAGGCCAAATCCGATACCTCGACCGGGTCAGAGTTTGGCATTTCTGGTAAGACAGGTGAAGGTGTTGATCAACTGATCCGAATGATAAGTGATATCCTAGAGGAAAAAGTTGCGTCTATTGGTGTAGCAATGCGTGAACGGCATAGGTTTGCGATGCAGCAGGCTTTGGATTACCTGGATGCAGCACAGGTTATGTTGGCAGATGAAAGTGGCATAACTGATTTGATCGCAGAAGAGCTACGATCTGCCATCCGGGCGGTGGATAGCCTTGTTGGCAGAGTTGATGTAGAACATGTGCTTGATGAGATTTTCTCAAGCTTTTGCATTGGTAAGTAAGGAGTGTTTCACGTGAAACATGACGATTATGATGTTGTCGTGATTGGCGGAGGTCATGCCGGTGCAGAAGCGGCGCATGCGGCCGCGCGCATGGGAAGCCGTACCGCACTCATCACACTCAGCCATAGTTCTATCGGTGCAATGTCCTGCAATCCTGCGATTGGTGGGTTGGGGAAAGGGCACTTGGTACGTGAAATTGACGCGTTGGACGGTGTTATGGCGCGGGTGGCGGATAAGGCCGGTATTCAGTTCAGGCTTCTGAATCGGAAGAAAGGGCCTGCTGTACAGGGTCCCCGCGCCCAATCGGACAGGTCCATCTATCGGTCTGAGATGCAAGCAGAGCTTGCTCAGCTTGCAAACCTCGACATCATCGAAGGTGAAGTGATCGACCTGACGATGGACGATCACCGGGTGAACGGTGTCACCTTGGCAGACGGGACAAATATCTCTGCGAATGGCGTTATCCTGACCACAGGGACCTTCCTGCGCGGGGTAATCCATATTGGTGATGTATCTCATCCTGGCGGACGGATGGGGGATAAGCCCGCTGTTAAGATGGCGGAACGACTTGATAGCTTCGGCTTGCCATTGGGGCGGCTAAAAACCGGGACACCCCCAAGACTTGACGGGCGCACTATATCTTGGGACCTGTTGGAAAAGCAGCCTAGTGATCAAGATCCGGTCCTGTTCTCTTTCTTGTCGGACAAGCCTTTCGCACGACAAATCGACTGTGGAATCACACATACAAATGCGCAAACGCACGATATCATCCGATCCAACCTAGACAGATCTGCCATGTATGGCGGGCAAATTGATGGCATTGGACCACGGTATTGTCCGTCAATCGAGGATAAGATCGTTCGATTTGCAGACAAACCTTCGCATCAGATATTTCTAGAACCAGAAGGGCTTAGCGACCACACCGTTTATCCAAATGGAATCTCAACATCATTGCCTACGGATGTGCAGAATAACTATGTCCAGTCGATCTATGGGCTTGAAAACGCTAAGATTTTGCAACCAGGTTATGCAATTGAGTATGACTATGTTGATCCTCGGGCACTCAAAGAAACGCTCGAATTGCGCGATGTGCCGGGTCTATATCTTGCGGGTCAAATCAACGGTACGACAGGATACGAAGAAGCGGCGGCACAAGGTCTTGTCGCGGGGCTGAATGCCGCCGCCTTTGCGGTCGGGTCCGACGCGATACATTTCAGCCGACGGGAATCCTATATTGGGGTGATGATCGATGACTTGATTACCCGTGGTGTGTCGGAACCCTATAGAATGTTCACGTCACGGGCCGAGTTCAGATTGTCGTTACGGGCGGACAATGCAGATCAACGATTGACTGAACTAGGGCGACAGATGGGATGTGTGGGTGACACCCGGTGGCAGTCCTTCTCTCGAAAAATGGATGATATAGACAAGGCAAAACAAACACTTAGCCAAATTTCTCTAAGCGCGCGTGAGATAGCAGCGCTTGGCGCAAACCTGAACGCGGACGGACCCCGACGGTCTGCACTTGATGCACTATCACTGACCGATTTTGGTTTCGAGCAGTTGGAGCAATCCGTACCCTATGTCACTGATATTGCGCTGAATATCAGAAGCCAAATCAAGAATGATGCCCTCTATGCGCACTATATCGCACGACAAGCCCGCGACATTGCTGCAATGGAACGTGATGAAAAACAGCGGATCCCTGATGATCTGGATTATGGATCAGTTGGTGGGCTCTCAAATGAGCTCGTTGCCAAGTTAAGGAAGGTCCGTCCCAGCAGTATTGCACACGCCAGCCGGATCGAAGGGATGACACCAGCCGCGCTTATGCTTGTGATCAGCGCGATCAAACGGCAAGAACACGAAGCGACTGGTACTTGAGATGGAATTTAGTGTCGCTGGGAGGGATGTTTCACGTGAAACATATGATGATCTGGTCCAGTTTGGCGATCTCGTGCGTAAATGGACTACAAAAATAAACCTCATCGCACCCAGCACGATCGCTGATCTATGGGACCGGCACATTGTTGATTCCGCTCAGCTTTATCAATATGCACCCGAATCCTTTGATCTTTGGGTCGATATAGGGAGCGGCGGCGGTTTTCCTGGCGTGATCATGGCAATCTATGCAAAAACACAACGTCCCAATGCCAACTTCATACTCATCGAAAGCGATCAAAGGAAGGCGGCTTTCCTGCGAACCGCGGCGCGTGAGCTCGGATTGAAATTAGAAGTCGTGGCACAAAGGATCGAAGAAGCTAAACCGATGGACGCAGATGTAGTATCTGCGCGTGCGTTAACCACACTATCTGACCTCCTTCCACTAACCATCAGGCATCTCAAAAGCGATGGTTGTTGCCTACTCCATAAAGGTAAACGTGCTCAGGAAGAGATAGCACAAGCGCGCCGGAATTGGCAGTTTGACCTTGAAGAACATGCCAGTTTCACCGATCCTGCCGCCCGACTCCTCGTCATTCAAAGGATATCTCGTGCCGGCTAAATCATCTTCAAACGGCCCCAAAGTCATTGCGATTGCGAACCAAAAAGGCGGCGTGGGTAAGACAACTACGACGATCAATCTAGGTGCAGCTTTGGCAGAGCGGAAGAAGAAGGTCCTTCTGATCGATCTTGATCCACAAGGGAATGCTTCAACCGGCCTAGGTATTGAACAAAGTATGCGAGAAACCACAACATATGACCTTCTATCAGGTGATGTGACAGTTTCAGCAGCCACACAAGCCACAACGATTCCGAACCTGTCTATCATCCCGGCCACCACCGATCTCAGCTCTGCTGACATCGAATTGATCGACAATGAAAAACGGAGCTTCCTCCTACGTGAGGTCCTACGAAATCTTCCGAAAGAGACACCGAATTACGACTACATCTTGATAGACTGTCCGCCATCTCTCAACATATTGACAGTCAACGCGATGGTTGCCGCCCACTCAATTCTGGTCCCGCTTCAGAGTGAGTTTTTTGCACTCGAAGGTCTATCTCAGTTAATTCTCACCGTGCGAGACGTTCGTCAGACTGCGAATCCTGAGCTGCGGATTGAAGGCATCGTTCTGACGATGTACGACCGCCGCAATAACCTCTCTTTGCAGGTCGAAGATGACGCCCGCGAAAACATGGGTGATATGGTCTTTAAGACGGTGATTCCCCGTAACGTACGGATAAGCGAGGCGCCGTCGTTTGCTGTTCCAGTTCTCAATTATGACAGTAGTTCCAAGGGCAGTGCCGCCTACCGGTCTTTGGCGAAAGAAGTCATAGTTAATTCAAATAAATCAAGGTCATAGATCATGGCGAAGAAACCTAATAAGACACGTGGATTGGGCCGTGGCCTATCAGCGCTCATGTCTGATGTTGCACAAGATACCGAAGCAGACGCTGCCCCAAAACGCCCTGATCTTCTTGTCCCGATCGAACAGATCAATCCAAACCCTGACCAGCCGCGTCGCACTTTTGCTGACGATGCTTTGCAGGAACTTGCGACGTCTATTTCGGAAAAAGGAATCATTCAGCCGATCATCGTCCGCCCGGCACCAAATGAACCAGACGCCTTTGAAATCGTCGCCGGTGAACGGCGGTGGCGCGCTGCCCAAATGGCGAAGCTCCATGAGATGCCTGTTCTGGTTCGCAGTTACGACGATACCGAAGTCCTAGAAATCGCTATTATCGAAAACATCCAGCGCGCCGATCTAAATCCAGTGGATGAGGCCGCAGGCTACCGGCAACTGATGGATCGTTTCGGACATACGCAGGAAAAACTGGCAACCGCCCTCGGTAAAAGCCGCAGCCACATCGCCAATGTGATGCGGCTGCTCTCTTTGCCTGATGAAATCCAAGGCTACCTCGTCTCAGGGGCCCTGTCCGCCGGGCATGCGCGTGCGCTGATTGGACATGATCGGGCACTGCAGTTGGCCCGCGAAGTGATTCAACGCAAGCTTTCTGTCCGCGAAACCGAAAAACTGGCCAAGCAAGGCCCCGCGATCAAAAAACGCCCTGTTCCAGGAACGCCAACGCAAAAGGATGCGGACACAGTGCAGATTGAGAACGAATTGACCGCAAGCTTGGGTATGAAAGTCGCAATCGATCACAAGCCAGGGGAAGACGGTGGCAAGCTTGCTATTTCCTACAAATCATTGGACCAATTAGACGATCTTCTCCGCGCGTTATCCGGTGGTTAATCCATCAATAATTCACGCAGCACCGCATTTAAAACAGGGCGACCTTGCGGCGTCAGATAAAGCTGTCCACCGTTCTTCTCAATCATGCCCATATCTTCTAATGCTTTGATTTTAATATTAATTTTATCATATTGAGGCTGTGGAATCCGTCCAAGATCCACACCTTCTGTCAGCCGCAGTCCCATCAAGAGGAACTCAGACATCTGATCATCAGTGCTCAACCAAGCACGATCAGTTTCGCCTGATCCAGTCTTATTTACTTGCGCCAACCAAGCCGCCGGCCCCATAGGTGCCTCGGTTGCAAACCGCTGCCCGCCAACGGTGACCCGGCCATGCGCGCCCGGTCCAATCCCAGCATAGTCACCATACCGCCAATAAATCTGATTATGCAGACTCTCATACCCTGGTTTGGCGTGATTTGAAACTTCGTACCCCGTGAATCCAGCTGCCCCACAAACATCCTGCGTCAACGCATACATGTCTGCGGCGGCATCATCGTCGGGCAAACCGCGCAACTTGCCTGCGGCGTAACGATCGCCAAATGCGGTCCCTTCTTCGATGGTCAATTGATATAACGACAGGTGATCAATCGCCATGGAAAGCGCATGATGTAACTCAGCGCGCCACGTGTCCAAGGATTGGCCTTGTCGCGCATAAATCAGATCAAAACTGACCCGTTCAAACACGTCCCGAGCGATATCAAAAGCGGCAAATGCTTCACCCGCTGTGTGCAATCGGCCCAATGCTCTCAAATCGGCGTCGTTCAACGCCTGAATCCCCATAGAGACCCGATTTACGCCTGCATCGCGGTACCCAGAAAACCGCTCCGCTTCAACGGACGTTGGGTTAGCTTCTAAAGTGATTTCAATATCGTTTGCGCAGCTCCATGTTGCGCGGACTTTCGTTAGAATGGCGTCAACGACTGACGCGTCCATCATACTTGGGGTGCCACCGCCAAAAAACACAGACCTTAGGATGCGCCCCTGTGTCTCGGACCCAACACGCGCAATTTCACTCAGATAGGCCGCTTGCCATGCCTTCTGATCAATTTGCGCCACGACATGGCTGTTAAAATCGCAATAAGGGCACTTCGCCTGACAGAATGGCCAATGGATATAGAGGCCAAAACCCCCGTGTTCCCAATCTTCAGGCAAAGCAACCCGCGACCAATTTGGCTACCGCATCTGCACGATGGCTGATCTTGTTTTTTTCCCAGCGATCCATTTCACCAAACGTGACATCGTGCCCATCTGGCTGAAAAATTGGATCATATCCATGGCCTTGATCACCACGCATTGGCCAAACAATCTGGCCCGGCATGACGCCCGCAAAGACCTCATCATGCCCATCGGGCCAGGCTAAAACCATCGTGCAGCAAAATCGGGCTGTGCGCGGAAATGGGGCCGAAACAGTCTCTAACGCGGCCCAAGTCCGTTCCATAGCCATCTTAAAGTCACGTCCATTCGGCGTCTCCGCCCAATCTGCGGTGTACACACCGGGCGCGCCATTCAGCCCATCCACCTCGATCCCACTATCGTCCGCAAGGCACGGTAACCCTGTAGCTTTCACAGCCGCATGGGCTTTGATGCGGGCGTTGCCGACAAAGGTAGTTTCGGTTTCTTCAGGCTCAGGCAATCCATGATCAGCGTTCGACGACAATTTCACGCCGAAAGGCGACAGCAAATCCACCATCTCCTCAAGCTTACCGGCATTATGGGTCGCAATAACCAGTTGATCACCGTCGAACTTACGCATCAGGCGACGGCCGCCAATTGAGCTGCGGTCAGCTCAGCAACACCCTTTTCAGCCAGATCCAACAGCCCATCCATCTGGGCACGGCTAAACACGGAACCTTCCGCAGACATCTGCACTTCGATCAACTTGCCGCTGGTCATGACAAAATTCCCATCGACACCCGCTTCGCTGTCCTCAGGATAATCCAGATCCAGCACTTCCTGGCCCGCATAAATCCCGCAAGAAATCGCAGCGACTGGATCAACAAGCGGATCAGTAATCACATCACCGGCTTTCATCAGCTTCTGCACAGCCAGCTTCAAAGCAACCCAACCGCCGGTGATTGATGCACACCGGGTGCCACCATCAGCTTGGATGACGTCACAATCGACGACAATCTGCCGCTCACCTAAGGCCACACGGTCAACGCCCGCGCGCAATGAGCGGCCGATCAAACGCTGGATTTCTTGGGTGCGGCCAGATTGACCATTTTTGGCCTCGCGGCGCATGCGGGTATTCGTCGCGCGGGGCAGCATGCCATATTCGGCCGTGACCCAACCCAAGCCGGAATTTTTCAAGAACGGAGGCACACGTTCGTCAATCGTCGCAGTGCACAACACATGCGTATTCCCGCATTTGATCAGGCAAGAGCCTTCGGCATGCATCGTAACGCCTGTTTCGATGGACACAGTGCGCATTTCGTTGGTCTGACGGCCGGATGGACGCATGGGATCACTCCTGTTTGTTGCACCACCCCGATACGCTGCCCACATATGAAATCCAACCCCGATTGACGCTGGGCGTACTTTCGTTTTAATTGCCCAGCCTCTTAATTACCCAGCCTCGACCCGGGAATCCGATGAACGACCAGACACCAAACATTGAAGACATGAACGATCGCTCGCGCGAAGTCTTCCGGCGCGTCGTCGAAGGCTATCTGGAAAGCGGTTCACCTGTTGGGTCCCGGACCTTAACGCGCAGCTTGTCGGAACAGGTCAGTGCGGCGACGATCCGCAATGTTATGCAGGATCTCGAATTTCTTGGACTTCTCGACAGCCCGCATATTAGCGCAGGTCGTATCCCAACCCAGCTTGGGCTCCGGATGTTTGTTGACGGGCTGCTGGAAGTCGGGGATTTGGACGGGAAAGACCGTGAAACAATCGACCGGACACTAGGCAGCAACGATCAGGATGTTGGCATGGTTTTGGATCAGGTCGGCCAGGCGCTTTCTGGGGTGACGCAGGGCGCCAGTCTTGTTCTGACGCCAAAACATGAAGCACCCATCAAACATATTGAATTTGTGTCGTTGGCGCGGGATCGAGCGCTTGTCGTGCTGGTGTTTGCAGATGGGCATGTGGAAAACCGAATTTTCACCCCACCTGCTGGGCAAACACCGTCTTCGATGCGGGAAGCCGCGAATTTCCTGAACGCAATTGCGGAAGGGCGGACACTCTCTGAACTAGGCTCAGTCATATCCCGGGAAATCGCGAACCGCCGTCAGGAAATTGACAGCCTTGCCGCAGATCTGGTGGAAAACGGACTGGCACTTTGGGAAAACGAAGGCGAAGCGACGGAACGGTTGATTGTTCGGGGACGGGGTAACCTGCTTTCAGACAGCGAAGACGAGGTCGATCTCGAACGGATCCGCAGCCTCTTTGACGACCTTGAGCGCAAGCGCGATATCGCCCAATTTCTTGATTTAGCCGAAGAAGGTGACGGTGTTCGCATTTTTATCGGGTCAGAAAACAAATTGTTCTCACTTTCGGGTTCCTCTCTGGTTGTTTCCCCTTATATGAACGCCGACAAAAAGATTATTGGCGCTGTTGGCGTCATTGGTCCAACACGTCTGAACTACGGGCGTATCGTGCCCATCGTAAATTACACCGCGCAGCTGGTAGGCAAGATGATTGCTGACCGCTCATGACAGGAAAAGTTGATGTCTGAGAAAGAAGAAGAACTACAGTCTTTGGATGAACTCGCCGCAGAAGGCGATGAGCCTGATTTTGATCAGGCCGAGGCTACATTCGATGAGATTGAAGCCCTCCGGGTCGAGCGTGATGATTACCGTGACAAATTCATGCGGGCACTGGCTGACAGCGAAAACATGCGCAAACGGGCCGACCGAGACCGGCGCGAGGCAGAAAACTATGGCGGTTCAAAACTGGCCCGCGATATGCTGCCCGTCTATGACAATATGCGCCGCGCATTGCAGGCCGTGGAAGACAGCGAAAAAGAAGCCAACGCCGCCTTGCTTGAGGGTGTTGAGTTGACCATGCGTGAGCTGATCAGCGTCTTCAAAAAGCACGGCATTGACCCAATCGTGCCCGAAGTTGGCGATAAATTCGATCCGCAGCATCATCAGGCTATGTTTGAGGCACCTGTGCCAGGTACCAAAGCAGGCGAAATCATTCAGGTCGCCGCCGAGGGTTTCATGCTGCATGATCGGCTTTTGCGTCCGGCCCAAGTCGGTGTGTCATCAACACCCGCATCTTGATCGGTCGGCAAAGAGCGGACGGCCGTTAAATCAGGTAAGATGGGTTTAAACCCATCTTACAGCAATTCACGAAGCTCATAGATAAACGCCAATGCATCTTTCGGAGTCATTTCGTCTGGAAGAACATCCTTCAACCGATTTTCAACTTCCGATTCCTTTGCAGCAACAGATATCGGCGCAGGCGTGGCAGCAAACAACGGCAGGTCGTCAATGATCGCCTTGCGCGTAGACCCACCCTCTCGTTCGCCCTTTTCCAAAGCCTCCAACACCACCTTTGCACGCTCTACCACGACTGGCGGTAAACCGGCCAAACGGGCCACTTGAACGCCATAACTGCGATCTGCAGTCCCACGCTTGACCTCATGGAGGAAGATGACATCGCCTTCCCACTCCTTGACACTGACCGTGGCGTTTTCCACCCCAGCCAGCTTTGCCGAAAGTGCTGACATCTCGTGGTAATGCGTAGCAAACAAAGCCCGACACCTGTTCACATCATGCAAGTGTTCCAAGGTGGCCCAGGCGATCGACAGCCCATCATAGGTTGCGGTGCCACGGCCAATCTCATCCAAAATAACCAAAGCTCGGTCGTCTGCCTGATTCAAAATCGCAGCAGTTTCCACCATCTCGACCATAAACGTCGACCGACCACGCGCCAGATCATCAGACGCCCCTACGCGACTGAAAATCTGGCTAACAATTCCAATATGTGCTGCACGCGCGGGCACAAAACTCCCCATCTGCGCCAAAATCGCCAGTAACGCATTCTGCCGTAAGAACGTCGATTTACCCGCCATGTTCGGACCAGTCAGCAACCAGATCGACGCTTGGGTTAATCCGCAATCATTCGCGATGAATGGTGCACCATCTTTCTGTAAAGCGGCTTCAACAACCGGATGCCTGCCGCCTTGGATATCAAAGGCCCGACTATCATCCACCTTTGGCCTGACCCAATTTTCTGCCACCGCCAGATGTGCCAAAGCGGCGTTCAAATCAAACTCTGCCAAAGCGCGGGCAAGTGCCCCCAACGGCCCAGCCTGCTCCAAAATCGCCTGACTTAGGCTGGAATAGAGCCGCTTTTCGATCTCAAGGGCCCGTCCGCCCGCATTCAAAATCCGGGTTTCGATCTCGGACAGTTCCACCGTGGTAAAGCGTACTTGATTGGCTGTGGTTTGCCGATGAATGAACGTTTCGTTCAATGGCGCGGCCATCATTTTCTCAGCATGCGTCGCGGTCGTCTCGATAAAGTACCCCAGCACGTTGTTGTGTTTGATCTTCAACGACGAAACGCCAGACAACTCAATAAACTCGGCCTGCATCGCGGCGATAATCGACCTGCCCTCGTCACGCAGCTTGCGTGCTTCATCAAGTTCGGCGTCATAGCCAGGAGCAATAAACCCACCATCACGCGCCAAAATTGGGGGCTCGGCAACCAGTGCATCATCCAGCAAGGCCAACAACGCGTCGTGACCGGCCAAGTCTCGTGCTGCATCAGCCAAAACATACGGAAAATCCGCGTCAGGGATCGTTGCCGCCTGCGCAATCGTATTGCGAATAGCCGCCATATCCCGTGGACCGCCGCGATCAACGCCTAGCCGAGATAGGGCACGGTCCAGATCATGCACCCCGCGCAACGCATCGCGCATGTCTTCTAATAATCGACCCTGTTCCGCCAGAAAAGCCACAGAATCCTGTCGGCCAACTATCACAGACAGGTCACAGGATGGCGACGACAACCGCCGTTCCAACAAACGGGCGCCACCTGCTGTCACCGTCCGATCAATGCAATGCAACAACGACCCTTGTTTGCCACCATTCATTGCGTGGGTCAGTTCCAACGACCGGCGGGTTGCGGCGTCAATTTGAACGGCAGCGGATTGGCCTTCTTGCACGGGTGGGCGCAATAGGGGCAATTTGCCTTTCTGTGTGATATCAAGGTATTCGGCAACGGCAGACATCGCGGCAATTTCAGCCCGCGAAAAACGACCAAAGGCGTCCAAAGACCCAACCTTGTACAAATCACAAAGCCTGCGATCCCCAGCGGCACTGTCAAAGGCCGCAGCACCCAATGTGGTTAGCACGGCGCCGGAATCAGACACTAATCCAGCCCAATCCGCCTCAGATCCATCCACGACAATCAACTCACGTGGTGTCAACCGCGCGAGTTCGGGACCCAAAGCAGCACCGGAACACGGGGTCACATGAAACACCCCAGTCGAAATATCGACCCAAGCCAGCGCCCCTTCCCCACGAACAACCGCATAGGAGGCCAGAAAGTTATGGCGGCGCGCATCCAGCAAAGAATCTTCGGTCAATGTGCCCGGTGTGACCAGCCGGACAACCTCGCGTTTTACAACCGCTTTATACCCGCGCTTTTTCGCCTCAGCTGGACTTTCCATCTGTTCACAGACGGCAACGCGAAATCCTTTCCGGATCAGGGTCAGAAAATACCCCTCAGCAGCATGATGCGGGACACCACACATCGGAATGTCGCCACCCTCATGCTTGCCGCGCTTTGTCAGGGCGATATCCAACGCCTCAGCTGCGGCCACAGCATCATCAAAAAACATCTCGTAGAAATCGCCCATGCGATAAAAAAGCAGGGCATCTGGATGCGCCGCTTTGATCTCAAGATATTGCGCCATCATGGGCGTTACAGTGGCTTTCGTGGTATTCATGCGTCCCCCGGGATCGTGCTGCGCACAGTAGCAGGCCATGAAACCCGCGAAACCCCGAAATGAACCCGTTGCGGCAGCGGCCCGGAACCCGCTATGTCTTGGGTGCAACCGTGGGGGGATACAATGCCAAAGACAAAACTAACGCGTGAGGACGCGCTGCAATTTCACATGCAGCCCAGCCCTGGCAAATGGGAAATCCAGGCCACCGTCCCGATGACGACACAGCGGGACTTGTCCCTGGCTTATTCTCCCGGTGTGGCAATCCCTTGCGAAGAAATCGCTGAAGATCCGGCCACGGCGTATGACTACACGAACAAAGGCAATCTGGTTGCGGTGATTTCCAATGGTACCGCTGTCCTTGGGCTAGGGAACCTCGGTGCGCTGGGTTCCAAACCTGTGATGGAAGGTAAATCCGTCCTGTTCAAACGTTTCGCTGATGTCAATTCCATCGATATCGAGTTGGACACCGAAGACCCCGAAGAATTTATCAAAGCCGTGCGCCTGATGGGCCCCACCTTTGGTGGCATAAACCTTGAAGACATCAAGGCACCTGAATGCTTTATCATTGAACAAACGCTGAAAGAGCAGATGGACATCCCCGTCTTCCACGACGACCAGCACGGAACGGCTGTGATCTGTGCCGCGGGCCTGCTGAACGCGTTGCATCTGTCCGGCAAGAAGATCGATGAGGTCAAGATTGTCCTCAACGGTGCCGGTGCTGCCGGGATCGCTTGCCTAGAGTTGCTCAAATCCATGGGTGCCAAACACGACAATTGCATCATGTGCGATACCAAAGGGGTGATTTATCAGGGCCGGACTGAGGGCATGAACCAATGGAAATCCGCCCATGCGGCCAATACAAAAGCGCGCAGTCTTGATGACGCAATGAAGGATTGTGACGTCTTTCTTGGGGTCAGCGCCAAAGGGGCTGTGACACAAGAAATGGTGTCTAACATGGCCCAAAACCCAGTTATTTTCGCCATGGCGAACCCCGATCCGGAAATCACACCCGAAGATGCACATGCGGTGCGGGAAGACGCGATCGTAGCAACTGGGCGCAGCGATTACCCCAATCAGGTCAACAACGTGCTGGGGTTCCCCTACCTGTTCCGTGGCGCGTTGGATATCCATGCCCGTGCGATCAATGATGAAATGAAGATCGCCTGCGCCGAAGCACTGGCTGCCCTTGCTCGCGAAGATGTACCCGACGAAGTGGCAATGGCTTACGGCAAAAAGCTCTCATTCGGGCGCGATTACATCATCCCCACGCCTTTCGATCCAAGGCTAATCCACCGGATCCCAACGGCTGTCGCACAGGCCGGCATGAAAACGGGTGTCGCGCGCAGGCCCATCGTCGATATGGAAGCCTACGAACTCAACCTCAAATCACGCATGGATCCGACGCAGTCCATCTTGCGCAGTCTCAACGCACGGGCCCGTGCCAATCAATCCACGCTCGTTTTCGCCGAGGGCGATGACCCGCGTGTTCTACGGGCTGCGGTGCTTTATCAACGGTCCGGCATGGGCAAAGCGCTGATCGTCGGGCGCGATGATGACGTAAAGCAAAATCTTTCTGCCGAAGGTCTCGCGGAAGCCTTTGATGAGCTAGAGATCATTAACGCTGCCACCACACCACATCTCGAAACGTACAAAGAGTTTCTCTACAAACGCCTGCAACGCAAAGGGTTCGACGCGCAAGATGTACATAGGCTGGCGGCGCGTGACCGGCATGTTTTTGCGTCACTTATGCTTGCGCATGGGCATGCTGACGGCATGGTTACAGGGGCGACGCGCAAATCGGCGCATATTCTTGAGCTTATCAACCATGTCTTCGACGCCGAGCCGCACGATGGGGCCGTTGGGGTCACAGCAGTTCTGAACAACGGGCGCATTGTGCTCATCGCGGACACATTGGTGCATGAATGGCCTGATGAAAGCGATCTTGCGGATATTGCGGAACGTGGGGCCTTCGTCGCACGAGAATTGGGGCTCGAGCCACGTGTGGCATTCCTGTCCTTTTCTACCTTCGGCTACCCTGTATCCGAGCGGGCCGAGAAAATGCACAAAGCACCCAAGGTCCTTGACGCACGCGAAGTCGATTTTGAATATGAGGGCGAAATGACCGTTGATGTCGCAATGAACCCCCAAGCGCAAGAAAACTACCCGTTCCAACGGTTGACCGGCCCCGCCAACGTACTTGTCGTACCGGCGCGACACTCGGCGTCGATCTCTGTAAAGCTGATGCAAGAAATGGCGGGTGCGACGGTGATCGGCCCAATCCTTTCGGGCATCGGTAAGCCTGTCCAGATCTGCTCGACGGTTTCAACGGTAAATGACATTTTGAATATGGCCGTAATCGCAGCATGCAAAGTCGGCTAAATGGGCTTGTTTGACACTGTTTTTGAGAATTCCTTACTTTCGTCGTGGCAATGACAAGGCTTTTGCAAAAGCGGCTATGCGGACGATCAAAAAGTATTATAACTCTGAATTCCGTGCCTGGCAGGATTGTTGCGTCGTTTGTGCCAAGAACTGGACACACGACGATACACCCACCAATGCAAACGGGATCACGTATGATGAAGCACAAAAACAGTGGAGCGTGTTAGAATGACAATCTGGAATCTCGGTTCAATCAACGCTGATTTTGTCTATGCGGTGCCACACATCCCGGGACCTGGTGAAACGCTCAGCTCCACCAACCGGCAAATGTTCCTTGGTGGCAAAGGGGCGAATATGTCTGTGGCAGCCGCCCGTGCCGCAGCGCATGTGAATCACATCGGGGCGGTGGGATCCGATGGGCGTTGGGCGGTGCAGCGGCTGCTGGAATATGGGGTTGATACCCGCAATATCGCTGAAATAGACACTGAAACGGCCCAAGCGATCATCATGGTGGACCCTCAGGGCGAGAATGCCATCATGCTGCATCCCGGTGCAAATGTAGAGGTCCCACAAACGGCACTCCAAACCGCAATGGCTGAGGCGCAGACCGGCGATTGGCTCGTTATTCAGAACGAAACCAACCTACAACGGACAGCGGCAGAGCTTGGCAAACGGATGGGGTTGCATGTGGCCTATGCCGCCGCCCCATTTGACGCCGAGCGTGTGCAGGCGGTGTTGCCCCACTTGGATTTTCTGATCCTCAACGCGGTCGAGGCCGAGCAATTGCGTGAAGCAACCGGCATGTCACCAAAAGATCTGCCTGTGCGCAATGTAATTGTGACGCTTGGGGCTGATGGGGCCGATTGGTACGGAACAGGCGCAAAAGCCCACTTCCCGGCCCACAAGGTCGACGCGGTCGACACGACCGGGGCGGGCGATACCTTTACCGGCTACGTCCTTGCGGGTCTTGATCGAGGTGTGCCTATGGGTCACGCCATCAGACAGGCCACCAAAGCAGCCGCCCTGATGGTGACAAGGCACGGCACGGCCGACGTGATCCCGGATTTGTCAGAAGTCCAAGCCTATCAGTGATCCGCAAAAATGGCGGCATCACCCCATAAGGCCAACACGCGATCATCGCGACCACATGCATCGCGATAAAACTTATACGCCTCAGCTTGGGTTTTCACACCACGCCGGGTCACGACCAGCGTCGTCCCGCGATAGTAGTCCTGGTGAATATGCTCAGCCCCGTAAAACGTGGCGGTATTCAAAATCGGGGTGACAATCGGCTGTCCCAGATCGCGCTGGGCAGTGACCTTTGCGGCCTCGGCAGCGGCGTGTTCCGCTGGATTAGACACGAAAATTGCCGTCCGATAGGTGTCACCACGATCACAGAACTGGCCACCGGCATCCGTTGGGTCAACAGACCGAAAGAACGCGTGCAGCAACCGGGCGTAGCTGACAACATCTGGATCATAGGTGATTTGCACCGCCTCATAATGGCCAGAACCTTTTAGGGTGCGGTAAGTCGGGTTTTCAGTTGTTCCACCGGTATAGCCAGACACCACGCTGCTGACGCCGGGTACGGATTCAAAATCGCTTTCAACACACCAGAAACAACCGCCAGCAAAAATCGCGGTGTCGGCGCGGGCCATCATGGGAAACATGGCAAAGAGAGTAAAAATAAAGGCAAGGCACTGGTTCAACATACACTCGTTCTCCTGTCTGCTGATGGTCAGTAGACTACCAGGATACACGGCTCAAATGACAACAGGGTGATGCTTTATTGCGATGTGATCAGCTCTTCGAGGCGCTGCATACGTTCGGTGCTACTGGGATGGGTGGACAGCCAACTGGAAGCAGTATCCCCTATCTCGTGTTCGATCCATTCAAAAAACGGAATCAAACCAGCGGGATCATAGCCCGCCTGGGCAGCAAGTTCGACACCGAATGAATCGGCCTCATTTTCAGCTTTGCGGGAAAAGGACAGGGACAAAAGCACATTCCCTTCCAGCAACATTTCTTCGACGATGGGCACGGTATCACCTGCGAGCAAGGCAACAAAGACAGCAATCCCAATCGATCGATACAGCTGACGCATGCCATGCTGTTCAACCACATGGCCGATCTCATGGGCAAGAACCCCGGCTTGAACATCTGGCGACGGAAACAGACGCATCAACTCATCTGTCATGATGACAGTCCCGCCAGGCAAGGCTAAGGCATTGGGGCCCATTCCGGGCATCGCGCGAAACTCCAGATTGAAATCGTGATCAGCACGGACATCGGGATCAAGGGTTGCCAAAAGGGTTTCAAAAATCGCTTGCGCCGCCTTTTGCTCGGAACTGGTACTGGCAGTGGGTTCGGCAAAGATCAAATCCACGGTCTGCAAAGTACCGGCATCCACGGCATCAATCACTTGCGGTGGGGTCAAGGCCAAGGCGACACCGGCCATGATATCAAGACCATAGCGCCAGATCATCCAGACCGAAAACACGGCAACCACAACAAATCCAATCATCCTTGGATGCAGACGCTCCATCCGGTGGATAAAGCTGCCGGCGGTGACGCCAAAGACATCTTCGATCTCGTCGTGATCCTCTGATTCAAACAACGTGCCATCAGGCAGGGTGACGCGGCGGGGCGCCCGCCCGATGCGTTGTTCAATGATCACATCAACGCGGGGGCAGCTTGTCAGAACAGCCCCCGCCTCATCAACGAGCTTTGCAGTTTCGGCATCAACGCGTAGCTTGGCCTGCACAAAGCGGGACTGAAGCGGGGGAAACGCGCGCCCTTTTATGACAGCATTTGTATGGCCAAAAGACGCAGGCATCCCCATTCACCCCCTTAGATTGGAAGACCAATATCGACGGCTTCAATATCGGTATAGGCATCACCCAAGGCGCCAGACTGGGCTTCCATTTCACCAACAAATTCATCCAACGATCCGCCGGGGATCAGCCGGGTATGCGCTGCATTGTAGCGCGATATCCGGATGTGCGCCCATGGCAGCATCAGGCCCAAGGTGAAGACAACCACCACCACATTCGAAATCGCGATCCAGACAAGGGTCAACGGTTGAACATCGGAATGGAATTTATGCTTCCCGTCCAACGAGCTGTTGTTGAATAGCGTGTTGCGGATAAAAGACTGGTAAACGATCCCGGCAGGCATGAATGCCACGAAGATGTAGGCGTAGAAGCCAACCAACAAGGTCGTTGCCGCGAGGGGATCATCTTCCAGGATATAAGGGTTCACCATCAATGCCGTCATGGTCGAACCGAGAATGGCAAAGAAGATCACCGAAATGACCAATACCCATGCGATGGCGGCCCCTAGTGCCAAATAGAACGGTCCGATGCCACTATCAAAGGCGAATGCGGACTTGCCCAAACGGTGGTTATTCGTGACAAACCGACGTCTTGCGCGATCCGCAAATGGGATCGCTAGGTACAAGGTGAAAGCTGTCAGAAACGGGTAGAGAAAAAAGACCAGGAATGCCTTGCCTGCGGTGCCGTCAAATCCAAAACGGATGTTCGACCAACTGGACATGACCGCATTGAATCTGATCGAACGGACCAACAGGATAGGCAGCACGGCCAGCAGGCCAATGATAAGGACCAGATTGACAATGGGGATCGCGGCTAGCAGCGAATAGACGACCACCCCTGCCACAAAAATCAAGCGACCGATCAAGATCTGCATGCCCGTGGCGTGGTAGTCAAAATTGCGATCGGCCACGTATGTGTTTTGGTAAAAGTACTTCTTAGTGCGGACTTTGGCCCAAGCGGAGTAAATCCCCAAAGTGACGATCGTCAAAAGGATATTGGTGATCCAGATACCAAACCATTCACCCGTTTTTCCGCGAAATTCAAACGGCGCTTCTTTCGCACCCAACGTTTTCAAAGTCATTGACAGCATCCTTTAATTTCTGTCTGCATTTTCAAATAGCTGGGCGCCAGTTACTGCACTCAGCGGCACGAAATCAACGTTTCGCTCAGAACTGGTGCCATATAGCAAAAATTAGGCGGCAAAGAGGTATAGATGTCACATGTAACCACCCATCAGGCCGAGGAAGACGCACGCAACGAAGACATCCTGATCTATGTTGACGGGCAAATCCTGCCGAAATCGCAGGCTGTGGTCAGTGTCTACGATAGTGGTTTCATGTTGGGTGATGGCGTTTGGGAGGGTTTGCGACTTTACGATGGCAAATGGGCCTTCATGGATGAACACATCGACCGGTTGTTTGAGGCCGCCAAAGCCATCGATCTGGACATCGGAACAGACCAAAATGGGGTGGTTTCCGCCTTGTTAGAGACGCAAACTGCGAATTCCATGACCACCAACGCCCATGCGCGCCTCATGGTTACGCGCGGCATAAAAACGCGACCCTTTCAGCACCCCAGCCTGTCGCAATCCGGTCCGACCTTCGTGATCATCATGGAACATTCCCAGCCCAAAATCCCCCGACCTATAACTTTGGCAACTGTCCCACACCAACGCGGGTTGCCGATGACCCAAGATCCCAAGCTGAACAGTCATTCCAAACTAAATTGCATCCTTGCCTGTATTGCTGCGCAAAAGGCAGGCGCGGATGAGGCCTTGATGCTTGATGTGCATGGTTTCGTGAATACGACAAATGCGTGTAACTTCTTCATCGTACGCAAAGGCGCGGTTTGGACCTCAACAGGCGATTACTGCATGAACGGGATCACGCGGCAAAAGGTGATCGATCTCTGCCGTGCCAATGACATCCCGGTGTATGAACGGAACTTCAGCTTGGTTGATACCTACGGCGCGGATGAGGCATTCCTGACCGGCACCTTCGGCGCGCAAACTCCGGTCAGCACAATCGACGGTCGGACGATAGGTACAGGTGAGCTGGGTCCAATGACCGCGCGGTTGCGGGGGCTCTACAAAGACTTGGTGAAACGGTCATGAAACAGGTGGTGTACATACGCATTCTGTACGCCATCTGTACAGGTTCCATACGATGAGAATTGCTATGTGGTCCGGCCCGAGAAACCTGTCAACGGCCATGATGTACGCCTTCGGAAACCGCACCGATTTCGCGGTCTGGGATGAGCCGTTCTACGCCCCATACCTCGCGGCTACCGGTGCAGATCATCCGATGAAAGAGGAAATCATCGCCGCGCATGAAACGGATCCGATGGTCGTCGCCAGAGGCTGTTTAGACTCTATTCCCGCGGAAAAGCCACATTTCTATATGAAGCACATGCCACATCACATGGTTGTTGGCTTCCCGCTGGGTTGGGCAAGCGACTGTGTCAACATCCACCTGATCCGGCACCCTGCCCGTGTGATTGCCAGCTATGGTGCAAAGCGGGATCAAATGACGTTAGAGGACATTGGGTTTACCCACCAAGCCAGGCTTTATGATGAACTCGGTGGCATCGTGATCGACAGTGCTGACATCCGCGCCGATCCCGAAAAGATGCTCAGAAAACTTTGCGAAGCAATTAACCTCGCGTTCGATCCGGCGATGTTGCACTGGCCTGCAGGTCCGCGTGCGGAAGACGGGATATGGGCAAAGCATTGGTATAATGCGGTCCACCAAAGCAACGGTTTTGCGGGGGCGGAAGGGCCTTTGCCAGAGATCGACGACCAGACCGGGCTTATGGTGCAAGCCTGGGACGCCTATGCACTTTTGCGAAAGAATGCCATTTAGGGTCCTGACCCGAAATAGATCGCACCGTGGTCGTTATTTGAAGTATTTTTTCCAGTCGCTTTTTATAAGGCCATCTGGGAATATACTTTTGCAGTAATCTATTTCAGCAGCAAGCGATGACGACAGATACTGGATTTCACTTTCATATATTTTGGGCTTTTCGGTCAATTTTTCGTTCCCGCGTTTGAATTTGTCAAAAGACTGATCCGATATTGTTAAAAAATTATCTTCTTCAATTACTTCAGCGCCAACATGGAGCGGAGAGAGATTTGGAAAGTCCTCGACATCTAAGTTCAGCCATTTCGAAAGTTCGGTGAGTGCATTAGACCCGGAAAACAAGTCCTGCATTCTAATGAAGAAAATTTCATGTTCTTCGAATTCTTTAATCCATGGCTCAAGTCTGGCACGGTACATACTCGCTTCCAGAATCCCATGTCCAATCGTGAGGATGGATGCATCTACTCCTACGCGTCCCTGCTTCCAATGATGCATAAAAGCTGAAATCGCTCGATCTACGGGATCTCGCAAGGATACAAGTATTTTGACTTCGTCTTTCAAAGTTTTTCGAATTCGGGAGATGACTTCGCTGCTGCTTGCATGAGGTGACCAAAGATATCCAGGTGTGGATTCACCAACAATTTTCTTTTCCCCCATATTTTGAAAATTCGCCTTATACTCTTGTAAGGGCTGCTTATATTTCGAGAAATACTCGAGTTCTTTTTTGGCAGACATACCAACGCAAGAATGACCACCAAGATAATTATGTAGCCATGTGGTGCCTCCCTTCTGAACACCGATAATCAGGAGATTTGGCAAAGTACCTTCTTTCATTTTTTCTTTCCTTGAATTTATGCTATTAGTCCATTTTTCGCCGAGGCCTTGTCAGGAGTTTGAGTTCGCGAGAAATACTCACTGCGACAGTCCTCCCATGATGAAGTTGAAGCCGCCTGCTCACCAATCTCGGCTTTCCAAAGTGCTCTCGGCAAACTCTTGATTTTTGTTCTTTTCTACATCAGCGTAGTGACTTGCTCTGAGGAATACAGTTGCTAAAGCAGCTTTTCTAACTGGACCTCGTCCCCGTCCATCTTCCCTGTTAACACATAACCCAATGTTTCATACAATTTGATCGCGGCCGCATTGGTATGAACTGCCTGTATTTGCATGACCCGCCGTCCCCGGTTGCGGGCCCAGTCTTCGGCAAGTTTGATCGCCTGGGTCCCATGTCCCTGCCCTTGGAATTCCGTGCCGATCAACAACCGCCAGATAAAACCAGCATCGGGCGCGTCGATCTCTGACCTGTCGTCATGTTCGGCCATGTCGATCAGCGCGATCAGCCCAACACGTGTGTCGCCGTCGCAAATGCAAAAATCGTAAGCCCCGGTTTCAAAACGGGCTTGCGCAATGGTCATCGCGTTGGGCGCAATAAAGCTTTGCTGATCCGGCCGCACGGTGATGTCATGCAAAGGTCTGACATCGTCGCGCTTGATGGGCCGTATCACCGTTGCCATGGGCTAGCCTTTCGTGCGTTTGTCCCGCGCCGCCAGCAGTTTCAACCGCAGTGCATTCAATTGGATGAACCCTTGTGCGTCGGTTTGGTCATAAGCACCCATGTCATCCTCAAACGTCACATGTTCTTCGGAATAGAGCGTTTGATCCGACCAGCGGGCAACCGTGTTGCAGGATCCTTTGTACAGCTTCACGCGCACTGTACCGGAAACATGCTCCTGGCTCTTGTCGATCAGGGCTTGCAGCATTTCGCGTTCAGGCGAGAACCAAAAACCATTATAGATCAGCTCAGCATAGCGCGGCATGATGCTGTCTTTCAGATGCCCAGCGCCGGAATCCAACGTAATCTGTTCGATCCCGCGGTGTGCTTCCAACAGAACGGTGCCGCCTGGGGTTTCATAAACTCCCCGGGACTTCATGCCGATGAAGCGGTTCTCGACCAGATCAAGCCGACCCACGCCGTGCTTGCCGCCCAGCTCGTTTAGCTTAGTCAGGATAGCCGCAGGCGACATCACCTCGCCATTGATTGCAACAGCATCGCCGCGTTCAAATGTGATCTCAACCATCTCGGGCGTATCTGGCGCCTCTTCAGGTGAGACGGTCCGCTGGTACACATATTCTGGCGCCTCTTCGGCGGGGTCCTCAAGAACCTTCCCTTCAGATGATGTGTGCAGCAGGTTCGCATCCACGCTAAAGGGCGCTTCGCCGCGTTTGTCTTTGGCAATCGGAATCTGATGTTTCTCAGCAAAATCAATTAGCTTGGTCCGGCTGCCCAGATCCCATTCGCGCCAAGGAGCGACGACCTTGATCTCGGGGTTCAACGCGTATGCGGCCAGCTCAAAACGGATCTGGTCATTCCCCTTACCGGTCGCACCGTGGGACACGGCATCAGCACCTTCAGCGGCAGCAATTTCGACCAAACGCTTGGAAATCAGCGGGCGGGCGATGGATGTGCCCAACAAATACAGGCCTTCATAAAGCGCATTGGCGCGGAACATCGGGAAGACGAAATCGCGGACAAATTCTTCGCGCAGGTCTTCGATATAGATGCTGGATGCACCCATCATTTCGGCCTTGGCGCGTGCCGGTTCCAGTTCTTCACCCTGACCAAGGTCAGCGGTGAAGGTCACAACTTCGCAGCCATATTCTGTCTGCAACCATTTGAGAATGATTGAGGTATCAAGGCCACCGGAATAGGCCAGAACGACTTTTTTGGGAGCGGTCATGCGCAGCGCCTTTGTATCAACTAAATCTTAACGCGCGCGATACCGCTTTTCGACAGCAGGGGCAAGGATGTGGCGGTTGACCGGGGTGGAGCCCCGTGCCACGTCTGTTCCGTTCATTGAGAGGGCGCAGCTATGGCATTTCAGATCATCAAACATGCCATTCAGATGGTCATAGGGAATTTTGGCCAAGCGCTGCGTGTGTCCATTGGCCCTTTTCTGATATTAGTCGCAGCATTTGTTGCGGTGTTTTTCCTTTTGGGCGATAGCATCGATGCACTGGAAAATATGTCCGACCCAACGCTTCCAGGTGAGTCCGAAATCATCATGGTCGTATTCGCGACCTTTGGATTATTTGCATTGGCGCTCTTTGTCTTTGCCTGGGTTGCTGTGTCTTGGCACCGCTTCATCCTACTTGAAGAATACACGGGCATCCTGCCGGTTATGTCAAACCGCCCCATCGGGGCTTACGTTGGGCGGAGCATGCTTTATGGACTTTTGTTGATGCTGTTGGCGTTACCGCTCTTGCTGGTATTCGGATCTGTGGCGGCCAGCGTAGCGCATAGCCTTTCACCGATGACTTTTATTTCAACAGGAATATCTCTTGCGTTCACGGCGATTATGACCGTGCCTGCTGCAATTCTGACCTTCGTTTGGTTTCGCATCGCGCTGGCATTGCCATCTGTCGCGGTTGGCAAGCCAATCTCGCTTGGTCAGGCTTGGTCTGTGTCATCGGGGCTTTCGGGAACGATCTTTGGCGTCGCTGTTTCTTTGACCGTGATGGGAGTTGTCGGAGATGTGATTATCGGGCCAATTTTCGACAGTGCCCCGATCATTGGTTTTGGTTTAGATATGATCGTCCAATGGTTCTTGTTGATGCTGGGGGTCAGTATCCTAACGACCCTATATGGCCATCTGATCGAAAAGCGTCCCTTGATCGATTGATTTTTTAAGTAGGCCGCATCCAAACTCCCATTCTTGGAACCGCTTTTCCGCAAAGCGAACGATCAGCCGATGGAAACACTTTTAACGTGTGCGATGATAATTTTGTCAATCAGGGGAACAACACACCCAATTTCCCATGCAAACTGTTGCTGCACCTTCCCATATTGGATGCAGAAAACGGAAAAGGAAAAGGACGATGTTAGCTCAAAGATTGCAAAGTATCACTGGTCTGGTCAACGTCACACTGCTGGTTTTGGTCGGCTTTTTGGCAGCTGCTGCGGTTGTGTACACCACATTTTCCGCCCTGGGCTTGGTCCCTTGGCTCACATTCACTGCAATCTTTGGTGAAACCGTCATTCCACAAGCGGGTATGTTCCTGCAGATCCTTGGCACAATGATCATGATCATGTTCGCCTCAGTCCTGCCATCCACCGCCAAGATCAATCGTTTGGAAACCAGTCACCGCGCGTTTCACATGAAAATGGATGACGTGACCCGTGCCTATCATGCCGCACACGCTGCCGACCGCGAGGGTATGTTCACGCTGAGCGCTGAATTTGACGCGGTCCGCGAGCGTTTGACATACCTGCGCGAGCACCCTGAATTGGGCAATCTGGAGACAGATATCCTTGAGGTTGCCGCGCAGATGAGCCAGCAATCCCGCGAATTGGCCCGCCTTTATTCAAACGACAAGGTTGAGCGCGCCCGCACCTTCCTGCGCCAGCGACAGCAAGAAGCAGAGATGCAGCAAGCCCGTATTGAACAGGCTTTGACGGATGTGCGCGAGATCGAACAATGGGCCGGCCAGATCGATGTTGAAGAAAGCATCGTTGCTTCCCGGTTGTCACAACTGGATGAACGGCTTGCCGATATCTTCCCGACCCGGGCTGCGGCAGGCCATATACCTGTCGGAAATGTCTATCCGCTTCAGCCCCAAATCGCGGCCGAGTAATCCCGATTACCGTTTCCCAGCCATCTGCAGGGCTGACAAAAATGCCGTGTCGCCTTCGTTAAACAAGAGCGTCGCGGCGTCCTGCAACCCCATCCAAATTGCTGTATGGTCAGGCTCGGTCGGGTTGCCCAATCGGCGCACCGGGAAAGCTTGGTAGATGTGGCAGATCTTTTCGGCCCATTTGTCGTATTCCGGCATATAGGCAAAACGCCGGAATACCCCCAGCCTGCGCGGGCGCGCAATGGACCAACCGGTTTCCTCAAACACTTCGCGATGCAGGGCTTGCAAAGGGCTTTCGCCAGGATCAATCCCACCGCCGGGCAGTTGAAATTCGTTGTGAATGCCGCCCTGCCATGTCAGCAGAACCTGTCCTTCGCGTATCAAAACGCCATACGCTCCATGCCGGACCTGATAGCGTTGCCCACTTTTTGGCGTCTCGCCATACCGTCTGATCATAGCTTATCCCCTTGGACGCGTGGTTGCCCCGCCTATATAGGCGCGGTATGCCATCTGGAAACTTGTTAGGAAAGACCATGAGCCTCGGCACCCAAATCGCCTGGGACGATACCGTCCTGCCATTCCAACTTGATGCTTGCGACATCCGTGGCCGGGTGGCGCGTTTGGATGGCGTGTTGGAGCAGGTCTTGTCCCAGCATAACTACCCTCCGATGATCGAAGGTCTGGTGGCCGAGATGGCCTTGCTGACCGCGCTGATTGGTCAAACCATGAAATTGCGATGGAAGCTGTCTTTGCAAGTCCGTGGCTCCGGCCCTGCGCGACTGATTGCCACCGACTATTACGGGCCTACCGAAGATGGTCAGCCTGCCCGTATTCGCGCCTATGCGTCTTATGATGCCGAACGTCTGGATGAGACCGCAGATCCGTTTAGCCAGCTGGGCAATGGGTATTTTGCCATCTTGATCGATCAGGGCGAAGGGATGACCCCCTACCAAGGGATCACGCCCATTGCCGGTGGTTCGCTTTCATCTTGTGCGGAAACCTATTTTGCCCAGTCCGAGCAGCTGCCAACCCGGTTTGAATTGACCTATGGTCAATCCCAGATGCCCGGCGAAGCCACCCATTGGCGTGCTGGCGGTGTCATGTTGCAGCATATGCCGAAGGCCTCTCCTTTTGCTGCCAGCGAAGGAGGGTCCGCAGAAGAAGGCCTGTTGGATGCATCCGATATTCTGGATGAGGATGAGGGTGAAAACTGGACCCGCGTGAATACCCTGCTGGATACCGTGGACGAGATCGAATTGATCGGCCCAACCGTCGCACCCACCGAATTGCTTGTGCGCCTGTTCCATGAAGAAGCGCCGCGTGTTTATGATCCGCAGACAGTCAAGTTTGGATGCAGCTGTTCGGAAGACAAGGTGCGTCAAAGCCTGTCGATCTATTCGGCAAAAGAGATTGGCACCATGGTGACGGAAGCGGGCACAGTGACCGCGGACTGCCAGTTCTGCGGGGCGCACTATACTTTTGTGCCGGAAACACTTGGGTTTGAGGCCAAGGACGCCAGTGCCTGACCTGCATCAGCGTCTTTGCGATGCGCTGTCGCAATCTGGCAGCGCGTCGTCTGACTTTGATTTGAACGGCGATATTCAAATCCCTGATCGGCAACTCACCCCCGCCGCCGTGTTGATCGCTGTGCGTGCCGAAACAAATACTGTGCTTCTGACGAAACGGTCTGCCCGCCTGAAACATCACCCCGGTCAAATCGCTTTTCCCGGTGGCAAGCAGGACCCACATGACGCTTCGTTGACCGATGCCGCATTGCGTGAAGCGGAAGAAGAGATCGGCCTGCCCCGCGAAATCGTGCAGATCATAGGAACACTTCCCCCGCATCAAACGGTGACTGGCTATCAAGTCACCCCAGTTTTGGGAATTGTGCAGGGTGAATTTACCCCCGTTCCCGAAGTTGGTGAGGTGAGTGAGGTGTTCGAAGTGCCCCTTACCCATCTGACAGACGCAGCAATGTTTCACGTCGAAGGTCGGATGTGGCAAGGTCGCAAACGGTTCTACTATACCGTCCCTTATGGTCCCTACTACATTTGGGGCGCAACTGCCCGCATCCTGCGCGCACTGACCGAAAGATTAACGTGACCCGGATCACTGCACCTTGGTTGACAGATCAACCCGCGCAACGCGTTTGCGCGATGCTGATGGATGCCGGATATCAGGCGTGGTTTGTTGGGGGATGTGTGCGCAATGCCCTGTTGGATGAGCCCGTTGCAGATTATGATCTTTCCACAAACGCCCATCCGGACGTCGTGACAGGACTGGCCGAAGCATCTGAGCTGAAGGTCATTCCCACTGGAATTGCCCATGGAACAGTCACTGTTATTGCGGAAAACGTCCCCTTTGAGATCACAACCTTCCGCCGTGACGTGGCCACAGACGGGCGACGGGCTACAGTCGCGTTCGCCGATACGATGGCAGAAGACGCTTTGCGGCGTGATTTCACGATGAACGCGCTTTATGCTGGGTCAGATGGTCGTGTCATTGATCCCGTTGGCGGATTGGCCGATCTGCACGCCCGCCGGTTTCGGTTTATCGAAGACGCAGACCAGCGGATCAAGGAAGACTACCTGCGCATCCTGCGGTTTTTTCGGTTCTACGCCTGGTACGGCGATGTAGACGCGGGGATTGAGCCTGATGGTCTGGCCGCCTGCGCCAGTAACATCGAAGGGCTGCAACAGCTTTCGGTCGAGCGTGTCACGAGCGAGCTTCTCAAGCTGCTCGCGGCGCCTGACCCTGCCCCGGCTCTTAGTGCGTTTGCGGCCACTGGCGGTCTTGCGCAAATATTGCCCGGAGCGACGGCTGCGATACTGCCCGTCTTGGTCCATGTTGAGAAAAGCGCAGGGTTGCGCCCCGAACCGTTGCGACGCTTGGCGGTATTGGGCGGAAATCCAAAGGATGCGTTTCGGCTGTCAAAACCGCAGGTGACGGTGTTGGATCAAATCGGCAGTGATATGTCACACGCCGAGGCGGCCTATCGGTTCGGCGCGGATATCGGAACGCATCGGTTGGCGGTTGAAGCGGCTGCACTCGGGCAAGAACTGGACCTTGCTGAAGTGGCGAAGATAAAGGACGCCGCCAATCAGACGTTTCCACTAACAGCTGCCGATCTGATGCCAGCCTTAGAAGGCGCGGCGCTGGGCAAAGCGCTCAAATCCGCAGAGCAACGCTGGATCGCGTCAGGTTTCACACTGACCAAGGCCGATCTGATTGGCTGAACTTCTTCCACTGTTTGGATTTGTCTTCTTTGGGCTATTTTCACCTGGGCCAAATGTGATTCTACTGACGACTTCGGGCGCACGCTTTGGGTTCAAACGCACTGTGCCGCATATATTGGGCGTGGCCATCGGGGTGGGGATCACATCAGGGATCACTGGTTTTGGGATCGGGGCGCTGTTGCAAGCCCAGCCCACGCTGACGCTCGTTTTGAAAATTGGGGCGAGCCTTTGGATCTTGCGGATGGCCTATACCCTATGGCGGGCAGATCCGGCGCAATCAAAAGACAAAAACCGGCCCTTTACGTTCGTCGAAGCCGTTCTTTTCCAGTGGGTCAATCCAAAGGTCTGGGCCGTAGCCCTTAGCGCAACAGCCTATGTGGCGAACCAACCACCGATGGTGCAGGTAACGATCCTTGCCGCGAGTTTCTTAACGCTCAATCTGGGGGTCTGCCTGTTCTGGACATCCGCAGGCGCACTGCTGGCATTCTTGTTGAAAAATCCAGCCACTTGGCGGGTTTTCATGCGCATTATGGCGCTGGCGCTGTGCATGTTTTCTCTTCTGGTTTTCCTCTGATCCAAAGCTTGCTATGTCTGCCGCATAACCCCGAAAGGCAGACCCATGTTTCGATTCTTCGAAGGTCTTGTCGATCCCTATACCGCGTATCAGGAGAACGACACGCCGCCCAAGCAGCTGTACCCGTTTCTGCGCGAATATGCGGAGCCGTTTAAGCGAATATTCTTGATCACAGGTCTCGCGTCCATCGTGATCGCGGGGGTTGAAATATGGCTGTTGGGTTACATTGGGCGCTTGGTTGATACGCTATCAAGTGGCACGCCCGCGCAAGTTTGGGAACGGTATGGGACCGAGTTTATTTTGGTTGCTGTCTTCATCCTGACGCTGCGCCCAGCGCTGCACATCTTTCAGGTCATGCTGTTGAATAACACGATCATGCCGAATTTTTCGGCCCTGGTACGGTGGCGGGCGCATAGGCATGTGTTGCGCCAATCTGTTGGATGGTTTGAGGATGACTTTGCAGGTCGAATCGCCAACCGGATCATGCAAACACCGTCAGCGGCGACGGAAGTGATGTTCCAACTGTTTGATGCGCTGACTTTTGCAGCAGCCTATGTCGTGGCGGCGGCGTTCCTTTTGGGTCAAGCGGATATCAGGTTGGTCATTCCTTTGATGTTATGGCTTGGGCCATATCTATTCTTGCTCCGCTGGGTGGTGAAACGGATCGGCCCCGCTTCTGAAGCCGCATCAAACGCACGCAGTAAGATCACGGGCCGAATTGTGGATAGCTATACCAACATCCACTCGGTCAAGATGTTTGCGCATCATGACCGCGAAATCGACTACGCCAAAGAGGCGATTGAGGCAGGGCGCCAGACTTTCCAAGTAGAGATGCGCCTTTATACAATCATGGATGTGGGCCTTATGGTCCTGAACGGTCTGCTGATTGTTGGGGTTGTGGGCTGGTCCATGTGGTTATGGGGTTTGGGCACGGCCACAGTTGGTGTTGTGGCTGTTGCGACGACCTTGGCGTTGCGGCTGAATGCAATGTCGGGTTGGATCATGTGGGCCACCAGCAACTTTTTCCGCGAGCTTGGTGTTGTGTCTGAAGGGATGCAGACCATCGCGCAGCCGGTCAAATTGCTTGATCAGACCGTTGATCCGTTGACACTGCGGGAAGGTCAGGTGGAAGTGCGTGACTTGTCCCATCACTACGGTAAGGAAACGGGTGGTCTTGATAACATCAACCTGATGATCCGCGCGGGTGAAAAGGTGGGGCTGGTCGGGCAATCAGGTGCCGGGAAATCCACGCTCGTGAAACTGTTGCTGCGGTTTTACGATGCTGAGAAAGGTGCGATCCTTATTGACGGACAAGACATTGATCATGTGACCCAAGATAGCCTGCGCCGGGCGATTGGGATGGTACAGCAGGACTCAGCACTCTTGCATCGCTCAGTTCGCGAGAACATTCTGTACGGCAATCCGGAGGCGTCTGAAGATCAGATGTTGGAAGCGGCCCGCAAGGCCGAAGCACATGCGTTCATTCTTGGGCTAGAGGATAACGAAGGCAACAAGGGTTACGACGCGCGTGTCGGCGAACGCGGTGTCAAACTTTCGGGCGGTCAACGGCAGCGGATCGCCCTTGCGCGGGTTATTCTGAAAGACGCCCCTATCCTTTTGTTGGATGAGGCGACCAGCGCCCTAGATAGTGAAGTCGAGGCCTCCATTCAGCGGACGCTTTACGGGATGATGGAAGGAAAAACTGTGATTGCCATCGCCCACCGCCTGTCAACGATTGCGCAAATGGACCGGATCATCGTCATGGATCAGGGCCGGGTCGTCGAAGATGGAACGCATGACAGCCTGCTGAATGCAAACGGACAATACGCCAGGTTCTGGGCGCGCCAATCGGGTGGCTTTCTGGGACAAGATGAAGGGGCAATTGCATGAAATTGGAACGCTGGATTGACCCATTCGCCCGGGCAGATAGCCCACCGCCAAACACGCTTTTGGCGTTTTTGCGCTGGGCGATGACAGGGGGCTTCAAGGTAATCGGCATTGCTGGACTTGTGTCAGCACTGGCTGGCACGCTTGAGGTTATGACGGCTGTGATGCTGGGTTGGGTCATCGATGCCGCCTTGTCATCAAGCGCTGACGGGTTCTTTTCGTCCAATGTGTGGATGCTGCTTGGTGTCATGGCATTCTTTGTGATCCTGCGCCCGGTGGTTTTTGGTGTGTCCGGTGTTATGCAATCTGTCGGCATGGCCCCGGCGCTGAACAACCTGATCTTGTCGCGGTTGCATCGGCATACGATTGGGCAAGCGGTCGGGTTCTTTGACAACGACTTTGCAGGCCGGATTTCGCAAAAGCAGATGCAGGCTGCCCGGGCGATGACCGAACTTGCGGTCGATATGATCCACACGATCGCCTTTGCACTGGCGTCCGTGGTGGCATCTGTGCTTTTGCTCTTTACCGTTGATATCCGCGCGGCGGCGTTGCTGGCGGTTTGGGTGGCCGTTTACATCTGGATCATCAAGTTTTTCATGCCGCTCGTGCGTAAACGGTCCACGAACCGTGCCGCCGCGCGGGCGATGGTGACGGGTCAGGTCGTCGATACGATCACCAATATCAAGACGGTCAAACTGTTTGCGCATGACGATCACGAGGATCGTGCTGCCATTGATGCGATGCAAAATTATTGGACCGCCGGGGTCAACTGGGGCTGGATGGCCGCGGGTTTCCGGTTTTCGATGATGGCGCTGGGTGGGGTGTTGCCTGTCATTTTAGTGGGCATGACATTGTATTTCTGGTCAACCGGGACGGCCAGCGCCGGTGATATTGCAGCCGCAGGCGCGATATCATTGCGCTTGGCCCAAATGACTGGCTGGGTCAGTTTCACGATCATGGGCATGTATTCCAACGTGGGCGAGATTGAGGACGCGATCCGCACACTCAGCCCGCCTCATGCTTTGGTGGATGCGTCAGGCGCCAAAGTGCTGGAGGTGCCAAAAGGCGCCATCACGCTTGATAAGGTCAGCTTTAATTACGGCGGTGGTCCGGGCGGTTTAACCGATGTGTCCCTTGACATAGCGCCGGGTGAGAAACTAGGGCTGGTTGGGGCGTCGGGTGCTGGAAAATCTACGCTCGTCGCGCTGCTTTTGCGGCTTTATGACACCGAAGAAGGACGGCTTCTGATTGATGGGCAGGATGTGTCACAGGTCACGCAAGAAAGCCTGCGCCGCAAAATCGGCATGGTCACGCAGGAAACGGCAATGTTCAATCGGTCTGCGCGCGACAATATTCTCTACGGCAAACCTGATGCCAGCCAGCAAGAGGTTGAGGCCGCGGCGGCCCAAGCGGAGTCCCATGATTTCATTACTTCGCTGAAGGATTTCAACGATCGTATGGGCTATGATGCCCATCTGGGCGAGCGTGGGGTGAAATTGTCTGGTGGCCAGCGCCAACGCATTGCGATTGCCCGCGCCATTCTGAAAGACGCGCCGATCCTCGTGCTGGATGAAGCCACAAGCGCGCTGGATTCAGAAGTTGAGGCCGCGATCCAAAGCGCGCTTGAAAAGATCATGGATGGGAAAACCGTCATTGCCATTGCCCACCGCCTGTCCACGCTTGCCCAAATGGACCGTATCGTCGTTCTTGACGCTGGGCGCGTTGTGGAACAAGGAACGCATGCCGATCTACTGGCCCAAGGTGGGCTGTATGCCCGGTATTGGAACCGGCAATCAGGTGGGTTCATCAATGTGAAAGACGCGGCGGAATAAATGCTGACCATCGAAAGCCTGACGCACCTCGGCCTTGGCCGGGCCTCTGATGGGCAATCCCTATTGCCGCGTGTGTTGCCCGGCGAAGAGGTCGACGTGGCCCAAGACGGCACGGTTCGCATCGTGACGCCATCGGCAGACCGGGTTGCCGCCCCTTGCCGGCATTTCAAATCCTGCGGCGGGTGCGCGATGCAGCACGCCAATGATGCTTTCGTGGCAGATTGGAAGCTGGATATCGTGGCCAAAGCTCTGCAAGCGCGCGGGCTGTCCCCGGAATTGCGCGAAATCGCAACATCGCCTGCGCAATCACGACGCCGGGCGAAGTTTTCCGGCAGGCGGACCAAAAAGGGTGCCATGGCAGGCTTTCACGCCAAGGGATCAGATACGCTGATCGCTATCCCGGACTGCCAATTGGTGACCCATGAACTCGCGGCTTGCCTGCCCGCGCTTGAGGCATTGACCGTGCTGGCCTGTTCTCGCAAGGGCGAGATTGACCTGATCGTGACAGAAGCCCCGCTTGGCCCAGACATCCTGATCAGCACGGATAAAGAGCTGACACCGCAATTGCGTGTGGAGCTGGCGGCGTTAGCCAATCATCACGGGCTGTCGCGACTGGTTTGGAACGATGAACCTGTGGTCATGATTAATCCGCCCGAACAGGATTTCGGCGGGACCAAGGTTACGCCTCCCCCCGGGGCCTTTCTACAGGCGACAAAGCACGGTGAACTGGCCCTGCTATCAGTGGTGGAAGAGATCACGCCCAAGGCGAGCCGAGTGGTCGACCTTTTTGCAGGCTGCGGGACGTTTACGCTGCCATTGGCCAAACGGGCCGAGGTGCTTGCGGTTGAGGGCGAAGCGGGGATGCTGGACGCATTGGACCGAGGGTGGCGTGGCGGGCATGAGCTACGCAAAGTCACAACCGAGGTACGTGATCTGTTCCGCAGGCCGCTCGAGCCGGACGAGTTGCGACATTACGATGCAGCCGTCATCGATCCGCCGCGCGCTGGTGCCGAGGCGCAGATTGAAACGTTGGCGAGATCCGATGTTCCAGTGATCGCGATGGTGTCATGCAACCCGGTGACCTTCGCGCGGGATGCAAAATCGCTTGTTGATGCAGGCTTTGCGATGCCTTGGGTGCAAACGGTTGATCAGTTTCGCTGGTCGGCACACGTTGAAGTTGTTGCAGCATTCACGCGCACGTGAGCGGTTAACGGTTTATTTTCCTACTTTTGGCCACAATTCTCGTGTACGCCGGGCAAAACGGCAAAGACCGGGACAGCAGGCAGTAGAATGATTTCAAGACGTTCGATGATGATTGGCGCAGCACTTGGTGCGGCGGGATGTTCAACAAATATTCCAAAATACACGGGCCCAGAGGTTACGCGTATTCAGATTTTCAAGCATCATCGCACGATGCAGTTGCTTCACAATAGTACGTTGCTCAGGCAATACGCAGTTGATCTGGGGTTCGCCCCCGAAGGCCACAAAGTGCAAGAAGGTGACGGACGCACGCCCGAGGGGGCGTATAGGATCGATCGACGCAACCCGCAAAGCAGATTTCATCTATCGCTTGGTATATCCTACCCGAATGTAACAGACGTCGCGCGCGCCCGCGAACTTGGGGTTAGCCCAGGTGGTGATATTTTCATTCATGGCACCCCACCCGTTTGGCTGGGACATCCAGATTGGACGTGGGGCTGTATTGCCGTGAAGAACGAAGAGATGGATGAGATCTACGCGATGGTACAAACGGAAACCAAAGTCTTTATTTATGCCTAGCTAAGACGCTGTCGGGATCGCCTGCTGAATAGATGGATCGCTACCCATGTTCAGCGTCCACCACAATTTACCCGCTTCTTCCTGAAACCATGAAAACCCCATATAGCGGGCATTTGGGTCAACGATTACAGTGCGGGTATCTTCCTGACCCATCCATGCGGCGAGCGTCTGCAGCTCGGTTTCGTAGGATTCAGAGATATTTTCCCCGAGCAGTCGCCCTGGAAAACCAACGCGGCGGGCTCGATCAAGTGGGCTTGATCCGTCGGAACCAAACAGCCATGGGCGGTTTTGAATAGACATATCCCGAGAATGGGTTGCGGCGGCGGCATTCAGGCGGGAATCAAGCTCAACTGGCGTGACACCGGCGCGTTGTCGAATGGCATTGACGCTGTCCAGCATCCGAAATTGGACTGCGGCCGCATCACGTGCGTTGATTCTGTAGACAGAGGGCAGCGGCAAACCATCCGGCCCAAGGGCCCGGTTGCTTGTTTGACCACAGGCGGCCAGCGTTACTGCAGCTAGGCCAAACATCATTTCGCGTCGATACATTTGTCTTCTCGCCCTGTCTCTGGTCGGTCATCCTTAGCGATAATGGACTGACACTTCAAACACACATCGCTGAACCGGAAGCCCACATGACAATTGTTTGAATTGCGGTGGCCTGACGGACACATTAGGGCTTATAATCAAGGGAATCTTTGACGAAGTCCGGAGAAGTAAATGAAATACGATTTTTCGCGCCGCGGTTTCTTAGCAGGATCGGCTGCAATGATTGGCTCAGGTGCCGTCGCGCAGACTGCCAACTCAACCGAAATCGAAAGCGACATCTCGCAGGGTGTGCAGCGCAACATTTCCAGCTTCCGTTCGCTTGACTGGCAACCCTACTTCAGCAATTTGCGCAACGGCGCAATTCTGGTCGATATCCAGTCGCGGGCTTTGCACTATTGGTCTGAAGATCAATCGACCTACAAGCTGTATCCAACAAGCGTTCCATTGACCGACGATCTGACACGGACAGGCCGGACCGAGATTACGCGCAAGGTAGATGGACCAAGTTGGGCGCCAACCCCAGCGATGAAAATCCGTAACCCAGAATGGCCCGATTTTATTGGGCCGGGTCCGGATAACCCCTTGGGCACACATGCCTTGCACTTGAGCTGGCAGTATTACCGAATTCACGGGACACACGACACGCGCAAGATCGGTCGGAGGTCTTCGAACGGTTGCATTGGCCTCTATAACGAACAAATCGCAGAGCTATACGGCTACGCGAATATCGGGACGCAGGTGCTGCTGATTTGAGGCAATTTGCCTTACGATAGTGTAAGAAAGGCGCTCAGATCTGAGCGCCTTTTTTGTTGGGGTTAGCGGCGACCGACCAGTTTTCCAAACGCGACACCTAACAGGCCGAATCGCGGATTGATCGGTGGCGGTGCGATTTCAGGAATAAGCTCGATCGACGTTGGTCGGCTTTTTGGCTTCGGGACAGGTTTCTCTTTCCGCGCAAGTTTTGGTAGGCTGAGGGACCCGCCTGATGATTTTGACGTTTCCGCGTTGAATTCGTCGATCCAGTCGAGTGACTTCTTTTTCTCTACCGGAGCAACAGGAGTCGGGGCCTTTTTATTCTGCAGTGGTTTGGAATTTCGCACATATTCATTGGTTTCTGATACCAGCCGGGTCAGTGTTTTCCCGAGTTGTTGATCCGGCTCCAGTTTGAACGGCGCGGGCGCTTTTTCGGCATTCCTAGTGATCATGTTTGCCCATTCACGGGCCGATTGAGTGCGATCTTTGGGAAGAATGCGCATCGCTTTGTCGATGGATGCCAAAACCGCTGGATCATAATCATCAAAACGACCAGCAAGCGGTTCACAAGGATCAGGGTTCTTACCTGCAAATTCTGCCATGCGGGTCTGGCTGTTTGCGGGGGCCTTACCAGTGATCAGATGATAGAAGGTCGCGCCCAATGCATAAAGGTCGCTACACGCCGATTGCTTGCCACCTGCAAAGTAAAATTCCTGAGGCGAGTACCCATCTTTCACGATCAGTACAGCTGACAAAGCACGGGTTTCACGGCTTGCCTCTTCGCGGGCCGCACCAAAGTCGATCAGAACCGGGCTGCCCCATTTATCAAGTAGGATGTTGTCTGGCGAAATGTCGCGGTGCAGCAAGTCCTGTTTGTGCACAAGATCGACCGCGTCCAAAACTTTAATCAGTGTTTCTGTGATCTGCCTTGGTGTCAGAACTTGGTTCTTATCGTTGATAATGTTCAACAAATCCCGGCCGTCAATCAAGTCCAGAACCATGTAGGCGGTCTGATTGTCTTCAAAAATCCGGTGTACCCCAACGATATTTGGGTGACGCATCTTTGCAATGCTGCGAGCTTCGCGCATGAACATCTCAACGATGGCGCGGTACTTTTCATGGTGCGTATGCGACCGAACAAGCACCTCTAAGCCTTCGCGTCGGCAGAACGCTTCAGGAAAGCATTCCTTGATCACGACATTGCGTTCCAAATAGTTGTCTTGCGCGAGATATGTGATCCCAAATCCGCCGCTGCTTAGAGGTCGGGTAATCGTGAACTGGTCACCGAGCAGAGTCGTTCCTGACGGTAGCGCTTCGCTCCGCTCAGTAGGAACACCATCCGTTTTTATGGTCTCGGCCAGGGTCATTTTTTTACCAGATGCATGCGTCAGAATCGACGCTTCACGAACTCAGAAGCAGTGTTTACTTTTTTGTTCTAAAATATGTTTGCAATGCGGCCTAGTTGAGAAAAGTTAGGGGTTTTGCGGCAGAAATTTCAATCAAAAGCTGTCGTTCGTTCGTAAACATTCGCATCTTTATGATGGCCGTTCCATGATTTTTTATTGAAATAAATCATATACTTAAATGTTTCGAACGTTGCAAAATCAGTTTGTTATGTGGCCGTGAGTCACCGAAGATATCGTTCGAATTTACACCAAACCCCTGCGTCTCATTTCGTGCTAAATCCCCACTCTTTTGTTCATTTTTTGCCCGAGTCGCCTAAAATTTAACCGCGTCCACCATAGCTGTCTTTAACCAGCAAACATGCGTACAGACGGCGTACATAATCGGTACATACATTTCCCGGCGTTGGCACCGGTAAGACATTGCGAGATGGGAATCATGCCTAGTGGCAGATAATTGCCGCTTTTACCCTGCCCTAAGGTCCGACATTTGAAATCCAAGACTGACGGGATATGTTCGCTTCCGGCGTCACAAAGTGACGTTTCCCACCCAAGCTGATCCGTCGGCACGACGAGGTTGAGATCCCCGTGAAGACGAATTTATTGCCGTCTTTTAACAAGGCAGTGCTCCTACGAAAAATTCGCGTGGACGGGATTGCGCTTGTTGCACTGACAATACTTGGGCCCTTTGGCACCTACCACGATTTCTGCTTTTTTCCGCGGGCGGCTTACTGGGCGTTCATGGTTGCTTTGGGCAGCGTAATTTTTGAAATCACCGTGCCAGGGTTTTTGTATCACCAAGGGCTAATGCATAAAGTTCCGCGCATACTGCGCTTTGTACTTGGGGTGTTGGTCGGCAGCTTTTTTGTTGCCTGGGGGGTGTTTGCCGTTGAAAATTTGGTGCGGGGTCCGGTTGGGATATCTGCGCTTCTTTGGTTGTATCTGTTTGTCACCATCATCGCTGGCATAATTTGCTTTGTCAGTTTCATGCCGCCATTTGCAGGGCGGGCGGCGAAATCCGATGGCGCTGACATCGATTTTGAGCGCATCGCGTTCTTTCAGAGTTATCCACACCTAAACGGGGAGCGGCTTCGTTGGATATCGATGGAGGACCACTATGCCCGTGTGGTCACTGAACGACGCGAAGTTTTGCTGCATGTCTCAATGCAAAAATTGGAACGCCAGCTACAGCAGTACCCCGGCATGCGGGTACATCGTTCTCATTGGGTTGCACATGCATCTATCCAGAACATCTGCCGCGTTGGCCGTACCGTCATGATCGAGGTGGATCATGACACTCAGTTGCCTTTGGGTGGAACCTACCAAAAGCCAGTGGAGCGTGCGTTTTCGGAAATGACGAAATAAGCGCCTTTCGCACAACGCTGGTGATGATCGCGCTTGTCTGTAGCCCCTAGCCGAGCCAACCTTTCAGGTTCGCATCAATGATGTCAGACAGCGCGTTGATATGGGACGCGTCATCGTTCAGGCATGGGATATAGGTGAAATGTTCACCACCTGCCTCTTCGAAGCTTTCTTTGATCTCTTCGTTAATCTCTTCCAGCGTTTCAATGCAATCGGCTGAAAAGGCGGGTGCGCAAACGGCGATGTTCTTGATCCCGTCTTCCTTGGCCAGCCGCGCGACTTCTTCTACTGTGTAGGGTTTCAACCATTCTTCAGGGCCGAATTTCGATTGGAAAGTTGTTATGATTTGTGTGTCTTCCCAGCCCAGCCGTTCCTTGAGCAGCCGTGTCGTTTTCTGGCATTGGCAGTGGTACGGATCGCCTTCGTGCAGATACCGTTCAGGTACCCCGTGATAGCTACAGACCAGTTTCTCGGGTTTGGTTTCGGCAGCCGCATAAGCCTTTTTGATGGATTCCGCGAGCGCGTCGATATACGCGGTGTCTTCGAAATAGGGTTCGACCACCCGTGCCACCGGCTGCCATTTTTCTTCCATGAGGGCCCGGAAAAATTGGTCATTTGCCGTGGCTGATGTTGCCCCGGCGTAATGCGGATAGAGCGGGAAGAACAGGATCTTGGTGCAGCCCGCTTCGACCATTTCCCGCACTTTGGATTTTGTGGACGGGTTGCCATAGCGCATGCAGAAATCGACACGCACGTCATCCCCGTAACGCTCAACCATCTGCGCCTTGATCGCGGCCGTCTGTTTTTTGGTGATCGTCAGAAGCGGGCTTTCGTTGTCTTCTTCGTTCCAGATCGATTTATAGGCCGCCCCCGATGAAAAGGGCCGTTTGGTCAGGATGATCAATTGCAAGAGTGGCTGCCAGATCCAAGCTGAGTAATCGACCACCCGTTTGTCTGACAGGAATTCGTTCAGGTACCGCCGCATGGACCAATAATCGGTCCCATCTGGCGTGCCGAGGTTTGCCAAAAGAATGCCCACCCGTGCCGGTTTAATCGCTGGGTGATCTGACTTGGCATGTACAGGGCATGTTGCTGGGCGCCCTTCGCCTTGGCTTTGTGCATCGTACATGGTCATGACCTCTTAGGTAGCGTTATTCGGTTTGTAATTAAATGGGTACGTCGCAGATCAGTCTTTGGACCCATTTAACGACGTTTCATTTGTGTTCAGCGCGTTGGCCAGCCGCGTTTTGGCGCTGCCTGGCCGCAATGCTTTTGGTTGCGTGTCTGATGGTGCCCAGCCGGTGAGCGCGATGATTTCAAACGTCGCGTCGACCCGGTTGTCGTCGTTGATAAAGTTATCCGCATAGATGCTTGCCGCTTCCGTCAGGACATTCCGCAGTGTAGGCTTTTTGGACCTATCGTTTAATGCGTTGTTTTCCCCCATTTTTCGCAGGTCGTGCATCAGGTGGAATGCGTTGGCGTAGCTCGCTGTCAATGGAATGCTGTCGGCCACTGGTAGTGCGAAGCCCGCCCGTTGCAGCAGCCCGCCCAGATCCCGGATCTCGCCCATCGGGGCGATCCGTGGTGACAGCCCGCCGGTGACGGCGACCTCGGCCTCGGCCAAGCAGCTTCGCAGTTCGTGTAAGGTTTGTCCGCCGAAGAAGGTGCAAAGCAGTAATCCATCCGGTTTCAGTGCGTGTCGTGATTGCACCAGTTGTCCGACTGGATCATTCGCCCAGTGCAGGCAGAGCGTGTGCAGGATCAGGTCGTGCCCGCCGCCTTGCAGGTTTAGCGTTTCGTCATCAGGCACGATTGTCGCATTGGGGTATTTTTCTGCCCAGAAATCCGGGAAACCGGTCACGATCGCGATTGAATGAAAGGTTCTGTTAACCTCGATCAGTCTTTCTTGCAGCTCATCGGCCACTGCTTCGTGCAGAAACAGTGCGTCTGGCTGCGCCCGTGCACGGTTGCGTTGCAGGGCGGTCCGGTCGGTGAGTTGAGGCATATCCATGCCGGTCATTTAGGGCGCATTCATGCGGTTGCAAAGTGTCATTCGTGCTATCTACCCTGCGCAATGCGTCGCATGCGATGCACCGACGGAGGCGGAATTTGGTCTGTGTGGGTCCTGTTGGCGTGAAACCAAGTTCATTGGCGGGCTGATTTGCGATACCTGCGGCACCCCGTTGCCGGGTGAGGACCGGGGTGAGGTGATCCAATGCGATGATTGCATGACAATCGCCCGCCCGTGGTACCGTGGCCGGGCGGCGCTGATCTATACGGGGATCGGGCGTCGGCTGGTTTTGTCCTTGAAACATGGGGATCGGACCGATCTGGCCCGTCCTGCTGCGATGTGGATGACCCGCGTTGTTCGGCCCTTGCTTAAGGAAAATACCGTCTTGGTCCCAGTCCCACTTCATTGGATCAGGTTGGCCCGCAGGCGGTACAATCAAGCCGCATTATTGGTTCATGCGCTGGGCAAGGCGGTGGACCGCCCCGTCTGTGCGGATGCCTTGCTGCGCCCCAAAAAGACAAAGGCTTTGGAGGGCCATAACCGCGATGCGCGTTTTGCCGTGTTGGCGGATGCGATTATGCCGAACCCGAACCGCACAGCTCAGATCGCGGGCAAATCGGTGCTATTGGTGGATGATGTCATGACCTCAGGCGCCACATTGGCGGCTTGTGCGGAGGCTGCGACGGCTGCGGGTGCCGCAGACGTGTCCATTGTTACACTGGCAAGAGTCGTCAAAGATGCCTAAATCGACGGTGACACCGCCCAAAAGGATCCGATCAATGGCAAATGTTGAGATTTACACCAAACCTACCTGTGGCTTTTGCCATATGGCCAAACGCCTGCTGAAGTCGAAAGATGTCAGCTTTTCCGAAGTGAACATTATGATGCAGCCCAAACGTCGCGAAGAGATGATCCAGCGCGCGAATGGTGGCAGCACAGTCCCACAGATTTTCATCGACGGCACACATATCGGCGGTTGTGATGATCTGATGGCGTTGGAGCGCGCAGGCAAGTTGGATGCGCTGTTGGCCGCATGAAGGCAGCTTTGCTTCAGCTAAATGTGGGTGACGATCCCGAGGCAAATTTGCCCCGGACCGTGGACCTAATCGCTGAGGCAGCTGGCCGTGGTGCCGGGTTTGTTCTGACCCCCGAAGTCACGAATTGCGTGTCGCAGGATCGTGCCCATCAGACACGTGTTTTGCAGCATGAGGCTGATGACCTGACCTTGGCCGGACTGCGTGCAGCTGCGATTCGGCATGGTGTCTGGCTTTCCGTAGGCTCATTGGCGTTGAAAACGGATGACCCGGACGGCCGCTTTGCCAACCGGTCGTTTCTGATCGATCCGGCGGGGCAGATCGTTGCCCGTTATGACAAGATCCACATGTTTGATGTGACTGTGTCTGAGACCGAGACCTATCGTGAGTCTGCTGGCTATCGTCCAGGGCACCAGGCTGTTGTGTCGGAGACACCTTTCGCCAAGATCGGCCTTAGCATCTGTTATGATGTTCGTTTTGCCTATCTATATCGTGCATTGGCGCAGGCCGGTGCGCAGGTTTTGTTGACCCCGTCCGCCTTTTCCCCTGTCACAGGTGCCGCCCATTGGGAGCCGCTTTTGCGGGCCCGCGCGATTGAAACAGGGTCATATGTCTTGGCGGCAGCCCAAACTGGGACCCATTCTGCCACCAGCGGAAAACCTCGAAAAACATATGGGCACAGCATGGCGATTTCGCCTTGGGGTGAAGTTTTGGTGGACATGGGCACTGATCCTGGCATCGCTTTGGTTGATCTTGACCCCGCGCAAGTGGCACAAAGCCGTAAACGTATCGCAGCATTGAGCCATGATCGCCCATTTGAAGGCCCCTAATGTCGGACCCAGCGCAGAATTTGGCGGTTTCACTTTTTAGTGAAATTTTAGCCGTGGACCAGTTGGCCCGCGCCAGTGTCGCCCGTGTCCTGCCCAAAGGGATGGAGTTGTCGCATTTTTCGGTGTTGAATCATTTGGCCCACACTGGGGTTGAACGGTCCCCCGCCCAATTGGCGAAAACGTTTCACCTGACCCGGGGTGCCATGACCAACACGCTTCATAAGTTGGAGTGGGCCGGCTGGGTGCACATCCGCCCTGATTGGGATGATGCCCGTCGCAAGATGGTTGCCATAAGCCCGGCTGGCGAATCTGCCCGCAATGCGGCCTTGGCTGCAATTGCTCCTGTCATCGCAGATGTTGTCCGCAAAGTGGGCGAGGATAAGGTGCGCACCGCTTTGCCTGTGTTGCGCGAGATGCGCACGAAGTTAAACGATATCGAGTAGACCCTTCAAGCTCGGTCGCTTTAAGGCGTTATGCAAGAAACCCGTAGTCACCTGACCCTATGACATCAGCCCCTTTTCGCGGCATTGGGTCCTCAATTCATCTGGAAGTAGTTCAAAGGGGTCTTCATGTCGCCTTATCACGCCCTTGAAGTGACATCCCGACTCTAAGGATAAAGTTTTGTGGGTAATATCACCATAGACAACACAGGTACTTTTTAGCTCTAACGATTGCGCGAAGACTTGGCCACGTATGGTGCCCTCAACAACGACCTCATGCCCAACAACGGAACCAGACACTTCTGTGCCTGCGGCGATGTGAATTTGGGGGGCAAGCAGATCACCCGCGATATGATCGGAAACAACAGCTGATTTGTCAGGGGGCCGCGGGTTTTCAGCGGTCAGCCTTTCAACAGGATTGCCTGAGTAAGCTCGCGGCGCATTGGTGCTGTGGCCCATTGTACCGTATCGCCCCATCATCAACGAGATGAGCAGAAAGGTGGTCAAGCCTCCGATGAGAAGTTGCATGCTGTACCCAATGACATCACCGGGCCCGAACCTTCCGTCGCTGTGGCCTCTTACGACGTAGGGCCGACCTTCTATCAGGCCGGTGATACCATTATTAAGAAGAAACGCCGCAAAAATAGCAGAACCGATAATGGCTGAACCAATTAACAGGATGCCGAGCGCTTTGTCGCCGCCGTCACGTAGTTTACCGACAAATCTCGGTCCGAGATCGACCACGTAAACTGCGCGAAGTTGAAGACGAACCCCTTGCGGTCAACCGGCGTCATGCCTGCATTTTCCATCAGTGCGAATAACTCATCTGGCGTGATGAACTTGTTCCATTCATGCGTGCCCTTGGGCAGCCACCGCATGATCCATTCCGCCCCCACGATGGCCATTGCAAAAGATTTTGGGTTCCTGTTGATCGTTGAGCAGATGTGGATTCCACCGGGTTTCATCAGTTGCTGGCAGGCGTTCAGATACCCCTGCGGGTCGGCCACATGTTCAACCACTTCCATATTCAGCACTGCGTCAAATTGCTCGCCTGCCTCTGCCATCGCTTCGGCCGTGGTGTGCCGGTAGTCGATGTCCAATCCGGATTGCGCGGCATGAATTTGGGCAACGGGGATGTTCCGTTCGGCGGCGTCCGCCCCCACAATCGTGGCCCCGAGCCGTGCCATCGGTTCGCACAAAAGCCCGCCGCCGCAGCCGATATCCAGTATTCGCAGCCCTTTGAACGGCGCATCATCTTGCAGATCACGTCCGAATTCGGTGGCAATCTGGCTGGTAATATAATCCAAACGCACTGGGTTCATCATGTGCAGAGGTTTGAATTTTCCATTCAGGTCCCACCAATCTGCGGCCATGGCTTCGAACTTGGCGATCTCGGACGGGTCAACTGTGTTTGTGGTCGACATTTTAGGCTCCGCATTATGGTCAGTGCTTATGAAACTCGATATAGGATGGTTATGGATAAAGTCGTAGGACAAAAGCGCGCGAGTGCGCATCTTTACCCTCCAATTGACCCGTTTGATCAACGGGTGCTGGATGTGGGTGACGGGCATCGCGTTTATGTAGAGCAGGCTGGCAATCCTGATGGGATTCCTGTCGTGGTTTTGCATGGCGGCCCCGGTGGTGGCTGTAGCCCCGCGATGCGCCGGTATTTTGATCCGAACGTGTTTCGCGTGGTTTTGTTTGATCAACGCGGCTGTGGCCGGTCGCGCCCCCACGCCAGTGTTGAGGCCAATACCACTTGGCATCTGGTCGCAGATATTGAGCAGATCAGGGTGACCTTGGGCATTGATCGCTGGATCGTATTTGGTGGCAGCTGGGGTGCCACACTGGCGTTGATTTATGCCCAAGCCCATCCCGCGCGGGTCGCTGCATTGACGTTGCGCGGCGTGTTTTTGATGACCCAACCTGAATTGGATTGGTTTTATGGCGGTGGTGCTGGAAAGTTTTGGCCTGATCTGTGGCAACGTTTTGCTGACCTTATCCCCGAAGATGAGCAGGGTGATTTTATCGCCGCTTATCACCGCCGCTTGTTTTCAGGGGATCTTCCGCTTGAGACCCGTTTTGCCCGCGCTTGGGCCGCTTGGGAAAATGCTTTGGCCTCTATGGAAAGCGATGGCATCACGGGTGATAGCCCGGCTGACTATGCCCGCGCTTTTGCCCGTTTGGAGAACCATTACTTCGTGAATGGCGGCTTTCTGTCGGAAGATCAGCAGATTCTGCACCCCGTTCAAATGGCTAAGATTGCCAAAATTCCTGGTGTGATCGTGCAGGGTCGTTATGACATGATTTGTCCACCTGTTTCTGCCTATCGCTTGGCGCAGATGTGGCCCAAATCCAAGCTGACGCTTGTCGGTCGGGCGGGTCATGCGTTGTCAGAGCCGGGCATAAGTGCTGAATTAACGCGCAGTATGGATATGATGGGTGCCAAGCGCGCTTCATTGGGCCTTTAGGGTTTACAGATGAAATTCTCTGGTTAACATTCATGGTAACACAGGGAACTTTTCAGTCTTGGGCAACGTCCTAACGATCATTTTTCAGCGCCTTGCGCTGGGCCTTCTAACCTTACTGATCGTCTCGGTGGTAATCTTTGTCGCTGTAAATCTGCTGCCGGGTGACTTTGCGCAATCTATCCTTGGTCAAGCGGCCACGCCTGAGGCTGTGGCATCGATCCGCCGTGATCTTGGGCTCGATCAGCCGATGGTCACCCGTTATTTTGACTGGCTTGGCGGCGCGCTGCGCGGTGACTTTGGGTCGAGCTTTGCGCGGGCTAATTTTGCCAGTTTCAGTGGCACTAATTCGGGCGCTACAACCGTTGCTGAGCAGATTGCCCCCCTCTTTGCCAATACGATGTTCCTGGCTATGGTCACAGCTGCGATTGCTGTGCCCTTCGCGATTATCTTAGGTATTCTGGCGGCCCTTTACCGCAATTCAGTCTTTGATCGTGCCACGAATATCTTCACCCTATCGTCGATTTCCAGCCCAGAGTTTTTCCTGGCCTATATCCTGATCCTGTTTTTCGCGGTGTTGAACCCGATCTTCCCGTCTTTATCGACCATCTTTGATGACATGTCGTTTAGCGAGCGCCTTGAGAAATCGATGCTGCCTGCGCTGACCCTAACGCTTGTCGTCACCGCCCATATGATGCGCATGACTCGTGCGGCGATTATCAACCTGTTGGCTTCCTCATATATTGAGATGGCCCGGTTGAAGGGTCTGTCCCCAATGCGCGTGATCGTCATACATGCCCTGCCTAATGCATTGGCCCCGATCATCAATGTGATTGCCCTGAACCTGGCCTATCTGATCACCGGCGTCGTCGTGGTTGAGGTGGTGTTTGTCTATCCCGGTATTGGCCAATTGTTCGTCGATAGTGTGAAAATCCGCGATATTCCGGTGGTGCAGGCTTGCTGCCTGATCTTTGCGACCGCGTTTATCCTGCTCAATCTGACGGCTGATATCATGTCGATCCTGTCTAACCCGCGCCTGAGGCATCCGAAATGATTTTCGGGATTGTCATAGCATTGGTTGGCATGGCTGCCTTGGCCTGGGGTTTTCGTTTTGCGGGTCAGGCAATCACCGGAAATACCCCGCGTTTTCGCGATATGCCCTTTGGCGTTGCCTATGGCTATGTGCTGGGTGTGTTGTTGCTGGCGTGGTTGGTTTGGGCTTATATCCAAGGCCGCAGCGCTGATCCGCTGATTGCCAATAAGTTCTTTTTCCTGCGTATCGCGGTTGAAGGGTTCCTGATCTTCGCCGTCGCTGCTTGGCTGTTCCGCCTGCTTGGCCGTTCTGTTGGTACGGCTTGGAGCCGCAAGATGTTTCGGTCGATGCCACTGACCGCCTCTTTTGGTATTCTGACCATCCTGATTTACGCGACCTTTGCGATCTTTGCAGGGCTGATTGCACCTTATGGACAGGAACAGATCTTGCCGGGCGTTGCGGCGAATATTGTCCCGGGTGGTGATCCTGCGCTGGGCGGAGATCCAGCCTTTCTCTTTGGTACTGATCAGATTGGCCGCGATATTCTGAGCCGTTTGATCTATGGCGCGCAAAATACTGTTGGTATTGCTTTCGCGACGACCGTTCTCGCCTTCCTTCTGGGTGGTACGTTTGGGTTTTTGGCAGCCACTTTGGGTGGTTGGCTGGATCAAGTGCTGTCCCGAATGGTGGATGTGTTGATGGCTATTCCGTCGCTGATTTTCGCCTTGTTGCTGATGACAATTGCCAGCGTGTGGGCGCCGCAACTGGGCATTCCCCTGACGGTCTTTATGGTTGTGATCATCGCTGTGATCGACAGCACCCGTGTTTATCGTCTGGCTCGCGCTGTTGGGCAGAATATCGTCGTCATGGATTATATCGAAGCGGCCAAGCTGCGCGGTGAGGGTCTTGGTTATCTTGTTTTCAAGGAAATCTTGCCGAATGCGACCGCGCCGCTGCTGGCGGAATTCGGGCTGCGGTTCTGCTTTGTCTTCCTGACAATTGCGGCTTTGTCCTTCCTTGGTGTGGGTATCCAGCCCCCCTTGGCGGATTGGGGCACGATGGTCCGCGATCTGGGTGGTTTTGTGAACTACGCGCAATTTGCCCCATTGGCCGCGACCGCCCCTTTGCTGGCGGCTGGTGCCATTGCCTTACTCACCGTTGCGGTCAACTTTGTTGTCGACTGGATGCTGCACCGATCTTCGGGGTTGAAAGAATGAGTGAAGAACCACTTCTGAAGATGCGCGGCGTCAAACTGGAAGGCCGCAGTGACGAGACGTGGAACCCCATTATCAATGGTATTGATCTGACGCTTATGCGCGGCGAGGTGCTGGGTTTGATTGGCGAATCCGGTGCTGGCAAGTCCACGATGGGTCTGGCCGCGATGGGCTATACCCGGGATGGTGTGCGCATCAGTGACGGTTCGGTTGAGTTTGACGGGATTGACTTGCTGAAAGCCTCGGCCGCTGTGAAGCGTGGATTGTTAGGCAAGCGGATTGCCTATGTGGCCCAATCAGCCGCGGCCAGTTTTAACCCGGCCCATAAGCTGATGGATCAGCATGTGGAGGGCCCTGTCCAGCATGGTGTGAACGGTCGCGGGGCAAGCGAAGAAGATGGTATTGAGCTGTATCGTAAGCTGCGTTTGCCGAACCCGGATCAGATTGGCTTTCGTTATCCGCATCAGGTGTCGGGTGGTCAGTTACAGCGCTGCATGACCGCCATGGCGATGTCGTGTCGTCCTGATCTGATTATTTTTGATGAGCCGACCACGGCCTTGGATGTGACGACGCAGATCGAAGTGCTGGCCTCGATCCGCGATATTGTAGAGCAGTTCAATACGGCAGCGATCTATATCACCCACGATCTGGCTGTTGTCGCCCAGATGGCTGACCGCATCAAAGTACTGTTGAAGGGCGATGAGGTTGAGACGGCTGATACAGCCACGATGCTGTCTGCCCCGACCCAAGAATATACGAAATCTCTTTGGGCCGTGCGCAGTTTTGAACGCCCGTTAAAGCCCGCTGTGCAGACCGGATCGGTTCCCGTGGTCAGTGTGCAAAAGGTCGATGCGGCTTATGGCAAAGTGCCTGTATTGCACGACGTCAGCTTTGACATGCACGCAGGTCGGACGGTTGCCGTTGTGGGCGAAAGCGGGTCTGGGAAGTCCACCACAGCGCGCTGCATCACCGGGCTTCTGCCCCCAAAAGCGGGCCAGATCATGCTGGATGGTGAGGCTTTGCCCGCCGACTATCGTAAACGGAGCAAGGATCAGCTGCGCCAGGTGCAGATGATTTATCAGATGGCCGATACCGCGCTGAACCCGCGTATGTCGATTGGCCAGATTATCGCCCGCCCGGTCCAGTTCTATCTGGGTCTGACCGGGGCTGAGAAGCGCAAAAAAGTAGATCGCCTGCTTGAGCAGATCGAGCTGGAGCCGACAGAGTATTATAATCGCCTGCCTTCAGAGCTGTCGGGCGGCCAGAAGCAACGGATCGGCATTGCGCGTGCCTTGGCCGCAGAGCCCAAGTTTATCATCTGTGATGAGGTTACATCAGCGTTGGATCAGCTGGTGGCCGAAGGTATCCTGCGCCTTTTGGCGCGATTGCAAGATGAGCTGTCGCTTTCTTATATGTTCATCACCCATGATCTGGCCACCGTAAAGGCCATTGCAGATGAGGTTGTGGTGATGAAGGATGGGCGCGTTGTTGAGCAAGGACCGAAGGCTGAGATGTTCACGCCGCCGCACCATGCTTACACGGATCTTTTGCTGTCGTCGGTGCCTGAAATGGACCCCGATTGGCTAACCAATCTGCTGGCTGAACGCGGAGTTGATAACATCGGCGACGCTGCAGTTGATAAGATGTAGTGAGAATCACCTCCGAACGGGTGACCGAAAAACGTGGGGCTGGACGCCTACAAAGAAAATCTAGGGAGACGATCAATGAACGGAATTAGTAGACGCGGTCTATTGCAAACAGGTGTCGCGGCTGGTGTGCTGGGCCTTTCAGGCATGCCACTGCGCGCGCAGACGCGTGGTGGCAAGCTGACCGCTGGTTTGGGCGGCGCGAATACCACTGATAGCTGGGATGGGCGTACCCATTCAGATATTTTCATGATTGCGGCCGCACATGGTACGGTCTTTGACTGTCTGACCGAAGTTGCCGCTGATGGGTCACTGAAAGGCGAATTGGCAGAAAGCTGGGAAGCCTCGGCAGATGCCAAAACCTGGACGTTCAACCTCCGTCAGGGTGTGACCTTCCACAATGGCAAGCCCTTTGGTGCGGATGATGTGATTGCATCGCTGAATATGCACCTTGGTGAAGATTCAAAATCAGCCGCTAAGCCGATTGTTGAAGCCATTACCGAGATGACCAAAGTCACCGATCATCAGATCCAGTTCACCTTGGCCAATGGTAATGCGGACTTCCCTTATCTGATGTCCGACTATCACATCCTGATGTTCCCTGCGGGTCAGATTGATGAAGCTATCGCCAATGGGATCGGGACAGGTCTGTACCAAGTCGTATCCTTCGATCCGGGTGTGCGCTTTGTTGGCCGTCGTTATGACGATCACTACAAGGGCGACAGCGCCGGGTTCTTTGATGAAGTCGAGTTTATCGCCATCAACGACAACACGGCCCGGATGAACGCGCTGATGACCGGCCAGGTTGATACCATTAACCGGATTGATTTTAAGACCGAGGCCCTGTTGAAGGCCAACCCAGCCTTGCGCATTCAGGAAGTCACCGGCAACCAGCACTACAGCTTCCCGATGCTGACAAACACGGCACCTTATGATGATGTGAACGTCCGCCGCGCCTTGAAGTACGGGATCAACCGTCAGGAAATGGTTGATAAGATCCTGCTGGGTCACGGTCAGGTCGGTAACGATACGCCAATCGGCCCTGCGAACCAGTATTTCGCCGCGGAGATGGAGCAGCTGACCTATGATCCTGATCAGGCCAAATATTATCTGCAGCAGGCTGGGCTGGATAGCATTGATATCGATCTGTCCGCGTCCAGCGCTGCCTTTGAAGGTGCAGTGGATGCAGCCCAGTTGTTCCAGGCCACGGCGTCGGCAGCGGGTATCAATATCAACGTGGTTCAGGAACCTGCGGATGGCTATTGGTCCAATGTTTGGCTGAAAAAGCCTTTTTGTGCCTGCTACTGGTCCGGTCGTGCGACTGAAGATTGGATGTTCTCTACATCTTACGAAGCGGGTGTTCCGTGGAACGACAGCCAGTGGGACGACGACGACAGCGCCCGCTTCCAAGAACTGCTGCTGTCTGCCCGTGCTGAGTTGGATAGCGACAAGCGCCGTGAGCAGTACGGCGAAATGCAGCAGATTCTGCGGGATGATGGTGGTGTGCTGATTCCAATGTTCGCCAACTATGTACAGGCCGTGAATAATCGCATCGCTTCACCTGATACGATTGGTAACCTGTGGCAGATGGATAATGCCCGGATGGCCGAGCGTTGGTCAGTGGCGTAAGCTGCGCAAATCAAAAAAACCGCGAAACCTCGCCGAAAGGCGGGGTTTTTTCTTTTCTTAACCACCTGTTAACCAACTGTTCAACATGAGTTCACCTTGCTTGATCTAAGTTCGAATCGTTAGTGAGTGGCATCGTATTTGGTTAAGGATTGAGAACCAGAGAACGTGCTGTTTCGAAGCGTAAAGTCCTGGTTTTCGGAACCCCTTTTATTGTAATTGGGTCATCCTTCCGGCGTCTTTACGTTGCGCGGAATAAGATCGTTGAGGCGAGAACCAGCCGGGCAGGACCCTCAGTTCCTGTTTGGGTGGGGCTAGGCTCAATTCGTGCTTTGGCGATTAATTCCGCCGGTCAGGCCGAGTGGTGGCATGATTTCAATAGGGGCAAGTCGACTTGGTCGGCTTGCCCCTTGCACATCTGCTCACTGTTCCGTATATCTCCCTCATCAGCGGCGCCTTGGCTTCCATCCCCAAGGTTCCACCGGGAAACACCAACGGGCCGCGTGCCCGTTTTTTTGTGCCCAGATGAAGGGCTTTGTAAATGATGAATGATCTGATCGCCAAAGCGGCCATTGACCGTCGCATCGCTGAAATTATCACCCCTGTCGTTGAAGATATGGGGTTTGAAGTTGTGCGTGTGCGTATGATGTCTGGCAAGGACACGATCCTGCAGATTATGGTCCAGCGCCCCGATGGCCAAATAGAAGTAGACGAATGTGGTCAGGTTTCTACTGCCATTAGTGCTATTCTCGACGTCGAAGACCCGATTCTTGATGTTTATAACCTCGAGGTGTCCAGTCCGGGTATTGACCGCCCCCTGACCCGGTTGAAAGATTTCGACCAGTGGGAAGGTTTTGAGGCCAAGATCGAAACGGATGAGTTGATCGATGGTCGTCGCCGGTTCAAAGGCCCCTTGGCTGGAACCGAAGGCGATGAAGTTCTGATTACCATCGCTGAGGGCACGATTGGGCTGAAATTTGAATGGTTGTCAGATGCCAAGCTGGTTCTGACAGATGAGTTGATCCGCGACGTGCTGCGTGGACGTAAGGATGCGGGTCAGATTGACGAGACCCAATTTGATGAAATCGAAACGATTATAGACGGTGAGGAGAACACCTGATGGCATATACTTCCGCGAACCAGCTGGAGCTTTTGCAAACGGCCGAGGCTGTGGCCCGCGAAAAGAACATCGAGCCCGGGCTTGTTGTGGAAGCGATGGAAGAGTCGCTCGCCCGGGCTGCAAAGTCCCGCTACGGTGCGGAAATGGATATCCGCGTTGCCATCGACCGCAAGACCGGCCGCGCGACATTTACCCGTGTTCGCACCGTTGTTGAGGAAGAAGAGCTTGAGAATTATCAGGCTGAGTTCACTGTCGAGCAAGCCAAAGAATATATGGAAAACCCCGAAGTGGGTCAGCAGTTCATCGAGGAAGTCCCCCCTGTTGAACTGGGCCGTATTGCCGCCCAATCCGCCAAGCAGGTGATCCTTCAGAAGGTCCGCGAAGCTGAGCGCGATAAGCAGTATGAAGAATTCAAGGATCGTGCTGGCACAATCATCAATGCGCTGGTCAAGCGCGAAGAATACGGCAATGTCATCGTTGATGTAGGTGCGGGCGAAGCCGTACTGCGCCGCAACGAAAAAATCGGTCGTGAGGCGTATCGCCCCAATGACCGTATCCGTTGCTTCATCAAGGAAGTGCGTCGTGAGCAGCGTGGCCCACAGATTTTCCTGAGCCGGACGGCCCCCGAATTCATGGCCGAACTGTTCAAGATGGAAGTGCCTGAGATTTACGAAGGTATCATTGAGATCAAGGCTGTTGCCCGCGATCCTGGTTCTCGCGCCAAGATTGCTGTGATTTCCTATGATGGCTCAATTGACCCGGTCGGTGCTTGTGTTGGTATGCGTGGGTCCCGCGTGCAAGCCGTTGTGAACGAATTGCAGGGCGAAAAGATCGACATCATTCCTTGGAATGAAGATATGCCGACCTTCCTTGTGAACGCCTTGCAGCCTGCTGAGGTGTCCAAGGTGGTTCTGGACGAAGAAGCTGGCAAGATCGAAGTCGTTGTTCCAGAAGAGCAATTGTCTTTGGCAATTGGTCGCCGTGGCCAGAATGTTCGGTTGGCGAGCCAGCTAACCGGTCTGGATATCGACATCATGACCGAGGAAGAAGAGAGCAAGCGCCGTCAGGCCGAGTTTGAGCTGCGCACGAAATTGTTCATGGATACCCTTGATCTGGACGAGTTCTTTGCCCAACTTCTGGTCTCAGAAGGCTTTACCAATCTTGAAGAAGTTGCCTACGTCGAAGTTGAAGAACTTTTGGTGATTGAAGGTGTTGACGAAGGCACAGCCAGCGAACTGCAGGCGCGCGCCCGCGACTATCTGGAAGCCCAGGCCAAGAAAGCCATGGACGCTGCCCGTGCTTTGGGTGTCGAAGACAGCCTTGCCAATTTTGAGGGCCTGACCCCGCAGATGTTGGAAGCACTTGGCAAAGACGGTGTGAAGACGCTGGAAGATTTTGCGACTTGCGCCGATTGGGAACTGGCCGGCGGCTGGACAACTATCGATGGCGAACGTGTCAAGGATGATGGTGTGCTTGAGCCTTTCGAGGTGTCACTTGAAGAGGCCCAGGATATGGTCATGACCGCCCGCGTCATGTTGGGTTGGGTCGATCCGGCTGATCTGGTTGCGGAAGCAGAAGAAGGCGAAGAAGACGGCGACGACGTCGAAACAGAAGAGGCAGAGGCCTGATTTCAGGCCTTTGGTGGGGCAACAAATGGCGCGTGGTGGCCACAACAAAGACCGTGGCGATGCGGAACGTAAGTGCATCGTTTCAGGCGAGGTCCAGCCTAAGGCTGGCCTGATCCGCTTTGTTGTGGGTCCGGACAATCAGGTTTATCCTGATATTCTGGGCAAGCTACCGGGTCGTGGTATGTATGTTACGGCTGAACGCAAAGCGTTGGAGGCTGCCGGCAAAGGCCAGTTTTCTCGTAGCGCCAAGCAGGCGGTTGTCGTACCGGATGGGCTGGTGGACGAAGTGGAACGCCAGTTGGCCCGCCATACGGTTGATCTGATTGCATTGACCCGAAAGTCGGGCCGTGCGGTCTGTGGGTTTGAAAAAGTGAAGGGCTGGCTTGCAGGTGGTGAGCGTGTCCGTGTTCTGGTTCAGGCTAGTGATGGTTCTGAACGTGGTAAAACGAAATTGTGGACACCAGAGGGGGCCAGATATTTCGGTTGTTTGACCTCAACGGAATTGGGTTTGGCATTTGGGCGTCAAAGTGTGATACATGGCGCGCTTGCCACTGGTGGACTCAGCAATCGTGTTGTAGAGGAAGCCACAAAGCTACGCGGTTTGCGCGAAGTGGACGGTGGCGATGCGGCCGCCGAGAAGGATAAAGAAGCTAGATGAGCGATAACGACGGTAAAAAGACACTCGGCCTTGGTGGTTCACGTCCAAGTAACGTGAAGCAAAGCTTTAGCCATGGGCGGACCAAAAACGTCGTGGTGGAAACCAAACGTAAGCGCGTTGTGGTCCCCAAGCCGGGTGCGGCCAAACCCACAGGTTCAGGCGGTCCAGTTGGTGGCGATCCCTCCAAACGCCCTGCAGGCATTTCTGATGTCGAGCTTGAGCGCCGGATGAAAGCCTTGGCCATGGCCAAGGCCCGCGAGGCGGAAGATAACGCCAGACGTGCGGCTGATGAAAAGGCCAAGGAAGAAGAACGCCGCGCCCGCCGCGCCGAGATTGAAGCCAAGGAAGCTGAAGAAAAGGCCCGTGAAGAACGCGCCAAGGCCAAGGCTGAAGAAGAAGAACGCAAAAAGGCCGAGGCAGCCAAGGCCAAAGCTGCTGCGAGTGCCGCACCTGCGCCTGCTGCTGCTGCCCCCGGGGAAACAGAGATTTCCCGTCCGACAGCTGCGCCGCGCAAGACTGATCGTGGCAACGAAACCCGTGAGAAAGCCAATAAAGCAAAGCCGGGCCGTGGCAATGATGACGGTCGTCGGTCAGGCAAATTGACATTGAATGATGCGATGGCTGGCCGTGAGGGTGGTCGTCAACGTTCCATGGCTGCCATGAAGCGCAAGCAGGATCGTGCCCGGGCCAAGGCGATGGGTGTCTCTGCTGAGCGTGAAAAGGTTTTCCGTGAAGTAGCGCTGCCCGAAGCGATCACTGTATCTGAGCTGGCGAACCGTATGTCAGAACGTGTGGCTGATGTCGTTAAGGCCTTGATGACCAACGGCATCATGGCCACACAGAACCAAACGATCGATGCGGATACCGCCGAATTGATCATCGAAGAATTCGGTCACACCGTTGTGCGTGTGTCGGATGCCGATGTTGAAGACGTTATTCAGGCTGTCGAGGACAAGCCAGAAGACCTGCAGTCCCGTCCACCGATCATCACGATCATGGGTCACGTTGACCACGGTAAGACATCCCTTTTGGATGCAATCCGGAACGCCAAGGTTGTCGCCGGCGAGGCAGGCGGTATTACCCAGCACATCGGTGCTTATCAGGTCACGACTGACGGTGGGACTGTGTTGTCATTCCTTGATACCCCCGGTCACGCTGCGTTTACGTCGATGCGGTCTCGCGGTGCACAAGTCACTGATATTGTTGTGCTTGTTGTTGCTGCCGATGATGCGGTCATGCCGCAGACGATTGAGGCGATAAACCATGCGAAGGCCGCTGAGGTCCCGATGATTGTTGCCATCAACAAGATCGACAGACCCGCTGCAAATCCAGACAAAGTCCGTACGGATCTGTTGCAACATGAGGTCATCGTCGAAAAAATGTCCGGCGATGTGCAGGATGTTGAGGTATCGGCCATCACGGGGCAGGGTCTCGATGATCTGCTTGAAGCCATCGCGCTTCAGTCTGAGATTTTGGAACTGAAAGCCAACCCTGATCGTGCTGCCGAAGGTGCCGTAATTGAGGCGCAGTTGGATGTGGGTCGCGGTCCTGTTGCCACTGTTTTGATTCAGAACGGTACATTGCGCCAGGGCGATATCTTTGTTGTCGGTGAGCAGTACGGTAAGGTCCGTGCCCTGATCAATGACAAAGGCGAACGCGTCAAAGAAGCGGGTCCCGCTGTACCGGTTGAGGTGCTTGGCCTGAATGGTACCCCCGAAGCTGGTGATGTGCTGAATGTGGTTGAAACCGATGCGCAGGCCCGTGAAATCGCAGAATATCGTGAAAAAGCGGCCAAGGAAAAACGTGCGGCGGCTGGTGCGGCCACGACCCTTGAGCAGTTGATGGCCAATGCCAAAGCCGATGAAAACGTCAGCGAGTTGCCTGTTTTGGTGAAAGCCGATGTGCAGGGCTCTGCCGAGGCGATCGTTCAAGCGATGGAGAAAATCGGTAATGATGAAGTGCGCGTGCGCGTGCTGCATTCTGGCGTTGGTGCGATTACAGAGACGGATATCGGTTTGGCCGAAGCATCCGGTGCCCCAGTCTTTGGCTTTAACGTTCGTGCGAATGCGACAGCCCGGAACACAGCCAATCAGAAGGGCGTTGAGATCCGCTATTACTCGGTCATCTACGATCTTGTGGATGATGTGAAGAAAGCGGCGTCTGGACTGTTGTCTGCCGAAATCCGCGAAAACTTCATAGGCTATGCGTCGATCAAAGAAGTCTTCAAGGTGTCTAATGTGGGCAAGGTCGCGGGTTGTATCGTGACCGAAGGCGTGGCCCGCCGGTCTGCCGGTGTGCGCTTGCTGCGTGACAATGTGGTGATCCATGAAGGCACGCTGAAGACGCTTAAGCGCTTTAAGGACGAAGTTCCTGAGGTGCAGTCCGGTCAAGAATGCGGGATGGCGTTTGAAAACTACGAAGATATCCGCCCTGATGATGTGATTGAAATCTTCGAGCGCGAAGAGGTTGAGCGGAACCTTTAAGGAAGCAGAAGCTGTTTTAGGCTGCTTTCTTGTAGCGGTCTCAAATCCTCATTGAGGATTTGCTTTCAAAGTTTCATAGAAACTTTGCGACCCTACAGCCAGTCGCGCAATATGGGTATCAGCGGAACGTCGGCTGCTGGCATGGGATAGTCACGGAGTTCATTCGCGCGCACCCACTTCAGAGCCTGACCTTCGCGGGATTGTGGTATGCCATCCCATTTCCGGCAGGCAAAGAGCGGCATCAAAAGGTGAAAGTCATCATAGGTGTGGCTTGCGAAGGTGAGAGGAGCCAAGCAGGAGGCCCAGGTGTCGATCCCCAGCTCTTCTTGCAATTCCCGGATCAAAGCGACCTCTGGTGTTTCTCCTGGTTCGACCTTGCCGCCGGGAAATTCCCAGAGCCCTGCCATAGACTTACCCTTGGGACGTTGCCCCAAAAGCACCCGCCCATCCGGGTCAATGAGTGCGACCGCTGAGACCAGAACCGTTTTCATGACCGGTAGTCTGCATTGATGCTGATGTATCCGTGGGTCAGGTCGCAGGTCCAGACCGTATTTTCCCCGGTCCCGATGCCCAGATCAACCTCGATGTCGATTTCGGTGTTCTTCATATAGATGCTTGTCGCGTCTTCTGAATAATCTGGCGCCCGCCAGCCATCTTTGGCTACGGTGATATCGCCGAACCGGATGCTCAGGCGGTCCCTGTCAGCCGCAGCGCCTGATTTGCCGACGGCCATGACGACCCTACCCCAGTTTGCGTCTTCCCCGGCGATGGCCGTTTTGACCAAAGGGGAATTCGCAATCGATAGCGCAACCTTTTGGGCGTCTGCATCATCCTGCGCGCCGGTTACGTTTACCGTCACGAATTTTGTGGCCCCTTCGCCGTCCCGCACGACCTGATGCGCAAGATTTAGCATGACCTGATGCAGCGCGTTTGAGAAGTTAGCATTGCCGGTGACGTCTACGCCAGATGCCCCTGTGGCCGCCGCGATCAACGTGTCCGATGTCGACGTATCGCTGTCCACGGTGATGCAGTTGAAGGTCTTGCCGTTGTGTTGTGAGATCAACGACTGCAGTGCTGCCTGGTCAATTTTCGCATCCGTGAAGATATAGACCAGCATCGTTGCCATATCTGGTGCGATCATCCCCGAACCCTTGGCGATCCCTGCGATTTTGACCGTTTTGCCATCAATCTTTACTTGCGCACTGGCACCCTTCGGGAAGGTATCAGTTGTCATGATGGCTTTGGCCGCGGCGGAAATTTTATCCGCGGCCAGACTTGTCTTTAGTTGGCCGATTTTATCCACGATCCGTTCATGCGGAAGTCGTTCCCCAATGACCCCGGTCGAGGCAGTGAAAATCCGTTGTTCATCAATCTGCAACGCATCCGAAACGGCAGTGCAAATTGCCTTTACGCTGCTGTCCCCATGTTTGCCAGTGAACGCATTGGAATTTCCGGAGTTCACAACGATAGCCGCCGGACCTGTGGGGTCGCCACCGAGCTTGTCCTGACAATCCAGCACGTTAGCAGACCGCGTTGCAGACCGCGTGAAGACGCCCGCTATTGCCGTTTGCGGTGCGAGCCACGCAAGCATCACGTCATCACGCCCGGTATATTTGACCCCCGCAGACACAGCCGCAAAGGTGACGCCGTTGATGACCGGCAGGTCAGGAAATCCTGCCGGTGCAAGTGGGGAAACCGTCATGCGTCGTTATTCCAGCAATTCAACATTGTCGATCAAGTTGACGTCAAATGCCCCTTCTTCGGGCCGTACGATGACCGTTCCCTCGGTCAGTTCTTCAATGCGCGCAGTGATCGCTGCTTCTTGAAGTTCCGCTGCAATTTGCTGACGGGATTGTTCCAAGGTTGGTTGGGGCTGTACACGGGTTTCGACCAATGTCGCCACGTGCCACCCAAACTGCGTTTCAAACGGGTCAGATACACCGCCAACTTCCAGCGATGTAATCGCATTTTCGAATTCTGGCACCATCGCACCTGCGCCAAACCATCCTAGATCGCCCCCAGATGGCCCCGTTGGCCCAGTAGATACATCACGGGCCACATCCGCAAATTCCGTGCCTTCGTCGATGCGTGCCTTTGCAGCTGCAGCTTCTTCTTCAGTTTCAACCAAGAGGTGTGAAGCGCGGAATTCTGGAATCTCTTCCGCATCGGCGAAGCGTTCTTCGTAGGCTGCGACGATCATATCTTCTGTGACGGAACTTCCAGCGATTTCGGTGATCACATCAGCAGCTAGCATTGAGCGGCGTTCGTTGGACAAGATGAAATCTACGCGTGGTGGAATGGCATCAATGGAATCTGCCAAGAGCTGTTGTTGTACCAACTGGTCAACGATCCCGTCGAAAAGCACTTCATTTGGGAATTGTGTGTATTGCTGCGGCAGTTGTGAACGCGCCACGATCATCTCGCCCAATGTAATTTCGGTGTCACCTACTTTGGCAACCACCGTGTCAGCGGTGACATCCTGTGCGACTGCCGCAGATGACATCAACAATACGGAGGCGGCTGCACCCAAAAATGTAACATGTTTCAGCATTAAACGATCCCTTGATTAGCCGCATAAGCCCGCGGCGTTGACACTGCATATGAGGCCCCTTACATCCCATGGATGCCTCGAGGAGGCCGGTTTAGCCCGATTATTGGCCCCTTTGTATGTGGCCTGTTACGGGCCTACAAGCGACCTCCTCTCAATTAGACGTCAGACAGGTGCAATCTGCACCGCCGGAGAGAATATGCTGGGTATCGGAACGATCGCCAAAAAGGTCTTTGGCACCGCAAATGACCGCCAGGTGAAAGCCGTCCGTCCGCTTGTGGCGAAGATCAATGCGCTCGAGCCCGAATTCGAAGCCCTTTCTGACGAAGGTATCAAAGAAAAAACCGAGGCATTGGCCACCCGTGCCATGAGTGGCGAAAGTCTGGATGCGCTGTTGCCTGAGGCGTTTGCCAACTGCCGCGAGGCCGCAAAGCGTGCTTTGGGCCTGCGTGCCTTTGATACCCAGTTGATCGGCGGAATTTTTCTACATCAGGGCAATATTGCGGAAATGAAGACGGGTGAAGGCAAAACCCTCGTGGCGACCTTCCCCGCTTATCTCAATGCGTTGACCGGCAAGGGCGTCCATATTGTTACCGTGAACGATTATCTGGCCCGCCGTGACGCAGAATGGATGAGCAAGGTTTATGGTGCTTTGGGCATGACCACTGGCGTCGTTGTTCCACAGCAGCCCGATGACGAGAAGAAAGAAGCTTATGCCTGCGACGTGACCTATGCCACGAACAATGAACTGGGCTTTGATTATCTGCGCGACAACATGAAGTCCGAGTTGGAGCAGATGTACCAGCGCTACCACAACTTCGCTATTGTCGATGAGGTTGACAGTATTCTGATCGATGAGGCCCGCACCCCGTTGATCATCTCGGGCCCGGCCCAGGATCGCAGTGAGATGTATGCGACCATTGATAAGATCGTTCCTGCCATCAACGAAGAACACTTTACCTTGGACGAAAAGACACGTCAGGCCACTTTCACTGACGAGGGTAACGACTTTCTGGAACAAAAGTTGGCCGAGAATGAACTGCTGCCTGAAGGTCAAACCCTTTATGATCCTGAAAGCGCTACCTTGGTTCATCACGTCAACCAAGCCCTGCGCGCGCATAAACTGTTTACCCGGGACAAAGACTATATCGTGCGCGACGATCAGATTGTGTTGATTGATGAGTTTACTGGTCGGATGATGGTTGGTCGTCGTCTATCGGATGGATTGCATCAGGCGATTGAGGCCAAAGAGGGTGTGTCGATCAAGCCAGAGAACGTCACCTTGGCGTCAGTGACATTTCAGAACTATTTCCGCCTGTATGACAAGCTGGGTGGTATGACCGGCACTGCCGCCACCGAGGCCGAAGAATTCCGCGAAATTTACGGGCTAGGTGTTGTCGAAGTCCCGACGAACCGCCCTGTTGCCCGTGTTGATGAAGACGATCAGGTTTACCGCACCGCCCGAGAAAAATTTGAAGGCGTTGTTCGTGAAATCAAAGAGGCGCATGCGACAGGTCAGCCGATTCTTGTTGGTACTACGTCGATTGAAAAATCCGAGAACCTTGCCAATTTGCTGACTGCTGAGAACATCACTTTCAACGTTCTGAATGCCCGTCAGCACGAACAAGAAGCTCAGATCATTGCGGATGCGGGCAAGTTGAATGCGGTCACGATCGCCACCAATATGGCCGGTCGCGGCACCGATATTCAGTTGGGCGGTAACGTTGAAATGCGCGTTTTGCAGGCGATGGCGGATGATCCAGAGGCTGATATCGAAGCTTTGCGCGAATCCATCACGGCCGAAGTCGCTGATGAAAAGGAAAAGGTGAAAGCCGCTGGTGGTCTGTTCGTTTTGGCCACGGAACGTCATGAAAGCCGTCGGATCGATAACCAGCTGCGTGGCCGTTCGGGCCGTCAGGGTGATCCGGGCCGTTCATCTTTCTTCTTGTCCCTCGAAGACGATCTGATGCGTATTTTCGGATCAGATCGTTTGGATAAAGTTCTGTCCACATTGGGCATGAAAGAGGGTGAAGCAATTGTGCATCCTTGGGTCAACAAGTCGCTGGAACGTGCGCAGGCTAAGGTTGAAGGCCGCAACTTTGATATCCGCAAGCAACTGCTGAAATTTGATGACGTGATGAATGATCAGCGTAAGGTGATCTTTTCCCAGCGTCGCGAAATCATGGAAGCGCAGGATTTGTCTGAGATTGTCAAAGACATGCGCGATCAGGTTATCGATGATCTTGTCGATGAATATATGCCGCCAAAAAGTTATGCAGATCAGTGGGATACTAAGGGCCTTCAGGATGCCGTGGGTGAAACGCTTGGTCTTGATGTGCCCGTAGCGGACTGGGCCACCGAAGAAGGTGTGGACGATGATGACGTGCGCGAACGTCTAGAGGAAGCCGCCGATAAGTTCATGGCCGAAAAGGCCGAGGCCTTTGGTGGCAACACAATGCGCAATGTCGAAAAGCAGCTGTTGCTGCAGGCCATTGATGCCAAATGGCGCGAACATCTGTTGACCTTGGAACACCTGCGTTCGGTTGTCGGGTTCCGTAGCTATGCACAACGCGATCCATTGAATGAATATAAGACCGAAGGGTTCCAACTTTTTGAGCGCCTTTTGGATGGTCTGCGCAGTGATGTGACCACAAAGCTGTCTCAGATCCGGCCCATGTCGCCGGAAGAGCAGGAACGGATGATTGCCCAATTGCGCGAACAGCAAGCGGCTGCTGCAGCTGCTGCTGCTGCGGGGGCCGCCGGCGCAGCCATGCCGTCGCTTGCTAAGGCAGGGGAGGCGCTGGAAGGATTTGATGAAAACGACCCTACGACCTGGGGTAATCCGGGCCGCAATGACAGCTGTCCGTGCGGCTCAGGTAAGAAGTTCAAGCATTGCCATGGGCGTATTGCCTGAAATGTGACATAATCGTGCCATGCCTAGGTCACGGCACGGCCGTTCTGCTGTCACCGTCTTTGGCTACCGATTGAGCACTGGGGCCGCTACGGAGATGGGGATGTCGCGTATCAGCACAATCAAGACGGCTGCCACAACGCTTGCTGTCGCGTTGGGCATTGGGCTTGTGATGCAGATAGGCGCCGGAAATTCGACTGCAAGCGACAGTCCTGCAGCTGACGCAAGTGCGGTCCGGACGTTGATGATGGCTACCAATGCCCAAGGTGAAGCAGTATTTGGCGTGCCGGACGTCGTCACAACGCCACTTGCTCATTCTAAGAACACTCGGACGGTTTTGGCTGTTGACGTAGTTTATGCAGAATTTGCAGTCCCTCAGATGGGGACCATCTTGGCCACGCCTATCGAAGGCTGTGCTGTGACACTTTTCGCAGCACCGGAAGAGGCTGCGATGGTGTCCCTTTCTTTGTCTGCACCTTGCGCGAATAACGCTGACTTTGTTCTGCGTCATGAAGCGTTTCAGATTACAGCACGGACGGATGGTGATGGGAATGCTACGCTATTGGCCCCTGCTTTGCTTCAGGATGCCACTTACGTTGTCCTGTTTGATAATGTGGAGCATGCACGTGTGAATGTGGAAGTCCCCGAGGTGCGCTTTTTTGATCGGGCGGTGTTGCAATGGGATGACGTCTTTAACCTGCAGCTGCATGCTTTTGAATCTGGCGCGTCGATTGGTGACCCGGATCACGTTTGGTCTGCATCTATTCATACCCCTGAGAATGCCATCTCTGGTGAGGATGGTTTTGTGATGCGTTTTGGGACGACGCATGCGGATATACCGTATTTGGCTGAGGTCTATACCTATCCCATTGGGCATGATGATCGGGCGGATCCAACCATCCTGCAGGTGGGTGTTGCCGTGACTGAGCAGAATTGTGGCCGCGAAGTCGATACGGTTCTTATCCAGTCCAACATGGGTCAGTCGTTGTTCACCCAAAAGGTGGCAGCGGCATTACCTGGATGTGACGCGATTGGTGAAGTCGCCATGTTGCGTGACAAGTTTGAGAACCTTACGCTGGCCTTGCGCTAAGGGTTCTTGAACAATCCTTCCGCCCGAAAGCTAAGCTCGCATGATTTTCCAATGATCAGGTGATCGTGCACTTGTATGCTCAATGCACTTGCTGCAGCTGCGATTTGCTGTGTCATTTGGATGTCAGCATCTGATGGTGTGGGATCACCTGACGGATGATTATGCACCAGAATGAGCGAGGCTGCATTCAGTTCCAGCGCCCGTTTGACCACTTCGCGGGGATAGACCGGCACATGGTCCAGAGTGCCCTTGGCCTGTTCCTCATCGGCGATTAGGACGTTCTTTGTGTCCAGAAACAGAATGCGGAATTGTTCGGTGTCGCGGTGCGCCATGGTTGTATGGCAGTAATCCAGCAGAGCGTCCCAACTGGACACGATATGTCGTTGCATGATCTTGGCGCGTGCCAACCGATGCGCTGCGGCCTCAACCACCTTCAGTTCAAGCGCGACCGAATCCCCGACACCTGGGATCTTTTTCAGCTGCGACTCCGGCGCTGATAGCACACGGTTGAAATCGCCAAAAGTGTCGATCAAGGTATGTGCCAGTGGTTTGACATCTTGTCGCGGGATTGCCCGGAACAAAACCAGTTCGAGCAGCTCGTAATCAGGTACTGCAGTGGCGCCACCTGTCATGAACCTTTCCCGCAGCCGTTTGCGGTGGTCGCGCATGTAGGACGGTGTCCGCCCTTTCGGGATAGGGGGCACCACCGCCACATCATCAAGATCAGAAAACAGAGAACGGGATTCGGCAAATTGAGACATGGTCCCAAATTGCCGATATCGAGGTTACAACCTGGTTAACGGCTAGCCTTTCATAGAGTCCCAGAAGCTTTTGACCGACTGGAAGAAGCTAGACCCCTGCGGGTTGTTGTCTTCGCTCAATTGATCAAATTCCTTGAGGATTTCACGCTGTCGCGCGGTCAGTTTGACGGGTGTTTCGACCGACAGTTCGATGAACATATCCCCCGAAGCGCCGCCACGTAGTGCAGGCATGCCTTTGCCACGCAACCGCATCTGCCGCCCCGATTGGGACCCTTCTGGCACTTTCACCCGACTGCGTCCGCCGTCAATTGTGGGCACTTCGATCTCACCGCCCAGCGCTGCTGTTGCGATTGAAACAGGCACCCGGCAGAACAGGTTCGTATTCTCACGTTCAAACAGAGCATGATCGTTCACTTCAATGAAGATATAGAGATCACCGGTTGGCCCCCCGCGCATGCCCGCTTCGCCTTCACCGGCAAGACGGATGCGTGTGCCTGTTTCCACCCCGGCCGGGATGTTGACCGAAAGCGATTTCTCTTTTTCGACACGGCCTTGGCCGTTGCAGGTATTGCATGGGTTCTTGATCGTTTGCCCCATGCCTGAACAGGTTGGGCAGGTCCGTTCAACCGTAAAGAAGCCTTGTTGCGCCCGTACTTTGCCCATGCCTGCGCAGGTTGGGCAGGTTTGCGGTTCTGATCCACCTTCTGCACCAGTGCCGTTGCACGATCCGCAGCCGACAGCTGTGGGCACGGTGATTGTCTTTTGCAGACCAGCGTAAGCGTCTTCGAGTTTTATGCGGAGATTGTAGCGCAGGTCATTGCCGCGTTGCGGCCCACCGCGCCGGCCGCCACCACGTCCACCGCCCATGAAATCGCCAAACAGGTCGTCGAAGACATCAGAGAACGCGCTGCCAAAGTCACCTTGACCGCGTTGGCCACCGCCGCCGCCCATGCCGTTTTCAAATGCCGCGTGACCGTAGCGGTCGTAAGCGGCCTTTTTGTTTTCGTCTTTGAGCACTTCATAGGCTTCGTTCGCTTCTTTGAACTGCGCCTCAGCGTCTGGATTGTCTGCGTTCCGGTCCGGATGAAGTTCCTTCGCCTTTTGGCGATAGCCCTTCTTGATCGTGGCTGCATCAGCCCCTTTGGCGACACCTAGAACATCGTAGTAATCACGTTTTGCCATGTTGTTTTTCCCCTTGGGAAACGGAAAAGACCGACCCGGTTCACGGGCCGGTCAAATTCCTAGCGGCGTGCCGCCTTAGTTGTCACGCTTTTCGTCATCCAGATCTTCGAAATCCGCGTCAAGGATGTCGTCATCGGCAGCTGGTGCGTCAGGCTCTGCTTCGCCTTCTGCTTCTTGCTGCGCCTTGTAGATGGCTTCACCCAGCTTCATCGCAGATTCAGTAACGTTCTGGATGCCGGATTTAATCTTCTCGGCTTTGACATCGTCGCCTTCCAGATCGTCCTTCAACGCTGCAATGGCAAGCTCAATCGCTTCGATGGTTGTTGGATCAACCTTGTCCGCATGCTCTTCCATGGACTTTTCGGTCGAGTGGATCAGGCTTTCGGCCTGGTTGGTCGTCTCAATCAACTCGCGGCGGTCCTTATCGGCCTCAGCGTTTTCTTCGGCGTCTTTGACCATTGCTTCGATGTCGTCGTCAGACAGGCCACCAGACGCTTGGATCGTGATCTTTTGCTCTTTGTTGGTGCCTTTGTCTTTCGCCCCTACTTCAACAATACCGTTGGCATCGATGTCAAATGTGACTTCGATCTGCGGCATGCCGCGCGGTGCAGGCGGGATGTCTTCGAGGTTGAACTGACCCAGGATTTTGTTGTCCGCAGCCATCTCACGCTCACCCTGGAACACACGCAATGTCACGGCGTTCTGGTTGTCTTCCGCGGTCGAGAAAACTTGAGACTTCTTTGTTGGGATTGTGGTGTTCCGGTCGATCAGACGCGTGAATACACCGCCAAGCGTTTCGATACCCAAAGACAATGGAGTGACGTCCAGCAGAACTACGTCTTTCACGTCGCCTTGCAGAACACCGGCCTGAATGGCGGCACCCATGGCAACCACTTCGTCGGGGTTCACACCTTGGTGCGGCTCCTTGCCGAAGAATTTGCCGACTTCTTCTTTCACCTTTGGCATCCGTGTCATACCGCCAACCAGTACGACCTCATCGATGTCGGATGTAGACAGGCCCGCGTCTTTGATCGCCTCTTTACAAGGTTTCATGGACGCTTTGATCAGGTCACCAACCAATGTTTCCAGCTTGGCACGGGTCAGTTTCATGACCATGTGCAATGGCTGCCCGTCTGATCCCATTGAGATAAACGGCTGGTTGATTTCAGTGCTGGACGAAGAAGAAAGTTCGATTTTCGCCTTTTCCGCGGCTTCCTTAAGCCGCTGCAGCGCCATCTTGTCTTTTGTCAAATCGACCGAGTTCTCTTTTTTGAACTGGTCAGCAAGATAGTTCACGATCCGCATGTCGAAGTCTTCACCACCAAGGAATGTATCCCCGTTAGTGGACTTCACTTCGAACAGCCCGTCGTCGATTTCCAGAATAGTTACATCGAACGTACCGCCACCAAGGTCATAAACAGCGATTGTCTTGCTGTCTTTTTTATCAAGACCATAGGCCAAGGCAGCCGCAGTCGGTTCGTTGATGATCCGCAACACCTCGAGGCCCGCGATTTTGCCCGCGTCTTTTGTGGCCTGACGCTGTGCGTCGTTGAAATACGCTGGCACCGTGATCACGGCTTGGGCCACGTCTTCGCCAAGGTATGACTCGGCGGTTTCTTTCATCTTGCCGAGAATGAATGCAGAGATCTGGCTGGGTGAGTATTTCTCGCCCTTGCTTTCGACCCATGCGTCGCCATTGCCACCATCGACGATCTCAAACGGCATGTTCTTTTTCTCTTTGGCGAGGTCTTTGTCATCGAACCGGCGGCCGATCAGACGCTTCACAGCAAAGATTGTGTTTTCGGGGTTGGTGACGGCTTGCCGTTTGGCAGGCTGCCCAACAAGGCGTTCGTCGTCGGTGAACGCTACGATAGATGGCGTTGTCCGCGCACCTTCTGCGTTTTCAACAACGCGTGGTTTTGCACCATCCATGATGGCGATACAGGAGTTGGTGGTTCCGAGGTCGATACCAATAACTTTAGCCATTTTTTCAAATCCCTTTACTTCAGGCGGTTTGAGCAGCGCGAACCCGCTTCGGCACCCGCGCCAGTTACATGAGGAAGAACAGGGGGAGTGAGCCCCGCCCAACGATCTTGGCGTATATAGGGATGCGAAATGGGGCCTGCAACCTTAGGATCAACTGCAAAAGGGTAAAGCAGGGCTCTTTTTTGCAATACTGACGCAAGGTGCTTCTTTTGAGGGCGCTATCGACCGGCTGTCCAGCTCAACGATACTTTGCCCCGCGTGTAGAATTCACCCATTAATCCGAGCATGATAAGCGCCAGGGCGACGTACATCGGGTAGGTAATAGATGTGACGAAGGGTGAATAGTGCAGGAACACGAAACCCCTTACCTGATCAATGATGTGAAACAGTGGGTTCCAGTCAAAAATCGCTACCATTGATGCGGGCAGCGTGTTGACCACAAACATCTTGCCAGAAGCAATCATGTTAATCCGAATATAGAGCTGCTTAATCAGACCAGATAAGTCTGGGATCCAAGGACCAATTGCGCGAAACACCATTCCAACCGCGACGCCAGTAAACCAGGCTAACAGCATCATACACAAAGCACCCGCTGGGTCGTAGATCGTGATTGGCGTGAAACCAATATGGTAGATTGTTAGAATAAGGCTCAGCGCAAAAAATTGTTCGTACAGTGATGACAGGGCCGCCGCCGCAATTGCCACGATCGTGTTCATCGGTGCATGCTGCATCATCGGAGATGCACCCCCATCCGCCCCAGCAACTGCGGACAAGGCCTTAATATGTGTCATATACATAAAAATGCCGGACATGATGAAGAGCAGGAAATCCCCCCGGATTGGCGAGCTGCGCAGCCCCAAAACCAGGAACATGACTAAGAATGCCCCCACCATGACGAGGGTTTTCAGCACACTCATCATCAATCCCACGACGGCGTTGCGATGACCTTGCCGAAGGCTTCTGACGGTAGTGTGATAGATCACCTCCATCAGGGTAAAGAACCCGCCAGTTTGCGTCGTTACTGTTTCTTTCTGGAACATTCGTTGCTTTCGGTTTGGCGGTGCAATGAGCCCATCGTTATCGACCCTTGCACTACCATGAATACCTTGCTGATCGCTTGACGTCACATCATAAGGACGTCACCTCGCCAATTCAACAATAGGATTATCCCTTATGGACCATGAGAAATTGACCAAAGTCATGCGAGAACTGGCCTTGGTGGCTGGCGAGAAAATCATGGAAATTTATGCGGCAGACGATTTTGAGGTCCGTTCAAAGAGCGATGACAGTCCGGTGACCGCGGCCGACGAAGCTGCCGATGCGATCATTAGCGCTGGCTTGCGTGATGCCTTTCCCGATGTGGCCCTTGTCACGGAGGAACAGGTCAATTCGCATACCCAGACGGTTAGCACGTTCTTCATCGTTGATCCATTAGATGGCACCAAAGAGTTCATCAAACGACGGGGCGAATTCACGGTGAATATAGCGTATGTTGTTGGTGGCAACCCTGTGCGCGGCATCGTCTATGCGCCTGCCAAGGGGCGCTTGTTTTATACCAACGCAGCTGGCCAATCGGTAGAAGAAACGGGTGCGTTTGCGCGTGACAGTGTTGGTCAGACAACGCCTATCAAGGTAACGACCCCGGACAATGCGGCTCTCTTGGTTGTTGCCTCCAAATCCCATCGTGATCAGGCAACTGACGACTACATCGACAAATACAATGTCGTTGATATGAAAAGCGCCGGTTCGTCCTTGAAATTCTGCCTTGTTGCCGCAGGCGAGGCTGATTTGTACCCGCGTCTTGGCCGCACAATGGAATGGGATACCGCAGCGGGACACGCCGTGTTGGCAGGCGCTGGCGGTGAGGTTGTTTGTTTCGATGATCATGCCCCGCTGACCTATGGCAAGGCTGGCTTTGAAAATCCGCATTTCATCGCCTTGGCCCCTGGGGTCGCATTGGAGTTTCCGTAATGTCTGTTTTGATCGCGATCCCCGCGCGCTACGCGTCGACGCGCTATCCAGGTAAGCCCTTGGTGACTTTGCGCGGTGTAACAGGTGAGGCAAAAAGTCTGATCCAGCGATCGTGGGAAGCCGCAATGCAAGTCGAAGGCGTAGACCGTGTCGTCGTCGCGACAGATGACGACCGGATCGCGGATGCGGCGAAAACATTTGGGGCTGAAGTTGTGATGACGGCGACAACTTGCCAGAATGGGACCGAGCGTTGCGCAGAGGCGCTGCAGAACGTGACCGGTGACTATGATGTCGTCGTGAACCTGCAAGGGGATGCCCCGTTGACGCCCGCATGGTTCGTCGAAGACCTGGTGGCTGGCCTAAAGGCAAACCCGGACGCAGATGTTGCAACACCAGTCTTGCGCACTGATGGTGGCATGCTGAACGATTTGCTTCAGGACAGGCGCGAGGGGCGGGTGGGAGGAACCACTGCTGTCTTTGGAACGGACAACAACGCGCTTTATTTCTCGAAAGAAGTGATCCCTTTTACAGGGCAACGGTTTGAAAAGGGGGATGCGACCCCTGTTTTTCATCATGTTGGTGTTTATGCCTATCGGCCATCCGCCTTGCAGGCATATGCGAGATGGGAAATCGGCCCACTTGAACAGTTGGAGGGGCTCGAACAACTTCGGTTTTTGGAACGCGGCGTGCCGGTGCTTTGCGTTGAGGTCGACGCGAAAGGGCGGCAATTTTGGGAGTTAAACAACCCAGAAGATGTACCGCGCATAGAGGCCATGCTGGACGAAATGAAACAACCTTGAGACGAGTTTTTCAGTAAAGAATTACTCTTGAGTTGTTCCCTCTTACTTTAGTCATCTTCCTAGTGTATATATTTTTCATTGTAGATTCAGGGGGTAAATTATGAAACGCAAAGTCACGAAGGCGATTTTTCCGGTCGCGGGAATGGGCACACGTTTTCTTCCAGCGACAAAATCTGTTCCAAAGGAAATCATGACATTGGTTGATCGCCCGCTGATCCAATACGCGATCGATGAGGCGCGCGCGGCGGGCATTGAGGATTTCATCTTTGTGACCTCTCGTGGAAAATCCGCACTTGAGGATTACTTTGACCACGCCCCCGATCTTGAAGCGTCGCTTCAAGCGTCTGGCAAGATGGCACTTTTGGACATACTGAACGATACGAACATGGACAGCGGTGCCATCGCCTATATGCGTCAGCATAAACCGCTTGGTTTGGGTCACGCGGTTTCATGCGCCCGCAAGCTGATCGGTGATGAGCCCTTTGCGGTGATCCTACCCGATGATGTTATTGCGGCCGAAAAGCCCTGTTTGCAGCAAATGGTTGAAGCATACCAAGAAACCGGTGGCGCAATGGTTGCGGCAATGGAGGTCGCGCCCGAGCGTACGTCTTCTTACGGTGTTTTGGATGTTGCTGCTGGTGAAGGGCCGGTCTTGTCGGTCAAAGACATGGTCGAAAAGCCTGCACCTGGAACGGCCCCCTCCAATTTGGCTGTCATTGGCCGTTATATTTTGACCCCCGAGGTTATGAGAAACCTGGATGAAGTCGAACGTGGCGCGGGTGGTGAAATTCAACTGACTGATGCGATTGCTCAAGAGCTTCAACAGGGACGCGACGTCTTTGGATATCGCTTTGACGGTCAGCGGTTTGATTGTGGGTCGAAGGCGGGTTTCCTGCAGGCGACTGTTGCATTTGCACTGGCACGCGATGATCTGCGCGACGAATTCAGCGCATATCTGACCGAAATGCAGTCATTGAAGCAGGCCGCGCAGTAAGGTCCGACATTGCGGACTTCTACCTTCGTTTTTCTGTCAAAACTTTGTTTCAGCTATCGTATGCGGTGGAAACGCCGCCGGTTCCTGTTTCGTATTTGGCGCAAGCGTAGGCAGATCCATTCTGTTTTGGACCGCACGGGTGATATTACCCCCACTGGAATCATTTGTTTTGCGACCGTCCGGAATGAAATGCTCCGGCTGCCTTATTTTCTGGAGCATTATCGCCGATTGGGTGTCACCAATTTTTTGATCGTCGATAACGCCAGCGATGATGGATCGGCAGACTATCTGGCCGAACAGCCGGATGTGTCATTGTGGACGACATCCCATAGCTACAAGTTGGCGCGCTTTGGCATGGATTGGCTGGGGTGGTTGCAGTGGCAATACGGGCATGGGCATTGGTGTTTGACAGTCGATGCTGATGAATTGCTGATTTACCCCGATAGCGACACCAAAGGTCTTGCGGATTTGACCGCTTGGCTTGATCAAAATGGGACATCGTCGTTTGGCGCGCTCATGTTGGATATGTATCCTAAGGGGCCTGTGGCTGATGCGCCTTATGACCCCGGGCAAAGTCCAATCGATACACTGTGTTGGTTTGACGCAGACAATTACCGAGACAAGCCCCATCCGGTCTATGATAACACATGGATCCAAGGGGGCGTGCGCGAGCGGATGTTCTTTGCAGAGGCACCTGACAAGTCACCTACGTTAAGCAAGACCCCACTGGTTCGGTGGCACTGGCGACATGTTTATGTGAGCTCAACACATCAGTTGCTTCCAAGGCGGCTGAACCATGTTTTTGATATGCAGGCCCATAGCAAAGTCACGGGTGTCCTGCTGCATACCAAATTCTTACCGAATATTGCCGCAAAATCCGCCGAAGAGATGATACGCGTTCAGCATTTCGAAAATAGCGTGGCATATGCAGAATATCACCGCGTACTTACGGAAAATCCTGTCCTTTGGTCCCCAGAATCTTATCTTTATGAGGATTCCAAGCAACTCATTGATCTTGGATTGATGTCAAAGGGCGATTGGGTCTGATATGGCGATTGTCAGGACGAATGGTAGGTAACAGAATTTGGGCATCTGGACATCATATCGACTGCGGCTGCAACGTAAGCGCTGGAAGCTGCGTGCGCGGCGCAAAGCGCGCGAGCTGGTGGTGGTTCAGGACCGTACCGATCAGATAAAACCTGATGATATCTTGCTATTTTGCACTTTTCGAAACGAAGATGTCCGCCTGCCCTATTTTCTGAAATATTATCGCGCTCTCGGCATTAACCATTTCTTATTTGTAGATAACAGCAGTGATGACGGTGGCTGTGCTTATGTGGCTGAGCAACCCGATGTCTCAGTCTGGACGACAACGGCTGGCTACGGCGATTCCCGTTACGGGGTTGATTGGCTGACGGCTTTGCAGAGCAAATATGCCCATGGGCATTGGGCGCTGACCGTCGATGTGGATGAGTTTTTCGTTTACCCGTTCTGCGACACTCGACCAATTAGGGCGCTTGCAGATTGGCTGGATGCCTCGGAGGTCCGCTCATTTGGTGCTATGCTGTTGGATATGTATCCCAAGGGCCCGGTGAGCGATGCCGTCTATGCGCGTGGTGATGATCCGCTTACCGTTGCCAATTGGTTTGATCCAGGCAACTACATCATGACCCGGAATAAATTGTTGCGTAACCTATGGATCCAAGGTGGTCCACGTGCGCGCTTGTTCTTTGAAGAAAAACCAAAACAAGCCCCCGCGCTGAATAAGGTGCCCTTTGTGAAGTGGCGAAGGCCCTATGCCTATGTCAGTTCAACCCATATGATTTTGCCGCGCGGGCTGAACCTTGTTTACGACCGGCAGGGCGGCGAAAAGGCATCGGGTATTTTGCTGCATGCGAAATTCCTTAACACCTTTGGAGATCGTGCTAACGAAGAGGCTTCTCGCGCAGAGCATTATGGGCGGGGTCGCGAATACAAATCCTATGTGGCGAAACACGATAATGCGCCTGATTTGTGGTCGCAATGGAGCGAGCAATACATCAATTGGCGACAGCTTGAAATTTTGGGCCTAATGTCAAAAGGGAACTGGGCGTGACGGTTGGTGTTGTCATGCTGGTGCATACAGCATTTGATCGGGCCGAGCAGGTTGTGCGCCATTGGGTCGCCGGTGGGTGCCCGGTTGTTCTGCATGTGGATGGCAATGTGGATGACGCGACCTATCAGGCATTCGCCCAATCGCTTGATGATCTAGATCAGGTCCGATTTTCCCAGCGGTTTCGATGCAATTGGGGTGGTTGGGGTCTTGTCGCCGGAACACAAGCCGCTACGACACTGTTGCTTGACCGCTTTCCTGACGTCCGACATGTGTTCTTAGCATCTGGAGCTTGTTTGCCGTTGCGGCCAGTCAATGAGCTGCGGGATTATTTGGATGCGCGCCCCGACACAGATTTTATCGAAAGCGCGACGACGGCGGATGTGCCTTGGACGGTTGGTGGGCTGGATCGTGAACGCTTCACCCTGCGGTTCCCGTTTTCGTGGAAAAAGCATCGATGGTTGTTTGATCGCTATGTTCAGCTGCAACAATTGGTCGGGTTCAAGCGCAAGATCCCCGAGGGAATTTTGCCTCATATGGGATCGCAATGGTGGTGTCTGACACGCAAGACACTGCAGGCAATTCTGAATGATCCACGGCGGAAGACGTTTGACACCTATTTCAAATTAGTCTGGATACCTGATGAGAGCTATTATCAGACCCTTGCACGCCTCCACGCCCGAAAAATAGAAAGCCGGTCACTGACGCTGGCGAAGTTTGATTATCAAGGGAAACCGCACATCTTCTACGATGATCATCGTGAATTATTGCAGCGATCCGGGTGCTTTGTTGCGCGCAAGATTTGGCCGTACGCAGATGCGCTTTACGACAGCTTTCCGACGAAGACAGCATCCACGCCACCCGATATGGAACCAACAACTGCTACGATCGATCGCATCTTTGCCAGTGCAGTGGATCGGCGTTTGAACGGGCGGCGGGGGCTATATATGCAAAGCCGCTTTCCCAATCCCGACAAAGAGAAAGGGCTGGCTGCGACACCTTATTCAGTGTTTCAGGGGTTTGATGAAGTCTTCCCAAATTTTGTAAACTGGCTTGCCAAACGGACGGGGGCGGAGGTTCATGGCCATCTTTTTGCGACAGACCGGGCGCATTTTTCGAACAGCGCGCAAATCTATCGCGGTGGCCTGTCCGATAATGCCCGATTGCGTGACTATAATGGCCGCATGTTCTTGATTAACCTGCTTTGGAACGGGCGCGAAAACCATCATTGCTTTCAGTTTTGCCCGGCCGACACACAAGAGGTACGCTGGATGCTGGCCAAGGACACGCAGGCGCGTATTTGGGTGGTGACGGGGGCATGGGCGGTTTCGCTCTTTCTGTCTGGCCGCAGCGCCGCCGATGTGCGAGCAGAGGCAGCACGCTTGCAGCGCGTTGAGAACAAGTTTCTGACGATCTTGCGTTCGACCCATTCACGGGCGCGTATCCAAATCATGACCTTGGCCGATTTAGTCGAAGCGCCAATGGATGTGTTGCAAGCTATCATTGATGATATTGCAGGACATCGTGGGAGTGCTGTGACAGAGGTGCCAAAAATGGCCAACTTAGACGGGTTGCCGGCCTTTTTGCAGGATCTCAAGAACCAAGGCATGCATCCGTTCCTGACCGGTGAACTTACGGTCCATAGCCGCCCGGGGCGTGCTGATGCCGGACAACCAAAACCCTATGCCGTTGGTCAAAAATGACGCAATTTGATACATTTGTTGTGCTTGCTGAAATGCGCACCGGCTCAAATTTTCTTGAAAGCAATCTGAATGATTTGGAAGGCGTGCGGTGTTTGGGCGAGCTTTATAACCCAGCCTTTATCGGGCACCCCAAGACCGAAGACGTTCTGGGTGTCACACTGGATGCGCGTGAAGCGGACCCGCAAGCGCTGCTTGATTTGGTTAAAGCCCAGGATGATCTGTGCGGGTTTCGGTATTTCCATAACCATGATCACCGGGTCTTGGAGACCTGCTTGAATGATCGCAGTTGTGCCAAGATCATTTTGACCCGCAATCCGGTAGATAGCTTTGTGAGTTGGAAGACCGCGCAGGCAACTGGGCAATGGAAGTTGACCAATGCGACCCACGCCAAAAGCCTTCGGATCACCTTTGATCCTGAGGGTTTTATTGCCCATTTAGAGCAGCTGCAGGCATTCCAAATCCGGTTATTGCGGGCGTTGCAGGTCACGGGCCAGACCGCATTTTTTATCACCTATGATGATTTGCGTGATGTGGATGTAATTAACGGACTTGCGGCGTTTCTTGGCGTTGATTCGCGCCTGTCGAACTTGAATAAGAAGCTGAAGAAACAAAACCCCGAGCCGCTTGAAGATCGCGTTGCCAATTTTGCGCAGATGCAAGATGCGCTGGGCCGGCTAGACAAATTTGACCTCGGGCGGACTCCACATTTCGAACCGCGCCGTGGCCCTGCGATTCCAACATATGTCGCCGCCGCGAAATCACCTTTGATTTATATGCCTTTGCGGTCTGGGCCAGAGAGTGCTGTTTCGAAATGGCTTGCAGCGCTGGATGGTGTAACGCCCGCAGATTTAATCGTGAAGTTTTCCCAAAAAACCTTGCGCCAGTGGCAGCGGTCGATGGAAGGCCATCGTAGCTTTACCGTACTTCGGCACCCTGTCGCCCGTGCGCATGCAGCGTTCTGTGATCGGATATTGCAGGACGGGCCCGGAACATTCCATGAGATTCGGGCAAATCTGCGCCGGGTTCATAGGCTACCAATCCCAGAGGAGGCGCCTGACTTGCGCAAAGCATCTGGCTATGATGTTGCAGCGCATCGGGCGGCGTTTCTTGGGTTCCTGGCCTTCTTGCGCAGCAATTTGTCGGGACAAACCAGTATTCGGGTTGATCCATCCTGGGCCGGTCAGCTGACCTTGTTACAGGGGATGGCTGAGTTCATGTTGCCAGATATCATCCTGCGCGAGACCGAGTTAGTCGATGGTCTTGCGGCTTTGGCAAAAGATGTCGATGCCCCCAACATCCCAGTTTTGACTGATCCGACGCATCCGCACGAAGGCTGGCTTGCCGCGATCTATGACGCAGAAATTGAACGAGTGACACGCGATGCCTACCAGCGCGATTACGATGTATTCGGGTTTGGGACTTGGGGTTAGGACCTTAAGCGGCTTGCGAAGACTGCGTTTCAGTTAGAATCGTGTGCAGCGTGCCTGCATCGCTGTTTGCACGCAGTTTTGCGCAAATCTGCGGGTTACGCAAAGTGCGCGATACCAATGCGAGTGCTTTGAGGTGATCTACGCCAGCGTCTTCAGGCGCAATAAGTGCAAAAACCAAATCAACGGGCTGGCGGTCGACAGCATCAAAGTTCAGTGGCTTTTCCAAGCGCAAGAATATGCCTTTTACATCGGTCACATCGGCCATGCGTGCGTGAGGCAAAGCAACGCCTTGTCCCACGCCGGTTGGGCCAAGACCTTCACGTTGGATGAGCGCATCGATGGTCGCAGATTGGTTCAACCCATAGCTGGTTTCGGCCAATTCACCCAAATCATGGAACAGACGTTTCTTGCTGGTGCAAGACGATATCGTCTTGACCGCAGACTGCTGCAAAATTTGTACTAGTTCCATGGGCTGTGTCTCTCACCAAATGTTGGGGTTAACCCAATGTGCGTGGGTCAATCCAACCAATGTTCCCGTCGTCTCTTCTGTAGACAACGTTAATTCCGCTATGTTTCTCATTTCGGAAGACAAGTACTGGCGCACTCGCTATTTCCATTTGCATCACCGCTTCACCGACAGACAGCGAGGGGATTTTTGTTTCCATTTCCGCCACAATCATGGCGTTTACGGTGTCTTGTGTCGCCTCGTCCGACTCATCCCTTGGTTCGAGGATATATGACCCTGCATCTGAAAGTTCAACTGGTTGTGACCGACCAGAGTGATGATCCTTCAGGCGCCGCTTATATCGGCGCAATTGCTTATCCATTTTCTCGCCACTGCTATCAAAAGCAGCATAAATCTCTGTTGCCTTTCCTGATGCTTGCGCGGTCAAACCAGTCGATAAGTGGATGATTGTTTCGCAAACAAACTCATGACCCGACTTAGAAAACACAACATTGGCATCAGTGGGGCGTCCTGCGTACTTTTTCAGGATTTCATCTAGTTCGAATCTCACATGGGTCTGCAGTGCTTCGCCAATATCGATCTGTTTGCCGCTGATTTGATACCGCATCGTTTCTCCAATTTGATTTGTTCAGACACCCGCGCATTGCCGTCTCGTAAGACGTTAATTTGCCGAAATCTGGTGGTTGAAAAACGATAACAGCCCGCCATTTCTTTGCGTTTCCCAAGGCGTTGGCGTTGCGGCCAGCGCGTTTGCAGGGGGAGAATACGGGTTAGTCATCTCTGATATTTGGCGATGAATCATGCTGCTTTGTCAATGATGCAGTGGTTAAAATTCGCAAAGAATCAGTTTACCCGGAAATTATTGCCCAAGTAGACTCGCCTTACATTCTCGTCCTGTATGACCTCTTCTGTGGTGCCGCTCATCAAGACTTTACCGTCGTGCAAGATGTAGGCTCGGTCAACAATCTGAAGTGTTTCCTGAACATTGTGGTCAGTAATCAGCACGCCGATTCCACGGGTTTTCAGGTCAGCAACAAGATGGCGAATTTCGCCAACGGCGATCGGGTCAACCCCAGCAAATGGTTCATCCAGTAGCACATATTTGGGCCCGGCTGCGAGGCAGCGCGCAATTTCGACCCGCCTCCGTTCACCGCCTGACAAGGCCATCGCAGATGCTCGCCGCAAATGCTCAATTGAGAATTCTGACAGCAACGCCTCGAGCCTTTCGCGCCGTCTATGTCGGTCGGTTTCTGCAATTTCGAGAATCGACTTGATGTTATCTTCAACCGTCATACCGCGGAAGATCGACATTTCCTGTGGTAGATACCCGATCCCAAGTTGCGCCCGGCGGTACATCGGCAAGGTCGTCACCTCGCGGCCGTCGATGACAACTTTTCCGCCCTCTGGTGTGACAAGCCCGGCAATTGAATAGAAGCACGTTGTCTTGCCAGACCCGTTTGGGCCCAAAAGTGCTACAACCTCGCCTCGGCCCAGATCGATACTAACATCACGGATGACGGGACGCTTGCGATAGCTCTTACGTAAGTTGACAATGTGTAGGCCGACATCGCCGTCTTGTACGCTGAAGTTTGGCGTGGTCTTCATCAGTTGTTGCCTTGCTGGAGGACCGTGCGAACCCGACCTTGCATGGTTGCGGTCCCATCAGCAACGTTGATCAGCATTGTTTCAGCAGAAATCGCGCTGGCCCCTTGCGTTAACAATACGTCACCCGACAAGGTTATCATACCGGTTGCAACGTCATAGTTCGCCGCCTGTGCCTCTGCGGCTTCCTCTGCGGTAACAAAAGTTACGTCTCCTGTTGCAATTAGCTGACTGATGTCGCTGGTCTCGGCGGCATAGATGACCTCAACCTTGTCTGCTTGCAGGCGCAATTCGCCTTGCCCGACGATCACATCTCCCAAAAATATTGCCTGCCCTGTGTCCTGATCTACCGACAGACTATCGGCCGTGACTTCAATGGCGGCAGACGTATCAACCGTCATTCCGCCTAGATCGATGTTGGTTTGTGCGGTCAATATGCTCGCGCCAAGTACCAAAGCCACGAGTGATAGAGAGAAATATTTGAACACTAACTTCGATCCTTTGTCGCCCGCGGCGTTATTCTTGCGGTCTATATAGCAGCCTGACCCCATTGGTGAATAGCATCTGCTGCCCTGTATTATCAGCTGATACCTGAAACGTGACCATTCCGGCGGTCAGTTCCCCGAACGGCGCGCGGATTTCAAGCAATCCTTCGGACTCAACGATCCCGGTATCAAGAGCTGCAATCAGGCCATTGGTCTCCATTGTGTAACCTGTCGACGTTTCCAAGTGCGCGAGTCCAAAAAATCGGGCGATCTTGCTGGAGCTATTCAATTCGCCTTGCGTGGCAGTGACTTCAACAAAGCTTCCCCCCGGATTATCCATCCGCATATACATGTCGTCGATACTCACTTTATCGACCTGTGTGGCATCCGGCTGGGCACTTCGCGCTGTCACAGATACGATTGCACCATCGTCGGTCACCCCGGAAAACCGGGGTGCCGTTAGACGTTGTTCGCGTGCAATCGCCTCAACCTCGGACAATACTAATTCTGGCGGTTCGTTCTGGCCGTTTGCAAAAAGAAACAAGGTGGACAACAACCCCAAGGCGCAAAGTGGAAGGATGATCTTAGCCCATCCGACCAGCGCAGAATAGAGGTTGTCACTGCCGCGCATCGCTAGACGATACCTGCGCGCAGGCAATCATGGATATGTAGAATACCAGCGACTTTGTTGGTGCCATCATCTGTCGTGGCAAACAGACACGTGATTTTACGGTCGTTCATCACCGCCAGTGCTGCTTCTGCCAGTGCTTGTGGTGCGACGGTTGTCGGTGCCGTCGTCATCACTTCGCTTGCTGTAAATGCCAGCAGCCCGTCCATATGTCGGCGCAAGTCACCGTCTGTTACAATGCCGATTAGCTGGTCACTTTCGTCCAATACGCCGACCACACCAAAACCCTTCTGACTAATCACCAACAATGCATCGCCCATCGGGGTGTCTGCTTGAACAAGCGGAACGGCATCGCCTGTGTGCATGAGGTCAGCAACTTTTGACAATTGTGCACCCAGTTTGCCGCCCGGATGGAAATCCCGAAACTTTTCAGGCGTGAAGTCCCGATGTTTCATCAACGCAACAGCGATCGCGTCGCCCAGCGCCAAAGTCATCGTCGTCGAGGTTGTTGGCACAACCCCCGTTCCGCACGCCTCGCTCAGGCTTGGAAGAAGAATGCCGATGTCTGCCTGTTGCAACAATGTGCTGTTTGGTCGGCTGGCAACCCCGATCATCGGAATGCCGAAGCGCCGGGTATAGGCGACTAGATCGGCCAATTCGGGCGTTTCGCCAGAGTTCGAGAGCACGATCACGACGTCACCTTTGGTCATCATACCAAGGTCGCCATGGCTGGCCTCGGCGGGGTGCACAAAATGGGCGGGCGTGCCCGTACTGGCCAATGTCGCAGCAATCTTGCGTGCGATATGGCCTGATTTTCCCATGCCCGAAATGATCACCCGCCCTTTGGCCTGTAGCAAGAGAGTGATCGCTTCATCAAATGATGCGTCGAGATTGGCGGCCAGTTTGACCAAGGCGTCAGCCTCATGGGTGATGACTTGGCGTGCTGTTGTCTGGAATTTTGAGTGTGGGTTCATCAGTGTGCAAAAATGTCTGTTTCAGGCCAACCTGCAAGATCAAGCTTTGCCCGCGTGGGAAGAAAATCGAAGCAAGCCTGCGCAAGATCAGTTCGGTTCTCGCGTGCAAGCAGGACATCAAATGCTTCTTTTAGTTGATGTAAGTAAAGAACATCCGATGCTGCATAATCCAACTGCGCATCGGTGAGCGTTTCCGCGCCCCAATCGCTTTGCTGCTGGTGTTTCGAAATGTCGATACCTACCATATCCTGAAGAAGCGTTTTGAGCCCATGCCGGTCAGTGAAGGTCCGTACCAACTTCGATGCAATTTTGGTGCAATAGACTGGTGTGGTGACTGCCCCGAATGCATTCAGCAGGGCCGCGATATCAAACCGTCCAAAGTGGAACAGTTTGAGGACATTGGGGTCCTCAAGCATGGCGCACAGATGTGGCGCATGTGTTTGCCCCTGTGCGACCTGTACAAGATGGCAATCCCCGTCGCCGCCCGACATTTGGATCAAACATAAACGGTCGCGATGGGGGTTCAGACCCATCGTTTCGCAGTCAATGGCAACTATAGGACCAAGGTTGAGTCCTTCGGGAAGGTCGTTTTGATAGAGAAAATTGGCCATAGGGCGCTTTCCTTTGCAGGTGTGTTAAGCGATCAGATACGTATTGTCTGCTCAATGCTCAAGCCCGCAAAGCTTGTCGGGGTGGATCGTCCCCTGCACGCAAAGACCGATTTGCGTTTTTTTCAAGCCAGTTTCTGAATTCATGTGCAGGCATTGGCCGCGCGTAGCCGTACCCCTGCGCAATGGCACAACCGCGGTCTTGCAGGTGGTCCGCTTGCACCATTTCTTCGACCCCTTCGGCAACAACGTGCAATCCGAGCTCGGCAGCCAATGCCAGGATTGCGCGCACGACACTATCTGCGTTTTGGTCAGGCAAAGGTGCGATCAAGGACCGGTCGAGCTTGATGCCAGACAGTGGTAGTTGGGTCAGTTTTGAAAGTGATGCGTAGCCAGTTCCAAAATCATCCAGCTCAAGCGCGATACCGCATTCAGCCAAGCTGTCGATGTTGATGGCGGCCATGTCGTCGGCCCCGTCAATCAAGGTCGTTTCCAAAACTTCGATTATGACCTGATTGGCGTCAAGTCCGGATCTTTGCAGTTCCAATAGGAAGCGTTCGATAAGATGTGGGTCGGCGATTGTGTCGGGTGCCGCGTTCAAAGAAATGCTGGGTTTCCATACGTCATCCAGCTGCCAATCATGTGCAAAACCCATCGCTGCTCGCCAAATGCTGTGATCCATATCTATGGTCAGGCCGGCCCGCTCGGCTGCTGGCAGGAATTTGTCGGGTGTCAGCAACCCATGTGTTGGGTGTCGCCATCTGGCCAGGACTTCGGCGCCTTGCAGCATGCCGTCCGCTAGCCGGATCTGTGGTTGAAACCAAGGCTCTATCTCGCCGTTTTTGATGGCATCACTCAGTTCCAGCTGCAACTGTTGTTGAGATCCAATGGCATCTCGAAGTGTGGTTTCGAACGGCTGCGCGCGATTCCCGCCGTCGTTTTTGGCGCATTGGAGAGCCAATCCACCATCTGCCAAAATAGCAAAAGGATCGCGATGATCGTCGGTCAGCTCAAGATAGCCAATGCTCATCACAATCGGTATTCTCTTACCGCCAATCTCAATGGGTTCTGCAAAGGAGGCCCAGACGCGCTCGACAAGTGTTTTTGCAGGCTCGTCAGTGACCAAAACAAATTCGTCGCCGCCGACGCGCGCCACGATATGATGTTCATCGACACAAGCTTGGAGCAGTTGTGCTGCAGCGATCAGCACCTTGTCACCGTAGTCGTGGCCAGCCTGGTCATTGATCGACTTGAACCCGTCCAATCCAATAAATAGGACGCCCATCTCGCTGGCGGTATTCTCGACAATGGCATTGTTAAGATAGGCCATCAAACAACTTCGGTTGGGCAAATTTGTGAGACTGTCATGGTTAATGAGATATTCGAGCTTTCCATTGGCCGTCTGCAATTCTGTTCGTGATTCTCGCAAGACGTTGCCCTGTGTCCGGAGCTGGCGAATGTTGGATTTGACCATCAGTTGGGCAGGAACGAAGATGAATACAACTTCGACCAACAACACAAATGCGGACGCCAAGAGCAGTGAGCGCTGCAGTTGTGTTAGGCTTTGAACTTCCGCATTGGCTTCTTTTTCAAAGAGGTTTGCGGAGGTCGTCAGACTGCTCTTTAGGCCGCCCTCATCAAAAGAAACGGTAAGCCGCGTGAGAATCTGCCATCGCTGTTCCTGTTCTGCATCCTTGATTTGGTTTGCAAGCAGGATGAATTCATTGACCATGTGATGTAGAGGCTGCCGGCCTGCAAAGTAGTGCGATTGCATGTCGTCAGACCAAAATCGAGAAGATAACATGTCCAGATGCGTCGCTTCAAATCCCTTGATTGCCTTGCTCAGAACAAGAAATTCGGTTTCATTGGCTAAAATTGCGGATTCAGCGATCAATAGAATATTTTGTGCTTCTAGTACCTGGCCATTGCTTACCTTGATGACGTCGGCTGCCGCACTGCTGCGGGTGATGATGGATTTGTTGACCAAATGTGTTGCCAACAGCAGTCCGAAAATTATGATTAGTGCGGTTGAATAGTGCACCCACAATCGTTCCGGATTGCTCCGGCCAATGCGTCGCAATATTTGACGCGTCAATGATTGTACGAATTCCATTCGCCCCTATCCCGAGTCTTCTAATCCGCTAAACATTCCGCAAAGTCATTAAGTTAGAGTTGATCCCATTGAATAACGCATTCCTTCTTCCTATGGTTGAAAGTCGATGCGCTTCTTCGGCTTAAGGCTTCGTTAACCAATATTGACGCAATGTTATTGCGGGGCTTGAAGACGTAGGATTGAACTGACTGTGTGGCCAATTTGTTGCCTGTGCTGGTGCACTAAGCCAAAATTATTGACCCTATCACAGTCGACCCCGTGCTGGGTGCGTGACTGGGTACCACTGCTCATGCTTTCGATTGTCTTGCAGGGCTGCGGCGTAGCATATATCTCGCCTCAGGTCGATGTGACGCGAAGTGACGTCAACGTGGTCCCTATCACACCGGTATCGATAGCGCAGGCAAATCAACAGCCATACACGCCCAAACCCGTCCCAACGGCGTTCTCTCAGACCGTCGGAAATGTCACTGACGTGGCCCCGTTCGATGCCTTGCCCCAGCCAACACAGACATTGCAATCAGTACCCGCAACGTTGTCGACCCGTCTGCCGCCAGTCGTTGAACCCGGTCCGTATCGCATCGGTGTTGGGGATGTGATGCACGTGACCACCAAATCGGCCACGGGTAATGGCGATCTCGCTGGAACGCCGCAGTCCGTGCAGACCTATGCTGTGCAGGATGATGGGGCGATTGCTTTGCTAGACGTGGGACGCATTGTATTGGCTGGGCTGACCCTGCAAGAGGCCGAGGCCAAACTGTTCCAATTGAAACTAGAACGTCAGGTTGATCCATCCTTTAGCTTGGAAATAGCTGAGTTTAATTCAGCAAGGGTTTCTGTGGGTGGTGCGGTTGCCAATGCAACGGTCGTTCCCATCAGTATGACGCCCCTCCATCTTGATGAGGCGCTGGCCTTTGCTGGTGGGATTGCTACACCGGACTTCACCAATGCTTCGATCCGGATCTACCGAGGTCAGACGTTGTACCAGATACCGATGCAGGACTACCTGGGTCGTCCTGATATGCAAAAACTGCTTTTGCAAAATGGCGATAGCATCTTTGTGGATACGACCCTTACGCTTGAGCGGGCGGCGGCCTTTTTTGAGGAACAGATCGTCATTGCACAGCTCCGTCAGCAGTCCCGAGCACAAGCGCTTGCCGAACTCAGCGCCGAAGTTGACCGCCGGCGTGCCACTCTGATCGAACGGCGCAGCAGTTTCCAAGATCTTGTGGCGCTTGATGCTGTTCCACGGGACTACATCTACCTGACTGGCGAGCTGCTGAACCCTGGACGACGAGCTATGCCGTTTGGTCGTCAGATGACCTTGGCCGACGGCCTTTATGCTGACGGAGGGTTTTCGGCGGAAACGGGCAACCCGTCCCAAATCTATGTGTTAAGAGATGATGGGTTGGCGGGGGTCACCGCATGGCAGCTTGATAGTCGCAATGTGGCCAATCTTATTCTGGCGACCCAGTTCAACCTACGCCCCAACGATATCATTTTCGTGGCAGAACAGCCGGTGACTCGTTGGAATCGGGTGGTTCAACAGTTGGTCCCGTCATTAATCACAAGTGGCGCAGGTGTGGTCGCGAACAACTAGTTTGGACGAACATCGAACCGTTTGCGCACCCTGTCGACGACTGTACCGTCCGACAAAGGAAGACCAACAAGACGGTCATAGTCCACAAATCCGAGACCACCGTAGTACCGCAAGCCTGGCACATTGTCTGCGCGGATTGTTGCATCGATAGCAATAGCCCCGGCCTGCGAAGTTGCGGCAAGGGTTTCACGAAACAGATGCTGTCCAAGGCCCTTGCCGGCCGCATCATTGTCAACAAAGCTTGCGATAATGCCCCAGTTTTTTGGTGCGCTGTCTTGAACAGGATCGGCCCAACGGATCCATTGGAAGCCAAGCACTTTGCCCTCGATTTCAGCCACCTGACAACTGATCAACCCCTCAGCTGCGATGTAGTGATGCAGCATCTTGTCTTCATCGTAGGGCTCTTGATGGGCCGTTGTGCCCCCCACAGCGATGATCTGGTTGAGCAAGGCCACCATATCCTTCGCGTCGGAAGGTTGCGCGGGTCTGATAATCATAATGCATCCATGAGTTTTTGATGAAGTGCCTTGAAATCGTCGCGGACTGTCATTGGGGGCCGTAGCCTGATCTTAAGCTTTGCAGTTAGGTCGGCATCTTGTTTGCCAAATATCTTATCCGCCTCAGCCACGGTGAAACCAGCGATCTGAACGGCCTCGAGCCAGGCGGACAGTTTGTCCGCTTTCTTGATCTGACGTTTCACAGTCATCGGTATTTGCGCAGGCAGACCAAACCGTAAATGAATGGCTGCAGTCAGTCGGTCATCCAAGGCCCCGTATCCTGGGCCGACGGCTGCTTTCACCGGGCTAATCATGTCGCCGATCACATATTCAGGGGCGTCATGCAAAAGGGCTGCAAGCTGCCATTTCACAGGGGCCTTTGGGTTCTGGGCTGTGAAAATTTCGGTGACCAAAAGCGAGTGCTCCGCGACCGAATACGCATAATCGCCTTTGGTTTGACCATTCCAACGCGCCACAAAGGCAAGGCCATGGGCTATATCGATAATTTCGATGTCCATTGGGGTTGGGTCCAGCAGGTCAAGCCTGCGCCCAGAGAGCATCCGTTGCCAAGCACGTGTCACGTTGGTTCACCAAATTGTTTCAGCAATTTTCTACTAACGTGCAGGCTAGAGACAGCCAAGCAAATACCAGACGGCCGCTGTATGACTGTCAGAAACTTCCCAAACTGTGACGAAGAGCGACATGGTTAAGCAAAGTTAACGCTTTATTCAAACATCTCACGAATACGAGGCTATGGATTGTGGCATGTGGCAGCGAATGCTATTGCACCGGCAACTTTTAGGAGAATTGAGATATGGCAAATGACTACATCGTTAAGGATATCAGTCTAGCTGAATTTGGCCGCAAAGAACTGGACATCGCCGAGACAGAAATGCCGGGTCTGATGTCGCTGCGCGAAGAATATGGCGAGAGCAAACCACTGAAAGGCGCGCGCATCGTTGGTTCGCTGCATATGACCATTCAGACAGCCGTTTTGATTGAAACACTTGTAGAGCTTGGGGCTGATGTGCGCTGGGCATCATGCAACATTTTCTCGACCCAGGATCACGCTGCCGCTGCTATCGCCGCAGGTGGTACGCCGGTATTTGCGATCAAAGGGCAGTCGCTGGAAGAGCATTGGGACTACTTGGATAAGTCATTTATGTTCCCTGACGGCCCAAACATGATCTTGGATGATGGCGGCGACGCGACACTCTACGTCTTGTTGGGTGCGCGTATGGAAGCGGGCGAGGATGTATTGGCTGTGCCAGAGTCCGAAGAAGAAGAAGTGATCAAGCAGCAGATCAAGAAGCGGATCGCAGAAACGCCCGGTTGGTTTGCGAAAACCAAAGCAGCGATCAAGGGTGTGTCGGAGGAAACGACGACCGGTGTGCATCGCCTCTATGATCTACACAAAAAAGGTCAACTGCCCTTCCCTGCGATCAACGTGAACGATTCGGTGACCAAGTCGAAGTTCGACAACAAATATGGCTGCAAAGAATCACTGGTTGATGGCATTCGCCGCGCCACGGATACGATGATGGCCGGCAAAGTTGCCGTTGTCTGTGGCTATGGCGATGTGGGCAAAGGCTCGGCTGCGTCACTGGCCGGTGCTGGTGCACGAGTGAAGGTCACTGAAGTTGATCCGATTTGTGCCTTGCAGGCGGCGATGGATGGGTTTGAAGTTGTGGTGCTGGAAGACGAGCTGGACAGCGCCGATGTCTTCATCACGACAACCGGCAACAAAGACGTCATTCGCATTGAGCATATGCGCGAGATGAAGGACATGGCGATTGTCGGCAATATTGGCCATTTCGACAACGAAATTCAGGTCGCTGCACTGAAGAACCACAAGTGGACGAACATCAAAGAACAGGTGGATATGATCGAGATGCCTTCGGGCAACCGCTTGATTCTGCTTTCCGAGGGTCGGTTGCTGAACCTCGGCAATGCCACAGGGCACCCATCGTTCGTTATGTCGGCGTCCTTCACAAACCAAGTCCTGGCGCAGATGGAAATCTGGAATAAAGCCGAAGAGTACGGCCCCGGCGTGTTTATCCTGCCCAAGCATCTGGATGAAAAAGTCGCGCGTCTGCATCTTAAGCGGATTGGCGTGAAGCTGACCGAGCTCAAGAAAGAGCAGGCTGACTATATTGGCGTGACTGTCGAAGGGCCGTTCAAGCCAGAGCATTACCGGTACTAAATCCGCATGCGGCACGCCAAACGTCAGGCCATGGCGCGGGATGCCGCAAAGAAGAAACGCAAATCACGTGGACGCAGCTTTGCCCTGATCAGGGGCTTGGCTGCGTTTGCATTTGTCGGGGTCCTAGGGTTCGGCGCCTACCAGACGGTGATGCACCCAAATACGCCGTTGCCCTCGCAATGGAACCCGGTTCAGCCCTTGTTGATCAGCGATCCGGTTAACCCGTTGACTGGCTGGAAGCTAAACCGTGCCGTTGCAAACGCGCAAAGCTGTCTAGCTGTTCTTGACGGGCATGCCGCCTTGCAAACTTTGGATGATCTCGAAGACAGCGCGCAGTGCCATATCAGAGGCCGGGTTGACCTGCGTGCTGTGGGTGATGCGCGACTGGACAATATTGAGACGCGATGTGCGATCGCGTTACGGCTGGCCATGTGGGAACGTCACAGCCTTCAACCCGCCGCGCGCGAAATTCTTGGGACGGATTTGCGACGTATTGATCATCTTGGCAGCTATAGTTGCCGTACTCTCCGTACTGTCAATGGACCGTCCACACGGATGAGCACCCATGCCACAGCGGATGCCATTGATATATCAGGCTTTGGTTTTGCAGATGGGAGCAAAATTAGCTTGATTGAAGATTGGACAGCCACGGGTGCAAAGGCGGCCTTCTTACGCGCGGCCCGGGATGGGGCATGTGACTGGTTCAGCCTGACACTTTCGCCCGAATACAACAGCCTGCACGCGGATCATTTCCATCTGCAATCCAGAGGATGGGGGCTGTGCCGTTAAGCTACTGTGTCGTTCGCAAAGCCGCTTTGAGCGGCTAAGCTAAGAAAAACCGTTGCCGCTACGTTATCGCAAAACATCGCCGGCGCCTTGGGTTAACCCTTTACCAAGCGTCTATTGAACCTTTAACGTGCATCAGACGCGGCAAAAGCGGCGTTTATTGACCAATAACACGAACATCGGGGACATTCTCATGGGTAAAAGAGACGATTTGATTGTAAAGTACGCGGACGACCTCAAAAACAAATGTGGCATGACGCCAGACATGGATCTGCTGACAAAAGTTACGATTGGCTGTGGGCCGGCGATCTACAACGCGGATGCGTCTACTGTGGCTGCAAGTCAGCCTGCCGAAATTGAGACTGTAAAAAACAACTTTCTGATGAAGAAACTTGGCTTGAAAGACAGCCCAGAGCTTGATTCTGCGATTGATTCGGTACTGCAAACGTACGGCCAGTCCGAGCGCAACAAGTACCGCGCCGTCGTTTACTACATGCTGACAAAGCACTTTGGTAAAGAATCCGTCTACGGCTGATCAAAAGCCTTCTTGCTTACCTTTATGACGCCCGTCCCACTGACGGGCGTTTTTTGTTCCGAATAGTTAGAATTTTAATTGTTTGAATTCTTCGTTCATTAGGTTTGCGACGACAAAGTTCATTTGCTATCCCAAGACGAGGACTAGGATGGTCCGGACCTAGATATTCAGTAGCGTGTGGTGGCTTAGGTACACGCGGGGGTGAAAGAGGGTTCGGATAATGTTCGGGCCCTCTTTCCATTTTCAAAGGAACGGAAGAACCCCTCCAATGATGGTTGCCGCTGCCGTTGCGTAGCCGCCGTCGATGACCGCCAGCTTCCATGGTCGGTTCGAATACCCTGTATTGATGAAAATCCATGGCGTTATGAAGAAAAGCCCAATGCCAAAGCCAGACTGTAGGCCCTTGCCGAGTGTATCGATCCCGGAAAGCGCGAAGGTGTGCCGCATCATGCCCGCCACAAGCAGGATACAGATGAATGACACGATGTAGGGGATCGGGCTCTCGTTAACGGGTTTTCCGTCGGGTCCGACCTCAATCGCGGCTGCGGCCATCCAGGGTTTTGCCAAGACCATGTAGTACCCCGCGCCGAATGCAAATGCCGCTACCGCAGCTACAACAACAGATAAAAGTCCCATAATTCACTCCCTACAATTTTGATGGGGCGGATTATGGCCTGCCAAATTGTCGCAGGCTAGGGCTTTGTGTTGCCCATCTCGCAGACGATCTTCCACTCATCGTCGGTTACCGGCTGCACGGACAAGCGCATGCTCTTGACCAGCGACATCTCAGCCAGCCGGGGGTCAGCCTTGATTTGGACAAGGGTTACAGGTTTGACAAAGGGGCGGACGGCCTTGATATCAACGCAGTCCCAGCGGGCATCATCAGTTGTGCTGTCTTGATGCGCCTCGGCGCAAACCTCAACGATGCCAACGATCTCAAGCCCTTGGCGCGAGTGATAGAAAAAGCCTTGATCACCAAGTTTCATGGCCCGCATGTTGTTGCGCGCTTGGTAATTTCGCACGCCGTCCCATTCCTCGCCGACGTCACCTTTGGCGACCTGTTTGTCCCATCCCCAAACGTCTGGCTCTGATTTGAATAACCAATATGCCATTAGCCGATCACCTTGTTCCAAGCCTGCAGTGTCACCTGGCTGAATAGTCCTGCCTTCGCGTAGGGGTCATTGTCGGCCCAGGCCCGTGCTGCTGCCAGATCGGCCACGTCGAGCACAATCAGAGATCCACACATTTCCCCGGTATCGTCCAGAACGGGGCCTGCCATCTCAACAACGCCGGTGTCGGCGATATAGGCCAGATGCGCCTCGCGGTTATCTTTCCGGGTCTGGAGTGCACCGGGTTTGTCTTTAGTCATGAGGGCAAAGCGCATCTATTCTTCCTTTAGTGGGCGTGACAAAAGCGCGTTCAACGCCGTTGGCACGTCGGTTTGTCCGTCGGTCAGGTCTGCGACAACCCTGCAGATTGGCATATCAAGATCAAGGTCTAAGGCCAATTGGCGCACGGCCCGCGCCGTTACAGCCCCTTCAACGGTGGTGTTGGTGTCAAACTGTCCGCCTTGGCCCAAGGCCAGACCGTAACGATAGTTCCGCGACTGTTCGGATGTGCAGGTCAGCACCAAATCCCCAAATCCAGATAGACCAGAAAGTGTCTCGGCGCGTGCCCCTAGCGCGGCGGCGAGGCGTTGCATTTCGGGGAAACCGCGGGTGATCAGTGCGGCGCGCGCGCTTTCACCCAGGTTTGCCCCAATGACGACCCCAGATGCGATGGCCAGCACGTTCTTTAATGCACCCCCCAGTTCCGCCCCAACGGTATCTGTTGTGCGGTAAAGCCGCATCGTTGTCGTCGAAAGTGCGGTCTGCAAAATCGCCCCAACCGCGTCATCCGGACACGCGATTGTGAGGGCTGTGGGCAGGCCGCGCGCAATGTCGGCTGCAAAACTAGGACCCGTCAGCATGGCAGGCACTGCGCCAGGAACCTGATCACGGATGGCACTTGCTGGCCCCGTCATTCGCGTCAGGTCAATGCCTTTGCAGCAGGCGACAAGATATTTGCCGTCCAAGTCCTGCGCGTGGGTCATCAAAAAGGCGTTCAGCGTTTGCGCAGGGATGGCAAGAAGAATGATGTCACAGGCAAAAAGCGGCTCTAACGCGCCAGAAAACGCTATATTTTTCGGAAGCGGAACACCGGGTAGTTTGCTGTTCACACGTTCGCTTTGCATCGCCTCTACCGCTGCAGGGTTCCGCGCCCAAAGCTGGATATCATTGCCATCCAGCGCCAAGGCGACCCCAAGCGCCGTTCCAAATGCACCGCCGCCCGCGATCCCGATTTTCATGCCTTTGCCCCTTTTTTTCCTGAACCCAGCATAGGGGCTGCGCGCTGATCCAATGGCCAGCGTGGCCGCGCGGACAACGTCAGGTCGTCGTATTCATCATGCAACATCCGCTCAACCCCGACATAGGCGATCATGGCAGCGTTGTCGGTACATAGGTTCATGGGGGGCGCGACAAATTCAGTGTCTAATCCAGCGCAAAGCTGCATCATACCGGTCCGGATCATCCCATTGGCCGCAACCCCACCTGCGATTGCAAAGACCGGTGTCTTGGGTTGCATCGCCAAGTAAATCTGCAAGGCGCGTTTCGTCTTTTCAACCAACACATCAGTGATTGCCCCCTGAAACCCGGCACTTAGGTCTGCCTGATCTTGCGTCGTCAATCCGCCTTTTTCGGCAACAACACTGTCGCGCGCGCGCAAGATTGCGGTTTTTAGCCCAGAGAACGACATATCACAGCCCGGCTGGTTCAGCAGCGGACGGGGCAGGGCAAAGCGTTTGGGGTCACCTGATAAGGCCATGCGTTCAACAGAAGGACCGCCGGGTTGGGGCAGCCCGAGGATACGTGCGCTCTTATCAAAGGCCTCGCCTGGGGCGTCGTCGATTGTGCCACCTATGCGTCGATATGAGTTGTGACCTTCGACAACCAAGAACTGACAATGGCCGCCAGAAACGAGTAACATCAGGTAAGGGTATTCCACTTGGTCAGTGAGGCGGGGTGTCAGCGCATGTCCGGCAAGATGGTTTACGCCAATGAGCGGAAGGCCAGTCGCAGCACAAAGTCCTTTGGCGCACATAACGCCTGATAAGACCCCACCAATCAAACCTGGTCCTGCAGTCACGGCGATGCCATCGAGATCGCACAGGGTGACCGCAGCTTCCTGCAAGGCTTGCTCAATACAATGATCCAGCTTTTCAGCATGTGCCCGTGCAGCGATTTCCGGCACGACCCCCCCAAAATCAGCATGCAACGCGGTTTGCCCATAGACGATTGATGACAAAATGTTCGTATCTTGCACAACGGCTGCGGCAGTGTCGTCACAACTGCTTTCAATCCCGAGAAGTGTCAGAGTTTTGGTCATCTTGCGTCCGGTTGCGTGTTTGTCCACCGCAGGTAACACTGCGTTTGAATGCAAACAATGGTGCGACGATGACCCCAGTTATGATCGTGACACGTCCTTCAGCCCAAGGGACGGGCTTTGCACAGGCTGTCGTGTCACAATGGTCTGGACCTATACGTGTCCTTCAATCGCCGTTGATCGCTATCAAATCCGTCCCGGTCTCGGCTGACCTCAGTCAAGTGACCGACCTCATTTTCACTTCGGCTAACGGCGTTGTGGCGGCAAAAGATTTGCCAATCCCACTGGGTTTGCGGGCGTGGTGCGTTGGGCAAAAGACGGCCGCTTGTGCGCAGGAGGCCGGATTTAAGTCCATCGTTGGTCCGGGGGACGCGGACAGGCTGGCCGAACAAATTATATCAGGCATACATACCGGGCAATTTGCCCATATCAGAGGTCAACATTCGCGCGGTGCTATCAGTCAACGGCTTAAGGGTGCTGGCACCAGTTGTACGGATGTTATCGCTTATGATCAGATGGCTTGTGAATTGAATGCCGCCGCCAAATTGGCTGTGAAGGGCAAAGACCCCGTGCTTTTCCCCCTGTTTTCTCCGCGCACGAGCACCATATTGTCTAAACAAGGTCCATTTGCTGCGGAAACGCATTTGGTCACGATGAGCGATGCGGTCCGTGAAGAAGTGATGTTTGCAGCGGCAACGACAACAATAGCGACGCATCCAACAGAGGCTGCGATGGTCACAGCGACGCTTCAGTCTTTGTGCGGGCTGACACAACGTCGCGGTTAGCCGGAGGATCGCTTGAGGGTTGGTCGTGGCCGCGATAGCATATCCTCACACCTGCAATTTTGCCGGTGGGGGCGTTAAAAGGGTGAAACAGTGGCAAAACAGCCAGCCAAGGGGCGTAAGTCTCCAGCAAAACCAAGAAAAACGACACAAAGTCGTAAAACGACAGCCGAATCGGTAAAGGTTTCGAAACCTCAGGTTGATGTGATTCCCGCAGAAGTGCACAAAAAACCGACTCTGGTGCTTAAAAATGCCGAGGTTCCTGTGGCGGCTGAAGAAAAGCCCGCCATTGTGGAAACTGAAAAAGTGGCAGCGGCCACCGTTCCCGAACCCACACCAGAACCGGCCCAGAGAACGTCGATCTTCGTACCACTCATCCTAGGTGGATTGATTGCAGGTGGCATTGGGTTTGGCATTGCAAAGATAACCCAGACGCAGATTGATTCAACGATCCCTAATCAAATTGCGCAGCAAGCCAATGCACTTACCGGTCACGAGTCCGAAGTTGCTGATCTTAGCAGTAACGCGGCTGCGCTGGCGACAGAACTTACAACATTGCGTGCTGGTCTGGCGGATGTTGACGCGCGTGTTACTGCGTTGGAAAACCTTCCTCGGGGTGAAGGTGTAGGTAGTGTGCCTGCCATTGCGGCATATGAGACGGAACTTGATGCGTTGCGTGCCCAGATCGCCGATTTGACCGGTGTTGCGCAAACGGAGTTAGAGGCTGCGCGCGCCGAGGCCGCGTCAATCGAAGAAAATGCAACCGCCGCAGCGCGGGCTGCTGCGGGCCGCGCTGCATTGGCACGGTTGCAAACCGGTATGGAAAACGGTGCACCCTTAGGTGCTGCATTGGCTGATCTCGAAGATGCAATCGGCGGTTCGGCCCCTGATGCATTGCTGGCCGCACAAGATGGCGTGCCGACATTGGTCAGCCTGCAAGACCAATTTCCCGAATTCGCTCGCGCCGCTTTGGCAACTGCGCGGAGCGAAGGTGTATCTGGCGAAGATACTGGCGGCATCGGGGCGTTTTTGCGTAACCAGTTTGATGTCCGGTCCGTGACACCGCAAGAAGGCGCAACAGCTGACGCGATCCTGTCACGCGCGCAAGCAGCGGTCCGCGCCGGCCGCTTATCCGAGGCGTTGTTAGAGATCAGCGCGTTGCCTGAAGTGGCCCGTGCTGAAATGTCCGAATGGCTGGCACAAGCGGAGCTGCGTGCAGATGCGATTGCGGCTGTCGATATTCTTTCCACCTCACTGAGTGATAATTGAAGGCGAAATTTATGCTCTGGTCATTGATTAAAATCCTGGCGTTTGTCGCAGCCGTTACCGCACTCACTTATGGTGGGACGCAGTTGATGGACGTCGAAGGCGGCGCGACTGTTAGCGTTGTAGGAACCGAATTTACCCTCAGTACGCTTGAAATGGTGTTTGCCTTTGTCGCGCTTTGTGTTGCCGTTTGGTTGGGATTGAAGCTGCTCGGACTATGTCTCGCTGTTTACAAATTCTCTATTGGAGACGAAACAGCGATTTCGCGATACCTTGATCGAAACCGCGAACGCAAAGGTTATGAAGCCTTATCCGAAGGCATGATGGCTCTGGCATCAGGCGAAGGCCATTTGGCGATGACCAAAGCGACGCGGGCGGACAAGTATCTGCAACAGCCCCAATTGACTAATTTGCTGACAGCGCAGGCCGCTGAGATGACTGGCGACCGCCGTAAGGCTGAAGAAACCTATAAAAAGCTGTTGGCTGATGACAAAACCCGCTTTGTTGGTGTGCGTGGCATCATGAAGCAAAAGCTGTCAGACGGTGATACGGATACAGCACTTGCCCTTGCACAAAAGGCTTTCGCGCTCAAACCAAAGCATGAAGAAACCCAAGATGTGTTGTTAAAATTGCAGGCTGAGAAATCCGATTGGGCCGGTGCGCGTGCAACGCTTGGGGCTAAGTTGAAGTCGGGTGGGCTGCCGCGTGATGTCCACAAACGTCGTGACGCTGTTTTGGCGCTGTCGGAGGCCCGGGAAATTCTTGATGCGGGCAAGACAATTGAAGCCCGCGAAACAGCCATCGAAGCGAACAGGTTGTCCCCTGATTTGATCCCAGCGGCCGTTATGGCTGCCCGAGGTTATATTGGCGACGGCAATGCCCGCTATGCGGCACGTGTGTTGACCAAGACCTGGAATGCACAACCGCACCCCGATCTTGCTTCGGCTTTCGCTGATATTGCACCAGACGAAACGGCCGAAGCACGGTTGAAGCGATTTGGGGCATTGACGAAAGCGACCGCCGACCATCCAGAAACAAGGATGCTTTTGGCTGAGTTGCAGATCGCCGCAGAGGACTTTCCTGCCGCAAAGCGTGCGCTGGGCGACCTTGTTGAAACTGATCCGACTGCACGTAATCTGACGTTGATGGCGGCGATTGAACGTGGTGAGGGGGCTGACGACTCTGTTGTGCGTGGGTGGTTGACCCGCGCGCTGACCGCACCACGCGGTCCGCAATGGATGTGCGACAATTGCCAGCACATTCACAGCGCTTGGTCGGCGACTTGCAGCAACTGCGGATCCTTCGATACGCTTTCATGGAAAACACCGCCTGCAAGCGATGTGGCAATGCCAGCAGGAACAGAAATGCTGCCTTTGATTGTTGGCCAAGGGTCCGAAACGGCATTGACCGTGACAACGGAAGTCGAAGAAGCCGAGGTGCTTGATCTCGAGAAAGACAAGCCAAGTTAGGACTTTTCCAAATATTTGCGCAATGATATCAACTGACCCGGGTAGCCGCTGTAGCTCAGCTGGTAGAGCACGTCATTCGTAATGATGGGGTCGTAGGTTCAAGTCCTATCAGCGGCACCAAAACCGTCATCGCAAACCAAACCCCTTTTATCTGTCCAAGGAAACTAACATGCCATAGCCGTTGGCCCTAGTGGACGACGGTGGTTGGGGCTAGTGCAGAATGGTTGTTGTAATCAGGGCCAACGGGTAGTTGGACCAAGGGCTCATACTAGCACACAGACTTGCCAAATTCACCGCTATGGGCCGAACGGATTGTCAGGACTGGGTTCATGATGACGCGTTAAGTTCAATAATAGGGGCGCCAGTTGGGCGTCAGCCTATCTAATTTTGCCGCAGGAACTTGAAAGAATTACTGAACGAAGGTGCAAAGCCCCTCGTTTCTGTTGCTGGGAGCCATTTTCGCGCCGTCAAAGGTTCAACCCACAAACCGGGCGCAGCCATAGATCGGGAAAAATTGCCTGTCCACTGATCGTGGTGGTCCACACCGCGTCAATGTTACCGAAAATTTAACCGCGTTGTGTTGCTGGTTGTTTCGCTGGTTTGGTTTGCTTAGGCAGGTTCGACCAAATTAGCCCGGCCATCATGCCAAAAATTCCAGCAAGCACGTAAGCCAAGATTGCCATCAAAAAGCTGGCCCCAGAAAGAAGCGTAACGGCTCCAGCTACTAGGCCGGCCACTATCCCAAATGCGATATATAAAATAAACATCAGAACTCCTTGATGCCTGGGCTTCGGGCGTTACGGTCGATCCATTTACCATAAACGAAGCTGCCCAACTTTTTTGTCGAAACTTTGTTCATATTTGGACCAGCTTGCCTGTGAATTGTTAACAGAAGACTAACGGTGCTCGTAAGCGTTGATGGGAATCATCAAAACTCGACCTACAGTATAGCAGGCGGGGCGCCGTTTGGAGAAATCCTGCAGAATTACAGAAATCGAGCGGCTATTTGCTCATTTTTTCGAACAGTAATGGCAAAATTCAATTATTGTTGCGGTTCAGACCTGCCACCTACGTGTAAATCGATGGGGTCATCACCCGTAAATTTTTTGGTGCCGACTGTACATTCAAATTTCTGCTCCGCGAAGATATCCATAACACATTGATTATGAATGAAAGTAACTGACACGTCGGCAATAACTGCTGATGTTGCGGACTTAATCTCATCAATCCTTACCGGCTCAAGCCTTCGCGCAGTTGTCGCGTGATGTTATCAAGTTGCGACGGTTTGCGAATGACGCGTGGCGTTATCATGACCAATAGCTCGGTCCGTGCGATGTCATTGCTGGTCTGCTTAAATAATTCCCCAACAACAGGGATATCGCTGACGATAGGTACCCCGGTGGTCACATCGATTTGACTATCTTGGATCAACCCGCCCAGCAAAGCTGTTCTGCCGGATTGAACCACAATATCCGAAGTGATCGTGCGTTGTTGGATAGTCGGGGTCAAATCGTTGATTTCCGCCCCGCTTGGCGCCACAGAGCTGACTTCTTGCACAATGTTCAGCAAAACGGAGTTATCCGCGCCGATACTTGGCGTGACCTCAAGAATCACACCGGTGTCGCGGATCTCAATTTCATTAGTTGTAGTTGTTGTCCCGTCCGTCTGCGCGTCTGTTGAGCTGGTCAAGAACGGAACCTGGTCACCGATGGACAGGCGTGCCGAACTACCGTCAAGGACTGTCAGATAGGGTGAAGAAATGATCCGAACGTCGGTCACGCTTTCGAGTGCGGTGAGAACGATGTCGGTCGAACTGCCGCCTATCGACGCAAAGCTTCCAAAGAAGCCGGCTGTACCAGGATCTGTCGGTGCCGTTGTTGTCGATGATCGGATATTGACGTTCGCTCTGTTGAGGAACGACTGCACGCCGAAACTGAGGTTATCGTTGACGTCGACCTCGACGATCGTGGCCTCGATCACAACCTGCGCCAATGGCAGGTCAAGCGCTTGCACGACTTCGCGGATCCGCTTGAATTGCTCAAACGTGGCGAACACCAGCAACGCGTTGTTTCGGCTGTCAGGCACAATGGACACGCCCGCTGGAGAACTGCTGGCCGCCTGTGCCAGAACCGCTTCGGGGGGCGCATCTTCGGCTGCGTTTTCGGCACGGATATTCGCCGGTACGGAGGTTGCGGTTGCCGACACGGTCGCGGCTTGGCTAAGTTCTGTGTTCGGGGTTCTGGCGCCTCCAAAAATCTGGTTCAACTGCTCCGAGATTTCAGCCGCGGGAAGGTGCGTCAAAGGAATGATCCGCAATGCGGCCGTGTCACGCAAATCACGGTCCAGCCCCCGGATCAATTGTCGCGTGTTGCTCATGATGCCAGCGTCGCGGGCACTGATCAGGAGTGACTGTTGGTTTTCAAGTGGAATGACAACCGGAATGCGCGACTGTGGCGTGCCAAGTTGTTCGAAATAGGTGAGCACAGCGGTCGCCACAGACTCGGGTGCGCTGCGTTGCAGGCTGACGATGGCAACCAGATCACGTCCGACCCCGGTCTCAACCAAGGTGTTCACCAAGTTAACGACAGCTGCGATGTCCGCTGCGCTCGCGCTCACGATCAGGGACCCATCATTGGGTACTGGCGTGACTGTCGCACCAATAGGAAGGATCTGCGCTACGACGTTCGTGATTTCGTTCAGATCACCCCGTTCAACTCTGATCACGCGCGTCTCAAACTCAGAACTGGCACCAATAGCCGCGTTCAGCTCAAGCTGCTCAATCGTTTCAGGCGCACCAATTTGGTACACGCCGTTGATCAACTTCATCACATAGCCCTGCGCGCCAAGAATATCACGCAGGATGGTTGGAATCTCGGACCTGAGCACCGGCGCACGGGTTTCAAAATCGATGGTGCCTTGCAGCGGTGTTGCCGCGATGTAATTTGCAGATAGAAGCCCACCTAACAGCTGATCAACAACCAATGTCAGAGGGTCGTTGTCGAACCTGATCTCAACCCGTTGATTAGGGTTGAACGGGTCCGCACCTGCCCCGTTCAATTCGTCGATGTTTTGCGCTTGCTCGGTGCGAAACGCCGGGTCTTCATTGGGCTCAAAATCCAATTCCAAAAAGGTGTCTTCCTGCAGTCCTGTGACACCGCTGCGATTGACGAAAAGCGTGTTTATCTGCAACCCAAGGGTGCTGTCGCCACCAGTTTCAAGGTCTGCCAGACTGTCACGATCCAAACGCGACGTACGTCCATCGTCCAAAGTGGTACAGGCGGTTAAGGCGAGAACGAAGGCTAGAAAGATGAAGCGCATACTCAGAACCTTACTTCTTGTCTTGAGGGAATTGTTTTGAACGTTGATTTCTGCGGCGCTGGCATTTCAGTTTTCCAGCATGTTCGGATCAGTTGAGGCTGCTCTTGCGTAGAGGTTCGCAATTGATTCCGCTGTATCAAATAGTACATCTTTAGCCGGCCCAGCGGCTTCACACTAACCACCTGATTTCCAGTGCAGTGATGCGTCATAGACGGTCACCAACAGCCGGTCTTTTTCCTTAATCAAGAGCCCAAGCTCGCCGACATTCACTAGCAGACTGCTGGGTTCGGGTTGTTCACCCTCGTTGAACCGCGTGCCGGTTGTCAACTGCGCATAGCGGTTCTGGAATCCCATATTCACCCCAGATAAATCGATCGGATAGGCATTGAGCCCCCGGACGATAAAGCGAATGAATTCCGGGTTAAGATGGCTTTCTTGGAGGTAAAGCGACAGGGCGGAAAGGTCGATATCTTGTTCTGCGCTCAAGCGGGCCGCACAGGCTGACAAGCGGCTTGGGTTCAACGCGGCCTCAAGCAATAAGACCTGGGCTTCTAGATTGATGATACTGATATCAACCTCATCCGATACACTCAGATAGTCGAGCCAAAAAAGTGTATAGGGAAGATTTCCAAATGCCGCGATGGAATTGTCCCAGCATTCAGTGAAATCTGTCGTTGGGGTGACAAGCAGGTTCAAATAGTGGTCCTGCGCCGCATCCCCGCCGAGTGCTGGGCCCCAAAGATATTTCATCTGCGCCAAAGTGGCCTCGACGTCGCCCAGTTGCGCTAACTCATCACGGTACGTCGTGGAGGCAGCGACGCCCGTTCCCTCTGACAATACAGCCTTCGTCATATTGAAGAGCACGCGCGTGCCCCGAATGCTCTCCGGTCGTGATGCGCGGTTGAGGAGCTGTGGCCGGATTGCGGTTGGCTGTTGGGCGGCCATGGGTTGTGACGCACGTGGCCCAAAATTCTGTTGGGCCCCGTCGGATGACGCCGCCCCGGATTGCTGAGCGGCGAGTTGGCGGCTGAGCACAACGCTGCTGAAACCTTCAAAGACCTCTTCAGGGCCAAACGATCCTTCTCTCAGGCGCGCAAGATCAAGAACAACCCCGACCTGACTAGACTGAAGACTGCTAGGATCTGCCGCAACGGGTGTCGCTTCGATCCCGTTGCCAGTGGTCGTCCCGAGCGCATCTAACGACCCAACGATGACAGGCTGGCCAGGCCGGGCAGAGACTGGATCAGCGATGACATCGCCATTTTCATCGACCAATTGAACAAATGATCGTAGCGCTATCTTGTCAGCATACCGCCTAGCGTAGGATTGGATGAACCCGACCCAATTGTCGATCTTCTCTGCAACGACGACCCCGTTGGCCTCAACAAGTAGCCCATCCAACCGGACGATGACGCCTTCTTCCAATTCCGACCGGGCCAGTAAGGCCCGAATTTGTTCCAGATAATCATTCGCGGTTTGGACCTGCACATTGATGTCTGCGACACCAACCACATTTTGAGAAAGTGCCTCTACGAGCCGCTCGACCCTGGTTTCGTCAAGAACGTCGCCGCGGAGTGTCAGGACGCCGTCGTTTCCTATCGAAAACTCAACCGGGATCTGTTGGTTTTCCACAATGGCCCGGGTTTCGTTTTCAATCACACTGCGTGACCAAACTCTGAACCGAACGGGAATTGCCGTTTCATCGACCGCGTTACGCAGGGCCCGTCGCTCAGCTGTTGTACCTACGTAACCGACTGCTTCGATGATGCCGTCGACCTCTTGTGTTACACTGATATTGTCGGAAAATGGAAATGCATCCAACGCTGAAGTGACAATGGCAAGGTCCGGCCGTTCATCCGATGCTGCAACCGCGTTGGCATCTTGCGATGATCCACTCGCGAGCCACCCAAACGAAAGCAGTGTCGCCACGAGGATCACCGAAACGGTCATAAAACGGCCGATGCCCCATTTGGATTGGGTCACAATTGGCGGCGGGTTCGATATTTTCTTTGTTTCGGTGACAGGCACAAATGCGTTTACATTGGACCAATCAGCACTTGGTGATCCTATGGCAAAGGAGGTGGTTCCTATCGTAATGACATCCAAGGCCTCGATCTCTTGCCAGGTTTCGTCACCTGCAAGAATGCTAATCCCGGCGCGTGTTGCGACGGTTCCAGCACCACCTGCCGCATTGATCACCCCATCTTCAAGCCGCAGGCGTGCATGCCCGGGTTTTAGGCTGACATCTACAAAGTGCAGATCATCCTCGGGCCCAGACCCGAGGACATATTCCGCATCGACAAGCGATACTTCGGCGCCTGCCTGCGCGCCCGCCAGAACTTTTAAGACGTAGGTGTTTTCTCTTGCCATGGTCCCAACTCAGCCTCGGTAAAGCACTTGAAAATATCAGGCTGGCGAAAGCGCGCACGAAGAGACGGCCCAAAAGGCCAAATTATCGTATTAGCTTTCGCCAATCGGCCGCCAAATGGCGGCTATAAGCCTTAAGCGACGTTGCGTGCGATGGTTTTCAACGAATCTGACACGTTCTTGAGCATGTTCGAACGCAGGTTGGTAATCGCAGACCATGCGTTCATTGCCATTTGCATCGAAAACATTTTTTCGGTGTCGGACAAGTTTGTATTCTGCTCAATTTCCCGAATGTCTTCTTCGATTTCGGCCATTTGGGTCTGCAATTGATTTTGACGGAAAATCAAATCGAAACCATCGCGGTTTGCGTCTACACCTGTACCGAAGTCGGGCGTTTCTCCGGCTCCGGTGATCCCGGCGGATCCTGAAACAGTAGCCATAGTCTAGTCCTTTCTAGTTTGGGTTTGATTCCGGTTCTTCGACCGGAAATATTGAAACGATTTCATGCGCTGCGGCCAGTGCCTGGTAAACAGTTTGCGCTTTCCCGAATTCTTCAGTGGGCAAACCAGTCTTAATTTTATGAGAAATATCCTCACCGGAGGCACCTAGTGCGTCGAGAATCTCAGCTTTTAGCGAGGATCCTTCAGACGAAGCGAGCCTCTCTTCCAGATCGGTCATCCGGAAATTCAATTCATCATTCATTTCGTTCGTCCACTCATGCTTATTCCAAACCTTAATCATCAAACGTCAAATCTAGAATTGATTCACGATCTAATACCAGAATTTTTCGGTTTTCAATTGCGATCCAGTTATTCACTTCCCAGCCTTTTAACATGCGGTTTATATTACCACGCGTACCCCGCGCCATAGATCCAAGATCGCTTTGATTCACGGCGGAACCGAGGCACGCGACCTCTTTTCCGTGATAGATTGCCTTTTCACCCAGACTGTCGACTAAGCGCAACAATGACTGGGCAAGGCGCGCTTGCAGGCTTTTGAGATAAAGACTTTTGGTCACGTCAATATATGTCCGATAGCGTTTCGCAATTAACTTGCTCAATGCGTTTTGAAGCTGGCCACCGCATCTGTCCGTCGCATTGTTGAAATCCGCCTTTACGGACAGGATTTGAGTCTTTCCAATTGCAGAGGCAGTATCTGGATATTGCCCGCCATCAAATACACCAAGCTCTCCAAAGCTATGGCCCGGGGGTACAATAGTGTAGAGAATCGCAGTTCCATCTTCCATTAGATAGGAAAGGCGTACATGCCCGGAAATAACAAAGTGAAAACTAGTCGCATCATCTTCTTGAAAATAGATGATGCCGTTATTTGAGAAAGTGCGTGTGACAGATTTCTGTACGATAGAATCTTTCACTGGCCGCGGAAGCTCAGCGAATTCTTCGGACCAATCTATCACATGCTTTCCCATCTTGAATTCAACCTGTGCGGATTAAAGTTTCTTTGTTTCTGCGGGGTCGACATATGGAGTGTTCAATTTGACTTCCTGCGCCGGGTCAAAAACTTCGGTTTCGTATTTGATGCCCAGCTCGGTCACTTGCTGCTGATCATCGAGCATATCGGCAAACTGTTTCGCCTTGGCATCACTCGATGCAGGCGCATTTGGGTTGGCCTTTTCCGATTGAATTGTCGCGTCGGATGACGTTGCCGGGTTGTTGATGACGGCTGGGATGTGTGCGCTGTTTGAAACAGGGTTTTCCATTGCGTTCCTCATTGTCTGACAAGCAAATACTTGCCGTTCTATGTAACTACGCCTCAGCCCACTGTGTTATTCTGTACAGTGTCGCTTTTTTTAAATTTTTTGTAACCGCATGGTCAGCCGGATTGGAATTGTCATAGAAATAAGTACTTTGACGCCTTGTAACCCTCCCAAACACAACACCAGTCGCGGCTGCTTCTATGTGGCGACACCCAATTTTATGCGTTCGAGGGGCTGAATGTTGGTGTCGGCGGTCAATTCCTGGAATGACAGCACAGCTAGTGTCGGGAAATCGCGCTCGACCACCTTCCGCATGAACCGACGGATATCCATCGGAGCCAACAAAACCGGCGTGCTCGCGTGGGATGACAGCGTCCCGGTAGCCCCTTTCAAAGCGGCAACAATCTGTCGGTGCACGTCTGGTGACAATGCAAGATAGGATGCTCCGCTTGTCTGCCGGACAGCACCGCGGACTTCGTCTTCAATTTCTTTCGACAATAAATAAGCTGGGATGATGTTTTGCCCGCCGGAAAATTTATAGGTGACATAGCGCGATAATGCACTGCGCACATGTTCGTTCAGCATGATTGGGTCCTTTTCGCGCTGACCCCATTCGACCAAAGCCTCTAAGATCGTCCGCATGTCGCGGATTGAAATTTCTTCACTAACGAGGCGCTGCAAAACGTCTGTAATGGTTGTGATTGACAGCGCCCGTGTCGCCTCGCGGACCAATTCACTATAGTTTTTCTCCATCTGGTTCATCAGATACATCGTCTCTTGAATACCAATGAATTCAGCTGCGTTATTCTTCAGAACATGTGCCAGATGATAGGTCAGCATGGACGATAGCGTCATGACCTGGATGCCCGCCCGTTGGACCATTCCGTGATGCTTCATCGCGACCCAATAGCTGGGCGTGTTAGGTAAGAAGTCGTCGCCGATTTCATACGGGATGTTGAACATCTTCAGGTTGGCTTCCGTCTCGCGCACGATGACGAAACCCGGGCGTGCTTGCCCTGCAGCCACAGGGATTTCATTCACCATGATCCGGTATTCGCCGTCTTTGAGGTTGTCATTCAGCCGTAGATTGATCCCTGGAAACGGCACCCCAAGGTCAAAATAAAGGGCCCGCCGGACCCGTGCGACCTCATTGTCCAGCTTCTCAGGCCGGATCGCCGCACGGACACTGGATGCGATGTCGACGATGAGCGGCACTGTTAGGGCAAAGGTTACCGGCTCAACTTTTTCAAAGTCGTCGCCTTCTTCGGGGAAAGATGGTGGTGTGTTATGAGGTTGGATTGCGGGCGCAAAGGCTGGCATCTCATTCGCGCCAGAGCCCGATTTCGCTGACAGAGATTGCTTCTTCATGATCAAATAGCCGCCCGCAGCGCAAAGTGCCGCAAGCACCAAAAAGACGAGTGATGGAAAGCCGGGCACAATCGCGAAGCCGACCAAAATACCTGACGCGATCAAGAGTGCCTTGGGTTCGCTGACGATCTGATGTGCAATATCGCTGCCGAGGTCTTCGTTTTCCTCAGAGGCCACCCGCGTGACAATGAAACCCGCGGTAATCGAGATAAAGAGCGCGGGGATTTGTGACACAAGACCGTCACCAATCGTGAGGATGGCGTAGACGTTAAGCGCCTCTGACATCGACATGTCCCGTTGGTAGGCCCCTATCAAGACGCCGCCGATAATGTTCACGGCGATAATGATCAGGCCCGCAATTGCATCGCCTTTGACGAATTTCATGGCGCCATCCATCGCACCATAAAGCTGGCTTTCTTTTTCCAGCTTGTTCCGCCGCTTTTTGGCTTCGTCGATTTCGATCATGCCTGCCCGCATGTCGCTATCAATCGACATTTGTTTGCCCGGCATGGAGTCAAGTGAGAACCGCGCAGATACCTCGGCCACCCGTTCTGACCCTTTTGTGATCACCAAAAAGTTCACGATGGTAAGGATCAAAAATATCACCGCGCCCACGATCAAATTGCCAGAAACTACGAAGTTGCCGAATGTATCTACGATCTCGCCCGCGTCGGCTTGGAGAAGGATCAATCGTGTCGTCGTGATAGAGAGCGCCAAGCGAAACAGGGTCGTCAGCAGCAGGATCGAGGGGAATGCTGAAAAGCGCACGACATCCGAGATATAGACCGCAACCATCAGCAAAATGGCCGCCAAGCAAAGGTTCACTGCAATCAAGATGTCCACGACAAACGTCGGCAGCGGCAGGATCATCATAAAGACAATACAGATCAGTAGGAACGCCAGAACCACGTCGTTCCGTTTGGACAGCATATTCAGAAATTTTACCATGAAATGACGGCCCAAGGTTAAGGTTGTTCTCTTGCTCAACACCTCCGAACAGAGGCTTGCCTTGCTTCTCTAGGGCATCAGCCGCGACCGAAGTGTACCAAATTGTACACATGGACAGCGCAAGGCTTGCTAGATGCATTTCAGTGGACAGCGTCAGGCGGTTCTTCGGGGTGCTCCCGCGGCCAAGACCGGCGCTTTAATCAATTGGTGTAAGAATGGCAGAGTTGTTGGCTCAAGACGAACTTAGATTGCTAACTGATATCGGGTTCATCGCTGCTTCCCGCGGTCTGAAAGATCATGCAGTGGCAATTTTTGAGGCCGTTAAAGTTATGCGACCTGAAGGTGAGGCCGGGTATCTGGGCTTGGGCATGGTCGATATACTGAATGGTGATCCCGCGTCTGCAGTCAAAACGCTGAAAGCCGCGCCGCATAGCGATGCTGTCAATACGTTCCTTGGCATTGCGCTGGTCCAATCCGCAGAAATTCAATTGGGAGTTAAGGTGCTGCAATCAGTCATCGATAGCAGCGCAGACACCCCCTTTGCCCGCATCGCAACGGAAACGCTGGCTTCGGTTGCCGCAGCCGTCCCGCACCCTTAACGCCCGCCGTCAGGAAACAGACATGTCTATATCAGCCACATCAATGCCAAGCGCTGTCGGCGCAAGTTTCGATGTCACTGCGCCCGATCTTGCGTCCCCCGCGGGGGGCAAGAGCACGTCCATGTTGCGGTTTGAGCAATCCATGACGCGGGCGCAGGGTCTGGAGCCACAGCCCGTCGCTTTTTTTGCCCCAGAAAGCGCCAATGCGCCACAGGCCGTCGACACGACACCGCGCCCTGAATCATTTTTCCTGGCCCAAGCAACACCCGCCGATTTGCCCCGGGCTGCTGCAGGCACCAACAACATCGCCCCAACCCAGCCGACGATCACGAACCGGATCGGCGCGATCCGTGAGGTGGACCTGCCCCCAACTGTCGCAGCCGTCGAGGCACCTTCGACCGGGCAGGGCATCATCGATGGCCTGTCCCGTTTGCGTGGAGTGTTTGATTCACAAGAGCAGGCGATCACGGGCATTTCTTCGACCGACCCAGGCGGTACGCGGCTGACAAACAGTTCTGAATTGATCAACCTCCAACTCGAAGTCGTCAAATACTCGATGCTGATGGACGTCACATCCAAACTGGCGGGTAAATCCACCCAAACATTCGATACATTGATGAAGGGTCAGTAGACCCTTCTGCCAGTTGGAGTTTCACAACATGTGGCGCGTTCTTATTTTACTGTCTTTGTTCGCTTTGTCGGCGTGCAAAACAGATCTTTACCGTAACCTTTCTGAGCGCGAAGCGAATGAAATGCTCGCGGTTTTGATGTCAAATAATATTGAGGTTTCTAAGGAATACCTTGGGGACGAAGGTGTCACCCTGATGGTGGAGGAGGCAGAGCTTCCTCGCGCGATTGATGCCCTAAGACAAAACGGATTTCCTAGGGAATCCCGTGAGACTATGGGCACTGTGTTTGAAAAAAGCGGGATCATGTCCTCGCCCTTTGAGGAACGCGTGCGTTTCGTCTACGCTTTGGGTGAAGAAGTATCGCGGACGCTCAGCGAAATTGACGGCGTTCTGACAGCCCGCGTCCACATCGTTTTGCCGGATGAGCCCGACTTTGGCGAGGCGCTGACCCCATCCTCGGCCGCGGTGTTCATCAAACACCGTATCGGCGTTGACCTTGATTTTGCGACCCCGCAAATTCGGCGATTGGTCAGCAGTTCGATTGAGGGCGTGACCTACGATGACGTTACTGTTCTTTTGGTTGAGGCAGAGCGCCCGAATGTGGCCACGCGACCAGACAGATCATCTGTTGTCGAAGTTGTTCCCGGACTGAGTATTCGCGAATCTGATGAGCGTATTTTCTGGTGGGGTATCGGCGGCGGCGCAGCCGTGCTTGTGCTTCTCATTTTGACAAATTTGATCACCTTTTTTGGCTTTTCAAAGGCCCGTAAGGCCCGGTTGACCGCAGAGCTCGCCCTTGAAGATCAATCCGCTGTGTCCGAATGAATGCCGGGCGCCACATAAACTTTGAGCCTGTTGAAAGAGGTACTGCAGTGAACGTGCACACCTTTACGCAGCTTCTCAAAATCGCCGAGATTTTGGCGCATCCTATGCGCCTTGTTCATTCGGATCATCTTGAAGCGGTTACCGAGGCCTTACAGCAGGAGCAACTGGAAGGGCTCTGCAGGTCAAATGAAATCGGAAAGCGCCTGAATGCGGCCGTTTCCGACCAACTTGGGGCGTCCGCGCTTGAACTCGATCCGGCGACGCTGACCAGCGACGTCTGTGGTCTCGTCATCGCGCCGTACTCTGCCATCGAAGCGTTCTTGCGTCAGGTCACTGCGGTTCGATTACAGCACGCTATTCGCAACTGTGTGCTCAAGGCTGATAGAGAGCGCGTCCGGCATATTTTGGGCGATGACGCCTATAATACGGCGCTGCGAGAGGCTCCGTTCTTCTATGCGGATATGGCGGACGCTTCAGCACCCGCCTTTTTTGCCAACAACAGCGATGCAACCGTTTCTGCGCTCAGCGTGGGTGCCACGATTACACATCGTTATGTGCAAACCATTGATGCGGGTTTGGCACAGATTTTCGCGTGGCGGCTCCCAACAGCCTTCATCGCCAATGATGAACATTTCGACGCAGCACAGCAGGTGTCATTCGCGCGGCTTCTGCGATCCAAAGGCCCCCAAACAACGACAGGCCGCGCGTGATGGAGATTTATCGTTTTGAAAAACTAGGCTTTCGGTTGCCGCAGGGATCAGGCCTGATCAAGGCGGCCAAAGCAGCAGAGCTGACCGCAGCCAATGATATCGTCACCAGCGCCGAAACCCATGCTGCCCAGATCATCGCTGATGCCCAGAAGCATCTGGAAGAAGAACGCGCACGCGGTTACGCGGAAGGCCAGCAAGCGGCAGAAGCCGACGCATTGGACCGCCTTTTGCGTGAGCAAGCCACGCTTGATGCCAGTCTCACCGATATTGAGAAAGGCCTTGCCCGACTGGTGCTCGCCTCGGTCCGCAAGATTGTGCACGACTTTGATGACATCGCCCTGGCTGAAGCGCTGATCCATAGCGGCCTGACCAAGGTCCGCCGTGAAAAGCGCGTGCAGATCCGTGTCCCAGAGGCCCTGACCGACGATCTGAAAGCCCGGGATGAAGGGTTAAAGGCCGCTTTTCCCCAGATCGAATTCATGGAAGTGGTCGAGGACCCGACGCTAACTGCGCCCAATATCATCATCGAAACGGCTGTTGGTCGGATCGATTGTGATCTGAGCGCGAAGCTCGATCACTTGGAGACAGCGATCAGCCAGGTTGCGGCCAATCGCGCCGCCGATCCATCTGTCACAGATGGGGCCGGTCATGACTGATCAGACACCCTTGCACCGCATCAAGGATATCAAAGCGGGCCGCCTTGCCTTGATTGACCGGCGCATTGGCGGGCTGGGTGGTGCGCTGCGCGAAACGATTGCTGAAAACGACCTTTATGCGATGAGCGGGCGGGTCACCAAAGTGATTGGGACCATCATCCATGCCGTCGTCAAAGACGTGCAAGTTGGCGAAATTGTTGAGCTTTTTACCCGTGAGACAGGCGCCCGATTGCTGGCCGAAGTGGTTGGGTTTCTCAATAGTGAAGCCTTGCTGTCACCCATCGGCGAAACCCAGGGCGTGGCCCCAAAGACCGAGGTTTACCCCACCGGCCGTGTGCAGCGTGTGCCTGTTGGCGAAGGTCTTCGTGGTCGGGTTTTGGATGGGCTTGGCAACTTCATTGATGGCAAAGACATACCCTTTGTCGCAGAAACAACCTATCCGGTGTATCAGGACCCGCCGGATCCCATGACCCGGCGGATCATCGATACGCCATTGCCCACTGGCATTCGCGCTATTGACGGGTTACTGACCACCGGCGAAGGGCAGCGGATGGGTATTTTCGCCGCTGCGGGTGGCGGGAAATCAACCTTGCTATCGATGCTGGTCAAAGGCGCTGACGTCGATATCACCGTGCTTGCCCTGATCGGGGAACGTGGCCGGGAGGTGCGTGAATTTATCGAACATGACCTTGGCCCCGAAGGCATGAAGAACACCGTGCTGGTGGTTGCGACCTCGGACAAAAGCTCAATGGAGCGGGCCAAGGCGGCCTTTGTTGCCACAGCAATAGCTGAATACTTCCGTGATCAGGGTCAGAAGGTGCTGTTTTTGATGGATTCCGTCACCCGCTTTGCCCGCGCGCAGCGCGAGATTGGTCTTGCCGCAGGCGAACCACCAACACGGCGCGGCTTTCCCCCGTCCGTCTTTGCCAACCTGCCAAAACTGATGGAACGCGTCGGTATGAACGACAAGGGGTCCATCACCGCGATGTACACTGTGTTGGTTGAAGGCGATGACATGAACGAACCCGTCGCCGATGAAACCCGGTCGATCCTTGATGGGCATATCGTTTTGTCCCGGAAGTTGGCCAGCGCATACCACTACCCGGCAATTGACGTTCTGGCCTCAAAAAGCCGGGTCATGGATATCGTTGTCGAAGACGACCAAAAGCAAGCTGCCGGCGAGGTAAACGCGCTACTGGCTGCTTATCAGGATGTCGAACTGCTTGTGAAGATTGGTGAATACAAGCAAGGCAGCGATCCGCAATCTGACCGTGCCATTAGCAAGAATACGGCGATCAATGATTTCCTGAAACAACGTACTGATGAATTTGAAGCGTTCGGTGACGTCGTTGCGAAACTGCGCGAGGTCGCCGCATGATCGACCAGTTTACGACCCTATGCCGCGTCAAAAGCTTGCATGAGCAAAACAAGCTGAAAGAGCTGCGCGCCAAACGTGCGGCGGTTGAAGTTGCCCAAGAAAAGGAAAACCAACAACGCGCTGTCGTCGCAGAAAGCCTGGCAGCATTGCCGGGAAAAGAAACCGCGCTTTACGACGCAATCATGCATGTGTCCGTGTCCGTCGAAGACATTGATGAGACAAAGGCCAAGGTTCTTAACCTGCGGGAAGATCACCAAAAGCAGGAAGATGAAGCCGAACGCCTGACACAAATCCGCATGCGTTGCGAGAGCGTGCGCGATGAGGCCCGTGTGCAGTATCAAATAGCACAGCGCAATCTTGAGAAATTTACGAACATCAAATCGGACTTGGTCACACAGCAACTGATTGCCGCCGAAGCCCAAGAAGAAGCCGAAATCGAAGATCTGTTCTCAAAGAAGCAGAGGATGTTGACATGACCACTATCAATGGACAGCCGCAAACGCCCCCCGTGCCTGCGAAAGACAAACAGATCGAAACGAAATCTGGCGAGTTTTTGAATGGCCACACGGCCCAGCATCAGCGTGGCAATACCAATCAGGGCACAGGCGGCCATGCCCGCTCAAACTCATCGCTTTTGGTCAGTCAAAGTGCGCTGGAACAACTGTTGGACACGCCACCACGTCAACAGGGCAACCAAGGCGACACAACCGACGATTCTGAGGATCAAGGCCGCGACGAAGATACTGCACAGGTGTTGATCACGCTGACCCCCGAGAAACCTGTTGGCAAAGATGCCCCGGTTTTGCAGCCTGCCACTGCCGCGAATTTGCAGATCAAAACAGATGAGATCGCCAAACTTGTGTCCCGGCAAATGGATGCCGCTTTGCGGTCAGGTCCGGTGGTGACGCCGCAGCCCATCTCGCTTGCTATTCCGTTGGATGCCGCGACTGGCCTGAAAGAGGTCCATGTTGTGATGAATGATGGGGTCTTGACCGTGACAGTGCTGCGCAGCGCTGATCAAGCGGCGCATGATATCAAACAAGCCGCGATGAACCTCGCCCAGACCTTGCAGAGCCGCTATCCAACCAAGACCATTAAGGTTGCCCAAATGGTTGAAGGTAGCGCGGACGAAATAGACGGGGCGGCCCAAACGGATGCGCCGCAGTCAACGCAGCCACATCTTTTCAATATCCTGTCCCATGACAAGTTCCCATGACAGCAGCAGCATGGCGACCACCCGAGAGTGGCATAGCACAAAAAGACTTGCCCCTTTGGAACATGGCGATGAGCCACATGGGCGCGCCGATGCCACTGGACCAGTCAGGTGTCAGCCTGCGGCTGAGCCCGATTGCCGCGCCGCATCTGAAGGGCCCACTGCATGCCCTAAACGCAGCAAGCGGTGAAACCTTGTTCCTGCACCTTGATGCCTTTCCCTATGCCGAATTGCTGGGGGTTGATTTTGATCTGGATGCCGTGGCTGGTCTGCCGTCAAACTTGGCAGATGCTATCTATACGGGGTCTGCCGAATTACTGCTGAACGCCTTCCCCGATACGCTGACGGCGGGCATTAGCTATGAGACCATCATGGCCGATGCGGCCACCCAGCCTGATGAATTGAAATGGTTTGCGGCAGCCCTGGACGGGTTGGCCAATACCCCGGTCTTCTTTTCCGTCGGGGCCACTGCCGCAGATATCTGCGCCTTGCTGAACGAAAAGCTGCATCAGCCACGTTCGGTTTTGACAGGATTGCGCCAGACGCTGGATGTCGCTGCCTATCGGTTGATCGGTCATGCGGTTTTGCCTTTGGACGCCGTACGCGAACTGGGCATTGGCGACTTTATCGTCTTGGCCCCGACCGAAGTTGGTGATGTGGCCATCAGGTGCGAAGATCGCGCCTTTTACTTTGAAACGACTGAGGACGGGTGGTTTTGCAATGCTATCCAATCCCTCGCGCATGTCAGGAAAATGACCGCCATGGATGATGCCCCCATTGACCCGCAAGACCCTGCGGACGTTATACCCAAAGACCCTCAGGACATGACCGCCCCGTTGCCCGAGATGGCCGCACTTGTTTCAACCGTTTTGACCTTCGAATGTGGCGAGGCACGCGTCACGCTGGCAGAGCTTGAGAGCTTTCAAAGCGGGGCCATTGTCCCTTTGCCGGACCAATTGACCCAAGATGGGGTGCAAGTGACGATCCGGGCCGGTGAACAGGCCATCGCGACAGGCGAAATTGTGCACGTCGATGATCGGATTGCGGTCAGGATCAACCGTCTTTTGGCCCAGACGTCATAAGCGAACGGACTGATGGATCCTCTCAATCTTATTCTTGTTCTGGCGGGCGCGGCGATTGTGCCCTTTCTGGCCGTTGTTGCGACCTCTTTCATCAAGATCGCAGTCGTCTTGATGCTGGTGCGCAACGCGCTGGGCGTCCAACAGATCCCGCCCAATATGGCGATCAATGCCTTGGCGATCATTTTGACCGGCTACATCATGGCGCCGGTTGCCCTGGCGACCTATGATATCATGATCGCGGGCAGTTTTGACTTCAGCAATGTGACTGGATTTGAAGCGGCGTTTAACGCGGGTAAGGAACCGCTGGTCGCCTTTCTTGACCGTCATGCAGACAGTCTGGAGCGGAATTTCTTTCTAGCCGCCACGCAAGACCTGTGGCCGCCCGAGATGCACGAACGGGTCGATGAAAACTCGCTCGTTATCCTTTTGCCGGCTTTCACCATATCGCAGCTGCGGGAAGCTTTTGAGATCGGGTTTTTGCTCTATCTACCTTTCGTCGCAATTGACTTGATCGTGTCGAATATCCTGCTGGCCATGGGCATGATGATGGTGTCGCCACTGACCATTTCACTGCCGTTCAAACTGTTCTTATTCGTGATGGTGGATGGGTGGTCGCGCCTGATCCTCGGATTGGTCCAGACCTATGTGTGAAAGGACAGATCTTGTCACCAAGTGAGGCACTGCACGCGCTGACCGAGGCAATGCTGCTGGTCATGGTCCTGTCCATGCCCACGATCATCGTCGCCTCTGTCGTCGGTGTGATCGTCAGCTTGCTGCAAGCCTTGACGCAAGTTCAGGAACAAACGTTGTCCTTCGCTATCAAACTGATTGCGGTGGCCATAACGATTGCCGCGTCGGCAGGCTATCTTGGATCAGAGATGCTGCAGTTTACAATGACTTTATTCACGACCTTCCCCGAAATTACGGGTTAGCACCATGGACGTGCTGGTCGGTCTTTTCATACAGTTTGAGACATATCTGTTGGCCTTGCTGATCTCGATCCCACGGATTTACGGCTTTCTGACGACGGTCCCCATCCTCAGCCCGGGCGCAGTACCGCGATTGGCCCGAAATGCAACGATCTTGATCCTTTGCATCCCAATTGTTCCGGTGAATTTGGCCAATGCAGATACCGTCGACAGGACGCTTGGCACGATAGCGTTCTTCTTTGCCAAGGAGTTCGCAATCGGATTTGTCTTCGGTTTCATGATCGGGTGGATTTTCTGGATGATCATCGCTGTCGGTGACTTGATCGATAACCAACGCGGTGCTGCGATTGCGGCGAGTGTTGACCCGCTGCAGGGAACGGAAACCTCACCGTTGGGAAACCTGTTTTCCCAGGCGTTTGTGGCCTATTTTTTCTCAATCGGTGGCATGTTGATCATCCTGCAGATCCTTTACACGAGCTATGTGATGTGGCCCGTGACCGAGGCCTTGCCCGTCCTATCGCCCGCGTTCCCGGCCTTGGTTTTGGGGATTTTTGATCACGCGATGCGCATGATGTTCGTCCTTGCCGCCCCCGTTGTGGCGATCATGTTCCTATCGGAATTCGCGCTGGCCCTGGTCAGCCGCTTTGCGCCACAAATCCAAGTGTTTATCCTAGCGATGCCGATCAAAAGTGGAGTCGCCATGGCGATCTTGGTCTTTTATTGCGGCTTACTGTTTCCTTACGCGGCTGATCAACGGTCATATTTTGATGTCTGGACAGATCAGCTTTATTCAATTTTGGAAATAGGCAGTACCGCACGTGAAAACACCGCTCCATTGGGGCCAGCACCATGACCTGCAGTGTTAAGGTTGAGGTCCCTGCCTTTTCCAACGTCAGGAGGGCGCTGGCATGAGTGGCAATTCAACCGGCGAAAAGACCGAACAACCGACCCCAAAAAAGGAACGTGACGCCCGTCAGAAAGGCCAGGTTGCCCGCAGCCAGGAAGTGGTCACCACTGCTTCGCTGATGTCTGCGATTGCCTATCTTTGGTTCACCTGGGATGTCACGTTCAACCGGCTCATTTCCGCAATGGACCAAATTGCGGCCTTGCAGAGTGTCGCGTTTGAGACGGCAGCCTTTCTTGGTATGTCAATTGTATTTGATGAGGCCGTCGCCATTCTTGTCCCGTTGATTGTGATTGTTATCGCGGCAGATATTTTCGCCAACTACCTACAATTCGGTACGATTTTTGCGGGCAACAACGTGGCCATGAAATTGGAAAACATCAGCCCGATCAAAGGGTTTGGCCGCATCTTTTCCAAAAAACAGCTCTTTGAAGTGTTCAAATCCATCATTAAGATCCTGTTTTTGTCAGTGCTTTTGCTTTTGGTGGTACGGGATGCACTGAGCCCTTACCTAAATTCCGTGCCCTGTGGCATGGCCTGCATTGTCGATGTGACCGGTCAGGTCATGAGCCAGACTTTGGTCTGGGCCGCACTTGCGTTTGTGATTGTTGCTGTCCTCGATTTTATTTTCCAGCGCAAGCAGCACACGAAAAGCCTGATGATGTCCAAAGATGAGGTCAAACGCGAGTACAAGGAAAGCGAAGGCGATCCGATCATTAAAGGCCAACGCAAGCAGCTGGCGCAAGAACTCGCGATGAGTGACGGCGGTGAACGCGCCAAGAAATCAACAGCCGTCGTCATCAACCCGACGCATTTCGCTGTTGCGATCAAATACGATCCCGATGTCAATCCGCTCCCTGTTGTTGTGGCGAAGGGGCGCAATCTTTATGCACATTTCCTACGCGGACAGGCCGAGTCTGCCGGTGTTCCGATTTTCCGTAACGTCCCCCTGACCCGTACCCTGTTTGCCGATACCGACATTGACCAATATGTCCCGGACGAGTTGTTTGATGTCGTGGCCGAAATCTTGATTTGGGTGTCACATAACAAAGCAGCGCTTTATCATGGCCCGCTTGATCACGGTGTCATTGATATGGAAATGGGTGATCACCGTGTTGAAAAACCAGACACCCAGCCGAGTCAAAACAGGTTTCAGTTCAAGAATTGATCACAAAGTCCAGCGTCCCAAAATGTTACGCCGCTGACTTAACCGCGTTCCGTCTTCGGTTGCTCGAGTGAACACGTTTGCCTTGGCAGGCACGACCAAACCAGACCGGCAGCCATGCCGATCAGGCCGCCAAGTGCGTAGGCCAGCGCGGTCATCGTTAAGTCAGCGCCAAAAAGGAATGCGGTAGTCGCCGAGATCAGGCCGGTCCCAATTCCGCAGGTGATGTACATGAGCAGCATTGCGGTGCCCGATTGATCAATCTGTGACATCAGATGCTGCGCTGTAGTCGGTCAATCAATTGGTTTACCTGTGGGCTGGGGGATTTTAGCTGGCGGAAGTTTGGATTTGACATCGACTCATTGCGATCCATGGTTGCCGACCGCAATTGCGCGATCTTGCCGCGAAGGCGCTCGGCTGTTGGACTGCCTTTGACTGGTGAATGGAACTGCAATGTGTTCTGGGCCTTGGTGTCAGCCGTTTGGTCAATGCCTAGACTATTGCTGTTGGGACCGAGCCCGATGGGTGTATTCGCCATTTTTTATCACGCCCTGATGATAGGTGTATCAGTGTCGGCCGCTTCGGGGATGTTGCGTGCAGCCAATGCGACTGAAACGTCATTGGCGATCGCCGCGGTGATTGTTATGACTTGTTGCGCAAAGGCCGTGACTGTTTCCGCAAAACCGTCGGTATTCTGTGTATCGATAACCACCTGGCGCCCAAGAAGGACCACACCGATTTCGCTGTCAACTGCGAAGTATGCGCCGTTCAAAGCCGACGATGGAAAATTCTTTTCAAGCAAGTAATTCATCAGCGCACAATCAAATTCTGCGCCGCCCGTGAGCATAACATCATTCAAGGGTGACCAGACTTGCAGCTGGTCGGACTGCTCGACGCAATGGAAAATCAGTTCCTGCCGTTCGCCAAAAGCAAGCAAAGCCGTGCCGCTTTGATCAAAGCGAAGGGTCGCGATACCCACCTTCTTTGAAAATGCTTCCAGAGCGAACTCTGCGTTTTCTCTCGACATCTACTTTTACTTTCACAAGATCAGATACGCAGTTTTCCTGCCTTCGTGACGCTAGATGGAAATTTGCATACGTTGGCTCTTGTTGTTTCCAAAGGCCGTTGAATCCAAATCCAATTCGACGAGATTGGATAGCTGCAAGAATAGGCCAAGGGATTCGAAAAAGCTGCCAACTAGCCCGAAGCTAACTGTGATCGCTTCTTCCGTTTCGCGATTATCCAGTCGCGTTTCACTGAGAACAGTCTCAAGGCCGGCGTCCTCGAGATCGATCTCAAAAATTTGTTGTAGGTCCGGCAGAATGCTTTCCAAGATCACTTCGCTTGTTTCAAGCTCCGTTTCTTTCTGCGCGTCGTCAATCGTTTCGTTCACCCCTTGGGAGGCGTCAACAAATCTTTCCAAAAGCGAACCCAACAATTCTACTAACTGCGTTTGCACTAGGATTGTCTGCTCTCGGCTGGTGATTTCATTTTGGATTCCGGCGTTTTCACTGGCAAGGGAACTCCGCTCGCCCTGCAAATCTTCAATGGTGTTGTTTAGATCAGCAATGCTAGCGTTCACGCCGGAAAGCTGTTGTTGGAGCGCGCGGATCTGATCGACTATTTCGTCCGTTTGCGGATCAACCGCTTCTAGGTCGGCAATCTGGTTGTTCAAGTTTCGCTGTTGATCCTCCAGGTCGCCCAACGCCTGCGCGTTTTGGGAAATCTGATTGTCGATCGCATTAATTTGACCGTTGTTGGAGGCAATACGGTCTTGGGCTGCGTTATTCTGCGCCCTAAGTGTCGCAATCTGCAACTGAATTGCTCCAAAAATACCCGCGTTCGTCGCCGCCATGGCACTGAGCGCCGACGCCTCTGTAGCCTCGCTGTCATCAGCGAGTTCCTCTGCCGTCAAAGAAGCCTGTGCGACAAGAACCTCGCTGTCGCCCTGATTGCTGGGCTTGAGCAGGCCAAGTGCATCAAGCGCGGTTTTGGGAAGAATGAAGTTTTGCAGCAAGCCACTTGAGCTGCTTGTATTTGTTGCAGAAGGCAATCCGACAGTGGTCTGTTCGGCCGTTGCTGCCGCAGTTTCGTTGGAAGACGCGGGGACATCGCTCGGCAAAACTGTCGGGTTAATGACAGGCGGTAGATTTGTTGCATCTAAAGAGCTCATACTGGTTTCCACCTTCTCACGCTTTCAACTTGCTTATGTTTACGCCGCGAAACTGCCGTGCGGTGTATCGTAAAGTACTAAGTGTCTTAGATTTTCAAGAATCTGCGGCTTTTTGATTGTCTAAGATTGCTGTCGTTCGCGTAACCTGCGGGATCTTCCGTGGACAGCACCGGATCAGCGGCCTCTTTGCGCAAAGTTTCAAGTGTGACGGTTACAACGTTGATGAGTGTGCTCAGCCAAGTAAGAAAGCCAACCCGATCTGATGCAGTCTTGAATGATTTCAGGACCTTGGACAGCAAGTCTTTGTTGAGGCCTTGTTCGATCAGATAGGCCACGATCCTTGCCTCATCTCGCATATGCTGTTCGGTCTCATCCGGCGCTACTTCCGGGTTTTTCGCAAATACCGGAGCTGGCCACCCAGGAATGAAAGCAGCGTTATATATGGCGAGCCTTGCATCCATGTCAGCCACCTGCTCGTAAGGCATAGCCGGCGCAAGTGTGCCGTCACTTTCGACCACGCTTGCCAAGATATTCGCCAGAAGGTGGTTGGTTTCGATGTGTGCAGATTGGGTCAAGACAGTGGGCGACGGTGATGCAAGGCTTTCGGAAAGGCTATGCCCCTCTTCGGATATGTTGTCCTGCAACAAGACCCGCAACACATCTTGCAAGGCTTGAAGGCTTTCATCGTCCCAGTGCGTATCAGCCTCTGCTGCATCAACGGTTATGTCGATCTGCGCACGCTCTTTTTCAATTATCGCGGCAAACCATTGAGAGATGGTGCGATCGGACTCCATGTTGGTTGTGTTACTCCGTTTGCCGCATTTCAAGGGCAGTCCGAAGCTTTAGAAAGGACTTTGCAATATTGTCATGCTCGGTCCCATCTCTATTTGCTTCGAACAAGTCACAGGCTTTTGCGGCTTCAGCCCAATTTTCTGTGCGCATATAAATGTCAAATCGATGAAAATGCGGGGTTGCGTCTGACGGGGCCAAGTTGGCGGCCTTATCAAACATGCGCATCGCAGCATCATCGTCGCCACGCACCCGGTTGCAAATCCCGAGGCCAAGCCAAAAATCAGCGCGTGACCGATCAAGGGCACATAGGGTTCGAAATATTTCTTCTGCACGGTCGTATTGACCGATCAGGAATTGCTGATGTGCACGGCCATAAAGCCCCTCTATGGCCGCATCTGTAACGCCCAATGCTGCTTTGAACGATCCCGTTTCGAGAAACGACTTAAAGACTTTGTTGCCGTTGATCCCCAGTTTAGTGGTACAGGCCGCAAAGACATGTGCCGCAACTTTGGTCGCATCGGGGCTTAGGCCCAATGTTGCAACTGGATTGTTGTTTGGGTCGTCCGCAGAAGGCATCAAGGGAAACTGGCGTTCAAAAGAGCGTTCAATTTTTGGCTCGCCTCAAGAAACGCACGATCTGCGGTGTTTTCCGCAAATTTCATTGCATCAGAGACATCTTCGCGGGCTTCGCTGATTTTGCCCAACCCCAAACAAGCCGCCCCGGAAAAATAATACCCACGGCAATCACGTGGGGCGAGCCCAATGATCGCCGAAGCAGCCTGCAATGCCATTTCGTATTCCTGCATTTGCACTGCGCAATTTGCCAGACCGCATTGGTATTCAACGTCGAGGGGCTTGCACAAAACAAGAATCGCATACATCGACAGCGCTTTTTCGGCATTGCCCGATTTCAACTTCATATTGGCAACCGCAAGCGCGAGACCAAGTTCACGATCACCCAGCCCAAGCTCTTTCCCCAAAGCACCTTCCAAAATCAAATCTGCCAAGGGTGGTTCGCCGTTATGCGGTGCGGTGTTTTCCATAATATTCATGTCCGGCTATACTTTCAGAAGGGGTTTTTAAGGGTCTTAGGGCTGAAAAATCATCATTGCGTCTTGACCCGCATCTTTCGCGGCACTCATTCGTGCAGATGGCGCCATCGCATGACCCAATTGTCCGTCCAGCGTCTGTGCCGCCGATACGACATCTGAGAGCAGCTCCGAAAGCATCTGAATGTTTTGTATACGAAAGAGGTAATTTGCACTGACAATCAGCCGGTCGCCATCCAATGAGACAAGCACATTATGTGTTGCCAAGAACGCAAAACTGAGGCCCAGGACCTTCTGCAAAAAATCCGCATCAGAGGCCATTGCGTCAGACAGTGGCCCAAGATCGGTGCTGACGATCAGCTCTTGCTCATTGGGCGAGGGGGTCAACAACAGGTCAACGTCATCGAAATTCAGCGATGTCGATCCGTCAGCCGCAAAACGAGGCTCGCCCAATTGGGCGAGCTGCCATAGTGCAGAGACTGTGCTTCTGAAATTCTGGGTCAAGACGCCCATACTCCAAATCCGATCGGGTTATTAACCACGCGTAACCACGGCCAGCTGTTCCACCTCAGCATCGCGCATTTCTTTGATGAATTGGATGATCTGGTTGACGAACTCTTGCAAAGCTTGCTGTTCGGCAGCCTCCATCTCGCCCTCACCTTTTGTTACCTCGGATTCCGCTTGAATCCTGTTCTGATCTGCCTGGAGCGTTTGCGAAGTCGCCTGGCCCGTTGTCGTGGCAAATTGGCCGCCTGCATTCATTAGTCCGCTTAAGCCACCGCCAGCTCCATTCAAGGATTGGGCGGTAGACGTTATAACTTGGGTGTCCCCGCTTCCACCCAGAACCTTCAGGGAACCGCCCGCAAAAGCAATAGAGGTCGCCCCGCCCAACACGCCCATAGCAAGACTTACTTTCGCTGCGTGCCGAGTGACGTCGGCGGATTTGTCCAATTTATTTGCTGCGGAATTCAGCTCGCCCCGCGCTGCCTCGCGAGCGTTTAGGCGATCCGTCAACGCTTCTTTACGCTGCAATGCACCGAGCTCGACCATCAGACGTCCAAACACTTTGGCCGCATCAAATGTTCCGCCATTGGCAGCAAGCAGCTGCTCAATTTCTTTCATTCTTTTTTCAGTATCAGGGTCAACCGGGTCCTCCCCGGTATCCCCGGGCGGCAAACTCCGACTTTGGACAAAAGATTGAAGCTCCTTGCGTTGCGCCTCGGGCAGCTCATTAACAGCTGCCTGAATACCCGTTGCGATGTCTTTTGACGTCAAAGGCGCCGCAGCGACATCCTGGTTTGCATAAGCGTTCGTAGCAGCGTTGACATTCACTGATTGCGTATCGATAGCCATGGTTTTATTCCCTCCTAGCCAGAAAATTTTGCACGTGCCAATGTGTCGCCGCGATCTTTGATCGACGCCATGACATCATCCAACATTGCGTTAAATTGCGAATTTGTCCCAGAAACACGTGCCAGGATTTGATCGATAAAATCGTCCAGCAAGTCGTTTAAGGCCCTTGCCCGCAACACATCTGCTTGCGTTTCTCTCGCGTCTGCCTGCTGATTGGAGGCATCATAAGAAAATTTTGCTGTCGCAATTGTTGCGGAACCAGAACCCGCCGTCGCAACGGCTGTGACACCCGTCGCGATCTTATTGACTGTGTTCCATGTGGTTGAGCCTTTTTCGACCACATTCAGCGCTTGCCCGCCCGCGCCCGCGCTCGCTGTGGCCGTCGCGGTCGCCGAACTCATCATCGCACTCACACCAACCCCGAGCGATACAACAGCTGAGGCCACCATGACCGCAATCATGACCCATTTGAACGCATTATCGAGTTTTTCACCTAATGCGGCGACTTTTTCGTCGTTGATGTCAACGCCCGGCAAAATTTCCACAATCTGGACAGCAACTTTCAACATAGTGCTCGACAACCCGCTGCCGGTCTTTTCCATCATTATCTGATCGACCAACATCAGGGCGCTTGCAGTTCCGCTGACGATAAGGGCGGCCCCCAAAGGTGCACCAGCACCGGTTGCGATTAGCGCCGCACCGACCACAATACTCATAACTGCAGCGATACCTCCGAAGATTTTACCAAACAGTCCGCCCTTTTTTGCCTTCTTTTCAGCTGCTTGCGCTTCTTCCAAAGCTTTCTGCGCATCTTCTGCGGCTGCGCGTTGCTCGGCGGCGTTTTGGCGTTTTTGCTCTTCTTTAGCTTGAAGTTCGTTCACTTCGGTTTTGCCAACGACTTCCTTGAGCTTAAGCGTCGCCTCAGCAATCAAAATGTCGATCTGATCGCCGGTCAGCGTCGGAAAGAACTTCACCAGGCTTTGCGTGATCGCCTCATAACCTTGGACGACGGCGTCCGGAACGACACCGGCCGCGACGGCCGCGCTCACACCCGCGCCCGGGCCGCTTTCTTGCACGCCATCGGGCTGCGATGTAATTCTTTGGACTGGATTGGCGCCCGTGACGGCTATGTCGGACATGATCAGTTTCCTTTCAGTGAAATTTCAGCGGCATCGCCACCAACGCGTTGCGCTGTGTGCTCAACAAGACGTGCGGCGGCCTGTTTTTGGTGATCCTGGCCATGGCCATCGTCGCAAAGGGCCCAAGCGGTCTGGAAACACCCCAGAGCATTTTCCAGCTCTTCGGCGGCCAACAGGCATTCCCCAAGGCGCAGATATCCGTCGACATCCGTGGCCTTCAGGCCCAGCCCCGTCAAATAGGCCCGACCTGCGGCCACAAACTGTTCCTGCACTTGTAATGTCGTGCCAAGGGCGTACCAAAACCTGAAATCAGTCGATTTGAGCGTGACCAGTTTGCGGAATACGACTTGTGCCTGCTCAACGTCACCAGCCTGCATATGATTCAACCCCGTCACAAAAATTGCGTCTAGGTGATCATCACTTAGGCCATGCACGATATGTGGAGAAATGCCCTCACGCACGGATTGCACGGCACTATTTTCTGATAGCCCTAAATCGTCAAAGACTGCGTCCATGATGGGCATCATCTGTTGAATCTCTTCCAGAAGAGCTTCTGGCGTATCGTAACCGAGGTCGAGTATTGACATAGTGCAACCTAATTCTTGCGTTATCTTACCCTAGCCTGCGTTAAGCGCTGTGCTGTGCTATTGAATACAGATCGGAAATTACTTCGCTCTGAGTTCGGAGAGATTTTTTGACTTCGCCGCAAGCTGCGCGGCGATATCCTGCGCCTCAGTTTGCCGCCCGCTGGAATAATAGCATCGGGCCCGTAGGTAGCGGCGCATACGCAAAGTATCTGGATCGCGTGTACTTTTTGCGCCGTCCATCTGATCAAGCTCATCAAGACATCGCAGTGCGACCGCATAGTTGCCGCAGAAAAATTCGAGTACGGCTTGGCTGATCAGTACTTTCTCGGACCGTTCGCCCAAGGCGATCATACCTTCAACAATTTGCTTGGCGCGGACATGGTCGTTGTGTCGGGCCAGCACGAAGACTGTCATCAAAAGGTAATCGCGCTGCCGACCGGCCAATCGTGGCTGGTCCTTGGTTAAGACATCCATGCGCCCTAACCCCGGAACAGCGCGGCAAGTGCGGTGCGAATATCGTTATCGAGTTCGACTTCTTCCGACAAAATGGTTGAGACCCGCTCGAGTGCTGCCTTATCGTCCCCATTGGCCTGCACGCCTGCCTCCTGGAAAACTTGCAAGGCCCCTAGACGCGCGTCGGTCAAAACCGATGGATCCAACAGATCACTATCGACAGTTTCGGGTTCGAGCATATTTGGCAGGCGTTCATCCAGTGAAGGCCGTCTGAGAATCTGATCCAACGCTTGAACTTGCGGCAGGAATTTCTGCGTCAATGCCCCATCGCGCGGCAGATGCTGTTCATCTTCGACCTGCCAGCGAGAAATATCCGCAAGACCGACATCTAGTCTTTGAACGCGCATGATTTACGTCCGCGCAATTGTGAGAAGGGTGTCGTTTAGCCGCCGCAACGCATTATTTGCCAGATCAAAGTTGCGGTTGCGTTCGCGGTTGATGCTGGAAATTTCGTTCGTCAGGATTTGGCTTTCCTGGTTGATTTGGGTGACGGTATCGGCAAGTTGGCTGGCGAAAATGTTAAGTGAGTTTTGCGAGAACTCGTTCAGCGTGCCTTCGCGGTTATCGATAATGTCGAGTGTGGGCCGGTTAATGTTGCGCAGGCTCTCAATTGGATGCCCCACGGTACTGTTCGAAACCAGAAAATCTTCAACGAAGGCAATCAGGTTCTGTTCGGTTTGGGTCAGGTTATTGTAATCTATATCGTCACTGTTCTCACCGGTGATTGTAAGTGTCTGACTTGCACCTTCATCACCCGGTTCGAATACGCGCAAAGCATCATTCACGAGCTGCTGCACTGCTGCGTAGACCTGCAACAAAGCGTTCTGTTGATTCAGCTCTTCGGTCTCAAGGTTAACTTCTGCTTCGCGGGTTAGGTTATAGTTCAGCTGGAGGATCGCAATCAGCGTCGGCCCATCAAGCGCGCGCCCACTCAAAGCACCCGTGGATGCAAGTTGTAGACGCTGATTATCCAGATCCCGAATACGGGTTTCTTGCGCGATGAACACGTTAAAGCTGTCGAGAATGCCACTTTGGCTAATGTCTTCATTGACAGGTGCGTTCACGTTTATGAATTGTGTTCCACCAAAACGGTCGCCTTCAGCTTCTTCAGGTGGCGTCTGTGCGACAATGAAAAACTCATTCGCCCGCTTTGCACGTCGCAGAATTTCGTCAACGCGCGTGCCAATTTCAGTGAGATCTATGAAGGACGAACTCTCTGCCCGCGTTTCGATATTTTCAATCTGGTTGAGGAAAACATTCCGAAATTCGGTAATCTCGGCGTCGTCAAAATCCAGGGCCCCGTCAAGCGTAAAATATCCTTCGATTTCCGCGATTGCATCGTCAATCAAAACCTCCAAGGCGCCCTCGACCGTATCACCCGCTGCGGCGCCGATAACACTTTCGATTTGTGCCTGCAGGACATCGTCAAGATCGTCGACCGCTGCTGCAAGCGCCACTTGGGTTTCTGCCGAAAAGGTGGCCAGATCGGCTGTGGTTAGTTGTTGCAACGTGAATACGCGTGTTCCACCAGGAACGGCGACGATATCAAACCGGTTTCCGTCTTGCTCAAAGGTCACCACTCTTGCGTCGGGCGCACCGGGGACGGGGTCGCCAAATTGCAGAACATATTCAAGCTGATGGCTTGAATGGAAGCCATAGAAATCCTCGACCGGAATAGCGCTGGTGTCCGCCGTCAAAAGCTGCGTATTCGCAAAAAGTTGTTCGGGTGTCAGCGGATTGCCATTTGCATCCGTATCCGGGGTCAGCGTGGGCGAGGTTCCCGGAAAGAGATATTCGGTCAGGCCATCTTGTGAAATTGGGTTTGACGCCAGCGTTTCGTTCACCCCGTCGAAGAATGGAAACAGCGCATCCGCGAGCTCGGCGTTGGTGGGCACGTCAGCATTCCCGACACCATCGGGTACGGTTGTACCGGTGGACGACCCGTTGATCTGGCTGGTTGGGACAACTGCGTTTGGGTCGGTGTCCGGATCAATCGTGTCCAGGAAAATATTGCCCGTTGGTGTAATGCCGACATCTGTCATCTATCTTACCTGTAGTCGTGTGCGTTGAAAAAGTTCGTCATCGGGGTCGGCCAGGTTTGTGGGCCGTTGTTGTATGATCGTGGTGTTGGGCGGGCCGCTGGATGATGTTGTCACCGCAACGCCATGCGCTTTGGTCACGCGATTGATATATGTGACAAGGGCGAGGATCCGATCATAGAGCAAATCGGTGTCCTCTATCCCGATCAAAGCCTCCACAAGCCCGGCAAATTGGACATCGTTCGTCAAGAGCCGGTGATTGGACAATAGCGTAATCGTCTTTGCAATCTCATTGAACATTGCCTCATATCCGGCACTGCGGCGTGCTGCATCTTTTCTGACCGTAGCAATCACCGTCGCCGGATCAGGCCCGCTTTTTGCCCTATCGGGGTGTTGTCCACTCATGTCCATTTTCGTTTCATTTTGATGGCCGCGTGGGTGCAGCGTTGTCATCAGCATATGTGAGAAATTTCGCAGTGCTGTACTGTTCGATACAATCCGGACCGGTCACAGCAACTAATGTGATGTCCATATCGATGGACTGATCAGACCACCAGCGGAGCGATGAATGAACGATTTGAACATTGCCAGACAGAATATTGCATCGGCAAATGCGCAGTCGCAGGTCGGTGCCGAGGTCCGCGAAGCAATAAGTGGTGCACGCAAAAACGATTCAGTCGCTGCAGTCCCCAACAATTCTGACCTCAGCGATATTCAAGAAGAGATCGGGAACGCAGTCGGCAAATTTGCCGATAAGAGAACGCTGGGACAGGCGAAAATCCGGCAAGGCGCGGGCGTGAATATCGAAGCGCTCAAACGGATCGCCGAGTATTATGACAAACTGCCCGACATGCCCCGGGAATCGGAGTTGCGTGACCTTGTCAGCAAGTTTCAGGGCTTTGACGATCTGTTGAGCGGCGGTGAAGGCAAAGGCGGCTCAGTCACTGCTGACGATATTTTGGACGCCTTGCGGGCATTTGATGGCGATGTCACCCATCAGTATGAAGCACTGCAAGTGGCCCAACGGTATTTCGAAGACACTGGCGCCAGCAGTGAATTCAGAGATGTGCTCGACGCGGCAGAGCGCTCTTTTGATGATCCAAACATCCAGAAAGATGTCCAGGCTGGATACGCTATAGCGAAAGCAGCGTCTGACGCAGCCCCGACCCTGGAAACATCCCCGGGTGCCTTGCGCGACACCTACCGCGAAATGCTGCGGAGCGAAAAACACATGGGTCAGCTCTTTGATCAGCTGTCCAATTTCAACATCCGTATGAAGTTTGACGAGGTTGTAGAACTGTTTCTGGAAACGGCGGGGCGTGAACTGGCGAATTCAAACAGCCAAGCAGACCCGGTTATTTTAGGGGCATTAACGCGTGAACTAGGGGCGTTAAAGGAGATGCGGACCGTTGTGGAAGAAGGGGACCGTCTGATCGCCCAAACGCGGCGCATTGACCCAAATTTCGCAACTGCTCCAGACACCGCCCCGGAGATCAGTCTGACAAGTGGGTTGCTGAACTTTGCCGCCAAAACCTCGCCCAGCCTGAGCGACGCGCGCCAGTTGGTGCGCAGTTTTGAACCTGCATCCGAGCAGACAATGGTTGTTTTTGCCAATGGTCTGCACGATCTGCATCGGTTGATTTCTGATCGTTCAGTGGCGTCTGATACTGCACGCCTGCAGCAAAGCACCATGCTGCAGAACCTGCGGATTGATCTGTCTGCCGCCGAAGAAGCCGCATTTAGCACCCAAACATAAGAGAACGGAAACATCGTGCATTTTTCACCTAAATCGACGCAAGCCATAGATGATTTCGTGAACAACATGGGTATGGGAAAAGTCAGCCCGGCCGATGATGGTAGCTATAACTTTTCGTTTGAGCGCGCGGGCATCCTGAGTTTCACGCCTAGTGCAGATGGTAAACGGGCGATCATGTCGCTGAAGGCCAGGACGCCTCGCCGCGTGGCCGCTGATGAAATGCTTCAATTCATGCGCATTGCGCAAAGGGATCCGGTGACGCAAACGCCGATTTCAGCGGGCATGGTTGGTGGCGCTTTCGTGTTGGCCGCCAATATTTCGGAAGATGCGTTTGATCACCAACAGATCGAGCTTTGCCTAGATCGATTGATCGCGTTGCATGAAGGCGCTGCATAATCAGAATTCCGTGGATTTTCGAGAGAACCCCTAACAACCCGAACCAATACAAAAGGACCCAAAGATGCAAAAAGCAGATGAAATTCTCGACTTCCTGAACACCAAGCTTGGCGATGAAAGCCTGGCCTGGAAAGGCGAACATGCCAGTATCAAATTCGATGATGGCATGGTGATTGATCTTATCAAGATCGATATTCAAACCATCGAGCTCGTGCATATCGTTGAAAAATACTCTGGCCTGAACGACGCAACAACGCTCAGCAATCTGCTGGTTGCCAACTATCAGGGCGGGATGACAGGCCAGTCGCGATTGTCTTTGACGCCGGATTTCAAAACGTTGTCACTGTGCTGCCGTATCGACGTGCGTTGCATCGATACAGTCCTGTTTGAAGAACTCATGACAGAATTCCTCAAATACCTGCATTTCTGGAACAGTGACGAAGGCGCTGATTACCTGAAAGGCGATGCCGCCAATGAGGCAAACGCACCAACACACCATGATTCAGATGCGTTCTTTGCACGCGTTTGAATGAACCTAACGGCTGCGCCATTTAAAAAATCTTCATCGTGGCGCAGCTAAAGAAATTTTCTAAACGAAGTGTAGGGCCAGAACTGTGAACTCTTGGAAAACATCCGGGCACACCTGCCCGGTTGGGCCCGCCAAACAGCAGTGCTTTCGTCCAGCCAACCGCAACTACGGCGGCGTGGCGAGACATGGCAATCCGACGCACATACTTTTCAGATAACACCCGACTTGCGGCCGACTATGGGGCGCATGCAAATTCTAAGGCTCTACGTCAAATGTAAGGGTACCAGTCTTTAGCTGGTCAATTGCATCAACAATAATTCGCGCTGGGCACAACGTTGTTCATCCCGGTATCTGACATCGCCACGCGCCAGCCTGGTAGCAAGTGCAAGATGGCGCTTCGCGGTTTTTTTATCGCCAGATTTGAGCGCACTATACCCTGCGATAAGATAGGTGCGCGGGACCGTTTCTTTATAGGCGATGCTTTCTTGTGCGAACTGCATGGCTGCACCATATGCTTCCTGAAAACACGCACATGCAGCGAGCGCCGACAAAGCTGGAACGCGCCAATCCGTACGCGATGTCAGAACGAAAAATGCGTAGATGGCATCTTCGATATCTCCGCCTTTGAATGATTTTACGCCCAAATCATAAATATCGATAAGGCTAAAGGCACCGGTGTCTGCGGCAAGTGACAATTTATCTCTGAGAACTGGAAAACCCATCTCAGGATCCTCGCAAAACCCATGTCTGAACACAAAATCATAAGTCAAACGACTTTCGTTCGCACGAGCAGCAAGGCTCGCTTTGACACTGTCCTGCAAAGCGGATGTCGAAACCTCTTCTGCCACAGCAAGTGGCTTGGCAACCGAAGGGTGGCTCAAGTCAAATGGTGACAGGAGTAGTTTTATGTCGTCTGCTTGATGAAACACCGAACACTTCCTTGCGCAAATTTGACTATAGACTAACTGCATCAGCAGATAGAGATGTACTATTGGGCACAAACAGAGCACTTCTGCGCATTCTTTTGTGTTAATCGTCTCAAAGCCTGAAGCGAATTTTTGTTAAGCTATTTGCGCTTCGGTATTGAACGTCATTCGCGTATCAAGCACCCCTACAGCTCACTTTCAACTTGCGCGAGGTTGCTGCGGATTTCTGGGATGGTTGGGTCGATGGACTGCGCCCGCCGTAAGGCCTGTCGCGCCCCGCGTAGGTTTCCTTGACTGTAGCGCGCGTTCCCCAACCCAAAATGCCACAGCCAGTTTTCCGGCCAGCGCGCCGCACCAGTTTCATAAAGCGTTTCGGCGGCTTCGAATTGCGCCACCCGCTCCAACGACGCGGCGGCTGAAAGGATATCAGTTTGCCTCACGCTCACGGGCAGTTGGTTGGGCGGCAAGACCAAAAGCCCCCAGAACCCGCCCCTGCGCCACGTCCGCTCAAACGTCGCAAAAGGCAGCACCATTTGATCCAGTTGGCCCGAGTTAAGATAAACCTCATCCCGCCCGAAATCGTAGCCGGTCACAACCCCGTAGTGCCAGACGGGCGCGACCCCGAGCCCGAGGTTTTGGAAAACGATCACCGGGTGACCTGCGTCGATCTCGGCCAGAAGCTGATCGAATGTGCTGATCTCAACCGCCAATTGTCCAAGCCGCCTGCTGCTGCCCGTCATGTCCGCCAGATAGGTGCCGCCCGCGCCGGGGTTGAAGGCCAGCTTGGCCACATCTTGCTGGTTAATGTCGGAGCCGGCCCATTGCATGACCATCGCAATCGACGTGGGCCCGCAAAAGAACGCGTCTTGTTGGATCAATGGCACACCGCTCACCTGCGCCCTTGCGGGCACATCGACGGTTAGTCGCTCGTCAGGATCAAATGCAGGTGCGCAAGCCGCAAGCCACCCAAGCAGGGCGAGGCAAGCGGCCCGGCGCGCAAAGGCGTTTAGCGCACGCAACGGGTAAAGTTGAAGACCCGGGTAAAGCACAGCAGGTCAGTGACCAGCAGGATGACAAAAACAGTAAAGAGCGTGCCGATAATGTCCGCACCCGCACTGTCATTTTCCATTTGGGTCAGGATTGTGCTGATTTCAGCGTCGGTCAGCGCCGCCAGGCGGGCTTCGGCCTCGGCTGGGTCGACGCCCATTTCGATGATCTCATTGCGCACTTCGTCCCGCTGCAATTCTTCCATCAGCAGGTTGCGGTTGGCCATTGCAGAATATTTGCTGATGGCTGCATCCGTGCCCAGCATTTGCGCCTGTGCCAAAGTCACGGCCTGTGTTGCCAGAACCAGCTGCGCGGACAATGCGACCGCGACGCCTTTTTTGCTTATGTTGCGTAAGCCCATTGGTGAAATCCCTCTTCTGTTGGCGATGTGATGACATCGCCTTGATACCCCATAACGCTTAGTTTTCAGGAAATTGGCAGGCGGTGCAACCATTTACAGGGGCTCTTAAGAGATTGGCAAGAAAGCGGTGTGTTTCGCTGGTGACATCTTTAACCGGTATGCCAAAGCACTTGGTCCTGAAATATTTGGTCCTTCGATGGCCAAAGTATGTTAGTATCCACTTACGCATTACCAGCAATGAGGAGAGATCAGTTATGACCGCGACATTCGCTGGCGGCCCTAACATCGCGATGAAGGTGCCGCCATATCAATTCGCCGAAACGGTTTCGTTCTACAAAGACATTTTGGGGTTAGAAGAAATCGACGGAGCGACAGACGACACGGTTGGTTTCAAGTTCGGGGCAAATAATCTTTGGATCGATAAAGTTTCCGCCATGAGCCAGGCCGAACTTTGGCTGCAGGTTGTCACTAATGATACGACCGCCGCATCAGCGGCTTTGAACAACGCAGGAATCACGCGGTGCGACGACATCGAAGCGCTTGCTGACGATTTTGATGGGTTCTGGATATCAAGCCCTGCGGCGATGATTCACCTCATTGAGCGCAAAACAAGTGACCAATAGCTCCATATCACTAGGCCAGCTCATCGTGCTGGCCGGACATGGCTCCAGCAAAAGGCACCCGCGCTAAATAAACGCACCCATGTTGTTGATCAGGAAGATCCGTAAAATTTCAAGCCCGACAAGGACCACGATCGGTGACAGGTCAATTCCGCCCAGATCAGGCATGACACGGCGCACCCGGCCGTAGATCGGATCTAGGATCCGTTGCAGCGTGTACCAGACTTGCCCCACAAATTCCTGACGCACGTTCAGGACCTCAAAACGGATGAGCCAGCTCATGATGAAATGCGCGATAACGAAAAACCGTATAACGCTGATGATCAATAACAAGGCTTGAAGAATTGTAAGCATGGAACGGGCCCTTTTGTTCGTTCGCTTTGATCTAAGCCTTCCGACCCCATCCGACAAGCCCGCGCCTTGCCGCAAGGTTAAAGTTGACGCTAACGTCAAGACACGCCATCTGGCTTTTGTCAGAAGGGCCGTCAAATGTATCCGATTATCCGTGTTGTCAAAGAAATCCTTATCGCCCGTCGGATGCCGTCTTTGGCGCCGCTGGACAGCTACGTGTCCCATCACCGTTGCTGGCCGCAGGACATCGACACCTACATGGAAATGAACAACGGGCGTATTCTGACGATCTTGGATATCGGGCGGACTGGGCTGGCCCAACGGATCGGGCTTCTTGCGGCATTGTCCAAGAACCGCTGGGGGCTGACGGTGGCGGGCAATTCGATCATGTATCGCAAACGTATCCGGCCTTTCGCAAAGTTCAGGGTCGTCAGCAAATGCGTCGGCTGGGACGCGCGGTTCGTGTATGTTGAGCAATCGATTTGGATTGGCCCCGATTGCGCGGTCCAGGCTCTACTTCGGACTGCGGTGACGGACAAAAATGGCATCGTCAAACCTGCGCTTTTGATGGCGGCAATGGACCTGCGCGACCCCTCGCCTGCCTTACCGGACTGGGTCCAAAACTGGATCGACGCCGACAAAACGCGGCCCTGGCCACCGACAGATAACGGTGGCATCTAAAGCAGCGCTTGCCACTTGCAGCGTAATCAGTGTTCTATTCCGACAGGGAAGAGCAAGGGCGGGAAAATGGCAGTCAATAAGAAACGTATCTGGGGCTGGATGGCCTTTGATTGGGCGTCGCAGCCGTTTTATACGCTGGGTCTGACGTTCATCTTTGGCCCCTATTTTGCAGTTGTAGCCGCTGAATACTATTTGGGCTCTGGATTGGATGCCGACGCCGCTGATGCGCAGGCGCAGTCGATCTGGTCTGCTGGCCAAACCGTCGCCGGGCTGTTCATTGCCTTTACGGCCCCATTCCTGGGCGCATTTGCCGATAATTCGGGCCGCAAGATGCCTTGGATTGCATTCTTTTCCATTGTTTACATCGTCACAACTTGCATGCTCTGGGGCCTGACATCAGACGGCGCGAACCTGTTCTTTATACTTATCCTGTTCTACGTAGGCTTCATCGCCGCCGAGAGCGCCTTGAACTTCGTCAACGCGATCCTGCCATCACTTGGGACAAATGAAGAGGTCGGACGGATCTCAGGCTCGGGCGCGGCCTTTGGCTATTGGGGCGGCGTGGTGTCGCTGTTTATCATGCTGCTTTTGCTGGCCGAAAACGAAGAGGGTGTGACCTTGTTGGGCAACGCCCCATTGTTCGGTCTCGACCCCGAAGCGCGCGAAGGCACCCGTGCTGTGGGTCCGTTTATCGGTGTTTGGTACGCGATCTTCATCATTCCCTTCTTTCTATGGGTCCGTGACACCCCCAATGCGCAGGCCAAGCCAACCAATCTTGGGGCTGTTGCCGGGTCCCTATGGCAGACGCTGAAATCCGTCGCCCAACGCAAAAGCCTGTTGAACTTTCTTGTCGGATCAATGCTCTACCGCGATGCCCTGAACGCACTTTATGCGTTCGGCGGGGTCTATGCGGCGCTTGTGCTGGATTGGGGGACCATCCAAATTGGGACCTTCGGCATTATTGCCGCGATCGCCGCCGCGATCAGCACGTGGTTGGGCGGTCTGGCCGACCAGCGCTATGGCCCGAAACCGGTGATCATTGTTGCCGTCTGGATCTTGATCGTTGTCTCCGTCGTCATCGTCGGCATGTCCCGCGAACAGTTGTTCGGGGTGCCACTGGCCGAAGGGTCCGCTTTGCCCGACATCATCTTCTATATCTGCGGTGTTTGCATCGGTGGGGCTGGGGGTGCTGTCTATAGCGCCTCGCGTTCGATGATGGTCCGGCACACCCACCCTGACCGGCCCGCTGAGGCCTTTGGTCTGTTTGCACTTTCCGGCAAGGCTACTGCTTTCCTGGCGCCTGCATCCATCAGCCTGTTCACAATTTTAACGGGTAACGTACAATTAGGCTTTTTGCCCGTAATCTTCCTTTTCTTGGTTGGCCTTTTCTTGCTACGATGGGTCAACAAAGAAGGAGATCGCGCAGAATGGTCCGCTTCCTAGCAGCAGTACTCATCACCGTCGGGTTGGCAGCCTGCCAATCCGAAGACCCACCACAAGAGATTCAATCTACGCAAAACGTCAATGACACGCGTATTGCAAAGACACTTTTTGGCGCAGCACCTGCGGGCTCTGCGCAGAGACCAGAACCCTTTGGCGGCTATGCCCGGGGCTGTCAGGCCGGTGCTGTGCAACTGCCCGAAACTGGCCCCACATGGCAGGCAATGCGCCTGTCCCGCAACCGCAATTGGGCGCAGCCTGTGACGGTGGATTACGTCCAAGACCTTAGCCGCTTTGCCGCAACACAATCTGGGTGGGAGGGTCTTTATGTCGGCGATATGAGCCAACCGCGCGGCGGCCCAATGTTGACCGGACACCGCAGCCACCAGACCGGCCTTGACGTTGATGTCTGGATGCTGCCCCCGGACCGGTTGGACTTGACCGCGCAAGAGCGTGAAAACCTGTCCTCGATCTCGATGCGTCGTCAAAGCGGGGCCTTCGTCAACAGCAGCTGGACACCCCAGCATGAGGCCATTCTTAAAGCTGCCGCGTCTGACCCGCGCACGGCCCGGATTTTCGTCTTTCCCGGTGCCAAGGTCGCGATGTGTAATTCCGCAACCGGTGATCGTAGCTGGCTGAACAAAATCCGTCCGTGGTGGGGCCATCACTATCATTTCCATGTGCGGCTGAACTGCCCAGAGGGCGCTGTTGGCTGCACCGACCAAGCACCGCCACCTCCGGGTGATGGCTGTGCCGAGGCCCAGGGCTGGGTGGATCGCATTCTCAATCCGCCCCCGCCTGATCCAAACCCCGCCCCGGCGACCCCAGCTGCCCCGCGCGGCGAACTCACCATGGCCAATTTGCCGGGCCAATGCCTGGGCGTGTTGAACGCGGAATAAATGCGCATCCTTGCAGGTCTTCTTGCGCTTCTCAGCGCCGGTCCTTTGTGCGCCGAGGCGGTGTTTCTGGGCAGCTATGTATGGGAAATGGACGACACCCGTTTGGGTGGTCTCTCCGGGATTGAGGTGTCGGATGATGGCCGCGACTTCACCGCGATCAGCGACCGCGGGTTGTTTTTTAAGGGGCGGTTTGAACGGGCTGACGGCCTGATCACAGGTCTAGCGGACATTGAAATTGCTGAAATGCGTGGGCCCGATGGTGATCCATTTGACAGCAAGAACCACGACAGCGAAGGCATTGCCATTGCGCCCGACGGGACGATCCACGTCTCATTTGAAAGCGTTCATGGGTTGCGTATGTTTGAAGACATCTCGGCGTTGGCTTCTCCTCTCCGCACAGATCGGCGCTTTGCCAATTTTCAGACAAACTCGTCTTTTGAGGCACTGGCAATGGCCCCAAATGGCGACCTCTTCACGCTGCCTGAACGGTCTGGCCGCCAAACCCGGCCTTTTCCTGTCTACCGGCTCAGCGGTGCCCTTTGGAGCTTTGCCTTTGACATCCCACGCCGCGGTGCGTTCCTGATGGCTGGCGCGGATATCGGCCCGGATGGGAAGCTTTATCTGCTGGAACGGGATTTTATCGGCATCGGGTTTCTGAGCAGGGTGCGCCGCTTTGATCTGGACGGCAGCAATGAGGAACTGATCCTGCGCACATCCGCCAGGACGCACGATAATCTGGAGGGGATTGCGGTCTGGCAGGATGATCAGGGCATTCGGCTGACCATGGTGTCGGATGACAACTACCGCTGGGTCCAGCAAACCCAGATTGTCGAATATAGATTGACGGATTGACGGGCTGGCGTTAGGTGACCTCGTCCTCGGCTCCGGGGGCCAAGTGCCGCACCCTTGTCAAAACGGATTAATCAAATGACACGCATCCTTCCCGGCGTTCTCGCCATGGCCACCATTGTTGTGGCGTCCAATATTCTTGTGCAATTCCTGATCCTCGATGGTCTGCTGACCTGGGGGGCGTTCACCTATCCACTGGCTTTTTTGGTGACGGACGTGATGAACCGGGTCTACGGCGTGTCTGCCGCGCGGAAAGTGGTTTTTGCGGGTTTGGTCGTGGGGATCATCTGCAGTTTGATTGGAGCCCAGATCATGTTGCAAGGCGATGGGTATGAATACCCGGCCGTTGCATTGCGGATCGCTGTCGGATCGGCGACAGCCTTCTGCGTGGCGCAACTTCTTGATATCGCGGTCTTTCATCGGCTGCGCGAGGGATCATGGTGGAAAGCCCCGCTGGCCAGCACATTGGTCGGGTCGACTGTGGATACGGTGATCTTCTTTTCCATCGCTTTCGCGGCAATGTTTAACGGTTTTAGCGCCGCGGCTGCAGAAGAAATCGTTTGGGCTCAGGACCTTGTGCCGTTTTTGAATGCGGGGCCGTTGGTGCCTTTGTGGGTTTCGCTGGCTGTGGCGGATTGGGGTGTGAAGCTGAGCATTGCTTTGCTGGCCTTGGTGCCGTTCCGCCTGATTGTTGGGCGGATGAAGCAGCCGGTCACTTAATCGCTACCTGTCGTATATTTTTACTTGAAATATACCAAATCTGTGCGAACCTACCTTCAGGCGAAACATTTGAAAGGAGGTGATCCAGTGCATCATGAGGTATTGGAGAAGTGTGTCGGGACAACTTATGGGGGTCGCAGCTAGGGCAGCCCTTGGCTGAGAAGACCATAAGGTGGAGATCCTAACCGACCCACCTCCGTAATTCAGGAAAGGGCCATCCCATCGCCGGGGTGGCCCTTTTTCTATGGGGAAACCAAAGGTTTCACCGAAAGCGGGTAAGCGTTTGGCGTAGCCAAATGCGGCCGCCCATCGTTGATTTTCGGGGTATATGTTTTGCGTACAGAACTTGTACATACGGCGTACATACGTTTGTGAATGCGGGAAGGTCGGATGCCTCCGGCGGGAGTATTTTGGGCAAAATGATACGGATCAATGATCAGATCGAAATCGCCGATTGGGAGCTGACCGAAAGCTTTACCCGGTCGTCCGGCCCGGGTGGGCAGAACGTGAACAAAGTGTCCACGGCGGTCGAGTTGCGGTTTGAGGCCGCGCGGTCGCCCAATCTGCCGGACCCGGTGAAGAACCGGCTGCGGCGGCTGGCGGGGCGGCGGTGGACGCAGGACGGGGCGATTGTGATCTTCGTGCAAGAGACGCGGTCTCAGGCGCGCAACCGCGAAATCGCGCGGGAACGGCTGGCGGAGTTGATCCTTTCGGCGACCGTGGTGCAGAAACGGCGGCGGGCGACGAAGCCGACCTATGGGTCGGTCAAGCGCAGGCTTGCGGGGAAGAAAGCGCGTGGGGAGGTGAAGGCGCTAAGGGGATCGGTTGATCCCGACAAATCGTAGGGCGGGGTTTTCCCCGCCGGGTGTGTGGGTTGTTGAGAGGGCGGCATGGCGGGGAGAACCCCGCCCTACGGGTGTTTTGCGAGGCGGTAGGGTGTGCTGGTTCTGCATACCAATGCTCGCTGACTTGACTACTACCGCTCGACCAAAAGCCCTTTTCTTATCCAGATGTAGACAGTGTTTGTTGCTACTCCGAACTTCTTGGCAATCTCGGGTTTCGAGAGCCCTTCGTCGAGACCCCGTTGAGCAATCGCCAAATTCTCAGGTGTTGCAATGGAGGTACGTCCACGCCCAGCTTGGTTGGAGGTGGCAGCGATCTTCAGCATTTCCGATGTGGAACCTCCATCAGGATCGATTAAGTGTGGCTCGAGCCAGAAGCACCAGCGCTTCAATGCATTGCCAACTCTAATTTTTGAACCTTCCGTCGTGTAATCTTTGCCATGCTCGAACGAAATCGCATCAATTATTTCGATAGCTGTGGCACTCGGTTTCCCCACCAAAATTCGTCTGGCCGTTAACAGTGTCGGCGCTTTGACAGCCGCGAACCGGATTTCTTCCTCTTCTGACCGGTCCGACATATCGTCCGCATATATTTTCTGGCTTTGAACCTTCAAGACACCAAGATTAACCAAATCAGTTCGCGTCTTAGATGGAAGCAGTCTATCTGCTTCGCTAATCGTAAGCTCTCCACTATTCGCGCGAAAAATCCGTAAAGCTTCGATCGCTCTTATCGGTGTGGACCCGGCAGTAAACAAACCCCTAGTTGACTTCTTTTGGTGAACGTATTGCGCATCAACTTCAGCCAACTTGCTCTGCGAAACACCCAGACCAGCAAGCATCTCCCGGCCCTCTTCGGTACTTCGATTTAGGAATTCAGCCACCAGAGCGCTATCGACCCCAATACCTCGCTTGTCTGGATGCTGAGATACAGCAAATGGCTTGACATCAACAACAACATCATCTGAATTCTCCGCTCGCAGTACCTGCATTGAAACCGCCAGATTGGCATCCTCGGAGCCATTATCTGTCTGTAGTCCCCTTGCAGCAAGCTCGGCTAGAAGCAGTTTAAAATACGCTTTCTTTTGTTCCTTCTTCGATGCGAACAGTCGTCGTACTTTTTCGCCCAATTTGCCACTGGTCGGAACGGCCTCGATTTCGCTAAAGTCAATCCAATCCGACCTTACACTAAGTATTGAAATTACTGCTGAGTATTCCGCAGCTAAGTCTGGCAATACGCGCCATCCGCGAAAACCGTCCAGCTCCATGCCACTTAAGTACTGGTCCATTCGTCCTATCAATATACTTGAATCGGAGTTCATTGACCAATTCTGTGTAGTTCGCGACGCTTCCAATTCTTGTCCGCTCTTTAAGCCAAAAGCCTGCCGGGTTTCGGCGGAAACGTTCATATCAGCGTCTGCATTGCTTCCATCTGTGGAACTCTTAACATTACCAGATAACTTACTACCAAACGCAGCATCCCGAGTCTGACTATTGTCAAATCTGCGAATCTCTCGTACCGACCACTCATCGGAAATATCGTTAGCATTAATTTCCAACAATGACGCATTGCAGTTCTTGAAGTGTAATTCAACCGAAGCTCTTTTGATCGCTAACTTTGCACTGAATATTAAGTCTTCACCAACAATTGTGACCCTCTCAGCTCCAAAAAATGCGGATACTTCTAAATCAAATCCGTCCGAGTATCTATTGGAGTAGGAACGCAGAACCGTATTGGCAATGGCCCGGTCCAACGGGGCCGGAGCAGCAATGTTTGGGTCAATAAATAATTCTACTTCTTCCATCACTACTTGATACCTCCAAAAATCAAAAAAGCCTAAACCACAACCTCCACCCGCTCCTGCTCCCCAACCCCAAACACCCGCTTGTACCGCGCTATCTCCTCCGCTGGCCCCATGGCCTTGTTCGGATTATCGCTCAGCTTCACCGTGGGCTGCCCATTGGCCGCGACGGCTTTGCAAACCAAGGAAAACGGTGCCAGTCCGTCGTCCGCGACCAGCCCCTTAAAATCATTCGTCAGCATCGTCCCCCACCCAAACGACACCCGGCATCGCCCGGCGAATTGCTGTTGCAGGCTGATGATCTTGTCCACGTCCAACCCGTCCGAGAAGATTACCAGTTTCTGCCGGGGGTCCTCGCCCCGTGATGTCCACCAGTTGATCGCTGTCTCGGCCCCTGTCGCGGGGTCGCCGCTGTCGACCCGGATCCCTGTCCAGCCCGCAAGCCAGTCGGGTGCCCCATCCAGGAACCCTTTGGTCCCAAAGGTGTCGGGCAGGATGATCCGCAGGTTCCCGTCGTGTTCCTCGTGCCAGTCGGCCAGCACGTCGTAGGGGGATTGCCGCAGCGCTTCGTCGTCCTTGGCCAAGGCCGCGTAGACCATGGGCAGTTCGTGCGCGTTGGTTCCGATCGCCTCAATCTCGCGCATCATCGCGATCCGGCAGTTGGAGGTGCCGGTGAAGTTGCCCCCCAGCCCCTCCATCATCGCCTGCACGCACCAGTCCTGCCAGAGGAAGGAATGCCGCCGCCGTGTCCCGAAGTCCGCCAGCCGCAGGTCGGGGATGTTTTTGAGTTTATCCACCTTTTCCCACAGTTTCGTCATCCCCCGCGCGTAGAGCACTTGCAGTTCGAACTTGCCCATGTCTTTGAGCACCGCCCGGCTGCGCAGTTCCATGATCACCGCGAGTGCCGGGATTTCCCAGAGCATGACCTCGGGCCAGGTTCCCTCAAACGTCAGTTCGTATTGCCCGTCTTTTTTCTCAAGCTGGTAGGGCGGCAGTTGCAAGTTTTCGAACCATTCCATGAAGGCGGGTGTGAACATCTGCCGTTTGCCGTAGAAGGTGTTCCCGCGCAGCCAGGTGCTTTCCCCCCTTGTCAGCCGCAGCGACCGGATGTGGTCGAGTTGTTCGCGCAGTTCCCCTTCGTCCACCAGATCGGCCAGCCGGATGGTTTTGGTCCGGTTGATCAGCGAGAAGGTCACATGCGTGTCGGGGTGGTTCCGGAAGACGGATTGGCACATGAGCAGTTTGTAGAAGTCCGTGTCGATGAGCGACCGCACGATGGGGTCGATCTTCCATTTGTGGTTCCAGACGCGTGTGGCGATGTCGACCATGATCCCTGGTCCCCCCCTATGATTTGGCCGATGTTAGATCAGTGTGTTTGGGCGCATGCAAGTTGTTGCGTTCGCCTGCGCCGTTCCTGATGGTCCCGGCTATGGGTCGTGGCAATTCAAGCACAGCCGGACGGATTCACAGGGCCGGCGCTTTTCATGACCCGGGCGATGTGCTCCAAAACGGGGGAGTTTCTGGGTGGGGCTGCCCGTTATCAAGGAAACCACATGACAAAATTTGTTTCAGCAGCTGCGATCGCGGCTTTGGCTACACTTCCTTCCATTGCATCCGCGGATTGGACCGGGCGCTATTTCGGCGCGACACTTGGTGCATCAACGAACGGCGAGATTGAGATCACCGATACAGACGATACGGACTCCGTAGATTTTGATGACTTGGTTGATCTTGAGGATTCAAGCGTTTTTGGCGTGCATTATGGATCCATGTCTCAGAATAATCAGTTTGTGTTGGGGGGAGAGGCCGCGGTCTTGTTCGCTCCGGATGCTGAATTTTCTGATGAGGCTCTCGTCGACGGTGCGATCATTGACCTCAAAGGCAAGGCGGGTTTTGCCGTAGATCGCTTTTTGGCCTACGGCATTCTTGGTGTGTCCTTTGTGGGCGGCACGTTTGGTGTGAATGACCTAAGCACAGTTGGGCTCGCCTATGGCGCAGGCGTCGGCTTCTTGCCAACGGAGACGCTCGCGATCAGCGCTGAATATGTGGCGCGTTCGACCTCTGAGGAATTTGTAGAAGCAGATGCGGATATCAACATCGACACGCTGACCCTTCGGGCCTCTTTCAAGTTCTGATCACCCTTTGACCTTAGAGAATACCGCGTCAATCGTGCGCGGTATTTTCCGCTCAGTGCCCGTCTAGGATGCTGTTCCCCTCCCGCCCGCTCGGTGTTAACCTCTGGCAACGGTGTGACCTGGGGGCATCCGGCAATGACGTTGAGATATGATTTTGATATGGTCACGGTGACCCCTGACGGCTTGCCTGATCAGTTCGGGGACCTTGCCCTGACTGGTGTTGCGGCCGAAAAAACGGCCATGTTTCGTGACCCCAAAGCAGCCGAAGCTTTACGTGCAGCCGATCCTGCCGTGCGCATGTTCTTTCAGGAAAGCGGGTTTGGTTTGCAAGATTTTGACAGCGGTGCGCCGCCCGGCCACTATGTTGCCAGCGATGAAAGCCACCGGATCCGTGTGATTGAGCGCCTAACCGCCAATCTGGGCACGCATGATCTGACCGGGGCTAATTGGGGCGCGTTTGATTTTCAGGCCTTTCTGGGCGGGCTTGATGTGGCCACGCCGTTAGAAGATGAAACGTTGCTGGCACCGACATTGGCACGACCATCACAAGAGACCCAAAGCCCGACACCGACAAAGCGGTCCTCACGCCGCGGCATCGCGCTTGTCGGTTTGATGTTCGGTATTGTCTTGCTTTGTATTGCTGCGGTCTTGGCGATCTCTTGATTTCCAGCGATCAATCCGCAAACGGACAAGTCCAAACTGCACGGTGAAGAAGCCGAGCAATCGTCAGGGCGCGCACAGACTTGGGCGTAAAAAACACACACTCTGAAAGACCGCTTCGCCGTCTGCAGACAAAATGGGTGGATGCATCTTATTGCGCATGATCCGACCGTGCGGCGGGTGACCTAGCTGCTTATTGAGAAGTGGAAGTCATGCCCCGTCGCGCGATGTTCACGAAATTCGATTTTTTCACACGTAGATTTGACACACGCGGAGCTCAAATTTTTCCAACGCTGACGTGAATTGTAGGTGTGCACCAAGATGGCGCAAACACTTCCCTGCGGAGCGCCGCGTGTACAAAGTTATCTAAGGGAAGATCATGAAAATCATTACTGTCACCACCATTGCAGCGGCGATAGCCGCTACATCTGCGTCTGCTGAGGGCTTCTATATTAGTGGCAAACTGGGCGCGCAAACACTGGGTCACACGATCGAACGCGATACCGAAGGCTTTGACGGCCTGCCGGTTCCTGATGTCGGCGGTGTGTCCCGGATTGAAGAAACGGATGCCGCTATTGGCCTTGCGCTAGGATATGAACAAAGCATTGGCACCGGGCCATTGTTTTGGGGTGCCGAGGCATTTTACAACGCTGAAAATGCCGAAAGCCGCAATATCAATGGTGTTTTGATCACCGATGTTGAGTTGGAATCGAGCTACGGTGCCCGTGTCCTTTTGGGTGCAAATGTGACTGACAAGGTTCAGCTTTATACCCATGTGGGCGCAACGCAGGTCGATTTCGATGTGACGAATTCCTACACGTTCGCCCCGCCTGTGACTGAGGACTCTTTCTCCGAAACCGGTTTTTCATACGGTGTTGGTGCGGCGGTCGCGATTAGTGATACCCTGTCGATCTTTACCGAATATACGGAAGTTGCCGGGGTGGAATTTGACGGCATTCCTGAAATTGCGGGCGATACAGGCCGTGTGAATGACAACACGCTTGATCTGTCGTCACTGTCCGTGGGCATCAAATACGCATTCTGATCGATTTATGAATGGTATCAGGGCGGCTGGTTTTGCACCTTTGCCGCCCTTTTCGTGCGCCCTGCCCTGTGGTAACGCCGGGATCAGAGGAGTCCAACCGATACCGCAGCAATTTTCCATACGTACCGTCGCCATGGTCGTCGCCGCGATGTTTATGATCGTTGGTGGAGACGCCGCCGCGACCGTATTGACCACGGCCGGTTTTCCTCAGGTTTTCATAGCCTGGACCCGTTTTGCGTTGGCGACTGTGTTGCTTGCCCCAATTTGTGGGCTGACACTACCCGAGCTGCGCTTGTTTGTTGATTGGCGTCTGGCCCTACGTGCTTTGCTGATCGTCTGCGGGATTGTCAGCGTTTTGACGGCGCTAAAGACCGAGTCTATGGCCAATGTCTTTGGCGGCTTCTTTGTCGGGCCTGTGGTGTCTTATTTTCTGTCCGCATTATTGCTGCGCGAACGGATTACCCTGCTGCGTACACTGTTGTTGCTGGTCAGTTTCATGGGCGTTTTGATCGTCGTGCGCCCCGGCTTTGGCATGACGGCAGGCATGGGGTTTGCCGTCCTTGCTGGCTGTTTTCACGGCGCCTATCTGGTTGCGACCCGCTGGTTGGCCGGGTCGTTTCGCCCTCGGTTTTTACTATTTTCACAATTGGCAATTGGGGCCTTGGTACTGCTGCCCTTTGCCATTGCGCCTATTCCAGACGTGACACCTACTGCATTTGGCCTGATCACGATTTCGGCGGTAGGGTCGGCTGCGGGTAACCTGATTTTGGTGCTGGTCAACCGCACCACCCCTGCCGGTGTTGTCGCTCCGTTGATCTATAGCCAGCTGATCGCTGCGATGGTTATCGGTTGGCTGGTTTTTGCGGAATGGCCAGATAGGCCAACCTTGGTTGGGTTGGTTATTATCATGATCGCCGGTTTGTCATCTGTTTGGTTTGCTGGGCGTGGACGTTGACGGTTCAGAAACGGTTAGGGGCGATATTGTGACGACCAAAAGGGATATGTGATTTGAAACATTTGATTGCTGGCCTGCTTATTTTCATGGTCAGCCCAGCGACAGCGCAAGGGTTTTGGGAATACGGATCTTGGCGTGTCTTGGTGCAAGAGATCGACACAGGCGAAGATTTGCGTCGTACCTGCACCGCAATCACCGGAGGTGACGGCCTGCCCAGTGTCACTGTTGCGTTTAGCAATGGGGATGCAGGGCCGCCCGACTTTTTCCCCACTGTGACAGTGCATGAATACGCACCGCGCGGCTATGATACAGTGCTGCAAGGCGGGCAAAGCGCCTATATCCGCTTTGATGATGAACAAGTTATGGACAGCGTTGTGACCACCTATGTGACCGAAGATGTCTTTGCCAACGCTGAAATAGCCTTTGACCATCCAATCAGCCAATGGGTGCTGCAATCCATGCGCACCAATGGTCAGATGGATGTGGTCGTAGAAGGGAAGGTCTTCATCTACACCTATCTGGATGGCTTTACCGCGTCTTACCTGAAGGCCGCTGAGCAATGTGGTTTTGATGGAACGGGTGTTGTGGATTAGCCTAGGCTGACACCCGCATCCTGCATCCCTGACGTGGCTGCAGTCAGCGACCCATCGAAATCAATCGCCCGGCAAAGGTTGAGGTTGACGCTCACTTTGAACCCCAGTTTGGCTGCGTCCACGGCGGAATAGTTCACACAGAAATCCGTGGCCAACCCCACCAACGTCAGTGTGTCGATCCCACGTGTCCGCAGGTAGCCTTCTAGTCCGGTGGGTGTGGTTTTGTCGTTTTCGAAGAAAGCTGAGTAGCTGTCGATGGCCGGATTGTACCCTTTGCGGATGATCAGGTCCGCTCGTTCTATCTGCAAGTCTGCATGGAACGCCGCCCCTTGTGTCCCTTGGATGCAGTGATCAGGCCAAAGAACCTGTGGACCGTAGGGCATTTCCACCATGCTCATCGGGTCCGCATTGTGGCTGGACGCAAACGACGAATGCCCCGCCGGGTGCCAATCTTGCGTCAGGATCACAGCGTCAAAATCAGCCATGGCGGCGTTGATCCCGGCCACGATCTCATCCCCGCCTGCCACCGCCAAGGCCCCGCCTGGGCAGAAGTCGTTTTGCACGTCGATTACAAGGAGGGCGTGGGTCATTTGTCAGGTCTCCGCATCAATGGTCAGAAGCGTTTTCGCCGATCTGTGCATAGAAGTCACGCACTGCGCGCCGCGTGGTTAGGTGATATACGGTCAGATGCGCATGTTCGTCGATCACCCGCTGCAATCGGATGCGATGTGTGTGCCGGGTGTCCCAGATCCATTTCCAGAATTCGAGGGTTCCACGATCAAATCTCTCGGGGCAATTTGGCGCGGAATCAGGGCGTGTTTTCCCGTAGCTGGTGACCAACCGTTTCACGACCCGCCAGAACCGCAGAGGCATCGGTAGGTCGACCCAAATGAATGTATCGGCCCGGGATGCCCGATAATCGTAGGTCGCCGACATCCCACCTTCGAAAACCCAGGCGTCACCGTCCGCGATTGCTTTGGCCATCGGCGCTTTTTCGGCAAGCGGCCGTTCTATCCAGCCGGGTTTCCAGTGTAGTTGATCCATGTGAAGCACGGGCAAGCCAGTTGCGGCGCCCACGGCCCGTGCCAAGGTACTTTTGCCGGACCCCGGCCCGCCACAGATCATCACGCGTTGCATACCGCTGTGTTAGCTTGCTGCGCCCCCGGATGAAAGGGTGCCGCGGCCCCGGACTTGATCCGGGGTCTCTGACGGGCGGCTGAGGTCGAGGTCCCGGATCAGGTCCGGGACGGTGTCTCGATACCCAGCTCATAGGCGCAGAACTGGGTGTATTGCAGCGTGACGTCGCCGTCTTCAATGTAGAGGACGCCGTAATGCGGTGCCTCTTGTGCAGGCACAAACCCATCCCACTCCCACGCCGGTTCTGGCGGGGGTGCCTGGAAGGACAAGGCCCCCAATGTGGCAAAGGGAACGCCCTTGATGGTGCCGCAGGTTGGCCGGTGCACATGTCCGATAAACAGATGTCTCACATCACCTTTTCCACAGATGAGATCAAGGAACGCTGTATCATCGGCCAGCTTGATCTCATCCTGTTTGGGCAGGTGTAGTGCCATGGGCGGGTGATGCATGAAAATGTAGGTCGGTTTGTCTGTCAGGTTGTCTTGCAGCCACGCCTGCCGTGCCGCACAGAACTGCCCTGCATGTGACCCGACCATATGCGTATCAAGGCACAAAACCACAGCCTCTGCCGTATCAATGCGGTATTGGATGAAGTCATCCATTGCGCCCTCTGGCAGCGGCAGCTGCGCCCTAAATCCGACCCGGTCATCATTGTTCCCGACCATTGGGTAGACGGGGATTTTGGACTGCCCGAGGTAGTCCGCAAGTAAGGCGTAGTCCCCTGCGATATCATCACCCACGAGGTCTCCGCTGAGTACCAAGAACGCTGCATCCGCGTGATGCGTGTTCATGTGGTCAATGGCGGCTTTCAACCGCGTGCGCGGGTTCAGCCCCCGGATGGTGCCTTGGTTTTGGAAATGCGGGTCGGTCATCCAGATGATTTTGGTCATGACCCAACGGTATCATCTGCCGTCCGATTTACCAGTGGCAGTGCCTTTCGGGTTTTGCCATGGTCGCCTTCAGAACCCAAGAGGATGACACCCATGCCAATCCCCGAGACAATGTTAGCCATCGTGACTACTGGCAACGGTGGCTATGAAAAACTGGAACCTAGGCAGGTCCCGACCCCTGTTCCTCGTGCGGATGAAGTTTTGATCCGCGTAGGTGCGGCAGGCATCAACAACACCGAGATCAACACCCGACTTGGCTGGTACTCAAAAACGGTGACCACGAGCACCGATGCAACCGCGACCGCAGAGGATGTCGGTCAGAAGGTGGATGGTGGCTGGAATGCAGCGACCCCATTTCCCCTTATCCAAGGTACAGATTGCTGCGGTACAGTGGTGCAGGGCCCGCCCGGGTTGATGGGGCGCCGCGTGATCGTGCGTGCCTGTATCCGTCCGAATGGGTTTAGCTCTCATGATAATGTCTGGATGGCATCGGATTTTGACGGTGCCTTCGCGCAATACGTGAAGGTTCCCGCCAGCGAGGTTTTTCCCGTTGAATGTGGCTGGTCGGACGCAGAGCTTGCAACGATCCCTTGCGCCTATGGCACGGCGGAGACGATGCTGGAACGCGCCAAGGTCACGGCTGGGGACAGTGTGCTTGTCACGGGTGCTTCTGGCGGCGTTGGGTCGGCTGTGGTGCAGTTGGCCAAGCGACGCGGAGCCTCTGTGGTGGCCGTTGCCAGCGCATCCAAAACCGGACTTGTCCGTGATATCGGTGCTGACGAAGTTTGCGACCGCGGCGCTGATCTGGTCGCAACCTTGGGTGAAAACGCGGTTGATGTGGTTGTTGATAATGTCGGCGGGGACGCGTTTCCGCAGATGCTGCAACTGCTTGGTCGGGGTGGGCGTTATGCCTCATCCGGTGCGATTGCTGGGCCGATCGTGTCACTGGATTTGCGCGATATGTATCTGAAAGATATCACGTTGTTCGGCAGCACCGCATGGGATGCGCCGGTTTTCCCGAACCTTGTGAAATATATAGAAGGTGGTGAAATCCGCCCCCTATTGGCCAAGACATTTGAACTGGCCGATATTGCCGCCGCCCAGGAAGAATTCCTGCAAAAGGCACATTTTGGCAATTTTGTCTTGATCCCACCTGCCTGATGTCGTAGCTCGCGCGCCTTTCGTACATGACAGGAGGCGAGAATGGCGACTTTGGGTATCGACTTTGGGACCTCCAACACCGCAGCCGGGGTGATGGTTGCGGGCCGACCGCATTTGATCAACGTGGAGCCGGGGCGCACGACCCTGCCGACCTCTGTGTTTTTTGATTACGACCGCAAGGTCACCACATATGGGTCGGTTGCGAATACCGCCTTGATCGATGGCCGCGAAGGCCGGTTTATGCGTGCGCTCAAATCTGTGCTGGGCACCCCGCTGATGCGCGAAAAGCGTCAGATCGCCTATGAGCGGCTGACCTTGCTTGAAGTGGTTGCGAAGTTTTTGCGCATGATCCGCGAGCGGGCAGAGGCTGAGACGGGCCAGACCTATGATATTGCCCTATCAGGCCGCCCCGTCCGCTTTCATTCCACCGATCCTGCCCGCAATGCCCAGGCCGAAGTCGACCTGCGCGAGGCCTATATGATCGCCGGTTACACCGACGTGTCTTTCATGTTTGAACCAGAGGCCGCCGCTTTGGCCAGTGGTCCGTTGGACAAGGGCGCGCTGGGCTTGATTGTGGATATCGGCGGCGGGACCTCGGATTTTTCCGTGTTCGAACGCAATGGTGCTGACACCCGGGTGATTGCCAGCCACGGTGTCCGCGTCGGCGGCACCGATTTTGATCGCGCGATCAGTATTGCCGAGGTGATGCCCCTCCTTGGCCGGGGTGCCGAGGTGCGCAATGCCATGGGCCCGGGTCGTCATGTGGCCCCCAATGCGATTTTCAATGATTTGGCCACCTGGCAGAAAATTCCCTTTGTCTATACCGCCGAGAACCGCCGCATGGTTGCGGATTTCGCCAAGCTGGGTGTTGATCCCGTCCCGTTTGGTCGCTTGAAAACCGTGCTCGAGATGGAGTTAGGCCATGATATTGCCTTTGCCGTTGAGGCCGGAAAAATTCAGATCAACAAGCCGGATGTGACCGATGCAGGGATTGACCTGCGTGTCATTGAAAAGGCCCTTTGGGCCGAGTTCACCAAAGACGCGATGAGCCTTACTTTGGCCGATCATGCCGCCCAAATCCGTGCTTGCGCCGCTGAGACTTTGGCAATGGCCGATGTCACTCCTGACCGGATTGGCAAGATCGTCTTTGTCGGCGGGTCCAGCCTCTTGCAGGTGGTTGAGCATGTGATGGTCGCGATGTTCCCGGATGCTGCCCTTGAACGTACCGAGGCCTTTACCGCCGTCGCCGATGGTCTGGCGATTGCCGCGTCGAGCTGACTTGCCCCTTTGACCAGACAGGCGTAAATCGAGCCTATGTTTACTGTTGCTGCGCTATATCATTTTACCCGATTTGATGACCCTGCTGCCTTGCAGGGCCCGTTGTTGGACCTGTGCAAGGCCAATGGGATCACTGGGACTTTGCTGCTGGCCGGTGAGGGGATTAACGGCACTGTTGCCGGGTCTCGTGCTGCGATTGATGCCGTAATCGCACATATCCGCGCTTTGCCCGGTTGCTCTGATCTGGAGTGGAAGGAAAGCACCGCGACCACCCCTCCGTTTCACCGCATGAAGGTCCGGTTGAAAAAGGAAATCGTCACAATGGGACAGCCTGATGTTGATCCGGTCGCCCGTGTTGGCAACTATGTTGATCCGGCCGATTGGAACGCCTTGATCAGCGCCCCCGATGTCGCCGTGATCGATACCCGCAATGATTATGAGGTTGCGATTGGGTCCTTTGATGGCGCCATCGATCCGCAGACCAAAAGCTTTGGTGAGTTTCCTGCGTGGTGGGAAGAAAACAAACACCGTTTCCACAATAAGAAGGTCGCGATGTTCTGCACCGGTGGGATTCGGTGCGAGAAATCAACGAATTACCTGATGGGGCAAGGGGTCGAGGATGTGTATCACCTGAAGGGGGGCATTCTGAAATACCTTGAAGAAGTGCCGCAGGAAGACAGCAAATGGGACGGCGAATGCTTCGTCTTTGACGCCCGTGTGAGTGTCGGACATGGGCTGGAAGAAGGCCCACACATCCTGTGCCATGCTTGCCGTCGCCCGTTGATCCCCGAGGATCGCAATCATCCGGCCTATGAAGACGGGGTGGCTTGTCATCAATGCGCCGATGAAACTTCGGATGATGACAAGGCCCGGTTCCGCGAGCGTCAAAAGCAGATGGCCTTGGCCAAGGCCCGAGGCACCCATCATATCGGTGGGTCCTGATATGTCCCAACCGCCCCAAGCCGCGATTGCGGTGATTGTAGAGGGCGGGAAAGTCCTGCTGGGAAAGCGGACCGCCTATAAGCCAGTCTATGCCAATTGTTGGGATTACATCGATGGCGGCGTCGAGCCGGGTGAAACATCTTTGGAAACGCTCAGCCGCGAGATGAAGGAAGAATTGGGTATTTGTCCGACAGACGCTCAGTTCCTGCAGGAATACGTCGACCGACAGCTGAACCCTGATAACCCACCCACCTATCATTTCTTCTTGGTGACGGCTTGGGACGGCGGCCCGCCACATGTCGCCAACGACGAACATTCCCAGATTGCGTGGTTTACGATTGATGCCCTTCGCAGCCTGCCTGACCTGGCTGATCGCGCGTTTATCGAGATGGCTGAGCGCGCCTTGGCTGTTGGTTCAAATAGCCACAAAATCGCTTAAGTTGCCTGACCTTGCGTAAAGATGTTTGCCTGAGCGCAGGATTGATGTATCTCACCGCCACGCCAATGATTCGAGAGGGAGGCTGTTGATGTATATTGTTCGACTACTTGAAGCCCCTTGGTCTGGCGTCTTTTCGGCTGTTGCGGCAATGCCGCGTGCTGGCATGATCGCCTGCTAACAGCCACCGGTCGCGTTGCGGCCTTTTTCCACCACACTTCAAAACATCGCAGGTTGTCCTAAGGCGCAGTGTTTTTGCGCAACGGGCTTCCATCCAAATTTATCCGACAAAGGAACCAAGGGGCTATTTTGCCCCGTGGTACGGTGACAGAAATGAATGCACTGCCTCTTAAACATACCAAATCACCACATGAGGTGATCGACGCCCTGATCGCTGATTTTGGTCTGAAACCTGTCTTGATGGCCTTCGCGTCCCGGTTGCTTCGGCGCAAGACTGTGCTGGTCTCAAATGAGTATCCGAACCTGGAAAATCAGCCGGGCGTGGCACATCTTGACGATCATTTGCGCGCTGATTTGGGCCTGCCACCAAAAGGGGATCAGTCCCCATTGGTGGATCAGATCATCCTTGTGCGTACGAACCTGTATTAAGATCCGACCGGCGGCTGTTCAGGCCGCCGGTTTTTCATAGACCGAGATATGCGCGCCACTATCGGCCGTAAACGCTGATTTATCCCATCCGCCCCAGCGGTGTTTCAACTGCAGCCCCGCCAGCCGCGCCATCAGGTCCAGCTCGGGCGGGTACGCATAGCGCAGGGGCAGAGGAACCAGTTTCATACCGTCGTTGGTGATCCTGATCCGCTGAAAATCAAGCCGTTGTGTCAGCGGGTCATGTGTCACTGCCTCAAGCCAGACGGATGATATACCAAGCCTGTTAGTTTTGACTTTCTGATGGTCGGTGAACGCAGAAAATTCAGGCACGAATGCTTCGATCAGGAATGTCCCGCCTGGAGCTAACCGTTTGGCCGTATTGGTAAAACACCTGATTTGATCCTCTTGGCTTTGCAGGTTGAACAGGGTGTTGTAGATCAAGAAGACGTGGTCGAAGGTGCCTTCTATTTCCACGTCTGCCATGTCCCCTATCGTCACCGGGATCGCATCGCCCCCCGGCTTTTCGCGCAATTTCGCCACCATGTCGGCAGAGGCTTCGATCCCTGTGACATCAAACCCCTTTGCGGCCAGCGGCAAGGCCACCCGCCCGGTTCCAATCGCCAGCTCCAGCAAGCGTTTGCCTGGCGCGACATCTGCTATCAACGCGACGCTTTCTTCAGTGTTTCCGGGATCGTGCATTGCGTCGTAATCACCGGCGTTCAGGGTTCCGAAGGTGGCGGGCCCAAAGTTTTCCATATCATGTTCCTGTCTTCGCTTTCGCCTAGCAGTCCGCTAGCGATGGTGCGACTGTGCGCCCATGTCAGACAAGCATTCTCAAATGGGTTTGGCCATCCTGATTGGCGTGGTCTGTGGTACTTCGGGGTATTTTGCGGGGCTACCCTTGCCATGGATGCTGGGCCCGATGATCGGGAACACGATTGCTGCGATGTTGCGTGTGCCGGTGCGCGGCCCTGACAAGCTGCGTCATCTTGTGATCCCGGTGATTGGTGTGATGCTGGGGTCTGGCATTACGGCCGAGGTCTTTGGTTTACTTGGCAATTGGGTCCTGACTCTGGTTGTGCTGCCTGTGTTTTTAGGCTTCGCTGCCGGTCTGTCATTCCTCGTTTATCGCCGCATTGGCGGTTATGATCCTGTCACCGCATTCTATTCCGCGATGCCCGGCGGTCTGAACGAGATGCTGATCTTGGGGGCCGAAGCTGGCGGCAGCGAGCGCCGGATCGCCTTGGCCCATGCCGCCCGCATTTTGGTTGTCATCATCTTTGTCGCCTTGTTTTTCGGCCTTGTGTTGGGCGTGTCCAGCGGTGGCCGGGGGGCTGCGAATTGGGTCACCCTTGGGGCGCTGGCCCCTGCCGATTACCTGATGTTGGGCGCTTGTGCGATTGCGGGCAGTTGGCTGGCCCGCCGGTTTGGTCTGCCCGCCGCCCCGGTCTTTGGCCCCATGATCCTGAGCGGCATCGCCCATATTGCAGGTTGGGTCACGGTCGCCCCCCCGACCCTGTTTGTCATTGCCGCCCAGATCACCATGGGCACCATTATTGGCACCCGATTTGCCGGGGCCACCTTTGCCGAGGTGCGTCGCGATCTGGCGCTGGCGTCTGTTGCCTCGCTTGCGATGTTGCTGGTCGCCGTCATTTTTGCCGAAGTTATCGCTGTGGCCAGTGGTATCCCCCTAAGCCAAGCCTTTCTGGCCTATTCCCCCGGTGGTCTGACCGAAATGTCCTTGCTCGCGCTGGCCTTGGACCAGGATGTCACTTACGTCTCTGTCATGCATATCATCCGCATTACGCTGGTGATTGCGATCGCGCCTTATGTCTTTAAGGTTGTCCTGCCGAAACGCTAATCCGAAATTGAGGTCCACCATGCCGCCCATCTTTCCTGCCATTCCCGATGCGCCTGTTGCCGATAAGCGGCCCACGAGCGCCAGTTTTCATGGTGTGACCCTGACGGATGACTATGCGTGGCTGCGCGCGGACAATTGGCAAGAGGCGATGCGCGAACCTGACAAGCTGCCCGATGATATCAAGGCCTATCTGGAGTCTGAAAACGCCTATTACGACACCGCCATGGCCGATACCGCAGACCTGCAGGCCACGCTGATCGCCGAGATGCGCGGTCGTATCAAGGAAGACGACACAAGCGTCCCCCGCAAGAAAGGCCCCTACGCCTATGTCATGCGGTACACTGAGGGGGATGAGCATCCCCGCTATGTGCGCACCCCGCGTGATGGTGGCGAGGCAGAGGTTTTGCTGGATGTGAATGTTGAGGCAGCGGCCTCGGATTACTTCCACCTCGGTGCAATCGCAACGTCCCCGGATCATGCAACTATTGCCTGGAAGGCTGACACCAATGGGTCGGAGTTCTATCGGTTGAAGCTGCGTGACGTGGCCAGCGGCGTCGATGCCCCGCAGGTGTTGGAGGATGTGGGCTCGGTCGCTTGGGCCGATGCGACCACGTTGTTTTATGTGCGCGTCGATGAAAACCACCGCCCCAACAAGGTGTTCCGCCATGTAATTGGCACGGATCAAAGCGCGGATGTCTTGGTCTATGAAGAAACCGACAACCGCTATTATGTTGGTGTCGGGCGTACCCGGTCCGGCGCCTTTGTCGAGATCATCACCGGCATGAATGACGAAAACGAAGTGCTGATCATTCCCACCGATGTCCCTGAGAGCACCCCCCAGGTGATTGAGCCCCGCAGGACCGGCATTGAGTACAGCATTGAGCATCAGGGCGATGACTTTGTGATCCTCACCAATGATGACGCGCAGGATTTCTGCATTATGCGCGCCCCGGTCTCGGCCCCGTCCCGTGCCAATTGGGTTGACCTGGTGCCCCATACGCCTGGCCGCATGATTATTAGCCTGTCGACCTACGCCGATTGGATGATCTGGATGGTCCGCGAAAATGCGCTGCCCCGTATTTGCTTTCTGGCCAAGGGACAGGACCCCGCCAGTGCCACACAATCGATTGCCTTTGATGAAGAGGCTTATGGTTTAGGCGTTGATCCGAGTGACGAATTTCAGACCGATGTTTTGCGCTTTTCCTACACCTCACCAACAACGCCCGCACAGGTGTTTGACTATGATCTGGTCAGCGGCGACCGGACCTTAATGAAAACAGTCGAAATCCCCTCTGGCCATGATCCGGCCCACTATGTGACCCGCCGCATCATGGCGCCGTCCCATGATGGCGCGCTGGTGCCGGTGACGATCTTGCATCATGTGGACACCCCGCTGGATGGCAGCGCCCCGTGCTTGCTTTATGGCTATGGGTCTTATGGGATGAGCATGCCAGCGTCCTTTTCCAGCAATCGCTTGTCCCTTGTGGACCGGGGTTTTGTTTATGTCATCGCCCATGTTCGCGGTGGCGAAGAGATGGGTCGCGCCTGGTATGAGGATGCGAAATTTGCCAAGAAAGTGAATACCTTCCATGATTTCATCGCCGTGGCCGAACGGTTGATCGCAGATCGTTACACCGCCAAAGGACAGATTGTGATCCAAGGCGGCTCGGCTGGTGGATTGCTGGTCGGCGCGGTCGCCAATATGCGCCCTGATCTGCTGGCCGGTGTGATCGGGGATGTGCCCTTTGTCGATGTCCTGAACACGATTCTAGATGACACGCTGCCACTAACCCCTGGAGAGTGGTCCCAATGGGGCAATCCGATTGAAAGCGAGACAGCGTTTCACGACATCAAGGGCTATTCGCCCTACGACAACGTCACCGCCCAAGACTATCCCGCGATGTTGGTCACCGCTGGCGTGTCCGACCCGCGCGTGACCTATTGGGAACCTGCCAAATGGGTGGCCAAATTGCGGGCAACCAAGACCGACAACAATATCCTGATGTTGCGCACAAACATGACCTCGGGCCATTTTGGCAAATCCGGACGGTTCGCAATGCTAGAGGACGCAGCCCGATCATACGCCTTCGCGCTCAAGGCCACAGGACAGACGTAGGGGACGCGCTGGGCAGGGCCCAATTCGGGAAAGCGTCGTTCCAATTGGAAAGACGCTTGCACATATTTTTACGAAACTTGCTGCGCGCTTGCCTCATGCAGATGGTACGGTGATCGTATGGGACGACCTGCCCTGTTCGATACCTGCCGTTCGCGGCACTGGCAAAAAATTGACAAGATGCGGACAAAGCGGTCTTTGCTCAAATTTGATCCAAAATCTGCTCTATAAATCTATTGAAATTTGCGCTTGAGCATCAATTTGGTCTGTTTTTTCGCCAGCCCTCGTTGAACCCGCTCAAACGGTGCCATGGGTCGTTAGCTATCTAGTCGCTCGCCTTGCCGCCATGGCTTACAGGTGGGGTTGCCGCCGGCTTGTTATGCGGCGATGGTTGCGGGTGTTAGGAGCACTAGACATATGGCGAAGCGTGATGCGTCAGCAAAGTTAAAATACGGGTCTGAGGGTGACCAAGACAGTATAGGTTGGTTTCCCGAACTTGTTCTTGCATTGCTTTTCACCCCATGGATGCTACTCAGATTTTTATTGTGGCCCAAATTTGAAGGCATTGAAAAAGTTGCGTTAGGTGCGGTTGAATCCGCTTTACCTTCCGAACAGCGCGCAATTTTTAGAAAGCAAATAGATACTGTCAATTTTGTACAGCGGGGAACAACAAGGAAAGCCACAGAGGCCACATTTTTTAGGTGGCGGTTGGTGAGGATGCAAACGAGGCGTCTCCCCAAGTTCAACCATGATACAAAGCAATGTGTAATATTCGCGACGGTGAGGTTGCAAATTGATAGCAAAGAGTTTGTCGCGGACTTTCTATGTTATGAGGGCGTATTGAGCTTTATAATTTTTAATCCGGATCCATACGAACTTTATGATCGCGAGGATTTTGTAGTGGTAGATGTAGATTTAGAACCAGTCGCAATTGACGATAAGGGAAAATTTCAGGCGTTTGTGTAAGCTTGGAGCTGTTGCATAGATTACATCTTAGCTGAGCCCCAAAACTGTCGGAAGAGGTGGGCACTTCAATACGCTCAACGAGGGCTTCCAACAACACCAGCTGCGCATGTGCGAAGAAATGCCAGCAGTCATTTGACAATCATCTGTTGGGCATAAAATCTATTGCGGCCATTCGCGGTGACGCAGCATCCGTCAAGAAGGGCTCTTTACGACCTTCGCTGCGAATGGTTCATATGACCGCTATCGTGGTCGCCAGCTGTCAATTCAGCGTTAATGCGGCGGCTTTTGATGCGATTTGGCTCCCGATCAGAACCAAACACAGGGATGGGTGCACGAAGCGCGTTAACGCACCACAGCGCGTCGAAATTGTATGTACGCTATATTTACGGGTTCTGTACGGATTGTTCATCCCAAAAACCATTCGAAATCATCGCGTTAATGGGTTTGCCGCCCGCCAAAGTTAGAAATCCAAATTTTCCACGTTCAACGCATTGGTCTGGATAAAGTCCCGCCGTGGCTCAACCACATCGCCCATCAGCTTGGTGAATAGATCGTCCGCGTCGGCGACATCTTCGACCTTCACTTGCAACAACGTTCGCGCGTCAGGGTCCAACGTGGTTTCCCATAGCTGATCTGGGTTCATCTCGCCCAATCCCTTATAACGCTGCAGCGACAGACCCTTTTCGCCTTCTTCCAGGATCGCCTTGAGCAGGTCGAGTGGCCCGTGGATCACTTGGTTGCGGTCTTTGCGGATCAGCGTCGCCGGCAGGTTATAGACGTCCTGCAGGCTTTGCGTGAATGTCCCGGTCCGCCGGGCTTCACCGCCGCGCAGCATAGGGCCATCCAGCGTGCGGACTTCCTCAACACCGCGCAGCATACGCGCTAGGCGCATGCCCTTATCTTGCGTGATCCGACCTTGCCAGCCGCGTTCCCATTCCAGTGCAATCAGGTCGAGCCGTTTGGCCACCCGATCAGCAGTGCCTTGCAAATCATTGTCTACAACGCCCGGCACGAAGGCCCCGGCGATCGCAGCCTGTTCAAGGATGTGGCGCGGGTAATGTGTTGGAAAGGCTTCCAAAATCCGGCGCAACTGCCGCGCCTCATCCACAACGCGGCGCAGGTCGGCCCCGGCGATTTCTTCGCCATTGCCTTGCCGCAGCATCGCGCCGTCGATCCCTTGTTCGATCAGATATTCATCCATCGCGGCCTGATCTTTCAGGTATACTTCGGATTTACCACGCGCCACTTTGTAAAGCGGCGGCTGGGCGATGTAGAGGTATCCGCCCTCGATCAGTTCGGGCATTTGCCGGAAGAAGAAGGTTAGCAAAAGCGTCCGGATATGCGCCCCATCGACGTCCGCATCCGTCATGATGATGACCTTATGATAGCGCAACTTGTCGATATTGAATTCGTCACGGCCGATGCCAGTGCCGAGTGCCATGACAAGGTTGCCGATCTCCTGGCTTCCCAGCATCCGGTCAAACCGGGCACGTTCCACGTTCAGGATTTTACCCTTCAGTGGCAGGATCGCCTGCGTTCCCCGGTCACGGCCCGTTTGGGCGGAACCACCCGCTGAGTCACCCTCCACCAAGAAGACTTCGGTCTTGGAGGGGTCTTTTTCAGAGCAATCCTTCAGCTTGGAGGCGTTGAAATTCACATCCATCGCTGACTTACGCCGGATCTCGCGGGCTTTGCGTGCGGCTTCGCGGGCAGCGGCGGCCTCGACAATCTTGGAGATGATGGCCTTGGCGATGGCTGGATTTTCCTCAAACCATTCGTTCAGCTTTTCACCCATCAGATTTTCGACCGCAGGGCGGACTTCGGAGCTAACCAGTTTGTCCTTGGTTTGGCTGGAAAATTTCGGGTCCGGAACTTTGACGGACAACACGCAGGTCAGGCCTTCGCGGGCGTCGTCACCTGTCAGAGATACTTTTTCTTTTTTGGTGATACCCGTCTCTGTCGCGTATTTCGCAATGGCGCGGGTGAGCGCACCTCGAAAACCGGCCATATGCGTGCCGCCGTCGCGCTGCGGGATGTTGTTGGTGAAGGGCAGCACCATTTCGTTGTAGCTGTCGTTCCACCACATCGCGACTTCAACGCCGATTTCGTCGCGCTCACCCACAACATAGATCGGTTCGTCCATCAATGGTGTCTTGGAACGGTCCAGATATTTGACGAATTCCTTGACGCCGCCTTCGTAGAACAGATCTGATTTCAGTGGCTCTGCTGGCCGCAGGTCTTCCAGAATGATCCGGACGCCAGAGTTCAGGAAGGCCAATTCGCGAAGCCGTTTTTCAAGCGTGCTGAACTCAAAATCACGGTTGCTGAAGGTCTCGGTTGAGGCAAGGAATGTGACCTCTGTGCCCTTGCGACCATTGGCATCGCCTTCGATGCGCAGATGTTCGGTGGTAAAGCCACCTTCGAACCGGGCGTAGTGCTCTTTTCCGTCGCGCCAGATGCGCAGCTCTAGGAAATCTGACAGCGCATTTACGACGGATACCCCCACACCGTGCAGGCCGCCCGATACCTTGTAAGAGTTGCTATCGAACTTACCGCCAGCGTGGAGCTGTGTCATGATAACTTCGGCCGCAGACACGCCTTCTTCCTCATGGATCCCCACCGGAATACCGCGCCCGTTGTCGCCGACTGTGACCGAGCCGTCACCATTGATCTTGACATAGACATGGTCCGCATGACCGGCCAAAGCCTCATCAATGCCGTTATCGACGACCTCATACACCATGTGGTGCAGTCCAGACCCATCGTCGGTGTCCCCAATATACATGCCAGGGCGCTTGCGAACCGCCTCTAACCCTTTGAGAACTTTAATTGAATCTGCGCCGTAGTCTTCTTGGTTTTGATTATCGTCGGCCATCGGATTTACCTTATGTCTTTATGCGCAAAATATATGCGTTTTGCGCAGCAATGTCACGCAAATGACACAAGATTTTGTGGTTTTCCGGATGCGGGGTAAGACAGCCATCCGGCCGTCACTTGCCTGCACTTTTGCAATGGCACTGGGACCCCGGTTGGGGCGGCTTAGGTCAAGGCAATAACCACCCCGACGCCGATCAAAAGCCAACCGGCCGTGACATTCATCCGCCGCACAGCACCCGGCGATGTCAGCAATCCACGCACCCGGTCAACGGAGGCCGCAAGCACCAAGTTTCCCGCCAGTGGTACTACAAAGCTTAGCGTGCAGATCGCGACCATGTCCGGCACAGTCACGGCTGTCAGATCGAAGAACCCGGGCAAGACGCCCATATAGAACAGCACCGCCTTCGGGTTGCCCAAGATCACCGCCAGTCCGGCCACAAAGCCGGCCCACATGCCTGGCCGTGTCAGCCTGCTATTGGCGCTGAGCGCGTGCTCCGCGTTCCGGATCAGCAAGACACCCATCACGACGAAGACGACCACTGCCACCCATTGCAACACGTCCATGAAGCCCGCGAATTCCGTCACCAGCCATGTGACCCCCAAGACGGCCACCAGCGGCCAGAAGATATCCCCGATCGCAACCCCCAATGCCAATGGCAATGCGGCCTGAAACCCGCCTGAAAGCGACCGCGCAAGCAATGCCACCCATACCGGGCCGGGTGTCATGAAGAGGATCAGCAATGCGCCCGCATAAAGCAGCAGGTCATAGGCGGTGATGGTCATATTTCGACTGGCTCTAGGGTTAGGCTGCCGTCTGCGTTCAATTCCCAAAATGGGTTATGCGCCACTTCCCAGACATGCCCGTCCGGGTCGGCGTAATAGCCCGAATACCCACCCCAAAAGACCTTTTCCGGCGCTTTCAGCACGGTGGCACCTGCGGCAAGCGCAGTGGCAAAGGCTGCGTCAACATCGGGTTCCGTGTTGAAATTTTGCGCCAAGGTCATTGCGCCTGTGCCCAATGTTGCATCTGGGCGGCCCTGATCCTTGGCCAGTGGGCCCAAGCCAAAGAACCCCAGCGCCATGCCGTTGATTTGGTAGAACACGACCTCGCCCGGCATTTCACGGGTGGGGACCCAACCCAGCGCGCCATAAAATGCCTTGGACCGGTCCAGATCGGCCACACCGAGGGTGATCAATGTGACGCGTTGTGGGGTCATGGCTTTTCCTTTGGTGTCACGATGGATTGTCCTTCGGCCTCAGTCACTTCGACGTATTGGGCGCGGTCAGCCAACTCGCCAAACAGCTCGGACCCGGTGCCGGTCATGAAGGCCTGTGCGCCCAACCCACAGATTTCGTCATAAAGTGCCGCGCGCCGAGTGGCGTCTAGATGCGCTGCGACCTCATCCAACAACAAGATTGGCGGTGCACCAAAATCGCGGGCCAGGGCCCGACCATTGGCCAAGATCAGGCTGATCAGCAGTGCTTTTTGCTCACCGGTCGAACAATCTTTGGCGGGCACGCCCTTTTCAGCAAAGACCGCATCCAGATCAGCGCGATGTGGTCCAATCAGGGTGCGTCCAGCGGCCATGTCCCGGTGACGGTTCTCGGCGAGGGCGGATTGCAGATCGTCAGGGATCGGTTCCGCCGCAGTAAGCGACAGTGTAGCCGTCGGGAATGCTGTGGTCGCGGCCTGTTGCGCAGCGGTCAGTTCGGCGATTGAAAACTGGCGATTGCGCTGGATCGCGGCGCCTGCTTCAGCCATCTGGCTTTCGATGGCGGCGTACCAATGCGGATCGCGGACCATGTCCTTTAGAAGCCGGTTGCGTTCACGCATGGCTTTTTCATAACTTAAGACAGCCTCGGCATGGGTCGACTCAAAGCTAAGCGTGGCGCGATCCAGAAAACGGCGACGCCCTTCGGCACCCTCGATCCACAGACGGTCCATGGCGGGAACCAACCACAAAATGCGGGCGATGCGGCCCAGGGCCACTTGTGGCGCGGTCTTGCCATCGATGCGCAGCTGGCGCGCGCTGCCCGCCTCGGCCCATGTTTCCAATTCGTGGGTTTGATGTAAGGATTGCAGATGACCGGTGATCTTCCAGCCAAGGGCTTCGGGTCTGCGGGACAGATCATCAGCACCGGCACGGCGCAAACCGCGGCCCGGCGAAAAGAGTGAGACGGCTTCTAGCAGGTTGGTCTTACCCGCGCCATTGGGTCCAAAAACCGCCACTGGACGCGCGTCGACATCCAAAACCGCACGTTTATGCGAGCGGAAATGCGACAGCGTCAGCGAGGTGAGCGCAAGCTTTGTCATATGCGGTGCACAGGATTTTCAAAAATCCTGTATCCAAAAATTTTGTAAATTTTTGGCCCCGTCACACGCGCATCGGCATGACGACATAAACGGCCGATGTGTCATTGCCTTCACGCATCAATGTTGGGTCACCTGATGAATTGAACATGAACACCGCGTTTTCGCGGTCTACCTGACTGGCGATTTCCAGCAGATATTTGGCGTTAAAACCAATCTCCAACCGCTCATCATTGTAAGCCACGGCTAGCTCTTCCTCGGCCGCACCGCTGTCGGGGGCATTGACCGAAAGGACCAACCGGTCCTCATCCAGTGACAGCTTCACTGCGCGTGATCGTTCAGAAGACACGGTGGCCACCCGGTCGACGGCCTTGGCGAACTCGCTTGCGTCGACTTCCAACTTGCGCGTGTTCCCTTGCGGGATAACCCGTGTGTAGTCGGGGAATGTGCCGTCGATCACCTTAGAGGTCAGCGTAATTTCGGGCGTTGCAAAGCGGATCTTGGTCTCGGACACGGACACCGCGATTTGCATGTCATCGTCGTCCAATAGCTTGCGCAGCTCGCCCACGGTCTTGCGGGGCACAATCACACCCGCCATCTCAGCCGCTCCATCGGGCAAATCTGCATCAACCCGCGCCAAACGGTGCCCGTCGGTGGCCACACAGCGCAGAACCTTTCCGCCGTCGGCATCTGAGACGTGCATGTAAACACCGTTCAGGTAATACCGCGTTTCCTCGGTTGAGATCGCAAATTTGGATTTGTCGAACAAACGGCGCAGTACAGGCGCCGGGGCCGAGAAATTGGCCGCATATTCCGACGTGGCCATCACCGGGAAATCTTCTTTGGGCAAGGTCGCCAGAGAAAAGTTCGACCGGCCCGCTTCGATAGACAACCGCCCCGAGGCGCCGTCTTCGGTCAGCGTCACCAAGGCCCCATCGGGCAGTTTGCGCACAATTTCGTTTAGGGTCACGGCAGCGACGGTTGTCGCGCCGGCCCGTTCAACTTTAGCCGGGGCTTTGTCCACGACCTCAATATCCAGATCTGTCGCGCGGAAATGCACGTCATCACCTTCGGCTTCGATCAGCACATTTGCCAAGATCGGGATGGTGTTGCGCCGCTCCACGACTGACTGGGCCTGTGCCACTGCCTTAAGCAGCACGCCGCGTTCAATGCTGAATTTCATGTCCCAATGCTCCGCATATCTTGGTGGCCCCCACCGCCGGGACGCAAAATGTACTGCATTTTCCCGGTGGCTCAAGCGTTTTGTTGGACTGTTGACGATGGACCCTGCGGCGTCAAGCGCTGGCGTTATTCCTCAAGCGCGCGGCGCAGCAATTCCAGATCATCCGCGATCTGACTATCAAGCGCCTTAAGCTCTTCGATTTTACGCACCCCGTGCATGACTGTGGTGTGATCCCGTCCGCCAAACCGGCGCCCGATCTCGGGCAAGGAGCGGTTCGTCATGTGCTTGGCCAGATACATCGCCATCTGGCGTGGACGCGCGTAGTTGCGCACCCGCTTGGGTCCGATCATGTCGGACAGGCGGATATTGTAGTGTTCGGACACTTTACGCTGAATTTCCTCAACCGTGACCTTGCGATCCGAGGCCTTAAGCACATCGGACAAGCAGTCCTGCGTCAATTCCAGCGTGATTTCGCGACCTACAAGCGAGGCAAAGGCGAACAGCCGGGTCAATGCACCTTCGAGCACACGGACGTTGGTGGTAATCCGGTGCGCCAGGAACTCCAGCACGCCATTCGAGATTTTGAGATCCGGATATTGCGACGCGTAGACTTCGACCTTGGACTGAAGAACGCCCAACCGCAGTTCGTAGTCTGTCGGGTGCAGGTCGACGACCAAACCGCATTGCAGACGGGATTTGATCCGTTCTTCCAGATCCTTGATTTCTCCCGGAGCGCGATCCGCTGAGATGATGATTTGCTTTTGACCGTCCACAAGGGCGTTGAACGTATGAAAGAACTCTTCTTGTGTGCTGTCCTTGCCTGCGATGAATTGGACATCGTCGACCATCAACACATCGACCGAGCGGAACAGCTGTTTGAAGTCCATCATCTTGCGTTCGCGCAGGGCGGTGATGAACCTGTACATGAATTGTTCTGCGGACAAATACAGCACGTTCAATTCGGGTGAGCGCTGCTTGAGCTCATGCGCGATGGCATGCATCAAATGGGTCTTACCCAGGCCAACACCACCATAGAGGAACAGCGGATTGAATGTGACCGGGCCACCTTCGGCGACACGACGGGCGGCTGCATGGGCCAGTTCGTTCGGTTTGCCGACAATGAACGTGTCAAATGTAAAGCGGGCGTCCAGCGGAGAGCCCGTAATTTCGTCAGCGGTGCTGGCCTTAGCCACCTGACGGGGTGCCGCCGGTTGGGCCGCAGGGCGGGCTTGCCGGGCAACATCAAACTGCAGGCGTTGGACATCTTCGCCGCTCTGTTTGAGGTGATAGATGATCTGGTCACCGAAGTTCTGCGAAACGTAATTCCCGATAAAATTCGTCGGTACATGAAACACCGCAACGCCACCCGAAAGTTGCGAAAATTCCAATGGTTCAATCCAGCTTGAATAGTTGTTTGCGCCTAATGCGCCTTTGAGTGTTGTGAGTACTCTTGCCCAGTTGTCGTTCGTCATCTTGTCCCTTTTGTCCCGCTCACCGCGTACGCCTGCCAAAAAAACGGCGCGCCAATTACACGCGAAACAGCCTGTTCCGAGCAAAAAGCATCGTTACATTCGAGTAGCCCCACCCGAATGCGATACCCTGTACCAAATCCAAAGGCCAAGACAGCTCCTCACGCCAAAACAACGCGCAAGAAATGCCAAATGGCAGAGGTTGGGACAATAAGACAGCAGCAATCCCCGAGGAGCAGACCCCGATTATTGCGCAGACACAAAAACTGTTAGGAAGCGTAGCAATCAGCCACTGGCCCCAACACCATTTTGCATGAAGTTAACTATATCAATTTTCAGCACGCTCACGCGTATCAAAACACGTTCATGTGCTGACGATCAGTCAATTTCTCTTCATGTTCCCCCCGGAACGACGTGAATCGCATGGCTAAGCTAGCAAGGGGTCTGGGGCCGCTTCAACACAACATCGCGCTTGACTCGGTGATTGATGAAAAAGAATCTATCGGCCCTTTGAAAAACCACGAAAACATGCGCAACTCTGCAACAGGCGGACAAAAAAAGCGCGCCCGTCTGGACGCGCTTATTAAGCGTTTTGTGCTGTATATCGCTGGTCGTTTAGCCGATCGCTTTGACGCGCGCAGCCAAGCGCGACATTTTCCGCGCCGCTGTATTCTTGTGGTATACACCTTTGGTCACGCCGCGCATAAGCTCGGGCTGTGCTGCTTTCAGCGCTGCTGCCGCTGCATCTTTGTCGCCGGATGCGATTGCTTCTTCAACGGTGCGCAAAGTGGTGCGAATGCGCGAACGGCGCATTTTGTTGACTGCAAAACGTGCAACGTTCTGACGGGCGCGTTTTTTCGCCTGAGGTGAGTTTGCCATGTGTGTGTTCCCTTGGTTGGGTCAAATCAAAAATCTATAGCGCAAGAAGCCCAACCCGGGTTTATCAAACCGGTTCGTCTGGCCAAAGCGGGCCTCACACGCATGTACAGCGCGGCTGATAGGCCCAGAGCCATGCCGAGTCAACAGGTTTGGCAAGGGCCCCAGGGCTATCTGTCGCGAAATTGCGCTTCGCGTTTTTCTAGGAACGCTGCCATGCCTTCGCTTTGGTCTTCCGTTGAGAAAAGCGATTGGAACAGGCGCCGTTCGGAATGCAGCCCTTCGGCAAGCGTGGTTTCATACGCTTGATCGACTGCTTCTTTCGCAGCGGTCGCCGCGATCAGTGACTTTTCGGCGATCTTTTCGGCGGCAGCTTTTGCCTCGGCCAGCAATTTCTTGGCTGGCACGACGCGGCTGACAAGGCCGGATCGCTCGGCCTCTTCTGCGCCCATAAAGCGGCCGGTCAAATGCATATCCATCGACTTGGCCTTGCCCACAAAACGGGTCAGCCGCTGTGTTCCGCCAAGTCCAGCTATGACGCCCAGATTGATCTCGGGTTGGCCGAATTTGGCGTTGTCGCCGGCGATAATAAAGTCGCACATCATCGCCAGTTCACATCCGCCACCCAACGCATAGCCTGCAACTGCAGCGATGATCGGCTTGCGGATGCGGTTAAAGCGGTCGGTTTCGTTTTCAAAAAACCGGCTCGTGTACATTTCTACAAAGGTCTTATCGGCCATTTCGCTGATGTCTGCCCCGGCGGCGAAGGCCTTGTCGGAGCCGGTGATGATGATGCAGCGGACCTTTTCGCTGGCATCCGCCTCTTCCAGAGCCGTGCAAAGCTCTTTCAGCAGCTTGCTATTTAGCGCATTCAGCGCGTCAGGCCGGTTAAGCTTGATAGTCGCTACCGAATCTTCGATGTCGACGATAATGGTTTCAAAGGCCATGCTGCTGTCCCTGTTGCCGCTGGTCAGACCTTAGTGATTAGCAAAGCGACCGAGCGGATCAAGCTATCTTTGGCATTGCGGACAGAAGAAAGATGAGCGTCCCGATTGCACGATTCGCTGGATTTCCTTTTCACAGCGAGGGGTTACACAGGCGTCACCCTCCCGATCATAAACTTGAAAAACATGTTGGAAGTAACCCAATTCGCCATCTGACTGCCGGTAATCGCGCAGTGATGACCCGCCTGCAGCAATCGCTTGCGCCAGAACATCCCTGATCAGCGGCACGAGGGATGCGACACGTTTGGCACTGATCTTGCCTGCCTTGCGTGCTGGATGAATGCCCGCACGGAACAGCACCTCGCACACGTATATGTTTCCAAGGCCCGCAACGATTCTCTGGTCAAGCAATGCTGATTTGACCGGCGTATTGCGTCCTTCGAAGCGGTCGACCAGATAGCTTTCATTGAAGGCGTTCCCCAGGGGTTCGGGGCCGAGATCCTTGATTAGCCAATGATCCTCCTGATCCTCTGTATCCATCAGGTCCATGGCACCAAAACGACGGGCATCGTTGAACGTGATCCGCACGCCATCGTCCATATGCAGCACGACATGGTCATGTTTTGCGGGGGCGGGGTGCGGATGATGAAAATCACCAACGGTATGACCGGATACCAGCATCCGTCCAGACATCCCCAAATGGATCAACAAAGTCTCGGCGCTAGCCAGATCAACAAGAATGTATTTCGACCGACGCCGCAGGCCAAGGACGCGCTGCCCCGCGAGGCGCTCCGCCATCCGGTCCGGAAAGGGCCATCGCAGATCGGGGCGGTTCACTTCGGTGCGCGCGATGATTTTGCCTTCCATCACGGGCGCGATCCCGGCTTTGACCGTTTCGACTTCGGGAAGTTCAGGCATATCTATCCGGCTGTTTGGGGCAATTCAACACTGTGCATAGGGCACAACGCCCGCAAGACCCACCAGATTTTCTGACGCACCCGTGGCACATTGACAGTTTGTCTATCTGGCCACAGGGGTATAACCCATCTGAGACAGTATTCAGGCGAAAGCATGAGATGACCAACACGTCAGACAAAACCACCCATTTCGGGTATGAAACCGTCCGTGAAGATGAGAAAGCAGGCCGCGTCCAAGGTGTGTTTTCGTCAGTGGCCAGCAAGTATGACGTCATGAATGACGTGATGTCCGTTGGCATTCACCGGGTCTGGAAAGACGCGATGATGGATTGGTTGGCTCCGCGCCCGGGCCAACGCCTTCTGGATGTGGCGGGTGGCACGGGCGATATCGCCTTTCGGTTTCTAAAACGTGCAGGCGAAGGCCAGGCGACGGTGTTGGATTTGACCGAACCCATGCTGATCGAAGGCCGCAAACGGGCCGAGGCGGAACGCAGGTCAGACAGTCTGGATTGGGTGGTCGGCGATGCAATGGTCCTGCCTTTTGAGGCCAATACCTTTGACGTCTACACAATCAGTTTTGGCATTCGGAACGTCACCCGGCCCCAAGATGCGCTGGCAGAGGCTTACCGCGTGCTTAAACCTGGGGGCCGGTTAATGGTGTTGGAGTTTAGCCAATTGCCCAACCCGATGATGCAGGCCGCTTATGATGCCTATTCCTTTAACGTTATCCCACGCATGGGCCAAATGATTGCCGGCGATCGGGACAGCTATCAATATCTGGTGGAGTCGATCCGCAAGTTCCCGGATCAAGATACATTCCTTGGCATGCTACGCGACGCGGGTTTTGGAAACGCCAAGTATCGTAATTTAAGTCTTGGGATCGCCGCTTTGCACTCTGGTTGGAAGCTGTAGACCATTGCGCGGGCCCCATAATATCATTCGGCTTATCCGCACAGGCGCTACGTTTGAACGCACGGGTGCGATGAATGTCGTGCTGGATGCATTTGACGCGGGGCCATTGTTGCGGATCACATTCCGAACGTTGGTTTGGCCGTTTCAATGGCTGGGATATAAAGGCGATGTATCGATGCCGCCGGCAACTCGTGCTTTGACAGCGCTCGGCCCCGCCTACATCAAATTTGGGCAGGTTCTGTCCACTCGCCCTGATGTTGTGGGTGATGAACTGGCTGTGCAATTGCGCGTGTTGCAAGACAAGCTGCCCGCCTTTTCGATGGAAAAGGCCAAGCAAACGTTACGCAAAGAACTGGGCACATCGGCTGAAGAGCTGTTCTCGTCCTTCTCCGAACCGGTTGCTGCTGCCTCACTTGCGCAGGTGCACAAAGCTCATCTGGCCGAAAATGGCGAAGCGGTTGCCGTAAAGATCCTACGCCCAGGAATCGAAAAGGCGTTCCGCAAGGACATCGACGCCTTCTACTTTGCCGCGCGCGCGATTGAGATGTTGTCCCCCGCGTCGCGCCGTCTGCGCCCTATGGATGTGATCACCCATTTTGAGGGTGTCGTCATGGGTGAATTGGATTTGCGATTGGAAAGCAGTGCGGCGGCAGAATTTTCTGCAAATACCACCGAAGACGCAGGTTTTTCGGTGCCGCAAGTGCGCTGGCACCTGTCTGGGCGTCGCGTGATGACGCTCGATTGGGTTGAGGGCGCTGGCATCGGTGAAAACGATGCGCTGGACGCAGCAGGCCATGACCGGCGCGTCCTAGCGGCCCGCGTACTGCAGTTGTTTTTGAACCATGCGCTGCGGGATGGGTATTTCCACGGCGACATGCATCAGGGCAATCTGAAAGTCTCTGCAAATGGCGATATCATTGCCTATGATTTTGGGATCATGGGCCGGATCGACGAATATACCCGCCGAGTTTACGCCGAAATATTGTTTGGGTTTATCCGCAAAGACTATCAACGGGTTGCTGAAGTGCATTTTGAGGCAGGTTATGTGCCTGCCGACCGGGATGTTGATGAATTTGCCCGCGCTCTGCGCGCGGTTGGTGAACCGATCTTCGGCATGGACGCCAGCCGAATTTCGATGGCCCGCCTTTTAAGCTACTTGTTCGAGGTGACCGAACGGTTCGGTATGGAAACCCGCACCGAACTGATCCTGTTGCAGCGCACCATGGTTGTCGTCGAAGGCGTGGCCCGCTCGCTTGATCCCCACATGAACATCTGGGAAGTCGCGAAACCGGTTGTCGAAGATTACATCAAGGAAAGCATCGGACCGAAAGCGCTGTTCCGCGATCTGGGCAAAACCGCGATGATTCTCGCACGGTTTGGCCCGCATTTACCGCGGTTGGCCGAAGATGCCTTGATCCGTCTCAACAACCCGCCGCCAGAGCCAAAACCACAACGTCGGATCGCCCGCTTGTCATGGATGGCACTTGGTGGGGTACTTGTCGGTAGCGCCGTGTGGTTAAGTCAGCTTCTCTAAGGCGTTTGACGACAAAGATGTATCAACTAACGGGTCCAAACCCTTGTTTTCAGGCCGCGCCAAGGTGATGGTGGAATCTAACCATATTGCTATGAGTATCTAGGGTCAGGACCCATTAATCTTACACCGTCAGTTTGTCAGATTTTTTCTCTGACAAGAAGCATCTGCGCAAGAATAGTGGTTCTATTTCAAGCAGATGTGCCGCTGTTCAGAGGGAAAATCCGCCAAACCCGGAGGGCGAAGATTTCACTTCATCTCAGAGGCTCGCGTCGCTTGGCCGTAGAGCACTATGGCCGCACGACGCAAACCACTGATATTTTGTGAAATCGCCGCTGACGATGTAAGATTAATGGGTCCTGACCCTAGTAACCCGGCTCGCGCAGGGCGCTGACTTGACTTGTGGCAATGGCCGCGCCGCCTGCCAGGATCAAGAGCGTTTCACCGTCTTGTGCACGCACCTCTGTGACCGTGCTGTAAACCTCTGCAAGCTCCTGGGTGAGCACCTCGCCTTCCAAACTGCTGATCACTTCAAACGAATACAATCCGCTCGGGAAAGCGGTGCCGCCTGTGGCGACGCCAGCCCATTCGATCGAGTCCGCGCTGATCGGTGCATCAAAACGCTGCACTTCGACCCCATTTTCGTTACGTACAATGACCTCTACTTGGTCAGCTAGAACAGCAGGGTTCGGCGATATCGTGACTGGCGCACCGTCAAAATAAGCAGGTGTTGCAGCGCGCGCTTCTTTTCCCACCCATGCCGCCATGTCAGCCAGGCCGCTAGACACCAATTGAGAGCTCAGCGCTTCAAGCAAATCATTTGTCAAAACGGCCTGCTCAACGCCCGAGAATGTCGCAAGTTGGGTGGCATAATCGGTTGAATCTACCGGGTTCAAGGGATCCTGATTTTGCATCTGCACTGTCAGCATCTGCAGAAAGGTGTCGAAGTCTGATGTGATGCCGGTTGTTGTGCTGTCAGACACGCCGGTCACTGTGCTGGTTGTGGTCGCTGTTGTTGATGTGATTTCCATAGCAAGTCCTTAGAGGCGCAAGTCCAACCCAGACGTGGCGAGTTGTTGCGCGGTTAGAGTTGTGGCGTCATCAATAAGTTCGACATCTGATTTGCCTTGATCGGGGGTCTCATCGGTGTCTGCCTGCGCAGCGCCATCACCGCCGAAAGAGAAGTTGATATCGTCATAGCCCAATGCGCGAAATTCCTGCGCCAAAGTATCGATATTCCGACGGAGCAATTCTGTGGTTTCTGGCCGTTCCGCCAACAGGTTCAGGGTGATCGTGTTTTCATTCGCGGTCATACTGAGCCGAACCCGCCCCAATTCCTCGGGGTTCAGTGCGATTTCAGTGGCGCGCCCGCCTTGTTGGGTCACCGCTGTGGCAATCTGATGCGCTACTTGCTGGCCGGTCTGCGGCGTGATGGGCGCTGTGGTCGCCGTCACGGTTTGCGCACCAGACGATCCCGCTCGTTCGCTCGCGCCAAGGCCAGACAGAACCTCTGCTTCGGCCTGCGATTGAGTTGCTGCTTGTTTCTGCAGGTCTAGCAAGATGGTTGGCGCAGCGGCAAGAACCGGTGTGTTTGAGGCAACGACAGGTGGTGGGGTTGCTGGTCTGATCGTTTCAGCGGGCTGCTGCGTTTGGTCAAAGCTTGGCAAATGCCTGTCAATCTCGCGGTCTGATTTCGGATCAACTGGCACCGCAATGGCTGGTGTCGCGGTTGCTACTGGCGCGACGGATGCCCGCCCGGTCGGTTCGGCCGTCGTCGGTGCCGACACATGCACACTCTTCTGCGTCTCCAATACTTCTATTTCCGGAACATCAGGCTCCGTTTCAGCAGCTATTGGCCCTATCCGAGCAGGTACCGCTTGCACGGTATCAGGCGCTTGCGGGCGTGGCATCCGACCTTCTACGATGGCCTGAACCGCAGACGTTGCGGTCGGTTTCACTTTTTCGGTCTGCGCAGCACCTTTGCTATCCAGTGGTTTTTCTTCTGCTTCAACATTCACTTCTGGGGCCAAGTGATTAGTTTCTTTGGCAGGCTCGGATGCTTTTGTCGCAGCGACAGTCGGGTCGGCCGCACCAGGGGCGAACGACACCTGTTTTGGAAGCTCCGGCACCTCAGGCGGCACCGCAACGCGTTCGAGGTTTAGATCAACCTCGGGCTCCTCCGTTGCAGGAAGATCTTCCTGCGTCGGTTGAGCAGATTGCCCATCGGAGTTTTCCGGCGCATCCACCAGCTCGGCGAATTCGCCGTCGCCTTTTGGAACAGCTTCTTGATTTGCGGGCGCAGCCGGACCGCCCCGTGTATTATTGGCTTCTATCAATAGTAAAGGTGTCATCGGTTCTCCGATAGAATCTGTGTGTCGATGCTTTTGACCGAAAAAAATTACTGAATGTTTAGGACTGTCCGGCAAAACAAAGAAAATGATCATGACGGAGAATCCGATGACCACAATTCCAATCCTACCACCCCCCCGCGCAATGACAGCCGTGCCTGACTATATACAGGCAGATGGAAAACTGCGCGAAGCTGCACAAAAGCTTGAGGCGACATTTCTGGCCGAAATGCTGAAATCAGCAGGTGTCGGGGCGCCCCGTGATTCGTTCGGTGGCGGCATTGGTGAGGAACAATTCGCGTCTTTCCTGCGCGAAGCACAAGCAGAAGAAATGGTGAAAGCGGGCGGCATTGGCCTGGCACAATCCTTGTTTGAGGCAATGAAGGTCCGGATGGATGCCTGAACGCACTACAGACTTGATGATCGCGTTGCTCGCACGCGAACGAGTTGCGATTCGTACCGCCGACTTTGAAGGACTCGCAGCGATAGCAGACCAGAAGTCCCAGCTGTTCGATGCTTTGCCCAACAGCCGTGCAACACAACACGAGCTTGAACAAATCAAGGCGCGGATTGACGATAATCAGACTTTGCTCAGCGCTGCGATATCAGGTGTTGCGGCGGCACAGGATCGATTGACCGCAGTGCGCCATGTCCGCGAAGGGCTGAGCGTATATGACCAATCAGGTCAAATGGCGACGGTGCAAAATCCGCGTCCGGGTATGCAGAAGAAAGCGTAATTTAGATCAAATTCGCTGAATTTGGATGAGGCACATTAACGCTCTGTTCAGTTCGAATGAGGTTATCTACCCCCATCGCCATAAGGCTAAGTCGGTTCGGCAACGGATGCGATGATCCCGTCAGAATGACGCGTCAACCCGCCTGAGAATTGGCGGATTCCTGAATCAATCCGGCGCAAAGCGCCTCTTTTAAAGGACCCCGAAATATGTCCAGTATTCTGACAAACAACAGCGCGATGGTTGCGCTGCAAACCCTCAAGTCAATCAACAACGATCTGTCCAGCACCCAAGCGATGATCTCGACCGGTAAGGAAGTTGGATCAGCACGCGACAACTCTGCCGTATGGGCAATTTCCAAAGTCATGGAATCCGACGTCAAAGGTTTCAAGGCTATTTCTGAAAGCCTGTCCTTGGGCGCGTCTTCAGTCGCTGTCGCAGCCGACGGTGCTGAAACGGTGACTGACCTTCTCACCGACATGAAGGAAAAAATCGTTGCTGCTCAAGGCGAAAATGTTGACCGGACGAAACTCCAGGCCGATGTGGAAGCAATCACACAACAGATTGCTTCTGTTGTGGGCGCCGCCCAGTTCAACGGTTTGAACATGCTGCAGGGACAAGACTCGGTCGACGTACTGGCATCTCTTGACCGTTCCAGCGATGGCTCTGTTGCATCTTCGAACATCACCGTCTCTCGTCAGGATCTTAGCTTTGACGCCGGTGAGTTTGGCACAGGTACTGACTTATCTGGTAACCTTGCCGTCACAGTTGGTGCCGGGCAGGATGCTGCAGGTGCCGGTGCAGAGTTCTCTGGGGCGGGCAACGAGTTGACGATGACGCTGGCAACCGCTGCAAACGCAGATGAAACTTATAATGTTCAGATTGCTGGAGAAACAGTCAGCTTTACAACAGTGACTGGTGCGTTGACACCAAACGATGTTGGTGCTGGTTTAACCGCTGCCATTAATGCCGCTGGAATCGAAGGTATTTCGGCTGAGCTGACAGGCGCAGGTGAAATCACGCTGACAAACACTCGCTCGTTTGAGGACGTGGAAGTGAACACATCCGGGCCAACGACGACCTTCGCGCTAGCCGCTGGTGACAATGCTGGTGGTACAGTCACCGCTGCTGCAGCGACGACCAACAGCCTATCGGTCGGCTCGCGTGCGACTGATGTAACCTTCTCTGATACCGCCGGTGTTAACGAAGGTGATGGCTACCGCGTCACTGTCGGCGGGAACAACTACGATTATGTCGCTGGTAACGGTGAAACATTCGAAGACGTCGCAAAAGGGCTCAAGACTATCATTGATGGGGCTGGAGTCGCCGGTTTGTCCACGAACGCCGTTGAAAAAGATGGGGCTTGGACGCTCGAGATTGATACCGATAGCGCAACAGCCGTAACCATTGCTGTAGACGGTGCCGCCGGTGGCGAAGCGACAGGCGGGCTCGCTGGTCTGGGCGATATCGATGTGACGGATGAAGACAGCGTTGCTGCTGCATTGGCCAACATCGAAACCTTCATCGATACGTCAATCGATGCCGCAGCCGAGTTTGGATCAAGCCAAGGGCGGATCGATACACAGGCCGAATTCATCTCGAACCTGACAGACAGCCTAAAAACTGGAATCGGCGCGCTGGTTGACGCCGATATGGAAGAAACGTCTGCGCGTTTGCAGGCCCTACAGGTCCAGCAACAGTTGGGTGTTCAGTCTCTGTCGATAGCAAACCAGGCACCACAGACAATCTTGTCACTGTTCCGGTAATATCGTTCAGCGGCGCCAATTCAGTGGCGCCGCTGCCATCTCGCCGCGGTAAAACCGCGTCTCGTTCAACATTGTCCCGGAAGGACCTCTCGTGAACGTCATTGAACAAGCCCGGCAAGCCTATGCCCCGACCCAAGCTGCAATCCGCACGGAACGCTCCATTGAGGCACAGCTAATTAGCCAGATCACAGCCCGCATGCGGCAGGCACAAGCAGCAACACCACCGAACTTTCCAGCACTCATTTCTGCATTGCACGACAATAGGCGTATGTGGACGACCCTTGCCGCGGATGTTGCTGACCCAAGTAATGCGCTACCAAATACACTTCGCGCCCAGATTTTCTATTTAGCCGAATTCACCGAGCACCATAGTCGCCTCGTTCAGCGTAAAGAGGCCGACGCCACCGCATTGATTGAAGTGAATACCGCCATTTTGCGTGGCCTAAACGGCCAGGGGGCAACGTGATGTCAGGCCTTGTCCTCAAACTTAACCCAAAAGAACGCGTGCTTGTGAATGGCGCCGTCATCGAAAACGGCGACCGAAGGAGCCGGCTTTCCATTCTAACGCCAAATGCGAACATTCTACGCTTGCGCGATGCCATTCGTCCGGACGAAGTGAACACGCCCGTTCGTCGTGTGTGTTACATCGCCCAACTTGTGTTGTCTGGCGATGCGCCCGAAGAAGACGCACAATTTCAGCTCTTGCGTGGCATCGAACAGCTTAGTCAAGCACTGCGCGATGATGACAGCCGCTCACATCTTGATGCCGCAACCGATGCCACGAAACGCAGCGATTTTTACCGGGCCCTGAAGTCGTTGCGCAATTTACTTCCACGTGAGGCCCGTTTGTTGTCAGGAAACGCGATATGAGCTTTCAACCTGTCGTCCCACTAACAGGCTATGTTGGCTGGCGGTTCTTGGAACGCACGCTTGACGCGCAGCAAACAGCCTTTGCTGAAAGCTTGCCGATTGAACGCGCAACGACATACTTTAGCGAGAATATTGGCGATGTGAGAACTGCAGAAGATCTCGTCAATGACCGGCAACTGCTTTCTGTTGCCCTTGGCGCATTTGGACTTGATGACGATATCGACAATAAGTTCTTCATTAAGCAGATACTTGAAGACGGGACCATCGAAGATGACGCGTTGGCAAATCGGCTGGCCGACAGTCGCTACGCGGACTTTAGTCGCGCATTTGGGTTCGGTGACTTGTCTGTTCCCCGTACGGCGATCAGTTCCTTTCCAGCTGAGATTAACGAACGTTTTGAGGCGCGACAGTTTGAACGCGCTGTAGGTGATCAGGATAATGATTTGCGGTTGGCAATGAACCTGAACACAGGACTAAGTGACGTTCTTGAAGGCAGCAGCACGACAGCCGGACAATGGTTTTCGATCATGGGGAATGCTCCGCTGAGGAGCGTCTTCCAAACAGCCTTGGGCCTGCCTGACAGTATTGCCAGCATTGATATCGATCAACAGCGTGAAATTTTCCAAGAACGGGCAAATTCGATTCTTGGGACTGATGAGCTGTCGGAAATCGCGGACCCTGACACACAAGAGAAGCTCATCCGCTTGTTCCTTGTCCGGTCCGAGGCCGAATCGATCAGCATTTCTACAGGTTCATCTGCCGCATTGACCCTGCTACAGTCCGCACCGAGCCTCTTTGCCTAAGCCCGCTTTCGGCACCGGATAATTTGAACTGAGCAAGCAAAGAGGTCCATGCCTATCTTGGGCCTGAAAAAATTCAGGGTTCCCTGTTTACACAATGTCGAAGCCAACTTCCAGAAAGGAGGCTTGCGTAAATGAGAACCGGTTTGATGCGTCGAATATCCGCGGGCACCAGCTTGAGCTACATTATCTTGATAAAGTCAGCGGCGCGACGTCAAGGTAAAAGCCTTTCTCTGGAAGTGGCGTTTAGGAGATTCCTCGTAGTGTATTTGCGCGTGTTACCAAGGCTACCAGCGAAAGTCTGGTCCTTGAAAATGCATTGATTGATGGTGCTATTTTTGGGGCTTACCAGAAGATTGTGAGCGTTAAAGGTAGACTGAGGCCCCAGTCAATGGGCACGCGTGGCGGGTTGGTGGCCAAAATCGTCGATTTTGTGGGTGCGCCTCGCAATCTGGTTAAGTTCGTGCTGCGTTCTGATCTGGCCCACGACAAGAAGGGCGTCTCGCTGGTCAGCAATGACATGTTATTCGATACTTTTTAGGCACACGTCGCTTTTGATGCTGACTGGTGATCAAGAGACCTCGACGCGATCCGTGCAACAGCCGTGCTGCCACCCAAAGCCGAATACGAAGGCCAGCGTTTACCAGGCGCTGTGATCCTAAAGTGGCGGGATACTAAGGACATTTGGGTCTCTAAGTGAAAGAGCTTAGATCGCATAATTCCACATGCCTTTGTCATCGGTCAGCCTACGGTCTTTTGCAGGTCTTCAGCGGTCATCCGACTACCTGCTCCTGCCAATGCCTGCCGCAATTTTGCGAAATGCGCCAAGGTGCCGCGCGTGTCCTTGATCGTCAAAAACGTGTTCAGCGCGGAAACACAGTTTATCGCCGCATCCACATCCTTGTCAGAGCCTGCAGTGTAAAGGCCCGACTGTACCATCAGAGCCGCCTTGTCGTAGGTGCCCAGATGCGCGCGTGCCTGCGCGATCATATCGTTTTCCTGGTTGCTGGCCGCAGCAGGCAGCGCGCGAGAAACCGAACGCAGGACATTGATTGCTGGAAATTGACCGCGCTCTGCGATGTCTCTGTCCAAGATCACATGCCCGTCAAGGACGCCGCGCAACATATCGGCAACAGGCTCATCCATGTCGGAGCCGGCAACCAAAACCGAGAAAACAGCCGTGATATCGCCAGCGCCAGGCAAACCTGGCCCTGCGCGTTCACAAAGTGATGCAATCGCTGGACCCGTTGACGCCGGAAATCCACGTAAATTTGCAGCCTCACCGCCGGCCACCGCCACTTCGCGATGGGCTTCACAGAACCGTGTAATTGAGTCGATCAATAAGAGGACCTGGTGACCATCATCCCGAAAGTGTTCAGCAACGGCCGTTGCAGCCCAGGCACATTGACGACGCATCTGCGGTGACCGATCCGAGGTGGCTGCCACAATCACGGCGCGCTTCATGCCCTCCGGGCCCAGGACTTCTTCGACAAAATGGCGCACTTCGCGACCCCGTTCGCCGACCAAAGCGATTACGATGACATTGGCGGTCACACCCCGGGCCAAATCGGCAAGCAGGGTCGATTTTCCGACGCCAGAACCCGCAAAAAGCCCAATGCGTTGACCCTGTACAATCGGTAATAATGTATTGAAAACAGCAAGCCCAGTCTCAAGCCGGGCCCCCATGGGGCGCCGGGCATGTGATGGCGGCGGGCTGGCTCTGCGCGGGCGAGGATTCAGGCCGGGCAGCAGTGGGCGACCATCTATAGGGCGGCCATCAGGGTCAATCACACGACCGATCCAACTGTCATCGGGCGCAAAAACCGGCGGGCCGGTAAAGACCACACGATCGCCAATGGAAATTCCCTCCGGTTCGCCCTCCATCAAAAGATGCACGGCTTCCCAATCGAGCTTTACCACCTCACCAACCATCCGGTTTTCGCCGATCATGACAGTTGCACGGTCCCCGACACGCGCCGAATCGACCACATTGCCAACCTGAACCGTTCCCCCTGAAACACCCGTCACACGGCCCACTTTATGAACAGGGTGTAAATCTGACACCGCCATTTGCATTTGATCGAGCATATTTTTGATCATCTTTTGTTCTCGCCGGTTAACCACAAACCATTACTTAAGGAATCACCCTTAATGCTTCGTTGAAACCAGATGAGGGAGAATCCCCAATGTACAGTTCACTGGATTTGTTCCAGACCGCACATGCGATGGCCCGCCATGCCGGGGCACGGCAAACCGTGGTCGCGCAGAACATCGCAAATGCGGATACGCCCGGTTATGAGGCAACGCAAATTGCACCTTTCAAAGACGCATTTGATGGTACCGCCAGCTCCACGGGGATGCAGCGGCTGCAGCTGACACGGCCTGGTCATATGACTGCAGGCGACCAAGCCACGGCGACCGCTACAATTACGACATCGGATAGCGAACCATCGCCCAATGGCAATACCGTTTCAATCGAAGATGAGCTGATGAATTCAGTTGCCATCAGCCGCGAACACGACCGTGCGCTGGCCATCTACCGGCATACGATGACGGTTTTGCGCACCAGCCTTGGTAGAAATTAGGGAACTTAGATGACGGATTTCAGCGAAGCAATGTCGGTCGCGTCAAGCGGCATGAAGGCACAGGCGAACAGATTGCGCCACGTGTCCGAAAACATCGCCAACAACGATACGCCAGGATATCGGCGCAAGGTTGTGGCCTTTGAGCAAATGGTCAGCCAAGGCACGCGCACCGGCGCCGTTGAAACTGGGCCCGTCCGGCTTGACCAAACCGATCTGACGCGCATCTACGATCCTGCTAACCCGCTCGCCGATGATACAGGCTATTTCGACGGGTCCAACGTCAACCTGCTGCTTGAGATCGCGGACGCCCGTGAAGCCCAACGCAGCTACGAAGCGAACCTCAAAGTATTTGATCAAGTGCGGCAGATGTCCTCTGCCCTCATGGAACTTCTGCGGAATTAAGGAGCAATATCATGGATATAAGTTCACTCGTCGCGCAAAATTACGCGGCCAGCAAGACAGCGACTTCCCCCGAACAAGGCACCGGTGGCAATGCGTTTCTGGGGGCGGCCCAGGATTTTATGACTACGCTGCAGACCAGTGAAAACACGGCCATGCAAGCGATGACAGCGGGCGCCGATCCGCATGCGCTGGTTCAGGCTCTGGCGCAGACGGAACTTGCCGTCCAAACCGCCGTAACCGTGCGTGACAGGGTTGTCGAAGCCTACCAAGAAATCCTGCGAATGCCCGTCTGATGAGTGAAGCTCTGTTCTACGACATACTCCGGCAGGGATTATGGGTTGCAGTTGTGATCTCAATCCCGATCCTGACAGTCGCATTGGCGGCTGGTTTGACGGTGGGTCTATTTCAGGCGCTTACATCCATTCAAGAAATGACGCTGACATTTGTGCCCAAGCTGGCCGCGATCATCGGCATTTTCTGGATGACTATGGCCTTTATGTCCGAAACATTGGTCGCCCTCTTCAAAGATACTCTCGTCCCGATCATCGCCGGAGGATAGGCATGGACAACGCATCATACACCACATTGACCCGACAATCGGGGCTTATGCGCGAAATGCAGACATTGGCGAATAACATCGCCAATGCCTCAACCACTGGTTTCCGCGCGGAAGAGGTGATGTTTTCCGAACATGTCAAATCATTGGGGCCTGGTGCAACGTCGCTATCTATGGCCAGCGCTGCCGTGCGTGACACAGTGATGACGCAAGGCACATTGTCGCAAACCGGCGGCACCTTTGATCTGGCGATTGAGGGTGAAGGGTTTTTCCTGATTGAAACGCCCAATGGGCAAAGACTGACGCGGGCAGGGTCGTTTACACCCAATCAGAACGGCGATCTTGTCACCGCAGATGGTTACCCCGTGCTGGATGCCGGCGGCGCGCCGGTGTTTGTTCCACAGGGCTTGGGTACTGTCGGCATCGGTGCAGATGGCACGATCAGCGCGGGCGGTCAGCCAATTGGGCAAATCGGTTTGGTCATCCCCGTGGATCCAAACACCATGGTCCGCGAAAGTGGTGTGATGTTTGACGCCCAAGGCGGATTTGATGTGGCCCCTGACGGGCGCATGCTGCAGGGCTTTCTAGAAGATTCCAACGTGAACCCAATCCTGCAGGTCAGCCGCATGATTGAGGTCCAGCGTGCCTACGAATTGGGCCAAAGCTTTCTTGACAAAGAAGATGAGCGCATTCGCAGCGTCATCAAATCCGTGGGGCGATAAAGGAGACTGACGATGCGTGCACTCAAAATAGCGGCAGCCGGAATGACGGCGCAGCAGATGCGGGTCGAGGTGATTTCCAACAACCTCGCCAATATGAATACGACGGGCTACAACGCGCGACGCGCGGAATTTGCCGATCTTCATTATCAACAACTTGCACGTCCGGGCACGATCAACGCCTCCGACGGGACGGTTCTGCCAACCGGCGTTCAACTTGGGTTGGGCGTGCGGGCAAGTGCGGTTTCAGTCATGCTCGCCCAAGGATCGCTAGCCGCTACTGGCGGTGATCTGGATGTGGCCATTGAGGGCGACGGATATCTTGAAGTCACCCTGCCGTCGGGTGTGTCTGCCTATACCCGTGACGGTGGGCTGAAGCTGACCGGCGACGGGTTGATCGTCACATCAGATGGCTATCCGGTCGTTCCGGATGTCACCATTCCGCGCGACACCAGATCGATTTCCATCAATGCGGAGGGCGAAATTTACGGCTACTTCGTTGACCAGGTCGAACCACAGCTCTTGGGGCAATTCACTCTCGCAGGCTTTACCAATCCCAAAGGGTTGGAAGCGATTGGATCGAACCTGTTCCTCGAAACGCCTGCCTCTGGCCCCTCTGCTGTGGGCACACCTGGCGAAGATGGGTTGGGCGTTTTGCGGCAAGGGTTTCTGGAAGACAGCTCTGTTGATCCAGTGCGCGAAGTCACAGATTTGATCGAGGCCCAGCGCGGATACGAATTGAACTCAAAGGTGATCACGGCTGCTGACCAAATGCTCAGCGCAATGGTGCAACTGAGATGATCCGGCTGGCATTGGCCTTTTCGCTTTTGGCTGGTCCAGCGTTTGCGGACACTGTTGTTGCGGCGCGCACTATCCCGGCGCAGACAACCATCATGCCCGAGGATATTCTGCTGAACGGTCGCGATATTCCTGGTGGTGTGACAAACCCGGAAGATATCATCGGCATGGAGTCGCGGGTCGCTTTATTTGCAGGGCGCCCGATCCGGGCTGCTGATGTGGGTTTTCCTGCGGTGGTCGAACGCAACCAGATTGTTCAACTGCTTTACGCACAAAACGGTCTCATGATCGCGACCGAAGGTCGCGCGTTGGGGCGTGCCGGGCCGGGTGATCGGATCCGCGTGATGAATATCAGCTCACGCAGTACCGTGACAGCCCAGATTGGTGCCGACGGCATTGCATATGTGACGCGATAGGAAAACTCATGCGTAAAATTTTGATCTTGGTTACCGCCGTCGCTGGATGCACCACAACCCCGGTTGGTAGCCCGCCAGAGTTTTCACCACCCGAACGGGCGGTGGAACGCGAAGCGATGTTCAACCCTAGCTTCACGAATCCAGTGCTCACATCATCACTGGGCCCATCGCCGCGTGCGTCACTTTGGACTGGTGAACGGGGGTCGCTTCTGGGCGACAGGCGGGCGATGCAACGCGGCGATATCATGACTGTTGTTATTGAAATCGACGATAGCGCTGAGTTCTCAAATTCATCTGATCGGTCCCGTTCCGCGTCACAACAGGCGGGCATTCCACAGCTTCTCGGTATCCCGCAACGGCTTGATCCGCGATTGCCTGAAGGGGCTTCTTCGGCCGATTTGGTTGATCTGAATTCGCAAAGTTCGTCGTCGGGGGATGGATCTGTTAGCCGCAATGAACGTTTGACGCTGCGGGTCGCCGTGACAATCACGGACGTCTTGCCCAACGGCGTCCTGGAAATCGTAGGTCAGCAAGAGGTGCGGGTGAATTACGAATTGCGCGAATTGATCGTGACCGGGTTTGTCCGGCCAGAAGACATTACGCGCCAAAACGAAATCACCTATGACAAAATCGCTTCGGCCCGCATTTCATATGGTGGGCGTGGGCAAATCACCGATATGCAACAGCCCCGCTACGGGCACCAAGTGCTTGAATCAGTTCTGCCGTTTTGAACCAACCAGAAAGTTAATGCCGTGATGAAAATTCTGCTACCAATCATTCTTTTGCTTGTTGGGGTCGGATCCGGCGTTGGCGCTGGCTTGGTGTTGAAACCAGAACCTGTCGAAGATGAGCTGGCTGATGGGAACCCTTGCGGCGATCCCATGGAAGTTATGGAGGCAGCCGCCCCTGCGCCAATCCCAGAAGAGCGTGAATATGCCAAGCTGAACAACCAGTTTATCATCCCGGTGGTTGACGACGGGCGCGTTGCCGCACTTGTCGTCATGTCACTGAATATTGAAGTCGAGATTGGTGGGCGTCCAGCTATTTTCGCAGCCGAACCAAAACTGCGTGACGCCTTCCTGCAAGTCATGTTCGATCATGCCAATGTTGGAGGGTTTTCGGGGAATTTCACGTCCGGAACCAATATGCGTTCATTGAGGAATGAGCTTTTGCGGGTTGCGCGGGAAATATCCGGTCCCAGTGTGTCTGACGTTTTGATCATCGACATCGTACGTCAGGATTCGTAGCTCGTTCGGCGCCGTTTTTTTTGTTGGTCTGCGTCCAAGGTTTGCTGCAACAACGATTGCGCCACCTGATCCCGGCCGAATGCCTTTTTCAGCGCAAAACGACAATTGTCCTGCAGGGCAAGCACTTGGGCCAATTCCATGTTGATCGTGGCCCGACGTTGATCCACCCAATGATGCCAACGAATGTCGGCGCCCGCGACAAGTGCGGCTTCATCTGGGGCACGTGGGGCATTCGCCTGGGCCGAGCGACTTTCGGTCAATTGTGCCAGATTGCGCCGCAAATCCACCTCTCGCGCAAGGAGTTCCGCCATGCGTGCCTGCGCGGCCCGGAATGATATGCCTGACAACGCAACCAGGCCCTCCATTTGCTCGGAGTCCTTGGTCATAGTTTGCGGGCTTTCTGTCTAATGGATTCCGCAAACCGAATGGCTGCAGCCACAGCCTGATAGTGCTCGGGCGCGATTTGATCACCTATATCGACGCCCGCATGCAACGCACGCGCGGTAGGCGGGTCAGAATGCACCGGCACGGCATTTTCATATGCCAATTCACGGATGCGTGCCGCGATTTCGTCCACACCCTTTGCCACACAAACAGGCGCGGCAGCAGCTGTTCGATCCCATTTCAGCGCGACTGCAAAATGGGTCGGGTTTACAATCACTACGTCAGCTGTGGGCACATCGGACAGCATCTTGTTCAAGGCCAGTTCTTGTGCCCTCTGTCGGCGCTGTTGTTTCATGACAGGATCGCCTTCGGATTGTTTATGCTCGTCCATCATTTCCTTGCGGCTCATCCGGTTCTTCCGGATATGTTCCGCGCTTTGCCAAAGATAGTCGACGCCCCCTAGGACTAAGGCCACAAGCAAAACAATGGCGGCAAGCGCCACAACCATGCGGCCCAGTTCAACCAGAACAAGCGCCGGTGGCAGGCGCACGCTACCAAGTATGCGGTCCATCTGTGCCGCTAGAAAAAACCCAAGGATCACCGAGTAAATAACCAGCTTGGTTGTGCTTTTCAGAAATTCAAACAGTCCCTGCCTGCCAAATTTGTTCTTGATCCCAGACAGAGGCGAGATGCGGTTCAGCTTTGGGGCGATCTTACTGGGCGTGAATAAGATGGCCCGTTGAGCGACCAAAGCAAGCACGGCCAACACCGCCGGAAATACAAACCAAGGGGCCGTGCCCCAGAAGACTTCCTTCAAGATACCCGCATGAAATGCAGTGCCCGCACCTGCAAACATCTCAACAGACAAATCATGGGATTGACCCAATAATGCGGTTAAGGCCGTGCTCAGACCGATCAATGCTGCCGGTCCCATGGTCATGCTGACAAGCAAGAAACCACCATAGGCCGCCGCGGTCGTCAGATCTGCCGATTTTGCAATTTCACCCTTCTTGCGGGCGTCATCTAGCTTTTTCTGTGTCGGATCAAATTGCTTATCATTGTCTTCGTCATCACCGCTCATGGCCACGCACCAAAGGGCATGTGCATGAAACTTTCAAAGGCGAGCATCCAGACAGAAAGGATGATCGGTGCGGTGAGCAACAGCAGTATAAGTCCACCGGCCGTGATTGCAGGCGCGCCGACGAATGACACCATCAATTGCGGCATCGCCCGGTTAATGACCCCTAAGACAACATTATAGATCAGTGATGCGATCAAGAACGGGGCGGCCAGAGTGAACCCGAGCCCGAACGCGCGACTGACCTCGGCCACGCCAACACTGCTGACCAAATCTGGTTGCAGTCCTGCACCAAAGGGCACCATCGTGTAGCTATGGATCATATAGGCCGCCGCCTGCACATGCAGGCCAGAAAGGGCGGCCAACGCCGTGCCCGCAACCACCAAAACATGGCCAATGGCGGGTTGCGGATCGACGCCCGCCGATCCGCCAAAGATTTGCGAAAGTGACGTGGATTGGGCCGCGATCGAGCCCGCGATCTGCAGTGCCAGGATGAAAAACCGTAGGAATATTCCAAAGAACAACCCCACGGCGGCCTCAGGTCCGAATACTGCAACACTGCGCAAAACATCGTCAGGCATGGGGCTGATCGTGGATCCAACCGAGGGTGCCACCACCAATGTGAACATGATCGCAAGTACCAAGCGCACTCGCATTGGCACAGGTTGATCGCCGAAGGCAGGCAACACGGCCATTACGCCGCTGATCCGCACGAATACGACAAATCCCGTCCAAAGCGCGGCCTGCGAAACAGGCACCAGCGGCAGCAGCTCTGCGATCATGTGGGCACCAATCCAACCAAGGCTGGTCGGGCATCGACCCCAATCTCCTCAAAGGATAGAACAGGATTCATGATCCCTTTCGCGGCCATGACGGTGCGCAAGAATCGGCGGCGACGCATTGACGTGACCACAGCCGCATAGGCCCCGGCATCCGCCGCCTGCGCTAGTTTTTCGGCAATACCATCGGCCAATTGGTTAAAATTCTCTGGCGGCAGGGCAACGTCACCGTTGCCACGTTCCGTCCTGATCTCATATGTGGCAAATGTATCTTCCCACTCCGGGGCCAGTTGCACCAACGGGATCGTTCCATCCGGCCGGCGCATTTGGGCAACCAATTGAAATCCAAGCCGCTGCCGGACATGTTCGGTAATCCCGTCAACGGACTGGAACAATTGCCGCCCTTCCGCTGTGGCCTCTAGGATCAACGGAAGGTTTCGAATCGAAACCCGTTCTTCCAGCAGCAATCGCAAAACTGACAAGAGCACATCAATCGGAACCTTGTCTGGGATTAACTCATCCAGCATTTTTCGATTTGCTTCCGCTCGCGCAGGATCTGACAAGTTCAGCATTTCGTCTAGCCTGCGGCGCAGCGCTTTGAAGGTCAGAAGCCTTGGGAAATTGCGTTTTACGATCTCCAAAAGATGGGTCGCAAGCACTTCAGTCGGCTGCACAGTTGTGAGCCCTGCCAGCGCTGCTGTTTCCTGTTGGCTCGGGTCGATCCACTGGGCGGGCGCACCATAAACCGGCTCGCTGACTTGTTCACCCGGAAGCTCGGCGGGGGCCGCATCATTGATCAAAGCAAGGATATGATCAGCCTTGAGCGTATCACGGACTTGTTCCACCCCTTGAACATGCACAACATAACAACCGGGTGGCAGCGCCGCGTTGTCGGTCAGCCGAATTTCGGGCAGCATTACGCCAAATGACGTGGCAACATGGTTGCGCATATTGGCAATCCGGGCGTCCAACCCGGTGCCAGGATCCAATACCATTTCCACCAGGTCAGGGGCAAATTCGACGTGGATGTCGTCGAGGTCCAGCATGTCGCCCATCGATGCCTCGCGTGGTGCTTCCTCGGTTGGAGCGGGCGTTTCATTGGCGTTCTTTGCCGCGCGGTCCGCCGCAGCAGAGAGACCGAAAGCACATGCCCCCAAGGTCAAGGCGCCCAGCATAAACGGCAAGAACGGTAAACCGGGCACCAGTGCAAAAAGCCCCATGAGAAAAGCGACAGTCGCGATCGCTGCGGGGTGGCGGCCCAATTGTGCGACCAAAGCCAAATCCGTAGCTCCGGTGGCCCCACCGCGGGCCAACAGCAAAGCAGATGCTATAGAAATCACCACTGCCGGGATTTGGGAGACCAACCCGTCGCCGACAGTTAGTATAGCATAGGTTTCAAATGCCAATCCGATGGGCATGTCATGCATTGTGATCCCGATGACCAAGCCCATGACAAGGTTCAGTGCCGTGATCAGCAACCCGGCAATTGCGTCGCCTTTGACAAATTTTGATGCGCCATCAAGCGAGCCAAAAAACGTCGTCTCGGCCTGCTCACGTTCGCGTCTTTCCTTGGCTTCATTGTGGTCAATCGCCCCGGCCGACATATCACTATCGATCGCCAGTTGTTTACCTGGCATCGCGTCCAGCGCAAAACGTGCGCCGACCTCGGCCATGCGGGTTGCGCCCTTGTTAATCACGACAAAATTCACGATCAGCAAAACACAAAAGACAACAAGCCCAAGCAGGACATTGCCACCCATAACGAACATCGCAAAGCCTTCAATCACGTCGCCTGCCGCGTCGGTACCTGTATGCCCTTCGCCGATGATCAGCTTTGTCGACGACACATTGAGTGACAATCGCAGCATTAGTGACGCAAGCAATACGGTTGGAAAGGCAGAGAAATCCAGCGGTCGGTCAATGAACAATGTCACAGTAAACATTAGAATTGCCAAGGCAAACGACGCGGCCAATCCAATGTCCAAAACCCAAGAAGGCATGGGCAAGATCATCATCACAATGACTGCCATCAACGCCAGGGCCAACAGAATTGTTGGTTGGAACAATTCGCGCAGCGAAAGCCCGGTCATTTATCAACGCCTGGCGAAAAAACTACTACATTTGCGTATCCGAACAGAACAGGCGCCAGCTTGAGCAAGCACTTCTCCCGTATACGGATATTTAGGCCCATCGTTAGATGGGCGTTCCTTGGCATTCTGCCAGACATTTAAGCCGAACTTTCTGTTGCTCACTCATGGCAGGTTAGGGGCGAATGATTGACAAATCGTAAGCTGCCCATCGGACCTAAAAGCCAGAGGGCGCAGAAAATCGATCCAAAAGATCGCTAACAACTGAACGCGATTGTGCAGATTGCCCTAACAACATGCGACTGCTTTCAAGTGGTGTTTCTGGCGAAAGGGAAGGAACATTCTCTTCAAGAATCGCAACGGACGCATCCCGTAACAATTGATCTTCACTTGCCGAAAGCCTGTCCCACTCGCCACTTCGCCAGAGTCTTTGCGGACCTGAGGTGTCACTCTGTAAATTCGGTACGGCTATATTTCCGGACAGCACGTCCAATGCTGCCAGTCGCAGAGCATCTTCAGAACCAACTGCCGCGATATCCATGTAGGTCAAGGCGGTTTCTGCATCCCCCAGCATGAGAGCAATCTCTGCCCGCAAAGTTGCGCGATCTGCTGACAAGTCGTCTCCGGTTGTGCCTTCAATCAACAAGCTGCCCTGCTCTGGGAAGCCAAGATCCAACAGTCTTCGGGCCATTGCATCCTGCGCGCTCTCCGTTGTCGGCCAAACGGTCAAATCGAACGCAACATCCAAGAAATCCGCGTCTGACATCCGCTGGGTCGCGGCAGTCGCAAATTCGTTGATCAACCCTGAAATATCCTCATTTTCAATTTCGCTCGACAACTCGTTCAGTAGAATGCGCGCGGCATCAAATTGGTCTTGCGTGATATATGCGCGGGTTTGAGCTTTGCCCAATTCAATGCTCTCGGGCAACCGGGCATTTTCAAATCGCAACACATCGGCCAATGCAAAGTCAGATTCTTGGGCAGAAATGCTGCCGGCTACTACAGCATCGAGAAAGGCTATCATTGTATCAGGCGTTGCACCTTCATCTGTCCGGGCAAGTTCGGTCAGATTTGCGAGCGCTTCTTCAGTTTCACCCAAATCTTGCATTAGAGCAGTTTCAGCGAGTTGTGCATCGATTGTGGGCACTGGGGCAGAGGTCGCCGCGGCCAATGCTTGTAAAGCACTGTCTTCATCGCCGATGGCCAAGAAGCGTTCCGATAACTGCGGCCCGAGATGTGATTGAAGCCCGATTGGAAGTTCCCTAAACGCCCGCAGCACTGCCGCTGGATCAACCTTTCCATCCAGCCCACCCTGTCCATTTGCCAACATCGCCCAGAGCGCCACGGGTGACTGGCAACTGACCTGTCCTTCAAACAGTTCAGACTTAACCGGATCACCATCAACGATTTGCGCGATACTGATCAGATATTGCCGTTCCTGCGAGGAAACACCATCCAATCGGAGCGTTTGAATTGCCTCTCGGCCAAAGCCAAAGAACGCGAACAACCGCGCCTGTGCCATCACCGCCTGTTCGTCCACACGGTCGAATTCGCCCGTCAGATTGACACGTGCCACGCTCATTTGTTCTGAAAAACTGCCTTCACCGCCCCAACTGCTCACACTGAAATAGTTGTCGGGCAAACACATCCGTCCTTCCTGGTTCACTTCGATGCGAGGATCACGCGGAACGGCTGAGAAATCTATCCCTGTTCGGGTTTGCAAACCGGGTGGTATGGTATCGCCAAGCCCCATTGGGTCAGCATCGCCATCTTGTAAATCAAGGTCCGCTTCCAAGACGCCCTGCGTCAGACCACGCGAGAGGCTTTCTGTGATTGATTGCTCCAAAGCAAGAAGGTCATCCGCCCTACCAGTTTGATCAGAGGCTGGTGGTTCTAACTCGTCTGGCACCAGTGTTGTTTCAACGACAACCGTCTTTTGCGATGATGCGTTGGCCTCAAGCGGTCCTATTTCCGTCTCGTCTGGAAAGACGAGGGGAAGAAGGCGGTTGACGGGTGGCTCATAAGGTTGCGTTACAATAGGTTGTGTCGCTTCTGCCAATTCTGGAAGGTCCGGATCTATGCGTGCCTCAAATGCCGCGCTTTGTGGGGCAATACCATCGCGAATGTCGATGACCAGGAAACTGGCACCTTCAAGAAACGCATCCGCATAACAAGTACAATCGACATCAAGCTGCAATTCACCGACCGAACCCCCTTCAGACGCTTCAAGAATGCGATTGCGCGGAATCAAGTCGAAGAACCGACGCAGATCATAGCCCTCAATGTCAGTCAATCTTAGCAGATACCCATTATCGTTCCGGCCTAGGCGCCACTGTGCGCCAGACGGAATCGTGACAACGACCCGAGTAAACGACGAATGCTCTCCAGTCTGGACGGGCACCTGTTGCGCCGTCGTAACCATCGGAAACAGGACTAATATCCAAATGATTACCCAGCGCATCAAGCTGCTTCCTGCTTGGCATTCTTCAGCGCCTCTTCCATATCGGAAAAGCTGGGCCGGTATTGGCTGGGCATGTTCTGGCGACCGACTTCAATACAAATATTTGGCGCGTGGGAATAAAGATTTGCCACCAAGACTTCGCGGATCAGTTGGTGGAAATGCGCGTCTTCTTCCACCACCGCTTTTACCTTGACTGAAAATGGGCCGACAAAACCATATGCAAGGAAAACACCAAGAAACGTCCCGACCAACGCGCCCCCAATCAGCTTGCCCAAAACTTCGGGCGGCTGATCAATTGATGCCATAGTCTTAATGACACCCAACACGGCAGCAACAATGCCAAGTGCCGGCAAACCATCAGCGACACTCTGCAAGGCGTGGGTTGAATGCATGTTGTGATGCAAGGTCGCTTCAATCCGCTTTTCCAAAATCTCTTCGACCTGATGCGGATCATCATAGTTCATTGAGGCAGACCGCAGCGTGTCGCAAATCAACGCAATCGCCTCTGTGTCGCCTAATATCTTTGGATATTTGCCAAAAATGGTCGATTCTGCAGGCCCCTCAATATGGCCTTCCAAAGCGACAGGATTTGATCGGGCAACGCGAATCAACTCAAACAATAGGCAAAGCACATCGCTGTAATCCTGCGCTTTCCACTTTGGACCCTTGAACACCTTACCCATGTCCTTGACCGTATGTTTAATTGCTGACCCATCATTGCTGATCGCAAAGGCACCAACGGCAGCGCCGCAGATCATCAGCATCTCAAATGGCAGTGCTTTCAAGATGATCCCCATCTTGCCGCCAGCAAGCAGGTAGCCGCCAAAGACAGTCACAAAGACGATCACAACACCAATGATGCCTACCATGTAGCTGATTTCCCTTTATTGCAGGTTCAAAGTCCGAGTGCTTGAGAACTGATAACGCAAAGATGTTAACGATCCATCAGCGACTACTGGGTGGGAACATTTGCATTTCGACCGGCCAGAACAACACTGAACGAATATGCCGTTTCCGGTTCAAGTTCAGTCATGATTTGGGCAGCGGCGTCTGGCCGCATGAGACCTAGAAAACCCGCCGCGAACTGGGGCGTCATTTCCTCAAACAAGGCGGCCGCATCCTTGGCTTTCATATTTTCATACACAGTTGTCAGCTGGGCCAAATCAGTTTCCGAAGCGCTATCAGCCAAAGCAATCGTGGCGCTCAGCGCCTCCTCCGCCGCGCGGAGGGCTTGCAGCTTTTCTTCAATTTCAACCTCAGCCACGCGCAATGCCTGCAAGCGGTCGCGCAATTGGGCTTCTTGGGCGACCAAACGCGCTTCTCGCGCTTGAAAGGCTGCCAACAAGGTGTCAGTTTCGACCGCTGGACTATCATCCATTTCGGCCTCAACAGGAGCATCCGCACCTTCGGCGAGGGCGGGACCTGCCTGTGCACTGATTCTCACGATGGCCGATGCAATCAACAGGCCAGCAATCAGATGCAGGGTCCCACGACCACGGGTGCGTCTTATTCGGCGTGTCACTGATGCGCTCCGTTACCATTGGGACGTCGGACAAAAAACGGGCTTTCCGCAGGTTGGACTGCAGGTTCTGGCAAGTCGTGCAATGAGGCGACAAGCAGCTCAAGATGACGCGAAGCGGCCTCTGCACGCCCGCTGACATCATCCAATCGATCAACCGAGGACTTTGCTGTCGATTGTGCCTTGTTCAACGTCTTGGTCAGATCGTCGACCTGAGCGGACAACACAGCCACTGCGCCACCAACACCTTTTTCGAGATCGGTGAATCGACGCAAGCGGCGGGATAGGATGTAGCAATAAAATCCTGCGCCCAGCGCCCCGGCAACAAGTAGAATATCTGAAATCAGTAGCATTAACGTCGTCCTCTCAGCTTAAGACAAATTCCATGATCAAAAGATCCTTGATCCGACCTTCACCAGCGACGACTTGAACCCTGCGTAGCATCTGGCCGCGCAGACGCATCAAGGCGGTCGGGTCTTCCAATTCGGCCAATTCAACAGCGCGCAGATATCCATTCAAGACGTCCACAATCCGCGGTTTTATTGCTTCAATTTCAGCGACATGGTCCGGCGAAACCTCCAGCTGTGCGGCGAAACGCAGATGATCGCGACCACCTGAGGAAGGTAAGGAGATGACCAACGGATCAATCGCCACAAACGAAACGGCTTCAGTAGATGTTCCGCTCTCGGCGGGCGTTTCCTCAGCCACTTCATCTGCTGTTTCGCCTCCGCCAAGCAGGCCGGATTGCACGGCGAAAAAGCCACCACCTCCGCCTACCAAGGCGAGGACAAGCCCAATGATCAAGGGCATTTTTGACCCTTTCTTGGGGGTCGGCTCGGGTGCGTCAGCTGGTGTCGACATTGTGCCGCCTCTTAGAATTTCGATGTGACAGTCATAAACTGATAAGCCCTAACCGATTGTTAAGGCTGATGGGCCAAACAGAGAACATTCGGCAGAACGCCAATGTGATGGAGAACCAGTTTGCAAAGCCTTAGCACCGTATGGACCGCGCTTGATGCACGGCGTCGTGTCTTTGTTATTCTTGCAACAATTGCGGTCTTTGCGGCCGTTTTGACGTTGGCGCGCGGGGCAGGGACCAAGGACATGTCGCTGTTATTCGGCGGGCTCGAATCACGGGCGGCCGGTGACGTAATAGGGGCGTTGGATCAACGTGGTGTCTTGTACGAGGTGCGTGGTGGAGCGATCTACGTACCCACCGGCGAGCGGGATAACCTGAGGATGAGCTTGGCTGGCGAAGGGCTGCCTGCGACAGGCAGTCAAGGATATGAACTGCTTGATGGGCTTTCCGGCTTCAGCACAACGTCGCAGATGTTCGATGCGGCCTATTGGCGGGCCAAAGAAGGGGAGTTGGCACGTACGATCCTGGCCAGCCCACACATTCGGGCGGCGCGGGTGCATATCTCAACGCCAGCCTCGCGCCCATTTCAGCGCGATCAAGCACCCACGGCGGCGGTGACCGTCACCACAGCAGGCGGCACCTTGTCGGGACCGCACGTCAAAGCGTTGCAATATCTGGTTGGGGCCGCCGTTCCGGGGCTATCTCCTGAAGCGGTTGCAATCATTGATGATGACGGCGGGCTGATGTCCGACGCGGATGGCAACATCCTGAGCCCCAATGGGGATGACCGAGGAGAGGCATTGCGGCAAAGGGCCGAACGGTTGCTGGCCGCACGAGTGGGTGTAGGCAACGCCGTTGTCGAACTGTCGCTAGAAACCGTAATGGAAACCGAATCCATTACTGAACGTGTCGTCGACCCCGACAGCCGGATCGCCATCAGCACAGATGTGACGGAAAGCGCAGGCACGTCGACAGACAGCCGCGGCGGCGATGTCACTGTCGCGTCAAACCTACCTGACGGAGACGCCGGCGGAAACACGGGCGCGTCGGCAAATGAATCAAGCGAAAGCAGGACTCTGACAAATTACGAAATTTCCGAAACAGAGCGGCAATTGCTACGTGCCCCGGGGGCGGTCAAACGCATGACTGTGGCGGTACTGGTTAATGACGTGACGACAATAGGCGCCGATGGAAACACAGCGACGACACCTCGATCCGACGAAGAATTAGCATCATTGCAAGAGTTGGTGTCGGCCGCCGTAGGGTTCAACGCAGAGCGGGGTGACGTGATTACGTTGCGATCCATGTCTTTTGAGCCGCTGACACCGCTGGGCACAGAGGTCACCGACGAGGTGGCCGGTTTGCCGCTTGATACGATGCAACTTATCCAAATCGGGGTTTTGGCAGTGGTTGCGTTAATCTTGGGGCTGTTTGTTGTCCGGCCAATCCTTGCGCCTTCGGGCCTTTTGCCGGCGCCCGGGGACCTTCCTGCGCTCACGGATGAAACAGAACCGGTAGCGTTTGAGATGAATACGGCCCCATTTGACGCCATGGGCGACATGGGTGTGGTCGAGGATTTTGATGATGATCCTGTGGCACGGCTGCGCCAGGTCATCTCAGAACGCGAAACAGAGACCATTCAGATCCTGCAGGATTGGATCGAAGACCCAGCACCACAGGAAAAAGCATAATGGCACAAGCGCTTTCACTGGAATCCTTCGAAGAAGCACTTGTCGAAGACGTCACCGAATCAGACGACTTTCAACAGGGTTATCAAGACGGGCTACAAGCGGGCATCGCCCAATCAGCCGCCGATGCTGCGGCACTCAGCGCAGAACTTGTTCAAAACATCGGCAATATTGATTTCACCTACACAGAAGCACGCAGCCAATTGTTGGGGTCACTTGCCCCTTTGCTGACAACGATCGTTGAAAAGGTGTTGCCGCATTGCGTTGCGGAAGGGTTTGCTGGCCAACTGGCTGATTTGCTTTTGCAGGCTGCTGGGGAAGACGCAAACGCGGCGATGACGCTGCATATTCACCCCAGCCAACGCACCGCAGTTGAGACCGCGAGCCAAGACATGACGGGACAGGTCACTATTCAGGATGACCCGCAACTCGATATGCATGCTGCCTGGATCAAACAAGAGCGAAGCGAAACGCTGCTTGATGTCGACAATCTGCTTGTGACCATCAGTGCAGCGCTCGGCGCCATTCATCACACCGAAGACAGGAACGAAGATCATGGATAACGAAAGCAATGACATACCGCGGACAAGCGAGGATCATCCGCTTCATAAGATTCCGATTGAAATCTGTGTTTCCGTTGGCAAAGCGCGACCCTTGGTCAGAGATTTGCTGAGCCTAGGCGAGAACGCTGTCTTACCGCTTGATAAGCGGATCGAGGACCCAGTTGAACTTTATGTCGGCGAGCGATTGATCGCCCGCGGAGAATTGCAGGAAATGGAAGGCGGCGAACCTGGGCAACTTGCGGTGCGCTTGACTGAAGTCGCCTCAGACAAAGGCGAGCTCGACTAGGATGCGCATCTTCTGCGTCCTCATCGCAATTTGTGCTATTTGGTTAGCTGGGCCCGTCGCCGCCCAGGACGTCGCGATCACGCTTGGTGAAGACGGATCGCTTGCCACACGATCGGTCCAATTGCTGGTCTTGATCACTGTGCTGAGCATTGTGCCCGGCATCGCGATTATGGTGACCTGTTTTCCCTTTATCGTCACGGTTTTTGCCATTCTGCGTCAGGCCATCGGGCTGCAACAATCACCGCCGAATATGCTGATCATCAGCCTAGCAATGTTTCTGACCTATTTCGTGATGGAACCCGTCTTTCTCGAAGCCTGGGCTAACGGTATAGACCCCTTGCTGAATGATGCGTTGCCGCTGGAAGAGGCGTTTTTTCGAACAATGGACCCGTTGCGTACGTTCATGTCGACACGCATTGCCCCCGACACTTTTATCGCATTGGCCGAACTGCGGCCGGATGTTGACAGTCAGGTCGCACTTGACGACGCACCGCTTTCCGTTCTCATCCCGTCATTTTTGCTTAGTGAAATGGAGCGCGCGTTTCAGGTCGGATTCCTGATCTTCATACCGTTCCTTATCATCGATCTTGTCGTCGCCGCAGTCTTGATGTCCATGGGTATGATGATGGTACCGCCTGCAATTGTATCGCTACCGTTCAAATTGGCCTTTTTCGTTGTCGCCGATGGCTGGGGGTTGATCGCATCCAGTCTGGTGCAAAGCTATAGCTGACGAAGTTTCTTTGTCGCCAAGATCCCCTCTCTGAAATGCTAAGAGCTATCGAAAATGGGCCTGTCACATACTTGGGCCGTCGACCATGCTCACTAAGACCTCCATCCGTTCGTTGGTGACGAAGCTTTCCCAACCAAACGCTGAGATCCGCAGATGGGAATTGTAAGATGCTGTTGATCTATCCAAAGAATGCAGGTCCAGCTTGCTACCTCGTGTCGTTTGATATGCACCTATAGTGTTTTCGAATTATCAAACGCGTCATGTATCAGCTCGCGGTTTCCAAGCTTTGAGTCCAGGCAGTTTTAGATGATTCAAGTTATTTGCATAACGTCTTAGGTCTGTGAGCTTGCCTCATAATGGTGAACCATTTTATCGGTGCAATTGAGCCTATGCAACGCAATCCTGCCCCAAGGACAGGGCTTGTCTTAACGAACAATGAACTCTGCATGCAGCGCACCGCTCGCTTTGATGCTCTTTAAGATATCGATCATGTCGCGCGGTGCGACACCCAATGCGTTCAGGCCTGCGACCACTTCGCTCAAAGAAGTCCCACCGCTTACTTCGGCAAGTCCGATGCCCGGCTCATCGATGATGGCTGCATTTGTGCGCGGGACAACGACAGTCTCGCCTGGCGCAAATGGATTGGGCTGCGACACCAGCGGTGCCTCTTGAATTCGCAAAGTGAGATTTCCCTGGCTTACGGCAACACGACTGATCCGAACATCTTCACCCATGACAATTGTGCCGGACCTCTGGTCAACGACAACACGTGCCCGGCGTTCGGGTTCGACAAGGATATTTTCTATCCGGCCCAACGCATGTGCGGGTGAGGGCATCTGGGTTGCAGCAATATTCAACTCCACTGTACCAGCGTCCAGCATGACAGCAACTACCCGTTCAAAATTCTGATTTATGGCCTGTTCGATCCGGCCTGCCGTCGTAAAATCCGGGGTCCGGAGAGCCAAACGTAAGCTGGTCATCCCTCCAAAATCAAAGGCTACTTCTCGTTCGACGGTAGCCCCTGATGGCACCACTCCGGCGGTCGGCACGCCTTGAACAACGGTCGCGCCATCACCCGTTGCTGATGCACCACCAGCAATAATTGTCCCCTGTGCGACCGCATAGATATCCCCATCCGCAGCATTAAGTGGAGTCATAATGAGCGTGCCGCCCAAAAGGCTGTTCGCATCACCGATCGCCGACACGGTGACATCAATAGGGCTGCCGGCACGGGCAAATGGCGGCAGGCTAGCGGTAACGAGAACAGCGGCAACATTTTTTGGTCGGAATTGTTCGCCTGTAACATTTACGCCTAAGCGTTCCAGAATATTACTCAGCATTTCTTCGGTAAACGGAGAATTCCGCAAACCGTCACCGGTTCCATTCAATCCAACGACAAGGCCATAGCCCACCAAATCGTTTGACCTAACCCCATCAAACTCGACAAGATCTTTGATCCGAATTGGTGACGCTTGCGCCATCAACGGGAGTATTATGAAAATCAGCGGTAAAAGGCTACGGAGCATTAAAGGTACCTTAATAAACTAAGCTGTGACAATCGGGCGGTCACACTGTAGTGGGTTTCTAGCTGAAGTTGCACACTTTGAAGGCGTGACGCCGTATCAAAAGGGTCAGCGGAAATCAGATTGTTTTTTGCAATCCCAAGTGATGTTTGTTGCGCATTCATTTCTGTTTCTGACCGCGCCACTTCTGCCTCTGCCGATCCAATTCGGGACCGAACGCCGATCAGCTCGCTGGATGCGGTGTACAAACCCGTACCGGCTTCCTCCAAGAGTGCGATTTTGTTCGCTCTGTCGAGACCTGGTAAGTCGTTTGCCATGGCAGCAATAGCTGCGGACTTGAGTGTTTCGCGGATAGCGGGGTCATCAGCCCGCGCATCCAATGTAACGGTATTTGTATCTGAAACGCGACGTTCGATCATTGTGCCCGTGTCGCCCAGATAACCCATTGTCGCGAAGCCGCCGAGTGGATCGTCAAACCAAGTTGTGATTGCTGCTGTGATCGCAGCTGGTGTGGTCGCCCCACCAATTGCGGCCTGTATGTCCGTCAACATGTCTTCGGGATCGGCGAGGGCCGGGTTTTCGACGGCCGCTCCGCCAAACAAAGACCGGTCGGCGATCTGTGTGTTCAGAACAGTCACCATATTTCCAAAGGTTCCACGTGCCGCGCGGGCAGCTTCATTCACCTGTGAAATTGTGCTTTCACTATTGACCAGAAGCAATTGTTCCGCTGAGTCTGCGCGCATGGTGTCAACGCGTCCCAAAATTTCTTGCATCCCTTCCAGGACCTGCGTGGTTTCAATGATCGCTTGTTGATAACCTTCCAGTTGACTCAGTGAGTAGTTTATGCCGGAAAGACGCACAGTATTGCCGTTCAACGTGTTGGTGACATCAGTCACACGGCCGGATGACATGCTTTCTGCCAACTGCGATAGCTCTGTCTTAATCGCGCCACTGTTGCGCATGGAAACGAACTGCTGGGACATGTCGCCCACTGAAACTACTGGCATCGCTTAAATCTCCATCAGACTTTGCATCATTGAATCGACGGTCTGGATGACTCTTGCATTGGCCGCATAGGCTTGTTCGACAAGCAGCAGCATTTGCAATTCAAGGTCAGTATCGACACCATTTGCCAATTCGGCTTCGCGCAATGTATCCCAGCGGGCTGATGTGAAACTAAGTTGTTCTTCTGCCGCCAAACGAGTTGCGCCAATTTGCGAAGTAAACGACGCAGCCCGCCCAGACGCCCCTTGCGAGACACTGCCGGGCAAATCAGCACGTGCCACATCCAATGCTGCGATCCAGCGATTGAGTTGCGTACTATCCCCAACAGGGCCTTGCACCGCGGCATTCAAGCCATCGCGTAACAACGTCACGTCACCGCCAGCGTTGGGATCTACGGCTGCATTTATCCCGATACGGCCCGCCAAGCCAACGGTATCAGCAAGGTCGAGTACACCGCCTTCGTCAGTCAATAGCCCCAAATCACCTGCTGTGAGTGTGGGATCTGTCGTGGGGTCCTCAAATCTGGCGACAAGGTCAACGGCAATGCCATCAAGGCCAGCCTGCACTTCGACCAGCGTCCCATCACGCATCGCAAACGATGCACCAAGAGAACCACCATCCAGCCGGCCAATACCTGTTGTCGGATCAAGGGCTACACCATCCAATGTGATCGCGCCCAACGCACCTGATGCCAACGTCATATCTGCGGTGATTGTGGGGGTTCGTTCAAAACCAAATTGAACCGTTTGACCATCCAGGAGGGTGGTGCCGGATGTTGTCATCAAAGTGATAGTCCCATTTTCGCGTTGTGTTTCGCGGATGGGCAAAATCCCCGCAATCTTGTCTACAGCGGTCTGGCGTGCATCGATCAGTGCAGAAGTGTCATTGCCTGTGGCTTTAAGTCTTAAAATATCCTCGTTCATTGCCTCAACTTGCAATAATGAGGCATTGAGCACTTCAATATCGCGGGCAATTGCCGCATCGGCTTCTTGGCGTAAACTTTGTACCGTGCGGGTATTGTCTTGCAGGGTAATGGTAACATCATTCAACCGAGAAACGACATTGCTCAGCCGGACGTCCGAGGCGGGATCACTGCTAGCGCTGATCAAAGCGTTCTCAAATACGGCCAGACGCGCGCCAATGCTTGCAGCGTCTTCAGGGTCTCCAAGGGATTGTTCTAACCGAACAAGCATACTGGTATTGCGATCCTGACCCTCTAAGGCAGCATCGGTCAGTCGGCGATCCGCTAAAAGGCCCGCATCAACAAACCGATTAATGCTTTCCACGCCAACACCACCTAGTTGGGAAGATGTCAGTTCAACCGATCGCCGACCATAACCATCGGTCAATACATTTGCCAAATTGGATGAGGTCACTTCTGCCATGCGACCGTTCACAGTCAGACCTGACATTGCATTGCTAAGGGCGCTTGAAATACTCATGGCTTCATCATCCGGTTAATGAGTTAACGTTTGATATTAGTGGTTTCCTGCAGCATCTCATCAACTGTCTGGATCACCTTGGCGTTGGAGGAATAGGCTCGCTGCGTCTGGATCAACTCTGTCAGCTCACCGGCAACATCTGTGGCCGATTCCTCACGGGCGTAGCCAACGATGTCACCGGTGGGCCCATCGCCCGCATCCCACAAAAAGAAGTTACCACTGTCTGTCGTGACGCCGTAGACCTGCTGATCATTTGTTTCCAATCCGTTTACGTTTGCCACATCAACCAAGGGAATTTGATAGAGGATACGGTTGATTCCGATATCAAATGAAGCACGGACAAATCCGTTTTCATCCACCTCGATCGACGTCAAACTACCCACCGGGGTCCCATCTTTCGAAATGGCCACTGGAGCAAATGCGTCTGACAATTGAGTCAGCCCAAGGGAGCTTCCCAATTCTCCGATGTTAATGTCCATTGGACCACCATCAACGGCAAGCGTGAACACACCTGTGGCAGCGTCATAGGGCCCTCCGATGGGCGCAAGAGGGTCCGCAAAATCGACTGACGCCAACGTGCCGCCACCCCCACGTGAATCATCAAAGACCAAGGTATATTCGCCTACGATATCGGGCTCGCCATCTGTATCGACATCAGATTCGCTATCTTGAATGACCATCGTCCATTCATTTGACGAACCTGTCGCAGGCACAGTCGGTGTAAAGGTGAACAACAAATTGGATGACGCGCCAAGGTTGTCAAAGTACTCAATCGACAATGTCTCGTCGTCACCAGCAGAATCTTCACGGGTCGAGGTCGCAGGCAGGTTCACCGATAGATCAACGCGTGTCGTCGGTTCTCCTGCAAACTGGTTTGAATTGATCTGAACCGGCACAAGGCCATCAATCGAATCACGTGGATAATTGGGAATCGTGCCGTCCGTTTCAGCTTGTACGCCGAGTAAGACCATGCCACCTGGCGTTGTCAGGTATCCTGAGGCATCTGTTCTAAATGACCCTGTTGTTGTCAGAAATAGTGGGTTTTCACCATTTCCAACTGCAACAGCACTTGACGTCGTGACGGGAAGCATTCCGCGGCCCCGTACTGCCAAATCGGTGGGGTTCGACGTTGACACCAACGCCCCGCGTTCATCAATCAGACGTGACGAGGTGACACGCACGCCGCCTGCCGAATATGTCCCTTGCCCGCTTTCAATCACCATGGATTCAAAATCGGTCACCGCGCGCTTGTATCCAAAGGTCGAAGAATTCGAGATGTTGTCCGAAATCGTTGCAAGTCGCGACGCATTTGCCGCCAAACCGGCGACACCTGCGTTCAAGGAGGAGGATATCGTCATAGATGAACCTTTCTGGATCGGGGAATCTTGTTGGACTTGCCCTTTCCTAAAGGCTCAGACTTAACGTCGACCTAACGTCTAAAATCCTACCTAATTTCGGTCAGACATCTGAACGAAGCAGCACGATCTCAAGCCGGTTGTTGCGCGGGGCTGTGGCGTCACGAACCGCAGGCGATCTGTCACCCGCACCGGTTTGACGCGCGATCCGCAAGGGGCTTAGCCCGGCATCGACCAACAATTGGCGCATCATGGCAGCCCGATCAGTGGACAGTTGCCAAATCGGATTATCGACATGAACCACAGATTTCGCGCTCAGATGACCTGTGATTGCAACCTCGTTGCTCACGCTCTGGAACAAACGACCCAGAATGCCAGCCACCTCAACCGTTACCGGATTGGGTTCCGCCAGATCAGGCGGGAACAAGGTTGCATCAGGCAGATCGAAAATCTCGATTACCAACCCTTCATCGGTCAGCCGTGTCACAATATGGCGCAGTGCTTGGTCGGACACCATGCTTTCACCGCCTAAACCCATCAATATCTCTTCGATATCGCGCAATGCAGCGACCTCTGCGGCAGCAGCAGCCTCAGCGGCGGCTTGTTCTGCGTTGATGGGATTATTCCCAATTGTCGGCTGGTTGATACCTGTGCCACTTTGCGCAAGTGCATCTCGGGTAAAGATGTTGTCACCACCAAAGGCACCTGATCCACCGCCTGACATGCGGTTGATTGGGATCGTTGGCGAAAAATAGTCCGCAATTCCCTTGCGTTGCTGTTCTGTTGTCGCGTTCAAAAGCCACATCAGCATAAAGAACGCCATCATCGCCGTAACAAAGTCGGCATAGGCCACCTTCCAGGCGCCGCCATGATGACCATCACCGCCCACAACTTTCTTACGCTTAATAATCGTTGGCGCGTTTGATCCTGCGCTCATCTCACCACCTCATTTTCACCCTGAGAAAGGACCTAGGGGTGAGGGGTGAAAGGATGCTTAAAGGCACAATTCAATCCAAATGCAACGTACCTTAGGACGGTCCAGACGCGGACCGGTCAGCAGAGACGGATTCGGGCAAGGTTTGATCTGCATATGTGTCCAAAGCCAGCTTATGGGCGTCCAAATCAACCTGGGCCTGCAGGTAAGCACGGGCCAAGGCGACAAAGGCCACATCAAATTCGGACCGGGCTTCGCAGGCGCGCAAATCGGCCTCAAGCTGCGTGATATCATGACGGGCTGACACCACTGATTTGCGCAATTGGTCAAAAGGTGGGGACTGCGGCGACACGCGGGCGGCGACGCGTTGCATCACGTTCAATCGCTGGCTCAGAATACGACGATCAGCAGGGTCTGAGGCCGTGTTCAATTTGCCCTGCACGATAATGATCTGATCGATCAGTTCGGCCAGTCCGGTCGGAACAAGGATTTCATTCATTTGCCGACTCCCATCCTGTCCTCGCGGGTGATCCGAAAAAAGGGATCTGCCTTTTAAAAACCTATCTCGCGGCCCCGGTTAACAGCGTCATAAGACACAAACCCAAATGCACTTAAAAGTCAAAATAGGGGACCGTACGGTGGTCGATGTTATACAGCTTGCTCTCGGGTGTCATCTGTGTCTGACTTGACCGCTAGGTCCAATACACGTTGCAGTTTGGCACCGCGGGCAAAGTCTGGATCAGCAGACACTCCGGTACGAATTGCGGCGATAAATCGGGCAAAATTGCTTTGCACAGATGGGGTCTGCACGTCTGTCCAAGTGCCGGTCGTCAGGCCATCGCCCAGACAGGCACGCAACCGGCTATTGAAGTCCTCAAAATGCACATCCAAACCACCTTTGGTACCGAAAATCTTGAGACGCAAATCATTGATATGACCGCTGGCAAACCGACTGGCATGGATCACGCCAACCGCACCATTTTGCAACGATAAATGCATGGCCATGCTGTCATTTGCATCCAAGCGATAGGGGCCAATCTGGCCATCTTGCGCCTTGTCAAATGTCTTGAGGCGACACGACACGCGGGTAGCATCCGACCCCGCAACAAAAGTGGCATAATCCAGAATATGAACGCCCACATCACCCAAGACACCCATTGAGCCATGGGCGGTCGAAAGGCGCCACAACCATTGATCTTCATTGCGCCAATCGCCCCATAAGGATTGGGTCAGCCAGCTTTGCAGATACGAGGCCTCAAAATGGCGCACCTCACCGATCTGACCACCCGCGACCATGGCTGCGGCATGCATCAAGGCGGGAACGCTGCGATAGGTCAAATTGACCATATTAATCACACCCGCAGCCTTGGCCGCAGCAGCCATTTCATCCGCATCGGCCATATTGGTGGCCAAAGGTTTTTCACACAAGACATGTTTGCCCGCCGCCAGAAATGGCAAGGTCGTGCGATGGTGCACAGCATCGGGGGTGACATTCGACACCGCATCAAACTGATCCCAAGCAATGGCCTGCTCAACGGTTTGAAACGCGTTGGGAATGGCGTATTTGGCATTGAACGGCTGCTGGTTCTTAGGGCGGGGTTCAACCGAGGCAACGATTGAAACACCATCCATCTCGGCAAAGGCATCGGCATGATCTTGGGCCATGGCACCCGTGCCGACGATCAAAACACGGATCACTTAAAGCCCTCTTCGCCATCTTCATGTAGCCGGGGGCCGCGTTCGGAAATAGGTTCCAACGCCTGCGTAACTGGTACATTGGGGGTATCCGTGACACCCAACACACGGGCGATAGGATTATGGGCCCAACGAACGGCGTTGGTCAAAACCGTCTGAATATTGGCATCATGATAGGTCGGATAGGTCTCATGACCGGGGCGGAAGTAAAACACATTGCCTGCACCGCGCTTATAGGTCAGGCCCGAACGAAATACCTCACCGCCCTGAAACCAGCTGATAAAGACGGTTTCCAGCGGCTCGGGCACACCAAAGGGCTCGCCATACATCTCTTCATGCTCAAGCGAGAAATGATCAGGCAGACCGGCAGCAATCGGATGATTGCGTGAGGTGACCCACAAACGCTCGCGCTCGCCCGCTTCACGCCAGGTCAGATTACAGGCCGATCCCATCAGCTGCTTGAACGGTTTGGCAAAATGGGTGGAATGCAACGCAATGAAGCCCATGCCGGACCAAACGGCCTCAACCACACGCTGGGAAACCTCGTCAGACACATCACCATGGGCTGCGTGGCCCCACCAAAGCAAGACATCCGTTTCAGCCAAGCGGTCAACAGTCAAACCGTGGTCGGGCTCCTGCAAGGTGGCAGTCGACGCGGTGATACCACCAGCGGCATTCAAGGTCTGGGCAATCGCACCATGAATGCCCGTTGGATACAGATCCGACACGATCTGATTTGTCTGCTCATGGACATTCTCGCCCCAGACAACCGCACGAATTGACATTTCTGACATCTCCCAAAGCGCTTTGGATGCAGTTTTAGGGTCAAATCAGGGAAAGACAAGCGCCCAATTCGGGTGCCGGTGACGTTAGGCGCAATCTCGGTGACAAAGGCAATCGCAGCAGACAATCTTCCCCTGAATGCAGACTGGACTTGGTCGGACGGTCGTACTAGTCAATTTGCGGTAGATTAACGAGGCGACAGCATATGATGAAGAAACTCGTGAAAAACATTGTGATCTTTGCTGTTGCCCTTGGTATCGTCCAGGTTGGTGCGATGATTTATTTCGGCAAAGTCCATGCAGATCTCGCAGAACGATACGCGCTGTCAGAAGCAGGGCTGGAATATGCGACGACCTGCGAGAACCGGTTGAACTGGCATGATCAGGAATTGAATTCAGGGCGCGAAACGCTGGATGGGTGCGGTTGTATAGCGGGTCGTGTGGCTGCGGATTATCCTGACGATATGGCGGCGGCGACTGTCGTAGTCGAAGACATGATCAATTGGTTGGTGCTTGAGGACGGTGAAGAGGCCGACTGGGCCTCTCTGGCAGCAGAAGCCGACATCGATGAAGGCGCGTACAGTAGCCTGTTGGTTGCGAGTTTGGATGCAATGGGTGCATGCAACGTCAGCAGCGAAAGTTGAATAGACGTCAGGTCAAGAAAGTGGCGCTTTAACGGTTCGTGTCAAACCTATCGTATGTACGCAGTATTTATGCCATCTGTACGCAGTATTGCACCTTGCGCATCTGACGCGACTGGTGTCACCGTTGCGCACATGACGATCATGATCCCGGCCTGGGTAGACGGCACGTTGAAACCCGTTGAAAAGCTAGAAGCGCATCAGCGCGGGCTGAAGCATAAGGCTGTCAGCGTCTTTGTGCTGAACAAGGGGCAGGTGCTGATCCAACAACGTGCAATGCATAAATATCATACGCCAGGTCACTGGGCGAACACCTGTTGTACGCATCCCGCATGGGATGAAGACCCTGCTGATTGTGCTGTGCGGCGTTTGGAGGAAGAGCTTGGAATTAAAGGGCTTTACCCTTCGCACCGCGACGAAATCGAATATAAGGCCGATGTAGGTAACGGGCTGACCGAACATGAGGTGGTGCAGGTCTATGTCGCCGATGCGCCGGACAACCTGCAGTTCAAGCCTAACCCCGATGAGGTCATGGCAACCCGTTGGGTCGACTTTCACGAATTGTCGGCTGACGTTGCCCAGCATCCGGCCAAATACACGCCTTGGCTGCGCATTTACTTGCAAGACTATACCGCAGCCATTTTCGGCGACCTGATGCGCGCCTAGGGTCAAGACCCATTAATCTTACACCGTCAGTTTGTCAGATTTTTTCTCTGACAAGAAGCATCTGCGCAAGAATAGTGGTTCTATTTCAAGCAGATGTGCCGCTGCTCAGAGGGAAAATCCGCCAAACCCGGAGGGCGAAGATTTCACATCATCTCAGCGGCGTGCGCCGCTTGGCCGTAGAACAACTATGGCCGCTCAGCGCAAACCACTGATATTTCGTGAAATCGCCGCTGACGGTGCAAGATTAATGGGTCCTGACCCTAGGGCCTTTCCGTTTTGCCCGTTCCGGTGTTTATGGAGGCGGAAGAAAAGGATACGGCAATGGCATTTTGGGTTTTCGGATACGGGTCACTGTTGTGGAACCCTGGCTTTACCCCCGCACGCAAAATCACGGCGTGTTTGCACGACTATCATCGCAGCTTCTGTATGCTTTCCATACATCACCGTGGGTCCGAAGATGACCCCGGTTTGGTGCTGGCACTTGATAAACAACTCGGTAGTCGTTGCACCGGAGTGGCATTTCAGGTGGCCGAGAACGAGGAAGACGACGTCCTAGCAATGCTCCGTGAACGCGAACTGATTTCATCTGCATATTACGAAGACACCGTCGATCTGGTGACGGAAGACGGCGACACCATTCAGGCGCTGGCTTATATTATCAAGCCCGATCACGTACAATATTGCCAGTTCGGGTTGGAAAAACAGGCGCAAATGATTGCACATGCAATTGGCGAGCGCGGCCCAAACACCGAATATCTGTTCAACACGGTCGATCACCTGAACCAGCTTGGAATCAAGGATGATGACTTGGCTTGGCTGAACCAACGGGTGCGTGCCCTGACTGCAACATAAGCTAAATCGAATTTTATTTGGGTTTGCGCGCGTACCGCCATATGGTGCTATCGGAGCAGCAACAGAACACAATATGAGGACTCCCTCCCTTGTTGGACAAACGGGAACCCAAGGCACAGCCGCAGTTTTCACAACCTATCCGCCAAATTCTGTTCATGTTGACAGTCTTGGGGCTGGTCGGGGCTGGCTTCTACCTTGGATTTGAGCAGATCACAGCGATCTACCAATCGAACCCTTACCTGAATGGTGTCATCCTTGCGGTGTTCGTCCTTGGGGTGCTTTCCTGCATTAATCAGGTCTTCTTGCTGATCAAATCAGTGCGCTGGATCGAAAGATTCGCCAAAGACGCTGGCGGGCACTCTTATGTTGCGGCACCTTCGTTGCTGGCACCGCTCGCGACCTTGCTGCGATCGCGCGGAGCACGGACCCAGGTGTCATCGACCTCGGGCCGGTCGATCCTTGATTCTGTGGCACAGCGGATCGACGAAGATCGCGAAATCACCCGCTATATCGGCAACGTGCTAATTTTCCTGGGGCTTTTGGGAACCTTCTATGGGTTGGCTACGACGGTCCCGGCATTGGTCGAAACCATAAGGTCACTGAATGCGGGTGAAGGGGAATCAGGGGCAGACATTTTTGCCCGGCTGCAAGCGGGGCTTGAGGCACAGCTTGGCGGCATGGGTACTGCGTTTTCCAGCTCACTTCTTGGGCTGGCCGGGTCGCTTATCGTTGGGCTTTTGGAACTGTTCGCAGGACATGGCCAAAACAGGTTCTATCGCGAGCTAGAAGAATGGCTTTCGACGATCACACGTGTCGGGTTGGACGGCGAGGAAAGTGGCAGCGCCGATATGGGCGTCATGGGTGCGTTTGTTGATCAATTGGGCGAGTTGATTGATACAATCCAAATGATGATGGGCCAAACAGACGCTGATCGGGAAGAGAACGACAGGCGCTTTGCAAATCTTGCGGCAGCCGTTGAACAATTGGCACAGATTGGCGGTTCCGATAACACGACTGAGTTGATGACCCGTGTCGCTGAAGGGCAGGAAACCCTGATCAAGAAGCTGGATGATAGCGGGATGGAAGGGATCGACGCCGAAAGCCGGATGCGGCTCCGCTCAATTGACGTGCAACTTTTGCGTATCCTTGAGGAAATGTCGGCGGGTCGTCAGGAAAGTGTGGGCGACTTGCGTCGGGACCTTGCCGTTTTGGCAAACACGATCAAAGACAGAGGTTGATCCATGGCGCTGAGCCGCAGATCATCTAATCGGTTTCAAAACGCGATCTGGCCGGGGTTCGTGGACGCGATGACCGGGCTATTGCTTGTTTTGATGTTCGTGCTGACGATCTTTATGGTGATCCAGTTTGTGTTGCGCGAGACAATTACAGGCCAAGCGAGCGAATTAGATGCGCTTGGTGTTGAAGTGGCAAACCTCGCGGCCACCCTTGGGCTGGAACGCGACCGCAACGCAGCACTCACTTCAGATCTTGATGCCGCATCAGCCGAGGCTGAGCGTCAGAGCGGCCGTATCGCTACCCTCATTGCGGAACGTGAAGCGCAAGATCAGGCCTTGGCTGCCGCCCAGAGCGAAATCACGCAATTTGAGGCACAGGTTGCAGGCCTGCTCAGCGAACGTGACGATGCGTTGTCCAATGTCGCGGCGCTGGAAACCACACAGGCCGAACTTTTGACGCAACAAGAGGCGCTGAACCTGGCCTTGGCCCAAGCCCGAACTGAGATTGACGCGGGAACGGAAGCAGCCCGACTGGCCGCGGCCCGGCGTGAAGCACTTGAGGCTTTGGTCGCCGATTTGGAAACCGAAAATGATGAAAATGCGGCGCGATTGACCGAACTGCAAACAGCCCAGTTGACTGAAAACGCAGCGGCTGCGGCATTGCGCGAACGACTTGCCAATGCCGACACCGAATTGACGGCGATGACGTTGAACTTGGAACAACAACGGCGCGAAGCAGAAGAAACACTGACGTTGCTGGCTGCCGCGCGGACGGCGCAGATCGAGTTGGACGCCTTGCGTGCCTCACTTGAGGGTGAAAATAGCGAAATGGCCGCGCAACTGGCCGAGGCGCGCGCCCAGATTGCGCGCTTGCAGGGCAATCAAACCAGTCAGGGCAATGAGGTTGAACGGCAAGCCGCCCTACTGGCGCTCGCAAACCAACAATTGGCCGCAGAAGAGGCGTTGTCTGCCGAAAGCCAGCGACAGGTTGTCTTGCTCAATGAGCAGGTGACCGAATTACGTGAGCAGGTTGGCAATCTGCAATCCTTGCTGAACTTGGCAGAGGATGCAGACCGCGAAGCGCAGGTGCAAATCGAAACCCTGGGTTCGCAACTGAACACGGCACTGGCTCGCGTTGTGTCGGAAGAACGGCAGCGCCGTGCATTGGAAGAGGCCGAACGCTTGCGGCTGGAAAATGAAACCGCCCGGCTTGAAGAAGAGGCCGAACGATTGGCGGCCGAGGCCGAGGATTTGTCCCGCTTTAAGTCAGATTTCTTTGGCCAATTGCGCGAAGTGCTTGAAGGGCAGGATCGGGTCCGAATCGAAGGCGACCGCTTTATCTTTGCGTCCGAAGTTCTGTTCCAACCCGGTAGCGCCACATTGTCCCCTGCAGGCGAAGCCGAAATCGCCAGCATTGCTGATCTGTTGCAAAACATCGCCACTGATATTCCGCCCGGAATTGATTGGATCATCCGGGTCGATGGCCACACCGACAATATCCCGGTCAGCCGGAATGGGCGTTTTGCGGACAACTGGGAACTGAGCCAAGCGCGCGCCTTGTCGGTTGTGCGTTTCATGACGGAAGAGTTGGGCTTTGATCAGCGACGGCTGGCGGCAAATGGTTTTGGTGAATACCAACCCATCAATCCATTGGATACACCCGAGGCCCGTGCGCAAAATCGGCGAATCGAATTGAAACTGACTGAACGCTAACCCCCTACGGTATGTCGACAAAGCGTATATCACGGCCCACACATTCTGCTGCATCAGGTGGCTCCCACATTTCGGATGCCGTTGCGAAAATCGCATCAGTCACCTCCATCGCATAGGATTCGCCCTTTTCGATATTGCGTTTGCGGACGCGGGCAAGGCGTTCCGGCATTGGTGCGTCCAGCACGTGAACAACATATGCTGCCCCTATGTCATTCAGACGCGCATAATAGTTCTTGCGGCTTTCACGTTGTAGCAAACCCAGTTCCACAATTGCATCGTGATCAGTGCCGAGCAAACCTTGGGCCACATCTGTTATCTGATCGATGCAACGCTGTTTTCGTGCAGCGTACCACTCCCATAGGCCTCGATCAGGCCGGTCGGGCCGAAACAAGGTCACAAACCATGCGTCTAGAATAAGCGGGGGTGTCCGCAGTTCTTGTCCTAGCTTGTTTGCAAACGTTGTTTTCCCAGCCCCGACAGGGCCTTCGATGACATGGAAACAAGGCATTTTGTCTATCTTTTTTCGGCATATTATGGACCCAAAAAAACCCGCCCTCGCGATGAGGACGGGTTTCTATTCTTGATAAGAACGCCTTGATCAGTCGGCGGTCAGCAACGGTGGTTTGTCACCTTTATCTGTGATGCGGCCTTGTTGAGGGGCTTCATATTTCAGGTCAAGCTCACCCTTCTTGACGCCAACCTTGACGATCCCGCCCTTGACCAGCTTGCCGAACAACAGCTCTTCTGCCAGCGGCTTTTTGATGTGTTCTTGGATGACGCGGCCGAGTGGACGCGCACCCATTTTGTCATCATAGCCCTTGTCGGCGAGCCATTCAGCGGCAGCCGATGTCAGCTCGATATGGACGTTACGGTCGATCAACTGCGCCTCAAGCTGCAAGACGAATTTCTCAACCACTTGCATGATCACCGGTTTCGGCAAAGCGCCGAAGCTGACGATTGCATCCAGCCGGTTGCGGAATTCCGGAGTGAAGGTCCGCTCAATCGCGGCGGTATCTTCACCTGTGCGGCTTTCGCGGCCAAAGCCCATTGCGTTCTTGGACATTTCGGCTGCACCAGCATTGGATGTCATGATGATAATCACATTCCGGAAATCGGTTGTTCGGCCGTTGTGATCGGTCAACTTGCCGTGGTCCATGACCTGCAACAGGATGTTGTAGACATCCGGATGCGCCTTTTCCATCTCGTCCAACAGCAGGACACAATGTGGGTTTTGGTCGATGCCGTCGGTCAACATGCCACCTTGGTCAAAGCCGACATAGCCCGGAGGCGCACCGATCAGCCGTGAAACCGCGTGTTTTTCCATATATTCGGACATGTCAAAGCGCAGCAGTTCCACACCCAAAGTGCTTGCCAATTGCTTAGCCACTTCGGTCTTACCCACACCTGTTGGACCCGCGAACAGATAGTTCCCAATGGGTTTTTCAGGTTCACGCAGACCGGCGCGGGCCAGTTTGATCGCCGATGACAGTGCTTCAATCGCATTGTCCTGCCCAAACACCACGCGCTTCAAGGATTTCTCAAGGTCCTTCAGCACCTCTGCGTCATCTTTCGACACGTTCTTGGGCGGAATACGGGCGATTTTGGCGACCACATTTTCGATTTCTTTCGCGCCAATAGTCTTGCGGCGCTTGCTTTCGGCGACCAGATGCTGTGCGGCACCGGCCTCATCGATCACATCGATTGCCTTATCGGGCAGCTTGCGGTCGTTGATATAGCGTGCCGAGAGTTCGACCGCGGTTTTGATCGCATCAGCCGTGTATTTGATGCTGTGATGCTCTTCAAAATAAGGCTTCAAACCCTGCAAAATCTTGATCGAATCAGGGACGGAGGGTTCAGTCACATCGATTTTCTGGAACCGGCGGCTCAATGCGCGGTCCTTTTCGAAATGCTGACGGAATTCCTTATAGGTCGTGGACCCCATGCAGCGCAGTTTCCCACCCTGCAACGCGGGTTTGAGCAGATTGGACGCATCCATGGCCCCACCGGATGTGGCACCAGCACCGATCACCGTATGGATTTCGTCAATGAAAAGCACCGCATCGGGGTGATTTTCCATCTCTGTCATGACGGCCTTCAAACGTTCTTCAAAATCGCCGCGATAGCGGGTTCCGGCCAGCAAGGCGCCCATATCAAGTGAAAAGATCGTAGCCTTTGAAAGGACTTCGGGTGTTTCGCCGTTGACGATCTTAAAGGCCAAGCCTTCCGCAATCGCGGTTTTGCCAACGCCGGGATCGCCCACCAGCAGCGGGTTGTTCTTACGGCGACGGCAGAGCACCTGAATGCAGCGTTCAACCTCATGGGCGCGACCGATAAGTGGATCCACATCGCCTTTCTGCGACTTTGCATTCAGATCAACGCAGTATTTTGCCAATGCACTTTCTTTTTCTTCCGCATCGGCGCCAACCGAAACAGTGTCACTTTCGTCAGGGGAGCCGGTCACGGGGCGCTGTTCGCCAAATGCGGGGTCTTTGGCCACGCCATGTGCGATGAAATTCACCGCATCATAGCGGGTCATTTCCTGTTCTTGCAGGAAGTAGGCCGCATTGCTTTCACGTTCCGCAAAGATCGCGACCAGCACATTTGCACCTGTCACTTCATTCCGGCCTGAGGATTGCACGTGGATCGCCGCGCGCTGGATGACGCGCTGGAACGCAGCGGTAGGCACCGCCTCCGACCCTTCCACATCAGTGATTAGGGTTGCCAGATCATCATCAATGAAATCATCAAGATCCTTGCGCAAATCATCCAGATTAACCGAACACGCACGCAGCACCCGGGCCGCGTCCGGCTCATCAATCAGCGCCAGCAACAGATGCTCTAGCGTTGCGAGTTCATGCTTACGTTCATTCGCAAGGGCCAGGGCCCCATGGATGGACTGCTCAAGTGTGGTCGAAAATGATGGCACCTTGCGTGCTCCTTCATATCGGGGGTCGGCATCTGATCTACATCCGCCAACCGTGGCCTCTTATCCTTAAGGTTTGGTTTTCTGACGCAACCTTCAAGGACTTTTTTTCATTTTTGCTTCACAAATCGCTCAATGCCCCGGATTTGATCTGCTTTTAACCACCATGACACAATATCGTGGTTAAAATTTGTCTTTCTTGGCCCGCACCGCTGCAAAGACATCTTCATCAGACGCCTCTGCCATACCCAAAACGGCTTTGAATTCGGGAATATCAGCACGCAAAAACGGGTTTGTGCGCTTTTCTTCTAACAGCGTCGAAGGGACCGTCGGTTCACCGGCTGCGCGTGCGGTTTCAATCCCTTCAATACGTAAGATAAGGTCGGGATGTGCCCCGTCAAGGGACGCTGCGAAACGCGCATTTGCGGCAGTATATTCATGCCCTGAACAAATCATTGTGTTTTCTGGTAATGCACGCAGTTTCAGCAGACTTTGCCACATCTGGGCGGGCGTTCCTTCAAACAGGCGACCGCAGCCCAGTGCCATCAAACTATCGGCGGTAAACGCATAGGCCGGCCCGGGCATGTGAAAGGCAATATGTCCGATGGTGTGCCCTGACACATCAATGACATGGGTGGGCAAGCCACAGACCGTGATTACATCGCCTTCGGCAACTGCCAGGTCAAGCGCTGGAAGCCGGTGCGCGTCGGCTGCAGCCCCAATAACCCGGGCACCTTCCCGCAGTGCGGCGACCCCATCAATGTGATCATTGTGGTGATGGGTGATCAAGATATCGGTCAGGGCCCATCTGCGGTCAGCCAAGACCTTTGCGATGGGTGCCGCTTCGGGCGCATCGATCAAGGCGGTCTCATTTGTGTCGTGGTTATGGACCAAGAATGCGTAGTTGTCGGACAGACAAGGAACGACAACCAATTCGACAGAGGACGTGTTGACCATGGCATTGTTGCTTTCTGTTGATATGCTTGCCCCATAGAGTGGCGAAAAGGGCCGGAAACTACAATGCACCTCGACGTGCTTGACTTGCGAAATTTCTACTACCGCAGCGCCTTGGGGCGTGCGGCGCAAAAGGTGATCCGGGAAGAGCTTGTCACACTCTGGCCTGAAACCAAGGGGCAGATGGTCGTAGGCTTTGGGTTTGCGGTACCGCTGCTACGTCCTTTCCTGAAAGAGGCGCGCCGGGTGATCGGCCTGATGCCGGGTCCGCAGGGCGTGATGCCCTGGCCGCCTGAGGCGCAAAATGTCAGCGTGCTGTGTGAAGATACGGTCTGGCCGATTGAAACGGGGCATGTGGATAAGCTGGTTGTGCTGCACGGGCTTGAGACGACGGAACAGCCCACGGCTCTCTTGGATGAAATCTGGCGCGTGCTTGGACCCGGCGGGCGGGCCGTGTTCATCGTCCCAAATCGGGCAGGGCTTTGGTCACGCTCAGACGCGACGCCCTTTGGATATGGGCGGCCCTATTCGCTCAGCCAGCTTGAGGCGCAGTTGCGCAAGCACCAGTTTGTGACCGAGCGGACGATGTCGGCGCTCTATCAACCACCCTCTGCCCGCAGAATTTGGCGCAAATCTGCGGGCTTTCTGGAAAGGGTCGGGCACAATATCCCCATGGTGGCGGCGGGTGGCGTGCTGATGATCGAAGTGAGCAAACAAATGGCTGCACCCACGCGGCCTGGGCTCGGCGAAGCCGTCAAACGACCATTGCGGGCACTGGAAGGGATCGGAAAGCCGGTGCCCAATCCAGAAACGGCGCGTGTCATAAACAAGACGGCTGGCAACTACCGTTCAGTCGCAAGTACAAGCGTCCAGTAAGTCTGCGATCCGGACCCGGCCTTGGCAATGCCGAAATCTTCAAAAACCGGATTGATGTTATTCCGATGATGGTCGTTTGAATTGGTCCAAGCGGTCATGACATCCGCTTCGGTTTGCTGACCTCGGGCAACATTCTCTCCCCAAATGGCAGGATTATAACCCTGTGCCGCAATCCGCTGGCCGGCATTCGACCCGTCCGATCCAACATGGGTCATATTGCCCATGGAAAGTTGGTCATTGGAGTGAACCTGCGCGGCAGCTGAAAGTCGTGCATCATAGCTGACATTTCCGGAACCGTTGGACATACGCACGCTATTCAGCAATGAGCCAAAGTTCGCACTTTCACCAGCGGTGGGAACGACACTTGGAACCGATGAGGTCGAGACAGAAGTATCACTACCAGACCCACCGCCCAAACAGGCGGACAAAAGGCACACTACGGCGATCGAAAAAACATACTTCATCAGTCTTCTCCTACCTACCGAATGAGATGTACGGATAAGACTGCTGTTCAGAAATGTCTGAGAGGTGCACACCAATTTTGAGGCAATAAGACGCCACTTGTGAACAGTTCATAGGGCGATGACCCGCCTAGCGGTATCAATCAAAGGCCTAATCCAGAAACCGAATACACATCAGCGACGTCCTGAAGATGTGCTATTGAACTCTTGCGAACAGTAGCCGGTACATACTTTGGGTCGGTCCAAAGCATTGAAGCTCGCACAAAACCTCAATGCTCTGATCCTTCAACTTACGTTGGGTTGACCAACAACAAGACCCAGCGAGAATCGTCGCCGTCGCCTGCCTTCGCAAGGCCGAACAATTCGTAATCAGGAAAGTTTAGATCGTCGAGCACCGCGATTGACCCGTCGCCTTGGCTACCGTTTTCATCCCACTCAGTCAGCAAAGTGTCGACTTCATATTCACCTTGCGCGATGAATTGCGCGATTTCGTCCCAAGACAGACCAAGGTTGTTGAGCGTGTCGCCCATATCTTCAGAGGTTCCCTCCAAGAAGATGCTCAGGTAGTCGTTTTCGTACATATCGTTGGCATGAATCTGCGCGGCTTCACCAACTGTAGAGTCGTATGTCAACGCCGTTTGACTGTTGCCGGCGCGAAGATCATTCAACGCAGTGCCGAACTCTGTGTTCAAACTTGTGCTGGGGATATCGGGTGTCAGATCGACGCCGCTATCGCTTCCATCGCTGCCACCACTACTACATGCGGCCAACGCTAAAATACCAAATATCGCGACAATTTTTTTCATCAGTTCTCTCCAAGGCCCCACAATGAACGGCTAGCGGGATTGCGTTGTAAGAAGAACCGGAAATTGGCGTAACATACCTAAATAGCAATTATCCGCCGACCTGCTGTCGCAGCGACGGTTTGCCTGCATTTCAGAAGGTTGTGACTTGCCGCAGGCAAAATTGCCGTTATCCCGGTAGGGAAATTACTCTCGCATACGGGCTTTGGAATGATGAAAAAATGGTTAGGTCGCTATTTGTTGGTCATCATTCCATGCCTGATTGCGAATTGCGCAATTGCGCAAACGCAAAACGGACGAGACGCTTTCTCGGGCGCGGGCCTGCAGGAACTATATGCGCAGGCCGAAGATGCTCTGGTTAACGGGGACCCGGATCTAACGATCACGATTGCGGACCGGATACTTGCCGTTCGGCCCGACAGCTTTAACGCGTTGTTTTTGCGCGCTTTGGCTTTGTCTGATCTTGATGAAGATGGGCAGGCCGCACGTATCGCACGGCAAGCCTATAACGCTGCAACCAATGAAGAGGCACGACTAGAAGCATCCAAGCTGGCAGGGCGGGCGCATTTTGGGGCCGAGCAGTATTCACGCGCCGAATTTTGGCTGCGCCGCGCCACGAATCATTTGCAGGATTTGGAAGATGCCCAACAAGTCGCAACACTGTTTCAAAGGGCGCGCCGAGCCAACCCGTTAACGATGCAGTACGACTTTTCCTTGGCTCCAACAGACAACGTCAATGGTGGGTCTAACGAAACTGAAATTTGTTTGGAAAACGGTGATGGGTCGTGCGCGTGCTTCGAGCTAAGTGGGACAGGGGAGTGTCTTGACATTTTTGGTGTTTTGTTTGGCCTAAATGAAGCAGATCTTCCGCTGTCCGGCGCGGTCTACACTGGCTCGGCACGGCTTTCGTATCGCCTGTCGATGGATAGAAGTCAGATTACCACCGTCAGCGCATTGTTTTTTGGCGAGTCAGTCATCCTTTCACAAGACGCCAAGGATTTACTCGCGTCCTCAGACGACGCAGCGGTCAGGGCAGTAGATGCAAGCGACTTTTCTGCGTTCCTAAGCGAATTTTCACTTGGGCAAAGACAATCAGCACTTAGCCCATTGGGGCCCACTTATTTTTCTGTACATCTTGGGAGTTTTCAACAGGCCGGCACGACCTTGGTCCGCTATCAAGACCTTAAGTTTGGACAACAAATTCCGCTGGATTGGGGCGATGCCTTATCGCTGGACTTTAAGGCGCGAACACAACAAGGCGCGGTACCTAGCATCGCCAACTCAAAAATCTACGATACGAGTGGCACCTACGACGCAAAATTCGCTAATGGCGACACTGCGAGCTTCACGCTGTCTAGAAGTGATACTGTCACCGAGGCCGACAGCGGTTCTATCGAATACATGGGCCAGCTGGCCTATGCGTTTAACACATCCTTTTTGAACGCGCGCTGGTCTGCAAGCGCACAGCTTGGAATACGGTCTTTTGGATATCTGAACCTTATTGATGAGGACCGCGAGGATGTGTTTGCCTCGCTTGGATTGGTCGCGACGCTAGAAGATTATTCCTATTTCGGTTTTTCGCCCAATATTTCATTTCGGGCGACACAAACAGATTCGAACTTCGATCTTGTTGATGCGACTTCTATACAGCTGCGCTTTGGTATTCGTTCAAACCTGTAGTCGGCTTGCCCATTTAGGCCACGACAGACTATGTACCCCCAATGACTGACACCTTCGACATTTTCATGGTCGCGACCCCCGGATTGGAACAAGCGTTGCTGCACGAGGCTGCTGAAAACGGCTTCTCAGACGCCAAAACGACCCAAGGCGGTGTCGTGTTCGCTGGCGGGTGGCCTGACGTATGGCGGGCAAACCTGACAATGCGGGGTGCAACCCGCATCTTGGCGCGGATCGGCAGCTTTATGGCTTTTCATCTGGCTCAGCTGGACAAGCGCGCTCATAAATTCCCGTGGGCGGACCTGTTGCACACCGACATCCCGTTGCGGGTCGATGTCAGCACCTCGCGCAAATCCAAAATTTATCATGCGGGTGCGGCAACGCAGCGGGTTGAAACCGCGTTGAGGGCAAATGGATATACGATCAGCCCCGATGCCCCTGTCGCGTTGAAGGTGCGGATTGATGACAACCGGGTGACGATCAGCGTCGATACCTCCGGTGAAAGCCTGCACAAGCGCGGCCACAAAGAGGCTGTTGGCAAGGCCCCGATCCGCGAAACACTTGCGGCACTGATGTTGCGCAGTTGTGGATATGACGGGGCAGAACCCGTGCTTGATCCGATGTGCGGCTCTGGCACCTTCCTGATTGAAGCCGCAGAAATGGCCGCCGGGCTGCACCCCGGACGGACGCGCAACTTCGCTTTTGAGCAGCTTACAACTTTCGACGCGGTTAAATGGGACAACCTGCGTAGGGTGGGTGAAACCCACGCGCCCGTCCAGCATTTCTACGGTAGCGACCGTGATCCCGGTGCTGTCCGCATGAGCAAAGCCAATGCGGACCGCGCTGCTGTTGCCGATCTTATCACCTTCACGAACCTATCCGCGGCGGATGTTCAACGGCCCGATGGACCACCTGGCTTGATCATGTGCAACCCACCCTATGGTGGCCGGATCGGGAACCAAAAGATGCTCTTTGGACTTTACGCCAGCTTGGGTCAGACCCTGCAAGAACGTTTCAAAGGGTGGCGTGTTGGGCTTGTCACAAACGACGCCAATTTCGCCAAAGCCACCGGCCTGCCCTTCAAACCCAAGGGGCCGCCCATCCCGCATGGTGGACTGAAGGTTTGGCTTTTCCAGACGGATGCCTTGTAGTCCCAAACCACATCCTTGACGATCACAGCCCTCCTACCTATCAAGCTCTTACCGGGGGCGCCGCAAGGCTGAGAAGTACCCTTTGAACCTGAACCAGATAATGCTGGCGGAGGGAGGGTAAATATCGCGCGAGCGGTCTTCCTTTCTTCGTTGGTCGGAGACATGACCATGAAGACACAAGACGCGCTCGCAGCCCTGCATGCGCAGGCCCCACTTGTCCATTGCATCACCAATTATGTGGCCATGAACATCGCCGCCAATGTCACACTGGCCGCCGGTGCATCGCCCGCGATGGTGCATGCAGAGGCAGAAGTTGCCGATTTCACTCCGATCAGTGGCGCGCTAACGATCAACATCGGTACATTGTCACCGTCATGGGTGGCCGCGATGAAAAAGGCCGCTGACGCTGCGAACGCATCAGAAACCCCTTGGGTCCTGGACCCGGTCGCCCATTTCGCGACCCCCTATCGCGGCGAAGTGGTGCAAGACTTGATCAAACGGAGCCCCACGATCATTCGCGGGAATGCGTCCGAAATTCTGGCGCTCAGCGGGGTGGCAACGGCTGGTAAGGGCGCGGATAGCGGTGACAGTGTGGCGGACGCGAAAGACGCCGCTACAGCTTTGGCCCAATCGCAAGGCTGCGTCGTGGCCATCACCGGCGAGGTTGATTTTGTCACGGACGGCACGCGTGCGGCCCATGTCTCGGGCGGGTCACCCCTGATGCCTTTGGTCACCGCGATGGGCTGTTCACTGACCGCATTGATGGGCGCCTTCGCGGCCATAGCCCCGCCTTTGGTGGCTAGTGTCTCCGCCCTTGCGATGTTCGGGCATGCCGGTGCCAAGGCCGCCCAAACAGCAAACGGCCCCGGCAGTTTTCAGGTCGCTTTCCTTGATGCGCTCTCCCAAACCAAACCGGCAGATTTGGCCGATGACGCGCTGGTCCAATGGCTTTGAACCGCGATGCATTGCGCCTCTACCTGATCACAGATCCGCTTCTTTGCGCAGATCTGGGCATCATTGACACGGTTCAACAGGCCGTCTCTGGCGGCGCAAGCATGGTGCAACTGCGCGACAAACACGCCAGCACGGCAGAGCGGATCGCTTTGGCCCGTGGGCTTTTGGCAGCACTGAACGGAACGGGCGTGCCTTTGATCGTGAATGACGATCTGGAGGCTGCAATCGCATCCGGTGCAGATGGGGCGCATATTGGGCAAAGTGATGGGGACCCCGCCCGCGCCCGCGCAATGTTGGGACCCGACCGTATCTTGGGGCTGTCCTGCGAAACCATGCAAACCGTGCTGGCAGCCAATACGATGCCGGTGGATTATCTCGGATTGGGACCTGTCTTTGCGACAGACAGCAAGGCAGATCACGAAGTGCCCATCGGGATGACCGGCCTCGCGGCCATGGCCGCCAATACGCATCTTCCCACTGTGGCGATTGGGGGTCTGAATGCGACCCATGTGAACCAAGTGACGGCGGCGGGCGCAGATGGGCTGGCCGTCATCTCGGCCATTTGCGGCCAACATGATCCAATGCTGGCGGCAACCGCATTCTGCCCTTCGCGTCACGGGGGCACAGTATGATCCCGAATGTTCTGTCAATCGCAGGTTCTGACCCTTCGGGCGGGGCGGGAATACAGGCGGATATCAAGGCAATCTCGGCCAATGGCGCCTTTGCCATGGCCGCGATCACCGCACTGACCGCGCAGAATACGCAAGGTGTCAGCGGCGTGCATCTGGTACCGCCCGACTTTGTTGCAAAGCAGATAGGGGCCGTCTTCCAAGACATTCGTGTGGATGCAATCAAAATCGGCATGATTGCAAATGCGGATATCGCCAGTGCCGTGGCGAAAGCTATTGAGGCTAAGGCAGACGTCCCTATCGTCTTGGATCCTGTAATGATCGCCAAAGGCGGGGCGTCTTTGCTGGAAGATGACGCCATCAACATGGTCCGGGATGCCTTGCTGCCCTTGGCCGCGGTCTTGACACCAAACTTGCCTGAGGCCGCGCAACTGTTGGGGGTGGCCACCGCAGCCACCCGTGCCGACATGGAAGCACAGGGCAAGGCGCTTTGCGCGCTGGGCCCAAAGGCGGTCTTGCTGAAGGGCGGTCATCTGGATGGACCACAAAGCCCCGATGTGTTGGTCACGCATGACAGCACGCAGTGGTTTGAGGCATCGCGCCTGCCCACCAAAAACACCCATGGAACCGGCTGCACGTTGTCCTCGGCACTGGGGGCCCAGCTTGGCAAAGGGTTGTCGGTCGCCGAAGCCGTGACCCTTGCGAAAGACTATGTGGCCGGGGCGATCGCCCATGCAGACAGCCTATCCGTGGGCTCAGGCCACGGACCCACGCATCATTTTCATCAAGCAGGAAAGTAACCCAGTATGAAATTCACGCTTTTCGCCACGCTCTTTGCGCTTCTGACCGCTCCTGCCTTGGCACAGGACCGGATGACAGTAATCCTGGACTGGTTCATCAACCCCGACCACGGACCCATCATCATCGCTCAGGAAAACGGGTACTTCGCCGAAGCCGGTCTTGAGGTTGAGATTGTCGCACCTGCCGATCCGTCAGACCCGCCCAAAATGGTTGCTGCCGGTCAAGCCGATCTGGCGATTTCCTACCAGCCACAGCTGCATATGCAAATTCACGAAGGTTTGCCATTGCAGCGGGTCGGCACGCTGGTCGCAACGCCGCTGAGTTGTTTGCTGGTGCTGGCGGATGGACCAATCCAGACGCCCGCCGATCTGGCCGGACGCAAGGTGGGCTTTTCCGTTGGGGGCGTGGAAGAGGCCGTCTTGGGCGCAATTTTGCGGACACATGGCCTGACGCTGGATGATATCGATCTGGTCAACGTAAACTGGTCGCTATCGCCTTCTCTGATGTCCGGTCAGGTCGATGCGGTGATCGGTGCTTTCCGGAACTTTGAGCTGAACCAAATGGATATCGAAGGCGTCCCGGGCCGCTGCTTCTATGTCGAAGAAGAGGGACTGCCACCTTATGATGAGCTGATCTATGTGGCCAACCCTGAAACGATGGACGCCGATTTGATCCGGCGCTTCCTGGCAGCGACCGAGAAAGCCACGCAATATATCGTCAATCATCCTCAGGACAGTTGGAACATCTTCGCAGCCACGTCGCCCGAGCTGCAAGACGAACTTAACGCACGCGCCTGGGTCGATACGCTGCCACGCTTTGCGCTGCGCCCCACAGCGATGGATGTCGGACGCTATGCTCGGTTTGAGGCTTTCTTGGCCGAGGCAGGTCTGATCCCTGCGATCAACCCGGTGTCTGCCATCGCCATCGATGTGACCGCCCAATGACCGCCCCGGACTATGGCCGCGCCTTTGCCAGGCTACGCGATGGGTGCCCAACCGCATGGGCCGCCTACACAAGGCATGACTTTGTGCGGGGCTTAGGCGATGGCACATTGCCGCAGGCCGCATTCCTGCATTATCTGGTGCAAGACTACGTCTTTCTGGTGCATTTTGCCCGGGCCTGGTCGCTTGGTGTGGTCAAGGCTGAAACCTTGGACGAGATGAAGATATGCGCCCGTACAGTCGATGCGCTGGTGAACCACGAAATGGCGTTGCATGTGAAAACCTGTGCGGCGGCTGGGATTGATGAGGCCACGTTGTTTTCCGCCAAAGAGGAAGTCGCGAACCTAGCCTATACGCGCTACGTGATGGATGCCGGGGTGCAAGGTGACTTTCTTGACCTGATCGCTGCTTTGGCGCCCTGTTGTTTCGGTTACGGGGAAATCGGACTTGCGTTGGCCAGCACTGCGCAAGCTGACACACCCTATGCCGAATGGATCGCAACCTACGCGGATGCCGAATATCAGGAGGTCATGATCGTTGTAGGTGAAATGTTTGATCGCGCCATTCTGCGGCGTTTGGGTCCCGACTTTGAACAAACGCCGCGTTGGGCGCATCTACAAAACCGCTTTACCACCGCAACAGAACTTGAGGTTGGTTTTTGGGATATGGGGCTACGTGGCGCGTGACCACTAGCCCCGCGATCAGATTGCAGGGCAGTTATTTCCTGGGACAATGGGCTCTGTTTGAACGGGCCGATCTGACTATGAACGCTGGAAAATGGACCTGTCTGCTTGGCAAATCTGGCGTCGGCAAATCCACAATCCTGCGGCTGATCCTGGGGTTAGAGACCGCCGGCCGGTTTGATGGGGTGATCAAGGCAGATGATGGCAGGCCAATAGCGGGTCGCGCCAGCTATATGGCGCAGTCAGACCTATTGCTGCCGTGGCTCAATGTCCGTGAAAACGTGGTCCTTGGCGCACGTTTGCGGGGTGAAAAGCCTGATTTTGACAAGGCTGACCAAATGATCGCAAGGGTCGGGCTACCGGCCCAAAGCGCGCAAAAGCCAACGTCACTTTCCGGGGGCATGCGGCAACGCGCGGCGCTGGCACGCACATTGATGGAAGACCGGCCCATCGTTTTGTTGGATGAACCGTTTTCGGCACTGGACGCAAGCACACGTGCGGATATGCAGGATCTGACGGCAGAGGTTTTACAGGATAAAACCGTGCTCTTGGTGACCCATGACCCGGCTGAGGCATGCCGGTTGGGGCACAACATCACCTTGCTCTCGGCCACCGGCTGCCAATCCTGGCCCGTGCCGGACACGGCCCCGATCCGGGCCATTGATGACCCGGCAACATTGCGCAGCCAAGCCGAGTTGCTGACATATCTGCGGGGTGGATCATGAGCCGGTTCACATACCCCGTCAGCGCAGCAGTACTTGGCCTGATGCTTTGGCAATCGGTGGTTTGGATCACCGGGGTGCCGCATTTCATCCTGCCAAGCCCTGTGCAAGTAGGCCAAGCGGCGCTGGATAACCGGGTGCTGATCATGGGGCATGCATTTGTCACCGCAAGTGAAGTCATCCTCGGGCTGATCATCGGGGCAGCTTTAGGCGGGCTCACAGCAATCCAATTGGCGATGTCGCCGCACTTGGCGCGGTTGGTGCTGCCACTGCTCGTGTTCACCCAAGCGGTGCCGGTCTTCGCGCTGGCACCCATTCTGACGCTATGGTTCGGCTATGGGATGGCCTCAAAAATCGTGATGGCGGTGCTGATCATCTACTTCCCCGTGACCTCTGCATTCTACGACGGGCTGATGCGGGTGAACTCTGCGATCTTGGATCTGGCCAAAACGATGGGGGCAAGCAATGCGCAGACCATGCGACGGATCAAAATCCCCCATGCGTTGCCCGCCTTGGCATCGGGGCTGAAACTGGCGGCGGTCTATGCACCCATCGGGGCGGTGATTGGCGAATGGGTTGGGGCCTCGCAGGGGCTTGGCTATCTGATGTTGCTCGCCAACGGCAGGGCAAAAACAGACCTGATGTTCGCGAGCCTTTTGGTTTTGGCGTTGCTGACGGTTGTATTGCACTGGGTCGTCTCAGCGATGGCGGACCGGCTAAGCGCGGATGCGCAAGGCCACGCTGTTAGAAAGAAACCCGGTCACCGCCCTTAAGATCGAGCATCTCGCGGGCTTCATCCGGGGTTGCGACTTCGCAGCCAAGGTCTTCGATGATGCGTCGGATCTTGGTGACCTGCTGTGCATTGGTTTCGGCAAGCGTACCACGTGAGATAAACAAGCTGTCTTCCAGACCAACCCGTACATTGCCGCCCATCTGGCTGGCTGTCGTGCCAAGCGTCATTTGCGCGCCACCGGCACCCAGGACGGACCAGCGATAATCATCACCAAACAGGCGATCCGCGGTACGCTTCATAAACACCAAGTTATCGACCTCTGGGCCAATTCCACCCAGAATGCCAAAGATAAATTGGATGAACACAGGTGCCTTGAACAGGCCAATATCCATGCAGAATTTCAGGTTATACAGATGCCCGACGTCATAACATTCATGCTCAAACTTCACGTCATGCGGGGCGAGGGTTTCGGCGGCCTCTTGGATATCCCGGAACGTGTTGCGGAAAATGTTGCCGTCAGAATTCTTGACATAGTCCTTTTCCCAATCGAATTTCCAATCTTCATCTTTGTAGCGGCCCGCCAAAGGATGGAACGAAAAGTTCATCGACCCCATATTCATCGAACACATCTCAGGCGAAAAGGTCTTGGCCGGGGTGATCCGATCTTGAATAGACAACGTCAGCGATCCGCCGGTTGAGATATTCACAACCGCATCTGTGGCTTGCTTGATCCGCGGCAGGAACGGTGCAAAATCATTGATCTCGACCGAAGGCGCACCCGTTTCGTTATTCCGGGCGTGTAGATGCAGAATGGACGCCCCCGCTTCGGCCGCGTCCATCGCCTGCTGCGCGATGGCGTCATAGCTATAGGGCAACCCATCAGACATTGTTGGCGTATGAATTGCACCCGTCACAGCGCAAGTGATGATCGTCTTTTGTTTCTTCCGGGCCATGGATCAGTCTTTCTGAGCTGTTTGAGAATGTTTGACGCGATAACTGAGCGGGAAAAGCTCTACGTCAAAGCGGGTGCGGATCAGCCCCCAAATGCCTTTGGGGGCCTTGAGCATGATCACAATCGCAACGACGCCCAAAACCATCAGGTATATGGTCCCAAGGTCGGCCAGCGTTTCGCGCAGTGCAAAGAAGATCAAGGTGCCAATGATGGGCCCTTCGATCGTACCAATCCCACCAATCACGACGATGAAAATCACGAAAGCTGTCCAGTCATTGACTGAGAACGCCGCATCCGGGGATATCCGCAGCTTTTGCAGAAAGATCAGTGCGCCGATCATGGATGTCAGCGCCGCCGTGACAATATAGACCACAAATTTGGTCCGCCAAATGTCGATCCCAAGGGACCCGGCTGCCAACTCGTTGTCTCTGATGGCGGTCAGTGCCAGCCCATTGCGAGATCGCAGGAAAAAGTAAACAGCAGCAATCACAATGACCGCAGAGGCAAGCGCCAACCAATAGCTCAGATGTTCGCGCCCGGCCCGCGACGATGAAAGTGATCTGACAATGCCAACGGGCAGCGATGATCCTGAACCACCACCCAAGACTGAGACTTGCGCAAACGAAAGCCGAAACACTTCGGCGATGACCCACGTCCCGATGGCAAAATAGGCTCCGCGCAACCGGAAAATCAAAAGGGCCACGGGCACCGCGATCAGCGCACCAAAGAACCCTGCAATGACAATGGCGCCGATGGGGTGCACGCCGCCAAACATCGTCAGCGCAAACAACATATAGCCGCCAAACCCGACATAGGCCTGCTGCCCCACCGACACCAGCCCGGCATAGCCCGCCATCAGGTTCCACAGGCTGGCAAGTGCGAGATACAGGAACAGTTCGCCCATCAGGCGCATGTCGGCCCGGCCTGCCCAATAGGGGGCGGCGATCAGAATGATCAGGATCAACAGACCAAGAACCGCTGCGATCTTGGTCACAGAAGACGACCGGGTGACGTGGAAATCTGATGGGGTCATTCGCCGATCCTCGGGAAAAGTCCATTGGGGCGCACGGCAAGGATGATCAAGAAGACAAGATGGCCTGCCAGCAACTGCCAGCCCGGGTCAATCTTGGCCCCGATTGTCTGTGCGACACCAAGGATCACACCCCCAACCAGCGTGCCCCAAAGATTGCCCAACCCACCAATGATGACGGCTTCAAACCCAAAGATCAGCCGTCCACCCCCAATCGACGGATCGAAACTGGTCCGGATGCCCAACATGATGCCCGCGATAGCCGTCACGGCAAGCGCCAGGGCCATCGCCAGCCCAAAAATATGACGCCGGTTCAGGCCCATCAGCTGAGCGATTTCCTGATTGTCTGACGTGGCTCGAAAGGCGCGCCCAAGGGCGGTGCGGTAAAAGGTCCATTGCAGCCCAGCGATGACACCCACTGCAATAACAAAGGTCATAACGGGCAAAACACCCAACGACAGACCACCCGCAGAAAAGCTCGCGGTCTCCAACGCTCCGGCGTTCATCTTTTGCGGATCGGCAGAATAGGCTTCAAGCAAGGTGTTTTGGATGATGACAGACAGACCAAAGGTGACCAGCAAGGGGGGCAGGATATCCTTGCCCAAGGTCTGGTTCAGGATTGCGCGTTGCAACACATACCCCATGATTGCCATCGCGGGCACGACAACCAACAGCGCTGCCAAAGGGTGCAAACCAAGAAGCGTAGTTGCAGACAGCCCCAGATATGCGGCCAAGACGATCAAATCGCCATGGGCGATATTCACCAACCGCATGACCCCAAAGATCAGCGATAAGCCCGCCGCAAACAGCGCATAAAGGCCGCCCAACAAGGTGCCTTGCACCACTGCATTGACCCATTCCATCCTAAGCAACTCCGAAATAGGCGCGCGAGATATCCTCGCGGGCGACAGTGGCGGATGCGCCCTCTAGTGAGACGCGCCCTTCTTGCAAACAGTAAAAGCGGGACGATACGGACAGCGCTTTGGTTATGTCTTGCTCGACGATCAGGGCACTCATGCCTTCGTTGATTATGCCGGGCAAAGCCGCATAGATGTCTTTGATAATGATCGGTGCCAGCCCAAGGCTGATCTCATCAAACAAGATCAAATCTGGGTTCGCCATCAACGCCCGCCCAATCGCCACCATCTGCTGCTGACCACCGGACAGCGACGTCGATTGCTGATGGCGGCGTTCTTGCAGGATCGGGAACAGCTTGTAGACTGCATTCAGCGACCAAGGGCCCTTGCGGCCAACCTGACCACCGATGATCAGGTTTTCCTCGACCGAAAGCGATGGAAACAGCTGCCGACCCTCTGGCACCAAGGCAATGCCTTTTGCGGCAACCTCGTCCGCGCGCAAGGCACCGATGTTTTCACCGCGATAGCGCACCATCGCGGCCTTGTTCTGGGTCAGTCCCGAAATAGACCGCATCAAAGTGGTCTTGCCCGCCCCATTGGCGCCAATGATCGCCAGTACCTCGCCCTCTCCGGCTTCGAGCGCAACGTCATACAATGCCTGAAAGTCACCGTAAAAGGCATCAAGACCGCTAATTCTAAGAATGGGATCAGGCATCAGCTGCGATCCCCAGATAGATTTCCTGCACTTCTGGACTTTCCATCGTGGTGTGCGGGTCGCCTTCGGTGATCTTGCGCCCGAAATCGATCACCATCAGCTTGTCCACGACGGCCAAAAGCGCATGCACCACATGTTCGATCCAAATGATTGTAACGCCACGCGCATGGATATCCTTGATGGTCTGCACCAGGGATGTGCATTCCGCCTCAGTCAGCCCACCTGCGATTTCATCAAGCATCAAAAGCTTCGGCCTGGCGCATAAAGCACGGGTCAGTTCCAGCCGCTTGCGACCCAGAAGGGTCAAACCACCGGCAAGGGTGTTTGCGCGATCCAAAAGTGCGGTCTGATCCAGCACCTCAATGCAAAACTGTTCGGCCTCTTTGCCGTGCAGGCCGCCAGCTTGCGTGGCGGCAATCATCGCGTTTTCAAAAACGGTCATACCCGAAAAAGGCTGTGGGACCTGAAAGCTACGCGCCATCCCCGCCCGGCACCTTTTGGCGGCGCCATCACGGGTGATATCCGTGCCATCAAACATGATACGACCTGAATTAGGGGCCAAGGTGCCGGTGATCAGATTGAACATTGACGTCTTGCCCGCCCCATTGGGACCAATGACGCCCAGCGCTTGGCCGGACTGAACTTCAAAGCTTAAGTCTTCGGCGACGGTGATCGCGCCAAACGCCTTTGACACCTGATCAAGTTGCAGAAATGCGGTCATATTCCCTCGCGATAGCGTAAGCGGGGGCACCCGAACCCGGATGCCGCCAAGCGTTTTTTGATCAAGACAAGAGCTTCAGTTCACCGGTCAATGGAATGTCCGGAGCCGCAGAATTGCCAACGATCTTCAGGTCCATGACATCACCGTCCTGCTGCCACTGGCCGGCGACAAGCGGTGTCTTGGTGACGTTGTTGATTGGACCGTTGGCCCAATTCACATTGCCGGTAATAGTATCGAGGTTGGTTGCTGCAATTGCTGCGACAATCGCGGCTGGGTCCTCTAAATCTTCCGCTCGCTTGATGACGTCAGCAACGACTTCAAACAGCGCATGTTTGAACCCGATCGGTTGGGTCCACGTCCGGCCAGAGGCGGCAGTGTAGCCGTCAGCAAGCTCTTTGGAACTGGCCCCGGTCAAAGACGAACTGAAAGGATGGTTCGGCGACCACCACACCTCAGATGTAAGCCCATCACCGCGGTCGCCAAGCGATTCAATGACGGATGGGAACAACAGCGCTTTGCCGATGCTGACGACCTTCGGCGAAAACCCTTGTTGCGCCGATTGCGCCCAGAAGGTTGCGAAATCTGGCGGGATCATATTGCCGGTCACAATTTCACAACCGGCAGATTTAAACGCGGCAATTTGGTTGCTGAAATCATCTGACAGGGGCTGATAGCGACCTGGATCAATCAGATTATAACCCGCTTCCGCAAGAGGTTTGGGCAGGCCAAGCTCTGGATCGCCCCAGGCATTGCCGTCTGCATCATTGGGGAACAGACCGCCCACCGTCTTTGCGACACCGCTTTGGCCCCACATATCTAGGAAAGCACCGATCACATCTTCGAGGCCCCAAAAGAAGTGATAGGTGTTCTGGAACCCTTCACCCGGCACGCCGTTGCGACCAAAGAAGTAAGGCTGCCAGGGGCAATCTGTGGTGATGCAGGGCACCTCATTGATTTCGGCCTGGTCAGACACCGGATTGACCGTGTCAGGTGTGGAAGCCGCGACAATAATATCTACCTCATCGCCCAAGATAAGATCAGCGGCCACTTCGGATGCGCGGTTGGGGTTCGATTGGCTGTCTTTCGATATGATCTCGACGGTGTAGGCCGTTCCGTTGTTTTCCAAGCCAGCCGCAAAAGCCTGTGAAATCGCGTCCAACACATAATCATCGGCCTCTGCAAAGCCTGCCAAAGGGCCGGTCCGCGGGCTGACATGTCCGACTTTGATAACCGGGTTCTGCGCATAGGCGCGACCACCCGTTAAGATCGCCGGAGCAGCCAGCGTGACAGCACCCCCTGCCACAAAGCTACGGCGGGTCCAGGTTGAAGTTTTCTTGATCATTTTCGTTCCTCCCTAATCCAGCGAATGCGCCGGTTCGTGACCGCCTAGTCGTGCATGATGTCGTCCAGACGCTGCAAATGCCGCGCAACACGTGCGCGGACTTGATTGGCTTCCTCCTCCGTCCAATCCCGGAAACCTTTGTTGGCCTTCATACCAAGCCGTCCCTCCGCGACGAGCTTGGCAAGATATGGTGACGGCGCTTGGCGGCTTTCCAAATCAAACAGAACATTCTCATGGATATCCAACGTCAGGTCGGTCCCCACGAGGTCGGCATTTTCTAACGGACCCAAAACGGCCAACCTGCGGCCAAAACTGGCCTTGATCACCGTGTCGACCGCTTCCGCATCGCAGATATCATTCTCAACAAGACTGATCGCCTCGCGCCACAATGCGTGCTGCAGCCGGTTGCCGATAAAGCCGGGCACGTCCTTCTTAACACGAACCGGGGTCTTGCCCGCGTGGCCCAGTAAATCCATCATCTGATCTGCGACAGCGTCGTCTGTCCATTCAGTGCTGACGACTTCCACCAAGGGGATCATGTGCGGCGGGTTCCACCAATGCGTTCCAAGTGCGCGGGCTTTCAGCCGCAGCGCGCCCATGATCTGAGTGATCGGCATGACCGATGTGTTTGACGCCAAAATACAGCCGTCCGGCGCGTGGTCTTCAATTTCAGCGAATATCTTTTGCTTTAACGGCAACTTTTCAGGTGCAGCTTCAAACACGAAGGCGGCGTCTTTCACCGCAGCTTCGGTGGTACTGGCAATCTCAATCCGGTTCAGGATTGCCGGAATACCTTCATCCGTTTCACCCAAAACCTTTAGGCTGTCCGCAATCCGCTGAATAACTGTCGCGCGGGCGTCCTCAAATGGGTCCGTGATGCGCACATTCTGCCCAGCGCGCGCAAACGTCAGCGCAATGCCATGGCCCATAAGCCCTGCGCCAATGACGGCAATTTGGCAGTTCTCTTGCATCAATCAGCCCGCCGTATACCCGCCGTCAGCATAAAGAATATGCCCGGTGTAAAAATCGGATGCGCCCGACGCTAAAAAGAGAAGTGGCCCGGCGAGGTCTTCAGGTTCGCCAAGACGCCCCTTGGGGACGCGGGCCAAGAACCCTTCGCGAACGGCTTTGGCCTTTTCCGTGTCCTCAAACATCCAAGCGGTCAGAGGGGACCGGAATACGGTCGGTGCAATCGCATTCACGGTAATGCCGCTGGGGCCCAACTCACATCCAAGCGCTTTGGTCAGGCCATCAACGGCTGCTTTGGACGCACAATAGGCCGTGTATCCGGCTGGATGGCCCAACAACCCGCGCGCAGAAGAGACAAAGACGATCTTGCCGCCTGCACCTTGCGCTTTCATCTGCCGGGTGGCGGCACGGGCAATCAGCCAAGATTGCGTCAGGTTCGCATCGATGACACCGTCAAATGTCGATGGCTCCATGTCTTCAATCTTGGCAACTTTGTTCATGCCCGAGGCGACGACAAGAATATCTATACTGCCAAAGGCCGCGACCGCCTCTTTGATCATGTCATTGCAGGCCGCTTCACTATCGGGGCGGGCGTTGATCTGATGCACTTCACCGGTGCAGGTATCGGCGACTTCCGCCATCGCTTGCGCATTTCCAGCGGCAAGAACAACCTTGCACCCCGCGCCAGACAAGCATCGGGCCGCGACAGCACCAAACGCACCTGACGCACCAGTGATCAAAGCCACCTTGCCCTTCACATCAAACATCGAAAGCGGGTTATCGAGCGACATGGGACTACTCCGGTCTTTTGCCATCGGGATAAGGGATCACGACGAGCATCTTGCAAATATGATTGGTCTTGTTTTCGATCCGGCGCACTTCACTGGCGGGTATGGTGCAACTATCTAAGGCCTGCAGAACGGTCTCAACACCGTCGACTTCAACGGTCATTTCACCCTCAAGAACGACATAGACCTTCTCAAACGGGGTACTATCCGGGCCGGCCCCGCCACCGGGTAGAAACTGCGAAAAGCCGATCCATTGGTTTTCAGGGCCACCATCTTCGAACCCTTGCAGGCGTAGCCCCGTGACGCCCCAATGGTTGGGTGCGTCATAGGGTTGAGCATCGGCAAAGCGCTTGAGTTGCATCAGAAGGTTTCGCCAGCTTCGATGCGGTAGGCTTGCTGTTTGTCGGTCATGGCGACCAGACGGATGATGCAGCCGTCACCACGGTCCCAATTCCAAGGGAAGAAGGCAAAAGTGACGCGTTTTCCTGTGACGCTATCCAAATCACCACCCACATTTTCAATCCCAAGAATACCGTTGGAAAATAGGGTGTTGTGGACAGGTTCCCATTCTGGGAAATCATCTTTCCAGTCGTTGCCGCCAGACCATTCCTTATATTCTTCCTCAAGATGCGGCAGGATTGGGCCGTTGCGCTGCGGGCCAATTGCGGTGGCAAGGGGGTGATCATTGGCCTGTGTGTCGTGACCGACAACCTTCACGCCTTTTTCAACCATCCAATCCGCAGCCGAAGGCACAAGACCCGGGCAATAAGCAAAATAGTCGCCATCTTCATACTGTTTATGCCAGCCTGTGTTGATAATCAGCACATCACCCTTCCGGATCGCATGCCCGCATGCCTTTTCCAAATCATCGCCCGTGATGCTTTCCCATTTTTTCTTGGGGATTGAGACAACAAGACCCGACCCAAAGAAATGAGGCAGCGGAACCTCATCAATGAATGGGGTGCCCTGAACGACGTGGGCGGGTGCATCGATATGCGTGGTGACATGCATTGTCGTCGTGATGGTCTGCGACAACACGCCAGACTTTGCCATGTAGTGCTTTCGTTCAATGGCCACGTCTTTGAAATACGGCCAGTTCGGACATTGATATCCAAACCGATGGCTCAGGTTCACAAACTCCAACCCCATGTCGTTGTCAGTATTTGCTTGAAATTCAATCCCGCGGATTTCCACCATGGATACAAGTCCTCTGTTCACTGCGGTGGCAGTGTTTGTTTGCGCTCAGTTGTCAGGTCGGCCTCCCAGCCCTCTACTGTTTTTGATACACACGCACCGCATAGCGGTCAATAAATTAATTGCGATACAATTCGGATGTATCGCAATGCGGGTTGTATTGACATCCTGCGTCACAAACGTATGACTGCGATCAGACACAGGCGTGGAGTTCCGATGAAATCTGAAGAGATAGACAGTGGCCGCAGCGGCATTCAGGTGATCTCGCGTGCGGCAACGGTTTTGCGCAGCCTGAAGGAGCATCCAGAAGGCCTTAGCCTTGGTCAAATCGCGTCAGAAGTGGGGTTGCCCCGCTCAACTGTGCAACGAATCGTTGGGGCGCTTCAGACAGAACGGCTGCTTATCGCGAACATGTCGGGTGGAGGCGTCCGGCTTGGACCAGAGCTTGGTGCATTGGCGCAGGCCGCCCGTTTCAACACTGCCGAACAATGCAGACCCCTGCTGACCGAACTGACCCAAGCAACCGGCGAGACGTCTGATCTGTCGGTGCTGCGCGGCGACAAGATGATATTTATCGATCAAGTCCCGGGCACGCACCGACTGAGAACGGTTTCATCAGTCGGCGAAGTATTCCCTGTAACGACAACCGCCAACGGGCGCGCCTGCCTTGCGCAACTTCCCAGGGACATGGCCTTGAATCATGCGAAAGCCGAAGCAGCACGGACGGGGATGCCCCTTGATATCGGCCAGTTCGGTGCAATCCTTGATGGGATCACCGAAACGGGTCTTGCGCACGACAACGATGAACATTCTGACGGTATCTCGGCCGTTGGATTCGCCTTCACTGATTTGGCAGGCGAACTTCACGCGATTTCAGTCCCGGTTCCGACCTCGCGTTTTGAAAGACAAAAGCAGAAGATCGAGAAAGAGATCAAACGGACGGCTGCCAAAGTTCAAAAAACGATGTCCGCCAGACCGCAACCGACTTAGTCGCGACCACGCCGCCACATGAACGTATCGCTGTTTTTCGTGCGTTTGGCGCGTAAGTTGCAGATCGCATAGATGGACACAAAAACGACCGAGGAAAACGGTGTTTTCAGTAGTCCCAATGCGTTTCGAAACGACTTATTGCGCTCTGTATCGTTCGCGATCATCTGCGGGTATTGCTCGGCCAGTTCCATGTTGCCTTCGCTCCAACGATGCCTCACGTGGACAAGATTTCCAAACCCTTCAGGCAGGGGCCAATCATAGGTGGCTTTGGTCTTGCGACGTTCGTCAGAAGAAAACTGCAGCCGCACAAAACGGTCATCCGAATAAATCTCGGGGAATTCATCCCACCGGGCACGGCCAAGCGCATTCATCGCATAAAGACCAATCCCCGGGACGCCGTCTTTTACAAAGGGCAGACCGGTCCAAACTTTGGCATAGGCACGACTGACGATACTTTTGGGGCGGGGAATATTGATGGTCCCGCTGGCATAAAGCGGCGTGTCCTTTGATAGAATATCGGCCAGTTCAACAAGCAGGCCCGGAGAAATCACAACATCCGCGTCCAAATAGGCACGTGTTCCATAGCGGGCCACTTTGTCAGCCTCGTTCAATGCGTTCATCTTATTGCCCTTGGCGATATCCAGAACGATCAACGCGAAACCAGCATCTTTCAGCTGTGGCTCCATCGCACGGGCCTTGGCAACGGTGCTGTCTTTGCACCCGTTTGCAGCAACAATAACCTGAATTTCATGTGCCTGCGGCAGACCTGTCTGTGCGACGATCGCGTCCAGACAGGCGCCAATATAGTTTTCTTCGTTATAGCTGGGGATGATGACTGATAGCATGTCTTGCCCTTATGACTTGTTTGAAATGTATACACTGAAATTGGCAATTGCTGCCAAATTAATACGCTAAGCGCGCAGCTTGGACGTGCCCCAAGCGCGATGCTTGAAGCTGAGGAAATAGCGTTCAAATGTCCGAAAACTTGCCTCCGAAATCGCAATTGCAAGAAGGCTATAAACGACCAAAATCACCCAATTTTGGTCCCCCATGCCAAGCTTGCCCAAGCCGACCTTGGCGATGTGCAACGCAATCAAATGATAAAGATAGACCCCATAACTGATCTCACCAATGCGGACAAAGGGCCGGATCGTCAGTACGGGCCGTAGCACATGATCTTCCCTGACAACGATACTGGCCAACGCAACAGCCATAATCAGATGCATTACAAGGTTAGGCCAACCGCGCACATCCTCTGGCAGCCATTGCAGTGATGCGAGCAGCACGAGAAACGATCCCACACAGACGTAGCTATTTCCGGTGCTGCCACAAATCGCGTCAAAGCCTTTGCGGGAATGTAAAATCAAGGCAAGACCCGAGCCGATCAGAATCGGTGCATAGGTGGCATTGAACATGGCAAACCGCAGCGGCCCCGCTTCAATCGCGGCAATGCCAAGCGGTGTCAGCCAGCCAATTACCGCGATCACGTTCAAACCTATCGTAAAGACCAAAAACGGGATCAACAGGGGCCTTGGCAGCAGCATCAGCAACAAGGGCCAGACCAGATAATATTGCTCCTCAACCGCCAGCGACCATGTCGGATACAGCATCGGCATATGCTCGGGCAGAAAATTTGACAGGAACAAATAGTAGTAGGGCAGCTGTGCAAGATACTGGGTCTGCCCCTTCAGGCCGATATAATACAAGGCTACGGCGGTGATAACGAGATAGTAGACCGGAATAATCCGCAAGAAACGTCGCCAATAAAACCCGCGCAAGGAAAAACTGCCCTTCGCGTCCGCCTCACGGAGCAAGAGCGTCGTGATCAGAAAGCCACTGAGAACAAAGAAGAAATCGACGCCGACAAAGCCACGGGTGAGTATCTGAGCTGGTGCTTCAATAGAGGTCCAGATCGGGGCGTGATGCCAAAGAATGGCAGCGATACAAACGAACCGCAAACCATTCAACGACCCAAAATGACTGGTAGATTTATACTGTAAATATGACTGCTCAATACTACGCGTCGACATCTCGTTCGTCACACCCAAAACCCGTTCAATACAAATAACTCGGGCACTTATGACATGATTCCAGCCTTCGACCTATACCTGATGACAGCTAGGGTCAGGACCAATTAATCTTGCACCGTCAGCGGCGATTTCACGAAATATCAGTGGCTCGCGTCGTGCGGCCATAGTTGTTCTACGGCCAAGCGGCGCGAGCCTCTGAGATGAAGTGAAATCTTCGCCCTCCGGGTTTGGCGGATTTTCCCTCTGAGCAGCGGCACATCTGCTTGAAATAGAACCACTATTCTTGCGCAGATACTTCTTGTCAGAGAAAAAATCTGACAAACTTACGGTGTAAGATTAATGGGTCCTGACCCTAGGGTGCCGCAGGCAAGAACAATGGGGTTTGGAACTTGACGTAGGTGCAGCTATGATCGGCCAGCGCTTTTTTGAGAGTAACCAGGATAAACATTTCTTATCCGCGTTGACAGATTGGATTTACGAATGACCGTTGCACATGAGATGCTAGACGCCTACGGCCCTTTGGTTCTGATCAACCTGCCGGAACGGGCCGACCGCCGGTCAGAGTTTGCGGCGCAGTTGGCGCGCGTCGGGCTATCCTTTGATCATCCAAACATCCGCATTTTTCCCGCTATCAGACCGGAAAAGCTTGATGGTTTCCCAACTTTGGGTGCGCGCGGGTGTTTTCTGAGCCATCTCGAGGCGCTGAAGCAGGTCGCAGAGAACCAAGAGACCACCGTGATGATGTGCGAAGACGATCTGGATTTCGCGCCCGACTTCCTAGACCGCCTGCCCGCCGTGCTTGAGGTTCTGAAAACCACACCCTGGGATATGTTTTACGCAGGATATACGTCGCACCAAACAGGAGAGATGATTGATGCCGCAACCGGGCTCTTCCGCCTGCCTCGCGACCACACCTTCCAATGTTCACACTTCTACATCCTGAAGGGGGACATCATTCCGGACCTGATCGGATTTCTTGAACAAATCCTAGAACGGCCCGCGGGTCATCCTGACGGTGGGCCGATGCATTACGACGGGGCACTTAATCACTTCCGGGCAGCCAGGCCTGCGATGACCACGCTTGCGATCCTGCCAACTTTGGGCCTGCAGCGGCCATCACGGACGGATGTGCATGATCTGAAGTGGTTTGACAAAGTGCCAGGTGTCAAAAAAGTGGTGCAGTTGCTGCGGAAAGTGAAGCGATAGGCCTTAGTACGATGTCTCTTGGTCCATATAGCGGCACTTATTCAGCATCACACCAAGGACGTTTGTTTGTGTGGCCAATTCCCGTTCACATTTATCAATCTCTTTGACCGATGTGGCCTCAGCGGCGGCGACCAACAGAACACAATCAACCTGCCCGATAAACGCCATCGTGTCATCGCTGCTGAGCATCGGGGGCATGTCGAAAATTGTGATGTCGGGTTGGTAGCGTTCATCAATCTGCGCCAAGATATGCTTGGCAGTTGTGCTTTGCAGCAGTTCGGACGGATTGCGTGCCGGCGCATAGTTCATACCAAACGCAAGGTTCGGGCGGGGGCGCATCGCGACATCCGCAAAATTGGCAGTGCCATCAATCACTGACGAAAACCCGGCATTGCCCGTCAAACCAAATGTCTTGGCCATGGACGGGCGGCGCATATCCATTTCGGCAACGATTGTGAAACTATCGGCCTGCCGAGACAATGAAAACGCGAGGTTCAGAGCAACGGTCGTTTTCCCACAATCAGCGGACGGTGATGTAATCGCAAGCCGCTTCCAGTTATGCGCCCGCATCTGCTGCAGCACTTTGGTGCGTAACATATCAAGCTCGACCGCACCGGGGGCCTTTTGCGCCCCGTCCTTGAAGCTGACGATCCGATTACGGGCCATGCGCCGATCCGTAGGGGTAAACGTCTCCAACGGCATCCAGACCATGGAACGGTCAATCGGCTGCGATGGCATGCTTCGGGTCAATATTCTTGATTGCTGATCAGATGATTTTGGGTACGGCGGAGGCGACGGATCGATTGGCCGTCTTTTCGCCTCCTCACGGGCGGCCCGGGCTTTTGCGATTGCGGCTTGAACTTTACTCATCTCGCTTGCCCTTCACTATGCCAGACCGACGCGTTGCAGCACATCATCGACGATGGGCTGCAGGGGCTGGATGTTTGTGTCAATGTACCAAAGCGCCGCTGGAACGCCGATTAAGACAGCGCCTATGGTGGCCGGAATGAAAAGGCGACGACGCCAGATTTGACCACGGGTCCGGATATAAGGAATGGTCATGATCGGGGTGATCTCCAGCCCCTCGATGATCTCTGCGGGTCTGCGCACAGCCGAGTTCAAAAACTCCAAGAGCGCGATAAACCCAAACCCCATGGCAAAGCCTGCAGCGATACCCATCGCAACAATGCGGCGACGGTTTGGTCGGGCAGGGCGTGTCGGCGGAATGGCCTCTTCGACGACTGTAATGCGTTGACCTTTTGACAAAGCTTCGATTGTGTCGCCGACTTCCGCCGTTGCCCGGTTGCTGACGGCCCGATCATACTGCGCACGCACGTTGTCAAAGTTCCGTTCCAGTGCCGCTAAGGTCAATGCGTTGCCTGGGGTCGCCGCGATGGAGGTCGCCAACGTCGCAAGCGTTTCATTGATCAGTTCCTTTTGCTCGTCAATGAACGCGATCTGGCCCTCAATATCAGCAAGTTGTAATTCGAACGGGGTCAGCAGGGTGCCATCTTCATCGATTGCCGATGTGCCCTCTGCGGCCTGCTGTGCGGCAACGATACGCTCCAGTGCCGATATCTGCGCGCGTAAGATACCGATACGTGGATTGTCGTCAGACAAAACAGCAGAGGCGCGTGCAAGCTGATCCTCAAGATCTTGCAGCTCAGCCTCTTCGGCAGTGCGCGCATCCAACCCAACAAGACCGACTTCACCGGTCTGTTCATAAAGTTCGATCAAGCGATCACGCCGATCACGAAGTTGGGTCTTGTCACGATCAAGCTCCAGCAACCGTTCTTGGGCGGCCGCTTGTTGAGAGCGCCGGAAATCAAGACTGTCTGGCAAGGCTTCTAAGTTGGCCTCTTGAAATGCCAGAATCTCTGCGCGCATCCGGGACAATTGTGCTTCAAGTTGATCCGTTTCTTGCGCGAAGAAATCCAGAATTTGTCCAGAAACGGCTGTGCGCATCTCGATATTTTCTGCAACAATCAGGTTAACAATCTCGTTGGCAAAATTTGCGGCCATAAAGGGTGACGGGGCATCAAAGCTAACGGTGACAATGATAGCGGTGGCCCGGCCGCCAACGATTGAGCCACCGGACGTGAAGATGTTGATCCGATCACGCAGGTCTTGGATCTTTTCATCAGTGGTGCGTCTATTTCCGGCCTCTTCAACGCCATCATAGACGCCCAGCCGGTTTGCGGTTTCCATCAGGTTGTCGCGGGTGAAAATGCGTTGCTGAATGATTTCAAGCTGCTCGGACGCGTCAGTGCGGACGGTTGAGGCCGCCAAATCATCCGGGATTTGCTGCGACTCGACGATTAGACGGGCCTCGGCCACATACGTGCGCTGTTGGGTCAAGGCGACCGTTAATCCCACCGCAGTGCCTAAGCATAGCAGAAACAGGAAATACGGAAATCGTCTCCAGAAAATTGCGAGATAGAACTTAAAATCCATCGTTCACCATACACTTAAAATGTTAACTCGACAGAACACCATCACTTTGTTCTTCCGATACTTTACCACTAAAAAATATGCCGTCGCGGAGAACCTGCCCCACGGTTGCTTCTGTCACTTCTTCAGCGTCATCAGTATACGCGTAAAGTAAAGAAAAGTCAGACAGTTGATTGATCAAGCGCGGGACGCCGCCGGTTTCTTGGAAAATCTTAGCACAAGCTTCGGGCGTAAATATAGTATATGTCGCGCCGGCAACCTTCATCCGGTGATGTATATAGTCAGCTGTAGCCACATCACTAAGCGCCGGAATGTGAAAGCTGGACGCGACGCGCTGGGCGAACTGGGTCAGGTTGGGATGGCGCACATTGTCACGCAACTCAGGCTGCCCCACCAACACCAGCTGGAGCAGTTCATCTTTGTAAGAATTGATGTTCGTGAACATACGCAACTCTTCCAAGCATTCCCGGTTGAGGTTTTGCGCCTCATCAAAGATCAGGACAACGCGGCTGCCTTCACCATATTGCTTAATCAGGAACTGTTCGAACTGACCAAATAGCGCGACATAGTCAGCATCAGGCGGGACCGGCTGATCCAACGCCTGAAGGACCCACCGCAAAAGCTCGTCTCGATTGCCCTGTGCGTTCGAAATCAGGCCGACCTGTAAATCATCCTCTAGCGCATTCAGCAGATGATGTAAGAGCGTGGTCTTACCAGAGCCAACTTCGCCGGTGATCAGGGTAATCGGCGCATGTGTCACGATGCCATATTCAAACATGGCGTATGCCCGCTCATGTACAGCTGACCAGAACAGATAATCGGGATCCGGCGCAAGGCTGAACGGACGTTCATACAGACCAAAATGGTCAAGATAGATGTTGATCGCGTGCTTCATCTAGGCCTCAATATATGCCGCAGATTAATCTGCAACCGCCCGTCAACGAAGATTCGGCGTGACGCGGCTTTTATCTGATTACCCTATTTCAAGCCAGCGAAACGCCAAAAGTATGGAATAGCTGACTTAAAGTTAGGCAAGAAAAGGCACATATTGATGACCTAGGGGAAACAATGAGGAAAATTGCCCTTGATCAGCCCAGAATACGGCAACTTCTTCTGGAATAGTGTCAAAAATTCTATATTTTTATGACTTACGAATTGTTAACATGTATGAAGAAGCCGCGGCGCTGCTGCCGTGCTTTACACCGATCGATATCATTGAAGTCCGGGCATCATGTTGATGCTCACACAGTTAAGTAGGTGCTGCAATTTTCTGCGCACACGTAGTTAGAAACGAGTGAGTAATTAGATGACAACTGAATTTTCTGAAGTTCCAAAGCATACAAAATCACGTCCTATCCAACTCCCACAAGAAGGCCCATACGAACTGGGATTGAAGCGCGTCTTTGACGTGGCCTGCGTTCTTTTGGCACTGCCATTCATCGTACCGGTGATTGCCGTCATGGCCCTCATGGTGTGGCTGGATGGGGGACCCGCATTTTATCGGCAAGATCGGGTTGGGCGTAACGGCCGGACCTACCAAATCTGGAAGTTGCGGACGATGGTTCCAAATGCGGACAAGATGTTAAAGCAATATCTTGCAAGTAACCCCGAAGCGGCAGATGAGTGGGCACTCACCCAAAAGCTGAAGCGTGATCCGCGCATTACGAAGATAGGTGGCATGCTGCGCAAAAGTTCTCTGGATGAACTGCCGCAACTGTGGAACGTCTTTATTGGCGAAATGAGCCTCGTAGGGCCACGTCCAATGCTGCCAGAACAGGTTAGAATGTATCCTGGTCGCGCTTACTACACCCAACGACCTGGGATCACAGGACGGTGGCAAGTTTCTGAGCGCAACGAAAGCAGCTTTGCAGCCCGCGCTATGTTTGACACAGAATATGTGGCGAACATCTCATTTGCGAATGACTTGAAACTGTTGCTCGCTACCGTTCGCGTCGTGCTCAAGGGAACGGGCTACTAAGCCTGCGGTTCTCTCCGTAACCGGACATATCCGGTGTGCGTTTGGCGACTGTTTTAATGTGGATGGCTTCGCATCCGCTATTGGTGTGTCTAAAGGTGACCAGTTCGCGTGTCGAAAAAACCAAGGAAATAAGGCGTAGTTCTGCTCGAAAACGCCACTTTCTGCGATTTCCTTTTGGTTATCGGTACTTTCAGGGTAGTATTCACCCTAATCGTGGGCTGATGGCCCAACCGTGTTTTGTAGATAGAGGCCATGTTATGACCCGATTTGTTACCCTTTTGGGATCTATTCTTACTCTGATATTATTTTCTACAGTGACCGTTGCGCAAGGATACAGGGTGCAACCCGGTGACGTATTGCGGATTGAAGTCGTTGAAGACGAAAGCCTGAACCGCACTGTGCTGATCTCCCCAGACGGAAGGATTTCGCTGCCCGGCGCCGGCGGATTGCGTGTCAGCGGGCTGACAATCGAACAGATTCAGTCGACGCTGGCCGCACGCCTTGAATCGAGCTTTGTCAGCAGACCAAATGTCTTTGTGGGCATCGAAGGGCTTGCCCCTGAAGAAGATGACCCCGTCATCGAAATCTTTGTGGTGGGTGAGGCAACAACCGTTGGGCGCATTGAGCTTGAGCCAGGAACTGTGCTTTTGCAGGCCATCGCAGCCTTTGGCGGTTTCACAAACTTTGCTGCGACCAAACGGATCCAACTCCGCCGTGGCACTGATATTTATGCGATCGACTACAATCAGATCGTCGATGGCACCAGCCAAAATGGCTTGGTGCGCATGCATGAGGGCGACGTGATTGTCATCCCACAACGCAAGTTGTTCGAATAGGCGCTGGCACCCATAGGGGGGCGGTCTTCATGAAGCAAAATGCAAGTCTTCTCATTCTGGCGGGGCTCTGGCCTGTCGTCGGCGTCGCGCAAGAGGCCGAACCAGGCGGGGCCTACGTGACCTTCGACTTTGACCAAGCCTATGAAGCAAGCACTGACCGGGATCTCACGACCGTCGATGACGAAGATGGGTTTGACACGGTGACATCCTTGGGCCTCAGCGCCGTCACCGAAACGCGTAGCCAACGGCTGTCTGCTGATGCAGCAACATCGCTGCGGCTCAGCGAAGGCGAGCAGTCATTCGAAGAGATCACCGGACGTCTGGCTTACAGCCGTGAAAGTGCAGACGCCGCGTTCGATATCTCACTTGAGGCATTTCGCACGGACATTGCTTTCCTCCGCGATGTCTCGGATTTCATTGATGCGGATGGTGAACTCGATCTGCCTGACGACTTTGGGGACCTTGTTGGGTCCGGCATCCGTAGACTGACCATCTTTGCCACAGGCCTTGAATGGGGTGAGACAGCACCGGTCGGCTATGAGCTTTTCCTTAGTCTGCAAACATTGCGCTATGAAGATGCCAGCGCCGATCTTCTTGATGCGGACACTGGTATCGTTAGCGCTGGATTGCGGCTCAATCTGAATGAAGTCACCACCGGAAATATCTCCCTTGGTTTTTCTCAAACCGATGAGGTTGGAGAACCACTGGAGGAAAGCACAACACTCACTGGCGCATTGACCTTCGCGCGCCCATTAGGTGACCTGACCACAAGCATCAGCGCGACACGTGACGAAGAGGAGGACGTTTTCTTGTCCGCCTCAGTCGAACGGGTCTATGCGTTGCCAAATAGCCGCTTGAACGGCGCGCTTGGGTTGGCCGAAGACGAAGGGGGTGAGGCCCGGCTCACCGCCGAGATTGGCTATAGTTTGCCTCTTCCCGAAAGCCAGATCGACCTCAGTGCAAATCATACTTTCACGCCCGGTGATGATCGGTCCAACACGACGCTGCGTGCTGGCTATATGCGCGGTCTTAATGAAGTAAACAGCATTCGGCTCGCTTTGGACTTCGCACAGGAAAGCGCCACAGACGGGAGCGATAGAATTGCGACGGGGACGTTATCTGCAAGCTATGGGATCAGCCTAACTGATGTCTGGCAACTCGACATTGGCGCACAGACAAGCCGACGGGAGGATGATGGCGTGAGAACACGCAGCAACACAATCTTTCTGGCGATAGGTCGACCCTTCACGTGGCGCCGGTAGCGTCAGGCTCAGGGTTAGCTCATAAGTAATTGAATAATAATGGAAATTCTTATTTTGGCGGGGCGCACCATGCAGGCGCGCCCGTGTCGAGATACTTATTGCGACCTAACGGCTCACTTCTCAAGCTTCAGGAAATATTCAAAAATCTCAGGAACGTTGCCATCCGCCAAGCCTGCATCAATAGCGGCTTTCAGATTGGACGATGTGCCTTCCGCGATGGCGGAACGCGTGCCCATGTCTGTGACCATCTGCACAAAGTAAGCGAGATCCTTGTTGGCGTTGGCCACTGAGAACCCAAGATCGCTGACACCGTCTACTGCGTACTTCTTACAGAACTGCATGAACGGTGAATTCGATGGGCCCGCTGACATAATGTCAAACAACTGCTGGCGATCTACGCCCGCACGGTCCGCCACTGCAAAGGCTTGGCTCATGGCGCAAACGGTGGTCATGCCCATAAAGTTGTTGATCAACTTGGTCGTATGACCCGCACCAAGCGCGCCCACATAAAAGACATTCTCACCCTGAACATCCAAGACCGGCTTCATGCGGTCAAAGGTTGCTTTGTCGCCTGCCGCCATGATGTTCAGCAAACCGTCTTTCGCATGTGCCGGCGTGCGACCAAGCGGGGCGTCAAGCATACCGGCACCTTTGGCGGCCAAATCAGCACCGATTTTCTGGGTCGAAGCCGGAATAGAGGTGCCATAGTCAATCAATACAGCGCCTGGCTTGACGCCCGCCAAAATGCCGTCCTCGCCATAAACGAGGCTCTCGACAACCTCAGACGTCGTCACGCACAGCATGATGATGTCACTGGCCGCAGCAAGTTCGCGTGGGGTGCTGACCTCGGTTGCGCCGCGGGCGACCGTTGCAGCGACGGCTTCCTTGTTGCGGCCCATGACGTTCAGCGCAAAACCGTTGTTTTGCAGGCATTCGGCCATGTTGCCCCCCATGAGACCGAGACCGATGAACCCGATTGCTGGCTTTGTCATATCAAACTCCTAAACTTATGTTTCTTATTAATCGTTGGTAAACGCATGAAGCCCCGCTTCAGCGACCTCTAAGTCTTGTGCCGGCGTTCCCGAACTGACGCCGATACCACCTACAACGTTGTCACCACAAAAAACCGGCAGTCCGCCCGCAATTGTGATCATTCTTCCGCCGACGGTCGCAGAAATCCCATAGGCGGGTTTGCCCGGCTGGCTGGCGTTGCCCAGCTCGTGGGTGCCCTTCCGAATGCCGGTCGCGGTAAAGCTTTTGTCGATCGCCAGATTGACGCTAGGGATCTTGGCGCCGTTCATCCGCTCAAACGCAATCAGGTTGCCGCTTTCATCTGTCACTGCGATGCACATGGGTACACCAATCGCATGGGCTTTGGCGCGGGCGGCCGCGATCAACACATGGGCGTCTTCTATGTCGAGGCGCTGTACGGTCAGCATATCGTTGTCCTACTCAATGAACGTGTTGGGCATCAGTAGCCTTGGCAGCCACAACGCTATTTCGGGAAACAGGATCACCAACAGCAAGATGAACAGCATCGGCAGCAAAATGATCGCTACATCGCGCATCACATTCACAACATTCAGGCCACCGATGGAGGCCGAAATCAGCAGACACAGCCCATAGGGCGGCGTCACAAGCCCAAAGGCGAGCGAGATAATCCCAATGATCGCAAAGACTGTCGGGTGAATGTCCGCAGCCTGCGCGACGGGCAACAAAACTGTGCCCAGAATGATGATTGTCGGGATCGCGTCGATGAACAGCCCAAAGAACAAAAACAGTCCAGCGATGATCAAGGCGGTGCCAAAGGTGCCGAACTGCAGATCAACGATCAGGCCGACAATCAGGGCAGGCACTTTGTAGAACGCCAGCAACCAGCCAAAGGCTGAAGCTGTCCCAATAGCGAACAGCGAAATTGAGGCGAAGCGACCGGTGTCATAAAAGATATGGCCCAAATCGCGCACAGTCACAGTGCGGTAGACGAACATGCCCAAAATCAAGGAATATCCGGCGGCAATAATGGCGCTCTCGGTGGGGGTCACAATGCCGCCTACGATGCCACCCACAACCAGGATTGGGGTAAGTAAGGCCAGAAACGCGGCACGAAAGGCGTTCCAAAGCTCACAAAGCGTCGGAGTGCCGATGGTCGGATACCCGTAAACCTTTGCATAGCCATAGACCGTCGCCATCAATGCAAGTCCGATCATGATCCCCGGCGTCGCCCCGGCTAGAAATAGCGCCCCCACAGAGGTTTGCATCACACCGCCCCAAACGATCATCAAGATCGATGGGGGAATGATCACACCCATCACGGATGAACAGGCGGTCAAAGCCACGGCAAAGCGCGGGTCATAGCCTTCCTTGATCATCGCTGGGATCAGGATTTTCCCACAACCTGCAGCATCCGCAGTTGAGGATCCGGATATGCCGGCAAACAGCATCGACACCGCCACATTCACATGGCCCAAACCGCCGGGCATCCAGCCTGTTAGCACGCGGGACAGCTCAATCAGCTTATCTGTGATCTTGCCGGAATTCATCAAATTGGCAGCCAGCAAGAAAAACGGAACGGCAAGCAAAATGAAAGAGTTGTAAGACTGGAACATCCGATCCAGCAAAATGAACGGGGTCAGACGCAAATCCAAGACGACGACGGGCACCGTCGCCAAGCCCAACGCGAAAGCCACCGGAATACGCAAGACGACAAGGACAATGAAGGCACCAACAAGAATGGTGCAGGCCAAGCCTGTGGAAATAATCATAAGGTTTCTTTCGGTACGCGGCGGTAGGTCGCGATGGCTTCGAACAGACGATATCCTGCGAACAGGGTCCAAAGCGCCCCAGCAATTGGAACCGAAATATGGGTGATCAACATGTTGGCACGCATCATGGGTGAATTCTGGATGCTGCCGAATTTGGCGTATTCAATGCCGTAGACTGCGAACAACAGGGCAAAGGCCGTTATCAGCACCAAGACAAATCCATCCTGCAAAAGCTTCAGGAACGGGTGTTTGGCATCAGGAATAACACGCACATCAAAGTGGGTACCTTCCCAGACAGCAATGGTGGCACCGATCATAATAGCCCAGACAAAGATGAAAGTGGCCAGCTCTTCGGTCCATAGATAGACCGGAATGATGCCAGTGTAGCGTGCAAGGACCTGCATCCCAACTGGGATCGCCAAAGTGGCAATCAAGAGGCCAAGCAGCAGGCGCAACACGTTGCAGAAGCTTTCAAGGATACGTTTCAAAATGACGCTGCCAATACAAATGAATGTCCACCGGCACGGCAACCGCGCCGGTGGATGAAAAGGTTATTGCGAACGGATCGCTTCAAGAAGGTCGGATGCACCAAGCTCGGCTGCGTAAGCATCCTGCACTGGGATCACCATCTCAAGAAGCTGCTCACGACCGGCGAATTCCTGCACCTGGACCTGACCGGCATCGATCATTTCCTGCATCTTTTCGCCGTCCTGACGGCTTTCCAGCTCACGACCAAAGGCACCTGCCTGTTTGCCGGCCTCAAGAATGACGGCTTGCAGATCTTCTGGCAGCCGGCTGAACGTCTTTTCGGCCATCACAAGCGGGCGGACGGTGATCGCGTGACGGGTCAGGGTGATATTTGGGGCAACTTCATAGAACTTCAGGTTCTGGATTGAGGCCGCTTCGTTTTCAAACCCGGCAATCACACCCGTTTGGATCGCGTTATAGACTTCGTTGTAGGCAATCGCAGAAGGTGCGGCCGTCAGCGCATCAAAGATCTGCGCCTGGATTGGCGCACCCATCACACGCATCTTGTGTCCGGCCAATTCCTCAAGGTTCCCGATAGGCTCGGCAGAGGCAAGGTTACGGACACCGCCCCCGGCATATCCGATAACGCGGATGTCGGCTTTTTCAAGCAACTCAGCCTCGAGAGGGGCCATAACACCACTGGCAAGGGCCTTGTCCCAGTGTTCCAGATCGCGGAACAGGAATGGCATGTCCATCAATGGAATGGATGGGGCAAAGACGGCCATGTTGGACGGCGCCATGATGGCATAATCTACCGCAACGCCTTGCTGCAGGAAGGTGACAAAGTCGCTCTCATCGCCCAGCTCGCCATTGAGGCTGATCTCGAATGAGATATCGCCGTCGTAGCCTTCGGTTACAAGCTCTTCAAATTGGCGCAGCGTCTTAGTGTAGGCGTGCTCTTCATCAAATAGGCTTGCGCCGCGCAGATCGATGGATTGCGCTGATGTCGAAACAGCGGTGACAGCTGTCAAAGCAATAGCGGTCGCGCAGGTCTGCGCAATCGATTTAAAGTGAAACATGATTTCCTCCCAGAAAAAGAACCCATTTGGTGGGTTGCTCGTCTGGAATACTAGAATGCTTGTTGCGATGTCAACGTCGCGATTGACGGTACAATCCTAAGCTGAGGAAAAGAAAAGACCTTGTTTTCTTCTGCTACGCATCACGCAACCATACATACGTCACATGTACAGTTTCTGTACGCAATGCATATGTCAAACAGGCGTCGAAATCCGCTTCTGATCCCGCTCCGCCTCGGCTATCAGGGTGGAACCACGGACCTGCGCGCCTCGGCGGGCTTGGTCATATCGCGGCCTAGGGTAAGCCCAAAGCCGCACATGTCGTCAGCGGGCAAATTTTAGGTTGGGCCGTCACGCACTGAAAATTTGCTGTGTGATGATCCGGGTCTGCGCATTCCTCAAGCATCAAACAGGCGTCCTTGGCAGGGGGCTCAAATTTCTAGAAATTTGAGCGGGGCGGGAATTTTCTAGAAAATTCCGCATACCATCCGCTCCACTTTTGTGGCGTGGGCCTGCTTGTCGCACTTTTTGTTACGCCCGGAAATCAGGGTGTAGGTTGGGCGCGCCTTCCCAGATCCCTGACGCTTTCGTTTTTTCAACGGCGTCAAAGAACGCGCGTCATACCTTCGGTGATCTGGGCTAAGCTGATCGTCGGCGCCGTTGTCCTTGGCCAATCCAACTAACGTCGAACCCCATTGGCTCTCATGGGTGCCAACAACCTGATAAGTCGCGCTCTTTTTTCTTAGCTCGTCGTCTTGTGGGATTGCAGCAAGGACAGGAATGCCAACTGCCTTGGCGAAAGCTTGGGCTTTGCCTGTCCTGTCATCTTTATTAACGACAAGTCCGGCGACCCCAACATGACCACCAAGTTTGCAGAAGTATTCGACTGCGGAGCAGACATTGTTAGCAACATAAAACGATTAAAGATCATTTGATCCCACCAAGATAACTTTCTGCGCCATATCACGCGCAATCGGCAAACCAAAGCCGCCGCGAACCACATTACCTAAGAAATCCGGCGGGACATGGTTAAGGTCCCAGTCATGGAAGCCCAATTTATCAAGTAATTCAAAGCCATGGGTGATTCCACGACCATCACGCCTGCGACCAATTCCGGGCGGGCGTTTCAATTATTGTCGGACAGGCCTTGCCTCCAAAAAGAAGGCTGGTTGTGTCAGACTTAGGATCGCAACCGATTAACAATACGCGCTTACCCATGTCAGCCATCATATGGCTGAGGTTGGCGAGCGTGATTGATTTGCCGATTCCACACTTACCACAATTTACAATGATTTGTGTTTTCGATGTGGGCTCACTTTGCGGAACCCCAAACTTAGGCGCCTCATTTGCCTCATCCCACAAGCGTTGATCGAAATCCTTCAGGTTCGGAAATTCATCTTTCATGCTCAAAATCATTTTGGACAGGCTGGGTCGGCATACGCGTGCGCCATCTGTGCCAATGTCGCTTACCCGGGTACGCGGGGATTGAAGACATGGCACCGGCCAGAATATCGTCAAGGCGTTGCATTGCACCTATGATACCCAGTAAGGCCACGGCATTGGTTCATCCTGCCGGGCGAGTTTAGCCAAAGATGCCTCACCATACAGCGCATTGCGCAGATCGTCGGCAACCTGAAACGCCTCGCTAATATGTGCGCCGACTTGCGAAGCAGTATCGCTTCCAGTTCCCCAGCCCTGCCGGATCCCGCTTAGGAACCGTAGTCCCGTTCGTTGTGAAAATGGTCATTTTGCGTTAGGCAATTTGTGCATCAGCCAGTTGGAGAGAGCATATGAGCCGGAAAATTTACCCGATCGTCGGAATGGTGGCGCTTGGCGCAGCCGCATTTTTCGGATTCAGTCAATTCTCTGGCGGTCCCGCAACTGACGCAAGGTTAGGCGATACCAGTATCTTAATGGGCTCTGTCGAAATTCCCGCAACTGCCGACAGTTGCGGCACAGATCCGGGTTTCACCCGACTTGTCTGCCTGATTGATCTTTTGAAGTCAGACGCATCAGAGGACCTCTTGACGGTCATGCAGCTGGATTACTCAGTCGCTGAAGCCCAGAATTGGAGCAACTTGCCCGCCGGTGCTTTCCCCGCCCGACCCGGCGCCTATTTGGGTGAATTCAGCGCAGATCAGCTTGGCCTGGTCAAAGCCATTTTGATGGAGGCCGCGAGCCTGACGGATAACGAAGGTTTCGACGAAATGGAGCAAACCTTGAACGCCGATGACTATATCGGGACAGTCAGCGATGATACAAAGGCTGGCTATTCATCCTACAATTCCAAGTTTGCGTTCTTAGGCACCCCGTCGGATAGCGGTACTTGGCAACTCTATTACGGCGGGCACCATTTTGCCTTTGCAAACACCTATACAGATGGGGTGCTGGCGGGGCCCACACCGTCGTTTCGCGGCATCGAGCCATTTCCAGCATTTGACATGAACGGCCGGGAAAACGTCCCGCTGACGCAAGAGCGCGATGCCTTTGCTGCTTTGCTGAACGCGCTGTCAGCGGACCAGCAAACTGCTGCAACCCTTGACGGCACATATCGCGATATCATCGCTGGACCGCAAAGCGACGACGCGATCCCGGACGCACAGGAAGGTCTGGCTGTCTCTGAACTTGATCAAGCGCAACAAGCGCTATTGCTGGCCGCGATCGCAACCTATGTCGGCGACATCAACGACGCGGATGCGGCCACCTATATGGCTAAATATACAGCCGAGCTGTCAGACACAGTTCTTGGCTTCTCTGGGACGCCCGATATGAACAGCGAAGACGATTATGTGCGTATTCACGGACCATCGCTGTGGTTGGAATTTTCGCTCCAGTCGAACAAATCTACGGGCGAGGAGGGCAATCATCCGCACTCGGTCTGGCGTGACATCAATGACGACTATGGTGGCAATCTTTGATGAGTCTTAGCATGGTCGGGCGGGTCGCAATACTCGCCCTTTCGTTATTTTGTTCGGGCATTACCGCCGTGCAGGCCCATGCCTTGCCAGGCAGCGTTTTGACATTTTCCCAAGATCAGGAGTCGCTGACCCTATCCATCAGCCTACCAGTTGAGGACTTGGCCTTGGCGGCCCCTTCACTTGCGATGCTAGAAAGCTGGACCCCTGATCAAGATATGCCCTTGGCCGACATTGCTGCTTACTTTGAAGAGCATTTGGTGCTGCGGAATGCGTCAGGGAACTTTGCTCTGTCACTGACCCAAACTGCGCTGCAAACCGATGCAAACCACAATGTGGGTGAATACGTCCTGTTGGTTCTGCAGTTCACCAGCGATGTGCCAGCCGATGGGGACATCTTCCCGCTCTCATTGACCTATGATGCGGTCATGCACGAAATACGCAATCACCGGGCTACCGTCCTTTGGGCTGAACCGGGTAGCAGCCTGCAATTGCTTGCTGATTTTGGGTTTCGGACCACCGGAGGATCGCAGCAAACGGTCGTCTTGGAACGCCCTTAAAAGTCTTTTAGTCGCCTAAAGTGATCACCTCACCACCTGCGGCTTGCGCATCATCTGAATCATGCGTCACCATCAACACAGGCAATGACCGGGCCTTCGCGCGGGCAAATACCATGTCACGTACCTGCGCGCGCAGGGCAGCATCCAGCCGCGAAAACGGCTCATCCAATAACAGCCCGCAAGGCTCCGACAACAACATCCGCATCAGCGCAACACGGGTTTTCTGCCCGCCTGAAAGGGTGGCCGGATCGCGGTCCGCAAAACCATCTAAATCCACTTCTTGAAGGGCCTCGTTGATTTTTGCCTGTCTGGCCGCCGAACTCCCCCCTGGCTTCAATCCGAATGCGAGGTTGGCTCCGACGGACAGGTGCGGAAAAAGCAAATCGTCCTGAAACAGTATGCCAACGCGGCGCTGATGAGGGGCCGCGTTCGTGATGTTATGTCCGTCCAACCAGACCTCGCCTTCGGCACGAAAGTCGGTGGGCAAGGTTCCGGTGATGAAAGCCAACAAGGTTGATTTGCCCACGCCAGACGGGCCCATGACTGTCAAAACCTCGCCTGACCCGATGTCATGGGTGACCGACAACAGCGCTTTGCCCTGTTTGAAGATCGTCACATCCCGTAGGGACAATCCCTTATCCATGTCGCAAGCCTTTTCTGTTTCGCCATACTAACGCTGGGATCAAAAGGGCCAGCATGAATGGGATCAGGGCCGCCCCGGTTTGCATCAACCCATAAACCGCAATCGCACGGCGGTCGCCGCCAGAGGCAAGCGCGACTGCTTCAGTTGTCAACGTCGCAACCCGGCCCCCGCCAATCAGAAGTGTCGGCAGATATTGCCCGACTGAGACTGCAAGCCCAACCGCCAAAGTCGTCAGGATCGGGCGTAGCAGCATCGGCAACCGTACACGCCATAACACCCCATTCGGACTGGCCCCCAAAGCGGCGGCAATCGTGCCCATACGCGCATCCCATGCCCGGAACGGGTCAGCCAGCGACAGGAAAACATAAGGCAAAACAAACACCAAATGTGCCAGCATGACCGGCCCGCGCCCGATATCGGCCCCAAGGTGCAGCATCAGTGTTTGCAAACCCGGCAGAAACGCTGTCTGCGGGATCAGTAGGGGCAGATACAACAGCCACACCGCGCGCTGGCTGAAGGACAGGCCATAGCGGTATTCAGCTTCCAAACAGCCAATCGTCAAGATCAGCCCTGCCAGAGCAACTGTGACAGCGATTAGGGCCGTTTCGCCCAAGGCGTCCAACGTACCCGGGCCAAAGCGGACCCAATTGCGCAGGGTAAGGCTATCAGGCAAAGCATCAGGAAACCCCCAGAACCCCGCAAAAGACCAGATTGCCAGAACGAACAACCCCAGTAGCACTGCAATGGCCGACCCGGCGCCGGCCAACAAGGCGATGCGCGCAACCATCGGATCAAACCGACCGCGTGTTCCTGAGGCGATCCAGTGTTTGCCCAACCAAGCCGCAAGAACTTCACCTAAGCGCCAAAAAATCAGTGCGCCGATGACCAATGACAATTGCAAAAGGGCAGCCGCAGCAGCCTCAAGCCGCATGGCAAGGTTGGGGTCAGACATCATCTTGACGATTTGAACAGACAACGGCGGTGGTGTGTTGGGGCCTAGAATGACGGCCACATCCACGACGGACATCGCGTAAGCCAGCACGACATAAACGGGTGGCCTGATCTGCGCATAGACGCGCGGCAACACTGTCTTCAGCCACCCCGTCAGCCGCCCATAGCCCAAGGCCTGCGAAATTGTGACGCTGCGCTGTGCATCTGCTTGGCCAAGAGCCGCAAGCGTGATCAGCAACAAGAACGGGACTTCTTTGATGATCAAGCCGGCAGTCATCGTCAGACCCCAGGTATCCTGCACGATCAATAGATCCGGTGGGCGGTCCCAGCCTGTCAGGCCCGGAGAGGTCAATCGCGAAAGCCATCCAGAAGGGGCAATCAGAAACGCCAATCCAAAGGCGGCCGCCGCATGGGGAACAGATAACAAAGGGGACAACAGCCGTTCTACGGCGCGAAAGGCGCGGGTCCCTGACCAGCCGGCGGTAAGCAGCATGACAATCAGAAGCGATATGGCAGTGGCCAGCAATCCGGTCGTCACCGACAAGATCACCGCACGAGGTAATCCGCCCCAATCAAACAGGTTGCGAAACGGTTCAAGCGACGGGCCAGAAAGCCCCGCCGCAGGAAGATGCCCAAAAGCAGGTAGCAACGTGCCCAGCAACCCCGCCGCCAAGGGGCCTAACATTGCTAGCAATGTCAGAAGCGGTAGAATCGGAAAGCGCGTCGGCACGGCAGACACTGTTACTGCGCAACACCGTAGCGTTGCATCCAGTCATCGGCGATCCGGGTCATCCAGCTTGGGTGTGGCTCAGCCTGCACTGTGCCCAACGCGGCAGGTGACAATGTCGCGACACCCAGTTCCAGCCCGTCAAAGACTGCCCGGTCTTCAGCAGATAGCGCATCCATGTTCAGAACGGTGCCATAACCCAAAACCTCTGGGTCCTGGGCGCGGGCCTGTGCTTCGGGCGACATCAGGAAGTTCGCAACAACCATCGCTCCGGCCTTGGAGCCTGAATTGTAGGGGACAGCCACAAAAGACGCGTTACCGATAGTGCCTTTGTCCAACACAAAGGTGCGTGCGGTTGGGGGGAGCTGGTTGTTTGCGATCGCTGCCGTGGCCTCACCCGGACTAAAGGAAATGGCCAAATCAACTTCGCCATCCGCAATCAATTGCAACTGTGCGGGACCAGTTGCGGGATACGCTCGGCCGTTGCGCCAAAGCGTTGGGGTTAGATCATCCAGAAAGGCCCAAAGTGGGGCAGTAACAGTGGCGTAGTTGTCCTCCGTGGCCGGTGCTGCCAGCACAGACGGATCACTGAGCAAATCAACCAGAGCCTGTTTCAGGAATGTGGTGCCGAGAAAATCCGGAGGTTGCGGGTAGGTAAAGCGGCCTGGATTGGCTGAAGACCACTCCAGAATGGCATCCATTGACCCCAGGGGTGCGGCCAGATCGGCAGTATCGTGGATAAATACCACTTGGGCCATCGCCCATGGGCTCTCATAACCATCTACAGGCACAGTAAAGTCGGTCTGCAGGGTCTTCCCTTCCGCATCGACAAAAGCCCAGTTCGGCAGTTGCTCGGCATAGGGCCCAAAGAGCAGATCGGCATCCTTCATAGCGGCAAAATTTGCGCCATTAATCCAAATCATATCAATCGCGCCGTCGTCGTTTTCCCCGGCTTGCTTTTCGGACAGCACGCGGGTCACGGCATCGGCCGTATCGGTCAGCTTCACATGCTCCAAGGTTACGCCATAATCCTCGGCCACGCGGTCACCGACCCAGGCGATGAAGTCATTGGTTGTAGTCGATCCGCCCCATGCATTCCAGTAAACAGTCTGGCCTTCAGCCTCGGCAATGACAGCGGTCCAATTCGCGGGATCGATGTCAGCAAGTGCGGGCACCGGAGCCAACAGCGCGGCCAAAACGGCAAGATGTTTCATGTCACTAGTCCTTTACAGCGTGTATATTTGTTTGGCGGCATAGATCCGCAAAGTTGCGGTCGCAAAGCAAAGGGCGCCAAAAACCCAAGCTAGCGGCGAAAAGTATGCAGGCAGCAAGCACAGGACCACGAAAAACACAATAGTTTCGGTCCCTTCCAGAATACCGTTGGAATAATAAAGCGACTTCTGCCCTTGGGCGTCGGTCTTGTGGCCGTGCTTCTCAGCCAGAATGGCATAGCCAAGAAAACTGGTGCCATTGAAGTAGAATGAGGCCAAAAGGAATGCGCCCGCAGCCCCATTCGTAGCGGGGTTGTTCAGCACAAAGGCCATCGGGATTGCCCCGTAGAATAGAAAATCAGCGGCAATATCCAGATAGCCACCAAAGTCGGTTTTCTGGGTTGCGCGGGCCACGGCACCGTCCAACCCATCAGCGATGCGGCTTGCCAGCAGCGGGATCAAAGCCCAGATCGGCGCGCCTAACCCGATCAGCAGTGCAGCGACCAATCCAAGTCCCAGCCCGATCAAGGTGACCCCATCCGCCGTGAACCCGCGCGCAGCAAGCCGCTGCCCAAGGTGGTTCAGGGGCGGATCAATGATCTGACGAGCGTGACGATCAAACATAAATGGGGTCCCAGCGTTTGGCACGTTGTGACCGAAGCCATCGTCTGACGCAATCTTGCTGACAGGAATGTGACACCTCGGGGACGGATTGACACATTAAGAACTGGTGATGCGGGGCCGTCCACTGGCAACCGCACGCAGGGTGGCTTCGATAAACATCGGCTGTCCTTCAATCTCAGCCTCTTTCAGGTCCCGGGTGATACTCAGACGGATATTTTCGACACCAGCATCGCGGGCTTTGCGGGTCACCTCATCTGAAAGGCTAGCCTCTAGTGCAGACAAAGCTGCAGCCTGATCAGTAAATTCCTGCGGGCCCTTCGGCAGGTGCACCGCAAAGGTACCCGCTCCGGCGCGCGTCACCGTTCCCGTCGCTTGCATCTGGATCTGCCCCACAACAGCGCCAATCGCATTGGCCACCCCACCGTGCGTAGGCAAAATCATCCGTGTGCCTAAGCGGGTTCCCACAGCGCCATAGTAAGCCTGCGCAGACGCACCCAACCCAATGACAGGCACAACCAGCGACAACTGTACCTTTACGATATCCGCGTGTGCGTCTAAACCGGCCTTAGCCAATGGATGCTGCGGCAAACCGGCGGGATCATCCCAATCGTGGGCATCCTCCGCGAAACCCGCGTGCAGCAAGCAATCCACTGTTTGCGATGTGAGCTGATCTATGATCATGCCCGCCATGGCTTGCGCATTGGCCGCAATGTGTTGGCCGGACCCGCTGCGCCTGCGGGCAAAAAGGGTCAAAGCTTTCTCAGCCGCCTCCGTATCCCAGGCATCAACCAATCCAGCTACATGAGATGCATCCGACGGGGTCACCCCGGCCAAAATCACCAATCCCCGATCGACCAGCCGGGTCAATGCAGGGCTTTCCATGCGGGTTTGCACGGCATCCCCCAGCCGCGCAGGACCATTGGCCAAACGCGAAGCCACCGCCGCCTCGCGCGGGTCAAGTGCTTGCGGCACTTGATCCCATAGGGGGATCACAAACTGACCGCCATCGGCGGCCGGAATGTCCTGCGCCAGCGCCCGATCCAGCGCGCCATGCACCAACGTCGGAAATTGCTGGGCTGCCAATGCGATTGGCATCAATCGACGCGGACCCAGCCGTAGACCGGCCTGCAAACCATCGGTCACATGCACAGCACTATCACCACCCAAGCCGGTGGTGCGCATGGCGACAGCCTCAACCATCGTACGGAACGGTCCCACACGCGCACCTTGCGGATCAATTTGCGGCTGGCCATCACGCAGCAAGCAGACATCCGTGGTAGTGCCACCAATATCGCTGACCAAAGCATCCGTTTCGCCCGTGAGCCAACTTGCCCCAGCGATTGAGGCAGCGGGCCCACTCAGAATGGTTTCAATCGGCTTTTCGCGGGCCATTTCTGCGGACACCAATGCGCCGTCACCACGGACGACCATCAAGCGGGCCGTGATGCCCAGCTTGTGTAAATGGGTCTCGCAAGCAGTGATCAAACCATCAATCATGCCGATCAAGCGTGCGTTCAAGACGGCGGTCAGCGCGCGCTTCGGACCTCCCAAGGCCGACGATAACTCATGCGAACAGGTCACGGGCTTGCCCTTAACGTCTCGGATCAAATCGCGCACTGTGGTCTCATGGGCGGCGTTACGTGTGGCAAAACTTGCAGCCACGGCGAAGGCCGTCACGCCTTCATCCAACGCATCCAAACCTGCGCGCAGGGCTGGCACATCCAGCGGTGCTATTTCGGCACCTGCATGATTGTGCCCCCCGGCCAACCGAATGACGGGATCACCACGTAAGGCGTCTGTCAAACCAGCGCGACCCAGCGCGGCCTCTTCAAAACCAATCGTGACCAAAGCAATCCGACCGCCTTGCCCCTCAACCAAAGCATTCGTGGCAAGTGTCGTCGACAGGGATACCATGGCGATGTCAGCGGGCTGAACAGAAGCCTCTTTGATGGCCGCATCAATCGCTTCGGCCACCCCCAGGGCAAGATCAGGGCGGGTTGTCAGCGCCTTGGCCGACGCGACAATTGCATCTGATGTTTCATCCAAAAGCACCGCATCGGTATATGTGCCACCGGTATCCACGCCCAGAAGAAATGCCATTGCGACTGTCCATCAATCAAAACTTCCTGCAGATAAGCGACCTTGCGGGCCAAAATGCAACGACAATTCACTACAGTTGCGCCAAAAGCTTGGCGCATTGCCGGGGCACCGTTTACCATAACGCAAACTTCACCCAGTCTGCGCGCTGCTTCCCGCAGGGTCAGAAATGTTTGATGTCGGCACTGGTGACGGACAAATCGCAAAAATGATTGGTGAACGGCAGGACGGCACCGTCGTGCAAGCTATCGACATCATGTAGCTGACGACGACCGCCGCACTGGCTGTGATCGAGAAAATCAAGGTGTCCGTCACAAAAACGCGTGTGACAAAACGGTTGGTGATGGTTGAGACCACAGTCAAACTGGCCACCTGCGTTGCAGCATAGACAAGTATTGCGGACCGGCCTTGGTTCTGTCGCAAATTTTTCTTGTGATTGAGGTGCGGCTTTCAGCAGACACAGTTATCCAGCGAGAGCGGCAAACTGCTTGAACGCTGAGATGCCTTTCTGACCGAGTTGCCCCTTGCGGATCATGTGTGCGGCTTCAATTCCCGCCAAGGTTGCAGCCGCTGAATGGAACGCTTTGAAGCCAAGCATTGGGCCTGTGATCCGTTTGA
>CANMWG010000005.1 GCA_947501555.1 uncultured Paracoccaceae bacterium
CAACTCGGTCAGAAAGGCATCTCAGCGTTCAAGCAGTTTGCCGCTCTCGCTGGATAACTGTGTCTGCTGAAAGCCGCCCTACAAACTGACGAAAAATTTGCGACAGAACCCTGCGCAGTTGTTGGCGTTCCGCCAGGCGTTTTACACTTTCAGTGACGCACAGAAAATGAATCCGGTTTATGTGATGGATTGCGTTCACAAAAGCTTGATGGGCCTACCTATTGGTAGGTTTTCACTTGACTGCCCGTCAGGCCGCGAATAGGCAGTGGCTACCTACCAATTGATAGATAGAGGTCAGATATGTCAAAACTCATCATGAACCGCCGCAGCATGCTTGCCGGCACAGCAGCAACCACACTCGCAGCCCCAAGCATTGTCAGCGCGAATACCCTTGGCGGTGGGCCGCTTGGTCAAGGCACAACGCCATTAGAACATGGCATCGTAACTGTTGCCGATTTTGGTGATGTGAAAATCCACAGCTACCAAAGCCCTGATCTGACAGGTTGTGTTACGACACACATCATCGAAACTCCAGAACGTTTGGTGTTTGTGGACGGTCAACGTTCCGTCATCTACGGCCAGGAAGTTCGGGATTACGCGGAAAAAACCGGCAAGCCTGTTGACCGGATGATCATTTCGCACCTGCACCCTGACCACTGGTTCGGTGCGTATCAATTCCGCGATGTTCCAATCTATTCCTTTGTTGAAACGCAGGCTGAGATTGATCAGCTCGGTGATTTCTTTATCGAGATTAGCATCGAATCCCTTGGAGAGCACGTACCGCCAACCAAGGTTGTTCCGACCCATTTGATCGAGCATGGCGCGACTGAAGTAATAGATGGCGTAACGTTCGAATTCCGTCATGTCACGGATGCTGAATCAGACAACATGATGACGATCTATCTTCCTGATCAAAAAGTCCTGATCGCGCAAGATATGTTGTACAACAACTGTCACCTGTTCTGCGGTCACGGCAATTTTGACGGATGGAAAGCTGGTCTGGTCGAGATGCAAAACGACACATCCTTTGATCTCGTTTTGCCAGGCCACGGCCCGACTGCTGGTTCGCGCCAAGCGATTGATGAAGCACTGATCTACCTTGACCACACCCAAGCAGCCTATGCGAAAGCCGCAACTGGTGATGAGTTGAAGGCTGCAATTTTGGAACGGTACCCATCTTATTTGGCGGCAGGGCTGGTCGACATCCAGAACTTGTTCTTGTTCCCAAAAACTTAAACCATTCCGCCGCGGGCATCCAACTTGTGCCCGCGGCGATCCAAGTTTTGCAAAGCTATATTTCATGTCAGTCTGACGGAATGACAACACCAACTGCCGGAGAATATCATGACTGGTCCACTTCACGGCGTACGCGTCATTGACCTTACAACAGTAATTTCCGGTCCTCTTGCGACGATGACCCTTGGCGATCAAGGGGCAGATATCATCAAAATCGAACAACCCAATGGCGGTGATTTTTCACGTCATGTTGCGACCCGCCGCGCGGAGATGTCTGCGTCGTTCCTCAACAACAACCGCAATAAGCGATCTGTCACCATAGACCTAAAAACCGAGAACGGATTGGCTGCCGTTCAAACAATGGCTGCGCAATCAGATGTCTTTATCCAGAACTTCCGCCCCGGCGTCGCCGAACGGTTGGGATTGGGCTACGACACATTGTCGGCCCTGAACCCGAAGTTAATTTATGTTTCGATAGCGGGATTTGGACATAAAGGTCCGCTTGCGCAAAACCCCGTTTATGATCCTTTGATCCAAGCCATTTCAGCCTTAACCACCGTGCAAGCAGGATCTGACGAAGCGCAACCTCGTTTGGTGCGCACAATTTTGCCCGATAAACTGACCGGGATTCAAACCAGCCAGGCCATTGCATCGGCTTTGTTTGCGCGCGAACGCAGTGGCGAAGGACAACACATCCAGATTTCAATGCTCGACGTTATCATTGCATTTTTGTGGAGTTCGGACATGAATGGCCACACGTTTGTGGGCGACGAGCTAGAGAAAGAGGAAGCGCAATCCTATATTGATCTGATCTATGAAGTGGCCGATGGGTTCCTTAGCATTGCGGTCATGCAAGACAAGCAATGGCGTGGGTTCGCAGCTGCGGTAGATCGCCTAGATCTATTGGGCGATGCCCGCTTCTCTACGCCCGAGCTGCGAGAGGTCAATCGCGATGCGCGTCTGGAGGCCATTCAAGATGCCGTCAGAGGGTTTACCTCGGCTGACTTGATCAAACGTCTCGACGCTGAGAACGTACCGAATGCCCCCGTGTTGTCGCGCACACAAATGCGTCAGCACCCACAAGTGCAGGCGAACGGCATTGTTGTGGAGACCCTGCACCCGATTGCAGGAATGCTGCGGCAGGCCCGACATCCTTCCAATTTTTCGAAAACACCGACATCAATCCGCCGCCCTGCCCCAACATTAGGCCAGCACACGGACGAAGTATTGGCAGAATTCGGTCTTGCCCCGATCAACCCAACAGACAAGACATGATAGATTTCTACTTCTCCCCTACACCGAATGGCTGGAAAGTTGCGATCATGTTGCTCGAATTGGGTATTCCGTTCCAAACGCATCTTATGAACTTGCCGTCGGGCGATCAGCTAAAGCCTGAATTTCTTGCGATTAACCCCAATGGAAAGATCCCCGCGATTGTGGATCATACCAACCCAAAGGAACCGATAAGCGTGTTTGAAAGCGGCGCTATCCTTATCTATTTGGCCGATAAACACGAAAAGTTCGCACCAACAGCGCCGCTGGAACGCAAATCTATGTATGAATGGCTGTTCTGGCAGGCGGGCAACCAAGGCCCAATGGCAGGCCAGCTAAGCCATTTTGTAAACTATGCCGGAGGGGACCACCCTTATGCGTTGGACAGATACAAAAAAGAAACCGAAAGAAACCTCGCCGTTTTAGATAGGCGCCTCGCGCAACAAGATTACATACTCGCGGCGTATTCAATTGCGGATATGATGGCTTTCCCTTGGGCTTTCATCAGTAAGAAGTTGGGCATCGATCTGGAGCAGTTTCCCCATGTTGCTGACTGGCGGAGCCGGATAAAGAAACGTCCGGCTGTCGTATCGGCAATCGATCTGTTAAAAGAACACCAGTTTTCGGGCAAAACAACAACAGAAAATAACAGTGTCTTGTTTAATCAAGGGGCCAATTCTGTAAAATTATAGGATGGCGATATGCACTCATTCTTCACCGAAGTTCTTGCGCAGGTTCCGCTGATCCAAGCCCCGATGGCAGGCGCGCAAGATGAAGAATTGGCAATCGCCGTGGCAAGGGCGGGCGGGGTTGGTTCCATTCCTTGTGCAGGGTTAAAGCCAAATGAATTGTTGGCCTCTGTTGCACGGTTTAAGGCCAAGACGGTTGGGCCGTTGAACCTCAATTTCTTTTGTCACTCGCAAACAGATCATGATCCCAAACAAGAGGCCGTTTGGTTGCAAGAATTGCAAAGGTTCTATGATGAACTTTCGCTCACGCCCGACTATGCTACAGGCAGCCTCCCGAACGCGTTAAACACGGCAATGGTTGATGCCGTATGTGCCATCAAGCCAGCGGTCGTAAGTTTCCACTTTGGTCTCCCGGTGTCGCACCTGATGGGCCGCATTCGGGAAACCGGCGCAAAGATAATAGCCACAGCCACCACCGTTGCAGAAGCTGTCTTCCTTGAGAAAAACGGATGTGATGCTGTCATCGCGCAAAGTCAGGATGCGGGTGGCCATCAGGGCTTATTTTTGCAAACTGAGATACCGGATAGGGTGCCGACTACAGAATTGGTGTCTCGGATTACCAGAGAGTTACGGCGCGTGCCCGTTATTGCCGCAGGCGGCATTGCTGACGCGCAGGCGATCCGAACAGTGATGGGGGAAGGGGCATCGGGTGTTCAGGTTGGCACGCGTTTCTTGAAGTCGCCTGAATCCAAAATAACCCCGCTTCATCGGTCCATATTGATGGGTGGGCAAGACCGTGAGACCGCGATCACAAACGTGTTCACCGGGCGGCCGGCACGCGGGTTCGTCAATAAATTGGTTCGCGACATTGGTCCCATAAACGACAACGTTCCGGCATTTCCTTTCGCAATTTCCGCGCTTGCACCTCTAAAGTCGGCCACGGCAGGCACCGAAGATTTCGTGTCTATGTGGGCGGGAGAAAGCTGGCGGACAGGGGATGTTAAATCGGCTGCTGCTATTGTCGAAGAACTGGCAAAAGGGTTTGCACGCTCATCATGACAAAAGGCCCGCCTTAATCGAATAAGACGGGCCGATTTATTGGTTTGTGGCGACAGCACCTATCCAAAAACGTAGAACGCCATTTTGTTGCCGTCCGGGTCACGGGCATACGCTCCGTAAAAAACGTCATCAATGCGCTGACCAGGTTCACCTTCGGATGAAGCACCCAGAGACATCGCTTTGTTGTACAGATCATTTACTTCGTCTTTGGAGGCCGCTGCAAAAGCAACCATGGAACCGTTGCCGCAGCTTGGCGCGTTGCCATCGAAGGGTTCACAGACGGCGATCATCGGTGCTTCAATTGTTTTGCCGATCATCGCCAAGCGACCGATGTCAACTTGGACTTCGGCATCAAAAAGCTCTGTATAGAACTTCTTTGCCTTTTCCATGTCTTTCACGCCAATTGTAGAATACCCAATCATGTCGTTTCCTTTTTGTTAGATTGTATATCTACCTACTAGAAGGTTGAAATTGGTCGTGCAACAATTTAAGATCACATCACCTAAATGTTATCTTTCTAGGGTCAGGCTGGTCAGCTCAGTACATGTTCTTGCGAATGTCACGGCTGATTTTACCTTCCATTTCATCCAGCTTTTTTTGGTCATAATTTTGGTGAGCAGACATCAGGTCACCCAAACTCGGGGCTTGTTTTCGATCAATTTGTGAAGATGGGTCCCATAGCGCTGACCTACGGATCGCTTTGGAGCAATGTCCGTAAGCTTCTTCCACCTCAATCAACAGTCCCACGGGCGGAATGCGGTCTTTAATCGCGCAGCGTTTCAACAGTTCTGGATCACGCGTCGCGTAGCCCTTACCGTTCACCCGCAATGTGTCAAAAACGCCAGGTATCATGAACATCACCGACACCGACGGATTTGTCAGCAGGTTCCGGAAGGTATCAAACCGCTGGTTGCCCGGCCGATCTGGTATCAGCAAATGTTTGGGCGAGACTATTTCCACAAAACCTGCCGGATCACCGCGAGGTGTCGTATCTGCATTTCCGTCTACATCCTGTGACGAGACAACGCAGAAAGGCGACAGCCGCACAAAATCCTGCATTGGCTCACTCAGGAAAGGGGCAACCTTGTCGTAGACAAGTGGGCCCGTGTCCCCGTATCGTTCGCGGAACTCGGGAATGTCTTTGATCAGGTATTCTTCTCTGATTGGTGAGGTCATGGGCGTCCTTTCAGGGTGTCCGGCACAAACGCACAACTTGGTCGCGCTGCAATTCTGCTTCGCCACTCGGTAAGTGCAGTCAAATCGCTTGGTATCATAACCCGCGGATAGGTTTCAGAAAAATTCAAACCCGTGAAGACAGTGATATCCGCCATGGAAAATTTCTCGCCTGCAATAAATGGGGTTTCGCGTAGGACAGTGTCGAAATAACTCATGCCATCCAAGGTTTTTTGATAGTGTGCCTGCCCCCAGGCGGGGTTTTGGTCCAATTCGACTTCCGGCCCGAAACCGGGCGTTGCATGGTGGAAATATGCTCCGATGGCATCTACGATTTTCTGCTCTCCACGACGCTGCATCATGTGCACGACAGCGCGCTCTTGTGGGCCTACGCCTGTCAAAGAAATACCTTCAAACGCGTGATCAATATATTCGGTAATCGCGGTGGTTTCCGAAATGGCTATGCCATTGTCGAGTTCTAACAGGGGGACTGTGACGCTTGGGTTCTTGGCCTTGAACGCAGCCGTCCTATGTTCGCCTTCCCACAGGTTTACCTGAACAATCTCCACCCGGTCCAACACGCCCTTTTCTGCCAGTGCAATTCTAACGCGGTCAGGGTTTGGCAAACCGATGCTGTCGTAAAACTTCATAAGATAGTTTCTCCATTTTCGATCCCCATACCTACTTTTTTGTGCGATTTAGGGGTGGTTTCCGTGGTGATATTGACAATAGACCAGATTACTACCTATTAGAAGGTAGATTCAAAGTACATAGCAAAAAAGGACATCCCCATGTCAGATCCAACTAGCGTTTTTCACCAAGGTGAACGCAGCTTGCACGAAAAGCTGGATATCGCAGAGCGGCAACACCAACTTGGCCTGCGCATGATCCGCGATCATATGCCCGAACAGCATCGCGATTTCTTTGGCCTCTTGGAAAGTGTCCATATTGGCGCAGTTGATGCAGCAGGTCATCCTTGGGCGATTATGCGAACGGGGCCCAAAGGTTTCATGACATCCCCAAACGATAAAACGTTGGCAATAGCATCTAAACCTTTGCCCGGGGAGCCTGCGGACCTAAACCTTGCTGTTGGCGCAAAGACGAGTGTTGTCGGGATCGAGTTCGAAACCCAGCGACGCAACCGCTTAAACGCAACCATTGACACGGCCGATGACGGCACGCTGTCTATGCATGTTGATCAAAGCTATGGAAATTGCCCAAAGTACATTCAGATCCGAAATAGGGTAGCTGCCGGCCCCTCTCAGCCGGAAGCACCGACCACATCGGCCGTGCTGAGCGATGCCGACCAAGACCAAATTGTTAAGGCTGACACCTTATTGATCGCATCTCGTGCCGCACAATTGGGGGATGACCCGCGCGCTGGCGTAGACATCAATCACCGCGGTGGCAACCCAGGTTTCGTCAGTGTTCTGGACGATAAAACACTTCAGTTTCCTGACTACAAAGGGAACAGTTTTTACAACACCTTTGGCAACATCCTAACAGACGGACGCGTTGGTCTACAGTTTGTAGATTTTGAAACTGGAACGTTATTGAATATCAAGGGAACCGCTGAGGTGGTTGAAGATCTCAACAATGGTGAATTGCCATTGATGGGCCGTGGACTGCGCATTTGCATCGATACCATTGTGCGCGCGCCGGGTGCGCTGCCACTTCGGTATACGTTTGGATCTTATTCAGACCGTAATCCATCCATCAGCGGCACCTCGTCTTAAGCGCTTGACTCTGCTGCCTACCTACTGATAGGTTGATGGAGTGAATGATGAGCGGTGTATGCTGCCTTGAAGCAAAAGGATAAGAAATAATGGAACTGAATGCAGATTTCAAAGAGCGCGTCGTTGTCCACTCTGACCAATTGGATTGGCTCGCATCGCCGATGCCCGGCGTGGATCGCCGTATGCTCGACCGCATAGGTGGAGAGGTGGCGCGGGCCACTACAATCGTGCGCTATGTACCGGATAGTAAGTTTTCGGCACACACACACACTGGCGGCGAAGAATTTATCGTGCTGGATGGCGTGTTCCAAGATGAACATGGCGATTTTCCCGAAGGCACTTATGTGCGCAACCCGCCAACAACCTCCCACACTCCAGGGTCCGATATTGGTTGTACGATTTTCGTTAAGTTGTGGCAGTTTGACATGGATGATCGCACGCAGTTTCGCAAAAATATGGCTGACGAGCTTGCGGCGCCAATAAATGGTGTGGCAACTGCTGAATTGCACCGGGATGACCGTGAGGTTGTAACGTATCACCATCTGGATGCTGATGCTGTTCTCAGAAATGACGAAGCAGGTGGAATCGAAGTGTTGGTAATTAGCGGTTCTGTCACTGAAAGCGGCGATGCTCTTGGCAAGGGTGCATGGTTGCGCCTGCCAGAAGGTCAACAGTTGAAAGCAACAGCCGGCAAGGATGGTGCAAAGGTCTGGATCAAGACCGGTCATCTGGCCCACGCGCAACCACCGGCGGTATGATCGATATGCAAAAACCTTATGTAATCATCGCAGGAGCGGGGGCTGGCCTTGGCCGGTCCCTCTGCGCGCGTTTTGAAAAGGGTGGGTTCGACGTCGTGGGGATTGGTCGTACAAAGCCGTCTCAACACATTGGGGCTTTTCACACGCTTAACCTCGCTGACGCAGAGGCTGTGCCCGCTAAATTGTCGGAAATCATCAAGACCCATGGTGCCCCGAAAATCGTGGTACACAATACGGCAGAACTGGTTATCGCGCCTTTCGGCGACACCAGCCTGGATGAGTTCACACGAACATGGACATCAATGGTGCAATCAGCGTTTTTGCTGGGGCAATCAACATTGGGACCGATGGCAAATGCTGGCGGTGGAGTTTTCATTGTTTCGGGCGCGACTGCATCCTTGCGTGGCGGCGCAAAATTCGCGGCTTTCGCCAGTGCGAAATTTGCCCTTCGCGGTTTAACTCAATCATTGGCGCGTGAATATCAGCCCCAAGGCGTTCACGTTTGCCATGCCATTTTGGATGGCATCATTGACACGGATCGCTCACGAGACCTGCACAGCATCGATCCCGTTAAGATGATGAAACCCGATCACATTGCCGAAGCCTATTGGCAGTTGGCCCATCAACCACAATCCACATGGACGCACGAATTAGATCTGCGGCCTATGTCCGAAGGGTTTTAAACCATGACGACGCTGATTATCGGAGGTGGTTTGTCAGGCCTCGCACTTGCGCATGCGTTGCAGGCAAGGGGGCAAGATTACTTTTTGCTCGAAGCCCGCACGCGCTTAGGGGGCCGGATCAAGACAGAACACCATGATGGCGGCGCGTTTGATATGGGCCCCACTTGGTTTTGGCCAGGGCAGCCGCGTATCGCTGATTTGATTGAGCGTTTGAATCTATCAAAATTCGACCAATTTGCCGATGGCGAGCTCGTTTATGAAAATGAACAGGGTCAGGTGCAACGTGGGCGCGGATTTTCATCGATGCAAGGATCTTGGCGCCTTGTCGGCGGGTTGGGCGTATTGATCGATGCCCTGGCCGATTCATTGCCTGCAGATAGGGTGCGTTTGGACGCGGAGGTCACCGGGTTGATAAAGACACGCAACGGCATCGACGTGACATTAAAAACCGGCGAAAGGTTACAGGTGGATCGCGTAATCTTCTGCATGCCACCTCGCGTGGCCGCTAACCTCAGTTTCACGCCTGCATTGCCGGACAACGCGACGATGGTGTTGCAAAACATTCCGACGTGGATGGCTGGCCAGGCTAAGGCGATTGCAACTTACGACACCCCATTTTGGCGCGAAGTTGGACTATCTGGCGATGCGCAAAGCCGTTTTGGCCCGATGGTTGAAATTCACGACGCCTCGCCTGAACAGGGGGGGCCCTATGCCTTGTTCGGGTTCATTGGCGTCCCGCCGCAAGGTCGCGGAGATGAAGACACTTTGCGTCAGCATCTTATCGCGCAATTGACGCGACTGTTTGGCCCAAAGGCAGCAAAGCCTACGCACTTGTTGATCAAAGATTGGGCTTTTGATTCATATACGGCGACCAAAGCTGATATGGCCCCGGTTCATGCGCACCCAACCTATGGCCGTCCCGAAGCGCTAACGGGACTATGGGACGACCAATTGCTGTTTTCTGGCAGTGAATTGGCTCCGCAGTTCGGGGGGTATCTCGAAGGGGCTTTGGAAGCGGCTGAAAACGTACTAAGTAACTTGGAGAAGTAGATTGGTGATGACAATGTCAACGACGGATACAAAAACAGCCTTGCTGGATTCCGCAGAAAATGCGGCGCGCACATTCGGATTTGATGGGTTCAGCTATGCTGACCTTGCTGACGATGTTGGCATACGCAAAGCGAGCATTCATCACCATTTTCCGTCTAAGGCAAAATTGTCTGTCGCATTGATGCAGCGATATCATCAAAATTTCGAAGCAGTTTGTACGGCGATTAAGGAAAATCATGGCACTGGCGGAACGCAGCTGTCAGAATTGATTAAGCAATATCGTGCTGCCAGCGACAACGGTAAACGACTATGCCTCTGTGTCTCCTTTTCTGCGAGTCGTGATAGTCTCCCACCGGACGTACTTGAACAAATCAGCCTCTTTCGGGAAATGGTTACCGCTTGGCTAACAGATGTTTTTGAAAAAGGCAGTGTGGATGGGTCGATCTCGAATGTTGCCGACCCCGCGCTAGAGGCAGTCGCGACGCTATCCTTGTTGGAAGGCGCACAGCTAGCGGCCCGTTCCGAAGAAAACCCTCGTTTTTTCGACGAAGCTGTCAAGCTATTAGGCATGCGCATCACCGTGTGAGTGGAAATACCAGTACATTGAAGTGAGGCTCCCTTCTAAATATTAGGCCTTCAAATGGATTGAACCACCGTCAAAGTGCATGCTGCAACTATAAGCGCGACGCCGATCTCTTGACGCAGCGCTGGCAAACCGAACATCCCACGGTCGAGAATTATCAAGACTGTAATGATGGCCATCCAAAACAAGTTTCCTGGGAAAAACACAAACATTAGGCACATCAACAGACCGCAACACCGAACACAATCAACACCATGGCGCAACCCCAAGGTGAATTGGCTTTGCGACACTCCCGAACTGCAAAGTGAGCAGATTGGAGTTGGGGCAGATTTGAGCCGTGAAAACTGGAACAAACCGATGATCAATAGCGTGCTAGCGCCAATAGACCAGCCGTTAAAATACAACCAATCGCTATTCTTAGTTGCCAACTGCAACACATAACCAAAGCCGTGTAACGCAATACCGACAACACTCCAGACGGTCGCGTATCCAAGCACAGCCATATAGGAAATTCTTTGATTGTGTTTGAGGTTAGAGAAAGCCACTGGACCCATCATAGCGGCAAGCATCAACAACCAACTTGTAAGTAAAGCTAGGCCTCCGGTAACGCCCTTTTCAGCTAGGTTAATGCCACAAATATTTGCGAGCACACCGGCCAAAGTCCAATCACCATGATTTAAATAGGACGCATAGCCCGAAAAGGTCATGGCCACGAGGATGAGCCAAGCACCTGCTGTAATGCGCCAGCCGAGATCTAACTTATAATCTAGAATAGCTGTGGTCATAAATCGCTCCATCTCGTGACCGGCGTGTGAAACGCCGGCCATTTGAATATTTTCGCGTTTAGGCGGCGTTTTTGGTGCTACAGAAACATGAAGAATAGACTTCGCGATCTGCGCGGCTCAGGGCGAAGTCGAGCTGAGGTTTTATCATTGCCGCGCCTTTGGTGTTGCCCATTGCGATATAGCAATCGTACAGACCTTTTAGTGCCCAGACATTGTTCGGGTGGCGATTAGAGCGGATGCAGGTTTCGTCCATACCAAGGTCGGCCTCATAGGCGGCGGCGGCTTCTTCGAAATGACCTTGTTCTAACAACAGTGCACCAAGTGGGTGCCGGCTTGGCATCATCCAAGGCCAAGGTTCATCATAAGGCAGGGCGTCTTCCAAGGCGACGGCTTTGCGCAGGTGATCGAAGGCGACGTCATAATTGCCACGGTGATATTCGACTTCACCGTTCAACATTTCACGCGCAACTTCGAGAATCTGTACGCAGGTTACAACATGAATGTGCCGTGTTTCTGGAACCTTTGCCGCCGCAGCTTCAAAGCTCAGACGCGCCTGATCGGCTTTATCGTGCTGTTTTAACGCCGCATAGGCAATTCCTTTACCGTACCAGTTGAGAGCGGTGGTCATGGAATAGTCATCTGCATGTTCAGGCAAAGGGTCATCAATCAATTCCTGCCAACGACCAAAGCGGATCAACGCATGAGTCTTGATCGACATGTAGCCTTCGAGCCAATCAGCCATGGGAGGATCTTCACAACGGATTAGCTCATCAGGAATGGTTTTCATCATACCTTCAACAGCTTCGATCGCTGGACGGTATTGCCCAAGGAACATCGCACCGTAAAGTTTGAAGTGGTAGTTATGGACGCGGTACATAGAATAGAAATTCATCGCACCGGATTTTTCCCAGTAAATCTCGTCTGCGATGATCCCTTTTTGGTTCCATGTTACGACGTCCTGATAATTACCGCACAACACGTCGATATGCGTCGCCATGTGGGCCAAGTGGCCGGCCGATGGAACCATTTCGCGTAGCTCGTCTGCACATCGCAGAGCTACTTCGGGGACAGCGGACATTTCCATTAGGTGAATGTAGAGGTGCAAAAGTCCCGGGTGTCGGGCAGGACCAGCGGCCTCAACTTTGGCTATTCCCTCTTCCAGCACACGGCGACATTCTAGTGTGTCACCTGCCGGATTTGGCTGACCGGTACGCGGGTCCCACATTTGCCATGGCGTTCTGTTCATCATAGCTTCGGCAAATAATGTTGCGACATCGGAATCGTCAGGAAATGTGGTGTAAACGTCCCGCATTTCATTCGCGTATGCGGCGGACCAAGTATAAAGATCAGGCACTGGTTCGTTCGATTGATAGCGACTTTCTAACGCGACAATCAGCGCTTTCTCAACGTCCGTCGCGCCATCCATTGCCGCCTTGGCCTTTTCGATAGCCTCGCGAGATTTTACAAGCGTCTCTTGCACTTGTTCAGGCGTGAAAAGCTCCCATGGTTTATTGTAGTTCGGGCCAATGATATAGGCCAATCCCCAGTGGGCCATAGCACAGTCTGGATCGGCCTTCAGTGCATTTTCGAAACAGACGGCGGCCTCTTCATGGTGATATCCAAAAATCCAGTTCAAACCACGGTCAAACCATATTTGTGCATCAGTTGAAGACGTTGTGATTGGGCGGCTATAGGCCCCTAGGTCGTATGGATAATCCAACATGATATGTCCCTCTAGGTTATTCTAAATTGCAGAATTGCTTTCCATTTTTTGGACAATTTCTTCGAAAAGCAAGAACTTTCTTACAAATTCCTACGAAAAGGTAACTATATTCTATATCGTGGAACAAAAACGCAAAGCTAGGCGATGACTGCATCTGATGCACTAAATTTGGGCGATTCGCGACCTAACCCGTCCTGCATCAATGCGGATTCCAAACCGCGGGCAAAGCGTAAAAGCTTGGCATCAGAATGGCGGGGCCCAACAATTTGTATGCCGAATGGCATACCTTGATGGTCCAAACCGCAAGGAAGCGTCACGATTGGGCTTCCGACCAAAGACAGCGCCCAAGTTATCGCATACCAAGCATAATATTCCTTCAATGGTTTATCATTGATCGCGGCGGGATGGTTCTCTTCTAACGGGAAAGGTGAAACTGACGTGGCTGGGCAAATGAGATAGTCCACCTCAGCAAAAATCGCCTGAAATCGCCGATATATCTGCGTGTGCGCTGCGTCAGCAAGCGCTGTGTCAGACAGATGCAGTGATTTGGCCTCAAGAATATTGTTTCTTACATTTGGCCCAATCAAATCGGGCTGATTTTCTGCCAATTCCCCGTAAGCGGCATAGAGGCTTTGCGCCCTGAGAACGCGAAAGGCAGCGGCTGCATCGGATAAATCAACATCCAGAACGCTCGCGGATTTGAAGTGTTTGCCAATAATCGGTTGGCGCGACTCAAATAGCGCGGCAATCCCGCTATCAACCTCCGCGACACCCAAATCCGTTGAAAAACCTATACGCGAATGGGCTAAATCCTCAATTGCATGGAAGTCCTTATACTCAATCTCTAAATTGGGAGAGCAAAGCGGATCGCGGGCATCAAAACCGGAAATCGCGGACAGCATAAGTATGAGATCTTCGACGGTGCGCGCCATCGGCCCGTCTGTCCAAAGATGTGAAAACCCGGACACATGACTGCGTGATGGAACAATGCCGGGCGATGGTCGCATCCCCACAATACCGCAAAATGATGCCGGAATTCGCAAGCTTCCTCCAAGATCGGATCCTGATGCAAGTGGGGCCATACTACTTGCCAAACCGGCAGCTGAGCCACCAGAAGAGCCGCCGGATGTGACTGTCGTATTATAAGGATTGCCAGTCGCGCCGAACACGAGATTTGAAGTGTTTGCTCCTGCGCCGAACTCTGGCGTATTCGTTTTGCCGAGAACAATTGCACCAGCAGCGCGCAAACGTTCTACGATGATGTCGTCATGATCCGGGACGTGGGTTTCAAAGCACCGGCTGCCAAAGGTTGTCCGCAGTCCTTTTGTTCGGCTTAGGTCTTTGATCAAGACTGGTAGCCCATGTAGCGGTGGTAATGCCTCGCCGGCCCGTACCGCTGTATCCGCGATTTTCGCTTGGCGACGAGCTTCATCAAAATTGGTGGTAATGACCGCATTTACGAGTGGGTTTCTTTGTTCGATGCGAGTGATACAGGCTTCGAGCAATGCGCTTGGTGTCAATTCGCGGGCGCCAATTTGTCGGCGTGCTTCAACAGCACTCAATTCTGCAGGTGTATCCATCATAGGTCTTCTATGGCCAAAGCGGGGACCACTCCAATCATGCTGTCACGAGTCACAAGTTCTGCAAGTTCCTCTTCGGACCAGCCTTCTGTTCCCTCTGGGCGTTTAGGCACAACAAGATAGCGCATATCGGCGCTACTGTCATGCACGCGCACTTCGACTGTTTCGGGTAGGGTGGTGCCAAATTCAGCAAGAATCTTTCGTGGGTTTTGAACCACATCTGATCTGTAGGCGCGGCTTTTGTACCAGTCGGGTGGCAAGCCAAGCAGCGGCCACGGGTAGCACGAGCATAGGGTGCAAACGACAACGTTATGCACTGCGTCCGTGTTCTCCAAGGCGATCAGATTAAGCCAAGTAGGCTCTAACCCGATGGATTTCGCCGCAGCTGTCGCGTCGCGCCGCATGAGGTCCAGATAGGCCGGATCAGACCAGGCTTTTGCCACCATGCGTGCCCCATTATGCGGCCCGCGATCATCCATCATCCGGTAGGTTTTATGCAATTCTGCCTGCGTGATTACGTCCTTTTCAATCAGAAGCTCACGCAAGGCGATTTCTAACAAACGGTACTCGGTAAAGGGGCCGTCTTCTTCATCTGGCTGATTGGGATGGGGGTGATGATGTGTGTGATCATGCATTAGTCGTCGGGCTCCAGCCAATGTTCAAAAATCTCTACCTCAAGTGTATCAAGAGGGGCTCCGGTATAATCGGGCCAAATCTTTTGCATGGGCAGCCGGACCCGATAAAGCGGCACGGCCGGTTGGCCATCCCGGCGGTAAGCCAGCTCTTCAGGGTTCGCAAAACGGCCGCAATAGCGTTCAATTTCCCCCGTGAGGCCACGAGTGTAAAAAGGCGTGCGACAATGCCCGATTGGGTAGGCGTCGCGAATGCGCACCATATCGCCGACTTTGAACAATGGATCAGCCATCAGAGGCGAGCTGTGCGCGCACGGCTTCGACACGTGCACCAATTTCGGCGTCTGTCATGATGCCGCGTTCCAGCATGATCTGAGTCATGGCCCAGATCCATTGTTCATAATAGGACAGACGCTGGTATTTTTCGTCGCCCAGCCCTTCGACCGCGCGGCGTAGCTCATCAACCCGCAACAGCCCTTTTGTTGCTAACAATTCGCGCACCGCATGCACGCGTTTTTCCCAAGGTTCATAGTCATGTTCATCAGGGGCGAAGGGTTCGCACAACACACCGCCCAAGTCATGAACGCCACGGAAATCTAAAAGAGATTTACTGACCACTAAGGCTGCCTCCGTTTTTCGCGCGCTTTTTTAACTGCGCGTTGATAGTCTAAAATTCGGCCCCTAAGGCCCGGGCGTCCTGCCGTTGCCACCACAGAGGCGATGTCTTGGGCGCGCGTGTCAACCGTCGTCAGGTTCCGCATTTGCTGTGTACTGAACGCCGACATCTGGACCGTGCGCGCGGCAAGAGCATCAAGATTATCGGGCCACTCCGTTTGATCTGCGATTTGTGTCGCTAAGCCTACTGCCTTTGCCTCCTGCGCGAGTACGATACGCCCATTTAACAGAATATCTAATGCGGCATCTTTACCAATCAGACGCTCAAGGCGGCGTGTTCCCAGAGCGAGCTCAAAATTCCACCCTGGAAACCGCAGCTTGGCCTCAGGCGCAGCAAGGCGGTAGGTGCAGGCCGCAAATAAATCAGCACCTGCGCCGATGATATGCCCCTGTGCCAAAGCGATTGTGGGGAAGGGCGCGTGATGGACGGCCTGCAACATGGTCTCAATTCGTAAGAACCGCCAAAGCAGGTCTGCATCCGACAGCGCGCCCACATCCGACAGGTCAAAACCCGCGCAGAAGTTTTTACCCTCCCCTTTGATCACAGCCAAACGCACGGAACTCGCGGAGTTAATCGCTGAATAGATCGCCTCGGCTATGTCCAAAGACAAAGCGTTTGAGGCCTTCGGGCGGTTAAGCGTTAGGGTTAGAACACCGTCATCAAGCGTAGTGGTGACAACGGGCGCAGTCATACGGCGGCTTTCGCTGTCGGTGCGGTGTTCAATGCACCCAAGACCGCCTCAGTGTCGGCCCCCAAGATCGGTGAGGTCTTGCCAATTGGATTGGGTTTCCCGTCAAAGATGAGCGGTGACCCGAAGGTTTTGGTTTCCACACCGTTGGGCAAAGTCAGATCTTGTACATAGCCCATATGTGCCACTTGAGGATCTGCCAATGCTTGGGAATATGTATTGATGGGGCTTGATGGAACGCCGGCTGCTGCAAAAGCATCCAGCCAATATTGGGCGGGCTGGGTTGCAAAAATCTTCTCTAGGATGACCAATAGTTCCTGTTGGTTGGCGGCTCTTTGGGTCGGGTTTGCAAAGCGGCCTTCGTTGACAAGATCCTGCCGCCCAACAACCTCACAAACCGAAGCCCATAGTTTGTTGTTGCCCGCTGCCATCCCAAAATATCCATCCTGCGCCTTGAAGGCCTGATAGGGGGCGTTGCGTGGATGGGCGGATCCCAATTTTCGCGGATCTTTTTCTGTGCCAAAATATTCGCTGGTTTGTAGCGCGCCAATCGCAAGGGTTGCACCCAGCATTGCAACATCAATATGCGTTCCTTGACCTGTTTCCTTTGCGCTGTGAAGTGCGGACACAAGGCCATATGCGCCGTATAATCCGGATACGAAATCACACAAGGGAACGCCGCATTTTACAGGTGCCCCACCTGGTTCGCCTGTAACGCTCATGACGCCAGCCATTGCCTGCATCGTTAAGTCAAATCCTCCTTCACGCGAACGTGGGCCGGATTGGCCGAATGCTGAGATAGAGCAGTATATCAACTGTGGTTTCAATTTGGACATCTCTTTGTATCCGATCCCGTTGCGACCCATCACGCCAGGGCGGAAGTTCTCGATCACGGCATCCGCAGATAGGATCAGATCGCGCGCGGCCTGCACGCCTTCATCTGACTTCAGATCAAGCACGATAGATTTTTTCCCACGGTTGATCGAAGCAAAGTTTTGCGAATATCCTTCTGAAATGGGTGGCCAAGACCGCATTGCATCGCCCTGAGCTCGCTCGACTTTGATCAGATCGGCCCCCATGTCTGCCAGTAGCATCCCACAAAACGGCCCAGCGGCCACCTCACAAAATTCGATAATTTTAATATCTTTAAGAGGTCGCATATTTTGTCCTTTTGACATTACATCGTTAGACGCTGGCCAAGACTGACCAGCATAAAACGGTTGGGATTCATTTTTCAGGTGGCGAAATGGCCCGTGTGGGATTCTGAATAGGGGCACTGCAAGGCCGGCCCGAATTTTGCTTATGACTATTCAGCTTGGTCCACAGAGGGCATAAATGACCTTGCCCGCAGCCGCGTTACGCGCAGGCGGGCGGTTGCCCAGTTTCTTAAATGCCCTGAACGCTTTGATAGCAGGTTTATCCAAAATTGACTCCTATAATGCTGAGGGCCACGTTTTTATAATATAGGCGCAGAAGGCTATGTCAATTTATTTTCTGTATTATGATCTTCGTTTCCGCAATGTGGAAAGATCGCGCTTTGAGGCAGGTATGATGTGCCAGATATTTCCGCCCGCATGGCAGTATGGGGAGTGCCCATGGTTTGCATTCGCTCGGCGGACCGCGACCGCATGGTCAGGTTTGCATCTATCAAAGAGTGGCAGCGCCTTTTCACCTAGAGGCTGTCGCCAGCTTTTGTTCGCTTCAAAGCTGTGGGGTTTCACATCTCGGGTTGATCTAATGCGTCCCAGACCGAGCCCGTGCAGCCCATGTTAGCAGAAATTTTCTCAGCGTATTCGATCAACTGTGGTGCGACAGCTTTGAGCTGTTTTTCAGAAACACGGCTTGCGGGGGCTGACAGGCCTATGGCACTGACGACGCGCCCTAACGCACACGATATTGGTGCACTTACCCCTATCACATCCTTACGCCATTCGCCTCGGTTCACGGCATATCTTTGCGAGCGGATTTTGCTGGCATGAGTTAAGAATGCTTCTGGTTGCACAATTGTCTTTTCCGTGTGGGCGGTCGCGCCAGCCATGACATTGTAGATGACTTCATCAGTTTGATAGGCCAGCATCGCCTTTCCTGTTGCGGTGCAATAGGCGGGCGCGCGTCCGCCTAGGTGCGTGTAGGCACGGACCGGTTCACGGCTTTCAATCTTGTCAATGTAGAGCACTTGGTTATCGAACAGCTCTGACAAATGAACCGTTTCGCCGGTTGCTTCAGCAAGCATCTGCATATATGGCCGCGCGACGTCACGCACGCTAACGCGAGAGATGACCTGACTTCCCAGCTCCCACACTTTCAGGGATGCGGTGTAAAGAATGTCATTGGGTTTACGGACATAGCCCAACGTCATGAGCGTTTGCAGTAGGCGATGGACATTGCTTTTACCGAGGTCAGCTTCATTGGCCAACTCTGTGATCCCCATTGGCGAGTTGTTTTTCGAAAGAATTTCGAGAAGGCTGAACGCTTTTACAACTGCTTTATCCACGGATTCTTTCCACAATTTAAAAATCCCTAAGTAGGGTTGAATTCATATTTTTGTCAATCTTCTAGATCGTGGGCAACGGTGCGGTTGGCGCTGATGGATTGCGGCTCTCCCAAAGGATTTTGAGATATATCAAAGCGTATCCTGTGAACACGACACCCCGGAAGTGTCCCTTGCGGCAGAGGTGGCACTAGGAAGATTCCAAGTGAGCCAGCGCCGCTTCGACGGCCGCAGCTGCGCGGAAGGCCAGTGCATCTTGGTGCTTGGGCGCGATGATCTGAATGCCAAATGGCATGCCTTTGTGATCCAGCCCCGAGGGAACCGAAACGATCGGGCAGCCCATCAAGGACAGAGCCCAAGTCACGGCGTACCAGCCCACATAATCGACCACTGGCTCACCGTTGATTTCAGTCGGAAAGGGTACCCCAACAGGAAAAGGGGAAACCGCGGTCGACGGGCAAATGAGGATATCATAGGTGTCAAAAAGTTTTTGAAATTCTTTAAAAACAACTGTGTGGGCCGCTTTGGCCTTGGCGGCTTGAGTAAAGGTTAGGTTCTCAGCCAAGGCCAGATTGTTACGGACATTCTCACCCAGCTTGTCGCAATCAGCCCCGCCTAGTTTGTAAGCGCGTGCATAAACATCCATGACCCGAATGGATTTGAAGATTTCTGGGGCTGCCGATAAATCAACGCCCAAGGGCCCCACTTTCTCGAAGCAGGGAGACAGAGCTGAAACTACATTTTCAAAAGTTTGCTGAATGCCATGTTCCAAGGTAGCCAATCCAAGATCTGCTGAAATGCCCACTTTGAGCGCCCCCATATCAATCAGAGTTAGCACCGTCTTGTTTGACAGAGGGGCGGCGCGTGGATCGTCTAATGCGTCACCTTCAATGGCGGTCATACACAGGGCCGCATCTGCGACTGACCGTGCCATTGGACCTTCGGTCCAAAGAGGCGAATGGCCAACAGCCAATGTGCTGCAGGGCACACGTCCTGGTGTTGGGCGCATCCCAACGACGCCACAAAAAGACGCAGGAATGCGCAGGCTGCCACCAAAATCCGAACCAATGGCCAGCGGTGCCATGCCACAGGCGACGGCCACTGCGGATCCACCCGATGATCCTCCGCTAGTAAGGTCTGTATTGTGGGGGTTGCGCGTGGCGCCGAACACTTTGTTAAAGGTGTTTGCCCCAGCACCGAATTCAGGGGTGTTGGTTTTTCCCAGAATGATCGCCCCAGCATCGCGCAGCCGTTTAATGACCGCAGCATCGAATTCGGGGATATGATCTTTGTAGTGGAGCGAACCGTAGGTGGTGGCGAGACCCTTTGTTTCGATCAAATCCTTGATCAAAACCGGCAAGCCAAAAAGCGGGGGAAGCTCAGGCAAGGTAGGGCGCGCCTTGTCCATTTCAGCGGCCTGTTGTCGCGCATCCTCATAGCAGGTTGCAACGACCGCGTTCACTTCGGGGTTGCGAGATTCGATCCGCGTGATGCAGCTTTCTAACAATGCGGAAACGCTCAAAGAGCCTTCTTCAATCTGACGACGTGCATCGACAGCAGATAGATCGCATGGGTGTGTCATTGATTTCCTCACGCCACGGGACAAGCCGCAGTTGTCATTTGGTGCATGTTTGGAGAAAGGTGTTCGAAAGAGTCCGGCGGTCCGAACTAACTGCCCAAGTATCCTAAAGGCAAACTGTGTTCGGGCCGCCGGACTGTGGTCACCTAAACCACAAGATTGTTGACGGCATGAAGGCGATCGCAAAGCAAATCAAGATCAATGCAACGAAGGCAGGTATGGCGCGCACCGCAATCCGCATGAAGGGCTCCCCACTCACCGCCGATGCGGCAAATAGGTTAATCCCCACGGGTGGCGTAATGAAACCAACTGACAGCGTAGACACAACAAAAACGCCAAAGTGCACCGCATCAAATCCAAGCTGCTGACCAATCGGGTAAAGGATTGGCATGATCACCAGAATAGCCGCGATTGGTTCCAACAAGCAGCCGATGACCAACAGCATGAGGACAATCAATCCAACCGACACCACAAAGCTCGCTTCGAAAGAGGTGAAGACTTCAACAATCGTGCTGGGCACGCGCAAGATCGCAAGAACTTCGGCAAAGAGGATCGAGAAGGCGATGATTGGGGCCAAGATCCCCGTCGTGCGTGATGCGGCTGTGAAGATATCGCCAATCGCGCTGAACTTGATTTCCCGCGCCAAGAAAAGTTCGACCAAGAACACATATCCGACCGCCACTGCCGCCGCTTCTGTGGGCGTGAAAAAGCCCCCATAAATGCCGCCCAAAATGACCACAGGCGCGCCAAAACCATAGCGGGCCTGCCACAATGCCTTAAGCGCAGTGGGACCGGAAAAGGCGGTGCGTTCACTGGCGCCCCAAACCCCAAATCTGCACACAAAATAGTTCGCAACACACAGGCCAAAGGCAATCATAAACCCAGGCAGAATACCGGCGACAAACAGATCCCCAACAGAGGTAGCCGTTGCGATACCGTAGATGATAAAGATCAGGCTAGGCGGCACAATAACCCCCAAAATTCCACCCGAAGCCGCAAGAGAGGCCGCATAGCTTGGATCATATCCTTTGCGTTTCAACGCGGGCACCATGATCTTACCAATGGTGGCCGTGTCCGCCGAGCTAGAGCCGCTGGTTCCGGCAAAAAAGAAACAGCCGAAAATGGTAGCCATGCCCAATCCGCCACGCAACCAACCCACAAGAGCTTCGCCCAAGTTGATCAAATCCCGTGCGATACGCCCGCGCGAAATCACTTCGCCAGCCAGAATAAACAACGGCATCGCCAGCAACGCCCAGCTGTCGAGGCTGGCAAAAAGGGTCGTGCTGAGGCTGCTAAGGGAATAGGCGCCGGTCAGCGTCATCAAGGACAAAGACCCGACAGCCAGTACAACAAACAGCGGCAAACCTATGACCAGGTGAATGACCATAAGCGTGATAACAATCCCTGCGATCTGAGAATTATCCATGGTTATATTCCTCCGTGGCCGGCGGCTTGTGAGGCCAATGGGCTAAAATGATCGGGTGCAAATCGGCGGCCCAAGCGTTGGGTAATGCGGATGATCATAAGACCCCAACCCAACGGCAACGCCAATTGTGCCCAAGACAGGTTCACCGGCAGGGCATGCATGCGGATATTTGCCATTTGTTGAATTTGCATCAGCTGGATGGAATAGAAAATGACAGCGATAGACACCGCTACACAAAGCAAATCGATGTAGGTTTCGAGGATCTTTCGCGCCTTCGTTCCCAGCCGGTTGGGGATCAGGTCAATGCGGATGTGCTCATCATGACGAAAGGCTTCGGCAGCGGCGAAATAGGCAAAATAGACGAAAGCATAACGCGCCGTCATCTCGCCCCACGTCGTCGAATGCGCAAAAAAGTAACGCATTGCAACTTCACTGATAATGATCAGAAAGAAATACGCATAGGCAAGAACGATGAACCATCTAATGAAAGGTCCATCAAAAAATCGGAGCACGCTCCATAACGTCGAATTCATGTTTTCATCTACTTTTCTGGATGAAGCACCCGGAAAAATCCGGGTGCTTGCAGTATTTGATTAGGCTTGAAGCTCTAGAATTTTATCAAAGGATTCACGGCCGAAGGCATCTTTCAGGCCATCATATTCGCTGCGCTGGTGGCCCATTGCTTCGATCCAGACATCTTTTTCGCTATTCTGAAGCTGAGTGACTTCGATGCCGGAATCCTGCCACAGCTTGACCATCGCCTCATTGGCTTTCAGCTGCTCTGCGCGTTGGAAGGCATAGCTTTCGCGGCCCGCGCGCATGATGGCTTCCTGAATGTTGGCTGGCAAACCGTCAAACCAGCGCTTGCTCAGCGTGGTGATGTGGCAGTTGAAGTTCAGCTCATACAGTGTGGCACTGGCAAGCGTTTCGTGGATTTTTGTCGCTGTAAGCGGGCCAAGTCCCACGCTCAATGCGTCAGCTGCACCTTGTTGCATGGCTTGGTAGGCTTCGCCCCACGCGATGGATACTGGGCTGGCAGAAGTCAGTTTAAACATCACATCTTCCACGCGCGTGCCGTTGGTGCGTACTTTCAGGCCGGCCAGATCTTCGGGTGTCTTGACAATGCGGTCGACCTTTTTGCTAACACCAAGCACGCGGAAACCTGCGTTGGCCCACATGCCGGGCACAACTTGGAAACCATTAGAAGCGGGCAGGGACAAGAAGGCGGAATCGCGGAAGCCTTCCTTTTGGATCGTGTCTTCGAATTGCTCATTCGACGCGAAGAGATATGGGAAGTCCAAAATGTTATAAACTTCGGAATAGTTCACAAAGTTCCCAGTAGACAGCTGGCAGCCCTGAATGGCACCTGTCAGCACTTTTTGTGGCAACACGTTTTGGCCGCCCAAGCTGCCTGCCTCGTGAATATCAACGAACAATTCGCCCTCTGCATATTCTTCCGCGGCGGCCTTAAACTGGGCCAAGCCAGTGATCATATATTCTTCGGTAGCAGCACCAAATGTGTGGCCGAACGTCAACGTATGATTTACGGCTGCGGATGCCCGTGTAATCAGCGCAGGTGACGCAACTGCAAGCGTACCGGCTGCTGTGGTGTGTTTTAGAAATTTCCGTCTTGTGAAGGTATTAGCGGTCATTGCGAGACTCCCTGGCTGGATTTTATGCCGCAATCACATCGGTGAGAACGGCGGTTATACGACTCAAAGCTTTCACTAGGCTCGGCGTATTGTCAATTTTTTTAGAAGAGCATTCTACATTGCAGAATAAATTCCAATACCGGCCCATTTTCCTTAGAAATCGTGCAATTTCCTTGCACAAGTGATCGGGAATTGGGCGGAAATGAATTGTTTTGCTGGTTGGTCGTTTCTCATTTTTCAGGTGATCTGTTCGAAAGTGTTTCTTGAAACCGCCCTGTCAGGTCGGCCTTCAAAGCGGTAACATTAGACGTCATATGACGTCTGACGCCGGTCTTTTGGGGTTGGATGCGCCGCATAGTTGCCATAGAAATTATAGCCCCCGCGCGATGCACAGAACGCCGGCAAAAAACACCAGCCCAAGGGCAAACCGTTCAACCAGTTTGGCATTCAAGTGAATGTGGAGACGTTCCCCTAACCCCCCCCCGATCAGCGCAGGCCCCAACAGGACCACAGCCAACCAGAAGGTTTCTAGCTGGATTTTCCCGCTCAGAAAGGCCGTCACAAGAGAGACACAGGCAAGAAGCGAAAACGTGGTAATGAGCATCGCGCGACGTTGCTTTTTGGGCATCTCTAGTTGGCCCATAAAATAGATCGTTATGGGCGGTCCGGGCATGCCGACGCTACTGCTCATCACACCGGCCAACATGCCACAGGCCACATTCGCGGGCCCCGTCGCGCGGATTTTAATCGCGCTTGGGAAAAACCCCAAGAGACTGGCGGCAGCAATCACGCAAAATCCCATGATAAGCAAAACAATCTCCGGATCTGCATAGGCCAGCACCAACATCCCAAGAGGCGCTGTCAGGATGCCACCGAGTGCCAGTTGCCGCAAAAGGGACCAATCCAATTCGGCATTGAACTCAAAAGCGGCCGGCACCCCAAGGAAAACTTGCAGCAACAAAACGATAGTCACCAGTTGCTGTGGCGGTAAAAGCAACGACAACAATGGGGCACCGATCAGCGCAAAACCAAATCCGGTGAGCCGCCTTGCGGCAGAAGCAATCATAACCACAAGACCTGCGGCCATGATCACACTTATGGGTTGGGACAATAGCACCGGACTCTACCCTGCCGTTTCTGTCTCGTGAGCACAGGATGTCTCGACCTCGTGCGACGTCCGTTTGCTTCTACCGGAAAGATGCAGCGGCGCTTGTCGTTCACGGTTTACCTCTACGCGGAAAACATCGTGGCGGTTGTAGTAGCCCGCCATGTCGTGGTGCTGCTTCAACTCAGTTAGCATTGGAATGTCCACATCGGCGATCACCAGCCCTTCGGTGCCGCACAATGTACCACCCAAGGCGGCACCATCAGGGGCCACAATCATCGACGCCGCGCCAACACATTGACGCAACATCGCCTCCGCTGAGGAATCGCCGTCGCAGATGGCTTGAATGCCAGCATCATCAAGGGCAGCGGAGGACACTACTGTAAACGTCTTGGCCTCAAAGCTATGTGCTGCCGCGCGCACGCGAATGGCTTCGGACAGATCGTAGGGTGCGCCGCCGGCGGGATCGCGGAAGGGCCAAATAGACGGGTAGGAGGCGCAGTGGATTTGTTCCCCTTGGGCCATCAAAGCATAGCGCGCCAGCGGGTTGCCGTTCTCGCCGCAAATCAAGCCGCCAACACGGCCAAAGGGCAGCTCTTCGACGGTCAAACCATTGCCGTCACCGCGGCTCCAGACCAGCTTTTCATAGAAGGTCGGCACCAGCTTGCGGTGGTGAATGCGAATTTCGCCCTCTGCATCAATCAAGATTGCACTGTTCCAAAGACACCCTTCGGAATAGCTGGCCCGTTCTGAGAACCCTAGCCAAACAGCAATCCGCGCATTGCGCGCTGCATCGCGGGTACGTGCAATTTCGGGACCATCAATGCGCAATGAAGCTGCTGCAAAACGCGCGAATTTTGCGTGGGCATCAATCGGGCGCAGGTATGCATGCCAGATTGGAAAACCGGGTAGAAAGCTCTCTGGGAAGGCCACAAGATCAGCGCCATCTTTGCTGGCAAGATCAATGTAACGGAGTGTTTTTTGTACACCAGCTTCCAAATCAAAGAAGGTTGATGCGAGGTGGACAGCCGCAAGACGAGTGCTCATGAAGAGTATTCCTATAGTTCAATCAAAAATAAAAAGGTTAGGTGGTCACTAGGGCTCTGCGACGTCGGCTAAAGATCAGCCAGCCTGTCAAAGCCACAGGGGGGATCAACCCGATCACAAGCCAGTCGGTCGCCGCATAACTCAACAGCATCACAGGCCCCGCGATGAAGAACAGGCCCCGCATATTCGGAGTTAACATCCGCGCCAATGCGCCATAGAGCGCACCTGCACCAAGAATGCTGGCGGCGAGGAAGCCCAGAATGGCAACCCAACCGCTCAACGCCAGCGACTTGGGGTCAAGCAAGCTAGGAAAGGAGACGAAAATGAAAGGAAGTAGCAGGGCCATTGCGCCAAGCCGGCCTGCCTCAAAAGCCGTTGTCAAAAATCCGGCGCCAGCAATGCGTGCCCCCACCAAAACGCCCACCGCCACAGGGGGCGTGAGGGCTGAAAAGATTGCAAAGTAGAAACCAAACATATTGGCGGCCATTGGTGTGAGCCCTGCGTCAATCAGGCTGGGCACAACGATGATCGCAATAAGCGCGTATGCTGCAGGGGTTGGCAGGCCCATGCCGACGATCATGCTGACAGCCATGCCGATCAACAGCGTCACCAGAAGGTTCCCAGCACCTAGATCCGCGATCAACGCACCTGCGCTCACCCCAAGGCCTGTGCTGGTGAGCGTTTGCACAACCAATCCAATCGCGGCCAAGACGACCGCCAATTGCGATGCAGTATCTAGGCCCACACGCAACCCGTCACGGAAATTCATCCAAGTCGGGCGCAGCAGCGCGGGCCTGAAAATCGATAGGCCAACAGCCGTGGCCGAGCCCCAAAACCCCGCCATAGAGGGTGAAAATCGCAGCATCAGCAAGGCAATGAGAACTGCAAAGGACGCGATGAAGGCAGGGGCAATCCATAAAATTCGCGCAACATCGACCTGTTGTTTGGGGTCAGACAGGCCTTTGTGGCCACCGATCATCGCGTAAAGACTGGCTAGAATCGCAAACATATAAAGCAGCCCCGGGATCAACCCCGCCAGCACCACATCGAAATAAGACACCCCAAGGATAACGGCCATCATAAAGGCCCCCAGCCCCATAATAGGCGGCAAAAGCTGACTGCCCGTAGAGGCCATGATTTCAATTGCGGCGGCTTGTTCGCTGGAGAATTTGCTCTTTTTCATCGCGGGGATCGTCATCACGCCGGATAAGGCAATGTTGCTGACGGCTTGACCCGTGACCATGCCGATGAAGGTGCTGGCCAACACCGCACTGTAAGCCATCCCGCCGCGCAAGCGATTGCCAATCAGGGCACCTATCTCGCCAAATACGTCGATCACACCCACGGCGTGCAAAATGCCCCCGTAGATCAACAGCATGAAAATCATATCAGCGGACAAGGGCGCGTATGACATAACGCCGCGCGGCCCACCGATGCCGGCAAGGAAGCTGACAGAAACGTTGAACGGTTGCATGCGGGCCTGCAGAGCATCCGGCAGAACGTCTCCCCACAGCATATAGGCAGTCATCATCAGGCAGATGATGGCAATTGCACCGCCCCATTGACGCCAAACCGCCAAGAGCACAGAGCCGATCATCACCAACCCCATGTTCAGCGCAGTGGCCGAAACAAAAGGCTGCGTGATCTCAAGCGTTTCGGCATTCACGAACAGATAGGCTCCGGCAGTGCTTGCTCCGAAGAAGATGAGAGACCCTGAGATTTGATCGATCAAACAGGCCAAACGGGTTTCACGCTCGGGCGCGCGCGAGATCAATCTGATCGCAGCGTAGATCAAGACAACTGTCGTAAAGACGCTGTAGTGCTGCATCGCGCCAAAGGTGTTGGTCCAGACCGACACGCAGATGTAAATCAGAAGGCCCAGTCCAACCAAGAGCGACAAACGTTGTAACATCGTATTTTCTGGTACAGGCATTTGCCGCTCTCCCGTTTCAGACCCGTCGTTATTCAGCTACGAGGCCGAATTCACGGTAGGCGCGCATCGCGCCTGGATGGATCAGGTCAGGATTGGTGCGGGCGATTTCGGAAATTGTTTCCGGCTCCCAGATTTTCGCGATCGCGCTGTATTCACCAATCACGGGCCCCGATTCCAACCAAAGTTTGGTGAACTCATAAGCGGTCTCTTCAGGAAAACTTGCATGCGCAGAAATCAACGCGACATTCCCAAAGCTGGTGACCTCTTCGGTTTGGCCTGTGAAAGTTCCGGCCTCTACGGTCTGAATCTTAAACGGTGCGCCGGTCGTATCGATGTATTCTTGGATCTTCGCCGGATCTACATCCACATAGTGAAAGGGGCGGCCAGAGCTTTCCAGCGTCTTGAACGGGCCCGCCTCAAGCGTGTAACTGAAATCGAAATTGGAATGCGCGACCAAGGTCCCGATATCTGAACGACCATCAATCATCGCGTCAATATTCTGGCTTGGCCCAAGCGCGTCAAAGGATGCCAGGCCGGATGAAATGCCCCAAGCGTCAAGCATCATCTTTTGATGCATGCCCCATTCATTCTGGGTTAACAAACCAACGCCGACACGCTTGTCTTCAAAATCGCCGACGCTTTTGATCTCATCGTCGAAAGTCACAAATAGGTTGGTTGTATTGCTCAGTGCTCCGATGATTTTGAAGTCGCTCGCTGCCTCCATCGGTTGAGGAAAGAACGGTGCAACGCCATTCACGGCGGCCCATTCGACCACCATTCCGGAGCCAATCAAAGTATTCTCCCAAAGGTCGGGTTGCGATGCAAGATAGCGGACGTTGTAAGTGAACCCAGGAGTTTCGACAGCCTTGGGCGCGACCTTGTCCGTGAAATCACTTGCGTAGTTTTGCATCGTGGCAATCGCCAAATAGGGGCCGGATCCTGAAGGCGACATGAGCAAATCAATCTCGACGGGATCCGCAGAGGCCGATGTCGCCAAACCGAGAGTGAGAGCTATAGCAGAGGCTGCGAACTTATATGTGGGCTGGAGCATGGGAGGTCGTCCTTTGGCTGTCTAAGTTTTGAGAAACATATGACTGGCTTATTAACAGGAAAAGCATATACTTTCTGTATAACGCATAGGAAAAAACTATGGATGTGAATCTGCGCGCCCTTCGCTACTTTGTCATGACTGCAGAAACAGGCACGATTTCCGAAGCTGCGCTGAAGTTGAATATTTCCCAACCCAGCGTTTCTGCCGCGATTCAAAAGCTTGAGGAAATACACGGTGTGCAGCTGTTTATTCGCGTGCCCACAAAGGGCATTCGTCTAACACCAGACGGAATGCGTTTTCTGGAGCGGGCGCGGTTGTTGCTCGCGCAATCAGATGAATTCCAGCACGATGTAAGTGCGATTTCGCAATCTCTGTCAGGTGAGATAACAATAGGGTCCTTCGTGAATCTCACCCCAGCGATTACCGCCGAACTCGTTGGCGCGTTTCACGCTAAGTATCCGGCAATAAAGGTGAATATTAAGGATTTGGATCAATTCGATATTTTGCGTGAACTCGACACGGGGCAAATCGAACTTGTGATCACATTTGATCTTGCTCTGCAAACCGGATTTAGCTCTTCTGTCGTGGCGGCCTTGCATCCGCGCGCGGTCCTTCCACCAGAGGACCCGCTGGCCAATGACGCCCGCGTATCCATTCATGACGTAGCACAGCGCCCCTTTATTTTGATGGATCTGCCACACACGCGTGACTATTTCTTTGGCCTTTTGGCAGATCAAAAAATCGTGCCAAGCGTGGCATTTCGCTGCAAATCTTTTGAAGCTGTGCGAGCGTTTGTTGCGGGCGGCCTTGGCGTTTCGCTTTTGAACATCCAGCCCAGGACGGATCAAACATATATTGGGCGCCCCGTTGTTATGCGACCGATCATTGAACCGTTGCGCCCGCTCAAAGTCACGGTACTGAGAAACAATCGGCTGCGAATGCGGCCGGCCTTGAATCTGTTTGTAGACTTCGCAACCTCTCTCATTCCCGCACTGGTTGATCCGCTATAAATAGCGATTAGAGGCGGGCCTACAAAGTGCAGGCCCGTCTTAGGGGTCTCGAGTTACAGATGCGCCCTCCACCTTAAGAGCGGGGAATACCCACAAAACCATCCAATGCTTGGACCGCGCTCAGCCACGCATTGATGTTGGGGAAGGGGTCGAGATCCAAATCGCCTTCATTGGCAACGGCAATGTAAGAGTAACAGGCAACATCTGCCAGCGTTGCACGCTCACCCACCAACCAAGTGCGGTTGTCCAAATGGTCCTCAATTAGCCTGAAGAGCTTCGCACTCCTGACCTCGGCCGCTTCATAGTCTCCGGCCATTTTAAACAACTTGATAAGCCGGGCCATGTTGGGGCCGCGAAACATTTCACCCGCTGCAATCGCGAACCATTCGTGAACTTGCGCCTTCAAAACCGGATCACTGGGCATCCAACCTTGCTTGGGAGCATACGTCTGCTCCAGATACTGAATGATTGCGATTGAATCGCGCACCGTTACATCACCATCGACCAACGCAGGCACTTGGCCCAAGGGATTGATAGCCAAATATTCAGCCCCCTGACGCTGCCCTTCCATTTCCATGACAGCAATGGTGTCAATCTCAATCCCCATCAATGACGCGGCAAGGCGCACACGATGACAGTGCCCGGATTTTGGGACATCATAAAGTTGGATTGGCATCTTTTTGTTCCTTTTGATTGGTGTCTTGAGGCCCGAAGGCAGGTCTTGAAACCCGATCGAGGAATACCCCGGTCAGTTGGCTATGCCTTTCTATATGTGTCCCACTTAGACTACCTGCCCCATATATGCTGTGCGCTAAAGCGTGGAAGACAGGGGCAAAACTCAGTTCCCTACTGATTGCCTGCATTGTTGGTAAAGTAAGGCAGCAAACCCGTATCAGGGTGGCAATTTATGTATTCGAACCTCACGTTCTCGTTCAAAACATAAATCTCGTGGTATGTGAAAAGCTGCAAATTTTCCTGATATTTCTTACGCTCAGCAAGGGCACGGGTGTAAATCGCCAAATGCGTAGGGTGGTCATGTGCCCATCGCTCCAAATGCCCGTAGGTCAGGAAAATTCCCAAAGAATACGCTTCTTTTTGAGCGCTCCCATCGGCCTCGAGGCAGGTCACTTGGCGCAGGCTGCAACACCCCGTGGCCACAGGGTTTTCGCGCAAATACGCCATGCCCTTATCTAGCTTGGGTTTTAGATTGGTCTCATAGCTTTCCAGTTGTTCTTCATCGCAATTGGCCCACGTCACACCGGAGCGAATAACGCAAAGTCGGCTTGGAATATCTGAGACTTTGATGTGCTTTCCTAGCGTGTTTCTCTTCGGGTCATATTGAAGCTCAACATTTTGCTCTGGGCTAAAATCATCATGGGCCGATGCGGAAAAACGATCCCGAGCCGCACCCCAATACCCACTCTCGGACATTGGTTCAATTTTGGTCATCGGACAGGCAGAGACGCCGCGCAGGTATTCTTGAAACAGGTTTGTTTCCCGATAAGGCGGGGGCACGGAAAAGCTTTCGAACCACAATCCGTGGCCGAGGTCCTCAGGATCATGAGCGGCCCACCACAGGTCGAATTTTTCCGACCAAGCCGTGTATCCATCCTCGCCCAACCAATAGCAAACCGCCATTGCTGTGCTGTAACCCTGATCGTCCACAAAATCAGCGATGTCGTGGTGTTGAGGAAAGCCTACGCTCGAGAATACATCCTGTAGATAGATGAGAAAAGCCTCGAGGTTTTCTTTACGGCTCTTTTTGCTCTGAAACCCCAACGTCGCAACGCGGATTGTCGAAACACCCTCTGGAACGCGGGAAGAATAACGCTGAATCACAGGCTTATGGTTAGCTGGCTTTTTCATGGGGAAAGTGCGGGGCATGTCGAGCTGTGTCATTGGGCCTCTCACGGTAACTGCTTCCCACCTCACGTTAACCCGCTTCAACTATAGAGGAAAAGCATATAAATACTTTATATAAAATAGGAAAAATCTATACTTTCTTATGAAGGGGCGTACAAAGGGTAGGTTGGAAAAAATGCAACGACGGGGGGCTGATGAAATGCCTCAACTGTTCACCGTAGGCTTCCGTAACTTGGCATTCTTGCGCAGTGGAATGACAGCATAGGCATTGCGTGCTTCTATCGCATGGTTGCATTTGCACTGTCGCAGGTCCCACCCCCGGTGGCACTGCCAAGCTTGTATCGCCATATCACTGTAAGCCTATTGGCGTCCGTCCCTGCCACAAGCTTGCGCCTCCCACACCATCTAATTATCAAACCAGATCGATAATGAATCGCGCCATTTTAGGGCTTGGCTGCAGTCAGGCCAGTTCTTGGCCTTGTAATTTGCAGCTACCAAGCCGCTTACGGATGTCAGTTATATCACTGATTTCATTATATAAATACTCATAGCCGATTTATGAAACAAAGCCGTAGACCGATTTTGACATTCAAAAATCTTCAAAAGGTCGAAGGGTAATATTGACAATTATAGAACGCTATTCCATAATATGGAAAATTAACAAGCTCGCTCACGTAGAGGAAATAATATGACCCCTTTAGAATTCCTGTACGCTTTTGCGATCATACTGGCTGCGGCGTTTTCTGCAGTTTCCTTCGGCACCTTAGTATTACTGTGAGGGTACAGCCTCTCTTCTCGGGTAGCTCTGTTGGCGCAATTGCACAGACCGCCTTCATTACCATTGGGCGGGTATCTTAGATGAATGACGCTAAACCCACGCGCATTTACCCGATGCGCAAGGCTGAAGGACATTGTCCGGTCGTGCAAAGGTATTCCTCCTCACTGGATTCTTCGGTGGCTAAGGTTCGTGTGGTTGTGTTTGGCCAACAGGGCCAAGTAAGGGGCTTCCAAAGCCTTGCTCACCATCTCTTTGTGAGCTCAAATGCCCCTGATCATCGCGATGCTGCACGGTATACTGATCCTCAAGGAATAGAGAACATATTCACGGTCGCGTATTGGCTTGATACCACCCGCTACAACGCATGGCGCAACAGTTTTGATGCGTGGCTTGCAGCGCAAGACCCGAAAGAAACAGATAACAGTTATTGGCTTGAAACCTTTTCGGTGCCCACGCCTTACCGCGAGACAATCGCATTTAAGGAGTACCTTCGTGGTCTGTCGGCCTGTCCCTATTCCACAATCGAACCGATTGAAGAAAGTGCGTATTGGGGTGCAGCACGAGATCGCTTTGCTGCCTCAGCATATGACAGTCTTGGGCCAGTCGATGATCAATGCCTGACCGCAGAGACGGATCGCGACACACGTGGCAAGCTATTACGTGTCGAGGGCTTTCCAAACAACCTTTGTGTCATTCGATCTGGTGTCTCATGGGAGTCATGCGGCGAAGAGCAACTGGACAGCTATCAAAAGAACTTAGCCCCTAAACTTGACGCAGGCATGCAGTACTTGCGCGACAACCCTGCGGAAACTGGCTGTGCATCGCTTCGGCAAGTCAGCTATTTGAACACCGACGGGACCGAAGCCCCGGAAGCGTTCTCATTAGGTTTCTTTCTGAGCTTCAGCCACCTTGAACAATGGGCTGAACACCATCCATCCCACTTGGCGATCTATACAAGAGCACTCGCCGAGCGAAAGAAATATCAGGAAAATCTGGAGCTCAAAACATATCATGAAATTTATGTTCTGAGTGACGACGCTGAATTTCTATATTTCAACTGCCACCCCAATACCGGGCTGCTCCCTTACTTTGAAAACAGTCAGGTTTAATCAAGATGAAAAACTGGCAAGTTGCGCACCTCATGCCGGGGGTGTTGATCTGCTTAATCGTTGCAACGGCGGCACGGTTTCTTTCAGATCACTACGCCGCACCAACGATGCTATTTGCTCTTCTTCTGGGGTTGAGTCTGCATTTCCTAGTGGACGATGAAAAAGCTGCACCGGGAATAAAGTTCGCGTCGGCGGATCTGTTGAAATTGGGTGTTGCGCTGCTGGGCCTGCGGATCACGCTAACCGACATTGGCGATCTAGGGGTGGAAACAATTGGCCTCGTTATTGGCGGCGTGATCTTCACCCTATCGATTGGGATCGCCATCTCGTTACTGCTCGGAAAAAAAACCAATTTCGGCGTTTTATCCGGTGGTGCCGTCGGCATCTGCGGGGCTTCGGCGGCGCTGGCCATTTCAGCGGTGTTGCCCGCGTCTGAGACGAGAGAGCGCGATACTGCGTTCATTGTAGTCGCAGTCACAACGCTCTCCACAATCGCAATGATTGTCTATCCAATTTTGGGACAAGGTTTGGGCTTGGACGACCAGCACATTGGCATCCTATTGGGGTTAACAATTCACGATGTTGCGCAAGTTGTCGGGGCAGGCTTCTCTGTTTCCGAAGAAGCAGGCAACACCGCAACCCTCATAAAGCTGTTTCGCGTATCAATTCTTGTTCCGGTAATTATTGTGATATCATTCGCATTCCGTCGCCAAACGGAGCAAGGCAATCGCAGTGGTGTCCCTTGGTTTGTCTATGGGTTCGCAATCGCGATTGTGATCAATAGTCTAGGCGTCCTGCCTGATCCAATCCGGATGTTCCTCGCAGCAATCTCAACATGGCTGTTGGTGATAGGCATTGTCGGAATCGGAATAAAAACCTCACTGAAAAGCCTTGGTCACGTCGGAGGCGCAGCGCTCGTTATTGTTTGCCTAGAAACGGTCCTGCTTTTTGCAGTGGCGGCAGCCATCCTCGTACTTTCGCAACCAGATACGCCCGACATCTTATCGCTAGGAAATCTGCACACCGAAACAGGTGCCTGCGGAATGGCGATCAGTGACCTGGCTCATCCGAGCGTCGGGCCGAGTGACTGAAATGTTCAAGACGATTCCACCCGTAACCACGGAAAACCATCTGGGCCCGAATTGCGGCCCGCAAAATACTAGGAAAGAAACGTGACTAAACAACCCAAACTAACGACCTCTTTTGGGGCACCTGTGCCAGACAATCAAAACATTATGACGGCAGGACCACGTGGCCCGGCGCTTCTTCAGGATGTTTGGTTTCTTGAAAAAATGGCGCATTTCGACCGCGAAGTGATCCCTGAACGCCGTATGCACGCCAAGGGTTCGGCGGCCTATGGGACCTTTACGGTGACCCATGACATTACAAAATACACCCGTGCCAAGATTTTTTCGGAAGTTGGCAAGAAGACCGAAATGTTCTTGCGGTTTTCAACGGTGGCGGGTGAACGCGGCGCCGCTGACGCCGAACGCGATATTCGTGGTTTTGCGATGAAGTTCTACACCGAAGAAGGCAACTGGGATCTGGTTGGCAATAACACACCGGTGTTCTTCTTGCGTGACCCTATGAAATTCCCCGACCTGAACCACGCGGTAAAACGTGATCCACGTACGAACATGCGCAGCGCTGACAACAACTGGGACTTCTGGACAAACCTGCCCGAAGCCCTACACCAAGTCACAATCGTGATGTCAGATCGTGGGCTTCCTGCAACCTACCGCCACATGGACGGTTTCGGCAGCCACACCTTTAGCTTTATCAACGCCGACAATGAACGGTATTGGGTCAAGTTCCACTTTAAAACACAGCAAGGCATCAAAAACCTGACCGATGCAGAAGCGGCGCAAGTGGTTGCTGAGGATCGTGAAAGCCATCAGCGCGATCTGTACGAAAGCATCGAGAGCGGTGATTTTCCAAAGTGGACACTCTCTGTTCAAATCATGCCAGAGAAGGACGCGGGCAGCTATCACGTTAACCCATTTGACCTGACCAAAGTCTGGCCGCACGCAGATTATCCACTTATCGAAGTGGGCGAGATGGAATTGAACTGTAATCCTGAAAACTACCATGCTGAGGTCGAGCAATCCGCATTCGCACCGTCCAACGTGGTGCCGGGGATTAGCTTTTCACCGGATAAAATGCTTCAAGGGCGTGTCTTTTCCTATGGCGACACGCAACGCCACCGTTTGGGTGTCAACCATGCCCAAATTCCGGTGAATGCGCCGCGTTGCCCTGTCCATTCGTACCACCGTGATGGCGGCATGCGCATTGATGGCAATGCCGGATCCCGTATTGGGTACGAGCCAAACATGCACGGCGAATGGCAAGAGCAACCAGATTTCTCCGAACCACCTTTGACGATTGAGGGCGCGGCAGATCATTGGAACCACCGGGAAGACGATGATTATTACTCTCAGCCGGGCAACCTGTTCCGTTTGATGTCTCCAGAGCAGCAGCAGGTTCTGTTTGAAAACACGGGCCGCAGCCTTGGCGGTGCACGGATTGAAATCCAACACCGTCACCTGCGCAACTGCCACCGTGCAGATCCTGCCTACGCTCTAGGCGTTGCAAAAGCACTGGGCGTGGACATGGCGGATGTAAACGACCTCTAAGGCAAGCCCTCTAAAACAATCCGCCTGCGTTGACATTTGTTGGCGCGGGCGGAACCTGATTTCGGATTAGAATTTACTTCTAGATACGTTCTATCTTGCAGCACGTGTCTGCAATTCGGTATCATCCGCTATTATGGAAAACACCGACGCAATATTATCTCTCCTGCCAACCCGACTAAAGTCCGCGCGCCGCGCCAAGGGGTTGTCTCTTGATGCTGTGGCCAAATTGTCGGGCGTGTCCCGCAGTATGGTCAGCCAGATCGAACGAGGTGAATCCTCACCTACAATTTCGACGTTGTGGAACCTGACCAAAGCGCTTCAGGTCGATTTTGCCGGGCTGCTGGAAGACGATCAAGACAACCGTGTTGAAGTGCTGCGCCGCGATGATGTTCCCACAATTGACAACCATGGTGCAGGGTGTTCGATCCGCATTCTTTCGCCCCCCGAACAAGCGGGCCTGCACGAAGTTTATGATCTTCGGTTTGGCAACGATGGTGTGCTCGATAGCCTGCCGCACGCACAGGGCGCACGAGAGCATTTGACCGTGATTGAAGGGCGTTTGACCGTGACCAGTGGGGATGCTGTTGAAAAGTTATCAACCGGCGATACCGCCCGCTACGCAGCAGATGTTTCTCATAAGATTAAGGCTGATGGCCCGGCGCGCGCATTTTTGGTGGTGCAAGGGGCATAGGAAATCCGCCATCACGGATTTTTGTGCGCTTTAACGTGAATCCATTATTGCGGATTTAATTCCATTATGACATCACTTCGAAAACGGAGGGTGCTATGACAACCACATTTCTAAATCACATGACCAAAACGCTTGCCCAGATTGACGCAGAGGGGATGACCAAACGCGAGCGTCTTATTTCCACGCCGCAAGCGGGTAAAATTACCGCGAACGGGAAGGCGGTTATCAACCTGTGTGCCAACAACTATCTTGGGTTGGCGGATCATCCTGATCTGATCAATGCAGCCAAGGACGCGATGGACGCCAAGGGGTTTGGCATGGCCTCGGTTCGGTTCATTTGCGGCACGCAGGACCTTCACCGAGAGCTTGAACAGAAATTGGCGAAATTCCTAGGGAAGGAGGATTCCATCCTGTTTGCCGCATGTTTTGATGCCAATGGCGGGCTGTTTGAGCCGCTGTTAGGTCCAGAGGACGCGATCATTTCGGATGCTTTAAACCATGCATCAATCATCGATGGCATCCGGTTGTGCAAAGCGAAACGATACCGCTATGCGACCTCTGACATGGCGGACCTAGAGGCCCAGTTGAAGGCCGCAAAGGCGGGTGGTGCACGGTTCATCTTGATCGCGACAGACGGCGTGTTTAGCATGGATGGCTACCTCGCTAACCTACCTGTGATCACCAAACTAGCCGAAACATACGGCGCCCTGGTCATGGTCGATGATTGCCATTCCACGGGTTTTATGGGGCCACACGGGCAAGGCACGCCTGAGCATTTCGGCGTGAAGGTTGATATTTTGACAGGGACACTTGGCAAGGCGCTTGGCGGTGCGATTGGGGGCTATATCGCGGGCCCGCAGCCTGTGATTGATCTGTTGCGTCAACGTGCGCGGCCCTATCTATTCTCAAATTCGTTGCCGCCCTCAATTGTGGCCGCCGGCATCGAAGCGCTTCGATTGATCGAAGAAGGCGATGAGCTGCGCACACAATTGTTCGAAAACGCCGCCTATTGGCGTGCCGGACTTACCCGTTTGGGGTTCGACTTACTGCCTGGCGAACATCCGATCATCCCCGTCATGCTGGGTGAAGCGCATTTAGCGCAAGACATGGCCGCGCGCCTGTTTGAGGAAGGTGTTTATGTCAGCGGCTTCTTCTTTCCTGTCGTTCCGCGCGGCCAAGCGCGCATTCGCACACAGATGAACGCATCCCTGACGAAAGAGGATCTGGATCGCGCTCTGACAGCGTTTGATATCGTAGGCAAAGCCGTTGGAGTGATAAAATGACCAATGAAATGAAAGCCCTGGTCAAAGCACATGCACGCGAAGGGCTTTGGCTGCAAACTGCCCCCGTCCCACAGATCGGGCCGGACGACGTCCTAATCCGTATCAATAAAACAGGCATTTGTGGCACCGACATTCACATCTGGAATTGGGATGAATGGGCCCAGAAAACGGTTCCTGTGCCCCTGATCACGGGGCACGAATTTGCAGGTGAAATCGTTGAACTGGGCCGGAACGTCGAGGGCCTTGTGTTGGGTCAACGGTGTAGCGGCGAAGGGCACCTAATCGGCAAACAATCCCGCCAAAGCCGTGCGGGGAAATTCCACCTCGACCCGGAAACGCGCGGCATCGGCGTGAACGAGCAAGGCGCGTTTGCTGAGTATCTGTGTCTGCCTGCGTTCAATGTGGTGCCGTTGCCAGATGAAATCAGCGACGATATTGGCGCGATCCTCGACCCCCTTGGGAACGCTGTTCATACGGCGTTGTCGTTTGATTTAGTGGGCGAAGATGTGTTGATTACCGGCGCTGGCCCTATCGGGATCATGGCGGCGGCAGTTGCCCGCCATGCTGGTGCGCGCAATGTGGTGATCACCGACATCAACCAAGATCGGCTTGATTTGGCGGCAAGGGTCGCTGATGTCGTTCCGGTAAACGTGACCAAAGACGATCTGGCCGACATTCAGGCGCAGCTGCAGATTACACAAGGCTTTGATGTTGGATTAGAAATGTCCGGCAACCAGATCGCCCTGGATCAGATGGTCGGGGCCATGGTGATGGGCGGGCGCATTGCACTTCTTGGAATTCCGCCCGGTAAAAGTCCGGTGGATTGGAGCCGTATTGTGTTCAAAGCCATCACGATAAAGGGCATCTATGGGCGAGAGATTTTCGAGACGTGGTACAAGATGATCGCCATGTTGCAAAACGGATTGGATGTATCAGGTGTCATCACCCACCGCTTTGGAGTTCAGGATTACGCCGAAGGGTTCGCCACTATGAAGTCAGGGCAATCAGGGAAGGTCCTGCTGGATTGGGCTGCCCTCTAAATTTGAATGGGTTCAGGGGGGTGCTAAAAACGACGCATCTCCCCCATTTTGCAAGGGTCACACCCCAAAATAGATCTAGCGAACGACATAGACCGAACAATTGGAATGCCTCACAACGCGCGCAGCGTTAGGCCCCAAGAGGTAGTCTTTGAAATCGGGTTTATGCGCCCCAATGACAATGAGGCTGGACTTGGCGGTCTCAGCCAGCTTGAGAACCTCTTCGTAGGCTGTGCCGGTTGCCACAATATGCCTAACTTTCTTGTTGGCCGCCGCACCGATCGCATCAACGACTGCGGCTTCAAGCGCGATCTTGGCTGATTCCACCAGTTTTGAGTGGTGGTCGCTTTTGAAAAAGCTTCCGACCATGCTCTTGCCATAGTCAGGCACGACCGTAATGACATCAAGAGAGACACCCGCCAAATCGGCCATCTTTTGGGCTGCGATAAGGACAGCTCCATCACCATTGGTATCCGAGATATCAATGGCGCACAGGACAGGACCGGTCATGCAATTTCTCCTGTTGGTGTTTCCCGCCGGACGCGGCCGCGTTGCAGCATGAAAATGAAAGCCAAGAAAATAAGGGCCGGAATAAATACCAGCTCCTTTGGGGATTGGGGTTGCGGCGCCAAAACTTCTTTGACGGTCACAAATGCATCACCGTAGAAATCATAATCCGCTAACGCGCTGGAATGTGGCGAACCGAACATCGGTTCTTCCACGGTCAAAGCACCATCGTTGTTCAGCAGTGAAAGGCCCATGGCCGACAAACGATCTGTTGGCGCGTCGTCGCCAATAGCAATCAGGATAGTGGTGTCGCGCAATTCGCTTGTGTCAAAGTCGGGGCCGTTGACGACGACCCGGATTTCGCTTCCCGGTTCTGCCGCTTCAACCGCCTGGACAAGCGCTGATGGTTCGACATCCGTGAACGGCGGCTGGAAGCGATCCATGAAGAAGTCAGGCCGGAACAGCAAAAAGGCGATCAAGATCAGTGCGACACTTTCATAGATACGGCTTTTGGTAACAAACCATCCCATCGTGCCCGCGGTAAACACAAGGATCGCGATACTGGCCGATATAAAAACCAATATGCCTTGCGCCCACCCGACATCGATCAACAATAGATCAGTGTTGAAGATGAATACGAAGGGTAGGGCGACCGTGCGCAAGCTGTAGAAGAACGCCACAAAGCCCGTTTTGATCGCATCGCCCCCCGAAACAGCGGCAGCAGCGAAACTTGCCAAACCAACCGGCGGCGTCACATCCGCCATAATGCCAAAATAGAACACGAACAGATGCACAGCAATAAGCGGCACGATCAGGCCAGATTGCGCGCCAAGCTCGACAACTACACCTGCCATCAAAGACGACACAACGATATAGTTCGCCGTGGTGGGCAGCCCCATCCCAAGGATCAGCGACAGCAGGCCAACCATAATCAACATCAAGATCAGGTTTCCACCGGACAAGAATTCGACCAGATCAGCCATGACTTGGCCAACACCCGTCAGTGTAACGGTGCCGACGATCACACCAGCCGTTGCAGTCGCAAGACCGATACCAATCATGTTGCGCGCGCCGTCGATCAGACCTTGCAGCAAGTCCGCAACACCGTCTTTGAACCGCGCAACCATAGCGCTTTCGCCGCGGAAAATGGCCTTCATGGGTTTTTGTGTCAGTAGGATAACGAACAATAACATAGTCGCCCAGAAAGCAGACAGGCCCGGTGATTTCTGTTCGATCATCAAGAAGTAAACCAACACGATGATCGGCAGCAAGAAGTACAGACCAGCCTTGTAGATTTCACCAACCACCGGCAGCTCAACGTCCTTGGCGTTAGGATCATCTGCCTCAAGATCGGGCACGCCGGATGCGACATACAACAACCCAGCGTAGGCTAAAAACACGAGTGTGGATAAGATCAAGCCCGAGTTTGGAAGAACGCTTGTGATTGCCTTCACAGGGTATTGCACACCGTAACAAAGGGCTGCGAACCCGATGAAAAATCCGGCCATTCCCCCAACCGTGCGCCCCATATGCACCACGCGGTTACCCAGCGTCGGCATGTTGTTTTTCACAGCCTCAAGGTGAACGATATAGACCAGCGCAATGTAAGAAATTGTTGCAGGCAGGAAGGCTGTCTTGATCACTTCAACATACGAAATGCCGACATATTCAACCATCAAGAAAGCCGCAGCGCCCATAACAGGGGGCATGATTTGCCCGTTCACAGATGACGCCACTTCGACAGCGCCGGCTTTTTCGGATGAAAAACCAACACGTTTCATCAGGGGAATAGTGAAGGTACCCGTGGTCACAACATTGGCGATAGAAGACCCCGAGATCAGACCCGTCGCCGCAGAACCAACAACAGCGGCCTTGGCCGGGCCGCCCTTAAGATGCCCAAGCGCGCCAAATGCCATTTTGATGAAATAATTGCCCGCGCCTGCCTTATCCAGCAAGGCCCCAAACAACACGAATAGAAACACGAATTTCGTCGAAACCCCCAACGCAATCCCGAACACCCCCTCCGAGGTGATCCACATATGGCTCATGGCTTTTTTCAGGGAGGCACCGCTCCAGCGGATGACATCGGGGAAGATATTAGAGGAACCAAAAAACACATAAAGCAGAAATACAACGGCGATGATGGCCATCGCGGGGCCCAGGGCGCGACGCGCGCCTTCGAACAACAAGATCAAGCCCGCAAGCGCGAACCATTTGTCTACATCATCGGCAAGGCCGCCGGACTGGACGATCTTTTCGTAAAAGAAATAGCCGTAAAGCGCGATGAACACGCCGGCAAACCCCATGATCCAATCGTGGATCGGGATGTAATGACGGGGGCTGGATTTCAGGGCAGGGTAGGCCATGAAAGCAAGGAATATGGCAAAGGCGAGGTGTATTTGTCGTGAATTGTTCACGACCGACCCGGGGAGAAGTTGGTTCGAAAGAGGTGACGCGAGGATGACCTGAAACACCGACCAAGTAATCGCGATGATGGACAGGAACAGCCCGACAGTGCCGATTGGATTGCGGGCACCGGAGTCGGAAGAAGAGACAAGGTCCTGAAGCTCTGCTTCGCTAAGACCTGTGCTTTGATCTTGTTTGGTCACCATGTAATCTTACTCCCCCTAAGTGTTTTCGTTCGCCAGTGGCGAGCAACATCGCAAAAGCGAGGGGGTAAACGCCGACCCCCTCGCTGTCTTCAAGTGTGAGATCGGTTGGATTACTCGATCAGGCCGGCTTCGCGGTAATATCTCTCAGCACCTGCGTGCAGTGGAGCCGACAAGCCAGCAGATGCCATTTCCGCTGGATCAAGGTTTGCGAAAGCGGGATGCAAACCACGGAATGCATCGATGTTTTCAAATACACCTGAAACGACGGCATAAACTGCATCCTCAGACACGTCAGTCGAGCTTACAAACGTTGCCCCAACACCGAATGTTGTCACATCTTCGTCCGTGCCACGGTACATGCCGCCTGGAATGGTTGCAGTTCGATAAAAGCTGTTGTCTGCAATCAAGGCATCAATTTCTGCGCCGGTCACGCTAACGATGACTGAGTCACAGGCTGTTGTTGCTTCTTGAATGGTGCCTGACGGGTGGCCCACAGTTACAACCATCGCGTCGATCTGGTTGTCGCAAAGAGCTGATGACTGCTCAGCGACTTTCATTTCTGAGGCCAAAGCAAAGTCGTCAGTTGTCCAGCCTTTTGCTTCCATCAGTGCTTCCATTGTTCCGCGCTGGCCAGAACCGGGGTTGCCGATGTTGACCCGCTTGCCAATCAGATCATCAAACGTTGTGATGCCTGAATCCGCACGTGCCACAACCGTGAAAGGTTCGGCATGAACTGAGAATACAGCGCGCAGGCCTTCAAATGCACCGGCCTCTTCGAAACGGGACGTGCCGTTAAACGCATGGTATTGCCAATCGGACTGAGCGACACCAAACTGCAGCTCGCCTTCGCGAATTGTGTTGATGTTGTACACGGAACCGCCCGTGGATTCGACCGAACAACGAATGCCGTGTTCGCGGCGTCCTTGATTAACGAGTCTACAAATCGCGCCACCCGTCGGATAATAGACACCCGTAACGCCGCCTGTGCCAATTGTGATGAATTCTTCTGCAAACACAGCAGGCGCTAGCAGTGTCGCAAGCGCAGTCGCCGCCAAAGAACATTTAAGTTTCGAATACATTTCTTAACTCCCGGTTTTGATATCGCACGGCTTTTTGGTTAGGCTTCGTTGCCAGAGCCGCCTTCATGTCACCTGCTGTTTAGTGAAACGCAGGCGCTAACGCCTTGGAGTTAATCGTATCTTTGCGGACCTTATTAGCGAGTTTTTGGACTTCCGTTTCATTCCATTTCAGACTGATTGAGGGTAAAAAACCATGCATCGAAGTTCAGCGCGGGTTAACGGTCAAGATGTAGCAAACGCACATCTTTTGCCGTACAGAGTCCGCACAACTCTGCATCGCCCGTGCAATTTCTATTTTGAAATTCGTCTACAGACCGATACCACGCATCACTGCAAGAACCTGAGACACTTCCTGCATGGTGTTGTAATGACACATAGAAATACGAACACAGTCTGGCAATTCTAACGGCTGAAGAATGTTGCCGCTGTAATGATCTGCTTTGCGCATGTGGGTGCGAATGCCCTCTTTGTTGAGCAGACCAACAACCTCAGACGACCCGACGCCTTGAACTACGAATGACACCGTGCCTTCACGTTTCTGATTGTCTGGACCGGCCAAAATTGTGACCTTTTTCATATCACGGAGCCCAGGAAGATTTCCAGTTCCGTTGATCAAAGCATCGGTTAAGGCCGTTTCGTAACAGTTGATTGCCTTTCCTGCAGCCTCGATCCGTTTGCGCGGATCTGTTTCCTCCGAGACCTCACCGCCAAGCCAATCGAAGTAGGCAACAACATCCGAAATCGCGGCATATGCGCCTGTATCGCGCGTTCCCAATTCCCAGTTATCTGTAGGTCCACCAACAAGAGCTTCGTGCGGCAACGCAGTTAACTTGTCCGAAATCCACGCAATACCGTATCCGTGGCGCGAGAAAACCTTATAAGGCGAAATCGCATAGCCATCGATGTCATAAGCGGCTAGATTCATCTGCCCGTGCGCCGCATGTTGAATTCCGTCGACTATGATAATGCATTCGGGGGCCACAGCGCGGATTGACTTGGAAATCGCGGTTACATCAATCCCAATCCCAGTCACAGGCGACGCATGCAAGATGGTCGCGACTGCCACATCAGGTGTCATAATTGCGGCATAATCGTCTGCAGTTACCGTTCCGTCGGTATCGTTATGTGGCACGTTCAGATAGTCCATCCCAATGATACCGGCCCAATGGCGAGCGGCACTTCTACTGGAGGGGTGTTCAATCGAACTGCCGATGATTTTTGAGCCTTTCGGCGCGTTGAGGCAAGCCGTACGGATCATACGGAACAAGAGCTCGGTCCCGGTTTCGCCAACAATGAACTGACCTGATGTCGCGTTCATGAACACGGTCAAGTCCGACTTGGCCTTTTGAATTGTATCAACCAATGCTTTGGCTGCAGGATTATCCCGTCCTTGATTGTCTGGAATGCCAGCATATTTCGCTGATGTCTCAATCACTGATTTCAAAGTAAGTGCACCACCACCATTCTCAAAATAGACACGCGGCCCGCCGATAGGGCAACTATCGATATTGGCAAACTGGTCGCGAATAACGTTGATAAGCAGTGCGTTGTCTTTGATCATTGGACTATTCCGTTCAGTTGATACGTCGCTGAAGAATGGGTAACCGCGATCAACACAGCGCGTTGGCCGCCCCATAGAGGGTGCGCATACCTGTTATTGGTTGGAGAAAGACTGACCTATTTGGACGGACGCATAAAACGACTATTTGTCATCCGGACATATCGAAAATGCGCATGAATGGACGCATAGGCGCCGGGCTCCGCTCTGTCTACACACTAGTTGTGGTAGCTACTTGCGAAATCACAATGTAATTGCGCAAGCTCTATAATCTCCTGAATGAACGCATTTGGCCTGTCGTCTCGATACATTGCCACATACGGGATCCGGGGCAGGGGCGTCTCAGTTTCGATGACTTCAAGCTTTCCAGATTCTTCAAATTGCCTACAAAACTCATACGGGAGATATGCAACTCCAAGTCCAGCAACTGCCAAACCAAGCAGGGCTGTCATGGAATCGCAGACCAAGCTTTCCTGAAAGACGACTCCACGATCCTTTAACCATTTGTTAAGATACAATCCGGAACCGGATATGTGGCCTTGCGTCAAGACTGGAAACTCTGCCAAGTCTCTGTGCCTGATTGGCTTTTCTAGATTTACGAGACCTTTTTTTGCCATCCAACAATTTCTCACTGTTGCCAATGGGACGGACGAGAATTCGGGTAATGTAAACGTCTCGGGAATGATGATTAGATCCACTTGGCTCTGCTCCAGGTCCGTAAAGAGCGCGCGCGCCATATCGACTTTTGGCAATATTTGAACATTCTTAAACTTGCTTTTTATTGCCGATATCAGTTGTGGCAACCACGTAATTGTTGTCAGTTCTGTCACCCCAATTCGCAGCGATTTTGGTTGGTTTGCAACACCCTGTTGGATGTCGTTGATCTGATCGTGAAGGAGAAGAATTTGTTTAGCCACTTCGAAAAGCTCTTCACCATGGGTCGTCAACTTGGCCCCACGCATGCTGCGATCGAAAACCTCAATTCTAGACCCGCGCTCGAGTTCTTGCACACGTTTCGAGATCGCCGATTGGGTCGTATAGAGCCGCGCCGCCGCACGCTCAAACGTCCCAAGTTCAGCGATCCAATACAAAGCCTCAAGCTGCTTGAGAGTGATGTTTGCGTTCATGTCTTCCTTCAGAGGTCTGGACTTTAATTCATTCCAACCTATCATATTTTAGAATATTTGACACTCCTAATTGGAATATAAGGTTTCTGCTTGGCTGCGAAACATCAAGTCAAAATTTCACATTTGGAAGGCTTTGTTGCACAATTCGAGTGAGTGTTAGAGTTCCCCTTAGAGAAACTGAAGGGCGAAGAGACAGTCAGCGAGTTACCTTTCAAACTCACTCGATTGATAGCTTTCAAAGTTGGGAAGCGGACGTCCGTCGTTTTGCAGCGAAAGCCCGGTTTGTCCCGCACTCCAGACCTTCGTGCCAGTCGGGGTCAATGGCAGCTTTGCTCAAAGCAGACTGTTGCAGTCGCAGCTTTTGCTGATGCAGCATTTGTTCGCCGTCGCAGCGGCGTGCATTTGCCTCCGTTGCATTTGCTACCAAAGCGGCCATTCAGAACAATCAACACTTCAGAGTCTAGAACTGACCCTTGGCCGCACCGTCTAAGATTTCACATATCTCGGGACACAGCTGACTTTCGCAGGTGCAGCCGTTTCTGATGCAGCATTTTCTTTAAATTGCAGCATGCCTTCTGTTGCGGTGCGGTCTACTACGCACAAGTCGTTGTTCAAGTTCCCGATTTCCGAGGATTGCAAACAGAACTTTAACCGCTGCATGTTTGCGCTCGCACATAGCGGAGCAAAGCGGGCCTGCTATGCGCGGCCATGTTAGTCGTGTGTTCAAAACCTCAAAAGGCTGTGTGGCCTAAAATGGCCTTGCTTCAATGGCGTTGGTTCCAAGGGTATCAGGCAAATCTTACCGATTGCTTGGTAATACAGCCAGCGGCAAGTCTGCCGTCGCTGACAGCGGCGTCTGTGACGCCAATACAACGATGGAACACAGCATTCCTATTGATGTTTTTATAGACAGATTGACCAACCTTCAGGCGTCCCCTGAGGTTCAACTGGATGATATTGCAAAAGGTGTTGACTCAATTAGGTTTCGCTTACATTCTGAATATCAGTACAAATGTGCCGATATATGAAACAACTGGGAAGCTGAAATGAAAAATGTTATCGCAGCCGGAGCTATTGCAGCGACTGGCGTCCTCGCCCCACATGTGGCCTTTGCCCAAAGCGCAACTGTTCAGCAGATCATGGATCGCGGTACGATGCTGTGCTCCGGTCACAACGGCAGCTATTTCGGGTTTGTCGAGGTCAACGACCAGAACGAATGGAAAGGTCTTGATATTGACCTTTGCCGCGCGCTGACGACGGCCATTCTGGGCGACCCGGATGCGAACCAGATAGTACCGCTCAGCTGGGCACAACGTTTCCCGGCGCTTCAATCTGGTGATGTTGACGTGATCATCAAAGCGACCGGTTGGACCATGGGTCGCGACACGGAGCTGGGTCTTCAGTTCAGCCTGCCGTATTTCTTCGGGGGCACGCAGTTTATGGCGCATGGTGATCTTGGGATCACGGATGCGACTGGCCTTGAGGGCGGTACGGTCTGCGTCGAAGCAGGGACCACAATCGAACGTCTCGCCGCGAACTACATGACGACAATCGGTATTGAACACTCGATGGTGTCCTATGAGAGCCAAGCCGAGTTGCGCTCCGCGTACCTTGCCAACCGCTGCGACGCATTCGCGGGCTGGGGTCCGAACCTCGCCGTGCTGCGCGCCACTGAATTGGACAACCCTGATGCTCACATCATCCTAAGCGACCAGCTGTCGAGCGAGCCGATTTCCGCAGCCATGCGTCAAGGGGATGAAGGCTTTGTAGATACGGTCAACTGGACCATCGCCGCGCTGCTGATCGCCGAAGAAGAAGGCATCACATCTGCCAATGTCGAAGAGATGGCCGCGAACCCGCCGAACCCACGCGTTGCACGTCTGCTGGGCGTCGAGCCTGGTATGGGCGAGCGTTTGGGGATGCGCGACACATGGGCCAAGGAAATGATTGCCGCCGTCGGCAACTTTGGCGAAATCTACGACCGCAACCTTGGCGCGGACAGCCCTTACGGCCTTGAGCGCGGGCTCAACAGCCTCTGGAGCGAGGGTGGCGTTCTCTACGCTCCGATCCTCGACTAAGTCTGACGACCGACACTGGATCGCCCCGCATATCGGGGCGATCCACCATTCTTTTGAAACCTGAGGGGCGCCATCATGTCGACAGCCGAGGAATTGCGCAGCCGCGCCAAGCGCCGTAGCCTGACTATCCAAGCCGCCATCGTTGCCCTAACAGTTCTGGCCGTATGGGGTGCAGTATCGAACGCGCAGTACAACCTTACGCGGCTGAACATGACAAGCGGGTTTTCATTTCTGGAACGTGACACGGGCTGGGATTACTCTTTTAGCCTGATCGAACGCTCCATCGATGATAGGTACTATTACACACTGTTCATTGGCCTTCTGAACACATTGTTCGTTGGCTTCATCTGCATCATCACAACCACGTTTTTCGGGTTTATCGTCGGGACCCTGCGCGATGCGCGCCATCCCGCGCTTAGCTTTGCGGCCAATGTCTATGTTCAGATTTTCCGAAATATCCCCCTCATTCTTCAGGCGATCTTTCTCTATGCGATGCTGATCCATTTGGGGGGCCCCCGTCAGGCGATCAATATCGCCGATGTCGCCTTCCTGTCCGGGCGCGGCCTGATGTTGCCTGGTTTGAATGTCTCTCCTTCGGGGGCGGTTGGTCTGTTGCTCGCCTCTGCCGCTATCGGGATCGGATTCGTCATCGCCCAAGTGTCGCTGTGGCGGGGTCTGGCGATCTGGTTTGGCAGCACGGTGGGCGTGGCGGTTCTGGCAGCGCTTGTGTTGCGGCCCGAGGGTGAAGGTCTGCTGACCATCCCCGCATTGACCGGGTTGCGGTTCACGGGGGGTATTTCCGTTCCGATCGAATTGTTGGCGCTTATCGTATCAATCACGCTTTATGGCAGCGCCTACATCGCCGAGATCGTGCGCGGTGGGCTTGCGCAGGTACCGCGCGGTCTGGTTGAGGCTGGCCAAGCGCTGGGTATGTCGCGGGTGTCGATCTGGTCGCGCATCAAGGTGCCCATGGCACTGCGCAGCATCATTCCGCCTCTTGGCAATCAGTGGATTTTCATGATGAAGGCCACGACCATCGGGATCGCGATCGGCTTTAGTGATCTGTTCTACATCACTGTCAATTCGATCAGCCAATCGGGCCAAACGCTCGAACTGATCCTGCTTTTGATGCTGACGTTTCTGGCCATCAATTACTCCATCGCGTTTTTCACGAACTGGCTGAACGCCCGCTTGCAGCTGAAGGAGCACTAGATGGCCATCACTGACATCACCCCGCCGAGCCAATTTACCGAGGCCCGCAAACGCTTTGTGCGTCACGGGTTCGGGTCGCCGCAGGCCTCCTTTATCTCCGTCCTTGTCTTCGCGGTGCTTGCCTATATCGCGTGGAAGTTTCTGGGTTGGGCTGTGTTTCGTGCCGTCTGGTCCAAGGAAAACGCAGACCTGTGCGATGGCCACGGTGCGTGCTGGTCCGTTATCGACGCCCGCCACCGGTTGATCCTGTTTGGCACATACCCCTATGACGAACACTGGCGTTCGACCTTGGCCGCAATCGCAATTGTCGTCACTGTCTTGCTGTCTTGTTTGCCAGCTATGTGGAATGCGACACGGCTGGCAGTGCTATGGATCGTCGGCTTTGCAGCCTATTACCTTCTGATGGAAGGCAGCCTGCTTGGCCTTCAACAAGTCACGACCGATGGCTGGGGCGGCTTGTCGCTAACGCTGTTCTTGTTCGCCGCTGTTGTGTTGCTGGGCATGCCCATGGGGCTTGGTCTTGCGCTGATGCGCCGATCCCAGATGCCGGTGGTGCGCTGGTTTGCGGTGATCATCATAGATACAATCCGGTCTCTACCCCTTGTCACGACATTATTTACAGCAGCTGTGGTCGTTCCCCTTTTTCTGCCCACATGGCTGGAAGGCGACAAAATTTGGCGGGTGATCTTTGGCTTTGCGCTGTTCTTCGCAGCCTATCAGGCGGAAGTGTTTCGCGGCGGGTTTCAGGCGATCCCCAAGGGGCAATTCGAGGCAGGCAAAGCCCTTGGCATCAGCTATTGGTGCATTCTGGGCCGCATCGTGTTGCCACAGGTCTTCCGCCACGTGTTGCCCAGCACGATCAACATGGTTGTCGTGACGTTTAAGGAAACGGCGATTGTCACGATCATTGGCTTCTTTGATATCCTCGCCTCGGGCAAAACCGCCTTCGGTACAGCAGAATGGGCGCCTTATTACATCGAGGTCTTCTTATTCGTCGCGGCGATCTATTGGATTTTCATCTTCTCGCTCGGTCAATACGGCGAGTATCTGAAAGGCCGTATGGCAATTTCAGAGCATTGATGAAATTTACCACATGCAGAGTTCGATGACCTGAATGGACCCCAGATGAAACCTGTCGATATCCTGAAATGGGTCGCCACGGCGATCCAGCTCATCGGCTACGGCCTGACGGGGCTGAACATCGTGCCATGGAATATTTTTGCGTTCATGGTGGGGATCATTTTGTGGTTTCTTGTCGGTCTTCTTTGGAAGGACCGCGCGATCATGGTAGTCCACATCGGCGCATTCATCGCAATTGTCGCAGGCTACATCAGCTCCTGACATAACGCGAAAGACATGGGGCGACCGACGCCATCCCATGCCTGATCATTAATCAAGGATGACTTGGCCTTTCGGCGTGTTGAGAGCAAAGGACAGCGCCGCATTGCCCTGCGTCACGGTGCACAAATGATCGACCTGAAGCGTTTGCAAGATGCTGGTCAGTTCATCGGGGTCCGGGTGGGACAGTTGCACCTCTTCCAGCGTAACCCTAAGGTCCTGCTGCCCCATGCTCGGGTGCGGGCCGGGGGACCATTCGATAAATGCAGGCAGCAGCCCACCCATGGGCAAATGTCCGTCCTTGGGCACGGTCAGCCGCCAAGACCGATCACCGCGTGTAAACAAAACCACCTCGCCCAAATCAACGGGGCTTGCGGCGATCACGGCGTCCAGATCATCGGTGCCGACAACCCAGCACAGGGCGCGCGGTCGGTCGGCAATCCTTACCTGCGTCTTGGGGTCGTCCAGCGTGAACCAACGAACGCGGCCCGGATCGGCGGGGGCGTCCGGATCAATCGCGATCAGCTCAAAGAAACTCTCTTTACCGGACTGCATGACGCAGTTGTGCGTGCTCATCGCGTCGTGTTTGCCGCCACGAGGCACAGTGACGCCAAGGGCGGTTTCCATGGCCGCAACCCCTTGGTCGAGCGTGGCGGCCCCGATGGCAAAATGGTCGATCTTGTTGTGCATAGGTTACTCCGCTGCGGTTTTAAGGTGGGGAAGGGCGGCCGCAAGGTCCGCCTTGAGGGTGTCAGGGGCTTCAAGCCCGATGTTAAACCGGACCAGCTGCCCGTCTTCATCCCACGTGCCCGCACTGCGCTGTGGCGTAACGGGTAAAACAAGGCTTTCATAGCCACCCCAGCTGACCCCGATACCGAAGTGGTTGAGCGCATCAACAAACGCGCGCACCTGCTCATCGGAGCAGGGGTGAAACACAACGCCAAACAGGCCCGCCGCCCCACTGAAATCGCGGGCCCAATGGGCGTGACCGGGACAGGTGTCAAACGCAGGATGCAGGACGGTTTTGACCTGCGGCTGTTGTGCAAACCAGGCGGCCATGTCACGGCCCGCTTTGTCGAAATGTTCCATCCGCATTTTCAGCGTCCGCAGCCCGCGCAAAGCCAGGAAGACCTCTTGCCCGCCGGTTTTGTCGCCAAAGGCGAAGGTGGTCTTGCGGATTACAGCCGTGTGATCGGCGGTGCAGGCGATCATGCCCAACATGCAATCGGAATGTCCACTGAGGTATTTTGACATCGACGCAATCACCACATCCACGCCAAGCGCCAAAGGTTGGCAAAAGATCGGCGTCGCCCATGTGCCGTCAAGGATCGTCGGCACGCCAGCGGCGCGCGCGGCCCCGGTAATCGCAGGGACGTCCGGGACTTCGAAGGTGCCGGATCCGGGGGCCTCGAACATGATCGCGCAAGTCGTGTCTCGGATCAGATCTGCCACGCCCGCGCCGATCATCGGATCGAAATAGCTGACCTGAACCCCCATGCGGGTCAGCACGCCGTCACAAAACACCCGCGTGTTGCCGTAGACGTGATCGGCCACCAGCAAGTGAGCGCCGGGGCTAACAAAACTCATCAAGGCCATCGTGATTGCTGCCACGCCAGAGGACGTGAGCGTCACATTGTCCGCACCCTCCAGTTCAGCCAACATGGTTTCAAGCTTGAAGCTGGCGTCGTTGCCGTAACGGCCATAGTACATGGTGCCCGTTTCATAACGCGCATCGCGGGCGGCCTCGAATGCCGCAAGGGTGTCGAACACAATGGTCGATCCCAGCTCTAGCGGCATGTTGACGTGACGGCCATCAAAGCGGTCGGGGCGGCCCAGCTGGACCAGATCATCGGCGGTGTTTGATCGGGGTGAAGACATGGCATACTCGCGGTATTGTATTTTCAAACGATGGCAGTCAGAGTGCAGCGTGTCAATATTTGGCATTCATGTTTTGTATGTCAGCACATTACAATTGAACGGACAAGAGTGTGAAGAAACTTACGGCGAGCCATTGGGGTATTGGTGTTGCGACGATCCAAGGGGATCGCGTGCTCGCTGTGGACGGGCATGACAGTGATCCGGCTGCATCACCGATCAACAGCAACATCGCAGGCAGCTTGCATGGCAAAGCGCGCGTGCTGCGCCCTGCGATCCGTAAAAGCTGGCTGGCAGGAACGCCGAAAGCGGTCGCACGCGGGCGGGACAGTTTTGTTGAGGTCAGCTGGGATGTCGCGCTCGACGCTATCGCGCAGGAATTGACCCGCGTGCGCGAACAGCACGGCAACTCATCCATCTTCGCAGGGTCTTACGGCTGGTCCAGCGCAGGCCGTTTTCATCACGCGCAAAGCCAGCTAAAGCGGTTTTTGAACACGCAAGGTGGGTTTGTGCGATCCGAAGGGAATTACAGCTACAACGCCGCCCTTGGTCTGATGCCCCATATTGTTGGTCCTTACCGCGATCATGTGGCGCAGGCGACCCGTTGGTCTGTGATCGCGGACCACAGCGATCTGGTGGTGATGTTCGGCGGGATGGCCTTACGCAATACGCAAGTCAGCGATGGTGGGATCAGCAAACACCGCATGTCCGACAACCTTGCCGCCTGCGTGAAGGCCGGTGTGTGTTTCGTCAACATCAGCCCGCTACGCAGCGATGCAGCGGACATGTTGCAAGCGGACTGGATGCCTGTGCGGCCGGGAACAGACACAGCGCTGATGATGGGTTTGGCACATACTTTGATTGTCGAAAACCTCTGTGATCTCGGCTTTCTTGAGACCTACACGACCGGCTTTGATGCAATTCGATCCTATCTGCTGGGCGAAAGCGACGGCCAGCCCAAAGATGCAAAGTGGGCGGCGGGGATCACTGGGGTGGATGACACCATGATCCGCATCCTTGCGCGGCGCATGGCCGCCAGCCGCACGATGATCAACGTGGCCGCAGGGGTGCAGCGTACGGATTTTGGCGAACAGCCCATATGGATGGCCGTCACCCTCGCCGCGATGCTGGGGCAGGTTGGCCTTCCAGGGGGTGGATACACCGTTGGTTATGGGGTCAACGGCAACATCGGAAACATGGAACGCCCATTTCGGTGGGGCACATTTTCTCAAGGCAAGAACGCGGTGGAGGATTTCATCCCCGTCGCGATGATCAGTGACATGCTGCTCAACCCGCGCGGCCCCTATTCCTTTCAGGGTGAAACGCGGACCTTCCCCGATGCGCGGCTTGTCTGGTGGGCCGGGGGCAACCCGTTTCATCATCACCAAGACCTCAACCGCCTGCACGACGCGTTCCAAACGCCAGACACGGTGATCGTAAACGAGATGAACTGGACCGCCACCGCGCGCCACGCGGATATCGTCCTGCCTGTAGCCGCACCGCAGGAGCGCACCGATTTTGGCGCGGGAAAGTCCGACAATGCGCTGATCCCAATGCCGCGCCTTGTGCCGCCCCCTGCCGATGTGCGGGTCGAACATGACATCTACGCCGATCTCGCTGCGCGGCTGGGTGACGCGGATGCGTTCACAGATGGCAAAACCAGTGACGCATGGCTGCGCGACATCTGGCAAACCACAAGGGACCGCGCGGCGGACAACGGTATCACCCTGCCCAATTGGGACGTTTTTCTAAGCGGCGACGTGATTGACTTGCCGGACCCCAACCCAAATCAAGTGTTTCTGGCTAATTTTCGCGCCGACCCAATGGCGGCAGCCCTTCCGACGCCGAGCGGTCGGATCGAACTGTTTTCGGATACCATCGCTGGGTTCAATTTGCCCGATTGCGCGGGCCATCCTATTTGGCAACCGCCGCGTGACACTGTTGAAGACACCAAGGGCGCGTTCCCCTTGGCGATGCTGTCGGGGCAACCGGGTACCCGGCTTCATAGTCAGCTTGATAACGGTGCCTTCAGCCTTAGCCAGAAAATCGCGGGGCGTGAGCCGGTTTTGATCCATCCCCATGACGCGAAAGGGCGGGGGATTAAGGACGGCGATGTAGTGGAGCTATTCAACACGCGCGGGCGATGCCTTGCAGGGGCAAAGATCACGGACGAGGTGATGCAAGGCTGCATTTTCCTGTGCACCGGCGCATGGTTTGATCCCGACTACGACGCGCCACAAAACCGTGACCGCCACGGCAATCCCAATGTGTTGACCCATGATCTGCGGACATCATCTTTGACCCAGTCGCCCGCAGCACATTCCGCGATGGTGCAGATGCGCCTGTTTGAGCGTCCGGTGCCCGCGATTACCGTTCATGATCCACCGCCTTTCGAACCGGGGATTTAGCTGATAGCAAAACATTATGAAAACATCCGATGATATAAGTGCGCCCATTCCCAAAGAACCCAAAGTTGATTCCACCCTGTCGAAAGGCTTGGCAATTCTTGAGAACCTCGTGGGGGCGCAAACCGGCAAAGGCGTGACGGAATTATCAAAAGAACTGGGGCTGACAAAGTCCAACACCTTTCGCCTTTTACAAACTCTGACCTTGTTGGGGTATGTGCAGCGTCGCGAAGATAAAACCTATTCCGCGACTTTGAAGACCTGGCGTGTCGGGCGTGCCTCTGTTGAAAACCTGAATCTGCGCGAACTCGCAGCACCCGAGCTTTCGTTTCTCTCGAACGAGACAGGTGAGGCCGTTTATCTGGCCGTGCGCGAAAACTTGAGCGTGGTCTACATCGACAAAGTCGACAGCCAAAAACCGATTCGATCTTGGAACACGATTGGCGACACCGCCCCTTTGCACTGTGTCGGCACTGGCAAAGCGCTGCTGGCCGCGGAATTTGCCAAGTTGCGCGACCAGATCAAGGGCGCACTGACCCATCACACGGACAAGACATTGACAGATATGGCCGCCCTTGAGGCTGATATCGCTCTGACGCTGAAACGTGGCTACGCCTACGACACAGGCGAATTTCGGGATCGCATTGTCAGCTTTGGCGCGGCAATTGTTCTGCCCGGCGGGGAAGCTGTAGGCGCCTTGGGCATTTCGCTGCCCGACATCAATCTGCCCGAAGACGGTATTGATCGCTTTGGCGGCCTGGTGTCCCACGCCGCCAACAGCCTGTCGGCCAAGTTGGGCCGCAATTAGGATTTCGGCTCGGGAAATTCGACAGGGCCACCCTGTTTTTCCCAGGTTGAGAAACCTTCTTTCAGATGGGCCGCGTCAAACCCCATGTCCTGCAACGTTGCTGTCGTGATCGCAGAGCGCCACCCCGACGCACAGTGAAATACGAATTTCTTGCCCTCTTGCGCAAAGATGTCTTTGAAATACGGGCTGTCCGGGTCCACCCAGAATTCGATCATACCGCGCGGGGCGTGGAAACTGCCCGGAATATAACCGCCGCGCTGACGCTCGCGAATATCGCGAATATCGACGACCACAACATTTGGATCATCCAACATTCCGATTAAATCAGAGGTTTCGACCTCTTCAATGCGCGCACGTGCGTTCGCGACCATTTCGCTGGACGAGAGTTTAAGTTTGGTCATTGCTGTGCCTTTGTATTGATATATAGAACATGTATTTCGAATGTTGACACGATAAGGCGGGTGGTGCAACCTTTTCACAGACCGCTCAAAGCCAGCTCTGCGAGGAATCATAACATGACCGAGAAAGACGCGATTTCGCTTTGGGATGCTTCCGCCAAAGAGCAAGATTACCACGCCCCACTGGAGGCAGACAGCACCGTCGATGTCGCAATCGTGGGCGGTGGATTTACCGGCTTGTCGACAGCCCTTCATTGTGCCGAAAAGGGCCTGTCCGCCCATGTCCTTGAGGCAGAGCAAATCGGATTTGGCGGATCGGGGCGCAACTGCGGGCTGGTCAACGCGGCTTTGTGGTTGCCGCCACAAAAAGTGTGCGAAAAGCTGGGCACGGTTTATGGGCCGCGCTTTATCAGGAAATTTGGCAGCGGGCCTGAATATGTGTTCTCGCTCATCGAAAAGTATCAGATGCAGTGCGAGGTCACGCGCACCGGCACGATCCACGCCGCTCACGGTCCGGGCGGATTTGTGGAGCTGAAAGAACGCCATAAAGAATGGCAGCGTCTGGGTGAACCCGTCGATCTTTTGAGCCGTGCAGAAGTGAGCGAAATGATCGGCACCGACCATTTTTACGGCGGCCTGCTGGATCAGCGCTGCGGCACGATCAACCCGATGGGCTATTGTCGCGGACTTGCACGCGCAGCCCTTGGCGCGGGCGCGAAGATCAGCACGGGCGTGCGCGGGACCAAACTGAACCGCGATGGCGATCTGTGGAAGGTCGAGACAAACCAAGGAGTCGTTACAGCCAAAGCGGTCGTATTGGGCACCAATGCCTATACGGATGAACTCTGGCCCGACCTGAACCGCGTGTTCACGATGATCCACTATTTCCAGCTGGCCACTAAACCGATGGGACCCGAGGCGGATCACATTTTACCTGGCAAACAGGGTCTATGGGATACCGGCCAGATCATGTTCAATATCCGGCGTGATGCATTCAACCGCCTGCTGGTCGGGTCGATGGGTAAGGTCATCGGCAGCAAGGATCGCGGTCTTTCGAACCGTTGGGCGCGCAAGCAAATCGCGCGGATTTTCCCGACCCTTGGCCCGGTCGAATTCGAACAGGCCTGGCACGGTCAGATCGCCATGACGCCCGATCACCTCCCGCGCATCTACGAGCTGGCCACCAACCTGTTCACCCCAATCGGCTACAATGGGCGCGGGATCACTACGGGCACAATGTTCGGTGAAACCATCGCGGGCTTGCTGATGGGTATGGATCGCGCCGACCTGCCCCTGCCGATGACCGAACTTAGCACTGCGACATCAGCCCCGATCATGTCGCGCATTTACCAATCCGCCTTTACGGCCAATCAAATCTGGAAAGCAATCTGATGAACCGCGTTGGCGTTGATATCGGTGGCACGTTTACCGACGTAGCCTTGTCCCACTCAGACGGGCTCGCAACTTGCAAGGTTTTAACCAATTACACCCAGCCCGAGCAGGCCATTCTGGATGGCATCCAGATCGCGGCAGACAAGGCTGGAATCGCCATGGGTGACATTGGCCAGGTGATCCACGGCACCACGCTGGTGACCAATGCCCTGATCGAACGGCGTGGGGCGAAGCTGGCGTTTGTCACAACGGAAGGGTTTCGCGACGTCATCGAAATGCGCTCTGAGAACCGGTTTGAGCAATATGATCTGAATCTATCGCTGCCCGTCCCAATGGTCCCGCGCGAGGATCGACTGACGTTGAATGAACGCATGGGCCCGAACGGCGAAGTGTTGTTGGCGCTCGATTCCGCTGACGTGGACGCGACGGTGCAAACTATTCTGGCCGGTGATTATGAAGCCGTCGCGATTGGCCTAATGCACTCTTACGCCAACGACGCCCACGAGATACAGATGGCCGAGGCCCTGCGCGCGGCTGCACCTGACATGTCGATATCGCTGTCATCTGTAATTTCGCCGCAAATGCGCGAATTGCCACGGTTCAACACCGTGATCGCTAACGCCTATGTGCAGCCACAGGTCGCCGACTACCTCGGTCGATTGGTGCGCCGTTTGGGGGATGCGGGCGTAACCGCCCCTGTCTTCATGCTGCATTCCGGTGGTGGTCTGATCTCGGTCGATGTTGCGGCGGAACAACCTGTGCGGTTGTTGGAATCCGGTCCTGCGGGGGGCGCGATCTTCGCCGCCGATTTCGCCCGTGGGCATGGGTTGGATAGCGTGCTGTCGTTCGACATGGGCGGGACCACGGCCAAGATTTGCCTAATCGAAGACGGCGCGCCCAAAACCGCTAATACGTTTGAGGTCGCGCGCACCTACCGCTTCAAAAAAGGGTCGGGCATGACGGTCTCAACCCCCGTTGTTGAGATGGTCGAGATCGGAGCTGGCGGTGGATCTATCGCGTCGATTGATACTCTGGGACGCATTCAGGTGGGGCCGCGCTCTGCGGCGTCTGAACCGGGGCCTGCGTGCTACGGGCGTGGCGGGCAAAACCCGACCGTGACGGACGCAAACCTTGTGCTGGGTCGCTTGGACCCTGACAATTTTGCGGGCGGGGCCATTGCGCTGTCGGTGCAGGCCGCAAGCGATGCGATTGACGCGACACTTGCCGATAGGCTGGACATGGACGCTGCGCAGGCAGCATTTGGCGTCACCGAAATGGTGGACGAAAACATGGCCAACGCCGCCCGTGTTCACACGGTTGAAAACGGGCGCGACATCGAACATTTCACTATGATCGGCTTTGGCGGCGGCGCACCTTTGCATGCCTGTCGTTTGTGCGAAAAGCTTGGCATCAAGGAGCTGATCATTCCACCCGGCGCGGGCGTCGGGTCTGCCATCGGGTTTCTCAAAGCGCCGTTCAGCTATGAGGCCACGCGCGGGCTGTTCCAGCGTCTGGACCAATTCGACGCCACCGCTGTCAACGCGGCCTTGGCCGAGCTTGAGGATGAGGCGACTGCCTTCGTCAGCGCAGGTGCAAAGGACGCCGACACGACCACGCGGCTGATCGCTTTCATGCGCTATGCGGGGCAAGGTTGGGAAATTCCTGTCGTGTTGCCCTACAAGACCTTTGCGAACGAGGATCAGGCCGAAATCCTCACCGCGTTCGAGGCAGCCTATCAAACGCTATTCGGGCGGGTAATCGACGGGCTGGGCACCGAAATCACCAATTGGTCGCTCGTCGTGGCCTCGGTCCTGCCTGCAACGTCGCCGGTCACGCGTCACGCCACTGGCCCCGCCGTTGCCCCGTTGAGGACCCGCCAGTTCTTTGACGCAGCCTTGCGCAAAACTGTTGATGCCCAAGAAGTCGATCGAGCCGTGATGATCGCCGGGCACTCCGTCGAAGGCCCCGCAATCATCATCGAAAACGAGACAACGACCATCGTGACATCGGCCTACCGTGCCGTCGGCCAGGGCGACGGGAGTCTGCGATTGATCGCAAAGGGAGACGGCGCATGACCCCATCAGCAATTGACTACCAAATCATGTGGAACCGCCTCATCGCGGTGGTCGAGGAACAGGCGACAACCCTGATCCGCACCGCATTCTCGACCTCTGTGCGGGAAGCGGGCGATCTGTCAGCGGGTCTATTTGACCGCCAAGGCCGGATGATGGCGCAGGCAGTTACGGGCACGCCGGGCCACGTCAACGCGATGGCCGAAAGTGTGACGCATTTTGTCCGCGAGATCGGCGCGCAGAATATTTTCGAAGGCGATGTCTTCATCACCAACGATCCGTGGCTTGGGACTGGGCATCTGCACGACATCACCGTTGTATCGCCCACCTTCCGGGGTGGCGTCCATATTGGCTTTTTTGCCTGCACCGCCCACGTTGTTGACATCGGAGGGCGCGGCTTTGGGCCTGACGCCAACGAGGTCTACGAAGAAGGCCTGCTTATCCCGATCATGAAATTTGCCGAACGCAGCGAGGTTTCCAAAGACCTGCTCCGCATCGTGCGCGCCAACGTGCGCGAACCAGATCAGGTTGTAGGTGATATGTATTCGCTGGCTGCGTGCAACGACGCGGGTGATCGCCGCTTGCAGACGATGATGGGCGAATTCGGCATCGCCGATCTCCAAGGCCTCGCGGATTTTGTGATTGAGACCAGTCGCAAGGCCACCCATGATGCAATCGCCAAGGTGCCTGACGGCACCTTCCGCAACACCATGCAGGTGGACGGCTATGATGATCCGGTGCTGATGGCCGTAAAGCTCGACATTGCGGGCGACACGATCAAGGCTGATTTCGCGGGCACTTCAGGAATGAGCCGCTTTGGCGTCAACGTGCCAGAGGTCTACACCCGCGCCTACGCCTGCTACGGGCTGAAATGTGCGATTGCCCCGCAGGTGCCCAACAACACAGGCTCGCTTGAGCCGTTCCAAATCACCGCCCCCGAAGGCTGCATTCTGGCCGCGCGCCGCCCCGCACCTGTGTCCGTACGCCATGTGCTGGGCCACCTAGTCCCCGATGTTGTGTTGGGTGCGTTGCATAAAGCCCTGCCTGATACCGTGCCTGCCGAGGGTGCCAGTGCCCTTTGGAACATCCAGATATCCGCCCGTCCCAGCGACCCCAATGCTGGGCTGCGCAACGCCGAGGTGTTGATGTTCAACTCTGGCGGAACAGGCGCACGTCCTGCGTTGGACGGCTTGTCTGCCACGGCGTTCCCATCGGGCGTATCGACGATGAGCGTCGAGGCGACTGAACACGTCGGACCCATCACCGTCTGGCGCAAGGACTTGCGCGAAGGATCCGGCGGGGTTGGCGCGTTGCGCGGCGGCCTTGGCCAAACGATCGAGATTGAGCCGCGCGAAGGGTACGACTTCTATTTCAACGCGATGTTCGACCGCGTTCAAAACCCTGCCCGCGGCCGTGATGGTGGCGGCACGGGGGCGGCGGGCGCGGTTGAGCTGACCGATGGTACGCAACTTCGCAGCAAAGGTCGCCAGCTTGTTCGCAATGGGCAGCGCCTTAAACTCAGCCTTCCGGGTGGTGGCGGTTACGGCAACGCCCACGACCGCCCCAAGGACGATGTCGCCGCAGACCTGCGTGCGGGGCTTATTACACCCGAACAGGCGAAAACTGACTACGGATTTGAAGGATAAACCATGACCGATAAACCCCTCGCCCTGATCACCGGTGCCGCCCAGGGCATTGGCCTCGCCTGCGCCGAAAGCCTGATGGAGGACGGATATGATGTGATCCTGTCGGACATCAACGCAGACGGTGTGGCCGAAGCGGGCAAAAAGATCGGGGCCGTCGCCGCGATTGCCTGCGATATGGGCGACCTTTCCCAGATTGAGGCAATGTTCGGCCAAATCGCCAAGGATCACGGAACCCTGACCGCCTTGGTCAACAACGCGGGCGTCGCCATGCCCGGAGATTTTCTGTCGTATGATGTCGAGACGTTTGAGACCGTTATCAACATCAACCTGCGCGGGGTCTTTATCGCCACGCAAATGGCCGCCCGCGTCATGGTTGAGCACAACATCGCAGGTGCCATCGTCAACATGTCGTCCATCAACGCGCAGGTCGCGATCCCCGCGATCCCGGCCTATTGCGCGTCGAAAGGCGGCGTTATGCAACTGACCAAGGTCGCCGCACTCGCGCTTGCCAAAAACAACATCCGCGTGAATTCAGTTGGCCCGGGGTCCATCGATACCGAGATGATGGCAGGTGTGAACGCTAACCCAGAAGCCTTCAAAGTCGCTATGTCACGCACACCATTGGGCCGCGTGGGCGACGCACGCGAAATCGGAGATGTCGTGGCCTTCCTGTGCTCAAAGAAGGCCAGTTATATCACGGGTGAGACAATTTATGTCGATGGTGGCCGTTTGGGCCTGAATTACACCTGTTAGGGGCCCAGAATGTCAAAATATCCCGAAACCTACGCCGCTTGGCAGTCCGATCCCATGAGCTTTTGGGCCAAGGCGGGCCAGCAGATCGACTGGTTTACGCCCGCCACATCCGTGTTCAACGCGGAAAGCGGCGTTTACGGGCGCTGGTTTGATGGGGCGACCTGCAACACCTGCTACAACTGTGTGGATCGGCATGTCGACGCCGGGCACGGCGAACGTCTGGCGGTCGTCTATGACAGCCCGGTGACGGATACTGTTCAGCGGTTCACCTATAGCGAATTACAACAGCAGGTCAGCGCGTTGGCCTTCGTTCTGCGCAGCCTTGGCGTGACCAAAGGCGACCGCGTCGTGATCTACATGCCTATGGTGCCGCAGGCGATTTTCGCAATGCTGGCCTGCGCGCGTCTTGGTGCGGTGCATTCTGTCGTCTTCGGAGGGTTTGCCCCGCAGGAACTGGCCACACGCATTGACGATGCCGCGCCCAAGGCGATTATCTCGGCGTCTTGCGGGATCGAACCGGGGCGGCTCATTGCCTACAAACCCCTGCTCGACGAAGCGATCACCTTGTCCAGCCATAAACCCGACGCCTGCGTGATTCTGCAACGGGACACGCTGACTTGTGATCTGACGGCAGGGCGCGACTACGATTATGGCCATACCGTCGCCGCGGCGATCACTGCAGGCGAAGGCACCGAATGTGTGCCGGTTTTGGCGACCGACCCTCTCTATATCCTCTATACCTCTGGCACCACGGGCCAGCCCAAGGGAGTTGTGCGCGACAACGGCGGGCACATGGTCGCGCTGAAATGGACGATGGAAAACCATTATGATGTCAAACCGGCCGAAGTGTTCTGGGCGGCGTCTGATGTGGGTTGGGTCGTCGGGCATTCCTACATTTGCTACGGACCATTGCTGCACGGCGCTGCGACGTTAGTTTACGAAGGCAAGCCGGTGGGCACGCCGGATGCGGGCGCGTTCTGGCGCGTCATTCAGGATCACGACGTGGTGGCCATGTTCACCGCGCCCACCGCCTTTCGCGCGATCAAAAAAGAGGACCCTAGCGGTGCGTTGATCGCTGACTATGACCTCAGCAAGTTCCGCACGCTGTTTCTGGCGGGCGAACGGTCTGATCCTGCCACCATCGAATGGGCGCAGGCCAAACTGGATCGCCCCGTGATCGACCACTGGTGGCAAACAGAAACCGGCTGGGCCATGTCGGGCAATCCAGTGGGGTTGGGTGCTTTCCCTGTCAAACTCGGTTCACCAGGCAAACCGATGCCCGGGTATGATATTCAGGTGCTGGATGACGCGGGCCACGCGGTACCGCCGGGCACCCTTGGCAACATCGTGTGCAAACTGCCGCTGCCCCCGTCCGGCTTTCCAACGCTCTGGAACGCGCCGGATCGGTTCATCTCGTCCTACATGGCTGAATATCCCGGCTACTACGCGACCTCGGACTCAGGCATCATCGACGAAGACGGCTATGTCTTCATCATGGCGCGCACCGATGACATCATCAACGTCGCGGGCCACCGCCTGTCGACGGGAGCGATAGAAGAAGTCATCGCCAGCCACCCCGACATTGCCGAATGCGCCGTCGTGGGCAAGGCAGACCCGCTGAAGGGGCAGATGCCGCTTGGCTTCTTTGTGACCAATGACGGTGCAGGGCTCGACGCGGCGGAGCTTGAGGCCGATTTGATCAAACTCGTGCGCTCCAAGATCGGGGCGGTGGCCGCGTTCAAATGCGCGCTTGAGGTCAAACGCCTGCCCAAAACCCGGTCTGGCAAGGTGCTGCGCGGCACGGTTCAGAAAATCGCCGATGGTGAGGCCTTCAAAATGCCCGCCGCGATCGACGATCCGGCCATCCTTGACGAAATGTCGGACGCTTTGCGCGCCCGCAACCTGATCGGGTAAATGACATGATCGAACGCCTCCACACTTCCGAGCGAATGAGCAAGATCGTCAAACACAATGGCACGATCTATCTGTGCGGGCAGGTTGGCGCGGGTGAAACCGTCGCTCAGCAGACAGCCGATTGCCTTTCAAGGGTTGATGCTCTTTTGATCGAGGCCGGGTCGGACCGTGAAAATATGTTGCACGCAACAATCTGGCTGGCCGATATGGCCGATTTTTCTGAAATGAATGCGGTCTGGGATGCTTGGGTGCCTAAAGGACATGCCCCTGCACGGGCATGCGGCGAAGCCAAACTGGCCCGCGATGTTCTTAAAGTCGAAATCATCGTCACCGCCGCCGAGAAGCTATAGCCCAAAGGATATTTGCCATGACAGCCGCTGTCGAAATGAAAAACGTCAACAAATTCTACGGAACGTTCCACGCGCTCAAGGACATCAACCTGACCGTGACCAAAGGCGAAAAGATCGTTGTCTGCGGCCCCTCCGGATCGGGCAAATCCACGATGATCCGCACGATCAACCAGCTTGAGGAACACCAGTCCGGCGACATCCTGATCAACGGCGAACCGATCAACGCAGATGCCCCCAACATCGAGGAAATGCGCCGCGAGGTCGGCATGTGTTTTCAGCATTTCAACTTGTTTCCGCATCTGAGTATTCTCGAAAATTGCACCCTCGCGCCCATGCTGGCCCGTAAAACGCCGCAAGCAGAGGCAGAAGCCACTGCGATGGCGTTTTTGAACAGGGTACAGATTGGCAATCAGGCGGGAAAATACCCCGGCCAGCTATCTGGCGGGCAACAGCAGCGCGTTGCGATCGCCCGTGCGCTTTGCATGAAACCTGAAATTTTGCTGTTTGACGAACCGACATCCGCACTCGACCCTGAAATGATTGGCGAAGTCCTCGACGTTATGGTCACGCTGGCCGAAGAGGGCATGACCATGGTTTGTGTGACCCACGAAATGGGATTTGCCCGTAAAGTAGCAGATCGCGTACTCTTTATGGATGCGGGAGAAATCATTGAAGAAAACGACCCGGAGACGTTTTTTACGTCCCCTGCCAATGCAAGAACACGGACATTCCTAGAACAAGTTTTAACCCACTAAGATCTCGCCCTGCCTGGGCGTTGTTGCATGGATCAGCTGGAGCTCGAAACGCGCCCTACCCGAGATGGAATTCAGGCGGTGCGTTCGAAATTTTGGCGGCCAAGTTCGGTCATCCGGTTGAGAAAGCGGGCGCTAATCCTGGCTTCTGTTTTTTGATTTTCAAAGGTGTGCGCTTTTAGCTTGGGACCGATGACGGCTTTCCAGCGACCCATGAGAGTCTCACCTCGGCTGCGTTGATTGTAGTCAGTGGCTTTCTGCCAGGCCATCCGCCCGTGGGCTGCGATCTCGACGACATGACAGTCACGTGCCGTCGGATTTTCGGCCGCATTTGGACTCAGGGTCGCGTTTTTGGGAGGTGGGATCGCGACCTCGATCATCGATCCAAACCGAGTCGCAAGTAGACCAGATGTTGGTTCACCGTCATAAGCTCCATCCGCAAGGAACAGATCAACCGGGCCGTCGATTTGATCCAGCAGGCCTAGGGTCAAGATCGTGGCCGTTTCGGCGGTCGAATACCGCCTGTGCGTTCCAGCAGTGGGTAAATCGATGACGGTCCGCGATCAAACACACGCCCAATCGAACTCATCGACTCGCCACGCTGCCAACGATCCCAGATGTCCGCCTTCTGTTTCTCGGTGAAAAATATCCGCGTTCGATAGGCCATGAATTGCACTTCATCTTTCCAAAAAGACTAAAGTGTTGCGTCGATCCGTTGAAACCACCGCTCAAACTGGATTTTGCCGACGGCCCCGCAATTACTGGCTTAGCTGCCAGATTTGATTGTTGAGATGAGAAAGGAGTTTGGGCAAGTTTTCGCGTTGAATGCGCCCGCCAAGACAAATTCTAACAAAACGATCTTGTTCGCCAACCGTGCGAAATGCGTTTTCTGGCGAGATACCAATTTCATGGTTCGACATTTGAGACATCAATGTTGCACAGGTCACGTTGTGCGGGAGTTCAAGCCAAACGTTAAACGCATGCGGCTTAGATAGAAACTTTGCCTCTGTGATCATTTGCGCTGCGATGTCTTGCCTGACGGCACTTTCGCTACGTATGAAGCGTCGGATTTGATCCGCAGTTCCATCCAGAACCCAACGGGTCGCCAGCGCCATGCAGACAGGTGATGCCATCCCTGAGAACGCGCGAATGCCATTTTCAATGGCAAAGCTCGCGCGAGCATTTGGTGCAACTGTGTAGGCTAGGCGCAAGCCGGCGCCGATGCATTTCGCCAGACCGCCAATATACCAAGTCAGTTCTGGTGCGCTTGTTGCCATCGGTGGTGGGGCGTCGGGCAGGACAAAGCCATATGCATCGTCTTCAATAAGTGGCAGATTATGGCGCTTCATCACGTCGGTAATCTCAAGGCGCCTGTGCTGCGGCACGATCATCGTTGTTGGGTTATGAAGTGTCGGGTTGAGATAAAGGGCCTTGGGGACGTGACGCTGAATGGCGTCTTCTAAGGCCTCAGGTAGAATGCCATTTTCATCCATTGGTAAGCCAATGAGAACAAGGCCCAGCTGCGCGGCGATTTTTTTGAACCCTGCGTAGGTAATATCTTCGCACAGGATGCAATCACCGGGCCGCGCGAGGATCGTTAAGATAGCCAGCATTGTTGCATGGGCACCGGGGGTGACGGACACGCGATCCAGATTGGGGACAAGCCCGCGCATGGACAGCCAGATTGATGCAGCCTCTTTATCGATGTCGCCACCGATTGGGTTTTGATACCGCAAAAGGTGCACCAGATCTTCTGAAACCACCGTCAGGCCAGACCGCATACGTTCAATGAGGTCGGGGTCCGTTGGTTCGGGCGGCGCGTTCATTGTCAGGTCATTGGCGACGGCCCGACGTTCATCCCTTGTGGTATTGATGCTGTGCTGAGGTAAAACGAATGTGCCGCGCCCGACGTGAGATTCAACGAGCCCTCGGCTCAATGCCTCTGAGTAGCCTCGTGAAACAGTCGTGAAATCGACCCCGATCATATCCGCGAGCCGCCGCTGCGCGGGTAATCGATCACCGGGTAATAGAACCCGATCTTTCATGTCTTGGGCGATGCAATCTGCAATAGCCAAATAGCGTGGCTTAGAGGATTGCTCGATTCTCAATGACCAGTTTTCCATCTCATTTCCGTGAGTCTTCATCGATTTTTCGTAATTGTATGCATATTATGCGATCAATTTTTGCAGGTGCAGAAGGGGCTGTAAATGGTATTTTTGAACATAAAAAGATCAATTATTGAGTGTCAGTCGGGGGTTTTGCCTGCGCATTAAGCAAAGGCATACAATCAATACAATTACATTGATCGTAAAATTGTATGGATTCATGGTGGCTCTGCAATCAACATGACTAGCCTTGGGCAACATCAATGCGAACGACAGGAGAGCGCAATGCCCAAAGTAACAACACCAGCCCACAAAGACGGTGATTTCTTCGTAGACTACGAAGAAAAAGTATTTGAAGATGTTCAGGCAGAGGAAGGCCAGAAGGCCCTTGTTACCTTTCACTCGGTCGCCTTCGAAGGCTCCATTGGTTTGGTCAACATCCTGCAGGCGATCCGACTTCAGCGTAAAGGTTTTGAAACCTCTGTGCTACTGTATGGCCCAGGCGTGTCTTTGGGGGTTCAGCGCGGTTTCCCAACGCTGGGCGACGAAGCCTTCCCAGGTGCGCAGAACTATTCAGCGAACCTTACTAAATTCATGAAAGAGGGCGGCAAGGTATATGCATGCCGCTTCGCTCTACAAATGCTGATGGGTCACGGCGAACCGTCCCTGCTTCCGGGCATTACACCAATCGCGCCGCAGGACGTCTTGGACCTGAAGTTGCTGCACATTCGTGACGATGCAGTGATTGTTGATACGTGGACAGTCTAAAAAACTAAGTTTCTGGGGCGGCAACGGCGTCGCCTCAGGACCTTTTGTTTCGACTTTGTTCGGCGGCGGTCTGAATGTCGCCCACCCATCACCCCCAAAGGATGGCCTATGCCAGATCACATCGTCAAAGCCGCCGCTGTTCAGATCGCACCTGACCTGACAAGCCGTGCGGGCACTATAGAGCGAGTTCTTAACGCAATCGCAGAGGCAGCCGAAAAAGGCGCTGAATTGATCGTGTTTCCCGAAACCTTTGTCCCATACTATCCGTATTTCTCATTTGTTTTGCCGCCCATTCAGCAGGGGCCGGAACATCTGCGATTATACGAAGAAGCGGTTGCCGTGCCATCGCCAGAAACGCAGGCCGTTGCCGATGCCGCCTGCAAACGTGGGGTGGTTGTCGTTTTGGGTGTGAATGAGCGTGACAATGGATCGTTGTTTAACACGCAGTTGATTTTCGATGCCGATGGATCTCTGGCGCTAAAACGTCGCAAGATCACACCAACCTATCATGAGCGGATGATTTGGGGCCAAGGCGATGGCGCTGGCCTGAAGGTTGTTGATACAAACGTAGGTCGTATCGGCGCGCTGGCATGTTGGGAACATTACAACCCCCTCGCGCGCTACGCTTTGATGACCCAGCACGAAGAAATCCACGTTGGCCATTTTCCAGGCAGTTTGGTCGGACCCATTTTTGGTGAACAGATCGAGGTCACAATGCGCCACCATGCGTTGGAATCTGGTGCCTTTGTAGTGAATGCCACCGGCTGGCTAACCCAAGATCAGATCGACAGCATCTCAGATGACCCCAAGCTGCAAAAGGGCCTGCAGGGCGGCTGCATGACCTGCATCATTTCTCCAGAAGGACGCCATGTCGTGCCGCCGCTGACCGAGGGCGAAGGCATTTTGATCGCAGATCTCGACATGCGTTTGGTGACCAAACGCAAACGCATGATGGATAGTGTGGGCCATTATGCCCGCCCCGAATTGTTGCACCTTGTTCACGATGCCCGCACGGCACAGCCCGTGCACCGCATCGAAAACCCACAAGATCTCATGACCACCCAAGACGCGGAGGCAGAAGATGTCGGAAGCTGAACTCATCAATGAATTGCAGACCCATGGAATGCGGTTGGTCGACCCAACAGTGGGCATGGAAAGCCGTCGCGGTGGCGCAGGCCCGACGGATCATAAGGCGATCACCGTTGGTGAAAACACCGTTATGGTTCCCGTCCATACAGCACCTGCATTTGATAGCCCCTATTTGGTTCAGGCACCGGATGCGAACGGGTTTGCTGAGGTGACCAAAGCGGGCGAAATCTTAGCTAAAATTCGGTTCCCCAATCGGCCGAAATTTTATGACCTTAAAACCGCCGACGGAGTCGAATACAGCAAAATCGCAACGCTTCACTCAAAGGATGTGTTGGCGACCACGGTCCTACAAACGTGCATTCGGTATGAAAGCCGCAAGAAAACCTGCCAGTTTTGTTCAATTGGCCAGTCACTGGCCGCAGGGCGCACCATCGCGCATAAAACGCCGCAACAGCTTGCGGAAGTTGCCAAAGCTGCCGTCGAGTTAGACGGCGTGAAACATATGGTCATGACCACAGGCACGCCTGCTGGAAAAGACCGCGGTGCGTCGGTGATGGTTGATAGTGCACTGGCGGTGAAAGCAGCGGTGGATTTGCCGATTCAGGGCCAATGTGAGCCGCCAGAAGACAATATTTGGCATGAGCGGATGTTCGAGGCGGGCATTGACGCATTGGGCATGCACCTAGAAGCGGTCACACCAGACGTGCGCGCGCGGGTGATGCCTGGCAAAGCACAGGTCAGTTTAGAAAAGTACTTCGACAGCTTCAAAGCGGCCGTTAAGGTTTTCGGCCGTGGACAGGTGTCGACCTACATCCTTGCGGGCCTAGGCGACATGCCTGAAGCGATTTTGGAAACCTCGCAGGAGCTGTGCAAGATCGGTGTCTACCCATTCGTTGTACCATTTGTACCGGTGTCTGGGACACCAATGGAAAGCCATCCAGCACCGGACACTGACTTTATGTCACGTATCTTGAAGCCGCTCTCGGGCATGATTTTGCGCGCAGGTATGAGCGCTGAAAGCGTTAAGGCGGGATGTGCCAAATGCGGCGCGTGCTCCGCCCTTTCGGTTTACGAAAAGCTGAGGGTGTCATGAGTTTTCAAAATCCTCGTACTTTTTTGTCACCAGACTTCATTATTCGTGCGGCAGCGCAGCCTTGGGAATTGTCAGGGGTTGCCGAGCTTCGGCGACAGGTTTTCGTCGACGAGCAGAGTATCTTCAAAGGCAATGACCGTGACGCAATAGATGCCATTGCGCTGCCTTTGGCTGCGATCAGCACCATTGCGTCAGAAGCAGATCAGGTTGTTGGAACCGTGCGCATTCACGAAGAAGCGCCTCGCATTTGGCGAGGCTCACGCTTGGCAGTTGCCCGAACCCACCGTCGAATGGGCCGGTTGGGTGCGGAATTGATCCGCTTGGCGGTTTGCACGGCCCATGGCCGTGGGTGTGACCGTTTTCTAGCTCAGGTTCAGATGCAAAACGTGACTCTCTTCAAACGACTGCATTGGGCCCCATTGCGTGAAATCGAGGTCCACGGCATGCCTCATATGGAAATGGAGGCCGACCTAACAGCCTATCCCGCAATTCCGGATCCATTCGTTGGCTGGAAGGCCCTTTCCCCACAAATGAGGCGCGCCGCATGAAACCGCAATTGCCATTGCGCCAAATCGCCCGAAACTTGCGGGATCACCCCTCAATTCGCAGTAAATTGGACATCGCCCAAAGCACTGCGACTCTTGGGTTAACCTCAGAAAGTACAGGGCAGCCGGGGGATGATTGCGCTGTCCTGCCAACGCAAAACGGATACGATCTATTTGCCTGTGAAGGGTTCATAAACGCATTTGTGCAGGCCGATCCGTGGTTTGCAGGTTGGTGTGGTGTGATGGTGAATATCTCAGATATTTTGTCGATGGGCGGTCGCCCAAAAGCTGTGACCAACGCAATTTGGGCCCCGAGCGTGGAACAGGCAAACCCTGTTTTGGCCGGAATGAAAGCAGCATCACAGGCATACGGCGTCCCAATCGTGGGCGGCCATACCAATTTGCACACCGACGCCTTGCAGCTATCGGTTTCAATTCTAGGCCATGCAAATCGGGTCATTTCCAGCTTTGCAGCCAAGCCCGGTGATGTTTTGATTTGCGCGGTTGATTTGCGTGGCAGTTACCGCGAACCATTCGACAACTGGAATGCTGCACTGACAACGCCACCCCAAACCCTTCAGGCGACGATGGAAATCTTGCCTGAACTGGCCGAAGCGGGCCTTGTGCACGCAGGCAAAGACATCAGCCAAGGCGGCATCGTTGGAACCGCTTTGATGCTGGCGGAATCTTCGGGTGTCGGCATCGACATTCAGGTGGATGCACTGCCCCGCTCCAAGGATGTCGACCTAGATCGCTGGCTTCGCACTTTTCCTAGCTTTGGCTTCCTCATAAGTGCTCCAGCTGATGACGCAGACAATATCTGCGCAGCCTTTGAGGCAAGGGGCGTGTCTGCCGCTGTCTGTGGCGATATCGTCTTGGGCAATTCCGTTCACTTAACAAGTCGTGAGGGGCGCGCTTTGTTTTGGGATTATGATCGCGCGCCGTACCTTAACCTTACGCCGAAAGAGGCACTCCATGCCTGAAACCTGTTTCACCATTCAATGGCCCGATGGGCAGACCGAAGAATGTTATTCGCCGTCTACTGTCGTGCGCGATTTCCTAAGCCAAGGCACCACTTATCCGCTGGATGATTTCATGGTGCGCTGCCGGATCGCGTTGGAAAAAGCCAGCACCCGTGTAGAGGCGAAATTCGGTTACCGCTGCTCAATTGCAGACGCGCAATTAGACAAAATCGAACGTCATGCCCGCGCTTTTTCAGCACCTGCAGACGTAATCTGCCTGTCAATCACTTAAGGACCCCGCTCTCATGTCTCATCGCGAACATAAATCAGTCGTCATTGTCGGCGGTGGTCAAGCCGGGCTATCAGTAAGCTATTATCTTACAAAGAATAATCTGGATCACGTGGTTCTGGAAAGGCACAAGAAATTCCATTCTTGGCGGGTGAACCGTTGGGACACATTTTGCCTGGTGACCCCAAACTGGCAATGCCATCTTCCGGATTTCCCCTATGCGGGTGATGACCCTGATGGGTTCATGGTGAAGGAGGAAATCACTGATTATCTGGACGCTTTCGCGCAAACGTTTGATCCGCCTATCGTGGAGCACTGCGAAGTGATGAAGATCGCAAAACGCCCCGGTGGTGGGTATCTGGTGGATAGCAGTCAGGGAAATTACTCAGCTGATCAGGTGGTGATTGCGACGGGTGGGTATGACAACCCGATTGTGCCGCCCTTTGCTGCAAATCTTGATCCGTCGATTATGCAAATGCACTCGGTTGATTACCGCAGACCAAGCCAGATGCCTGAAGGCGCAACCCTCATTGTGGGGACAGGGCAATCCGGGGTGCAGCTGATGGAAGACATGCACCTTGAGGGCCGCGATGTGCATCTTGCGGTCGGTCCAGCCCCGCGATCGCCGCGGGTGTACCGCGGGCGGGATTCCACCAATTGGATGCATGACTTGGGCCATTACGACATTACCATCGATAGGCACCCAAACCCCGAACATGCTGTTTCGAAGACCAATCATTACATGACCGGCCGTGATGGTGGGCATGAAATTGACCTTCGTAAATTCGCTCGCGACGGCGTTTCTTTGTATGGTTCTGTCAGTGGGATGGAGGGCAGCAGCATCCAATTTCTACCCGATCTTGAAAAGAACTTGGATGATGCTGATACCAGCTATCTGGGCATTCGATCCATGATTGACGACTATATCGAAAAAAATAGCATTGATGCCCCAGTCGAACCTGAGTTTGAAAAGGTCTGGCGTCCTGAGCAAGAGATCACAGAGATTGACTGCAAAGAAATGGGCATCACATCCATCTTATGGGCGATAGGATTTCGCCCGAATTATGGGTGGATTGACGTTGATGTCTTCGACGATCTGGGCCGCCCCGTTTACGACCGCGGCGTCTGCAAGACTGAAGGGTTTTACTTTATTGGTCTGGGCTGGTTGAACACGTGGGGATCAGGTCGCTTCCTTGGCATTGATGAGGATTCCCGACATCTGGCGAATGTCATTTCCGGGCGGCAAAAAACGACGATGCGCGCTGTGTCATGACGGCCCAACCGCGAACCGCATCAAAACAGGTAAGCCGCCGGTCCCATATGTCGCTTGGAATGGCACAATTGGCGTTTCGCGGACTTGCAGAAGACTGGTGGCTTAAGCATTTGGGCGATGTGCATTGGCAACTCATTGCAGATTCTGTTGGCCAAAACACAACCGTTTTCAAAGATCGCGCAGGACGGCACACCTATGCCGCCTTTTGCGCAACTGAATTTGAGCAGACACATCCTGACGACGTTGGCCTAGGGGAGATTGTAGACGTTTCATCGACGCTTTGGTCTGCGGGCCTCTATCGGTTGCAATCGATCCATTCGCTTAAAGTTGCTGACGTGACAGTTGCGACGTTCCGACTGAATTCCACATTTGTCTATCATGAAAAGGGCGGTGTGAACGCGAGCATTAGTCGAACGATGCCCTATCTTGTGCCTGTGCTGGATCCCGCACCGGATCATTTTGCGACAAACACCAGTGCGGCTGCACGCGAGTATCGGGGCGAGCGCAATGAAACTACTGACAGCGTTTTGATCCATCCCTGCATTGGATCAGACTTCAATGCCGTTGGGCTTTTATACTTCCCTAGTTTTACACGTTTCTTTGAGCAAACTGAACGAGCGCTTGGTCCACCCAATTCATGGTCTCCAGTACGACTGCGGCAAGTGCTTTACTTTTGCAACATCGAGCGAGGCGATTCTATTGCTGGAAGACCCTCATCTGATGGTCTTGAGCTTTGGAGCGTGACGCGAGAAGGAGCTTATACTCGAAAACTAGCACATTGCGAGACCGAACGATTTTGACTTGATAATTTTAGGTTCTGTCGCAAAGTTTTGCGGTCTTTCCCTTGTTGGCTGATTTTGCGACACGGTTGCAAAACAAGCAAGCAGCAGAGTGTTGGACCTGTCCCGCTTTAATGCCGCTCCAAGTGCTCGTTTAAGCCACTTTCCTTTCGAAAGCGACGGGGCTTTTCCCGCCCAGTGCTGAGTGGCGACGACGCGGATTGTAGAAGCCATTGATGTATTCGAAGATGGCCATCTCAGCCTGCCGCCG
>CANMWG010000006.1 GCA_947501555.1 uncultured Paracoccaceae bacterium
TACAATGTTTCGATGGTTTCCCATGCTTGAGCGCCGCCATCGGGTGCTGGCTGGCCGAAAACGAGGTTATCTTCTTGGTAAGTTGCGGTGCGGATACCGTTTTCGAAGGATTCGAATTTCTCGGTACCGTCGTCAAAGAGGGTATCTTTTGCGATCGTCAGATTTGTGTCTGTGTCATATGTCGTTTGGATCGATGTCCATGAAAATAGGTCGTTTTCGTCAAAAATAGTGCGTTCGGCAACGGGCATGTATAGTCCTTTGGTTGTATGGAGATGTTATTTATACAGACTTAGAACAAAAGTGGAACAAGTTAATTGTGAACAGTTTGTTTGCGCTGGTGAACTAATGTAATTTCCGGAATTCTATCGAAGATTTATGACCTAAGGTGATGTAAAGAAATACAAATTTTGAAAATGTGAATCGGTATGAATACCGTGGTCGCACCAAGGCATGTGCTTCCTTTAGCATCTAGTGGTTCGGCACGCAGCACAACCAATGGGAATATTGCTTATGTATTGCTGTGCTGCGTGATTTGCACCTTTAAAGAATTTTGATACCCGCTTTTTCGACGTCAGCCATAAAGCCTGCCAGTCCTTTGTCGGTCAGCACGTGGTTGGCCATCCCTTTAATCACCGCAGGTGGCGCTGTGCAGACGTCCGCGCCGATTTTTGCACATTCTGACATGTGGTTGGCTGAACGGATTGAGGCCGCAAGAATGTTCGTGTCGAACCCGTAGTTGTCATAAATCGTCCGGATGTCCTCGATCAGCTCGAGCCCATCGATGTTGATATCGTCCAAACGTCCGATGAAGGGGCTAATGAATGTGGCCCCAGCTTTTGCCGCCAAAAGCGCCTGGTTGGCTGAGAAACACAGCGTGACGTTGACCATTGTGCCTTCGTCAGACAGCGCTTTGCAGGTCTGCAAGCCCGCCCATGTCAGGGGGACTTTGACGGCGATATTGTCGGCGATTTTGGCCAATTTGCGGCCCTCGGCCAGCATGGTTTCCGCATCCAGGGCCACAACCTCGGCCGAGACAGGACCGCTGACCATGTCACAAATTTCCTTGGTCACTTCCAGGATGTCCCGGCCTGACTTGGCAATCAGCGAGGGGTTCGTCGTGACCCCGTCCACCATCCCAAGGTCGTTGAGTTCTTTGATCTGGTCGATCTCGGCGGTGTCTACGAAAAACTTCATTTGTCTTCTCCGGGGAAGGGTTGGCGTTTGCTCGCGCCTCGTTTAACCCATGAGGGACATGGGGGAAAGACCCCGCAAAGGAGCCAGCGTCATGGATTTTCAACTTTGGATCGCGTTTGTTTCGGCCTCAATAGCTCTGCTGTTGATCCCTGGCCCGACTGTTATTCTGGTTCTCAGCTATGCTTTGTCCCAAGGCCGTAAGGTCGCTGTCGCCTCGGCTGCGGGCGTGGCTTTGGGTGATTTGATTGCCATGACAATATCGCTGTTGGGGTTGGGCGCTGTCGTCTTGGCCTCGGCCACGGCCTTTACGGTGATCAAATGGGTTGGTGCCGCCTATCTGGTGTGGATGGGCATCGGGATGGTCCGCTCTGCCGGTTCTTTGGGTGGAGTGGCAGCGGTAGATGCCCCAGCCTTGACCGCTGCCCGCATTTTTCGCAACGCGGCCACCGTCACGGCCTTGAACCCGAAATCAATCATCTTCTTCATTGCCTTTGTGCCTCAGTTCATCCGCCCTGATGCGCCTCTGATGCCCCAATTTATCATTCTGATTGCAACATTTGTCGGTTTGGCGGGCCTGAACGCGTTGGCCTATGCATTGCTGGCGGACCGGTTACGCGCCACCATCAAACGCCCCCAGGCTCTGACATGGATGACCCGTGCGGGTGGCGCCACTTTGATCGCTATGGGTGCGGTGACAGCCACGTTGCGCCGTGCCGCCTGAGTTTTTCCATGAAGGCGATCTGGTCGGGGTTCTGACGACCCAACCGTTGGATCGCTTGCTGGACTACAAAGCCCCTGAGGGCGGCTGTCACTTGGGTGCCTTTGTTGAGGTACCGCTTGGTCCCCGCAAGGTGCTAGGCGTCATTTGGGGGGCGGGCAAGGGTGACTATGACCGTGCCAAGATCCGGTCGGTCATACGTGTGCTGGACGTGGCCCCGATGCGTGATGAGATGCGCGTGTTTCTGACCCGCGCTGCCGACTACACCCTGACCCCGATGCCTGCCATGCTGCGCCTGGGCACCCGGGCCCCGGGCCTGGGTGATCCGCAATCGATGCGCAAAGTCTATCGTTTGGGTGCCAAGGACCCTGACCGGATGACCTCCGCCCGTGAAAAGGTACTGGCGGTCTTGCGCGACTATGGGGGCTTGTCCTTTACCAAGCGCGAGTTGGCCGAGATGGCCGATGTGGGCACGTCTGTTGTGAACGGGTTGGTCAAGCAAGGGGCCGTCACTGAAGAAGAGGCCCCGCGTGACACCCCCTATCCACGGCTCGATCCGGACTATGGCGGCAAGGCACTGAGCGCCGATCAGGCGGCTGGGGCCGAGGCGTTGCGTGCCGCGCTGCGCAGGGATGCTTATGACACCACTTTGCTGAAAGGTGTCACCGGCTCAGGCAAGACCGAAGTGTATCTCGAGGCCGTCGCCGAATGTCTGCGCATGGGCCGTCAGGCGCTTGTGCTCTTGCCCGAGATCGCTTTGTCAGGTGAGTTTATTGCACGGGTTGAGGCGCGTTTTGGCATGAAGCCCGCCGAATGGCACTCTGGTGTGACCATGACCGAGCGCCGTCGCTGTTGGCGCATGGTGGGGCAGGGGGACGCGCAGCTGGTTGTCGGGGCCCGGTCGGCCTTGTTCCTGCCCTATCAGAACCTTGGGCTGATCGTCGTGGATGAGGAACATGATACATCGTATAAGCAAGAAGATGGCGTCTTGTATAACGCCCGCGATATGGCCGTGTTGCGAGCGGCGATTAATGGGGCACAGGTGGTGCTGGCCTCGGCGACGCCTTCATTGGAAAGCTGGGCCAATGTTGAAGCGGGCAAGTATAAACGCCTGGAACTGACATCCCGCTTTGGGGCTGCTGTCATGCCCAAGATGTCCGCGATTGATATGCGGGTCGAGGATGTGCCGGGGGGAACGTGGGTTTCACCCACCCTACGGGACGCCATGCAGTCCCGCCTGGACCGAGGCGAGCAGTCATTGGTGTTTCTTAATCGCCGGGGCTATGCCCCGATTACACTTTGTCGGGCCTGCGGCCATCAGATTGGCTGCGATGATTGCGATGCGCGGATGGTGGAACACCGGTTCCTCAAACGCCTGATGTGCCACCAATGCGGTGAGACAAAGCCCATGCCAACTGTCTGCCCCTCATGTGGGGCCGAGGACCGGTTGAGCGCCGTTGGCCCTGGCGTTGAACGCATGGGTGAAGAGGTGGCTAAGCTGTTTCCGGACGCGCGGGTGGCTGTGCTGTCGTCTGATCTTTACGGCTCAGCCCGCGCGATGAAGGCGCATATTGAGCAGATCGCCGAAGGTGGGACGGATATTATCATCGGGACCCAATTGGTGGCCAAGGGGCATAACTTTCCGCTTCTGACTTTGGTTGGCGTGATTGACGCGGATCTTGGTCTGCAAGGGTCAGATCTACGGGCTGCCGAACGGACGTTTCAGTTGATGCGTCAGGTGGCAGGACGGGCAGGGCGGGCCGCGACGCCGGGCGAGGCCTTGTTGCAGACCTACCAGCCTGAACATGCCGTGATCCGGGCGATTTTGGCCGGGGATGAGGAAAGTTTCTGGAAGGCCGAAGCCGCGGAACGCAAAGCTGCCGGTGTGCCCCCTTACGGACGGATGGCCGGGATCATTCTGAGCAGTCCAAATGTGCAGGATGTCTTTGATCTTGGGGCCGAAATGGCGCGGATGGATGTGCCGTTGCGCCAGATCGGCGCGCAGGTGTTTGGACCCGCGCCTGCACCCATTGCGCGGGTGCGCGGGCGACACAGGGTCCGGCTTTTGGTCAAGGCCGATAAGACAGCGCCGCTGCAGCAGGCGTTGGCGAAATGGACCGGGCAGTTTCGGTTGCCGACGAACTTGCGTTTGGCCATCGATATTGATCCGCAGAGTTTCTATTAAAGTCAAAACCGGTCCCCAATAACATTATCTTAATCGAGACACATGTACGATTGCGCTGAGACGAGGCGTTTAGCTTACGTCAGATTCTGAAAATAGGAAGCGCACGTTGACAGATAATGCCGCTGATTTGAACCGTGTAGACGAAGCTGACCAAGATGGCGTGTCACTGGCTTTGATTGCTTTGGTTGTTTTGACGCCTTTGCCACCAATCTGTGCTGCAGTAATCGGCAATCCGGCCTTGGGATTGACCGTTTTTGCGGCTTTGGTCGGCTTGGCAGGCATTCTTTGTGTCACAAAGGCACGGGATCTTTCAAAATCCGTTCTTGCTGGTTGCCTTTTGCTTCAGACAATGGCGATGACCAGCGCATTCAATGGTCATCCATGGCAAATTGATACCCATATGATGTATTTTGCCGTCCTGGCGGTCATATCTGTGATGTCTGATGCGCGGATTTTGCTTGGCTCTGCCGCGTTTGTTGCGGTCCATCATCTGGGTTTAAGCTTTGTGATGCCAGCATTTTTATACCCCGAAATGACGGGAGGATACATCGGACGCACCTTGGGGCATGCATTTATCGTGGTGCTGGAAACCGTCGTTCTTGCAACGTCAATCGGGCAACGGCAAGCAATCGCGGCAGAGGCAAAACAACAAAGGGATGAGGTGTTTGAGCTAAGCAAGGCCAGCCAAGCAGCCGAACGGGAAGCCCAACAGGAACGCCAAGCTGCGACTGAGGTTGTACAGGTTATTGGACAGCACCTAAGATTTATGGCCGATCAGGATCTGTCAATGAAAATAGACAAGAAATTACCCGGCGAATACGATAACTTGCGTCAAAATTTCAATGAACTGGTTGAGACCCTGGGCAGTGTTATTCAAACAGCGACCGAAACATCTGCCGACTACAGTATAAGTTCAAAGGAATTGTCGAGTTCTGCAGAGAATCTTGCGCAACGTACCGAGGTACAATCAGGCACGCTGTCAACGACAGCCGAAGGGCTCCAGAGGCTGACAAAAACGCTGCAAGAAACTGCCGCCGGTGCGAAAAAAGCAAGTGAAACCGCATCTTTGGCTCGTAACAGCGCCCAGAACAATGGCGAGGTTGTAGGTCAGGCCGTTGATGCCATGAAACGGATTACGGAATCTTCGGGTGAGATTTCCAACATTATCAACATGATTGAAGACATTGCGTTTCAAACGAACTTGTTGGCACTTAATGCTGGCGTCGAAGCCGCACGCGCTGGTGAGACCGGGCGAGGCTTTGCTGTTGTGGCATCAGAAGTGCGCGCCTTGGCCCAACGGACATCCGAGGCAGCCAGCAGTGTCAAACGTTTGATCGACAACAGTTCGGAAGAGGTCGAGAAGGGGTCGGGTCTGGTGAATGCCGCCGGCAAAGCATTGGAGGAAATCGTTGCTCAGGTGTCTGACGCAAGCACGATGATCGGCACGATTACCGATTCCGTGGGTGAACAAGCGGATGTCGTCCGTAATCTGAACGATGCAGTGCAATCGCTTGATACTGCGACGCAACATAACGCGGCGATGTGCGAAGAAATGACCGCGATGGGGCACCAGTTGGCCAGTGGATCGGGCACATTGACAAAAGCGTTGTCAGGTTTTCGCTTCGAACGCTCCGCCATGCCGCGTATGGCGGTCTAAACGAGAAAGGGCTTGAAGATCGTCGTTCGGTTTTTTGTAATGAAAGCGCGATGAAATGGACAGGGTTGGCAACAGCGAGTCCGCCAGTCGATGCTTCATTGGCCGGATCGGCTAACATTCTGGACCCTACTAAACAGCTTTGTTTTGTTCAGACGTCTTCATCCAAGTTAAAGACACGGGGCTTTCAGAAGGATTTTTGTCGCGTTATGGCGCAGTGATCGTCGATTTCCTACTCGTCGCTTTCGCCCATCTCTTCACGCCAATGCTGGCGGCATAATGAAACATAACGGTCATTGCCGCCGATGGCGATTTGATCACCAGTTGTCAGAACTTGACCATATTCATCCTTGCGTACCACCATCGTTGCTTTTCTTCCGCAATGGCAGATCGTTCGTATCTCGCGCATTTCATCGGCCAAAGCCAAAAGTGCCGCTGACCCGGGGAAGAGTTTGCCAAGAAAATCAACACGTAAGCCATATGTCATCACCGGCACTTTCAAGTCATCGACTGCGCGGGCCAGTTGCCAAACTTGTTGTCGTTCCAAAAACTGGGCTTCATCGACAAAGACACAGGCGCATGGTCCCTCTTTGAGGCGGGCCTCGATTTTGTCGTAGAGATCTTCGCCGGGTGCAAATGTATCGGCATCCGCGCCGATCCCAATTCGGCTGCCGATCCGTCCCTCGCCCGCCCGGTTGTCTAACTGGGCGATCATGAGATAGGTTTTCATCCCCCGCTCAATGTAATTGTGCGAGGCTTGCAGAAGCACGGTCGATTTACCCGCGTTCATTGTCGAATAGTTAAAATACAGTTTAGTCATGACACGTCATTAGCGCTGGCCTTGCTTGTTTGGCAAGGCCAGCGGCAAAAATGACGATCTTAACCGCCCAACACTCGCAAGTTCCAAGGCGCCTTGGACGGAAACGGATCGCGATCCTAAACTATACCGGGTCTTGCAACACGGTCACTTGTTAAAGAGCCCCAACAACACGGGACAGGTTTATCAATGACAGGAATTGATTTAATGATTAATGGGAAACAACTACATCATTTCCCCGTCACCTAGGCGGCGGTTGACGAACGGAGCGCACGTATGGCGAGTCATGTCGGGTATTTGAAGAAACACACCGAGGCTTTGGTAAAAGACGTTGGTATTGAAGCAGCATGCGAATTGACAGGGAAGTCCAAGGCGACCTTGGGGCGTTACTATTCGGACAGTTCCGAACATGCAGACCGTTTTATGCCAATCGACGCTGTCGCCGCACTTGAGGCCGCGGCGTCATATCCGCATGTCACGTCAGCCTTGGCGGAAATTCGCGGTATTACAATGTCTTACGATTCAGATCGCAGTAACAGTGAGGGTGAGATCAACACAGATGTCATCAAGCTGAGCCAGCGGTTTGCGCTATTGATGGCAGAGTATAATCAATCCATTTCTGACGGCGTTATTACCACCAATGAGGCCAAACGGTTGCTGCGCGAAACGACCGCGCTGCAGAAGGTTTTGATCGACATGAAACTTCGATTGGAAGATGACGACACATGACCGACACGATCTCGGATATGCCGAACCTTGTTCCGGGGGCGTTGCAACCACTAGACGTCGCAGGCCTCGCAGGTCCAGGGCACCCTGATCATCCCGCGCGTATTTTGCTGCTGTACGGATCATTGCGCGAAACCAGCTATTCCCGGCTGTGTGCTGAGGAAGGCGCGCGCGTGTTACGCGCACTTGGCTGCGAGACCCGATTCTTTGACCCCTCCGGCTTGCCTTTGCCCGATGACGCTGATGCCGAGCACCCCAAGGTTGCGGAGTTGCGCGATCTGGTGATGTGGTCCGAAGGTATGGTCTGGTCCAGCCCTGAGCGGCATGGGGCCATGACTGGGATTATGAAAACGCAAATCGATTGGATTCCGCTGGCCCCGATTGGCGGCATTCGCCCGACACAAGGTAAGACATTAGCTGTCATGCAAGTGACCGGTGGGTCGCAATCCTTCAACACTGTCAATCAGTTACGGATCTTGGGCCGATGGATGCGCTTGGTCACCATTCCCAATCAATCCTCTGTCCCCATGGCCTGGAAAGAGTTTGAAAATGGGCGCATGAAACCGTCACCGCTTTATAATCGGATTGTCGACGTCATGGAGGAACTGGCCCGTTTCACCGTGATGACCCGAGGCCGGAATGAGATGTTGACTGATCGCTATTCAGAGCGGGTTGAAACGCTCGAAGACGTTCACCGCAGGGTGAGCGGTTAGATAAGCGGTACGAGCGGGACGCCACAGGCAGCAAGTGTCAGCAGTAAAGTGGCGGCAACAATGATTTTCATGGGTTTTCCTTGTAAGTCGGGCATTTACCCGCGTTCGACAATGACAGATCCGACTGAATAGCCAGCTCCGAAGGAACAAATCAAGCCCTTGTCCCCTGCCGACAGATCGCTGGAATGTTGCGAAAACGCAATGATCGATCCGGCAGAGGATGTGTTGGCATAATCCTGCAAGATATTTGGCTGCTCGCCCGCTTCGGGCGTACGCCCAAGGACTTTTTTGCCGATATAATCGTTCATCGTCTTGTTCGCCTGATGAAGCCAGAGCCTGCGCAGATCGGTCGCTGAGATGCCAGTCGCTGCCATGTGGTCTGCGATATGTTTGCTGACCAACGGCAGAACTTCTTTGAACACTTTGCGTCCATTTTGCATAAACTGCATGTCACGCCTGTCTTCCATTTGGTCGTGAGTGCGGCGTAAGTATCCGTTATTATTGCGGATATTGTTGCTGAACTGGGTCGCACAACGGGTTGAGAGCACTTTGAAATGCGGCGCGTCCAATGCGTCATCCCGCTCAATCAGGGTCGCTGTCGCCACATCGCCAAAGATGAAATGACAGTCGCGGTCGCGCCATTCCAGATGGGCGCTGCAAATCTCGGGGTTGATCACCAGGGCTGATCTGACCGAGCCTGCGCGGATCATGTCGACCGCTGTTTGGATGCCGAACGTGGCGCTTGAGCAGGCGACATTCATATCGAACGCAAAACCGCCCGCACCCAGAAGCTGTTGAATTTCCACACCAATTGCCGGATAGGCACGCTCCATATTGGAGGCGGCACAGATCACCAGATCCACATCTGCGGCTTTGCGCCCTGCTTGCGACAGCGCTTTTTGGGCTGCGTCCACGCCGATCTCAGCCATATAACCGGGGTCTTCGTCGGCACGTGCTGGCAGGCTGGGGAACATTCGTGCAGGGTCAAGAATACCTTCTTTATCAAGTACATAGCGCTGCTCAATTCCCGAGGCCGCGACGATGAAATCGCTTGAGGAATGGTCCTTGGCTGCCATTGTGCCCGCTGCGATGTGTTGAGCGTTTTCCGCGTTCCACAGGTCAGCGTAGGCGTTAAAGGCCACAACCAGCTCGTCGTTGGAAATAACGGCTGAGGGCGTAAAAACACCGGTCCCAGTGATGGCGGCGTGATACATGATGTCCTCCCAGAAACAGCCCGCCCACCCTAAGGTGGCAACCTGCCTAATGTCCACGGGTGCCGCAACGTCTGCATCGCGTAAAGCTGCCGTACAGACGGCGTACGTACAGATTGGCCCGCATTTACCTTTGCCCGGCAGACTGCCAGCAAAGGAGATTGCCATGCCCAAGCCCAAGAAAATGACCAAGACCCAAGCCATCCACTGGAGCTATGCGGTCGATGCCCACCGGATGTTCGAATATGATCTGCATTCTGTGATCAAGAAAGACAAAATGCTGCCCCCCGGCTGGGATGAAATCTGGCGCGACATGGACCGGCGCGATCCCAAGCGGGTGCCAGTGACGATCCGGCTGGATGCGGATGTGGTCCGGTTCTTCAAGGGCATGGGCGAGGGGTATCAGGCCCGGATCAACCGCGTGCTGCGGATGTTCATGCATTACCGGCTGGCGGGGATCATCGAGGGGCCGGATACGACGGACTACGTGCTGCGGCCCGAGGCGCTGGAGTCCGAAAAGGAAAAGCGGCCCACATGGGGGGACTTTGAGCGAGAGACGAAGGGGTGAGGTTGGCGTTTTATTTTTCGCAATACAGCCCTGCGATGCTTTTGCAGCGGTGCAAATGACGAGCAGACTGTTCCTATAGTCAAAAAGTTGCGATTAGCACGCTATGGTTTGTGCCAAGCAGCGGATCGTTTTGCCCGCCGGATTTTGTTGTCGTCAACTATGGCCAAGCACCTTCACGCAAGACGGTAAGAATAAACGTTGTTGAGGTAAGCCTCATCCTCGAGCCGAAAGTAGGTTTCCCCAATTTGCGTAAAGCCTTGCGCCAGATAGAATGCAATTGCTGGGGTATTTTCCGCATTGGTCGTAAGCCAAACAGACTCTACTTCTTTTTCGCGAGCATATACGAGTGCTGCATTTAACAATCGCTTCCCGATACCTTTTCCGTGGTGACGTGGCTGAACATAGAATGTAGAAATTTCCATTTCCGAACAGCCGCTTATAGGTGCAATGCTGCCTGATGATACACGTATGAACCCGTCAATTCCTTCCGTGTTTTCGGAGACGAGGACGAATTGAGTCGGATCAGATATAAACGCTTCAGTTTTTCGTGAGGTGAACTCATTCAACGCGTAATTTGCAAAGAATGGACTGACGCCAAACTTAAGATAAGTGCCAATCCATACCTCAATCGAGATGGCGGCGATGCTTGGAGCGTCTGATAAATTTGGTTTTCTAAGTGTCATCGCGAAGGCATCTCAGCATACCTGCAAGAATTGTACACGTATCAACTATTAGCACCAAGCCGACAATGGCATCCGCAGGTCTCAAAAGACCGGACCTTATCCCTGCAACGACCTCACCCCAACATCCCCTTCTTCCCGTGCCTGCATGGCCAAGACAGCTGCATGTGATGCTGCGGCGGTCGTGAAGTAGGGGATTTTGTCGTAGAGGGCGACGGCGCGGATGGACCGGCTGTCGTCGACGGCGGCTTGCCCCTCGGTTGTGTTGAAGACCAGCGCGATGTGCCCGTCTTTGAGCCGGTCAACGATTGTCAGCCCGCCTTCGTAGACTTTGTTCACCGTTTCGCAAGCAATTTGGTTTTCAGTCAGCCAGGCGGCCGTGCCGCGTGTGGCCACGATTTTGAAACCCATTTGCACAAGGATCTTACACGCCTCAGACATATCGGATGTTTTGTCCATGTCCTTGATCGAAATGAACACGGTGCCTGTGGTTGGCAGTTCTGTGCCCGCGCCCATCTGCGCCTTCAGGAACGCGCGGGGGAAGGACCGGTCCCAGCCCATGACTTCGCCCGTGGACCGCATTTCTGGCCCCAGGATCGTATCGACGCCGGGGAAGCGGGCGAAGGGCAAGACGGCCTCTTTCACGCTGAACCACGGTGTGTGCGGGTCGGCCAAGGTGAAGGCATCGCCCAAGGGCAGCACGTCCATCGGGTTTTCGGTTTCAGGGTAGGGCGCGCGTAACGGGAAGTTGGACAGCGGCTCGCCCGCCATCAGACGTGCGGCGATGGAGGCGATGGCGCTGTCGGTCGCCTTGGCCACGAAGGGCACGGTGCGGCTGGCGCGCGGGTTCACCTCAATCAGGTAGACCGTTTCGTCTTTTACGGCGAATTGGATGTTCATCAGGCCCACGACGTTCAACGCATGGGCCAGCTTTTCGGTCTGGCTGCGGATTTCAGCGATCATCGCGTCGGACAGCGAATACGGCGGCAGGGAACAGGCGCTATCGCCCGAGTGCACGCCCGCCTCTTCGATGTGCTGCATGATGCCGGCAACATGGGTGTTTTTGCCGTCAGACAGGCAATCCACGTCGACCTCGACCGCGCCCGACAGGTAGCTGTCGAGCAGGACGGGGCTGTCGCCGGAGACAACAACCGCGTCCGAGATATAGCGCCGCAACTGATCCATATCGCGCACGATTTCCATGGCGCGCCCGCCGAGGACGAATGACGGGCGGATGACAAGCGGGAAGCCGATACCTTCGGCGATGTTGAGCGCCTCGGCGTCTGTTGAGGCGATGCCGTTATGGGGCTGTTTCAGGTCGAGTTTCTGCACAAGCTGTTGGAAACGCTCACGATCTTCGGCCAGATCGATGCTGTCGGGTGTGGTCCCAAGGATCGGGATACCTGCGTCGTTCAGCGCGTTGGCGAGTTTCAACGGGGTCTGCCCGCCGAATTGCACGATCACCCCGTGCAGCGTGCCGTTGTCCTGTTCGACCCGCAGGATTTCCATCACATGTTCGAACGTCAGCGGTTCGAAATAGAGCCGGTCCGAGGTATCGTAGTCTGTGCTGACCGTTTCTGGGTTGCAGTTGATCATGATGGTTTCATAGCCCTGATCGGTCAGGGCGAAACAGGCGTGACAGCAGCAGTAATCGAACTCGATCCCTTGCCCGATCCGGTTGGGCCCGCCGCCGAGGATGACGACCTTTTTGCGGTCTGAGGGCCGCGCCTCGCATTCCGCCTCGCCCATCACAGGGGTTTCGTAGGTGGAGTACATGTAGGGCGTCTGCGCTTCAAATTCAGCCGCACAGGTGTCGATCCGTTTGAAGACGGCTTTGACCCCCAAATTATGCCGCGCGCGTCTGATCTGCTCTTCGTCTCGACCGGTCAGTGTGGCCAGCCGTGCGTCGGTGAAGCCGAGCATTTTGATCGCGCGCAACCCTGTTTCATCGACGGGTAGGCCGTTTTTGCGGATGTCTGCCTCTGCTTCTATGATCTCGCGGATGCGGGCGAGGAACCAGGGGTCGAACTTTGTCACTGCGTGGATGTCGTCATCTGACAACCCGTGCCGCATGGCCTGGGCGATGACCCGCAATCTGTCGGGTGTCTGTTTAGCGAGCGCTTTGGTGACGGCGGCCACGTCTGGGGCGCCGGGGATGTCGATATCGTCAAAGCCGGTCAAGCCCGTTTCCATCGAGGCCAGCGCTTTTTGCATGCTCTCGTGGAAGGTGCGGCCGATGGCCATGGCTTCGCCCACGGATTTCATGGCTGTGGTCAGATAGGGTTCTGAGCCTGCGAATTTTTCAAAGGCAAAGCGGGGGATTTTGGTGACCACATAGTCGATTGTGGGCTCAAACGATGCAGGTGTGACGCCGGTGATGTCATTGTCCAGCTCATCCAGCGTGTAACCCACGGCCAGTTTAGCGGCGATTTTGGCGATGGGGAAGCCGGTTGCTTTGGAGGCCAGCGCGGATGACCGCGACACGCGGGGGTTCATTTCGATCACGACCATGCGCCCATCTGCAGGGTTGACCGCCCATTGCACGTTGGACCCGCCCGTTTCGACGCCGATTTCGCGCAGCACGTTGATGCTGTGGGTCCGCATGATTTGGTATTCTTTGTCCGTGAGCGTCAGCGCAGGGGCGACGGTGATACTGTCGCCGGTGTGCACGCCCATTGGATCCACGTTTTCGATCGCGCAGACGATGATGGCGTTGTCGGCCTTGTCCCGGACGACCTCCATCTCAAACTCTTTCCAGCCCAAGAGCGACTGATCGACAAGGATTTGACCCACAGGGGACGCATCCATGCCCGAGCGGCAGAAGAATTCGTATTCTTCGCGGTTATAGGCTACGCCGCCGCCGGTGCCCCCAAGGGTGAAGGCGGGGCGGATGATGGCGGGCAGGCCGATCTCTTCCAAGGCGTCCAGCGCAATCTTGACGCCAGCGTCTAGATCCCCGTCGGGGGCGGTGACGATGGTGGCCTTTGGGTTTTCGATGCCGAGGCGGTCCATGGCTTCGCGGAAGAGTTTGCGGTCTTCGGCCATTTCAATGGCTTCACGCTTGGCCCCGATCATTTCGACGTTAAATTTGTCCAGCACGCCCATGTCAGCCAGCGCCAATGATGTGTTCAGCCCGGTTTGCCCGCCCATTGTGGGCAATAGCGCGTCGGGGCGTTCTTTTTCGATGATCTTGGCGACAACTTCGGGGGTGATCGGCTCAATATAGGTGGCATCGGCCAGGCCCGGGTCGGTCATAATGGTGGCTGGGTTCGAGTTCACCAGGATCACCCGGTAGCCTTCTTCGCGGAGTGCTTTGCAAGCCTGGGCGCCTGAATAGTCGAATTCGCAGGCCTGTCCGATAATAATAGGGCCCGCGCCGATGATCATGATCGACTGGATGTCGGTACGCTTTGGCATGGTGGCCCCCGGGAATGTTGCAAATTGTCCTGCGTTATAGGGATGGCGCGTCCGGGTGCAAGCGACGTACATCAAATTTCTAGAAATTTGATGCGGGAACCTTGCGAATTTTGGGCAAGTTGCCGCTGGAGGTTGACATAAGTCGGCCAACGCGGTGTATCGGGCCGACTGTTTGACCCTTTGAGGATGATAAAATGCACGCCTATCGCAGCCATACCTGTGCCGATCTGACCGCCGCCAACGTAGGCGATACCGTTCGTCTGTCCGGTTGGGTCAATCGGGTGCGTGATCACGGCGGTATCTTGTTCATCGATTTGCGCGACCATTATGGAATCACGCAGGTCTTGTGTGATCCGGATTCGGCGGCGTTTTCCGACGTGGAAAAGGTCCGGTCTGAGTGGTGCATCCGGATTGATGGTGAGGTTAAGGCGCGTGATCCTGAATTGGTGAACGCGAAACTGCCGACCGGTGAGGTTGAGGTGTTCATTCGCGGCATCGAAGTGTTGGGTTCTGCAAAAGAGCTGCCTTTGATGGTGTTTGGCGATCAGGAATACCCTGAGGAAACCCGCCTGAAGTATCGCTATCTGGATTTGCGCCGTGAGGCGATGCAGGAAAACATGAAGCTGCGCTCTGATGTTGTGGCATCGATGCGCCGCCGTATGTGGGACAGTGGTTTCCGTGAATACCAGACCCCAATCATCACCGCCTCTTCACCCGAAGGTGCGCGCGATTTCTTGGTGCCCTCCCGTTTGCATCCCGGAAAATTTTACGCGTTGCCCCAGGCCCCGCAGCAGTTCAAGCAGCTAATCATGGTGTCCGGTTACGACAAGTATTTCCAGATTGCCCCCTGTTTCCGCGACGAAGACCCGCGCGCTGACCGGTCCCCTACCGATTTCTATCAGTTGGACCTTGAGATGTCCTTTGTCGAGCAACAGGATGTATTTGATACGATCCAGCCGGTTCTGACGGGCATTTTTGAGGAATTCGGCAAGGGCCGTAAAGTTGATCAGACGTGGGAGCAGATCAGCTACCGTGATGCTGCCCTGTGGTATGGATCGGACAAGCCCGACCTGCGCAACCCTATTAAAATGCAAGTGGTCTCTGACCACTTCCGCGATTCTGGCTTTGCGATTTTCGCAAAGCTGTTGGAACAAGAGGGCACCGAGGTGCGCGCCATTCCTGCCCCATCGGGCGGGTCGCGCAAGTTCTGTGACCGCATGAACAAATTCGCCCAGCAAGAAGGTTTGCCCGGGATGGGTTATATCTTTTGGCGCGAAAAGACAGCGGATGCCGTGGCCCAAGAGCTGGGAATTTCGGTGAAAGAGGCGCAGGCCAAGCTGAAATCAGGTGAGGTTGAAGGCGGCATGGAAGCGGCTGGTCCGCTGGCCAAGAATATTGGCCCTGAACGCACGGAAGCTATTCGTCAGCAGTTGGGTCTGGGTCTGGGCGATGCGGCATTTTTCCTGGGCGGTAAACCCAAGGCCTTTGAACCAGTTGCAGGTCGCGCCCGCAACGTGATCGGGGATGAGCTGGGCCTGACCGACACCAACCGCTTTGCCTTTGCCTGGATCGTCGACTTCCCGATCTATGAGCAGGATGAAGAAACCGGTAAGATTGATTTCGAACACAACCCGTTCTCCATGCCCCAAGGTGGGATGGAGGCGCTGCAGGGCGATCCGCTGAAGGTACTGGGGTATCAATATGATCTGGCCTGTAACGGTTATGAGCTGGTCTCGGGCGCCATTCGGAACCACCGCCCTGAGATCATGTTCAAGGCGTTCGAACTTGCCGGTTATGGCAAAGACGAGGTTGAAAAGCGCTTTGGCGGGATGGTCAATGCCTTCCAATATGGTGCCCCGCCCCACGGTGGTTGCGCTGCGGGCATCGACCGGATTGTGATGTTGTTGGCGGATGCATCCAACATTCGCGAGGTCATCATGTTCCCAATGAACCAGCGCGCTGAAGATCTGATGATGGACGCCCCATCAGAGCCGCAGAACGAACAGATGCGCGAATTGCGTTTGCGGGTACTGCCGCCAGAAAGCTGATGTATGCCGCGTCGGTTCCAGTGGCTGTGCAAGCGCTTGATCAAGCGCTTGTCTTGCTGGACCGCGCAACACCTGACATGTTGTCCGCTCGTCTGCATCCAGAAATGTTTGACTGTGCGACCCAGTTCCAGCTCGTGGCAGGTTTTGCGCTGCGCGCGACCCTACCGTTGTTGGGTCGAGAGATACCGCAAAGCGATGTGAGCAAGGACCGCTTTGATCTACGCCGGCATCTTATCGCGGTGCGTGCTCAGTTGATGTCACTGACCCCACAGGATTTTGAGGGTGCTGCGACCCGTCGGATTGAACACCGCGCTGGTTTCGCCGATCTGGATCAATCTGGCGCGGCGTATCTTCACCATTTTGCGTTGCCGAACCTATGGTTCCATTTGTCCATGGCGTTTGCCATTCTGCGGGCACAGGGCGCGCCAATAGGCAAAGCAGAATTCGATGGGTTGCACGGCTATCCTGCAGGATTTTCTTGGTAGCTTAGACCGGCCCCGCTGCGGCAATCCGCGTATCAACCATTTTGGAAAGTGCGGCCACGTCGGGTTTGACGTTGGCCCCGTTGGATTTGGTCGCAATCAGCGCGCGGACTGCCTTGTCCAGTGCCTCATCTTTGGCGCTGCGGGCCACGCCGCCGAGAAACTGCGTGATGTAGTCGATGTCGCAACTGTCATCGTCGCGGAGCACCTGCGCGATGTGGTTGAGGTCATCGTGATAGGCCACCTGATCGGGCTGTACGATTTCATCGTGCAACAACCGCGGTCCCGGTGGCTGCCGATCTTCGGGCAATTGCGACAGGATCGCGTATTGAAATGCCGCCAAGTTGCTAATTGGTTTAGCAATGAACCCATCCGCACCGGCCGCAAGAACCTCGCCTTCGATGTTGGTTTCGCCGCTGACGCCCAGGATCACCTCAATCCGGGGGGCAGCCGCTGAAAGTGTCTCAATCAGCGCGAGCCCCGATCCGTCTGGCAGCCCCACATCCACAAGCGCCACGGTGGGCCGGTAAACCGCCAGATGCCGCCGCGCCGTTTCAAGACTATCCGCCCGCCTGATCCGTGCCCCTGATCGCAAACACATGAGGCGTACCGCCTCGCTCGCGTATCGGCTGTCTTCGACCACCAAGACTGTGACCCCTAGCAATGGCCGGTGTGCAGTTGGTGACCGTGTCAGCATCATGTCTGTCAACGTATCCATGGCGATTCCCCTTCTAGGTTTCGGATACCTTCATTGAAACCACTTCAAGGTGAACAGAGTCTTAAGCCGAACGCGCGTTGCACCTCATTTAAGCCCCGGCCATACTGCCCAAAAGGAGAATTCTGATGATCGGTCGTTTGAACCACGTTGCTATCGCCGTCCCTGATCTGGAAGCCGCGCGCGCCCAATACCGCACCATGTTGGGGGCTGATGTTGGTCTGCCGCAAGATGAGCCGGACCACGGTGTGACGGTTGTCTTCATTACCCTGCCAAACACCAAGATAGAACTGCTTTACCCGCTGGGGGAGGGCTCGCCTATCCAGGGTTTTCTGGACAAAAACCCATCGGGCGGCATCCACCATATTTGCTATGAAGTTGACGATATCTTGGCCGCCCGCGATCATTTGCTGGCCGAGGGGGCCCGTGTGTTGGGCAGCGGTGACCCGAAGATCGGGGCGCACGGCAAGCCGGTTCTGTTCCTGCATCCCAAGGATTTCAACGGGTGTTTGATTGAGCTCGAACAGGTCTGACACCTTGTCCCGACCCACAATTGCCGTATGTACCCAGTGAACCCCTGCCAATAGGAGCGCACTGATGGGTCCCGTCTCAGCTATCGTATTGTTTGCCGTTGTCTGGTCGATGGTGTTTTTCGTCGTGCTGCCGCTGCGGATGACATCCCAAGGTGACACCGGCGAGATTGTGCCGGGCACCCATGCCTCGGCCCCGGCGGATGCGCAGATTGGGCGGAAGGCGAAGATCACAACCTATTGGGCCCTGCCAATCTGGGCCATTATCGCGGGCACGATTCTATCGGGCGCGATTACGGTGCGGGATCTGGATTGGTTTGACCGGATGGCGACGCCCGAGGTCAGCGCCGACTGACCCCATGATAGAGATGGGTGAACGTCGCGGCCCCGAGGATTGGGATCACCAGATTGATCAACGGAAATGACAACGGCACAGCCATCAAGCAGCCCGCCAGCCAGATCGTGCCTTTGTGTTTTTTGCGCAGTTCTTTGGCCCCTGCGCGCCCTATGCGGCGCATCGCGGCCAGTTGGAAATATTCGCGTCCTAGCAGATACCCGTTCAATGCATAAAAGATAAACACTGCAGCGAAAGGCAGCATCGCGTAGAGGATGAATGCTAAGACGTTGGCCGCGACCAACACGCCGAGAAAGTTGACCGTGTCCCGGAGCCCTTCAAAAAAGCTGATCCGGGGGACAGCCGGAAGGTGAGGGAAGTGTTTGTCTTCAACGGCTTGCGCGACTTCGTCTAAGAAAAGCGACGTGATCGCCGATGCCACCGGGACCATCAGGAAGATCGACAGCACGATCATGATGCCAAGTGATCCCCAGCTTAGAAGGTCGCCCAACCATGTGACCTCGCCGATGCCAGGCAGGCTGATGGGGCTTGCGGTCAGCCATTCGATCAGCTGCAAAAGCATGGCATAAATTGTGACCAAAAGCGCAATGGTCAACCCGATCCCGCGCCAAAGCACCCGGCGGAAACGGCGATCCAGCAGCTGTGCAACTGCCTTGAAAAATGCGGTAAGGATCATGCGTCAACCCAAGTGGTGATGGCGGCAAGGTCGGGGCGTGGTCTGTCGGGTGGGGTGCTTGTTTCGGTGCCCAGGTGGATCAGCCCTGCGATTGTTTCATGATCCGCTAACCCCAGACCGTCACGTATGAAATCACGGTCATGGCTTGCCCAACCCGATAGCCAGTTTGCCCCCCAACCCGCAGCCAACCCCGCATTCACAAGCGCGAGGCAGACGGCGCCTGCCGAATACACCTGCTCAATCTGGGGGATTTTGTCAGAGGGTTTTGGGCTGGAGACGACAGCGATGGCCAAATCGGCGTTTGCGTATTGGTCGTGGGCTTTGGTGATCTTATCGGGATCAATTCCCAATGCATCCCCCCGTTCGGGGACCAGTGCAGCTAACCGAGCCAGCGCGGGTTTGCCAAGCACGATGAACCGCCAAGGCTCAAGTTTGCCATGATCGGGCGTGCGTGCCGCAGCGGTCAAAAGGGTTTCAACTGTTGCGTTGTCGGGGACGGGCGTTGTCAGTGTCTTGGCCGGGCGGGACCGCCGGGTCAGAAAAAAATCAAGGGCGGCTTGGTTCGGTGTGGGCATGCATGGGTCCTGCGTTTACGTGCTTGTCAGATAGGGGGTGACAAGAGAGGTGACAACTGTGTCGCGGGATAAGAACGAAAATGGGGATCGGCACATTTTGCAAATTGTGATCGAAGTTGCGATGCAATACGGCTCAAACGGGTCGGGAAAACCATGGAAAGGTAATCACGTGGGACGACCTAGCAGAATGGCGCACACGTCAATAGCACAACGCCTCTGTATTGACCTTTTGGGCCTAGAAGATCATGATCTGCCTTATATATTTGGTGATTGGGTTTATTCGATATGACGGATGAAGCAGCGCGCAAACGCCTGTGTCAGGTGATCCTTGGGTCCACACTTTCGTCTGGGCCACCCAACGCTGCGGTTGTATCGATCCCGGTACTTGCCGAGGATATTACGGAAAGCGTGTTGCTGGCGGCCACTGAAGCCATATACTCCTTTACCCCTGAACACGTCAGGCAGGTGTTGCCACTCGTTCTGCATTCTTTGGAAACCAAAAATGCCGAGCTGATCGGATCGGGGTATTTCGACACCTTCTTTTTCCATGTGAACTACGAATTTCACAAACCCACGCCCGGCGGCAGCATCCAAGTGATCGACGGAAACGTCATACGCCATCCGCGCTATGTGACCGATTACCGCCAGAATTGGACGGCAAGCACGGTATCCGCGATGAATAGATTTGAGCAGGGGTGGGCCTATGATTGGGCCTCTGACTTGCTACGAACCAGGGTCGTCGATGCAGGACTGAATGCACGCGAGGATGTGACGATGTTTTGCCGCATCCTTGGTATGGCAATAGGTAAACCGGTCGATGAGGTCCCTGCATTTGAGATGGCGGAGTGCTGACGGCCTTATTGCAAGGCCGCCTCCATGTCATCGATCACCCCATCCAGAAAGGCATCAAACCGTGCGTCAGGCTGGCGTAGCGGGAAGACGTCGCCGAACGGGTCGGGAGCCGTGATCTGGCTGCCAGACATTTCCTGCAGCACATTGTGCCCGCAGAACGGCACGTAGGTTTCTGAATAGCCGCCTTCGTGCACCATCAAAAGCTTGCCGTCGCAGACCGTATCAGCCAGCCCCATCACTTGCCGGGTCATTTGGGTAAAGGTGTCCGCCGTGGCCAACATCCGCCCCAATGGATCGTTTGCGGCGGCGTCGAACCCGCAGGCGATGATCAACACATCCGGTGCGAAGGCCCGGATGGCGGGCAGGGCGAGCCGGTCCATGGCTGCAAGATAGCCCTTGTGTCCGGTGCCCGGTGGCAGGGGGATATTCAGATTGTAGCCCAGTCCGGCCCCCTCCCCACGGTCGTTGAATGCGCCGGTGTCCATTGGGTAGTTCCGGTCTTGATGCAAGGATACGGTCAGCACGTCGGCGCGGTTGTAGAAAACCGCCTCGGTCCCGTTGCCGTGGTGCACATCCCAATCGAGTATGGCAAAGCGCTGGGCTAACCCTGCGGCCCGGGCCGCCTCAATCGCAATGCCGATGTTGTTGAGCAGACAAAACCCATTGGGAAAATCCGGCAGGCAGTGATGGCCGGGTGGGCGGGACAGGGCATAGGCATTTTGCAGATCACCGGCCAGCACGGCGGCAAGGGCTGCTTTGGCGAGCCCCGCTGATTGGGCCGCGACCTCAAACCCGCCAGGGCCAAAAGGGGTGCGCCGGCCCAGCTCGCCCCCGCCTGCGTCAGACAGGGTTTTGAATTCACTCAGGTAATGGGCCGGGTGAACGCGCAACAGATCCTCTTGGGTGGCGGGGTCCGCGCCGCGCATGTCCAATTCACCGGCAAGACCTGTGATCTCGATCAGGTTTTTCAGGCGCCGTTTGGTTTCGGGATTTTCAGGCAGGCCACCATCAAGCGGTTGCACCAAGCCACCAACGGGCAACATCCCGGCGTAGTTCCCGCCCCCATGCCAAAAGCACCGCTCATCCCAGAAAAAACCTGTTGTCATGACCAATGCCCTTTTCGCCTGATGATAATGTTCATTGATCGGGAGCATCGCGCATCTTTGGGCGGATGTCGCCGGTTTTTCGAGACCTATTAACACATCAGCTCACGCATTTCTGAGCCAAGCCCGACATTAGGCACAGCCAAGACCAGCGGCGACAACGCGATCAACGGTGTTTCCACATAAACTCCGGACAGGGGATGCTTTCGCTGCAATCGCACGAACGACACCGCCATGCATGTGCGCGTTAGTCAGGTTCAGGTATTGACGGTGTTGAAAATTATGGGTTTGTCTGAGCGAAAGTGTCTGACGATGACATGCCCCAAACGGCGGTGGTATTCCGACCTGCCTGTTTGGCTGCATAGAGGGCTTCATCGGCGCGCTTCATCGCAACCGAATGTTCAATTGGTGCATCGGCTGTTCGAACGGAAATTCCGATGCTGATCGTAATCGCGAACCCAAACGCCAACGCCGACATAGACGTTTGCAAACGTGTGCTCAGTTCCATTGCACCACTTACATCCGTATTTGGAAGGATGCAGGCGAATTCATCCCCACCAAACCGTGCAACAATGTCGGTTTCTCTGCTGGTATTTCTGAGAACCTCAGCCAGCGCCTGCAAGGCGTTGTCACCAATGACATGGCCGTAAGTATCGTTGATCGTTTTGAATTTGTCGATGTCCATCATCATCAACGCAACCGGCAGCTGTGATCTCTCTGCGTCCTTGAAGGTTCTGATCAATGCATCGTCAAACTCTCTACGATTGGCAAGATCGGTAAGCGGATCGGTGCGCGACAATTGCTCCAATTCTTCGCGCTGTTTTTCGACGGCGCACCGTGCTGCTTCTAGTTCCTTGAATAGCTTTGTCCGTTTCTCTGCCTCCATGAACGTCCACGACAAACAGCCGTCGGACATTAGTTTGACGTTCACAACTTTGGGTATGGACGGACCTTGGTCTGACTTAAGCGTCAGAAGAACCTCAGAACATTGCCCATCCCGAAAGACTGTTGGGACAACGTAGGAGTCGCAAAACAATTGCGACGCTTTGCTCAGCACATCATAAAGACATGTGCCTTCCAGAACCCTGCGCCCAATGCCCAAGCTTTGCTCGAAATACTGGTTCGCAACAATGATTCTGCGATCCTTCGTTGTGGACAGGAATCCGCAGGGAAATTGATCGATGTCGATCAAACGATGTGATGATAGGTCAATCGCTTGCAAATCGTACCACCGAAGGCGCTATTTGAACCGGATGGGTCATGTGTAAGCAGTGACCATTTGCTTCGATCACCTCCAATTCCGAATTGGCCATATGCGCATGCACATATTCACCCACTGACACACTCGCCAATGCGTCGTGTGTACTTTGAAGGATCAATGTGGGTTGCTTGGCTTTGCCAAGCAGGTCCCGGCAATCAGAGAAGAATGTGGCTCTGGCAAAGGCCTTGGCGAAAACAGGGTCGGTTGTGCAGAAACTGTCTACCAGTTCCTCTGTTATGCCTTCCCCACTGGCTCCCATCACGAGCGGTGCCAGGTGGTTCGCCCAACCGATGTAGTTCTGACTCATAAGCTCAATAAGACCTTCAAGGTCGGCGCGTTCAAACCCACCATGATAGTGAGGTGGATCATTCAGAAAGGACGGAGAAGGACACACCATAACCAGTTTGGATATCAAGCGCGGCGCTTCCATGGCTGCAATAAGTCCAGTCATCGAGCTTACGGAATGACCAACAAGAATGGCGTCCTCAAGTTCTAATGCTTGGCAAACATCAATGATGTCTTCGGCGTATCCATTCAGTTCAGAATATTTCTTTGTACGGAACGCCTTAAGGTCGGATTTTCCGCACCCCACATAGTCAAATAGAACGATGCGAAACTGATCTTGAAGATGCGGTGTCAGCAACCGCCACATGGTTTGATCGCACCCGAAGCCATGCGCAAGCACGAGCGTCTTTTTTCCCTTACCAACTACTGAAACATTGTTGCGACGGAGTGTGTCAGTGTCAATCATGCCAAGTGCTTCTCTCGTTTCAACCACGGCCCGCGTGACAAGCGGCAACCGGGAAATAAAGCAATAGGTAACGAAGGTTTAATATTCGTTAACTCATCACAGTTCCTTCAAGGAAAAGGATGTGCGAACGTCCCTGCCGCCAATTCAGGTCAGTTTTTATCGGGGAAAGTAAATCAACTGACTTTCACAAGGGGTTGCCCAGCTCATCGTCATGTTTTGCGCAACTGATAGACGCCCTCAGGCAGGTCAAGTGCGGCTTGGATGTCGCGCAGTTGGTTGAGCGACAAGGTAATCTGGACGTCCTCATCCCTGCGGGGATCAAACTGCGTCAGCGTGATGCAATCGTCAAAGGCGTTGATAATCACATCCTCATTCAGGGGCGCTTTGCCCTCATCTACAAGGGTAACGACGGTCGCGTCATAATCGTGTTCGATGGTAAACATGGAACCAGCCTAGCGGGCAGGGCAGGCAGGTGCAATCAAAGCTAGCCGGATTTGCTGGACATGTTATTCTGCCCGGCAAGTTGTTGGAAAGTGGAGTGTGAAATGCGGTTCGCGGTTTTTCTTTGTGCGCTAGGAATGCTTGGGGGGTGTATCGATCAGACGTCGGTTGATGACGGGCCGGATTTGCCCCCTATTCAGGCGCAAGAGGCAGGGCCCAAACTGTCCAGCCGCCAAGCGATGAACAATTACAACGCGGTGGTGGCCCGGCTTGAGCCATTGGCCGAAAGCATCTGCCGCCAGCAAGCGCCGAACCTGAATTGCGATTTTATGGTGGTGATCGATGATCGCCCGGCCACGTCGCCCAATGCGTTTCAGACCCTCGATAGCACGGGGCGCCCGGTGATCGGGTTTAACGTCCCGCTGATCCAAGAGGCCCGTAACCAAGATGAAATCGCCTTTGTATTTGCCCATGAGGTTGCGCATCACATTGAAGGCCATATCTCCCGGCAACAGACCAATGCAACTGTCGGTGGGCTTTTGGGTGGCTTGGCGGCCTCGGCGATTGGGGTCGGTGTCGATGGGACTGATTTGCTGACGCAGGCGGGCGTCAATGTGGGCGCGCGCAGCTATTCCAAGAACTTTGAACTTGAAGCGGACGCCTTGGGCACCCGTATTGCCGCTGCGGGCGGCTATGATCCGCTGCGTGGCGCGCAGTTCTTTTTCCGTATTCCTGATCCGGGCGATCAATTTCTTGGTACCCACCCGCCCAATGCGGACCGGTTACGCACAGTGCAGCGCGTGGCCGCCGGCCTTTAAATTACAACCCCAAACTGGGTGCATTGGTGGCGCGGTTTCGCAAGCGCACCACCACTGCGACCAATGAGATACCCACCCAAAAAATCTGGATCATCGCAGAGGCGAGGTTGAATGAGCTTGTAAGCCCAATCAACACCAACACTGCCGCCATACCGTTTAACACAAAATACACCACCTGCTCGCTCTGTAGCTTTCGAAACGTCAGCAGTGTATAGTTCAGCACATAAAGCCCGAACCCAGCCAAACCGATCGCATCGAAAACCACAGGGTCGAGCGTATTCAATAAATACGTCATCAAATTCCCGATCAAACTCGTCACAACAACACCGGGCCAACATGGGCGAAAATACACTCTGCAGGACCTTGAGCCGGACCTTAGATGCGCCCCGCAGATATGTCAGGTCAGGCATTCCTTACCCCAGGTCACTTGAAAACGAGATGGAGGAATAAGATGATTGAAGGAACCTGCCATTGCGGCGCTGTCAGCTATACATTTGACCATACACCATCGCATACGAATTCTTGTAATTGTTCGATATGCCGCAGGCTGGGTGCTTTGTGGATCTATGCTCCGATTTCTGCGGTCACGGTGACGGGGCCGACCGCCAGATACATACGTGGCGACAAAACTTTGGCTTTTCACTGGTGCCAGATCTGTGGCTGCACAACCCATTGGGAAAGCCTGAAGCCTGACGAGGCAGACGCATATATGGCTGTCAATTTGCGCCTTGCCGCACCCGAAGTGATTGCATCGGTGTCTGTCCGTCATTTTGATGGTGCAGATACATGGACGTTTTTGGACTAGGCCACAGCCTCGATCCCAAGCGCGATTGCCACGAAGAAACATCCCGAAGCTGCCAGCACAAAACCATGCCAAATGGCCATTGCGAACTTCAGCGTTTCGGAGGCATAGAAGGCAACCCCACAGGTATAAAGCAGCCCGCCTATCCCGATCAGCACCATCGTGCTTGTCGGAACGAGCGGCCAAAGTGACCAGAGCAACGCAAGGCTGAGCCATCCCATGATCAGGTAAAGTGCAGGTCCAGACTGTCCCGGTTTGCGCCAGAAAAACAGGTTGAGCACCATGCCAATCATCGCCAAACCCCAGACAACGCCGAGGATGACATAGGCGAACCAACTGCCGATCATCACGACCAATGGCGTGTATGTACCTGCAATTTTAAGGTAAATCGCTGCGTGGTCCAGCCTGTGTAGGCGCGGCCGCAGGCTCTCCCAAGGGGTCATGTGATACATGGCCGATGCGACGAAGGTTGCGATCAATGTGGCCCCATAGATGCTGATGGCGGCGATCTGTCCGGCCGTCGCAATGCCCGCAGTCCAGATGATCAGCACCGTGGCCCCGGCAATTGCGCCGATCACCCCAATGGCGTGCATGGTGCCATCCGCGATCCTTTCGGACCGGGCGTAGGTCGGATAGCTGTCGGGCGGCTGCGTCATAAGGGCAGGGTAGCGTGGCCACAGTGCGGGTCAATTGTTTCGTTGGGTCAGACGCAGGGCTTGGCATCCGAGGCTGGCCCGCGCAGGGTGTCGCCGGTCTATGGGTGCCTTAGGGAAGGGAATTGCCGATGTGGAATCAGATCATGCGCGTGTATCAAAGGGCGATCTGGTCTTGGGAAGGCTTCATCCATGTTGCCAAAACCGAAGGGTCGCTGGCGCAATGGCTGGTGGGCAATTTTTGCTTTGCGATTTTGGCCTTCGTGCTGCCCATCAGCGCGGGTGAGCGTGGGCTGTTGTTGATGGGCGGGATCATTGTGCTGGCCGCCGAATGCATGAACACCGCGATTGAGCGGGTCGTGGATGACATCGGCACCGACAAACGCGATGCGGCAAAACAGGCCAAGGATTGTGGATCAGCGGCTGTTGCGCTGACGGCAATTGGGGTTGGTGTGGCCTGGGTTTGTGTGATTGCGGGGCTGATCTGGTAGGCTTGTCTACCTTCATTGATTTTTATGTCAGCTGGGGTAAGCTGGGACCATATTTGACAGCGGGAGAAACCCATGCGTTTGACGATACTTGCCTTTGCACTGCTGCCCGCGGCAGCCCATGCGCAGGAGACGACCTTGCCCACCCCACAAGCCCCCGTGGCCCAAAGCCAAAGCTGTCCGGTGGGGATGGTATGGGATCAGGGTGCTGCGGCCTGTGCGGTTGCCAATGATGCATCATCGCCCATCAATAATCTGTCGATTGACCATGATTGCGGCTATGCAGCCCCACGTGAGGTGATGTCCTAACATCAGGACAAGCCTTTGAAAATTATAGAAAATGTACTGAGCGACCGTGGCTCGAAATACGCGGTCGCGGGCGGGCCTGTGGGGTCCGTGGATGAGGCGAAGGCCTTTGTCAAAACCCTGCTCCGCCGCAAGAAATTCGCCAAAGCCACCCATAACACCTGGGCCGTTTTACTGCCTGACGGGCCGTTGAAAAACGACGACGGGGAAAGCGGCGCGGGGATGGTCATAGTGCGGATGTTGGAGCGTGAAGGGCTGGAGGGCCACATCATCGTGGTGACCCGCTGGTTCGGCGGGGTGAAGCTGGGCGGAGACAGATTCCGCCGGGTGCAGGACGCCGTGCGGATTTATTTAGATCAGATGGATTAGGGGATTTGCCCGGTATGTATGGCGTATTGCCGATTTTTGGACATGGGCCCGTGAAGGGTGCGGGCGCCCGCGTAGGGTGGGTGAAACCCACCTCGGACGGGTGCGCTTGGGTTTCACCCACCCTACGTGACGTGTTTTGCCCCGCGAGCGGGGCTGAGAGATTGGCCGTACCGACGTATCGGCAAATGCGGTCCCGGTGTGGACATGCGATGGCTCTCGATGACCGTCTGCATCCGCCAGGCATCACGTGCGATCATTTGGCTTTTCGATTGACGTTCATGCGTTGGCATTGGAGGTAGCAGCTGGCTAAGCGTGTAATCGATGGTGGCCTGACCACTATAGAAAGTCCGGAACTCATCCGCGCTCAGCTGCCTAGTGACTTTCCTTAACTGACGTTGGACATCTTTTGGTGCTAACTTTACTGTTTTCGACAACTCAAGAAGCATCGCCTGCAGACCAGGCGGACATAGCCTAGCTGCAAGTTTGCAGTAGGCCCTGAATTCTTCGCGTCCCGTCACCTGCAGGACCGATTTGTAGAGAAGAGCGACAGCGCGTTCGGTTTGTTCAGGCTTTAGTGCGACTTCGGAAATGCGGTTGATCATATGCCGCTTCAAGTACCCTGTGCGACGCAGCATTAGATCGGTTTCAAGAAAGCAAAGTGCAAATTCGGTCTTTCTGTCGGTCTGGTTGATCCAACCTGGCTTGGAAATCCTGACAGCCAACTGCATAATCCGCTCGGGCCGTACATGAGCCTGCTCGAAAGCCGCATTCCACGGCGCGTAGGCAAATGGTCTTGACGGATCAGTTTCTGCGCAGGCAGCCACCTGGAGGAGTTGATCTGTCGCCTGTGCCAGTTCAACAGCGAAGGCGGTCTCGTTCAGGAAGGCAGATGTGTTTGACTTGTCGATAATCTATGCTCGTTTCGTCTAGGGGTGCCGTCAGGCCTGACGGTTGACGCGCAAACTGCATGTTCTTCTGGCGGTTTCACTGCAACTTGTAGAACATCCCGCATGGCTTCGTCAGTATTGATCTCTTATCGGCCTTCTACCACGCCTCAGGAGCGTTGGGTTGATCGCACGAGGGGCAATACATCCATCTTAAGCTACGCCGTTTCTCAAGGTGCTGCATTCTTACTCTCCAGTTTAGTCCAGGCGTCTGGCCCACAAGTCATACTCCCCTGCCTCCTCAACCTCCACCTTCACAACATCCCCTACGGCCAACCCCTCAGCCCCTTCATCAATAAACAAATTCCCATCGATCTCGGGCGCATCCGCCCAGGTTCGGCACGTCGCGATGCCGTCTTCGTCGACGTCGTCTACGATGACCTCTAGCGTCTTGCCGACTTTGGCTTCCAGCTTTGCCTCGGAGATGGCTTGCGCTTTGGCCATGAAACGGTCCCACCGCTCTTGTTTCACCTCTGCTGCCACATGGTCGGGCAGGGCTTTGCTGCGTGCGCCGTCCACGTTTTCGTATTGGAAGCAGCCGACCCGATCCAGTTGCGCCTCGTCCAGCCAGTCGAGCAGGTGTTGGAATTCGGCCTCGGTCTCGCCCGGGTAGCCGACGATGAAGGTCGACCGCAGGGTAATGTCGGGGCAGGTGGCCCGCCAGGCTGCGATCTCGTCGAGCGTTTTCGCCCCTGCCGCTGGCCGCGCCATCCGCCGCAGCACGTCGGGGTGGCTGTGTTGGAAGGGGATGTCGAGGTAGGGAAGCACTCCGTTTGCCGGGTCCGCCATCACCGGGATCAGATCGCGCACATGGGGGTAGGGGTAGACGTAGTGCAGCCGCACCCACGCGCCCAAGGTGCCCAGTTCGCGGGTGAGGTCGAGGATATGGCTGCGGACCTCGCCGTCTTTCCAGGGATTCACGTCGTATTTCCGGTCGAGCCCATAGGCGGATGTATCCTGGCTGATGACCAGCAGTTCTTTCACGCCCGCCTGTACCAGTTTTTCCGCCTCGCGCAGCACCGCGTGTGCTGGCCGTGACGCCAGTTTGCCGCGCATATCGGGGATGATGCAGAACTTGCACTTGTGGTTACAGCCCTCCGAGATTTTCAGATAGCTGTAATGCCGCGGTGTTAGCGTGACCCCGGTGCCGGGCAGCAGGTCGATGAACGGATCCGGGCTGGGGGGCACGGTGCTGTGCACGGCGTCGAGCACCTGTTCGTATTGGTGTGGCCCTGTCACGGCCAGAATTTGCGGGTGGTGTTCGCGGATGTAGTCAGGTTCGGCCCCTAGGCAGCCTGTCACGATGACCTTGCCGTTTTCCTGCAGTGCTTCGCCGATGGCGTCGAGGCTTTCCGCTTTGGCGCTGTCGAGGAACCCGCAGGTGTTCACGATTACCGCCTCGGCCCCGCTGTAGTCGGGCGAGATTGCGTAGCCTTCAGCCCGCAGCCGCGTCAGGATCCGTTCGCTGTCTACCAAGGCTTTGGGGCACCCCAAGCTGACCATGCCGATGGTCGGCTGGCCGGGGCGGGGGCTTTCGGTGATCTTGGCCGTTGGGGCCAGGTCGGGGCGGAGGCTTGGTGGGTTCTGGGTCATGCAGCGGCTATAGGGCAGGCGGGCCGACCCGAAAAGGGGAATGCATTAGTTTAGGTCGATGGTGAGCGTGTCGCGCCGCACAAAATGTGCAGTCCCATCGTTCAGGGCGATTGTGAAGCCGTCCTCATCTGCTGTCAGCACCGTCACCGGGGTCCCGCTGGCCCGGGTCTGCGTTGCGGTTTGCCGGTTGCTCACATCATAGAGCGTGATTGTCCCGCTGGGGTCCTTGAGCTGCGCCTGGACGGGGGCGGGTGTGTCGAAGAGCGCGGTAGCTGATATGACGACTGTTTCGTGGGTCATGGTCCCTGTTTGGTCAAAGGTTTTCCGCCGGTCGATGATCCCGTCGAAGGTTGATTGTTCGATCTGCCGGTAAGGCCGCCCATTGTCCCCCATGGGCCAGTAGCTGATGAACCAATGCGGCCCGGACCGTGCGGAGGTCAGAAAGCCCGGCGCATCCTCGCAGAAAGAGGGATCGGTGAAGAGCCCCGCATCGTGCCATGTTCCATCAGGTGCGGAAAGCAGCAGCGTATAGTCTGCGTTCACCATCCCCAGTCCGATCCCCACAAAGAGATCAAGGCGGTCGTCACCGTTGATGTCGATGGTGAGGACTTGTTCGGGGTCGCGGTCATGGGCCCAATAGTTTTCAAGCGCGAACTGTTGCGTGGCTCCGCCCCCGTCGATCACGACGGTTGTGTTGTCTTCGTGGGTGGTGAAGCTGGCGGTGACCCCGTCTTGCAGTGTTACGTTTTGCTGCAGGGTGAGATCGATCCCGGTCGCGACCCGCTCGGTATCGCAGGACTGCGCCAGCGCCCCCGTCATGGTGCAGGCTGCAAGGGCCGACGCGGTGCTGAGGGTGCGGATATGGACCATGCGGGCAGTTTATCGCGGCCGCGCTGTGCGGCAAGTGTTATCTGCGACCAAGCGCCCCAGGCAGTTGCGGGTTGTGCTGCGGGGGTGGTGCTGTAGCGTGGACCTCATGCAACGACGACTACATCAAGTGAGCGTGCTGTTTCCGCATTTGGTCGCGGGTGGCTTGTGAACGTCAGAAGTGACTTCGATCGCACATTGAGTTGTTAGAGTGGTGCGCATGAACGCGCGCTAGGCTTGCTAGGTGTCATTTCGATTACACACCGAATTTACGGTTAAAAAACCCACCAAAAATAAGAGTAATGAACATCCCTAAGCAGAAATCATCAAGCATACTACCCCAATGTCCAGCCTTTTGAGCGTATCCGCCAACAATTATTCCAAATAGGATAGCAGCAGACGCCCATACAACCCTTACCAAGTGTTTTCGTGTTGGCCACTTGGACGCCAAAAGAAATGCGCAAAACGCTAAAGCTGTGTAGGTCATGGCAACCACAACTAGAGAAATGATTTGTAATGGCACCGCATTCATTCTCCAAGATGGCGTTTTTGCATGGAATGGATCTGCGCTGATGTCGCCGTATGCTGATCATTTAAGAATGCTGTAAATGCCGCATAAGTTCAATGCAGGTCATCGTGATCATATCCCGAGCGAAAGGCATGGGGTGAGCAAACGCCCCAGGCAGTTGCGGGTTGTGCTGCGGGGGTGGTGCTGTAGCGTGGACCTCATGCAACGACGACTACATCAAGTGAGCCTGCTGTTTCCGCATTTGGTTGCGGGTGGCCTGGCCCTTTCTTATGCGTGGCAATTGTCGCAAACCGCCTGGCGCACCAGTGGGATGCAATTTGTGTCCCCGCTCATTGTGATCATTCTGATCCACACGTGTTGGGCCGCGGTTCGGCGTGATTTGCGCCCGGGCTTTGCGGTCATGCTCTTGCGGCGCGCCAGTGGGACGGCGGGTGTTTTGATCGGATTGCTGTTCTTTGGCAGTGTGTTTGCTCCTATGCCCGCGCAGGCCAATGAAATTGGTGAGATCGTTGGCACCCTTGCCATGGTGGTGATCTGTGGTTTGATGATCGCCGGCGTCATCTGCGCTGCGGCTTTGGCGCTGTGGTTGCTGATTAAGGTCGTTTCTCTAGTGTTTGGACTGGGCGGCGACAAGGGTGATCCAAAGAGCCGCCTGTTTGATTTTGGAAGTATGGTCGCCTGTTGTGCCGTTTTGGGGGTCGCGAGCCTTGAGGGGTTGCCCGGTGGTTTTGCCTTTGAAACGGCAGGTCAAGCCACGTCCAGCCATGATATTCCCGCCCCGCCCGCGCAGATCTGGGAGGTGATGCAGGTGGCCACCTCGCCGGATTTTCCTTTACCGGGCATCCTGACCGGATTTCCGCGGCCCATTGCCGTTACCACCGATGAGGGCGTCGTGTTGGGGGCTGATCGTGTCGTCCAGTTCGCGGGCCGAGAGGGGGCTGGTCAGCTGCATTTGCAGGTGACAGAACGCACTGAGAGTGCAGTGCAATTCACCGTGCTGTCAGACACGACCCCCTATGCGGGTTGGATCGGATATAAGCGCCTGACCTATGAGATTGTGCCCCAAGGCACAGGGTCGCGGTTGTCTGTGACGTTGGAATTTGAGCGCAAACTGGCCCCCGCGTGGTTCTTTGCCCCGGTCATGCGCGGGGCTGCCTATCTGGCCGTAGATGTCTTGGCCCGGGATGTGCAGGCCCGGACGCCCGGTGGCTGATCTGATCCCCACAGAGCGGGTTTTTCCGCAACAGGACACTTCGGCCACCGCAGGCCATATTCGGATTGTTTGGGGCAAGACGCTCTGGCTGGTGGGGCATGGTCTTGCCGGCGGGATCGGCCTGCACTTTTTTGCGGCATGGGATGCCCTGCTTGTTTTTGTTGTTCTGACCGCGCTGACCATCTGCGCGGGCCATTCGGTGGGTATGCACCGGTTGCTGATCCATCGCAGTTTCAAGACCTACCGGGGTATTGAATATCTATTGGTTTGGCTGGGCACATTGGTGGGGATGGCGGGGCCTTTTGGGATGATCCGGGCGCATGACATGCGGGACTGGCATCAACGGCAGGCCGTGTGTCCGCCGCATCCCGCCCATGGGGCGGGGTTTTGGCGTGATGCCTATTGGCAGCTGATGTGCGAGTTTCGACTGACCCATCCGCCCGCCTTTGTGATCGAACCAGAGGTAGCACAAGACCGCGTCTTTCGCCTGATCGAGCGGACATGGATGGCCCAACAATTGCCCTTGGCACTGGTGCTGTATGTCATTGGCGGCTGGGCCTTTGTGCTGTGGGGCGTCAGCTTGCGGATCTTTGTGTCACTCACCGGGCATTGGGCCGTTGGGCATTTCGCCCATAGGCGAGGACATATGGGATGGCGGATCGCGGGATTGCCGGTGCAGGGCTATAACCTGCCCGGGCTGGGCTTGATTACGTTTGGGGAAAACTGGCACGGCAACCACCACGCCTTTCCGCATTCGGCGCGGTTGGGCGTAGAGGCCGGGCAGGCGGATCCGGGGTATCTGTTGATTGCAGGGATGGCCCGTTGCAGGTTGGCTTGGGACGTACAAACACCTGACAGTCAGCCTGAAAGGGAAGGTCTGGAGCGGGTGGGTGCGCCTTGTTCACGAGCGCACCCTTTGGTATCAGAATTGCAGCGTGAAGCCACCGTTGATCGTATAGCTGTTGTCAGTGATCCCGCTGGCAGTCAGATCAACTGAGAGCACCATGTCGCCGATCATCAGACCCTCGACGCCGAGGCCTGCAACGCCGCCCACACGCTCATGTTCGTAGCCTGCGGTAAGCAGTGCGGTGTCGCTATCGCCTTCAACGCTAAGGTAGTCTGCACCTGCCAGAAAATAGCCGGTCCCGCCGCCCAGATTGTCGAACTGGCGTGCGATTTTGCCGGTCAACTCTGCTTTGTAGAATGTCGATGCCTCTACGCTGCGCGACAGATCCTCACCGGTGGCCCAATCCTCAATTTCCTCATGCCCGGCCAAGAACAAGAGACGCGGGGCGACGGTTAGATCGTTGCCGATATCAAAGTCTTTGGTGGCCGAAAGCGACAGGGTTGCCCGCTCGCCGTCGGCGTTGATGTCACCCAAAAAGGCTGTCTCAAGGTTTTCGTAATGTGTCGCACCGTAGCTGAGCGTGCCGCCAAAATCCCACCCTGCCAGGGTGGCGCCGCCATAGAAAAAGATCGCCTCAGAGCCCGTGTCCACAGTTGCTGCGCCCAATGTCGCATCACCCTTGGTAAAGGCCAGACCGACACCTGCAACGAACCGATCTGTCCGGTAAAGATCCACACCTCCTTGCACATATAGCGATATGGTCTCAATCGGAGAGGTATCCCCGGTTTCGCTATAAAGCCCCCCAGCGGTCACCCAAGGTTTGAAACGCGCCAATGTATCGGACATGTCGCGCTGCACCGGGTTGGCGATGGATTGTGCGGCCAAATCACTTGTCCCGCCCGTGGCAAGCTGCCCGGCCACATTGGCGGCGAGTGCTGCGGCTTCGGTGAGGCCTGCTTCGGTGGCGACGTTGCGAATATCGGCGCTGAGGCCGGATTCAGGGGGTATGATGATGATGGTTTGTCCGTCAATGATCCCGCCTGCTTCATCCGCCAGATACGCCACGCCATCGTCAAAGGTTTCGTTTTGAATGCCGACTGTTGCGCTGCTGCCCTCTTCGGGGCCCGCGAGATTATGAGCTATGATCACTGTGCCATCGGTCAATAGTGCAACATTGTATTGGATCGTGATATCTGTTCCTGGTGAGCAACTGAAATGGCAGGCGTCAAATTGAGCGATGAAAGCGTCGACGCCGAAGGGGTTATCGCTGGCTGCGAAAAATGCGCCGTAGATGACAGCTTCGGTATCGTCCTGATGGGCATAGATGCGTGCACCATCGCCACTTGATGGTGGCGTCGGCAATATTGCATCGTTGCTTAGGTCTGGGCCCTCGTCAGTTGCACTGGTCGAGATATATCCGTTTGTCGCGGATGTGCAGCGCTTGTTAAGTATTGATTAAGGAGTTTGTAGTGCGAGAGATCGCCCCAGGGGCTAGCTTTAATTACAGCCTTCGGCTTTTCAGGTTCTTTCGACGCCCGGCTTGTCCGTTTTGTTTTTTGTTCTGAACAAAATCGGCGCGCTCTTGTTGCCTGTCACTTCGCCTGCATTTTCCGCACCATGCCCAGCACCGCCTTACGCGGCAGCCAAGGCACGATCCAGTTCAGCATAAACCGCAGTTTGACATCGTTAATTGCGCGCAACTGCCCTTTCAACATGGCCTCATATCCGAACTGTGCCACACTTTCTGCAGTAGCCCCTTTTTGTTTGACCAGATCCGTGCCTTCCAGATCAGCGACTGTGGCAAACTCGGTCATCACATAACCCGGTTCAAGTGCAGTGACGGTGATCCCCTTGTCCCGCAGCTCTTCTGCCAGGGCTTGGGAAAAGCTGCTGACGTAGGCCTTGGTCGCGAAATATGTCGCCTGCAGCGGTCCGGGCATGTAGCTGGCCGTGGAACTGACGTTCAGGATCTTGCCGTTGCCACGCCCGGCCATGTCTTGCCCGATCATATGGCACAAGCTGACCAGTGATTTGATGTTGAGGTCGATCATTGCCAGATCCGCGGCGAGGTCGCGGTCGACGAAGTTGCCGTGCCCACCAAAGCCCGCGTTGTTGATCAGGATGTCGATTTTCTGTCCCTTCACCGCATCATAAAGCCGTGCGGCCCCATCAGCGGCCCCCAGATCGAGCGGGAGTGTTGTGACGTTTATCTTATGAGCGGCTTCTAGTTCGGACTTGAGCGTGTCCAAGGCGTCGCCCCGTCTGGCCGTGATAATCAGATCGCCACCCTTGCCCGCATGGTATTTGGCAAAGGCACGCCCGATCCCGGCAGACGCACCGGTGATGAGGGCAATGTTAGGCATGGAAGCCTCCGGTCAGTGAGGTTGAAGCCAAGGGCGCATCCTTGGTTTTGTCAGCGTAAGATGGGTTTAAACCCATCTTACATGATCTGACAGGCTGCCCGAAAAAACGGAAAACCTTGCGCAAAGTGACCGCTACCGTCGCCGATCCCGTCGCGATGACATGGGCTGGAACGCGACGCCCACATGCGCCTCGCAGTAAGGTTTGCCTTGTTGCACAGCCAATCCGCAGAACCAGAAATCATCCGTGGCCGGGTCACCCACGGGCCATTTGCAAGTTTTCTCGGTCAGTTCCATCAAGCTGATCCGCTTGGCGGACTTCTCAATCTCGCTCACCTTGGCCAAGGCCTCGGGGCTGATCTCATTTGCGGAGGGCTGCGGCGGCAGCGGTTGTCCGGCTGGAATAATCGCCCGGCGCGCGGCCGATATTGGGATGCCATTCTCATCCAGCTCGACCTCTTCCTTGATCGCAGGAACAGGGGCCGGCTTGGCTTTGGCTGCGGGCTTTGGTGCCGGTTTTGCAGCAGCTGTTGCCGCGGCCGGTTTTTCCTTGGCCGGTGCCTTGCTTGCCGCGTTTCCACCAGACCCTGCCCGGTTGGACAGCCCAAGCCGGTGCACTTTGCCGATTACAGCATTGCGGGTCACACCGCCCAATTCCTTGGCGATCTGGCTGGCCGACTGGCCTTCGCCCCACATCTTTTTGAGCGTCTCGACGCGCTCGTCTGTCCAGGACATATGAATTCCTTTGTGTCGTAGAACCGTGCGCGGACCGTCCCGCGCTTGTGTATCAAGGCCCCATACTAATCACTGCGGTCGCTGATGTGAAGGCGCATTGATCGCTTTTGCCGTGCAGAGTGTCCCTATCTTGCACATGAGCGGCTGCGATGGTCTGTCTTCCAGATCAGATGGCCCCCAAGCACCACCCAAAGACGGTGTCAGTAAATTTGTCATAAACGCGTCCGATGACGGCTGCTATCATCTTCCGAGTGCGCTAAGAGAGGTCGGAATACGAAGGAAGCAATCGTTATGGCAACAAATGCAGCAATGGGTGTGCGCCGTTTTGGGCGTGTGAATTGGTTGGGCACCTGGACTTTGCTTCGCCGCGAGGTGCGCCGTTTCATGAATGTCTGGTCGCAGACGATTTTGGCCCCTTTGATCAACGCGGGCTTGTTCCTGCTGATCTTTACCATCGCCATCGGCCCGCAGCGGGGCGATGTGATGGGCGTGCCTTTCATGACCTTTCTGGCCCCCGGGATCCTGACGATGACGGTCATCCAGAATGCATTTGCCAATACATCTTCAAGCCTCGCCTCGGCCAAGGTGCAGGGCAATATCGTGGATACCTTGATGCCCCCGCTGTCTGCTGCCGAATTGGTTGCAGGCTACATTGGCGGGGCCGTCGCCCGCGGCGCCTTGGTGGCAACGGTTATAGCGTTAGGATCGGTGCTTTTTCTGGGTGTTGGCCTGCAGAACCCTGTTTGGGTATTGGTATTTGTGCTGCTGGGCTCAATCCTGATGGGCGGGTTGGGGATGGTCGCAGGGATCTTTGCCAATAAGTTTGATCAATTGTCGGCGATTTCAAACTTTCTGATCACTCCGCTCGCCTTTCTGTCAGGCACGTTCTACTCTATCGATGCCTTGCCCCCGGTTATGCAGGCCATGAGCCATGCAAACCCGTTTTTCTACATCATTGATGGGGTGCGCTTTGGCATGATCGGCGTCAGTGACAGCAGCCCATGGATTGGCGTTTCGATCGTGGGCTTGGCTTGTATCGTTGTCGTGGGAATTTGTTGGCGCTGGATGAAGACCGGCTATCGCCTGAAGCCCTAATAGACACCCCTGACCGCGATGCCCCGAACAGCCAAGGCGTCCATCAACACGCTGATTTCGGGCATGTCGCCGACAAAAGTGCCTTCCTCGGATCCGTCTTTGTAGACGATGGCAATATTGGTCTCAGCACTCGCTTCGGTTGCGCGCAAGTGGGCGATGTCATCCAAGGGGATGGCTCTTGGGTTGCGCCATGCGGATAGGACCAAATAGTCATCATCAATCCGGATCCCCGCGACGGGATGAGGTATCAGCATCCATCCAATTGTCAGCGGACCGGTGGTCCAAATGAGCCAAATAAGCTCGTCTGCACCTGTCAATATGATCATGGTAACGAGCACAGAAAATGCCGACACACCAAGCCAAAGGACTCCTCTGCTTGGCGCCCGGCGATACTCAAATACCTCTTTCATGCGGCACCATTTAAGCGCAGATCGTGGCTGCAATTAGACCAATTAACTATACGCCAAAGACAGAATTTAAATTGATTGTCTTTGTCTTTCCCGCCACGCAAGCAGACTTGCGCCGGTCAGTATGATCCCGGCCCCCAGAATGCTGATTTTGTCGGGGATCACACCAAAGATAACCGCATCGTAAAGTGCCGCGAAGATCAATGTGACATAGCTGAACGGTGTCACAAAGCTGGCGTCCGCCCGCGCCATTGCGTTCACAAAACAGGCCTGTGCTGCAGCCATGAGCCCGCCCAAGGCCGCCAGTGCCACCCATTGTTCAGGCGTTGGTGGGGCCCAAAAGGGCACCACAAAGACGGTTGCAATGCACAACCCTATGGCGTTGTTTGTCAACAATATTTGAAAAGAGCCCTCTTTGTTCGCTAGTCTCTTGATAAAGATTAATTCCATTCCCAAAAGGACCGCTGCCCCCAAAGCGAGCAGGCCTGCCAACTGAAAGCTGTTGGGTCCCGGCCGCAGCAAGATCATCGCGCCGATCAGCGCCATGACCGCCGCCAGCCACCGCCATCTGCCCACACGTTCCCCCAGAAATGGGATCGCCAATAACATTCCAAAGACCGGGTTCAGAAAACTGATCGCCGTAGCATCAGACAGCGGAATGAAAGCCACCGCCGCAAACATCAGCGTCACGCCACCAAACCCAAACGTGCTTCGTCCGATGTGCAATACCCAATCAGGCCGTTTGAGTGCCGGCCGCATCACTGCGGTGGCCGTGCCGATTGCCACAAAGGCGAAAAGAAACCGTCCGTGGCTGATTTGTAGGGCGGGCAGGGGTGGCCCCAGCACATCCGTCCCGAGCGCCTTGGCCAACAACATGGTGCCTGCGATAAAGGCCGTTGCCGTCAGAATAAATGCAATGGCCAGCGGTGGATTGGGCGCGCGGAGTGTCATGGCCGCGTTCATGCGCTGATCGCGCCAGAATGACAATCGCTGCCTTAAAACTGGCTTTCTGTCTCATCAGTCATGGCTTCGGCGATGAACGCCTCGGGGTCGGAGCTAAAGTCTTGATAAAGCCGAAAATGCGATGTTTCGCGATAGTCCACAGGTGTGATCCCGCCTTTGGTGATCTGCCAGACATCAGCGCCGGGCAGCGCCATCAAAATCGGCGAATGTGTCGCCATGATCACTTGCGCATTGGCTGCGGCCTGCAGCCTGCCAAGGATGCGCAGCAGTTCAAGCTGACGCTTTGGGGATAAGGCGCTTTCCGGTTCGTCCATGAAATAGATGCCTTGCCGCGACATGCGTTCCTCAAACACGCGCATGAACCCTTCGCCGTGGGAATGGGATAGGAAGTCAGCACTGGGGCTACCGGCATTATCAAGATGGTTAGCCAAGTCAAAGAAAGTCTCGGCCCGAAAAAACCAACCAGAGGTCACCTTTGGTAACCACGCAAGTCTTAATGCGTCCGCAAGTGGCATCCATCCGGGACGCCCGGCATGGTCGCGATTGCCACCGCTTTCACCAAAGCCTGCGGATGCAGCGAGCGCCTCGATCAATGTTGATTTTCCAACGCCATTCTCGCCGACGATGATGGTGACGGCTTCACCGAATTTGATCTCAAAATCTTTGTCTCGGAGCCAGGGAAGGTCGAACGGATATCCATCTTGGACCTTCTCGGGCTGTAAGACAGCACGTTTCAGATAGGGCGCGTCAAGTTTCGTTTGATATCGTTTGCGTGGCATGGGGTTTGTATTTTGTGGTGATTTGAGGCTTCCACAATGGACCAAACCACGTTATCACGCCAGCATGATGACACATGTGACATATGTAAGCCGACGCCGACGCTAAATTTGCGCCGCCGATTGCCACGTCCATCGTAACCCCCTTAAAACATTGACACCCCCCGTCTGGTCCTGCACCAATCGGGCTAATTGTAAGGAAGATCGCTATGATCGCATCTATTTTGCCGACCTATTCACGGGCCCCACTGACATTTACGTCCGGTGCGGGGTCTTGGTTGACGGAAGCTGATGGGCGACGCTTTCTGGATTTGGGCGCGGGGATTGCCGTGAACGCTTTGGGTCATGCCCACCCTGCCTTGGTTGAAGCTTTGACCGAACAGGCAAGCGCGCTGTGGCATGTATCCAACCTTTACAACATTCCTACCCAGCAAAAACTGGCGGATGCCCTTGTGGATAAGACATTTGCCGACACGGTGTTCTTTACGAACTCGGGCACGGAAGCTTGTGAGCTTGCCGTAAAGATGGCCCGCAAATACTGGTTTGAAAAAGGTGAAGACCGGACCGAGATTATCACGTTCAACGGATCGTTCCATGGCCGTTCGAGCGCGGGAATTGCAGCGGCAGGGTCAGAGAAGATGACCAAGGGCTTTGGGCCACTGCTGCCCGGATTTACCCATCTGGACTTTGGCGACCATGATGCGTTGACCGCAGCTGCCAGTAACAAGATCGCCGCCATCATGGTTGAGCCGATCCAGGGCGAGGGCGGTATTCGCCCCCTTCCTGATGCCTGCCTGAAGGGGCTGCGTGATCTTTGTGATACACATGGTATCTTGATGATCCTCGATGAGGTGCAATGCGGGATGGGCCGGACCGGCAAGCTGTTTGCCCATGAATGGGCGGGCGTGATCCCTGATATCATGATGGTGGCCAAAGGCATCGGTGGGGGCTTTCCGCTGGGGGCCGTGCTGGCCACAGAAAATGCCGCATCGGGGATGACCGCGGGGACGCATGGATCGACTTACGGGGGCAACCCGCTGGCCTGTGCTGTGGGTGCCAAGGTGATGGACATCGTTGGCGACGAGGCTTTTCTGGCTGAGGTCAACCGCAAGGCCGGGCTGTTTCGGCAACGGCTGGAAGGGCTGATCGCCGCGCATCCGGACCTGTTTGAAGCCGTCCGTGGTTCGGGCCTGATGCTCGGGCTGAAATGCAAGGTGGCCAATACGGATGTCGTGCAGGCTGGATACGCCGAGGGCGTTTTGACGGTTCCGGCCGCCGACAATGTGGTGCGGCTTTTGCCCGCTTTGAACATTCCCGATGAGGATATCGGGGCCGCCGTCGATAGGCTCGACGCTGCAGCTCATCAGATGCGAAGGGCCAATGCGTAACTATAGTTTCCGTAAACTAACTTGGGATGATTTGCCCATGATGGCGCGCTGGGTGCAGGCACCGCATGTGCGCGCATGGCTGCCTGATCCCGACAAACAAGTTGCGTTGATGAAGCAGGATATGGAAAACCCAAAGATCACTATGCAGGTCGTCAGCCTTGGCGCCCGGCCGTTTGCCTATATCCACGATCACGACGCCCGCACCTTTGGCATGCCGCAATATGCGGATCTGCCCATGGGATCGCGGGTCATATCGACCTTTGTAGGGGACAATGACTTCATGGGGCAGGGCCACTCAACGGGTTATATTGAGGCCCGCCTGCGCGCGTTGCGCATGAACTCTCCGCTGGTGGCTGTTGGCCCGAACACCACCGATACCCGGACGATCGGCATCTATGCGAACGCTGGTTTTCGCAAGCGACGACTGGCCTCAACCAGCGACGGACGACTTGTCCAAGTCATGACCCACACCTAAAGAATCCGGCCCCTGAACGGCCCTAGAAAAGCGAACAAGATGAACCACTTTCTTGATATTAATGCCACCTCTGCCAATGCGCTGAGGGAGATTATCGATCACGCCCATACTATGAAACAGGCGCGTGCCGGCCAACCCAAAGGCATGCTTGATGCCGATCAACCGCTGGCCAACCATATGGTCGCCCTGATCTTTGAAAAGCCCTCAACCCGGACCCGCGTGTCCTTTGACGTAGGTGTGCGCCAGATGGGCGGGCAGACGATGGTGCTGTCGGGGGCTGATATGCAGCTCGGCCATGGCGAAACGATTGCTGACACTGCCCGCGTGTTGTCCCGTTATGTCGATCTGATCATGATCCGGACGTTTGAGGAACAAACCCTGCTGGAGATGGCCGAATATGCGACTGTGCCGGTGATCAACGGGCTGACCAACCGCACGCATCCTTGCCAGATCATGGCCGATGTCATGACCTTTGAAGAACATAACGGTCCGATCAAAGGCAAAAAGGTTGTCTGGTGCGGGGATGGCAACAACGTGTTTGCCAGCTTCGCCCATGCGGCTGAGAAATTTGAATTTGATCTAGTGTTTACGGGGCCCGAGCCCTTGGACCCTGAGCCTGCCTTGAACGGGCTTTATCGCACGGTCCGCAATCCCGATGAGGCCGTGCAAGCGGCTGATCTGGTGGTCGCGGACACATGGGTCAGCATGCATGATCCGCAATCCGCCCGTGAACGGCGGCACAATCAGCTGCGCGGCTATCAGGTCAATGATGCGTTGATGGATAAGGCAAAGGATGATGCCTTGTTCATGCATTGCCTGCCCGCCCACCGCGATGAAGAGGCGACCAGTAGCGTCATGGACGGCCCGCATTCGGTGATCTTTGATGAGGCCGAGAACCGGTTGCATGCGCAAAAGGCGATTATGCGGTATTGTTTGGGTCGGTAGAGGTCGCCGCGACATTGAATTGAGGAAACGAGCCGGGCCTGCGGCGGTCCGTGGGGCGACGCAACAACCTGTCAATTTGGCACTTTATTCCTGCCACTCTTGGGGGACCTCAATGGCGTTGACGCGGGTGGCATATCGTCGGCCCGACGGGACGGACCGCCGATGGCCCGGCGGCTGCGCCTTGTTCCGGGCCTTCGTCCTGATCCTAAAGATCGCTGTTCATTGGACATTGGGTGTCTGGCACGCTTCGACTTTACATTAGTCGTGCCCAGCGTATTGACGCGGTTTCGCGAACTTGGGAAAGAAGGTGGTGTCGGCGTCAAAAGCCCCTAGTTTAGGGCTGTTTGTAACTGTCGCCTTCTGCTTTTTGCAGCTTAAGCTGCACTGCAACGTTTCATCTTGGGTGATCGCCCAGAAATGAAAAATTGCACCATCTGATCAAGACAGGCCGAGGTGTCATGTCTCCAACGCAACTCGTCAAGAGGCAGGCTTGCGCAGCTTCCTTTTCGACGGTCCGTATGACCGCTGGATCAGTGTGGCCAACCCCGGATCACCCACCTTCTTGATGGCTTTGTCGATAGACATCCAGCGACGACGGCGAAAGCCGGCCTCGGGGTAAGTATCCGTCATAGATTTCACAGCAATCCCATAGACAGTCACCAAGCAGGGTGAAACCCGCCCATCGTCAAACCGCTTTTGGGTCAGATAGGTCCCGACGGGCGTTTTGTTCACGGGGCCTTTTTGCACGCCCGCCTCTTCCCACGCTTCGCGTTTGGCGGCTTGCGCATCGGTGCAATCGTCCATGGGCCAGCCCTTGGGCAATATCCAACGCCCGCGCGACGACTTGACCAAAAGGACCTTGGGTCCCTTCTTGCCCTGACGGGTGCAGAGGGCCGCGACCTGCGTCAGCATTTCCGCATCTTGGGCACGGGACAGCGCCCCGGCGGCCAGCGGTTCATTGAGGTTCGGTATCATGAAACTGCCAATATTCTTATTTTATTGGTTTTTTCTTAACACGGACCGAATCACTTGGCAAATTTGGCTCAGGTGCCGCGCGGTTTCGCGCGCACGGTTGGGTCTGCCACGGTCGGGTCTTCAGGCCAGGGGTGGCGTGGATAACGCCCCCGCATATCCCGGCGTACATCTGCGTAAGAGGTGGCCCAGAACCCCACGATATCCTGTGTCACCTGCACCGGTTTTTGCCCTGGCGACAGCAATGTCACCCGCAACGGTGTCTGCCCCACGGTCGGGTGTGTGGTGACCCCGAACATCTCTTGCAGGCGCAGGGTGATCCCCGGCGCCTCACCGTCGTAATCAATGGGTGTCTTGCGCCCAAGCGGCGTTTCAAAATGCGCAGGGGCCTGTTGGTCCAACCGCTGCATCTGTGCCCAATCCAGCATGGCCCGCAAGGCGGGCAGAAGATCGAACCGTTTCCAGTCATCCCGACTGCGCACCCCACCCAGATGCGGCAAAAGCCAGTCTTCGGCGGTGTCCATCAGGGTCGCATCATCCATTGCTGGCATATCATCCACGAGGGCGACACGTGCCCGAAACCGCGCAGCCCCAGCCGTAAACCGCAACCCCAGTTGCCGTACGCCGTCCAGCATAGCCAGGGCCACCGCATCATCAGGCGCATCCGCCCAGACCCTGTCATCTAGGACCAATGCGCCGAACCGCTCTTGCTTGCGCGCCAGCACGCGGGCCTCGCGTTTTGACCAGATGCAGATGTCTTGCCACGAAATTTGATCGGCGAAGATATCCCGCAGCTCGGCCTCGGTGATGGATGTGGCCTGTCGGATCTTGGCCTCACGCGGGTTACCATCCAGATCGCTGGCCACGATCAGCCGTTGGCCCGCCAGCGGATCGCCTGCATCCATGAACGCACCTTTGCCGCCCGACAGAATATAACGCGGGTCATCGCCTTTGCGCCTAAGCCCGATCCGATCAGGGTAAGCCAGAGCGACCTGTTGGCCCAACGACAGGGCCGGGCGTTTTGGCAACCCCTTTTGCAGGCGCGGTACTTCTGATTTGATCTGGGATAAGGCTGCGTGATTGACGGTGCCCGGCCCCTGATACCGCCCTTTCAGTGCGCTCATCCGCAATGCTAGATCAGCCGGGGCGCCACGCAACGGATCGCGCCCAGCGAGCAAAGAGGCAAGCGGAGCTGCCTGCGCACCGGCGGTCTGCAACATATGCCCCAAGCGCGGATGCACGGGGCGGGCAGCCAAGGCGCGTCCGTGGTCGGTGATCCGCCCAGCAGTGTCCAGCGCACCGAGGCTGGTGAGCAAGGCACGCGCCTCGGCCAATGCATTGGGCGGTGGTGGTGTCAGAAACGCCAGATCATCGCTGCCCCAAAGGGCCAGTTCCAGTGCGAGCCCGGTCAGGTCGGCGGCTTCGATCTCGGCGGGGGCAAAGGCGGGCAATGCGCCATCCTCCCCCTTGGTCCAGAGGCAATAGGCATCACCGGGGGCCACGCGGCCAGCGCGACCGGCACGCTGGGTGGCCTCGGCCCGGCTGACGCGCTCGGTCACCAATCGGGACATGCCAGAGCCGGGATCAAACCGGGCCCGGCGGGCGCGGCCTGCGTCAATGACGACGCGGACGTCCTCGATGGTCAGCGAGGTCTCGGCGATTGAAGTGGACAGCACTATTTTGCGGCCCGCGGCGACAGGGGCGATGGCGGCGCGCTGATCTTTGAAGGGCAGGGCACCATAAAGTGGCCTGATCTGGCAATCGGGGGGCAGGCGATTGGCGAGGGCGGCGGCAACCCCGCGAATTTCGCCTTCGCCGGGGAGGAAGGCCAAAACGCCGCCTTCGGTCTCAGCGACGGCTTTGCTGATCAGATCGGCCATTGCTACATCAAGGCGGGTGCCTTTGGGGGTGGCACGGTCAAGGTGATGGGTGGTCACGGGGAAGGCGCGACCTTCAGACGTGATCACTGGTGCGCCGTCAAGCATGACTGCGACGGGGGCGGCGTCCAGGGTGGCGGACATGACCAGAACGATCAGATCGGGGCGCAGTACGGCGCGGCTTTCCCAGACCAGTGCCAGACCCAGATCGGCATTCAGTGATCTTTCGTGAAATTCGTCAAAGATCACAGCGCCGATGCCGGTCAAATCCGGATCGGTTTGGACCATGCGGGTCAAAATACCTTCGGTGACCACTTCGATCCGGGTGCCCGGGATGCTGTCACCGCGCATGCGGTAACCCACGGTCTGCCCGACAGGTTCGTCCAGGCCTTGGGCCAAGCGTTCGGCCGCAGCGCGGGCGGCAAGGCGGCGGGGTTCGAGCATGATGATCTTGCCGTCAGTCAGCTGCGCGCGCAAAATGGCGAGCGGAACGCGGGTCGTTTTGCCGGCACCGGGCGGGGCCTGCAGAACGGCGCGACCTTTGGCAGCAAGGGCTGCCGTCAGGGCGGGGAGAACAGGATCAATTGGAAGCACGGTCATGGGGCAATCTTTGCCATAGGGTGGGTCAAGACACCACCTCACGAAACTCCACAAGGGTCATGGGCGAACGTAAGATGGGTTTTAACCCATCCTAGCTAGCGCAATTGCGCAATCCCTATCACCGTGTTGGTGTCACGATCCCAGATATGGAGTTCATCAAACGCGCTCACATCCACGGTCGCGGGGGCCTTCAATACCTGCAACCCGCTGATCTTTGCCAAGGGGCCCAAGTCTGTCTCAGGGGCAAACATGCCGTCATTGCCGAGGATGACACGCAGGTTTGCGTCGATATCTTTTGCAAGATCGGTTTGCAGGACGAGCAGCGTGCCGCCATCGCTTGATTGCACTACAGATATGCCATGCTCGGAAATATAAGCTAAAGAACCTGCCAGTTCATCTGATGGGGCACCGTGCGCGACTGCGAACGAGGGTGCGGCCAATGTCAGCAAGTACACCATCAGCGCGAGGGGTCTTGAAAATTGCATCATTCACCTCCTTTCAGAGCAAATCATTGCTCGTAATGACAGGTAGGTAGGAAGTCGCAGGATATTTCCAATATGTCGCACAGACACTGTGCATTTCAGACGTCAGATGACTTTGAGCTTCACGTTACAGCACTTATCCAATACCGGAAAAGTGACAAAGCGGACCTTCTTGCGAAACACAGTGAAGGTGCAAAAAGGCCCAACGTCACGAATTTTCCGCAGCGTCGCAGAAAACGACTTCCAACAATAATCCGGTTGGGCGTATGTGACGTTCGGTGTTACCGGGCCCACCATGTCTGATCCTGAAACTGCACTGCTGGCAAGATTTTTGAGCGCAGGAAACCGCCACTGGATCGCGCAAACCTCAGCACAAATCGTCCGTGAGGCGCGCTACTGTCATAGATCATTTGATCCGGGTTTTCGGGATCGATATCCAGCTCGTAAAAATATGCATCAAGCCAATTTTGCCAGTCCTTCGGGACAAGCGGCGATAACAATGCGTCCTCTGCAAGAACCGGTGTGTCATCGGCGTATAAGAATGGCTCTGGTCGTTGATAGTTGTCCATTGAAATGCTGTAGAACGATGCGGCACCATCCGGGGCGACCGGATCCCACACAATCATTGCATGGTTGCCAGTAAGGTAGAAAAACACCACACGCACGCGATCATACCAGGCGCGCAGCTCCGTTCCGGGTGCTGGAAGGTCTTCCGGTGACAACGTTTCGTAGATGAGGTGTTCAGACAGGCTCGGCCAGTCAAAAGGGGCTGTGCCCTTGGATCTTTGGTTCATTGGCCCAATGTAATTATCGTCGCCAAGCCATATCCTGCGCGTGACGAAAGCGGCCATCGCTTCAGGAATTGTTGTGCCTGCGCTGACCGCTGCATCAGCGATCACAGCTTCAAGCGATAGATCATCGGGAAGTGCGAGTGTTTGTATCGAAAACCGGTCACCGAGGTCCGGATCAAGCGCCAAAAGCTGACGGTGATAGGTATCTATGCGGTCACCAACATCCATCGACGTGTCACGCAGGGCACCTGTGACCGGTGCCATATCAAAGGCCTGAAACGTATTGTCAAACTTACCACTGACATCTTGCCCGGATACACGTCCCGACACTGTAATGGGTTCGTTTCCTGACGCAGCAAGGGAACAACCCGTATCAATGGGCCGGCCGTCAGGCTCGGTGATTTCCATGCTGATATCACAGAGTGTCTCGCCATTTTGATCTATTTGCAATTCAAGCGAATAGGGTGCGGTCGCATCTACAAAAACGGATGTGTCCGCGACGAGTGCTGATGCTGATACCGCCATTATTGCTCCGAATATTCTTGCAAGAGGCATGTTTTGCTTGGTCCTTCATTGTTGTGAAAGTGATTTCACATTTTTGGGGAGGTCCAGAGAGTAGCATCAAAAACAAATTCAGGTGATGTTGCAAGTCGCAATCATTCTGCAGCCTTCAACGACTATTGCGCCCCGCCGCCACCCTTCACCTTGGGTGAAGGTCTACAAGCACACAAACGCAGAAAAAGACCCGGCTGCCGATGCTGCCGGGTCTTCCAAAATCTTAGCGAGAGCTGCGTTTAGGCGGCGGTCGCTTTTGCAATTTCTTTTTTGACCTTCAGGGCATCTGCAGAAAGCTCAACGTCTTTCGCTTTGGCCATGAATGCATCCAGACCACCGCGGTGATCCACTGTGCGCAATGCCGCGTTTGAGATGCGGAATTTGAACGAGCGGCCCAACACGTCGGACTGCAAGGTCACATCCTGCAGGTTGGGCAAAAAGCGGCGGCGGGTACGGTTTTTGGCGTGGCTGACATTGTTGCCAGACATTGGGCCTTTTCCAGTCAGTTCGCAACGGCGCGACATGAGCGTTTTCCTTGTCCTGTGGAGATCACCGGCCGGGCGGGCGGGACGTCCTATCATAGGGTGGTGTATAAGATCAGCGCGAGATAGGCGGATTCCTTGATCCCGTCAACCCGGTTTGCCCCGGTTTAGACCAATGAATTTGGCAAGGCCATATCAGGCGACGCGACGGCAGCCCTCGTTTCCTGCGACATGCCGCTCCGCGCTTCCAAAAGGGGACGCCCGTGCTTCAGATGCGCCGCCACGATCTTTTTGGCGTCCTGCGCCGTCGGGAATGGGCGCGCGGGAGGCATATCGGCGAAATCCAGGCCTTCAGACGCGTTGTTGCCATCTTGAGAGGGTTCATTTTCGGCAGGGGCGTCCTGCGCCTGTCTGGACATCTGGCCCAGAAAAAGGCTTTCGGCAGGCGCATCATTCGCCACCAGGATGTCATGGCGATCCAGCAAGATGTGACAGTAGGTCAGGGGGATCAATGATCTGTCAAAGGTGATCCCAGGTAGTCCCACAAGGCGGACAGCCGGGATCAGGACCTCGGTGTGTCCGGTGATCCGATGTGCAATCCGCGAGGCCAACAGAATGCGGTGTTGTCGCGACACACGCAAATCTTGCGTCGGAAGACCGTTGCCAAGCGCGCCTGCGGCAATCCGGACCGGCAAAAGCCGCGTTTCGCGTGCCAGCTCAACCGGTGAAATCCGGCGCTGGCTTGTTTGAACGACTGTTCGTATGTTCCCATCCAACGTGATCACAGGATCACCCGCCTGAATATCAGATACCGCCCGATCACCGGTTGGCGTTTGAATACGTGTATCAGCGGCAAAGCAAACCACGCGAAAATCGGTCGAATCAATGCCGATCTCAAAAAGGTCCCAGTTCCCGCTATCGGCGCCGCTGCCGAAAATACGCACAGTGCTGACGGGCGACTGAAAGTGCAAAAAGCCCAGGCTGCCATTGAACGGGTCGCTGGCGCTGGTAATGCCGCCAGAAGCCGTGATTTCGTGGGTTGCGGCACCACCTTGCGTGAATTCCACCGTGCCATCGGCAATCGCATCATTCAGATCGATCAGCACTCCATCGATTTCGATGAAATATTCCTCGCCGAGGTTGCTGCGGTTGACGCTGATCGTCATCCCATGGACCGGGGCATCAAAGGCAACCTCGACGGTTTGTGTCCCATCCCCATTGACCTGCGCGCCGAGGTCTGTCCCGGGACGTGAGATGGTGTTGGCATTGCCCGTAACCGTGTAGCCAACCGTGCCACCATCACTGGTGGTCAACGTACCCGTTGCTCCGTTTGCGTAGTTGTCGATCACGTCTGTGAAAGGCATCACAATCTCATTTCTTAAAACGTCGCCATCCAGCTGATTTGCGCTTTTTGTAACGGCTTTAACGCATAAAGGGCGAGATTTCCTTAAAAATTTGAGGGGAAATTGTGCCTGAAGGGGTCAAAAAAGCTGCAGTTTAGTGCTTTAAGGTTGTAGGCGTCTGCGCATTGGCTCCAAAACGGACTCTGCCGCGGCAGAGGCGGCCTTGCGCCCGGATGTAACATCCTTCTCTGCATTTTTCATCCGTTGGGCTGTTTGGGGATCATCTTGCAGCATCTGCAGCAACCCCTGACGTACATCCTGGGCGAGCCAATAGCTTGATTGTGCGCTGCGGGTGCCTTGCCATACACCGGTCTCGCGCCGCCAATCGGCCAGCACTTTCATCTCGTCCCAAGCGGCTTCGAGGCCCTTGGCCTCTAATGCGGACATGGTCAGTGCCTTAGGAAACCCATCGGGGTCCTGCGGTCGCTTGCGCAAAAGTCGTAGCGCACCGGCATAGTCGGCACAGGTGCGTGTGGCCTGCGATTTCAAGTCGCCATCGGCCTTGTTGATCAAAATCAGGTCGGCCATTTCCATGATCCCGCGCTTGACCCCCTGCAATTCATCCCCACCCGCAGGGGCCAGAAGCAGTACAAACAGGTCCGACATTTGCGCCACGACCGTCTCGGACTGACCGACGCCGACGGTTTCGATCAAAACGATGTCAAAGCCCGCAGCCTCGCAAAGGGCGACCGCCTCGCGGGACCTGCGCGAAACACCACCCAACTGGGTCTGGCTGGGGGATGGTCGGATAAAGGCGTTAGGATCGCGCGCCAGATGGTCCATCCGGGTTTTATCCCCCAAGATCGACCCACCTGATCGGGCGGAAGAGGGGTCAACGGCCAAAACGGCCACACGTTTGCCCTGACCGGTCAGCATCAGGCCGAAACTTTCGATAAAGGTCGATTTGCCCACACCAGGGGTGCCCGACAATCCAATACGAAGCGCTTGGCGTTCGGTCCCTAAAGCATCAAGCAAGGCAAGCGCATCTTGGCGGTGATCCGTACGCCCACTTTCCACCAATGTGATCGCCCGGGCGAGGGCGCGTCTGTCGCCGTTGCGGACGCCATCGGCCAAGGCTGTGATGTCGGTTTCCCTTTTCATGCCACCCTTCTTATCGGGCACGCGGCAAAGGTCCAGCCCCCGCTCAAGCCATCACCTCAGCCACCCAAGCGGGCACAACCTGCGTGGCTGGCCCAAACCGGCGCGCACCAAAGGCATTGGTCCGGGCCGAGGGTTCAAGGTTCAGCTCAAGCGTGGCACCGCGTGCCAATTCAACCAACCCGGCGGCGGGATAGACTTCGGCACTGGTGCCGATGGCCACAAACAAGTCGGCCTGTTGGGCTGCTTGCGTGATCGTACCCATGGCGTAAGGGGTTTCGCCAAACCAGACAACGTCAGGCCGGGTGGCGGGGGCTGTGCAATGGGGGCAGGGATCGTCGGGGGACATGACCTGCGGCGCGTCCCAACGTTTGCCGCAAGACGCACAAAGCGCACGCATCAAGGCACCGTGCATATGGATCACATCGGTCGATCCGGCGCGTTCATGCAGGTCATCGACATTCTGGGTGATCAGCGTGACGTCATGTGGGCCGGCCTGCAAAACTGCGAGAGCCTCATGTGCCGCATTGGGGCTGGCTGACAGGCAATTGGCGCGGCGCGCATTGTAGAATTCATGCACAAGGGCAGGGTTGCGCGCAAAACCTTCAGGCGTTGCGACATCATTCAAATCATACTGTGTCCAAAGCCCGTCTGTGTCACGAAATGTGCCCAGACCGCTTTCGGCGGACGTACCTGCCCCGGTTAAGATCGTGACTTTCATTTCGCCTCACTTCCGCCTATTTCTACCACCATCCCCGGCAGAAATAACAGATGTCCAGAAGACGTAGGAACCGAACTGATGTTTCAGAACGATAATGTTGTTTTCAGTTTTCACGGCCCGATGGGCGTACGGGTGGATATTGGGCAATCCATTGCGATGCTGCTTGTGCTTCTTGTGGTCCTGTCGGGCGGGGCGATGATCGACAGTCTGATCTTTGCTACCGTTCTGCTGGGCTCAATTTTCCTGCATGAATTGGGACATGCCTGGGGGTGCAAGGTGCAAGGCATTCCGGTGCGCCGGATCCTGCTGCATGGGGGTGGCGGGCTATGCTTTCCCGGCCGCTCTGCTACCCCGTACCAGCAAGAATTGATTGTTGCGATGGGCCCGATCGTGAACCTTGCAATCTGGGCTATCGCATCGCTGATCCAATGGTGGATGTGGTCCAATATGGGCGCGGGGACGCCCTCGGCCTTGATGATGGAGGTGTCATATGTGCTGTGGACGGTGATCTGGCTGAACATGGCGTTGGTGATCTTCAACATGATCCCGGTGCAGCCACTTGATGGGGGGAAGTTGTTTCACCTGCTCATGCTGCGGTTGGTCCGCCCGTCTCTGGCCCAAAAGATTACGGGTGGTGTCGGTCTGGTCCTGTCGATTGCCTGGATCCCGGCGGCGATCTATGCCTATATGGCCTTTGGCTGGATCCTATTCTTTATCCCCTCGATCCCCGCACATTACCGGATGGTCCGGGGGCAATTGGCCTAAAGCTTGTCCAAAGTAGCGCGATCCTTGCAGTTTTGATAAACTCCGTCGGGAATATCAGGAGGGGGAGCTATGACAAAAACACCGATACACCTGTGGATCGTGGGGATCCTGTCGCTGCTATGGAATGCAGGCGGTGCGATGGACTACGTGATGACGAAGACCAATGCGGCTGAGTACATGGCCCAGCAGCCCCCCGAGCGGCTGGCGATGTTGGAACAGGCCCCAATATGGTTCAGCGTCACCTGGGCGGTTGGGATCTGGTTCTCGATCATCGGGTCGATGCTGCTTTTGCTGCGGTCGCGGTATGCTGGTGCAGCCTTCGGGCTGTCGCTGCTAGGGCTGATCGGGTCGTCAGTCTACACTTATATCATCGCGGAAGGAGGCAGCATGGTCGCCGCCGCCGGACCCGCAGCTATTGCGTTTACAATCGCGATACCGGTGATCCTGATCGGGCTGTGGGTCTACGCACGGGCAATGACCAAACGCGGAGTGCTACGCTGATGCGGATTGTCTTTGTCTGTTTGGGGAACATCTGCCGGTCACCTGCGGCCGAAGGGGTCATGCGGCACCTTGCGCCTGATTTGACACTTGATAGCGCGGGCACCGGCGGGTGGCATGTGGGGGATGCGCCCTATGGACCGATGCAGCAAGCTGCCGCCGCGCGGGGGATCGACCTGAGCGCATTGCGCGCACGGCAATTCAGCACCGCTGACTTCAACCACAGCGACCTGATCGTCGCGATGGACAGGCAAAACAGGGCTGATATCGAAGCAATGCGGCCAGCGGGCAATGACACGGCTGTCCGGTTGATGGCGGATATTGACGTGCCCGACCCGTACTACACCCGTGATTTCGACGGGGCGCTGGACATCATCGAAGACGCCGCTAAGCGTCTATTGGCTGACATATCTGGGTGGAAAGCTCCGTAAAGCTTTTGTAGCGAAGCCAAAACGCCTCATCCCGGCTGTTGTCCGACTGGCGGGTGTCCTGGGCCAATTGAGGATCGTCAAAAAACACAGCGGCACGGGACTGGTCACGGCCAGAGAGGCTCTGGTTCGCGACCTGCTGAATGCAAGAACACAAAGCCGGGGAAGCAGCGGAACGACCGCCATCCATACAGGCTTCGGAAATCTGACCTCTCACAGTCGGAGAGCCACCACCACAAGCCGCCACGGCCGCCACAGCGCCCAAAACGAAGAATACCCGCATCACATCATCCTCTGCCCGGCCCTTGGTTTGCCCAAGTGGTCCAAATTGGTTGTGCCCCATGGGGGATAGTATGCCGGGGCGGGGAGAGGGATGCAATTGGGGAAGCGACGTTGAGGCGCAGCAATCCGCAGTCCCGGACCTGATCCGGGGCCTCAAGCGGCCAATCATGTGGGGCGGGGTTGGCCCCGGCGTATTTGCGTTGGCACGACCCAGCCGACTTGCCTTTGACTGGCGTTGACTGACGTAGGGTGGGTGAAAACCCACCAAACTGCGCCTTATCGACCTGAACCTGTCATTTCTTATAACAGTCTAGAAAATGACTGTAGGCTTCCGTATCCTTACCAAGCTCTTTCATAACTCTGCTCAGGCCGTTCCTCTTGGCAATACCGCGCACCACAACAGGTGCGAGGCCTGCAGCGACGGCTTCCTCTTGGATTTGTTGCACGACCTCTACGACGCGCCATTGCGCGCGTAGCCTGCCCGCATCTGTTTTAGCACGGTCGGCCGATTGGCTGGCTTTCCATTGGGTCGTGTTAAGCAGCTGTTCCCAACGCCGCATGTCGGCAATGCCAATTGCCGTATCTGCAAAATTGTCTTCGACAACAAGCTCAGTGATATCGTCTGGATACCTGCACTGAACACCGCATGATCGTGCCTTCGCCGCCTCAGAATCATAGTCCTTGCAGTAAAATTCTGCTGTCGAAGGTTCAGCTGCGTCAAGTCTCCACAGGAGTAGCGACTGTTGAAACGTACGTCCGAACATTGACTTGTTGAGGTCAATACCAAACGCCTTGATGTAGTCCATGATGATCGTTCGATTAAGTCGTGCACTGATTGATTTAGCCTTGTAATGCTGGCAATTTTCAAAATCCTCCGGCGCGCCTTCTTCCGTCCACTCCCATCGATGTTCGTCGAAGCCAATCGTTGAAACGACACGGCGGAGGACGGTTCTGCCTTTGCTAATTTTCATTGCATGTGTCTGCCGCCCTGCTGTCTCCATTATGCTGTCAAAGGTCGTTAGCTTGATGTCAGGTAAAACACGCGCCAAGTCTTCTGGGAAGCCAGCTGTCCCTACCATGTCTAGTGGATGCTCGATGACTGTAAAATTTGCGGCTTCGGGGGGCGCCCATATCAACATCGCTCCGAAGTTCCCAAAACCTGACGGGTCACCAGCCCTTTTTTCACCGGCCTCATGACGCCGGTGCATTTCGGACTCCCACATAAGTGGTGGCATACGTTCGCCAGATTTTGCCCCAATTGCAACGTCACGGACCTTGAAAATGCCTGCAGCCACCGGAGCAATTTTTTCGAAAGGCGCAGGTACAATCGTGAGGCTAATGTGTTTTTCCCAATCTTCCATGTTTCGGGGAAGGTAGGTCATGGTGGGGTGTCGAAATTTCATTTTAACCTGTCAAAAATATGGTGTCGTTCAGAGCATAGCGGCACGCCGCTTGCGGGCGCAATGAAGGATTGCAACGCCAAGATAGGCGACGAGCGATGGTTCACGTGTGCTGTTTTGTGCTCCATGATATTCCGACATTGAGTATTGAGGAAATTGTCTCTTCGTCGCGTTACAACATGTGTTTAGGGGGTGCCTAATGGCAAAGATGGATGCTATGCCAGAAATCAATCTGAGGCTCATTTTGTTCAATGACATAAAGCAATAACGGGGCGCCGGTGGTACTGAAAGATCTGGATATTAAGGCGTTGTACTTACGTGCGAAATTCACCACGTTTGAAATATCTACGTACGCAATCGTAGCTTTCTCCTTGGCCTCAATGCACCTTCTATCATGGGTGTCTGATGACAAGTCGAGTTGGTGGGTGGAAACCTTCCCGCCTGGCGGCCGATTTATGGTCACACTCATTATCGGTGTCTGGGTATTGCTCTTTAGCTCGACTATGCTTGCGATGTGCTTGAGGCCGCCGTCGCGATTGAGCGTGCGATTAGCGCCTCCTGTCCGGTTGATTTCGGACACCGCCATATCAAAGCTCGCATTTTTGATGTTCTGGATCGGCGTAGTGGGTTTTGGCGCAATTCGGATACTTATTGCGCCTAACGTGGCTAACTTGGGATAACCCCATAAAGTAGCGTGGGCTAAGGCATCCCGGAACATGGCTTTGGAAAAACGCGGTCGTCCGCAATCCTGCCGCCGTTTCCGGGGTATGCCTGCGAACAGAAATCCCTAGCGAAATCCATTGCGGTACAACTGCCAGCCCCCGCATGGTTTCCCTTGCAAACCGCCCTATATCGCGCCATTGACAAGCACCATCCTTGTACAGGCCCATAGACCCGCATGACCAAGCTTTCACACATCCGCAATTTCTCCATCGTCGCCCATATCGACCACGGGAAATCGACGCTCGCTGACCGCCTGATCCAGTCCACCAACACCGTGGCCGACCGGGATATGAAGGCGCAGCTGCTTGACAGCATGGACATCGAACGCGAGCGCGGCATCACCATCAAGGCCAACACCGTCCGCATCGACTATACCGCCGACAACGGCGAGGCCTATGTGCTCAACCTGATCGACACCCCCGGCCACGTCGATTTCGCCTACGAGGTCTCGCGGTCCATGCGCGCCGTTGAAGGATCCTTGCTGGTCGTGGACAGCACCCAAGGGGTTGAGGCGCAGACGCTCGCCAATGTCTACCAAGCCATTGATGCGGATCATGAAATCGTCCCCGTCCTGAACAAGATCGACCTGCCAGCTGCGGAATGCGAACGGGTGGCCGAACAGATCGAAGACGTCATCGGCATCGACGCCTCGGGCGCCATTCAGGTCAGCGCCAAGACCGGCATCGGCATCCATGATACGCTTGAAGCCATCGTTAACCTGCTGCCCGCACCCAAAGGGGACCGCGACGCGCCGCTCAAGGCGATGCTGGTGGACAGCTGGTACGACAGCTATCTCGGCGTCATCGTTCTGGTCCGGATCATCGACGGGGTCATGAAAAAGGGCGACCGGGTCAAATTCATGTCGAACGGCACGATCCACGGGATCGACAAGATCGGGGTGTTCCGGCCACAGATGCAGGACGTGGCCGAACTGGGCCCCGGCGAGATTGGGTTCATCACCGCCAGCATCAAACAGGTGCGCGACACGCGGGTGGGCGACACGATCACGTCGGAACGCAAAGGGACCGAAGTGGCGCTGGACGGGTTTAAGCCCGCCCAACCGGTGGTCTTCTGCGGGCTCTTCCCTGTGGACAGCGCTGAATTCGAAGACCTGCGGGACGCCATTGAAAAACTGGCACTGAATGACGCGTCTTTCAGCTTTGAGATGGAAACATCCGCCGCCCTTGGCTTTGGTTTCCGCTGCGGGTTCCTGGGGCTGCTGCACCTCGAAGTGATCCGCGACCGGATTGAGCGTGAATACAATATTGAGCTGATCACCACTGCCCCCTCGGTCGTCTATCACGTCTATATGCGTGACGGCGAAATGATCGACCTGCACAACCCTGCCGACATGCCTGATCTGACGCTGGTCGACCATATTGAGGAACCGCGGATCAAGGCCACGATCCTTGTACCCGACGAATACCTCGGCGACGTGCTGAAGCTGTGTCAGGACCGTCGCGGCGTGCAGCAGGACCTGACCTATGCAGGCTCGCGCGCGATGGTGGTTTATGACCTGCCGCTGAACGAGGTGGTGTTTGATTTCTACGACAGGCTGAAATCCGTGACCAAGGGCTATGCGTCCTTTGACTATCAGATGACCGGTTACCAAACCGATAATCTGGTCAAAATGTCGGTGCTGGTGAATGACGAACCCGTTGATGCGCTGTCGATGATGGTCCACCGGGACCGGGCCGAACAGCGCGGGCGGGCGATGGTTGAGAAACTGAAAGACCTGATCCCGCGCCACATGTTCAAAATCCCGATCCAAGCGGCCATCGGCGGCAAAGTCATCGCCCGCGAGACGCTCTCGGCCTTGCGCAAAGACGTGACGGCGAAGTGTTACGGCGGAGACGCATCGCGCAAACGCAAGCTGCTGGATAAGCAGAAGGCGGGGAAGAAAAAGATGCGGCAGTTTGGGAAAGTGGATATTCCGCAGGAAGCTTTCATTAGTGCACTGAAAATGGACAGCTAAGCTGTCCCTTTTCGGTGTGATTGAAAGACAGTGCGGGTAAGCGATTGGCGCAGCCAATGGCGGCCGCACTGGGTTGTGGTTTATACCGTGGTTTTGAAGATGGGTGGTTGAAAGCTTTTCTGTTTAAGGTAGGCTAAGAAAATATTGTAAGATGTAAGCTTAACGGCTAATGGCCGATTTCGTCCTCTCTTTCCTCTTAGATCGCTCAGTTGAGCAGGGGGGCTTGTGAAAAAGATCAATAAGGCTAGGGTCACACGTGCGTTAGGCAGGTTACGGAATTCGAACCGTAAGCGTTGCATCCGACCCTTCCGGTAGGTTCTTACCGATATAGCTATTACGGCCTACAGTGGCGCTACGCGCCACCAACGAGATACGAACAAAGTCGTTTCCGGCCCAGAGCCGACATCCGGCAACCGTCGACAATGCTGCAGTTGCAGACCACAAAGCAGACCTTCGCACCAACGTCCTTTCCTTTACGTCGACCAGCCCAAGATGTGCCCTCGGGTATCGAATAGTATTTTCCCAGCGTTCCTTTGATCGACGGGATTCTGCTGCCGTCAGGCAATGGAGAGTATGTATGACGTAAAATCGGCTGGAAGATTTCGCCACGCCAGGATTGCTCGGCCTTACTGTGTTTTTTATCGCAGCGGGTCAGGTCAGTGATTACACCGGTGCCGCAGCTTTGTTGAGCAGTCTGCCAGATGCCCAATGGTTGCTCGCCGACCGCGGCTATGACGCCAAATGGTTCAGAGAGGCCTTAATAGAAATGGGTATCACGCCCTACATCCCTGGCCGCAAGTCACTCAGCAAGACCATCAAATACGACAAGCGCCGTTACAAACGTCGTAACCGGATTGAGAGAATGTTAGGTCGCCTCAAAGATTGGAGACGCATCTCAACGCGCTATGACCGATGTCTAAAGGTCTTCCTCTTAGCTATCGCCCTCGCCGCAACCATCATATTCTGGTTATGAGTCTGGGGCCTAATAAGCTTGTCGGGGGGCAAGACAGATCCAGTTTAGGCCTTGAAGCAAGAACAGAGATACCCGCGACGTTATCTCGTCAACATCAACCCACGACATCATGATGGCTCCAAAGCGGGCTTCGAGAACGCTGATCATCCTCCACTTGAGTGGTCCTCCGCTATGTTCAGAAAAAACAGGAGCAAAGCAGTAGGCGGGCGTAATAGTGGTCAACCAAAACATTGCAAATGGAATGGAAATCCTGACTTGACGGAATAACTGACAGATTTTGGCAAGTACTACCTTTACGGGAAAATTCAGAGTGTTAACCTTTATGAATAATTGTTTTGTTCTCAGTGTTTTGGTTGCTGCAGGGCTTGTGCCATGTCGGCCAAGTTTCTTGTGGATGAATACAAGTCATGGAGCGAAGGCCGCGATGAAATTTTGTCTAAGAAAACTTCGCTCTGTCGTTTCTTTAGCAGTTATTCTCTTACCGATTTCTGCTGACGCCGAAGATACGCAAACCTATCAGCTGACCGACGGTCAGACGGTCGCCCCACTTGAAAGGTTTCAGGAATGCGATGCATGCCCTGAGATGATCGTTATGCCGCTTGGGTCATTCATGATGGGGGCCAGTGAAGGGGAGTCTTGGTCGTCAATTTGGGATGTTGAGGGGAAGGGTCCGGTTGCATATGAGGGGCCCGATGGCCTTTATAACATACCGCATGAGGGACCCCAACATGAGGTGCTGATGGACACGCCCTATGCCATGGGTGTGAACGAAGTGACCCATGCTGAATGGATGGCCTGCGTGCGTGATGGCGGATGCTCACATAACCCAGATCACTCTGTTGTGGTCTTTCGACGCGGCGATGTCGCACTGGGGCCCGATCACCCAGCCATCGATGTCTCTTTGCTGGACATTCAGGAATACGTGGCCTGGCTAAACGCGCGTGTTGGTGTCGCGGTTTACCGTCTACCGACAGAGGCCGAGTGGGAATATGCCGCGCGTGCGGGTACAACAACACGCTTCGCGCAAGGGGATGTGCTGACGTCGGATCAGGCAAATTTTTCCGGTGATACAACAGCGCACAATCGCGGCCGCCCATTTCCGAACTTACTCAGTCGTGCGGTTCCAGTGCCTGTCGATGAATTGGACGCCGCCAACCCTTGGGGCCTGCGGCACATGTCCGGCAATGTGAATGAAATTACAATATCTTGCTTCGTAAAACCACATCTAGGCCTGCCCACAAGCAGCGCTTATCTGGATCATGCTACCCAGGGTTGTGACAGATATGTGGCAAAGGGGGGATCTTACAACTGGGCCATGGACGCTTTGCGCCCTGCATCACGCTTTTATGGGCCACCAGAAGATCGGCGTCGCGGTTTTCTCGGCTTTCGTCTGATCCGCATATATCCAACCGAAGGACCATTTTCATGACCCTACAGCTTTATAATATCCGTTACTTGCAGAGCGGTGGTACGGAGGGCCTGTTCGACCAGTTGATAAAAAATGAAGACCTCCTCTTCGACATTATCGATACAGTTAACCCTTTTCCTGTTTCAGCTGAAGTGTCGCAGATAGGAGAGACATTCGAGGAGAAACTACTGATCACAACGACGGCACTGCCATACATTGACATAGAGTGGACCCTTGTTGCTAATCAGTTCCAGAATACAAATGCAATTGTGCCACCTGTTCGGTATATTTCCACCCGACTGACGTTTGATTCGAGCATTAGCAAGAACGTTGAAGGTGTGGAGTTTTCCATTTCAGGTGGCGAATTCGTTATTTCGGCTGGCCTTTTCTCAGAAGCATATACGGTCGATGATCTTGATCGGCTTGAACTTGATCTGGCGGAAACAGAACTACTTTCACCGGATGTCAAAGAACTTCTGCTGGAAGTGGTCGGTCCCTTGGTAACAGCGGCCCAGCTAGCACTTAACACCAACAGTTTCATTGACGCCTGGGTGGAAGCTAAGCTTGAGGAATTGCAGACAGCTAAGTTGGACATTCAAGAAGCCAAGCAAACGGCTTTCGTCGATCTGTCTAACGATCAGGCCTCACTCGGTTCGGGTGACGCGGCCTATATTCCTGGCATTGAACATGTTGCTGGAACCGAATTTGATGATGAGGTCATTGGTAATGAGGGTGCAAACACCCTGTCAGGTCGGAGCGGTTCCGACACTATCGACGGTGGCGCTGGCAACGATGTATTAGCTGGTGGGTTTGACGGCGATGTCCTCTCAGGTGGTGATGACAATGACATTATCGAAGGGCAGCACGGTGGCGATCAATCCTCTGGCGGGGCTGGCGATGACCTGATCTTTGCCACTGAGTTCGTGGGTTATTCGACGGTCGGCTCTGAGGTCGAGAGCATTCAGGGCGATGCCGGCAATGATCTTCTTGTTGGTGCGGCAGGTGCTGATACGATCAGTGGCGGCGCGGGAAATGACCTACTGATTGGTGGCGACGGGTCGGATGAATTGGATGGTGGCGCGGGCCACGATTACATCATCACGGGCAGCGGCGCAGATCAGGTGCGCGGCGGCGCGGGCGACGACTGGATCAATGCGATGGCGGAGGGCGCTAACGCGACCGTCTATTTTGATGCGCAAAGCGGTAACGATTATATTGAGCAAGCTGAAGGTGACGGAACCAACAACGGTGTATCGGAGATAGTATTCGAAGGTCTATCGAGAAGTGATGTTCAAATCATTTGGGACTATGAGATAATCGATTCTGAAGACGATCTTGACTACGATCCTGACAACGTTGAACCGTTTGAACCCCCATCTCCATTTTACTATGAGGAGCGGGGTGGCGAAGCCTACCTTTACGTCAAAAGCACCGGTGCGACCATTAATCTCGGTTACGCTACAGGTTCTTATTATCAAGAGATCGTATTTGAATTCGATCCTGACGGAAGTTACGTAACATCAGATCACTACCATGAAGTTATTTTCCTTGAAAACGACCATGAGTTGATCTTCACCGATGGTTCGACGACAGATGCCGAATTTAACGGTGCGATTGTGTCTGAAAGAAGAATTGTAGGCGGTTCCGAGGGCGGTTTTGTTGATGACTCTGGACTAATCAGTATAGACGATTTTAGGCTCGGCTCAGTTACTCTGAACGCACCAAACCAGTTCACCAATGTTTTTGACAATGAATTTGTGAATGTCGCCGCCATAGATAGTGACTTGGCCGAGGTCGACGAGATTTTGACCACAGACACCATTACGCTTCTGTCAGAAGACTTTTTTGATTCAGGTAATGATACCGACGACACTTCGAATGGTGACGATGGCGATGATCAAATCAATGCTGGTGGCGGCAGTGATATGGTGGATGGCGGCGGGGGTAGTGACACGCTGATCGGGGGGACAGGAAACGACACACTAACCGGTGGCGATGGCGCGGATGTCTTCCAGTTCCTGACTGGTGATGGCGTCGACATCATCACAGATTTTGATCCAGAACTCGATAGGATTGAGATTGATGGGGTCGTCATTAACCCCCATGCGCTACCCTCTGGCGTTACCGCGCAGCAAATTGGTGCCGATGTATCGATCTCTTACGGAAGCAATGACACTATATTGTTGGTCGGAATTGACCTTGATGCTTGGCTTATTGCGACAATACCTTTGGATGGTGATGTCATTGGTACTGACAGCGATGATGTGCTCGCATATGGCGATACCGGTGTGAACGGCATCGAGATTGACGATACAGGTCAAACCATCTTGGCACTTGCAGGTGATGATGACATCCTTGCCGGATGGGGAGATGATATCGTGTATGGCGGTGTGGGCGATGACATCCTCAATGGTGATCGAGGGGATGACGCCATTGTTGGCGGCGCTGGCAATGATACGATCGTTGGAGGCGAAGGTAACGATACGCTTACCGGTGGGCGCGACGCTGACGTGTTCAGGTTCGTTTCAGGTGACGGTACCGACGTCATAACTGACTTCGATCCTACGACAGAGTCCA
>CANMWG010000007.1 GCA_947501555.1 uncultured Paracoccaceae bacterium
ACTGGACCGATCCAGGAAAGCCATATCATTGATATTGCAGGAAACTATGACATCAATCGGCACTGGACTATCGGGGCCAAGATCGGCGCCCGTCTGACCGACAGTGCGGCTGACAGCACGTTTGAGCTGACAAGCAACGACGCCTGGCTAGGTGTGATCAACGCGCGTTACAACGTAGTGCACAACTGGGACGCTCTGGTGGAAATCCGGCATCTGGATACGATCGACGCTCAGACGAGCGAAACCGGCGTCTTGGCTGCGGTCTATCGACACTTCGGAAACAACGCCAAGGTCGGGGTGGGCTACAACTTCGCCAACTTCTCCGACGACCTCAGCGACCTGACATACGACGACAAAGGCGCATTCATCAATATCGTCGCGAAGTTCTAGGGTCAGGACCCATTAATCTTACATCGTCAGCGGCGATTTCACGAAATATCAGTGGTTTGCGTCGTGCGGCCATAGCCTATGTCGAGCCGGTGGTCTGGGCGTCGGTGGTGGTCCCGTGTCCGCTGTCATCGACGCCCACTTTTTCTTGAAGGATGAACTATGGCGACCACGCTGGAGCCCACAGCTGGCTGTTGTAGGGCGCTGCTGAATGCAACAACTGGATGCGTCAGGCGATGATGAATTGGTGACGGTTGAGCGGACGAACCGGACACGCACTCAGTTTTCGAAAAAGATAGGAGGTGAAGCCTTAGCGCACATCTAGTCGTTACACTTTTGCCACAACTCTAAACCCACCCTCGGGATACGTAGATTCTTGACTCGACTCTCCGCGTGCTGAAGAAAGCCTTCACGAGGAATCCGATTGAGGAAGGAGCGTAATGAAAGCTAGTCAAGGGGAGTATTTTGTTGGATTGGATCACATTCGAGCGTTAGCGGCCTTTAGTTTTCACATGGCACTTCAACCACGTAAACAACGGTCATCAGGGTGGACCAGAAACTTTTCCGCTTTCGATACTCGCTGAAGGGCATGTGGGGGTCGCAATGTTTATGTCTTTAAGCGGTTACCTATTTGCCAAACTGCTCTACGGCCAGCACATCAGATACATTCCGTTCCTATGGAATAGGGTTCTTAGACTTTTTCCTTTGCTCATCGTCGTTTTCGCTATTGGTGGGTTTTTGAAACACGACGCAAACTCTGCGGGAAGTTACCTGATTGAACTTGCCAAAGGTTTTTATCGTCCGAGTTGGCCAAATGGGGGATGGTCAATCGCGGTTGAGCTTCATTTCTATCTGATCCTACCGTTGTTGCTCGCAATCTCTGCCAAACGACCAGCGAACATCTTGCTCGTTCTGGTTCTCTCGATAGGATTTCGCCTACTCTGGTGGTGGGAATCAGGAACTGTTCAGCTTTTGCCTACTGGACCATCATTGGAGGCATCGATCAGTTCATTTTGGGTATTTTCGCGTTCAAGTCGAGGGAATGGATGGCTGAGCGTCACTTAAATGCCGCTATTATCGGGATTGGTCTACTGGCCTACATGTGGGCTTTCGACAGTCTAGGAGGGTTTTACCGAATGGGTGTGTACCCCTCGGAAAACCCTATATGGATTATTCATCCGCTGATCATGGGTATTACATTCGGCGCTCTCATCTCGTGGTACGACACCTCTTTCAAAATGAAAAACGAAGGGTTGTCGGGGGTCATCGCAAAAATCGGAGCCTGTTCATACTCAATATACCTTTTACACTTTTGGGTAGTCTTTCGGCTTGCTGCGCTAGTCAACGAGTATGTAATTGCGCTCTCATCATTCCCGATGGTTTTGGCCGCATCTCTTGTATGCTTTCTTTTCATTGTGCCCGTGGCCTATGTCAGTTTCCAATTGATTGAACTTCCGCCTTTGCGATATCGCAAGCGTTACAAGCAAACGCCGCATTTGGCGCAGTCTAGTGGGGCGCTGGAAGCAGTCTCCCAAAAGGGCTTGTAAAGACTTAAGTTTCTGCTCACGGATGCCATTTCCGCATATCAGCGAACATGAATGATAGTTTTGATGAATGAAATGCCGGTAGCGGCATCTAGACTTCGGAGAGTCCGAGTATTTAGTGTGGCAGAAATATTACAAAAAATCCACTCCAGAGCGTACCCCAGCACTCAATCGAGGCTTTTCCTGCAGCAAATCACCCCTAAAGGGGCGCCGGGTTAGCATTATGATTTGATTTATTTTTTATGGCGGAGACGAAGGGATTCGAACCCTCGAGACGGTTTCCCGCCTACTCCCTTAGCAGGGGAGCGCCTTCGACCACTCGGCCACGTCTCCGCTGGCGGGTCTATCAGGAATAATCCTGCGTCCACAAGTGGAATTTGCGACGCCTACCCGTTTGTTTGGTTTTATGTCCGTTATCTGCCCTTGGCCATGAGCGGGCTGGCATGCAACGATTGCCCTTTAGGGTCGCACCCTCACAAGAATGGCGGAAAGCAATGGATGGAACGTGGTACCTTCAGGGCTATTCTTCCGGTAAATCAGGCGCCTCGCCCCTATAGTGTTGTGTCATGATCTGCGGCACCTCGCTGCCGTCGTACATGAACGGTAATACGCCCTTGGCCCCGGCTTTGCCGCGCATGTCGATGATATCTTGATCGGATTTTGTCACCCGCTGCGACATCCGCCGCCCCCAGCGCGCCAGATAGCCGTACAGCCGCTCAAATTGGTCAGAGAAGCCCGGATTTTTACCCAGATCAATGAATTCTTCCGGGTCCGTTTGCAGGTCGAACAACATGGGGCGAAACCCGCCTTCGGCGTGCATCATCTTCCAGCGCCCATCAAACACCATAAACAGGCGGCAATCGCGGGGGGCTATGCCGAGATCCTCGGCCATTGGCGTTGCGGAATAGTCAAATTCGCTGATCAGGAATTCCCGCCAGGCCGGGCTGTCCCCGTCCAACCAAGGCTGGAGCGAGCGTCCTTCAACGATGTGACCGGGCACTTCGCCGCCTGCGGCCTCGATAAATGTGGCTGTTATATCTAGGCTTTCGACCAAAGCGTCGCAGGTTGTTCCACGGGTGCCATTGGCCCGGTCGCGTGGGTCATAGATGATCATGGGCACTTTGGCGGATTGATCGTGGAAGAGTGATTTCTCACCCATCCAGTGATCGCCCAGATAATCCCCATGGTCCGAGGTGAGCACGATCATTGTGTCTTTCATCGCGCCGGTTTCTTCCAGGTGGTCCAGAATCCGTCCCAGATGATCGTCGCATTGCTTGATCAGACCCATATAGGCGGGGATCACCTTTTGCCGCGTGTCGTCCCGTTGAAAGGCCTGTCCAACTTTGTTGTTCATGTATCCGTTATAGACGGGGTGTGCATTGTCCCGTTCGCGATTGTCGCGCAGTGCGGGCGGGACATGTTCGGGACCGTACATATTGTGGTAGGGGGCAGGCACGATATAGGGCCAGTGTGGCTTGATATAGCTGACGTGCGCGCACCAGGGGTCTTTAGCCTGCTGCATGAATTCGATGGTTTTGGTGGTCAGCCAGGCGGTCTCGGAATCCTTTTCATGGATATTTGCGGGCCGGTCTGCGTTTTCATACATCCAGCCTGAAGCGATCTGGTTCACCGGTTTGACCCCTGCATTGGCATGATCCGCCCAGGGGTTTTCAGCTCTGTATCCTTTGGTTTTCAGGTATTCGTTATAGGGCGACCGCTTTTCGTCGTAGAACCCCGCAGGCCCTTGCGCCCAAAGCCCATCGTCCCGGATCCAAACGTCAAAGCCGCATTCCGCCTGCCGCGCGCCGATCACACTGTCCGGGTCGAGCCCGAGGCGCGCCATCCCTTCTTTGTCTGCATGCATATGCGTTTTCCCGATCAGCCAGCAGTCCATTCCTACTTTGCGCAGGTGATCGCCCATGGTCTGTTCGCCCACGCGCAGCGGATAGTTGTTCCACTGTGCACCATGGCTGGAGGGGTACCGTCCGGTGTAATAGGACATCCGGCTGGATCCGCAGATGGGCGATTGCACATAGGCGTTGGTAAAGCGCACCCCTTGGGCCGCAACCCGATCAAAATTTGGCGTGTGTAAATGCGGATGCCCGGCACAGCTGAGGTAATCGAAGCGGAGTTGGTCATACATGATGAAAAGAATGTTCATGGGTGCATCCTGTTGGGTAGGGCCGATGTCAGGGTTACGTCTGGGCAGATGGTTTTATTCCCAGATACTTATGGGACGGCCCGTCAGGGAATGGAAAGGATGATTTGACGAAAGGCGCTGCAGGAATTAGAACAAATAGTGAACATTAAATGGGATTCGATGTGTCGTGTATGGGTGCGTTGCGGGTAAACAAACGTCTGGCCGGGCAGGGGGTATCGCCCGATACGGCCACCAACACTTTGGCCGAGGCCTTTGCGGGCGCTGCCACCGATGCTGCGGCCATGGGCTTTGTTCTGTCGCGCTTGCCCCGGACCGATGCCCCGGTCCTGTGGGTCCAAGACAGACTGTCGCGCAAAGAGGCCGGGCGCCCCTATTTGGCGGGTATTGGCACCAAACGCCCGCTCATCATGGTCGATCTGTCCCGTGCTGCGGATGTGCTGTGGGCCATGGAGGACGGGCTGCGCTGTCGGGCCTTGGGGGCTGTTGTGGGCGAAATTTGGGGCGATCCGCCCGCCTTGGATTTCACGGCGACCAAGCGGCTTGCGATCCGGGCAGAGGCTGCCGATGTGCCCTGCTGGCTGATCCGGCGGGCGGGGACGGCCAATCTCAGCGCGGCGCGCGACCGGTGGCGAATTGCGGCGATGCCGTCTGCCGCACATCCTTACGACGCGCAAGCGCCGGGGCAGCCGCGTTGGTCGCTCGATCTGTTCCGGTCGCGCCGTGCGAAACCGGGCCAATGGGTTGGGCAATATGACCGGGCGGCGGATCACCTCGATCTGTCTGCCCCAGTTCGCGATGGAGCGTTGGCAACGGGTGATGGAGCGGCAGGGCAACGCGCCGCCGGATGATATCCCGCTGGTGCTGGCCTGCGAAGGGCACCATGGCCCTGTCGTGCATGCAGCCAATCGGATGGCCCGGCAAAACGGTATTCACCCCGGCGCACGGGTCGTGGATATGCGCGCGATCTGCCCTGAATTACAGGTCGAATATGCTGACCCGGCAGGTGATATCGCTGCCTTGGACCGGCTGGTTCTCTGGGCCCGGCGCTGGTGCCCTTGGACCGTACGGGATGGGACAGATGGGCTGATCCTGGACACAACCGGGTCGGATCATCTGCTGGGCGGCGAAGCGGCGATGCTGGTTGAGATGGAAACGCAATTGTCCCTCCTAGGGCTGACCGCACAATTGGCCGTGGCCCCCACATGGGGGGCGGCCTGGGCCCTCGCCAGATTTGGGCCGGTCCGGTCGATCAGCGGGCCGGATGATGTGGCGATCAAACTGGGCGCTTTGCCGGTCAAAGCGCTGCGGTTGGATGCCAATACGGTGCTTTTGCTGCGCCGCTTGGGGTTGAAAACGATCGGTGCGGTCATGGATGTGCCGCGCTTGTCGCTGATCCGCCGCTTCGTGAAGGCAGGGTTAGAGGCGAACCCGCTCATGCGTCTGGATCAGGCTTTGGGCAAACTGGCCGAGCCTGTGGCCAGTGTTGATGCCAAGCCGCGCTTTATCGTGCAAAGCCGCTTGGCCGAGCCGATCTTCGACCCAACCCCCTATCTGCCAGAGCTGTGTGAGAACCTTTGCGCAGCGTTGAACCAGGCGGGGATGGGCTGCCGCAGCCTGCATTTGACCGTCTATAAAACCGACGGGGATATCAGCCATGTGGATGTGGCAACCTCGGCCCCGACCCGTGATCCGGAGCATTTGCATGGGCTGTTTCGCGATAAGGTTGACCGGATCAATCCGGGCTTTGGGTTTGATCTGATCACGCTTGCGGCGGGCGGGGTTGAGGATATCAAGATCACGCAGGGCCATCTTGATGGGGGATCGGATGATGATCTGCATTTGACCCGGCTGGTGGATAGGTTGAGTGCGAGATTTGGGGCCCGCGCTGTGACCCGGCCTGTTTTGCGCGAAAGCCATATCCCCGAACGGGCTGAAGGGCAGTTGGCCGCTTTGGCGGAACCGACGCAAATGCCTGCCCCCACGCCCAAAGAACGCCCCTTGCGCCTGTTCGATCATCCTGAAGAGGTGCGCGTGCTTTACGCCGTTCCCGAAGGCCCGCCGGCGCAGTTTGTCTGGCGCAGGCAAACCCACCGTGTGACCCGCTATGCGGGCCCCGAACGGATTGCGCCTGAGTGGTGGAAGGACCGACCCGGCACACGGTTGCGCGATTATTTCAAGGTGGAAAACCAGATTGGGTTGCGCATCTGGCTGTACCGCGAAGGGCTGCATGAGGATGGGCGCGGGGGCGATCCGCGCTGGTTCGTGCATGGGTGTTTTGCATGATCGGGCGGCGGTGCCTTTTGGCCGGGCTTGAAATGCCTCCGGCGGGAGTATTTTGGGAAAAAAGAAGGGGGTTGGGCTGTGCCTGAGATGGACAACCAACGCCCTAGGCGGACAATTGAAGGTGGTGGGTTCAGGTCAAACCCGCAGGCCGCCTATGTTGAATTGGGGTTAAGTACTTGTTTTTCCTTCCTGCGCAGCGCTTCTGATGCGGTGGACATTGCAACCACGGCCAATGCTTTGGGCTATGACAAGCTGGGCTGTGCGGATCTGAACACGATGGCGGGTGTCGTGCGCTTGCATGCCGAAGCGCTCAAGGCACAGGTCACGCCGGTCATCGGTTGCCGGTTGCGTCTGATCAGTGGTGAAGAATTCCTGGCTTATCCCCGCGACCGGGCCGCCTATGGGCGGCTGTGTACGCTGCTGTCGAAAGGCAAAATGCAAGACGTGAACGGGGATTGGCAGGCCAAGGGTGCCTGCGATATCACGCTGGATGACCTTGCGCAGCACAGCGCCGATGTGCAACTGATCGCAATCCCCGGTGATAACCTTAGGCATTTTGGTGCGGGGCTGCGGCGGTTGCAACGGGCCCTGCCCACGCTGCACCATATCGCGACCAGCTATCTTTATGAGGGGGATGACCGGGCGCGGATCAATCAGTTGGATCAGCTGGCAAAGGCGCATGGGCTATCCATTCTGGCGACCAATGATGTGCGTTATCACGCCCCCGAACGGCGCCCCCTGCTGGATGTGATGACCTGCATTCTGCACAAGACCACAATCCAAAAAGCGGGGTTCTTGTTGGATGCGAACGCTGAGCGATACCTCAAATCCCCAGCCCAGATGGTGCAATTGTTTGCAGCTTGGCCACATGCAATCCGGGCGACGCGGGATGTGGCGGATGCCTGCCAATTTGACCTGCGCGAACTGGCCTATGAATACCCGCGCGAAACAGTGCCCGCAGGGCGCGCCGCGCAAGACTACCTTGAAGAACTGACCTGGCAGGGGGCGGATAAACGCTATCCTGACGGGGTGCCCGCGCCGATCAAAGACACGCTGCGCAAGGAACTGGCTTTGATCAAGAAACTGGATATCCCGCAATATTTCCTGACCATCGAACAAATCGTCGATTACGCACGGCATCAATGCGACCCGCCGATCCTGTGCCAGGGGCGCGGGTCTGCGGCGAATTCTGCTGTCTGCTATGTGCTGGGGATCACTGCCGTTGATCCGGCCCAAAACGATCTGCTGTTTGAGCGGTTCATTAGCGAAGAACGTAAAGAGCCTCCCGATATCGACGTCGATTTCGAACATGAGCGGCGCGAGGAGGTGATCCAGCATATCTATGATAAATACGGGCGGGACCGGGCCGCGCTCTGTGCCACGGTGATCCACTACCGCCCCCGTATGGCGGTGCGCGAAGTGGGTAAAGTCATGGGGCTCTCTGAGGACATCACCAGCGCCTTGGCCAAGACCATCTGGGGGTCCTGGGGCCGCGAGATTGGCGCGAAGGAGGCGGCCGAGGCCGGGCTTGATCTGCGCGATCCGTTAATTGCGCGGACCATCAAACTGGCGGATCAGATGATCGGCATGCCCCGCCATCTGGGCCAGCATGTGGGCGGGTTTATCCTGACCGAAAAGAAGCTGACCCAGACGGTGCCTGTGGGCAACGGGGCTATGCCCGACCGCACATTTATCGAATGGGACAAGGACGATATCGACGAATTGCGCATCCTGAAGGTCGATGTGTTGGCACTGGGAATGCTGACCTGCATCCGCAAGGCCTTTGATTTGATCAAGGCGCATTACGGCAAGGTGCTGACCTTGGCGAATATCGCTGAGGGCGACGAAGCCACCTATGACATGCTGTGCAAAGGCGATAGCCTGGGGGTGTTCCAGGTGGAAAGCCGGGCGCAGATGAACATGCTCCCCCGCCTGAAACCGCGTGAATTTTATGATCTGGTCATTCAGGTGGCCATCGTGCGGCCCGGGCCGATCCAGGGGGATATGGTGCATCCTTATTTGCGCAGGCGGGCGGGCAAAGAGCTTGAGGAATACCCATCGCCCGCGCCACCCCACGACCCGAACGAATTGCGCCACGTCCTGTCTCGGACCAAAGGCGTGCCGATCTTTCAGGAACAAGCGATGAAACTGGCTATGGTTGCGGCAGAATTCAGCCCGGACGAGGCCAACCAACTGCGCAAGGCCATGGCGACATTTCGGTCCAAAGGTACCATCGGGGAATTGGAGGACAAGATGGTTAGCCGCATGATCGCCAGGGGGTATGAACCAGAATTTGCAACACGATGTTTTAACCAAATCAAAGGCTTCGGCGATTACGGGTTCCCCGAAAGCCATGCGGCCAGTTTCGCGCATCTGGTCTATGTGTCCAGCTGGCTCAAATGCCACTACCCGGATGTGTTCTGTGCGGCCTTGCTCAATTCCCAACCCATGGGGTTTTATGCCCCTGCGCAAATCGTACGGGACGCGCGCGAACATGGGAAAATCGTGAGGGCCCCGGATGTGAATTATTCCGATTGGGACAATACGCTGGAACCACTTGGTCCGGGGGTGTTCGCGGTTCGGCTGGGGCTGCGCCAGATCGACGGGGTACGCCAAGACATGGCGCAGCGGATCATGGATGCACGCGCGCATCCCTTTACCGATCTGGCCGATCTGAAAACGCGCGCGCGGCTGGATGCAGGCACCATGCGTAAACTGGCAGCGGCGGATACATGTCGGTCGATGACGCTGGACCGACGGCAAGCGCTGTGGGATGCGCGGGCCTTGCAGGATGCACCTGACCTGCCGCTATTCACTGAGAAGGATGAGGGGGAAGAGATCCGTTTTGATCTGCCGCAAATGCCGGTTTGTGAACATGTGGTGGCCGATTACCAGACGACGCGGCTGTCGCTGAAGGCGCACCCGATGTCATTCTTGCGGCGCAGCATGGTGCGGCAAGGCTATGTGACCTGCGCCAGCCTGGACCAGATGCGCAACGGGCAGCGGGTCAAACTCGCCGGGATCGTGCTGATCCGGCAACGGCCGGGCAGTGCGAAGGGGGTGTGTTTTATCACGCTTGAGGATGAAACCGGCATCGCCAATCTGGTCGTCTGGCCCAAGGTGATGGAGGCCTTTCGCAAAGTCATCATGCGCGCGCGGGTGATTGATTTGCGGGGGTATGTGCAGAAAAGCGAGGATGTGATCCATGTGGTCGCCCAACAGCTGACCGACCGCAGTGATGCGCTGGAACGGTTGGCGGATGACAAGATGGAACCACCCTTGGCCCGCGCAGATGAGGTCAAACGCAACGTCCCGCAAGACCCGCGCGGGCGACACCCACGTGATGTACGGGTGATCCCCAAATCAAGGGATTTTCATTAAGCCATCTGTCGCGCAGTCATCAAACATGTCAGGATCATTTGGGCGGACAGGAGGCAAAATGCAGTTTAACCTCAAACAGATCGAAGCTTTTGTCTGGGTGGCCGACCTGCAAAGTTTCCGGCGGGCAGCAGACCGGCTGAACACGACACAACCCAATATATCGGCCCGGATTGCGGCGCTAGAAACAGCTTTGGGCAGCACCTTGATGGCGCGCGATGCAGGCTCTGTCAGGCTGACGGGTAAAGGGCAGGAATTGCTGGCGCACGCCCGCCAAGTGCTGGATGCGACGGATGCCTTGATCATGGCTGCTGATCAAAAAACACTGATCGAAGGCACGCTTCGGCTAGGGGTGACAGAGATGATCGTGCACACATGGCTGCGCGACTATCTGCGGGTGCTCAAGGAACGGTTTCCCAATCTCACGGTTGAGGTGACCGTCGATCTATCGGCAGAACTGGAAAAAGAGCTGGCCGAGCGCAGGATCGATTTGGCCTTGCAGAACGCGCCGTTCAGCAGGTTGGCGTCTGGCCAACGGGACCTTGGGACCTACCCGCTGATCTGGGTCGCCTCACCAGCGCTGGGCTTGCCTGAGGCTGTAACCTCTGCCGATTTGCTGGCCCATCCGATCCTGACCCATGCACGGAATACACGTCTGTTTGAAGAGGTGTCGGCCCATTTTGCCGAACAACGCGGCTTGCGGGCACGGCTGGTGCCATCCAGCAATTTGGCGGCCTGTTTGCATATGGCTGCAGATGGCATGGGGATCGCGACGCTGCCTGCGGCCATGGTAAAAGATGAGCTGGCAAACGCAGCCCTGCATCAGATCAGCTATGAATGGGCGCCCGCACCGCTGCATTTCTTTGCGCGATACGATGCGGAAACGGCTGCTGCAAGGGTCAGTCAAGCGGCGCAGATGGCCGAAGATATCGCTTGTGCCAACAATCCAATTTCTTGATCCTATAAATTGGATTAAATAATTGGATGTGATGCCATACTGACCCTAAGCTACCTGCAGAAACCACATGCAGGATTAAGGTAATGCAGCATCACATTCGCATGGGCGTCGACATCGGAGGCACCTTCACCGATGTCGTGCTAGAGGTTGGCCCAGCGCAATTCTCAACTAAGGTGCTGACCACATACACCGCCCCTGAGAACGCGATCATTGATGGGATGCATCAGGTCTGCGCCAAGGCTGGCGTGGCCCCGGCAGAGGTCGAACAGATCATTCACGGCACAACCCTTGCGACCAATGCGCTGATTGAACGGCGCGGGGCCAAAACGGCATTGATCACCACTGAAGGGTTCCGCGATGTTATTGAAATGCGTACGGAAAGCCGGTTTGAACAATATGATCTGAACCTGCAAATCCCCGAACCTCTGCTGCCCCGCCAACACCGCTTTACACTGTCCGAGCGGATGGACGCACAGGGCAACGTACTTATCCCATTGCAACGCACCGACATCGAAGTCTTGGCCGATCAGATCAAATCCTATGGGTTCAAAAGCATCGCGATTGGCCTTATCCACGCCTATCTGAACGATGCCCATGAACAGATGGTCCGCGCGGTGCTGGCAGAGAAATTGCCGGGCGTAATGGTGTCGTTGTCATCCGAAGTCTCACCGCAGATGCGCGAATATGAGCGGTTTAACACGACCGTGGCCAATGCCTACATCAAGCCGTTGATGAAGTCTTATCTGGGGCGGCTGAAAGGACGATTAGCCGACGAAGGCGCTGATTGCCCGATCTTCTTGATGCATTCTGGCGGCGGGATCATCAGTCTGGAAAGCGCCGCAGATTTCCCGGTCCGTTTAGTAGAATCCGGTCCGGCGGGCGGCGCGGTCTTTGCGGCCAATATCGCCGGGCGCTATGGACTGAACAAAGTTCTTTCGTTTGATATGGGCGGCACCACGGCCAAGATTTGCCTGATCAAAAACCAAACCCCCAAGACTGCGCGTGTGTTCGAAGTTGCGCGGACTTATCGGTTTAAAAAAGGCTCAGGTATGCCGATTTCGATCCCCGTGATCGACATGGTCGAGATAGGGGCAGGGGGTGGCAGCCTGGCCCATGTGGATGCCATGCGCCAAATCCGTGTTGGCCCGGAAAGTGCCGGATCCGAACCGGGACCGGCCTGTTATGGGCGCGAAGGCGTAAGACCTGCTGTAACGGATGCGGATCTGACATTGGGCAAGCTTGACCCCGATCATTTTGCAGGAGGATCAATCCAACTACATACAGATGCTGCGGCCAAGGCCTTGCAGACACTGGGTGAACCGCTTGGTATGGATGTTCAGACGGCGGCCTATGGGCTTGCCGAGGTCGTTGATGAAAACATGGCCAATGCCGCGCGTGTCCATGCGGTTGAAAACGGCGAAGACCTCGCTGAATACACAATGATTGCCTTCGGTGGCGCGGCCCCACTGCACGCAGGGCGCTTGTGCGAAAAGCTTGGTGTAACGCGGTTGCTGGTGCCGACAGGGGCAGGGGTAGGGTCCGCCATCGGGTTCCTGCGGGCACCGTTCAGTTTTGAGGCAACGCGCAGCGTCTATATGAAACTGTCCGATTTCGCGCCTGAAGTGGTGCAAACGCTGCTTGGCGAATTGGAGGCCGAGGCAACGGGTTTCGTGCGCACCTGCGACGCACAAGCCCCTGTTCACTCTGACTACAAGGTCTATATGCGCTACTCTGGGCAGGGGTGGGAAATCCCGATCAGTCTAAGCGCGGTGCAGGCCAAAAACCCCGATGCGGCGACATTTCAGGCGCAGTTTGAAGCAGATTACGAAGCGCTCTTCGGGCGGACGGTTGCAGGCATGGATATCGAAATGACTGTCTGGGCGGTCAACAGCACCACAGATGCGGGAGAACCCGGAATGCTTGGGGCCACACCCGCCGCGAAAAGTGCCGAAAGGCACGCAGAACGCGCGCTCTTTGATCCCGCCCTTGGAACAACCTCCCAAGCTGCTGTGATCCTGCGCGATCAAATGCACCCGGGTCAAACCGTCAATGGCCCCGCGCTGATCACCGAAGATGAGACGACAATCGTGATCCCCGCCAGCCGCAGAGCCATCGCGCGTCCCGATGGTACAATCGACATAACGGAGGCCAAAGCATGAGTACTGTCGCCTATCAAGTCATGTGGAACCGGTTAATTTCTATCGTTGAAGAACAGGCACAAGCCCTTGTGCGCACGGCATTTTCTACGTCTGTCCGCGAAGCCGGGGACTTGTCCGCCGGGGTCTACAACGCAGAAGGGCTCATGCTCGCCCAGGCGGTGACCGGAACCCCTGGTCATGTGAACGCAATGGCCGATGCCGTCGCCCATTTCATCCGCCGGATCGGGCCCGAGAATATCTTTGAAGGCGATGTCTACATCACCAACGACCCCTGGGAAGGTACCGGGCATCTGCACGATATCACCGTGGTCACCCCGTCGTTCCACAAGGGCAGCCATGTGGGCTTCTTTGCCTGTACGGCCCATGTGGTTGATATCGGCGGGCGCGGCTTCGGGGCGGATGCGGCCAGTGTTTATGAAGAAGGGATCTATATCCCCATCATGAAATTCGCCGCGCGGGGCACGGTCGATGACACGCTCATCCGCATCGTCCGCGGCAATGTGCGCGAGCCGGATCAGCTGGTCGGTGACATCTATGCACTGGCGACCTGCAATGAGATTGGGCAACGCCGCTTGGTTGAAATGATGGATGAATTTGCGTTGTCGGACATCGCAGGGATCGGCGAATTTATCCTCGAGAATTCACGCCGCGCGACCTTAGAACGTATTTCCGCCCTACCGCGTGAAACCGCCACGGGGGCGATGCGGATTGACGGCTTCGATACGCCGATCGATCTAAAGGTGAAACTCACTATTTCAAAGGACCGGATGCTCTGCGATTTCACCGGCACATCAGGGCTTGATAAAAAGGGGATCAACGTTCCGCTGGTCTATACCAAAGCCTATGCCTGCTATGCATTGAAATGCGCCGTGGCACCTGAAATTCCCAACAACGCCGGGTCTTTAGAACCATTTACGGTGACCGCCCCGCTCGATAGTATCGTTAATGCCGTCCATCCCGCGCCTGTCGCTTTGCGGCATATCATTGGGCATATGATCCCCGATACGGTCTATGACGCGCTGGACAAAATCCTGCCCGCAACCGTGCCCGCCGAAGGGGCTGGATGCTTGTGTAATTTTCAGGTCAGCCTGCGGCCCGCGCAGGGGTTTCATGGTCGCAGATCTGAGGTGCTGACCTTCAATTCCGGCGGGGCAGGGGCACGGCCCACCGTGGACGGATTAAACGCGACCGCCTTCCCCTCTGGTGTTATGACCATGCCAATCGAGGCAACAGAACACACCGGCCCGGTAATCATTTGGCGCAAGGAACTGCGCCCCGATAGCGGCGGCGCGGGCCAACATCGTGGCGGTTTGGGACAGTTTATGGAAGTGGGCGCTGTGGCTGGGCATGAATTTGATTTCTCGGCGATGTTCGACCGCGTCGATCATCCAGCGCGCGGGCGCCAAGGCGGGGCGGACGGCGCGCGGACCAGTATCGCATTGGATGATGGCAGCGCGATGCAAGGCAAGGGCAAGCAATTTGTTCCTGAAGGGCGACGTGTCATGCTGGGGCTGCCAGGTGGGGCAGGCTATGGACCTGCGTCGCAAAGAGATCCTGAAATGGTCAAACGTGATCTTGCGCGCGGTTATATTTCCGCCGAAGCTGCGATGCAGGATTACGGGCTCAGCGTGGATGACGTGGCCGCCGTGCAAGCCGCTGTCAGCAAAGGAGAAACCGAATGACGCCGAGCAAAACTAGCTACGACGTGGTGATCGTGGGTGGGGCGATGATTGGATCATCTGTGGCCTGGTTTCTGACGGATAACCCGGATTTTGACGGCTCGGTTCTGGTCGTCGAACGGGATGCGACCTATGAATTCGCCTCGACCTCACACACCAATTCCTGCATGCGCCAGCAATTCAGTGCGGCAATCAATGTGCGAGTATCGCAATTTGCCGCTGATTTCGTAAAAAACTTTCGCGAATACATGGGTGACGATGCGCGCGTCCCTCAGCCGCGTTTGCAAAGTTATGGCTATATGTATCTGGCGGATAACGAAGATTTCGCCGCAACCCTGCGGGAAAGCCAAAAAATTCAGGCCGCCTGCGGGGCCGGAACGAAACATATGACCCGCGATGAGATTGCCCGGGATTACCCGTTTTATAACCTCGATGATATCGTCGCTGCGAACCATAATTTGGTCGACGAAGGGTATTTTGACGGCAATACGTTGTTTGATTGGTGGAAACGCTCAGCCCGCGAACGGGGCGTGGAATATGTGGCCAATGAGGTCGTGGGGATGACCCGCAATACCACCGGAACCCGCGTCGAAAGTGTGACGTTGCAGTCGGGCGAGGTTATCCTTTGCGGGACCGTTGTGAATGCCTCGGGCCCCCGCGCTGTGCTGACCAGTCGCATGGCCGGGATCGAGATTCCGGTAGAGCCACGCAAGCGCTATACCTATATTTTTGAAGCAGAAAAACCGCTCGACCGGGACCTGCCACTGACGATTGATCCCAGTGGGGTACATATGCGGACGGATGGCACGTTTTACCTTGCGGGCTGTCCGCCAGATGATGATCCGGCGGTGGATTATGATGATTTCGTTGCCGATCACAGCTTCTGGGAAGACAAGGTTTGGCCGGTGCTGGCGACCCGGGTGCCGCAATTCGAAGCGATCAAGCTACGCAATTCCTGGGTTGGGCATTATGCCTATAATACCTTGGATCAAAACGCGATTTTGGGACCGCATACGACGGTTGAGAACTTCATTTTCGTGAATGGGTTCTCAGGCCATGGTTTCCAGCAATCCCCGGCGATGGGGCGCGGGGCGGCTGAGATGATTACCTATGGTGCGTACCGCACGCTTGACCTCAGCCCCTTTGGGTATGACCGCATTGAACGTGGCGAAAAATTCGTAGAAAAGGCCGTGATATGAAGATGTTAGACAACCAATTCCTCGCCGCGATCCGGGAGGGGCGCAAGCAGATTGGCCTATGGGTCAGCCTAACAAGCAACTATGCGGCTGATGTTGTGGCGGCCGCGGGTTATGACTGGCTATTGGTAGATATGGAGCACTCGCCTAACGACCTGACGATGGTATTAGGGCAGTTACAAGCGATTGAAGCGCATGGCGGCGCGGCCATTGTGCGCCCACCCTGGAATGACAAGGTCATGGTTAAACGCCTATTGGATATGGGCGCCCCCAGTCTGCTGTTTCCCATGGTGCAATCCGTGGCCGAGGCTGAGGCGGCCGTTGCAGCCACCTGCTATCCCCCGGATGGCGTGCGTGGCGTGGCCGGGTCCGTCCGGGCCAGCAAGTTCGGCCGGGATACAGATTACTTTGCCAAGGCTAATGCGCAGACCTGCGTCATTGTTCAGGCCGAAACGCTGTCAGCCATCGCGCAAGTAACTGATATTGCTGATGTCTCTGGCGTTGACGGCGTCTTCTTTGGTCCAGCGGATATTGCGGCTGATATGGGGCTGCTGGGCCAACATATGTCTGACGCGGTCTGGGATGTGATCATGGACGCTGCCCGCAAATTGATCGCGCGCGGGGTGCCTGTGGGGACATTGGTGACTGATTCCGATTTTGCCGCACGGTTGCTAAACGAAGGCTTTACCTTCGTGGCCTGCGGGTTGGATACACATATTCTGGCGACGGGGGCCGACGCGTTGTTGGCCAAGGTCCGCGAGGGGACAAAGGAAAAATGATGAAGAAACTTGTACTGACCGGGGCCGCCGGGCGTTTGGGGTCTTACCTGCGCGAACCTCTTTCAAAACTATGCGAAACCTTCGTGTCGACGGATCGCGAGGCCGACTTGGGCAAACTCTATCCCAACGAAAGCTATGTGCAGGCGGATTTGACTGATCTGGCCGCGATGGAGGATATTCTGAAGGACGCCGATATGGTTGTCCATTTCGGGGCCATCGGGGATGAGGCCCCTTGGGATGATATTCTGCAATCCAACATTATTGGTGCCTATAACGTCTGGGAAGCCGCCCACCGAAATGGTGTGAAACGTGTGATTTATGCCAGTTCTGTGCATGCGGTTGGGATGCATCTGAAGACCGATACGATCGGTTTGGACGCTCCGCACCGCCCTGATACCTATTATGGGTTAGCAAAGTGTTTCTGCGAAGATCTGGCCAGTCTTTATTGGGATAAACGCGGGGTTGAGGCCGTTTGCCTACGCATCTTTTCCTGTGCGCAGGCGACCAACGCGCGCAGTATTGGGACCTGGTTATCTTATGATGATTTGATCCATTTGGTGGAGCGTTCCATTGATAGCCCCGTTGTTGGTTTTACCACCGTATGGGGCATTTCCAATAATGACCGCGCCGTGGTGGATAATTCCAAGGCCGGGCATCTGGGTTATCGTCCCAAGGACAATGCAGAAGTCTTTGCAAAACAAGTGTTTGCAGACACACCGCCGCTGGATAACAAGGATCTTGCGAACCTATGTATCGGCGGGCCCTTTGCCACGGTTGAGCTGGGGAACTCTGGTGTTGCTGCGCTGGGCGTGGTGGACGATCGCAAGGAAATCTGACGGCAAGAACGCGTACAGACGGCGTACAGAGGCTGTACATATAATCAGCGGGTCTTGCCCCGATGCGAGACCCACATGCCCGCCAAAATCAAAGCGACCCCGGCAGTCCGCGCCCAAGGGTTGCCGGGTGCGCCCATCACGATATCCAGCACCACGCCCGAGATCATCTGCCCGGCGATGATCAGCATCGCGGTTTGTGCCGCCCCGATCTTGGCGATCAGCCAACTGCCGGCCGCGATGAAGATCACCCCCACCGGGCCGCCCAGATAGGCCCACCACGGGGCTTGGGCAGGCTCGCCTGCGAAGAGGCCTCCGAACAACAGTGCGGCTGCGGTGATAAACCCGAGCCCCACAATATGGTTCCAGAAGGATGATTCCATGGCCGACGTCGACAGCGCCAACCGCCCATTGATCTGACGGCTGAGTGACACCAGCACACCTGCGAGGATGGCAAGGCCAGCGAAGAGGATCATGCGCTGCCCCCAAAAAAGATCAGGATCAAGCTGCCTGCGACGATCAGGCCGAGTGAGAGATAGTCCCGCCCGTTGGGCATCCGTTGCGGCAATCCGAACAGCCCGCGCATATCCGCAAACAGGCTGAAGGCGACTTGCCCGGCCAAGCCCAGCGCGATGGTCCCAGACAGCGCCAGTGCGGTGTTCATTGTGGCCGAGGTCAGCATAACCGTGATCCCGCCGGACACTCCGCCCAGATAGGTCCAAAGCGGGGGCCGCACTGCGCTGGTGTGTTTGGGGCGTAGAATGAGCAAGATCAGCAGTGCCGCGATGGTTCCTGTCAGATGGGGCACCCAGGATGCGAAAAACAGCGATCCAAAGCCTGCGAGTGTGCCGTTAAACAGCACCATCAGCGTCAGAAGGCCGCCTGTACCGAAGGCTGCTGCGAAGTGGTAGAAGCGGGGGGCTGATGTCGGTGTGGTCATGACGACTATGTGTCATGTACGCATGTGGCAGCGCAATCCGTCATCTTGATTGTGGCATGTCGTGAGCATGCGATCACCGCTGAACGGTTCATGAATTCAGGGGCTCTTTCGGTGCTTGACGTCCCATGAAATGGGTCAAGGATCACCGGGGTGGTGAGGGGCTGCAAAGCAACCCCTCACGCAGCATTTTAGCTGTTCATATCGGCCAAAATTTCGTCCAGTGATGTGCAGACCATTTCTACGTCATCAGCATTGGCAGCGGCTTCCATTGCTGTTGAAAGCGCTGTTGAGATTTCCATCATTTTTTCAGGGTCTGTCGCCGCAAGTGCCTGCATGTTTGTGGAAATTTCGGTTGTCTTTTCCCCGATCATAGCGTCTGTGCACTCGGCTGCGGCCGTGGTCGCGGCTGTTGCGAGGACAAGTGCAAGTGGGAGTTTTACGAAGCTGTTCATTGGGGATCTCCTGTATTTTGTGAACAGGGTTCATTTGCCCCAGTTGCGCTGGGATGTCTACACGCTTTTTGTTTGAGTTGGCGAAATTTTGCCACCTGGGGAGGCGATGTGCATGTGGGTGCCACAGCGCGGTCTATCTCGCCATGAGACCGATACGGAATTCATTCCATCAAGAAGATCTGCCCGCCCTACGGATCGTTGGTGATTGCCCGGGGCGCCCCGTTCTGATCGAGTGCGACAAAGACGAAATCTGCGTCAGTCACTTTTTCCGCGTCTTGGGAATAGCGCGCCCGTGCCCAGACATCGACGTGAATGCGCATGGAGGTCCGTCCAACCTTGCACAAAGTGGCATAAAGCGTGACCTCATCCCCCACTTTGACCGGGTGCAGGAACTGCATCGCTTCAACAGACACCGTCGCACACCGCCCTTGTGCGACACGCCCCGCCATGTTTCCAGCTGCAAGGTCCATTTGTGACATCAACCAACCGCCAAAGATGTCGCCCGCGGGATTTGTGTCAGCTGGCATTGCAATTGTGCGAATGACCAGGACGCCTTCGTCCTGTTGCCGCCCATGCGACCCGCGTTGCCGCGCCAGCGCAAGGGTTTGTGCTGGGTCATCGCTCATGTCAGTTTTTCCTTAGACCGCTTTGGGCAGATCGTGCGTTTTGATCACGCTACCGTGTCCCGCCAGACGTAAGTGGGATGAACCGATGTAGCAATAAGATTGCTTGGACAAATGCGCGTCACGGGCGAAAATTTGCGCTATCTGCACAGCAAGCGGTCTTCAACCGTAGTTGTCGCACCCTTTTGCAGCCGCTCTTAGCCCTTTCCGACCGACCGCAATTGCTGTTGCCGGTGGATTGCGCCGAAGTGCTTTTGCCGCTTTTGTGGCTGCGAGGTTTTGATTTGTTTCAGTTGGTTCACCAAGACCCGTTCGGATGCCCGTAGCCGCAGCGCCCCATAACCGACCATCCAAGTGGGCAGTTTTTCAACCGCGAATGCAAAGAGTGCCATCCGCTTTTCGGCGGGCGTGAGATCATCCAGCGGTACGCTGACGTGTTCCTTGCGCAGCAGATCAATTGCAAGCGGGATCAATTGGGGGCTTTGCCCGTCTTCAGTGGGGGCAGCAATGACCTTGCGGTATACATCTGGCAGTTGCCGATCCAAAGCAGCGAAGCGATGCCTCACGCTTAGATGAACCAAGAACCATATCGTCGCCACACCTATTAACAAAACATTAATCATAACAGCTAAAATCCGTCTAAATTGCTGCCCCAATCACTACATATCGCTTACCTAAGGTCACAATGGGACCGAATATGTACTTTCTTGCGACATGCGGGTTTTAATCTCGTGTTGCAATATCAATCCATCGTTGACACTGCATTTATCCTCTCTATAAGCCCGCCATTCATTGGTGTTGGTGGACCGCGCAAGCGGAACCCTGTCGCCCCGGCCAAATCCGGGGAAAGGACAACGCCCTTCGCAAATATAAAGAAGGAGATCAGCGTATGACTAAACGTACTGCTGCCAAGCACAAAATTGACCGCCGGATGGGCGAAAACATCTGGGGTCGTCCAAAGTCCCCCGTGAACCGTCGCGAATATGGCCCCGGCCAGCACGGTCAGCGCCGTAAGGGCAAAATTTCCGACTTCGGTATCCAGCTGCGCGCCAAGCAAAAGCTGAAAGGTTACTACGGTGATCTGACCGAAAAGCAGTTCCGCCGCATTTATGCCGAAGCTGAACGTGTCAAAGGCGACACCGGTGAGAACCTGATTGGTCTGCTGGAGCGTCGTCTGGATGCAGTTGTCTACCGCGCCAAGTTCGTCCCAACCGTTTTTGCGGCCCGTCAGTTCGTGAACCACGGCCACGTCACAGTGAACGGCAAGAAGGTAAACATCCCATCATACCGCGTGAAAGAAGGCGATGTGATCGAAGTGCGTCAGAAGTCCAAGCAATTGGAACTGGTTCTGGTGGCGTCGCAACTGCCTGAGCGTGATGTGCCGGATTACATGGCCGTTGATCATTCTAAAATGACAGCCGAGTTCGTCCGCACCCCCGGTCTGGGCGATGTGCCTTACCCGGTTGCGATGGAACCAAATCTGGTCGTCGAATTCTACGCCAAGAACTAAGCCGTTCTTGCATCTGATAAAAAAGGCCGCATCCTCGGGTGCGGCCTTTTTCGTTTGTTTGTGGCTCTCAGTTCTTGGTCCTTTGGCTTTGCCGTTCAAGCGGTTACTAGCCGTTCAAGCGGTTACTAAGGGCCCGTAACAGGTTGCCTTGGGGAAGGTTGAGACATGGAGTTACTCGTCGGGCTGATCGCCCAATTGTTGTTCGTGGCGATGGCCCTGTTTTTGGCGATTTTAGCGGCTTTCTTTGGTGCGATTTTTGAGGCCGTCTTGACGTTGATCGGTACGCTCTTTGGTGGGGCCGTGATGGCCCGGCGAAGCGGTCAGGCGCCAGCCCCGGTTCGTCAGAAGCGCCGCCCCTTTTGGCGGTATGTATTGCTGGTTCCTTTGGTCGTCGTGCTGGCGGGCCTTTTTGTCCTTAATCAATTCTACTTTGGGCCGACCGTCCGTTGGGCTGTTGACCGGGTCGCCAACGTGACCGGATACACGATCGCGCTGGGCACAGTTGAGGGTGATCTGTGGTCAGGCCAATTGACGCTGGGCGATCTGCATCTTGTGGGCCAGACTGCCAATGGCACTGCGGCGGATGTCACCGTGGGCCGTCTGGAGGCTGATCTGGCGGTGTTGAGCCTTTTGACCCCTAACGTGCGTTTGGATCGTTTGCTGGCGGCCGATGTGGATGTAGCGGTGCAGCGGGTGGCCAGCCCCCCATCCAGCGCGGATGCGCCCCGCAAGGACCATGGCGGTCGCCGCTTTACGGTGGAATTGCTGGATGTAACCAACGCCGTGATGCAGGTGGAACAACCGGATGGTGCCACGCATGCGTTAGAGATTGAGACCGCCCGCGTGGCCCCACTGCGCAGCAACTGGGCCCCGTTTGATCTGCTGTTCAGGTCCAACTTAGAAGCCAGTTTTGATGGGGCTGACCTGCGTGTCAGCACAGTTAAGATCGCGGGTGATGGGCGGCGGACCGAATTGGCCTTGGACCGAATGGATTTGACCACTTTGAGCGCATTTACTGATGCCGCCCCCATCCGGTGGTTTGCGGACGGCACGATTTCGGCCCGGATGCAGGATGAATGGCGGCGTGATGATATTGCGATAGATACAGGTTGGGAGATCCAGTTGCGCGACGCAGAGATTGGGCTGGGTAATGTGCGCGGTGTCGGTGAGGCCGTGCTGGCCCGCGCCTTGGCCGAGGTTGTTGATGCGCGTGACGGTGATGTTGAACTGGCGTTCCGCCTGCAATTGGACGAGGATGGGTTCCGTGATAGCGCCTCGGGTGATTTGACCGCTTGGTGGGATGCGATGATAAATGGTGTGGCGCAGGCCGTCGCTGCGATGGAACCCACAGCCGAGGCAGATGAGACCGAGGGCCGTTTGCGCGGGTTTACCCAGGGTGTCCGCGATGTGCTGAAGATTGAGCGGGACGACCTTTAGAGTCGTCGAAATCGGTTTTTCTGCGTCGTAAATGCAAGGACAAAATAAATTTTGATCATTTTAATCGGCATAAGGGATCGATGCATTGCGGACTTTGAGTGAGCAGCTACCGAGAAAAATAGAACACTTAGTTGATACTGATCTCAATCCAGAAACGGGCGAATGCTCGTTTTACTACAACTATCTACGTTATACGTTTGAACACCCTGAGGGCGATGTCATTGCGCGCAGTTATTTGGACAATGCTTCGGAGGTTAGCATTCACCAATGCCCCGTCGACGATAACATAGAGGACAAGCTAGCGGGTATTTTGTATTATCTTAGGCTTCGATATCAATCTGTAACGCGGCTTGGGCCCAGTGGGTACATCGCTGTATAGGGGGTGCCGCAAAGCCGGCCCCCGTTACCAAAACCTCGCTATCCCGGCTTCAGGCATGTTGCTACTGGCCATGCACTTTGCGTGGCGGTAGAACGGGCCGAACAAACTTGGACGGACCTTAAAATGGCTGACGGCATTCAACCCCAACCCGGTATTATGGACATCGCGCTTTACAAAGGCGGCGCATCCCATTTGGACGGGGTCAGCAATGTGCTCAAACTGTCCTCGAACGAAAATCCATTGGGGCCCAGCGATGCGGCAAAAGAGGCGGTTGTCCGTGCGACCCATGATCTGAACCGCTATCCCTCAACCGATCATGCCGCTTTGCGTACGGCGATTTCTGAGGTTTGGGATGTGGACCCTGACCGTGTCTTTTGCGGTGTCGGGTCGGGTGAGGTTCTTAAGCTGTTGGCGGACGCCTACGCCGGTCCTGGCGATGAGGTCGTGTTCACTGAACATGGGTTTGCGATGTATCCGATCTATGCCCGTGCCTGCGGTGCGACCCCTGTGGTCGTGCCCGAAAACGAACGCGTTGTGGATGTGGATGCTATTTTGGCGGCGTGCGGCCCCAAGACCAAGCTGGTGTTTATCGCCAATCCGGCCAACCCCACCGGCACCATGATTGGCGCGGCCGAAGTTACCCGTCTGGCTGAGGGACTGCCGTCGCAGGCCTTGCTGGTGCTGGATGGCGCTTATGCTGAATTCGTGGATGGGTTTGATGCTGGTAAGGCCTTGGTTGAGGCCCGCCAAAATGTGGTGATGTCCCGCACGTTTTCCAAGATTTACGGGCTTGGCGGGATGCGTGTCGGCTGGGGTTATGGCCCGCAGGCTGTGATCGATGTGTTGAACCGTATTCGCGGCCCGTTCAACATGTCCTCTGCCGCTTTGGCCGCGGCGGAGGCGGCTGTCCGCGATACCGCTCACACCGAAAAATGTCGCATTGAAAATGCCAAGTGGCGGGACTGGCTGGCCAATGCCTTGGCTGAGCTGGGTGTTCCATCGGATACGTCTACGGCCAATTTTATCCTCGCCCGATTTACGGATGAGGCTGAGGCAGTGGCTTGTGACGCACATCTGCAAACTGCCGGTATTATTGTCCGCAAGGTTGCAGGATACGGATTGCCCCATTGTCTGCGTATCACTGTGGGTGATGAAAGTGCCTGCCGCCGTGTGGCCCATGCTGTGGCGCAGTTCAAAGGGGCCGTTTGATGGCGCAGCTCTATGACCGGGTGGCGTTGATCGGGCTGGGCCTGATCGCCTCTTCGATGTGCCATGCGATCCGTCGTGCCGGTTTGGCACGCGAGATTGTGGGCTATGCGCGCTCGGCTGAGACCCGCGAGACCGCCCGCGAGATTGGCCTCTGTGATCATGTGGCCGACAGTGCGGCAGAGGCCGCGGCGGATGCCGATCTTGTGGTGCTCTGCGTGCCCGTTGGTGCGATGGAGGTTGTCGCGCGTGAGATTGGCCCCGTGCTGAAACCGGGTGCGACGGTCAGTGACGTGGGATCGGTGAAGGCTGCAGTGATTGATGCCGTTGCCCCCTATATCCCTGAAGGCGTTCACTTTATTCCCGCTCACCCGCTGGCTGGGACTGAGCATTCTGGCCCCCGGTCTGGCTTTGCCGAGCTTTTTGACAATCGCTACACTATCGTTGTGCCCGTCGCGGGTAGTGATCCTGCTGCGGTCACCCGCATCGCGTCATTGTGGCAAGGTATGGGCGCGTTGGTTGAAGAAATGGACCCCGAGCATCATGATCTGGTCCTTGCCGTGACTAGCCACACCCCGCATTTGATTGCCTACACGATGGTCGGTGTCGCAGATGATTTGCGCCGTGTGACCGATAGTGAAGTGATCAAGTATTCCGCTGCCGGGTTTCGGGATTTTACCCGGATTGCCGCCTCTGATCCGGTGATGTGGCGCGATGTGTTTTTGAACAACAAGGAGGCGACCCTTGAGATTTTGGGCCGCTTTACCGAAGAGCTGTTCGCCTTGCAGCGCGCTATTCGCCAAGGCGACGGCCCGCATTTGGAAGAGTATTTCACCCGCACCCGCGCAATTCGTCGCGGGATCATTGAGGCCGGGCAAGATACCGACGCCCCCGATTTTGGCCGCGTCAAGGCCCGCAAAGAGTGATCCGTCGGGCCGTCCTATTGGCGTGCCTTTGGTGCGTGCCCTTGCAGGCCCAAGACATCGCCCGCCCTGTGGCACGCGAGCCAACACCCATCACCCGTCCCGAGGCCCGGCCTTACCTGCGCTTTGATCTGGCGCATGGCCTGCAAACCCGCCCTTGGATGCGGGCCGAGATCGGTCTTTGGGCCCGTCCCGCCGAGGATTTTGTCTTGCCAGAGCCACCAGCCCCGCCAATGCGCCCGGTGGCCCGCGGGTCAGTCACCGCTAAACTATCCGCCGCTTTGATCCGTCCCGTATCGCGCCCCTATGAGCGCCCCGATTTGGCCTATGGTGTCCAGACCCGCCCGTTGTACCGGGCTGAGCAGAACCTTTTTGCCTTTAGCCCCAATGCGATACTGCGGTCATTGCGTCCAAGTGCCCGCCCGGCTTCGATTGAAACGGCCGCCGAGGCGCGCCGGATTGCCCGCGTGCGTGGGCAGGTCTGTGGTGATCCTGCGATCCAAGGCGACGCGCTGGGGCGGGTCAGTGGTGCCGGCGCCTGTGGGATTGATGCGGGCGTCAAGGTCCGGTCAGTGGCTGGTGTGACGCTTAGCCCTAGTGCCACGATTGATTGTCGCACGGCTTCCGCCTTGAAGACATGGGTTGAGCGCGGTGTCATTCCTGCCGTGGGCAGCGAGGGTGGGGGCGTGTCATCGCTGCGCGTTGTGTCGCATTATTCCTGCCGGACCCGGAACAATCTGCCCGGCGCGCGTTTGTCCGAGCATTCCTTTGGACGTGCGATTGATATTGCCGGTATCCGTTTGCGCGATGGCAGCGAGATGACCTTGCTGACCGATTGGAACAGCGCCGAGGATGGCGGCCAATTGCGCCAGATGTGGCGGGCGGCTTGCGGGCCTTTTGGGACGGTGCTGGGGCCAGAGTCGAACCGGTTTCATTTGGATCATTTCCATTTTGATACCGCGCGTTATCGCAGCGGGACCTATTGTCGCTAAGCGATTTGGGCGCTTGGCGGAACGCCTAGTTCCGCCCGTCGTGATACTGAATGGCATTTGAGCTGGCGAACGGCCCAAGACACAAGACCTCGGGGTCGAATGTGCGGACAACGCCTTTGTCGACTTTATAGTCAAAGATGGCCCGACCTGTCAGATAGTTTATTGAAAGCTCAGCGATGTCGTCATCAAATTCAATTATATAACCGGCCCAAACCGTATCCGACCCAATCAACCGCCAACAGCCGTCTTGGTAGCGGTACTTGTCAACGGAAACGGCTGGTTGGGCACGGCTTGTGACTTCCAAAATGTTGCCGACAGTGCGGTAGCTATAGCGACCAACGTCATCATAACTATACATTTCAGCAAAGAGAACTGGAGGCGTCCCGTCGGCATTTGGGTTGAAGACAACGACGCCATTTTGGAGCGGATAGGACTTTGCTTCGATGAAGAGTATCTTGTTTTGATCGTCAAAAATAAAATTCCAGTCTGCCGAAACTGACGGCTCTGTCAGTGCTGCGACATCGTCCAAAGCCAATGTCGACAAAAGCCGATTTATTGCGCGGTTGAGCCCGTAATCTTCCCAAATCCCTCTTTCGGCATATCTGACATCAAGGCCGACCACGGCGCCGATAACATCGGCCAAATGTGCAAGGGTCGCTAGATTTGGGTCGTCACAGATGCCCCGCTCAATGTCACCTTCCGGATAATTGCAATCTACGCTGTCGGCCTGGGATGTCCCCGCGAAAACGCCCGACAACAGCAACGTCAGCCCAAGTCGTCGCAAGTGATCGGGCATCATGGCAGTATCCTTTGTAAATCGCGGATTTGAAAGACATTGGTGGGTCGCAATGAATAGACCCATCCAATGAATTTGACACCACCCCGTCTGAAAATGCAAATCTTGGATGTCGGCGGCCCGGATCAAAGTGTCTCGCGTTGTCGCGCTTCTGGAACTGCTATGTCGCGCAAGCGTTCCGCGATCTGCACGGCGTTTTGTGCCGCACCTTTCAGCAGCTGGTCCCCGACAACGAACATCGTGATGGTCCGTCCAGACGGATCGCCCAGATCAGGCCGGATACGACCGACCAGCACGTCTTCTTGGCCTGAGGCCTCGTTTGCCATCGGGAAATGATTGCTTGCCGCATCGTCGACCAACCGTAGACCCGGAGCGTCTGCAATTGCGCTGCGAATGCTGACCGCGTTGACGTGATCCGCAAACCGGATGGAGACCGCAATTCCATGCGCCCGCAGCACAGGGACCCGGATGCAGTTCACGCTGATCGGCAGGCTTGGTTGGTCAAGAATCCGCCGGGTTTCGGCGATCACTTTGAGTTCTTCGCCGTTGTAGCCGGTTTCGGGGTCGATATCCGCGTTATGGCTGAAAAAGTTGAACGCGTAGGGGTGGGGCAGGACCTGTGGTGTGAAATCTTCGCCCGCCAAGGCCGCCTTGGTTCCGTCGCGCAGTTCGTCCATCATCGCCGCGCCACCGCCCGAGGCCGCCTGATAGGTGCTGAGCGAAAGCCGTGTGATCGACCAGCGTGCGTGCAGCGGAGCCAGCGCTGTTGTCAGGATTGCCGCGATGCAATTGGGGTTTGCCACGATCTTTGCGCCGGGGTGCAGCGTGTGCGCATTGGCTTCGGGGACGACGAGTGGGATGTCATCCTGCATCCGAAAGGCTGAGGAATTGTCGATGACCTGCGCGCCAGCAGCAACCGCAAGCGGCGCGAATTTGCGCGATATTGTGGCCCCAGCGGCGAAAAAGGCGATATCCACCCCTGCAAAGCTGTCCTCGTTGAGTTCCTGCACCGTGATCTGATCATCATGGAACGCAACCGATTGCCCAGCTGAGCGGGCAGAGGCCAGCAGCCGCAGTTCATGGATCGGAAAATTGCGCCGCGATAGGCTGTCGATCAGCGCTTGGCCGACGACGCCGGTTGCGCCGACGATGGCCAAGACAGGCGCGCTAGGTGAGGGTGGGATGTGAGCATTCATATCAGTCTTCCTATGGTTTTTGCGGAAGACGGGGGTGCTTTTGGCCAGTGCCCCGTCCGGTCCGGCGGGGCTTTGTCTGGTTTAGGTTAGCGTTGATGCACCCATGCCAAACAAACCCACGCCGAAGCGGTGGTTTTGGTCGTCATGGTCTTTGTTGTCATCAACGTCATGCGGCGGTGCATATCAGTTCGATTGGCAGTGGGCAAGCCGCCCCAAGGGCGCCAGCATGGTGCCGCAGACGATGGCTGTCAAAACCTTTGGCCCCGGTGGGATTTGTGAGATCGGATAAAGCAGTCTATCGCGGAGCATGGGCAACCACCGGCTGTCGGATTGGTACTGTGGGGTGAAGGCCGCGCTCATCATTTGATAGCTGCGCACATGCCAGCGTCGGGCTTTGGCATAGAGCGCGAGGGCGGCATCGCCTTCGGTGGTTTTTAACGCCAGCGCCAATGCCATTGCATCCAACAGGGCCATATTCGCCCCTTGCCCCAGTTGTGGGCTGGCCCGGTGGGCCGCGTCGCCGATGTGTACCAAGCCCGGCGACCAGGGCTTGCGCAAGGTGCCATGTGCATAGCGCGCCATGGTCATTTGCGCGGGGTCTGTAACCTGTGCGGCAAAAGGTGCGAAGGCGGGCCAAAGCGTTGTGGCCTCTGCCTTCCACGCGTCCAATCCGTCGTTCTGCCATGTGTCGAAACTATCGCGTGGCATGGACCAGAAAATCGCAGCCTTTTGCGTCGGATCACCGGGCAGGCAGCCGATGGGCAGGGCACCTATCATCCGGTCAGCACGCCGGTAGCATTGGCTGAGTTGGTTGCCGGGAAGGTCGGTTTCGGGCCAGTCCACCGTGCCCCAGATCGCGCCGTAAGGCAGCGGGCGTGATGTGAGCGGGGACAGTGCCGATCCCGCACCGGCTGCGTCGACGATCAGATCGAAGGGGCCGTGCGTTTCGCCGTTTTCCAAAGTCAACGTGCCCTGCGTCACTGAGGTTACCTGACTGTTTGGATGTAGGGTAATGTCGCGGGACAGGGCTGCCTGATAGATCGCATCAAACAGGCTGGCGCGGTGAATGCCCAAGCCGTGCCGTCCATCAGTGGATTTGTCATACCAGACGTTGAGGACTTTACGTTGCCTGTCGGCTTCATGCCCCAGCATCCGTTGGATGGGGGTGCCTTTGGCCCGCGCGGCCTCGCCCGCGCCGATCTTGTCCAGCACATCCTGCCCCACAGGTTGGATCACAAGACCTGAGCCAACGGGTTTGGGGGTATCAAACTGATCAAAGATCTGCACGTGGTGACCAAGATCTGCCAGCAAAGCGGCTGCCGTGAGCCCCCCGATGCCAGCGCCTGCGATTGCAATGGTTTGGACTTGGGACACTGGGTAACCTGTTTTGACTGATCTGCCAAAGGGCTACCGCATTTGAAGGGCAAGGTACAATGCGCAGGTTGCTTCGCACTGGGTGGCGTCTTACCGTCCTGCCACTTTGATGTGCGAGAGAGTAGAGTGATGTGGGTGCGTAAGACAAAATGGCGACGACTGGCAATAGCGATTGCCACCATGCAAATCATCGTCGCTGTTGCGGTACTCAATGTATCATACCAAAACCCCATCTCTGATCTCGCATGCTTGGGTGGCATTTTTGGCAGTCTCGTGAATATCGTCATATTGGTCGCGCTTGGCCTTTGGTCGCTCTACCTAGGATACAGGTCATACCGCGCAAAGGCGTTGCATCCCGTGCTGCGCTATGTGCCTGTGGTAGCCGTATCGAGTTTTCTGGCGATCTACGTCAGCGCCGAAGCGGCGTTGCTCTGTACGGTTTGAACAGTCAGAGCCATAAATTGGTTAGACATTTACATCCCTTTACCCCGCCCGCATCCCTGCCTATAAGCGCGCCCATGATGGGCCGGATGATCATAGTCATTATCTGCCCGGCGGTTTGAGATTCAGACCAGCCGGGAACAGGTGTCTGCGTGCGCGCACCGCTTCTTTACTTTGAATTGTGATACCAAAAAGGACGCAACAGATGTGCGCCGAAACCAACGACTATAAAGACACTTTGAACCTCCCCCGTACGGATTTTCCGATGCGGGCCGGATTGCCCAAGCGCGAACCCGATTGGCTGGCCCGTTGGGCGCAGATCGGCGTGTATGATCAGTTGCGTGCCAAGGCCGCGGGTCGTAAGCCCTTTACCCTGCATGACGGCCCGCCTTACGCGAATGGCCATCTACATATCGGCCACGCGCTGAACAAGATCCTGAAAGATATGGTTGTCCGCAGCCAGCAGATGATGGGCCGCGACGCCCGCTACATCCCCGGCTGGGACTGCCACGGTCTGCCCATCGAATGGAAAATCGAAGAGGCCTATCGCCAGAAAGGTCAGAACAAAGACGACGTCGATGTCGTTGATTTCCGCCAAGAATGCCGCAAATTCGCCGAAGGCTGGGTGGAAATTCAGCGCGAGGAATTCAAGCGTCTGGGTGTGCAGGGCAATTGGGACGAACCCTACCTGACCATGAATTTCCATGCGGAAAAGGTGATTGCTGAGGAGTTCCAGAAGTTCTTGATGAATGGCACGCTTTATCAAGGCTCCAAACCTGTGATGTGGTCCCCGGTTGAGAAAACAGCATTGGCTGAGGCCGAGGTCGAATATCACGACAAGGAAAGCTTTACCATCTGGGTGAAGTTCCCCGTCCGCGATACGAACAACGACGCATTGAAAGGCGCGTTTGTGGTGATCTGGACGACAACCCCATGGACGATGCCATCAAATAAGGCCGTGGTCTATTCGGAAACAGTTTCTTATGGCGTATACGAAGTCACCGACGCGCCTGAGGATAATTGGGTGTGCAAAGGCGAGCGTTATATCCTGGCCGATAATCTGGCCGAAGGCGTGTTTGCCAAGGCGCGGGTTGATCAGTTCACACGGGTCAGTGATGCAGGTGATTTGTCGGAAACATCATTGTCGCACCCACTGGCGGGTACCGAAGGTAGCAACGGTGAATGGGACGATCCGCGCGATTTCCGCGCTGCTCCTTTTGTGACGGATGGTGAAGGCACCGGCTTTGTCCATTGCGCCCCGTCGCACGGTATGGATGAATTTGAGCTTTACCGTGATCTGGGCATGCTTGAGCAGATGATCACCTATAACGTTATGGAAGACGGGTCTTTCCGCGAAGAGCTGCCTTTCTTCGGTGGCAAGAAAATCCTGCGTGACAAGATCAACAAGAAGAACAAGAACAACCCTTGGGAAGGCGATGCCAATACAGCCGTGATGGCGAAACTGGCCGAGGTTGGCGGGTTGTTTGCACGTGGTGTGATTAAACACAGCTATCCGCATTCCTGGCGCTCGAAGGCCCCGGTGATCTATCGCAATACCCCGCAATGGTTTGCTGCCGTGGATAAGCCTGTGAACGACGGCAAAGACACGTACGGCACGACGATCCGTGAACGTGCCCTACGTTCAATCGATGAGCTGGTCACCTGGACGCCGAAAGCTGGCCGCAACCGGCTGTATTCGATGATCGAGGCGCGCCCGGACTGGGTGCTGTCCCGCCAACGTGCCTGGGGCGTGCCACTAACCTGTTTTGTGAAGGTCGGTGCATTGCCCACGGATGCGGATTATCTGTTGCGCAATGAGGCGGTGAATGCCCGCATTTTGACAGCGTTTGAGGCCGAAGGCGCAGATGCGTGGTATGCCGAAGGGGCCAAGGCACGCTTTCTTGGCGATGATGTGGATCATGATGCCTATACTCAAGTGTTTGATATCTTGGACGTTTGGTTCGACAGCGGATCGACCCATGCGTTTGTTTTGCGTGATCGCGCGGATGGGTCTGACGATGGGATGGCCGATGTCTATCTGGAAGGGACCGACCAGCACCGTGGTTGGTTCCATTCATCCATGTTGCAGGCTTGCGGCACCATGGGCCATGCGCCGTATCGGGCGGTAGTGACCCATGCCTTTACGCTGGATGCAAAGGGCGAAAAGATGTCCAAGTCCTTGGGCAACATCATCGCCCCGGCCGAAGTCGTCAAGCAATATGGCGCGGATATCCTGCGGCTTTGGGTGGCCACGACGGACTATAAGCATGATCACCGGATCGGTGATGAAATCCTGAAAGGGGTGGCCGATAGCTATCGCCGTTTGCGCAATACGCTGCGGTTTATGTTGGGGTCTTTGGCGGACTTTACTGAGGCGGACCGGGTGGAACCGGCCGATATGCCCGAGCTGGAACGCTGGGTGCTGCACCGCTTGGCTGAGATCGACGTGCAGGTGCGCGAGGGCTACGCCAAATACGATTTCCAAGGTGTCTTCCGCGCGGTGTTTGAGTTCGCCACGCTGGATCTGTCGGCCTATTATTTCGATATCCGCAAGGATGCGCTCTATTGCGACGGCGACACGACCCGCCGCAAGGCGGCCCGGACGGTTCTGGATATTCTGTTCCACCGCCTGACAAAATGGCTCGCGCCAATGCTAACATTCACAATGGAAGAGGTCTGGCTGGAACGGTTCCCGGGCGATGATAGCTCGATCCATCTTGAGGACTTCGCGGAGACACCAACGACTTGGGTGGATGAGGCACTGGCGACAAAATGGGCCACGATCCGCAAGGTCCGCCGGGTTGTGACCGGCGCGCTTGAGGTGGAACGGACGAACAAGGTGATCGGCGCGTCGCTTGAAGCGGCGCCAACGGTCTATGTCAGCGCGGATGTGGCCGCATTGCTGGGCACGGTGGATTTTGACGATCTGTGCATCACCTCGGGCATCACCGTGTCGACTGATGCCGCACCTGAGGGCGCATTCACGCTGGACGATGCGGCGGATGTGGCGGTGATCTTTGCCAAGGCGGATGGCGACAAATGCGAACGCTGCTGGAAGATCCTGCCGGATGTGGGCAACTACGCCCATCCGGGCGTCTGTGGGCGCTGTAACGACGCGTTGGGGTGATTGTTGAGACGTCTCCGGTCGGCCCCATCGGGGCCGACGCTGCAGATGAGGCCGTCACGCGGCTGATCTGGGGGCAGGGGGGCACGCTGGTGGATGGGGCGCTACACGCGCAATTGCGTGCGGAAATGCAGGCCTATTTTGCAGGGGAGCTGACGCAGTTCGCAACGCCACTGGCGCCTAAGGGCAGTGCGTTTCAACAGGCGTTCTATGCGGCGCTTGGCGCTATTCCTTATGGGGAAACACGGACCTATGGGGACTTGGCGCAGGAGCTGGATGTCTCTGCGCAAGCGATTGGGCAGGCCTGCGGGGCGAATCCGATAGCGATTTTGATCCCGTGCCACCGGGTTTTGTCCGCCACTGGGTTGGGCGGATATTCCGGCGAGGGTGGGGTTGAGGCGAAGGTGACCTTGCTAAAATTAGAACGGGCGGCGGGACTGCTGATCTGAGAAGATTGCAGCAACTTTGGCCGTTAGAGCGGCGTCCGCAAAATCGGCAATGCAGATTTTCGGCGACAAGACGGTCGGCGGCATAGCACTTGTTCTGACCCCCCCCCGCATTCTCAGGCAGTATAAATCGCGTGCGACGCCTGCAATGACCCTTAATCTTCTGCCTAAACTTTTGGGGTCAAGCCAAGTTTGACTGAGAATTGATCAACGTTGTCGTCCGCATATCGGATCGTTCGGCCGGAGGTGACGTCATATTGACCGCGAAATGCACTTTTGGTGCTTTTTCCGTTGACGGTCTTTGTCATGAAGCCTTCAAGCTCGTCGGCGGTGAGCACTTTGAATTTCTCTGCGCCTTCCTCTGGCAAGGCATCCCACCAAGTACGTCCAGAGTCTGACTGAACGTCTGATCTGATGACATGGGTCACGGCGACGGGGCCGCTGTCTTCGCTATCCGGATTGAAGGCACGTCCCACAATCTCCCGTTGTTTGGCCACAACGTCGCTTGCAAAGAACTTGGCCAGTGCCGGGTTGCGGGCGTTGTAGTTCATGCTGACTTCGCCGGCTTCCTCGTACACGTTGTCGAAATGCAACTGGTGGATGCTGACGGTGGCATCATCAGATGATTGTATGCCTTTGCTGAATTTGAAGCTTTCGGGGTTCATCTGTCTTGTGGGGCTGCGGCCTTCGACATCTCCTGGTTTGGTGTTGGCCTCAATGTCGCCGACGACAAATGGGATATTGTATGCAAGCCGTATCGCATGTTCGATCGGGTATCCAAATGCACGCGCCGTTGCCTTTATTTTCAATCTCGTTTTGTTTGTGTAATCTCCATCGCCCGGACCGTCAAATGCGTAAAGGCTTTCAGCAATATCCTTAGCCCTTCCTGTACCCTCGTGGATGGCGGCTTTCAATTCGCCGAGCCCCTTATGGCCCTCTGCTCGCTGAATGGCAGAATTCAAGCTGCTATCCCCGGTGCGAACAACATTATTTGGCACGCTTTGAAAAGATGAAGTCGCTACTTCCTTTGAGCTTTTTAACTGTGAAGCCTTTGCCCCCATCACGTCGGCCTCTTTTTCCAGTCCTGCATCATCATTCACCGCGATGCCTTTCAGCTGCATCGTCGGTTTCACCCGCCCTTGCGCCTGTTGCACCACGTGCCAAGCCTCGTGCGGCAGGTGCTTTTCCTGGCCTGGCCCGAGGTGGATATCGCTGCCCTGCGCATAGGCATGCGCCTGCACGGCGGCGGGTTTGTCGGAGTTGCGGTGCACTTTCACGTGGTCCATCGACATGCCTGATAGGCTCTCAATCCCCGCTTTCAGGTTGTCGGGCAGGCCGGTGTTGTTGGCCTTGGGCGCTTCGGCCCGTTGGATGAATTTGCCTTGCAATTCATCCTCTTCCATGCGCTGGATGGGCTTCATCTGAAGCTCGTCCTCTTCTATCCGCTGGATAGGCTTCATCTGGAGTTCGTCTTCCTCCATGCGTTGCACCGGACGTCGTGCGTCTGCCATGCGTTGGAGCGCGGCCAGCTTCTGGCTGGCGGGGCTTTGGTCTGCCATCATTTGCAGCGCGGATGTCCCACCCTGCGCCTTCCGCACAATTGGTGCGCTCATCCGCTTAGCCGTGGGTTGATGTGCTTTCATGCGGAGGCCCTCATAATTAGGGTGAACCAAGTCTTAATGACTCAGCTTTAGCACGAAATTCCACATTCGAGAAGAGGGTCTGTCAGTCCACTTTTTCTTCGGGCAAAATTTGTTGTGCCACGCCGGCGCACAAAAGATAGACCGATGTCCCCACTAGCCCCCAATGTGCCCAGCTTTCCGGGTCAAAATCGACCCAGGCCGCCCAGCCCGCGAAAAACGTCCAGGCCAGTGCCATTGGCAATGTCACGGGTCGCCAACGTTGCGTGCGCACCGGGTGAACGAATTTAAGCGGCAGAAACATCGCGATGGCCAGGCTGCCCACAAGCACAAGTGACACCCAGAAATTTGGCTGCAATGCGAAGATCACCAGCACCAGCATGTTCCAGCATCCTGGGAAGCCGGAAAACGAGTTATCTTTGGTTTTCATCCGTGTATCGGCGAAATACATGGCCGATGTGAACGTAATGATGATGATCCCGAACCATCCCGTCCACCCCGGCAGGAGCCCGGATTTGAACAGCGCATAGGCGGGCACAAACACATATGTCAGGTAGTCGATGATCAGGTCCAGCAGCACCCCGTCGAATTCGCGTGCGTTTGTTTTGACGTCGTACCGGCGCGCCAGTGGCCCGTCGATCCCGTCCACAAAGAACGCCACCACCAACCACAGGAACATCAGGCTCCATTTCTCTTCGACTGCCGCCAGCATTGCCAGCATCGCGAAGACCGCCCCTGATGCGGTTAGCAAATGGACGAAGAGAGCTTTGGATCGGATTGTCATAAAGTGGTGATGCGCTAAAACGCCTGCCGGGGCAACGCGATTGTCATGCTTTGGGGTGGGCCTTGTCATAGACTTCCATCAACCTGGCTGCATCCACAGCCGTATAGGCTTGGGTCGTTGAAAGTGACGCGTGCCCCAGCAGTTCCTGAATGGCGCGCAAATCGCCACCCGCGTTTAATAGATGCGTCGCGAAAGAGTGCCGCATTGCATGGGGGGTTGCTGTGGCCGGGAGCCCCAATTGCATGCGAGATTGTTCCATCACTTTTTGAATCGCCCGTGGTGATAAGCGGCCGCCGCGAACGCCCCGAAATAATGGGGTGTCAGGTGCAATCTGATAGGGGCATCGCTTGACGTAGTCCGCGACCGCCTGTCTTGCTGCATCAATCACAGGCACAATCCGTTCCTTGCCACCTTTCCCTGTGATCCGAAGCACCTGGGGCAGTGGTATGTCCGCGCCGGTAAGCCCAAGTGCCTCGGATATCCGTAGCCCGCACCCGTAAAGCAGGGTCACCACCGCGCTGTCACGGGCCGCGACCCATGGATCGCGTGCTTGCAGTTCGACCGTGTCGATCATTGCGGTCGCCGCCTCTTCGCCCAGGGGCCGGGGCAGCTTGGCCTGAAATTTCGGGGCGCGGGTGGACAATACGGCGGTGGGCTCAAACCCTTCGCGCTCGGACAGCCACCGGTAAAAGGACTTGACCGCCGACAATGTGCGCGCCAGCGACCGTGCCCCAACGCCACGCCCGCGTTCATGTGCCATCCAAGACCGCATATCCCGGATGCTGACCTGCGCGATGGGCCCGAGCCCTTGGGCTTCACCATTGTGCAGTGTCATGAAGGACAAAAAGCCCAGCACGTCGGCCTGATAGGCCTTGAGCGTATTCTCAGCTGCCCCGGCCAAGGCCCGTTCATGATCGAGCCAGCGTGCCAAAGCATCACTGAGTGCTGCCGAAATCATGCCAGCCAGCGTCGCATGGTCCGTTCAAACACGCCCGCGAAAAAGGTCAGCAAATCGGTCCCTTGCTGCGGGGTAAAGAGTTTGGGGTCTTCGCTGCCCATCACCAACATGCCGGGCAGCCGACCTTCGCCAAGATCGAGCTTCAGGCAGGCCTCGGATTGAATGTATGCAGCCCGTTCGCCATACAGGCTGCCCCCGACCTTGTGGAATTTGCGCAATGTGACTTGCCGGGCGGGCATGTTCCGACCCAGTGTGATATAGCCCTCGACGAAATCCTCGGGCATCACGGCGAGCGTGGGGCGCATTTCATCCGCGGCCTGCGGATCGCTGCTTTCCAGCACCACACGGATCGCGTCTACTCGCAGAATATCGGCCACTTCGCCGGTCAGATCGGTCAGGAATTGATCGAAAGTCTGCGCATCCATCATCCGCAAAATGGCCCGGTGTACCTGATTGGTCCCGGCCAGATTTTCATAAGCTGCAGCGATGACGGTACGGTGGGTGTCTTCCAACCGGTCGAAGCGCGCTTCAAGCCGTTCCATCGCAACGCCACGCAGATCGACGATATTGGCCCCTGCCGCATCGTCTTTGGCGCCCACAAGGGCGCGCATCACATCGTGATCTTCCAAAAGGACATCGGGATTTGCGATGATCTTCTCACGAAGCTCATCTGCCATGATTTGTTTGTTCATGCTGCCTGCTCTGCTTTTGTTTTTTGTGATGTTAGCAGAGGGTTGCGCGCATTTCTTCATTTAATTTGCAGGTCGGTCGGACGCGTGGCTTTTTTGTATCGGATGACAACAAGCTGCACGTTGATGCGCAATTACTGTTGCTCTCTACCCCTCAAATTCAGCGTATCCGAAAACGTCCGAAAAGAACGATAGTCTCGCCGCTGCATTTTCAGAAAGGCATTGGCCAACGCCTGCATCCGGTGCGAATGGGTAGCGTCCTTCAAGTGTGCAGTCCACATCTTGAGCCATCAACCAAGCCCGCTGCGATGCCTCTAACGATGGCCCACCCAAGCGAAGCATGGCGTTTTCGAAAGCCTCGTCCACCAATTCTGACCAACGCGCACTTTCGGTGCGCCAACAGTTCAGGTCTTCCAGTGGATTTTGGTCACATGTGCCATCTGCCACTTCAGCTTCGCGAAATGCCCCCACACAGGCCTCTGGCCCGATGTCACCTGATAGCAGACGCAAGCAGCGCGACAGTGGATCACGCTCTAATCCATTGGTGCGTAAGGTCAGCTCCCCAATGCCGTCAAACGGATCAGACGGTACCAAGCTGCGGTGGTCGCATTCCAATGTGACCTGTGACTGATCAGGGTTCGTCACGATGATCCCACCCCATGCTGGACCTGGGTATGACTGGCGCCAGGTCGCCATAAACACTTCGTATGTCGTATCACCGTTGCGTAGCAAAACGCTTTCATAGATCTTGTTATTCGCCCAGCTGTAGGGGAGGTGGTCGAGATCCGTAATGCGTGATGCAAGTGTCAGTTCCGGCGCATTGAAATTGGCCCCAAACTGATAGCTGATTGTATCACCTTGTAGGCAAACGCCTACTTGTTTTGCCCCACCGTCGAAGCTGCAATACATCAGGAGCGTTCCCGCAGTTCCGCAAGCCTCGGCCGCCTGGGCTACAGCTTGACCGGGGAAGAGCAAACCGCCCAACAGGGCCAATGCTTTGATGTCCTTGATCCGTGTAGCCCACATATTGATCCCCTACAAAATCTTAATGCCTGCTTTTTCTACCTTTGCCAGCAAGGCGGTCAACCCTTGGTTCATCAATGCTTAGGGCTTTTGCGTCCCCCCGTTTTTTGCTGGAGGCTTCGATAGGAATGACGGGCGCCGCGAAAACCAGTTAAGGCATGCGTTTCGAGGCAAATTCCAAGTAAAGAGCCCGTATATATGCTGTACGCACCGCGTATGTACGTTTCTACCGCCTGCGTGGCGTTAACCAAGCGTGCGGGGTGATGTCTTAACGGGCGTTAGGGTTTAGAGTGTTGCGGTAAGATGGGTCGTGTCACCGTCCGACTTGATAGGGTTCCTACGTGACGCGACAGCGTTTGAACGCCAGTGGGGCCGCGAGGCCTGCGTTGGACAAGGCGTCATGCAGACGATCGCTGACGAAAAACATGCCGCCCCTCAAGACGGGGTCCAGCCAAATATCTGATCCGTCAAGGACGCTTCGTTTCACGGCTAGACCGTCTTCTTGCGGTGATCGATACCGATAAAAAGTCCACGCCAATTTATACTCTTTCAATCCCCGTGATTGATCAGGCACGAGCGTATCTTTCGCGACACCGACATTCAGAATAACGAAGTCCTGATCATACGTGGTACCGTTATCCGCGCGCCGCATCGCCACAGGATACAGATTGGTCGCGCCGATATCGAACTGCCGTAAAACATCCGCAATATCTTTCGAGATTACCGGACAAGTCCATTGCACAAAATGAGGCAATTTCGCCGGAAGTTTACTCTTGTGTGGGTCGCCGGGTGTTGGCGTGAATTGGGTCTCAAGAGTTTGCGGAAAACGATTCTGAGGAAGAGGCATGCCCTTTTCACTATCCAAAATGAGTGCATTATATGCGTCAGCCCGTTCTTGAAGGCTCAGTTGTGTTTCTGGCCAACCAAACCCAAAGTGGGTTTCAAATAGACTTTGCGGCGTGCTCACCCAAACATGTTCACTCATTTCGCGTCTCCGACCTTCATCAACGCCTTTTCATCGACCCGTTGCGTCACAATTGGACACAACCACAGGTCGCCACCTGATGGGGAATAGATGGGTGAAATCACCCATCCTGGGGTGTTGTGCGCCGCCCGGTTAAAGTATTTTGACGCCCACCTTTTCTATCTCCGCCAGCAAGGCGGTCAACCCTTGGTTCATGAATGCTTGGGTTGTTTGCGTTCTTTATTTTGTTGGTAGAGGACCGCACTTCGGGGTGTCGCTGTAGCCGGTACCGCCTGAGAAATTATTGATCGTGTAGATAGCGGCTGAAACGCGAGCGGGGTGCGCAAAACTGCGCACCCCGCGGACCACAAATTGCTGTGATCGTCCAATAGTTAAGCGATCAGGCGATGATTAAGTCGTTGAGGTAAAACTGGAATTCATCTGGAACATCGCTGAGGCTGTCGTAAGTGGTCACCACCGCAGTGTCGCCGGTATAATCGATCGCGCGGACTTCCCAGCTTTCGCTATTGTCCCCGTCAAGATCAAGCCGCAATGCCCGCTCTTGATTTTCATAGATGAAGACGAGTTCATCGGTATCATCGAAAACGGTTTTGCGGGCCTCTAGCTGATTATCATCGTTGTAGGTCGACATGATATAGTCCCAGTCAAAGACACCATCGCCGCCGTCAGCGACATCTTCGCGCAATGAAAACGCGCGCGCCCCGTCTTCGTAAGCGACGAAGTTCGTCGAGCCATCGTCATAGGTGGTACCGCGCCCTTCGATCTGTCCAGCCTGATCGTAGAAGGTGTAGATGGACTCCCAGGCCTGTGCGCCGCCATCGGGTGCTGGCTGGCCGAAAACGAGGTTATCTTCTTGGTATGTTTCAGTGCGGATACCGTTTTCGAAGGCTTCGAATTTCTCGGTACCGTCGTCAAAGACGGTGACGCGCTGTTCGATCTGTCCCGCCTGATTGTACAATGTTTCGATGGTTTCCCATGCTTGAGCGCCGCCATCG
>CANMWG010000008.1 GCA_947501555.1 uncultured Paracoccaceae bacterium
GTGCCGGTGACAATGCCGTCGGATGTGCTCAGGTCTGGCAGCCATAAAGCGAGGTCAACACTCTGGATCAGAATGCTATCACCGCTACCGTAACTCAGAACAACGTCTGATCCCTCCTGGGCCAGTGAGACGCCGCTTGGCAACTGGTCTGAGCCGATGAAGACACCATTGATCAAGATGGAGTCTATCGTGGGATCGAAGTCCGTAATTGTATCGGCTCCGTCTCCATCCACGAACGTGAAAGTATCCGCGCCCGTGCCACCCGATAGCGTATCGTTGTCGAGACCACCTGAGATGATGTCGTCGCCTGCATCACCAAAGAAAGTGTCATCTCCACCGCCGCCATTGATCGTGTCATCGCCGTCACCACCATAGACGATGTCCATGCTATGCGTGCCGGTCTGCGTGTTATCGTGGAAGACGTCGTCGCCTGTGCCAAGCGTGACCGTATCCCGGCCATTACCGCCCCAGACTTCGTCGTTGCCTGCACCAGCATCAATGGTGTCGTAGTGCGTGCCGCCGTCAATGATGTCGTCGCCGCTTCCGGCTGTGATGATGTCATTTCCACCCAGCCCGTTGATCGTCTGGCCACTGTCGTTGACTGTGTCGCCATCTGGATCAATGGTCGTCCCGCTGTTGATCGTGTCAGCGCCGCTTGTGCCGGTGACAATGCCGTCGGATGTGCTCAGGTCTGGCAGCCATAAAGCGAGGTCAACACTCTGGATCAGAATGCTGTCACCATTTCCGTAACTAACAACAACGTCCGTTCCGTCCTGAGCCACAGACACGCCGGTCGGTAGCTGCGTTGGGCCAACCAATTCATCGTTGATTATGATGGACTCTGTCGTAGGATCGAAGTCAGTTATGACGTCGGTACCGTCACCTGAAACGAACCTGAACACGTCAGCGTCGAGCCCACCGGTAAGCGTATCGTTACCAACCCCACCAACGATAACATCTTCGCCTTGATCACCATCGAGGTTGTCATCACCCGCACCGCCGTCAACAATATCGTCTCCCCATCCGGCAAGGATGTCATCATCCCCTGCAAGCGCCAAGATGGTTTGACCTGTATCGTCAATCGCAATGCCGTTCGCTCCGACATCGCCGTATTCGAGAACATCATCGCCGGCAGTGCCGATGACATCACCATCTAGCATTGCCCCATTGAGCCAAAATGCAAGGTCAACCCCAGTCAAAAGGATAGTATCACCGGATCCATATGAGACCATCACATCAGCGCCGGCTTGCGACATAGTCACACCTGTCGGAAGCGCATCCGGACTAATCACTTCCCCGTCAATCTCAAGCGTATCCGCGCTTACGTTAAAGTCCGTGACTGTGTCAGCGCCATCACCGGACACAAACCGGAAGAGGTCAGTGTCGAGCCCACCGGTAAGCGTATCGTTACCAACCCCACCAACGATGACGTCGTCGCCCTCATCACCATCCAGGATGTCATTTCCCGCGTCGCCATAAACGATATCATCGCCCCATCCGGCAAGAATATCATCATTGCCAGCCAAGGCGAAGATTGTCTGACCTGTGTCATCAATCTCATTGCCGTTCACGCCGGTATCGCCATATGCGAGGTCATCGTCACCGTCGGTGCCGGTTACAATTGTGCCTGTTGTTGGCACGGAAAACCAAAGCGCCAGATCAACCCCAATCATCCGGATAGTATCACCGGATCCATATGAGACTATTACGTCAGCTCCTACTTGCACCGCTGTAACACCTGCAGGAAGTGCATCAGAAGCAATCACCGCCCCGTCGATCTCGAGGGTATCAGCACTTACATCAAAGTCCGTGACGATGTCGGTTCCATCGCCTGAAACAAATTTGAAGATGTCCGCGCCCGTACCGCCATGGACAACATCTGAGCCAACCCCACCCTGCAGGACATCATCACCGACGCCACCATCCAGCCAGTCGTTGCCAGTGCCTGCAGTGATGGTGTCATTCCCGGCGAGACCACTAATCGTTTGCCCAGAGTCATCAATCAGATCACCGTCTTGGTCTACGCCGCCAAAGGTCAGGACGTCATCACCATCCGTCCCGGTGATAATGCCGTCTGATGTCGGTGCTGCAGCCAACCAATCCGTGAGATCGACACCAAGCAACAAAATACTATCGCCGGTACCATAAGACACCGCGATATCAGCGCCAACTTGCTGCACCGTAACGCCCGTCGGAAGCGCATGGGGATTGATCTCTGCCCCTTCAATCCGAAGCGTATCGGTCTCAACGTCAAAGTCCGTGATGACGTCGGCGCCGTCGCCAGAAACAGCCTGGAACACGTCAGCGCCGCCACCACCTGTCATTGTATCGTTGCCGGTACCACCAATCAGCGTGTCTGACCCTGTACCTGCGACAATAGTATCGTTGCCCGCAAGCGCGTTAATCCTTTGGCCCGTTCCGGAGATTGAGATACCACCCGCGCCTTGATAATTGCTGTCAATGATATCGTCTTCAGATGAGCCATCCAGTTCCTCGTCTTGTACAAGACCCAGAATGGCATCCAGACGATCCGTCAGATCAGTCTCCTGCGCCATGAGCGTATATGTTTGGGTTGCTCCTGCCGTGGTGACGCCGTCAGCACCCACAGAGCCGCCGACAATAAACCAACCCCCACCGATAAAATCATCCACCTCTGTGATCGTTGGGTAGTCAGCAAGATTATCAAAATCAAGAAAGCGGCGATCACCAAAGTCTTCGAAGGGACGGTCAGAGGCATCATATGGGATGCCGGATATGGGCTGGCCATAAAAGAAAGTTTCCACACGTATCGTGTCGAATTCCGGATTTGAGGGGCTGCCGTCAATGTACCCATACGAATCGCCACCGTTATCTAGGGAATCAAAAAACTCGAAGCCAACTTCAGCTGCACTGCCAAAAACGGTGATAGTTTCACTACCTGTGTCAACCGTGTGGTAGCCAACAGCGTCGGCTGAAGTGCTCAATAAATCCCGCCAATCCGGATTATCATCGATAGTCTCCGTTTGACCAAAGCCACGGTGGTCGACGACAGTTATGCCCGAATTAAATCCCGGCAGCCCCTCTAGCAACGGGTAGGTAATTGCAGAAATGCCAACCGTCGAAATTTCCTGCTCAATCCACGCATATTCCTTATCGGTGGACCGGTCTACTGTCGCTTCTCCGCCATCTGATCCATCATAATAATCCTCATCATCGACGACCGTTCCCAGCCAACCCCACTTGTGTTCTAACACGGTATCGCTCTGCTCATGATTGATGAGCACCAGATCAATCTCTTCCATAAGAAAATCTTGATCAAAGCCAAGGTCTGTCAAATCAAGTGTATGAAAGTTCTCTTCGGTGATGTCCGGGGCATCCACCATAAGAATGCCAAATGCTGAACTTCCAAGACCATCATAATACTCATAGCTATCATCGATGCGGATAATGTCGTCCGCATCACCCCCCCAAATTACTGTTGGCGCACCGCCACTCCGCCCAGATGAAACGGTGAATGTGTCAGCACCGCCGCCACCTGCGAACCACTCACCACCTTCATTCGAGCCGATGAAATGGTCGTCGAATTCTGTACCAATGAAAACTTCTACATTCGTTATGGACGCATCAGTGCTATTGCCGTCCTCTCGAAGGTCAACAGTGACACCCTCTTCTTCATGACCAAGGCCGTCTATGGGCTCTTCGCTGCGACCAAGATCGGCATAGGACAGCACATCCCAACCGTCACCGCCATCAATAACGTCCCGACCGGTGCCGCCCCAGATGAAGTCATCACCCTCACCGCCCTCAATGATGTCATTGCCATCACCGCCAAGGATGACGTCGTTGCCACCCATACCGTAGATCATGTCTATGTCATCGCCACCAACAAGAACATTGCCGAAATCTTCGTCGTCGCCTGTGATGTTATCGTTCTGACCAGAACCAACCACATTCTCAAAGCCGTTTAATTCTAGTGATTCGTCATCAATAGTGATCGAACCTCCGTCATCATTGCTTAGTAGAATTGTAATCCCGGATGGGCTGGATGACACGTCAATCGTATCGCCATTATCTCCGTTTTCCAGTCCATCTATCGAGGTTAGTGTGGTGCTGATTTCAGTAACATGAACAATGTCATCATTAACGCCCAAATTTAGAATTTCGACATTAAACAAGGAGTTTAAGCCACCGTAAGCCAGATCAACGTAGGCCGAGAATGGCACATCGGTAGAGATTTCCCGTACGAAAACGTTATATCCCAATCCTGTAATCTCTGACGCTGTTGCATAACTGACCAGATCAATATCAGCACCGCCATCTATGACGCCCCACGCATCGGTGGATGTGACGGCATCACTGAAACCATAGATGATATCATTGCCTTCGTTCGTATGAACAAAGGTTTCTTTAGCTTGGTACAACTGGATAACATCGTTTTTTTCCGAGCCAACCTCGATTTCAGCTGCGAACAACTGAACAAACGCGGCATCCGAGTAGTAAGCTTCGAGCATTACATCCAAAGTCTTGGAAGACGCCGATAAGCTAGCAGCTGCCCCTAAGAGAGGAACACCGCTTGAAAGCTGCCCAAAAAGACTGATAATCTCTATTAGCGATGCGGATACGCCAGCCGCCTTCAGGGATTCTATCGCAACAAACACATCGTAAGGATTTGACGTATCTTCCAAGACGTTGTCGACCCAAAAATCATCCAACCCTAGGCCGATAAACAAAGGATTACCCGACCAAGCGCCTATATCAACGTCTGTAAGACTTCCGTTAAATTCAGTGACATCAATGTTACCAATCTCTAACGCATTTGGGATTCCGTAGTAAACCTCTCCATCAATGATCTCTTCCCTGCTTTCTATGTCAAGGAAAATTCCATCGGCGATGGCGTTTGAAGCCTTTTGAAGTAATTCAGCAGCAGCCCCATCTGACAAAGCCTCGCCAGTTCGAGTTTCAATTTGCACGCGAGTATAGTTACGGATAAGAGTGGATGCCGGACCAACGCCTAGATTGGCTTGGGCAGCCGCGCCAAACCATGCCTGAACATTGCCCGCAGCCAAAAGAGTATCACCCAAATTTGGTGGCACCCACGCAGATGGACCCTGCACTGCTAAATAAATAAGATCATACATAGCGGCGCGGTTATCAGGCGATACCGTCCGTGCGAATTCAATGGCCTCAAATTGCTCTTTGGTAATGTAAAACTCGCTAGCCATTGGCATTTTCTCCTGATACGCTTTTTATCGTTGGATACCGCATGGAGTGCGTAGCGCAATGAACGTTTTACCTTTGGTAGTGTTTTTTTTCGTAGTGCCTCATTTTGCGTCGGCACTTCCACACAGCGACGGAATTGTGTTTGTAGGTGATCGTGATTTTTTTGTAGGAGAACTGTCCCAATCTTACGGAGAGGATGCCCGATCATTTAACTTCAGACATGCAGCATGGTTAGAAGTGCTGCTAGACAATGATCCGATGCTATCGGACCAAGATGTTCGTTTTTTACGAGCCGGCGTCCCTGCATCAGATTTAGTCGGAGAGGTTCCATCTCAACTACGTGAGAATGAGAGAATAGAAGACGACCCGCTATATATGGCACAAGGCCATAATGTCATTACCTTTGGCAATCTGGACATGGATATATTTCCGAGAGTTTCAAACATCAACTATTCAGTCGTTTGCACACGCGGACTTGACCCGGGTGAATTGAATATTTGTGATGTGAGAGTGGCCTACCCTAACGGGCGCTTTGTTTTATTAACTGCACGAAAGTACTTCCCGGGCCAACTATCCGAGATCAGCGGCAATTTTGAGCATATTGCATCAAGAATGGTTGAAATCGCGATTTGTCTGGATGTCACCGACAAAAGTGACTCCGAACGCCCCACAAGTGAGGCAGAGCTGTTGGAGCAAAACCCTAATCTCTCTGATTGCGAAATTCTGCTATCATCTTAGCGGGACACAGTACGTTGTTCTGCGTGCATATCAGTAATGGCTACTAGTCTATGCGTCATCACCAAGAGCGGCCCATGTCCAGCCCCATTTCTATGGGCCACTTTTGAGCAATGTTTCTGGAATTGGCGGACGCATGTTTAAAGCCTGATGGGGTCGAACACGATTGTACTGTCTGAGCCATGTATTGATGACGATCTGTGCCTGTTTCGTGGTGTGGAACCATTCAGCATTCAGGACTTCTCGACGCAGTGTGCCGTTGAAGCGCTCGTTGTATCCGTTCTCCCAGGGCGACCCCGGGTATATTTGGATCGGCTTGATCCCGACCTTTCTCAGCCAGTCTTGCAATGCTGCTGCGATGAACTCTGAGCCATTGTCCGAACGTATGTACTCGGGCTTCCCGCGCCGCAAAAGCAGTGGGTAGAGCACATCCAGCACATCGGCGCTGTTCATCTTTGGTTTGACCGCAACACACAGCGCCTCACGGGTATATTCATCCAGCACCGTGAGCATCTTGTAGGGCCGCCCGTTGCTCAGTTTGTCGTGCACAAAATCGACGCTCCAGATGTGATTGGGATGTTGCGGCCGCAGCCGGATGATTGAGCTGTCCTTGTGGTACAGTCGCCAGCGTTTCTTGTGCCGCCTTGGAAGTTGCAGGCCTTCTTCGCGCCAAAGGCGTTCGATCTTCTTATGATTGACGGGCCAGCCTTCGACACGCAGTAGTTCCGCAACCTTACGATAGCCGTAGCGGCCATATTGCTTGGCCAATCGGATCATTGCCAGGCGCAACATCTCATCGCCCGTAGAAACCGCTTTGTATTGCAACGTACTTCGGGCCATGCCCAGAACCCGACATGTGCGCCGTTCAGAGGTTGCCAGCTTTTGTCGGCTGTGCACCACGGCCTGACGAAGCTGGTCTGTCGTCAGGCCTTCGGCTTTAAATAATCAAGGCTCTCTTTGAGGATCAGCTTATCCAACTCAAGCTCCGCCACGATCTTCTTGAGCCGATCATTCTCTTTCTGAAGCGCCTTCAGATTGGCCATCTCCGATCGTCCCATGCCACCAAACCGTTTGCGCCATGTGTAATAGGTCGCGTCGCTGACACCAGCACTTCTGCAGGCTGTCGCTACATCTGAGCCAGACGCTAGGCTCAGTTCAATCTCTCGCAAAAGCCGAAGAACATCTTCATCAGAATACCGTTTCCGCGCCATCAATCCTATCTCCAAAACTAAGCCAATTTTGGCACAGTTTTAGGGGGCCAAGACAATCGTTTGGTTCAGGCGCCGGTTCCAAAACGGGCATTCGAGCAGACGCGGTTTGATGATCGATTGATCGCGGGACTGGCCGTCAGCAAGTTTGCCGACTTCATGCCCAACTATCGGCAGGAACAGATCTTCATGCGGTCTGGTGTAAAGCTGCATCGCTCAACAATGAGTCGACTGATGGATCAAGCGGTTGATGCGTTGTTGCCGCTCTATGAGGTCATGCATGCCGACCTAAAAGCAAGCTCGAAGCTCTACATGGATGAGACCACCTTGGCGCAACTCGCGCCGGGGACGGGCAATACCAAGACCTGCTATGTTTGGGCACTTTGCCGGGATGATCGACGCTGGCAGGGGAATTCCAACTCCGGCGTCGTCTTTCATTTCAAACAATCGCGGCACGGCAACCGCCTTCAAGAAAGGACACTTTGGTGGCTTAATAACCCTTCTGCGCAAAGCGTCCGCTAGAGGGACCTGATGATCTTCCCTTACCGCCTTTGTTGCCTAAGGTGGTGTAGGAGCTGATGTAGACGGCAAGTGTGATCACCTGTCCCACGATCGCCCCAATCGCAAAGGTATATTGCCAAAGCTGATGTGGGCCGTCGTGTAGGAAAAGGAATTCGAAGAAGAACGCGGACATCAGAGTTATCAGGCACGGGATCACGCTACGGAAAAGCACCAAACCGAGGCCGGATAGAATGACGATCGCAATTAGAACGCTGTCCAGCGCCAAATTAGCTTGGGTTGTGTGACTAACGCCGGATGCGTAGAAGTGAACGTCAAATTGACGCCAGAAAATCTTCATGACTCCAAAGGTAATGCCGACGTAGCCGGTCATGATTGCTAAAACGAATGCGGTGCTCTTCATGTTCTGGTTGTCTCCTATGGCGCCCCCCACGTGGATAAGTTGACCATCTCCTGAATGGAATAACTTCACAACGCAGAAGGCTGCAGTTTCAGTGCTGCAACAATGTGGGGTCGTTCTCCTTTTCCCCTTCAAAGCACTTTTTCATGAAGCTCAGGGCAATGCGCACGTCTGGATCCAATCGTCGGCTTTCATGATAAGATGCCCACACCGCAAAGTACTTGGGCGGTGTGTTTGGCTCCCAAGACCTTAAGCCGGGTTGCCGCTCCGCAAATCGAATTGGGAGATAAACGACCAGTGGTAAAAACTGCACAATTCCCGCAGCGCAATCGATACTTGAGGTTTTCATACGCGGCGCTCCGAACTGAGCTTCTACCAATTGAATGATTGGGACACTCTTTCGATCAAAGCCCAGAAGTTCGACCCAGCCTTCGGGCGTGCTGGACGCCGTTTTGCCGATGTAGGCTCGATACCCAACTGCCCCCAGCCTGAGACGGATGAGGCGCCCTTCAGAAGGTTCTTCATAGCTCACTCGAAGATCAATCTCACCGAAGGCGACTGACTTTTCTTCGTGATAAAGATCAAGCGAAAGCTTTGGGTTCTCCTGCAGAAACTGGGGTATGCGAGGCGCAAGCGTATCCTGGCAAACTTCAAGAGGTATTGAGACGCGGACCGTTCGATCGGCCATTTCGTCACTCACAGCATGGCTTTTACCGTGTGGAAATCCGTCTGCAAGAGCTTCGGCCAGGGCAATGTAGGTCTTTGCGGCAGGTGTCGGCTTCCAGACTTGCCCACGCCGGACAAAAAGGGTTTGCCCCACTTCTTCAGTAGAGCGCTCCAGACGTCGTGAGACCGTCGCGGTGCTTAGTCCCAGCGCCCGCGCTGCAGAACTCATGGTTCCATAGCGACTGAGCGCCAAAATCAGTTTTAGGTCATCCCAATTGTCCATCGTTTGCCCGCCGATCCTTATCAACTCGTCCGACGATCGACATAGTCGACCTTTGGCCGATGTGGGTGTGGGCATCTTGCTAGTTCATCTGCGCATTCGGTTAGGATGCTATCCGAAAGGATAGCCACTGCTGCCAACGACGTTATTCCATATCATAGGACTCGCGGTATAAATGGGACATTATGACTGCTGCCGAAAGGACAAGGGCATTGCCAACTGCAAAATAGACGGCAAGAGCATGCAGAATTCCAGTTACTAGAACCGCTGCAATTGAAATTATACCACAAAACAACGCGACAAGCACACACACTGCGATTAAGCCTCCTTCTATTGGTCTGATTTCCTCAATAACGGGGTGGCCATTTTCAGAATCGTTATTGGCGTTATCATATGCAATTGAAGGGAACTTTCCATTTTTTGGCGCAACTTGAGTGAATACCTTGGTTTCTTGCTCGAGTGAGGTTTTCGGGATTTCAGCATCAATGAATCCAGTTGTAAGCGGGGCCATTGGCCCCTGAACGATTACTCTCGGCATTCTTTATTTTCTCCGCTCTACCCCCACCTCCGAAACTTGCAGGTTCTCATCGTATCTCCAACGCTCAATCCTGCAGTATCATGACTGCAATCTTACAAGCACCTCTTGCTCGTTCGACGAGTCAGTGCGTTTCCGGGTGCAATCGTTCTGAAGGAAGCCGCCGCTTGGCTTAGAGCTGCGCAAAATTGTAAACACGTGTTTGCAAAAGCGCACCCTTAACCTGGCATGCTTTTGGGGTACCGTGTCCAACAGTAAAGAGTGTTGGCTCACAGAGATGTGTGCCTGTCCGTTTCTGAAGGAAGACTAGAGGCTAACATGCAGCACTGGGATGATTTTAAGTATCTGCTTGCGCTCGAAGAAACCGGAAGCCTGACGAGGGCGGCAAAGGCGCTGCGCACCAATCCAACGACTGTTTCAAGGCATATCAAAAGGCTGTCAGAGACCTACAAGAAAACGCTGGTCACCCGAAGAGCAAACGGAGAGTGGTCCCTTACTAAAGAGGGTATAATGTTCGCAGCCACCGCGAAACGTTGCGCCTCTGCCATCAGCGCTCTCAGCAATAATGCAACAGAAGACCGCCCTGAAATCACTGTGACAACCACTGATTTTGTTGGCGATTACATACTAAGCCCTCAGATCCACAACATGATGGAGGCACCAGATAGCATTTCTTTGACGATTGACATGAGAGACAGGAACCTGAGTCTGGCATTTGGCGAGGCCGATCTGGCGGTGCGCCTTGGCAGGCCAAAGTCTGGAAAGCTGATCGCATCGAAACTGGCTGACCTCGAAATGAATATCTTTTCACCCCAAGGACGCATGACAAAGAGATGGGTAGGTTTGCCTGCACAATATGACTGGGTGCCCGAAATGCAGTTAGGCCTGGACTTCTTTGGTTGTGAGCCGACGATCCGTGTCGGCAGCTTTTCCAGCATTCGCGAGATCGCTCTGCAACAAGATCTTGCGTGCATTGGGCCCAATCTAATGATGGAAGACTGGGCCGGTCTCAAGCGTATGGATACCTTCGGTCCATCAGCGATAAGAGAGGTCTGGAGCGTTTTTCATGAATCGCGCCGGCATGACGACGCGCTTTACCGGGCCAGAAAATGGGTAAAAAGCTGCTTCTCAAAAATAGAGATGAAAACGGCCGCGTGATCTGATCTAAGGCGGACAGAAATGAGAGCAGAATTAGAGCTGCTATAGGCTGGTCCGGCTTTTTTGTTTTCTGTCTGCAGCACTTATCCACAGATTTCTATCCGTTTGCCTCTCACATACTATCCGATCGGACAATATCAAATCAGTTTCTTTCACTTTAGTGATGAGCCGGGGCAAGGCAACTAAATAAGGATTGCAAACGCATGTTTGATATTTTCGTATTCTCACTTATCTTTTCCGTTCTCATGCTCATCGAGCTTGCCGCGCTTCGGCTCGGCATCAGGAAAAAGGCCTCATCGTTAACGGCAACACGCTAGCCTATTTGAGGTTGGCCAGAGCCATTTGAGTGGTCAATTTTGTTTTCCAGTACTCCCGGTTTTGTGCGTTAGAACGCTGGGATGCTTTCATTGCTGCTTCAAACCTTGAAAGATTGCTTTTCGGTTGTGACCGCTCGCGGCTTCAAAGCGGTACTGCTTGAGTCTCGTTCGGATAGCCGTCGTTCGGCGCATGATGTGCGGAGGTCTACTGTGCGGACAAAACGCCATTTGGCTGCGACTGCGCCAATGGCTGCTCTTGGCAACCACGCCGCCCCGTTGCTGTTTATGATCTGCAACAAAGCGGCTAAAATGACCTTAGTTCGCTTCAAAGATCCGTATCTCAGGCTCCGCTAGCAAGTGAAGCGCAGCCATCGTTGCGATCCAAATTGTCATCGGACCAGCCATTTGTTGTCGTTGATTTGGCCCGACCCGAATCCCAATGTGAAGATTTTGTCCAATCCTGCCGGACAAGGCGATTGCATCTGTCACATGCCGTTAAAGAGAGCTTGGAACACAGTTTTTTCAGTAAGGAAGACAATCAAAATGCAAAGACGAGCGTTTACCGCTGCAGCCGTGTCATCGCTTATTGTAGCCTTGCCTAGCCTTGCGATGGCACAACGGCCCACCTCAGTCATACCAGGCTATCAGATAGCAGAGATAAAAGAAGGGCGGCTTGTGACCGGGTATGGCGGCATGGCCACTCCGCAATCAGCAGTGACTGGCGACACGCTGTTTCATGTGGCATCTTGTTCGAAAACAGTCGCCTGCCTTGCTGGGCTTACATTGGTACGCGATGGGCAAGTTTCGCTTGATCAGCCTGCAAACACATACCTGAAACGTTGGCAGCTGCCGGGCGATACTGGTGCGACAGCCACAGTTGCTGATCTCATGTCCCACACCGCGGGTACCACAGTTCATGGCTTTGCTGGCTATGGTCCGGATGAGCCGCTCCCGAGCTTGTTGGAGATCTTGGATGGCAGCCCCCCGGCGAATTCGGATCCTGTTCGGATGCGGCGTTGGCAGCTCAGTCGCATGAGTTACAGCGGTGGTGGGACGACGGTTTTGCAAATGCTCATCGAAGATGTCAGTGGTGTGGGCTTTGCCAGCTACGCCGCAACCAAGGTTTTGCGGCCGATTGGTGCCCCCAGTGCGACATTTGCAATCACACCTAACGTGTTCTTCGCCCATGGAGAGTTTGAAGATGGCAGACCTGTTCCCGGGGGGTAATCGCGCAATGGCAGCGAAAGATGCAAACAAAGCGAGCGCGCCAAAGCTAGCACGGATCAGGTGTCCGATGGGACGTTTGGTTGCCAATCCTTGCGGAAACTCGCCCCGCAGCCACAGGAATACGATCAACGGGATAATCGCAAAGGCGGACCTGAAAAAGACGATCTCTCCAAGCGGTACCTCCTCGCTGACCGCTTTGACGCAAATCATCATCCCCGCGAAAAGCACTCCGGACAGGATGCGCATCCCGATCCCGAACCGTGGGCGGTCTGTGTCGGTCATGCCTTATGGTCCTGCTCTGCCAGTGCGTCGCGCAACGTATCTCCAGCCAAATTAATAGCAAGGACACAGACAACAACCGAGAGGCCAGGCCAGATCATTTGAAGGGGGGTTGAGCGCATATGAATACGCGCGTCCAACAACATCGTTCCCCATTCCGGCATCGGCGGTTGCACTCCAAATCCCAGAAACCCAAGTGTGGATATGCCCAGAATGGCCCGTGCAAACATGCCGGTCCAGACCACTGTCAGGGAGGGCAATAACGACGGCAGATAGTGCCAGCGCGCGATGCTCAAGTTGGAAACACCTGCAAGGCGTGCCTGAACCACATAGCCGCGCGTCTTTAGCGACAACCCGATGGCGCGGGCGACACGGGCGTAACGCATCCAACTTGTGACGGTCAGCGCGAAGATCAGGCTGCCTGTGCTTGCGCCCAACACGCCAGCAATCACAACCGACGCAACCAGTTCTGGAAAGGCAAGAAACGTGTCTGTTGTACGCATCACGATCCAGTCAATCACCTTGCCGCCAAGGGCTGCGAGCAGTCCAATCAGTGTGCCAATCACCAAGCCCATCACCGAGATCAAAAAGGCCAGACCCAGCGACCATCGCGCCCCGTGCAACAACCGGGACAGAATATCGCGACCCATGGCATCTGTGCCCAACCACGCCTGTGGATTTGGCGCGCTGAGACGGTTCGGAATGTCGATCTGCGTGGGATCAACGGGGGCCAACATCGGACCGAACACTCCAAGTGCGACAAAGATAAGTGCAAGCCCCGCGACGCTACGCATCATGCTCTCCGATCCGGGGATCGAGAGTGCGGAATGCAAGATCGATCAACAGGTTGACCACTACGAAGACCACTGCCGTGACCAGCACCGCCACTTGCACCTTCGGAAAGTCACGGGCTTCAATTGCGGACACGAGGAAACTGGCAAGGCCGGGACGGGCAAAGATGACTTCAACCACGACAAGCCCCTCCAGCAGGAACGCGAGTTCTAAGCCCAAAACAGTGACAAAAGGGATCGCTGCGTGAGGTGCCACATGATCGCGTTCGATGTCACGATGGATCACGCCCCGCCGTCGCAAGGCAGGCAAGAACGCTTGATCGCGCGCCTCGAGAATGCTCGATCGCAGAATACGGGTGAGCGATGCCGCCACGCCCAAGCCCAGCGTCAGTGCTGGCAGGATCATATGTGCAGAAGTCCGCGCGCCCATCGCAGGCAACCAGTCTAACTGCACCGCAAAAAGCAGGATCAGCAGAAGGCCCAACCAAAAAGCCGGGATCGCCACGCCAATGGAGGCCAACGCCACGGCCCCACGATCCACCCAACTGCCCGGGCTGCGCGTGGCAAGCAGCGCAAGCGGGACGGAGATCGCCAAGCCAATAAACAGGGCCGCCAATGCGAGCGGTACAGTATAGGATATCGCCGTCACCATTTCCGGCCAAACATCACGTCCAGTTACTGAAGACTGCCCAAAGTCACCCATCAACAACGGTGCGATCCATGCTTGGAAGGCCACGAAAAACCCGGCGTCCAAACCGGCCTCTGCGCGGACCAGATCAATCACCTCGGTTGGAACGATTGCGTTATGCCGCGCCATCGCGATCGCCAAGGCGGGATCGCCGGGTGCGTGCCACAGCAATGCAAATGTCGCTAGCGCCGTTCCCGTAAGAACCACAACAGCGCGCAGAACAAGGCTCACGAAAATCTGGATCATGCAACGCGTTCGAATGCGCCAAGCGCAAAAGCAGCGTCGCGCAAGGTGCGCCCATAGGCGGTTTGTGGAGCATCCACAAAGGCGCGGGCGGGCGTGAGCTCTTCGATGCGACCGGCACGCAGAACCGCGATTTCTTCTGCAAAAGCCGCCGCATAGCCAAGATCATGCGTCACAATAAGGGCTGCAAATCCTTCTTCGCGCTGCATTTGGGCGATCAGTCGTGCGGTGTGCTTTTGTGTGACCGCATCCAATGCTGAAAGCGGCTCATCGAACAGAACCAACGGCGGGGCTGCGATCAGCGCCCGTAGAATGCCAACACGCTGCGCTTGCCCGATTGACACCTCCGCAGGCCGTCGATCCAGAAGGTCAGGCGCAATCTCTAGTCCGGAACACAGACGCGCCAGCCGGTCTTCATCTAGCTGGCGCCCCCGCAGCGGCTCTTTCACAGAGCGGCGTAAGGACATGCGGGGATTAAACGCGCTGCGCGGTTCTTGCATCACAAGCGCTGGTCGGCACTTGCGCACTGGTTTCGCGTCCCATGTCACGTGTCCGGTCGGACACGGGACAAGCCCCAGAATGGCATTGATCAACGTCGATTTGCCTGCGCCGCTTTCTCCAACGACCGCGAGCGTTCGGCTTGGGGCGAGCGACAATGATACGTCTCTTAACGTCACAGTTGAACTGTATCTGACCGAGACCTGATCGACGTCTAGCATGGCAGTTCCAGCCAGTTGCGATGTGCGCAAAGCGCCTTGGCGGCTGGCGTCATCGGCGCCATTAAAAGCCGTTTGATCGGTGAATCTTCAACAATTTTTCCGTCGTCCATGACCATTAAGCGGTGCACCCGGCGGGCCGCAAGGCCAAGGTCATGCGTGATCAACAACAGCGCAGTGTCCCGGTCCGCCAAATGTGCATCAAGCAAATCTATCGTGCCCGCCGCAACGACGGGATCCAGCGCAGAGGTTGGTTCGTCCATCACGAGCAAATCTGGCGTGCCGATCAAGGCCATTGCGATGACAAAGCGTTGTTGCATCCCCCGGCTCCATCCCCAGGGGCGCTTGCGCAGATCACCGTCTTCAATATGCAGTGCGTTGAACAGCGTCTGTTGGCGGGCCGGGTCGGGCGCAAGGGTTCGTGCGCGTTCTGCTTCGCGCCAGTGAAAGGCCATAGACCGCAAGGGATCAAGCGCCTCGTCAGGGCTTTGCGGGACATGGGCGACGTGTGCGCCTTGCGCGCGAAGCTTATCAACTAAGGCATGGCCCAGCGTCGATTTTCCAGACCCCGACGCACCAACAAGCCCGACGCGTTCGCCGGGCCTGATCTCCACATCAGTGGGATAAAGAATGGTGCGACCCGCGCGCATCGCGCTCAGGCCAGTCGCGGCGATGGTCATTCGGTCAGTTTCGTCTCATGTGTGATCCAATAGGTCTCTGTCGGATGAACCGCATAGCCGGTCAAGCCCGCACGTGCGACATTGGTTTGGCTGACGTGAAAGACTGGGATCATGGCGGCATCTGTGGCGATGATCTGTTGCACTTGATCATAGATCGCTTCGCGGCCCGCTTGTTCAAAGGTCGTGCGACCATCGGCCAGCAATTGGTCCAATTCCGGGTTATTGTAACCGCCCGCGTTGGACCCGCCAGTCGATGACAGCAGCTCCTCAAGAACGGCACCCGGGTCACCTTGCGGCGTCGTCACCCAAGCTTGTAGGAACATATCAGCGTCGCCCGCCGCAATTGCATCATTGCTCGCCCCGTATTCGCCAACGCTGATTGTGGCTTTGACGCCGATGGCCTGTAGAAAGGCTTGAGTCAGTTCCGCCGTTGGCGGCAAGGCCGCGCGAGAGGAATACGTCACAATCCTGATTTCCAACGGCGCACCATCCAGCATCCATGCCCCGCCTTCTTTGACAGCGCCGGCTTCGACCAGCAGTTCCTCGGCCAAGGCTGGGTCATAAACCGGGTCAATGTCGGCGGCCCATCCCATGCCTTTCGGATATACCGTACCCGCAGGGACGCCTCCGACACCGGAAAGGGCGGCTTGGACGATCCCGTCACGGTCAATCGCCGCAGACACGGCACGCCGGATCAACGGATTGGCCATCGGGCCGCTGGCCGCGTTCACAGTGTAGAAATAAAGCCGGGCCGTTGGGGCCGCAAAGCCAAGCGCGCCAGTCTCTTGAATGCGCGCGAAATCCGTTTCGGGATAGTTGATCACCATATCAACCTCGCCTGCCTCAAATGCGAGCGCCGATGCGCCGGGATCGGGAATGCCGACGACGCGTATTTCTTCAAAACCGGGTGCGCCGAGGCGGTAGTCGCTGTTTGCCGCGACGCGGTAAAGCTGATCTGGGATCGCCTCTTGGAAAACATAAGGGCCCGTGGCGTTGATTGGAAAATTGTCAGAAGCCGCACCAAGAATGGCAATGCCCGGCTCTGACAATGTCCATGGGAAGGCTGCATTTGGGCTGGTTGTCTCAAAAATAATGACGTTATCACCGTCCGTAGACATCGACGCCAGATCAAGTAGGTTCGCGATGCGGGCGTTGTAGCCGGGATGGTCTTCGACGGAGATCGGTGTAATCGCATCCACTACGGATTGCGCCGTCACCGGCGTGCCGTCGTGAAAGGTCAGCCCTTCGCGCAATGTGACGCGCCACGTCGTAGGACCTGATTGGTCGATGTTTTCAGCCAGGCGCGGATAAAGGTTCAAGTCGTAATCGATCCCCATCAAAGTTTCGGTCACGCCTGTTTGGTTCGACATCCAACCGTTGTACTCTGCGCGCGGGTCGGGGACTGGGTCGCTGGAAACGAAACCTACGGAGATATTGAACGTCCCATCCTGCGCGGTGGCAGGCAGAGCGGTTGAAAGCGAAACGATGGTAGCAGCGGCGAGCCGTGTTATAAAAGACATAAAGAATTCCTATTCTGTGGGGTGGATCGCGCGCTTATCGCGGGCGAGCGTTTGGGCCTCAGAGCGGCACAGCAAATCAAGCGCGTCATCAATGTTGAGGCCTTTCGCTTGTGCACGCATCCAGATCTTGCGGGCGGAAATGGGCGACCACGGCAAAACGGCTTCAGAAAGCCATTGTCGCAGCGGTGTCGGTAAGGAGTCGTAGGCATGCATCGGATCGACAGACCGGCGTCGCCTGCGCAGCGATGTTTCACCAAGATTGCGGTTCATGCCGCCGCCCGTCGCCAATTGGGAAATGGATCAACATAGTCTGGCAAGGCATCCAAGCGGGTCGCAACCTGTTCGGGCACAAGGTACGCATCAAGTCGCGCTTTAACCGCTGACCAGTCGATACCGACACCGATGAAGACAAGCTCCTGTCGCCGATCACCCCGCGGCTCCTGCCAATGGGCTTGCATGTAACTGCGCGCGTTTTCGTCCTCGGGCCAACGATCCTTTGGAATTGTCGCCCACCACGTCCCAAGCGGCTTTATGCTCGACAGGGATCCGGCCAGCGAAAATTCAGCCACCCATTCCGGGCGCGTGGCAATCCAGAAATGACCCTTGGCGCGGTTCACACCTGGAAGATTACCGTTTAATGCCTCAAGAATCCTTTCTCGAATAAATGGTTGCCGTGCGCGATAAACGTATGAGGCAACGCCGTATTCTTCTGTTTCGGGTATATGATCGGCGAAGCCATATAGCTCTTTGGCCCACATGGGATGCTCATGCGCCTTTGAGAAATCAAAAAGACCGGTATCGAGGATCGCTTCAGCTGCGACATCTGAATGATCCGTTTCAATGATCCGCGCATCGGCGTTGAGGCTACGAATAATCTTGCGTGCCGCATCGACGCGTTCAGGGCCTGCATCGGTGACTTTATTCAGGATGACGACGTCTGCAAATTCGATCTGGTCGGTGAGCAGGCGAACCAGAGTACGTTGGTCCTCTTCTCCCATCGTCTCGCCGCGATCGCTAAGGAAGTCATGGCTGGAGTAATCGTTCAGCAGGTTAACGGCATCAACAACCGTGACCATTGTATCAAGGCGAGACACATCCGCGAGGCTATCTCCGAACTCATCGCGGAAATCGAAAGTTGCGGCCACAGGAAGCGGTTCGGAAATGCCCGTTGACTCGATCAATAAGTAATCAAAGCATCCTTTTGCTGCGAGCCGCCGGACCTCGTCCAATAGGTCATCGCGCAGCGTGCAGCAGATGCACCCATTCGACATCTCGACCAGCGTCTCATCCGTCCGGCTGCGTTCAGTGTCGGAGCGAACAAGATCCGCATCAATATTCACCTCTGACATATCATTGACGATCACTGCGACGCGGCGACCTTCGCGATTGTTCAGCACTCGGTTGAGTAACGTTGTCTTTCCCGCGCCTAGAAAACCGGAAAGCGCCGTGACGGGAAGACGTGTATCTGACATGTTCGGCCCCATTCGCTGCCCTGCAAGTCAGGTAACTTACTCAGTTACTAGATTGATGCAACAGAGAAAGTTACATTAGCCTCCACATTGGAGAATGCTCGCTTATGAAACGCAACTCACGCCTGTCTCTCGCACTTCACACCCTTGGCCATATGGCAGGTGATCCCGCGCGTGTGCGTACCTCGGCGGACATAGCAGAACATGCCGGGACAAATCCGGTTGTTGTGCGCCGCGTATTGGGAAAGCTTAGAGAAGCAGGCCTGCTGACGTCTGAGAAAGGTCATGCAGGGGGGCTTGCACGCGGACCCGAGAAAATCACATTGGCCGATGTTTATCTCGCGCTGGATGAGAGCCTTGTTGCCACTGGTGAACAAGAGGTTGCCTCCGCGTGCTCGGTAGAGAACATCTTACAGATAAAAGTGGAGTCGGTCTTGGAAGACATTGAGCGCAGTTTGGTGGAACGATTGGCCGCAACCACAATCGCGGAAGTGCGCGAAACCGGAGCAGTCAATCACGGCTGATCCGAAAAGATATCCAAAACGGTATTCGCTAATGGCAATCAAGCAAATGTCTGCAATAGGTACTTCAAGGACCTTGAGACAAAGCGCAGCATTCTACAGTTTGGGCTCTTTGAGAGCCTTCGCCGCAGCTTTAACGAAGGGCCGCTTTCAGTTCTGGGTCAGAAATGCTTGACGTTTGGGTCAGAATTGAATGACGTGATTTTCTTGTTTTCTGAAGTTTCGGCGGCCAAAAGAGTCAAAGGTTCGTGACGTTCCACATTCCTTGTGAGACGACACATAGTTCTGCCTTTTGCGACAAACCTTTGCCTTTCGCGACGCATAGCTTTTCCTTTGCCGTTTAGTGGTGAGGCCAGTCATGGGTTCCCTTTCAAAGTGGTTTTGAGCGAAGCCCTTCAGGGCGCCCGTCTCTAAAACCTGCTCCCGGCGAGGGTTGGGGGTAGCAAGTGCAATACAATTCGACTGGGTTGGTGCGGCCCGCAGGCGCAGCCGAGGACACGGCCCGGTCTAATTGTGTTGCAGGCGCGTGGGGACATAGTCCCCTAGTTCTTTCTTTTTAGACGGGCGGAAACCGGAAATTCGCTGCAAGCGCGCAATAGCTCTGGCATCTTTCGGAAGCAGACCTAAGACAAGATCAGTGATGATGGCGTTGGCCAAGATGCACACGGTCACCGGCTCTATGAAACAGAACACGTCGCACAATTGATCCGCCATGGCGGCTTCGCCGACACTTCCGTCCACGAAATGACTGCGATGGGACACTTCCGGTAGCACAGCACAGTTAGATGCTGGAGCTTCCCCTCAACAAGTAACTGTAGCTGATCCCAACGATGAACTTGGAGAAATTAGCAACACTGGCTAGGTATTGATTGACGCCGTCACAACTGACGGCACCGTATATTCTACGCGTACTTCAATTCTCATAAACTACGTGATCACCAAGGCGGATGGGTTTGAAGGATATTCGATTACCTTTGACGCTGGAACTATTGTCAATCCGTTCGAATGGGAGAGTTATCGATCTAACCTCGATCGATATGTATTCGGAGGGAGACCAACTAACGATTTGAAAGTGCGACTGAAAAAGGCTGTGTCGCGAAATCCACTCCGGTGTGCAATTTCTGAGAGAGGAAGAGCGGTGTATTCTAATAGTCGCTTCGCTTCCAAAATGCGTCTTTGCCGGACAATTGAGTTTGGTGGCGCGCCCAAAGCGACACGACATATGCGGGTCAGATGGGACGCCGATAACCCCATGCGTGACGCATAGTCCGCGACCCCCCAAGGTTTGCGAAAATTCTCCTCTAGCAATGCACAGAATGATTCCGCCTTTAGATCTTGCCGACCACGAAAATCCACAGATTTCATCGTGATAGGGGACACTTTCGCCGATTGTTCGCTCGCCAGATAAAGTACAATCAGATCAACAAGGGTTGTCATGATCATCAGTCGTTGATCATCCAACTTGTGATAGGTCGTGCCAAGTTGATCAAACAACGTTGCAATCGCTTGAAACCACGTTGTCTGAGGTTCACAGAAAATCGCATCTGTCGGAGTCTTGAACGCCGCAAGGTGCTTTCGCAACGCCTCTGACGCATGATCAAGCCTTATGCTCAAGACATCACCCACAACATCTTCTGCAAACCGGAATCCATGTGGCGTACCGGGATGCACCACGAGCACGGTCGGGTGGGTCGTCAGATGTTCTATTTCTCCAATGCTAAAATGCACCCCGGGCGATCGGAATAGGAATATCTGCGCAAGCCGCTTGTGACTATGAACTTGGATTGTCCAGTTATGTTGAACGCTTCGTTCCCGGATCGGCTCCAGGTGAATTGAGTCCGGCGCCCGTCCTGCAAGCAAATCACCATAAAGTTCGTAATTTGGGATATTTTGCGCCATTTGCCCGCTTTCCAAGTTCATTAACGAATTACGCCAAATGATCGGAAAGTGCAAAACACTGATTGCATTGTCTCTTTTTTCATGCGGGCGATAAGTTACGTTGTCGGGAACCTGTCTCCTAGGCCTGATGTCCGCATGTCCAAAAAGAGCGACTTAATCGTAAACTTGCTGCCAGTTCGGCATCATTGGAAATGCGCCCGGTTATCGCGATTTTGCAAACTGGGGCTGCGTGGCTGCTCTGACACGCTGGTGTTTATGTTTTTGAAAGATAACCATAAATCCGTCGCATCGCAGTCATTTAAACAACAATCCATAATCACGAGGGAAGTGTGATGAACGTCATGAGGTATAACAAATGCAAAATGTGACCGTCCTGTTGGCTGGAACAGCCGTCAGCCTACTTGCGTCTACAGCAAGTGCGCAAAGCATTAGCTGTAATGCAGAATACACAGTCGCATCAGGCGATTTTCTTTCGGGTATCGCCAGCCGGGCTTATGGCAATCTAAACAACTTTACAGTCATCTATGACGCGAACCGTGATGTGATTGGCCCCAATCCTGGCATTATTCGTGTCGGTCAGCAGCTTTTCATTCCATGCTTGGGTGGTGCTGACGTGCAGGCAACGGTCGCGTCCGATGCGCCTGCGTCTGACGAAGATACGCTTGTCCGGGTCGTGACTGCGTCAGGTTGGCGCCCATTCCTTGACGAAAGTGATCCACAAGGTGGCCTGCTAACTGAGATCGTTGAGTTGGCGCTTGTTAATGCCGATGATCAGGTGGATTATCGGATCGACTTCATCAACGATATTGGTGCGCATCTTGACCCGCTGATCGCTAACCAAGCTTATGATCTTGGTATTGGTCAGCTCCAGCCTGCCTGCAGCGATACCGCACAGCTGGGTGAAGAGTCTAAATTTCTCTGCGATAACTTCTCATTCAGCGACCCGATCTACGAAGAGGTCTTCGGCTACTATTCAGCCGCGAGCGATGCCGAATACACAGATCATCAGGCGCTGGTTGGAAAAACCATCTGCCGTGCCGCTGACTACACGTTGGTGCCTCTTGAGGCGGCCAACCTTAGTCAGTCTGACGTGACCGTTGTGCGCGCGCCTGATGCATCAAGCTGCATTGATTTTGTGATGACCGGCGATGCTGATGTCGCGCTCGTCGCAATTGAGGTAGCGGATGCCCGTATCGCTGGACTGGGCGTGCAGGACAGCATTCAGATGCATGAAGATCTGTCATACATCGATTTCTTTCATGCGACTGTGTCAAAGGATAATCCGCGTAGCGCAGACATCCTAGCATCAGTGAATGATGGTCTGAAAAATATCAAAGAATCAGGTCTTTGGTTCCAAACTGTGCGGCGCCATATGTCTGATTTCCGGCAGAATAACGGCTAAGCTCCGGCTGGTCATTGGTGTGTTCGCGACAATATCGATCGTGAACACACCACCCATAAAATGATAAACCGATGCAGTTTTGCAAAGGGCGACTTAGAGGTTCCAAAATGCGAAAATTAATGTTTGGTCTTATGCTTTTGGCCTCGGCCAGCGTAGCGCAGACGGCCAATCAGGTGACATTGAAGTACGATGATGGAACCGGTGTCGCTGGAGAACTGGTCGGGTTCGAAGATGGCATCTTCCGCATAGAAGCATCGGTTGGTTTGATTGCGATCCCTGCAGAGGACGTGTCGTGTATTGGCGCTGCCTGCCCTGCGGGGACTGAACTGGAAGTGCCCTCAGCGCCTGTCACGCTGACCAGTCTCGATGGAACAGTCCGGGTGTCGGGCGACGTCCTTGACTTTGTGGATGGCGAGTATGTTTTGGCAACCGACATGGGTGAAATTCGGGTCGGCGTCGACCTTGTTACTTGCGTCGGTGATGGATGTGTTCCTGGCGTTGAACCGGCAATTCAGGAACCCGTCAGTCAGGACGTCGTGCTTGTCGATGGGACGACAACGATTGAGGGGAAACTGCAGGGTATTGAAGACGGCACATACCTTATCGAAGTCGAGCAACTGGGCATCTTGCGGGTTGATGCAACCAAATTCGAATGTCGCGGTGACGCATGTCCCTAAGGCGGGTACATGGCCAGCCGTGGATGGCGGGCCCGATTGAAACCACGGCCGCGCTTTGACTGCGCCGCTTGTAAAACACGGTCGTGCTGCGACCAAGAAAAATATTATGGAGAGCAAGATGAATACGTTGAAAAGCTTGGTTATGTCTTCGGCTGTAAGTATGGCGACGCTCGCCTTGTCTACGGCTGCAACAGCGCAGGAATTCACGTTTTCGATCCATCACTTTTTGAGCCCGAGAGCACCGGCTCAAACCCAGTTGATCGAACCTTGGGCGCAATCTATCGAAGAGGCATCGGGCGGTCGTATCGCCTTTGAAATTTTCCCAGCCATGTCGCTTGGCGGTGCCCCACCAGAGCTGTATAGTCAGGTCCGCGACGGTGTGGCAGATATCGTCTGGACTTTGCCTGGTTATACACCTGGCACCTTCCCACGCACGGAAGTCTTCGAACTGCCCGGTATTCACCTGAGCGATGCACGCGCCACAAATTTGGCCATTCAGGATTTGATGGAAATCCTGCTGCCTGACTACGTTGGCATCCACCCGCTGCTTGTGCATGTCCACTCTGGCAACGCGCTTCACTTTAGCAACGGAACAGTCGAAGAGCTTGCTGATTTTGAGGGCCTGAAAATTCGGAGCCCCTCGCGGACAGGCGCATGGATGCTAGAAGAAATGGGCGCAGAACCTGTCGGTATGCCGGTTCCAGCCCTGCCCCAAGCACTGTCCAAAGGCACCGTTGATGCAGGATTGGTTCCTTTCGAAGTCGCCATTCCCCTTGGCCTTGCTGACCTGACATCTGCGTCGGTTGAAATGGCTGAGGGTGCCCGTTTCGGGACGTCCACGTTCCTCTTTGCGATGAACCAAGACAGCTATGACTCTTTGCCGCCAGATCTGCAAAAGATCATCGATGACCATTCCGGTGCCGCCATTGCCGCCGAAATGGGCGAGGCGTGGAACAGCATCGAACCGATCGGCATTCAACGGGCCGTTGATGCAGGAAATGATGTGACGCAACTTTCACCCGAAGCGACGGCTGCGTTTACAGCGCCGTTCGATGCAACGGTTCAGCGCTGGGTTGAAGAAGCGGCGATTGTCGGTATCGACGCGGAAGCCCTTCTGGGTAGTGCGCGGACAACCATCGCGGAATACACCCGACAATAATTGGCAGGGGCCGCCAACTGTCGGCCCGCCCATATGCTGCGCGACAAGATTGATTTGCGCAGCGTAACCAATGTTTCAACCAAGACTAACATACCGGTCCGGGTACAGCGACACGCTGTACCCGCATAGACAGGGTACGTTTGGCCAATGCAGGCCACGCCCATGACCGGAACGCAGAAAGAGGCTATGAACGTGCCTATCAAGAACCTTCTCGTCCAGATGATCCGCGGGTGGGCCCTGCTTGGCGGTGTACTGCTGCTGCTGATCGTATTGGTCACGGCGATAAATGCGGTTGGGTTCACAGCGAACACCTTCGCGCGTATGTGGGGCGGCAACGTATCTGGCCTGCCCGGATATGAAGATGCGGTGCAAATGATTGTCGGTGTGGCTGGCCTGATGATGTTTCCCTATGCACAACTCTACCGTGCCCATGCGTCGGTGGATGTGGTGATGCAATATGCCCCTGATTGGGCCAATCGGGTCGTCGCGATCATCTCGGGCGTGATCCTTGCGGTCCTCTTGGTCTGGATGTCGTGGATGCTGGTGCAAGGCACATTGCAGGTCCGCAGCGACCGGATTGAAACCACGGTTCTTGGCTGGCCGGTTTGGGTTTTCATGCCCTTCGCGGTGATTTCCTGCTTGTTGTGGGCGGCGGCCACCGTCGTGGATACATTTGCACCAGAGGAGACCCTGCATGGAGCGTGAACTTGTCGGCATCTATGGATTGGTAGCGCTTTTTATCCTGATCATGCTGCGTATCCCTGTGGCTTTGGCCATGCTGTTGACCGGGATCGTGGGGACATTTGTTCTCAGCCTGATCACACCATTCATCAAGTTCGGCCCCTACCTTCTGCAATTCAAAACAGCGCTTTGGAATTCGGTAGCCAACTATGACCTGTCGGTTGTGCCGTTGTTCGTCCTGATGGGGTTCTTGGCGGCTGAAACCGGCCTCAGCCGGGACCTGTTTCAAGGGCTCAGCGCGCTGACCCGCAAGATCCGGGGCGGCGTTGCTATGGCGACCATTCTTGCCTGTGCTGGCTTTGGTGCGGTCAGCGGATCGTCTATTGCAACAGCCTCTACTATGAGCCGCGTAGCACTGCCTGAACTACGGCGTCTGAACTATAACGAAGGGCTGTCGACCGGGGTCCTTGCTGCTGGTGGCACATTGGGCATCCTTATTCCGCCATCCGTCGCACTTGTCATCTATGCCATCGTGGTTGAGGCCCCGATCATAGACATGTTCCAGGCCGCGATCATCCCCGGCGTTCTGGCTGTGGTCTTCTTTCTGATCGTGATCCAGTTCCGCCTGGCGCGGAACCCTAATCTCGCGCCCGCCCCTGAACCGATGAGCGCGGAGGCGACACGTCATGCGATCCGCCGCCTGATCCCGGTTGGTCTGATCTTCGGGTCGATTATTCTGGGGCTCGGGATGGGGTTCTTCACGCCAACCCCCGCCGCTGGCGTCGGTGTTTTCCTGATCCTCGTCTACGGGCTGATCTTGCGGTTCATCTCTGATGATGGGCTGACCATTGCTCGGCTGAAGGCCGCACTACTTGCAACTGCCAAGACCGCGTCGATGATCTATTTCATTCTGTTTTCCGCGGATATCCTCAAAGGGTTCTTTGCGCGCACAGGCTTGCCATCCGCGCTTAGCGAATGGGCAGCGGCATCGACCATGGATCCATACATGATCTTGCTTGCAATGTTGGTGATCCTGATCATCCTCGGCTGCTTTATGGAAAGCCTGTCGATGATCCTGGTGGTCGTGCCCTTCTTCTGGCCCGTGTTGATCCAACTGAACGGCGGCGATTGGGTCAGCGCAGAAGATGCGGCCTTTGGCATGACAGCAGATGATCTGCGGATCTGGTTCGGCATTCTGGCGCTGATCGTGGTCGAGCTTGGGCTGATCACGCCACCCGTCGGCCTGAATGTCTTTGTGATCAAATCGTTTTCGCCCAATACCTCGCTGGGCGTGATCTTCCGTGGCGTGGCCCCATTCTTTGCGATTGAACTTGGTCGTGTCGCTGTGTTGCTCGCCTTACCGATCCTTTCCCTGTATTTACCGCGTATTCTTTAGGAGCTGTTTTCCTTGACCCACACACATAAAACGCAGGTCTGCATAATTGGTTCGGGGCCAAGCGGGCTCTTGTTGGCGCAACTGCTGGCACAAGCAGGGATCGACACGATTGTCCTCGACCGGCAGGACCGCTCCTATATCGAAGGGCGTATCCGCGCAGGTGTGCTGGAGCAAGGCACGGTGACGGCACTGGAGGAGGCGGGCGTCGCCGACCGGCTGCATGCCGAGGGATTGTCGCACAGTGGTTTTGATCTAGCCTTTGACGGCACACGTCATCGGATTGATCTTGCGGGACTGACCGGAAAATCCGTGATGGTGTACGGGCAGACGGAGGTGACCAAGGACCTGTTCGATGCCCGCACGGCACAAGGTCAGACGTTCTTCTTTAACGTCGAAGATGTGGTGCCAACCGATCTGAAGTCGGATCAGCCCAGCGTGCGGTTCCGCCAGAATGGCGAAGATCACGTCATCACCTGCGACTACATTGCGGGCTGCGACGGCTTTCGCGGGGTGTCCCGTGCGGCCATCCCTGCCGATGTGCTGCGGACTTTCGAACGGGTCTACCCTTTTGGCTGGCTCGGCATTCTGGTTGAAAAGCCGCCGGTAAGCGATGAATTGATTTACGCCAACCACGCGCGCGGGTTCGCGCTGGCGTCAATGCGGTCAGAGACGCGCAGCCGGTATTATATTCAATGTGATGTCGACGATAAGCTGGCCGATTGGTCCGATGGTCGGTTCTGGGAAGAATTCGCAACCCGCCTTGGTCCCGACACCGCCGCTAATCTGCAAACCGGCGCGTCGTTCGAGAAATCTATCGCGCCGCTGCGGTCCTTCGTGGCCGAACCGATGCGCTATGGCAATCTGTTCCTCGCTGGCGATGCCGCCCACATCGTCCCACCAACTGGCGCGAAGGGGCTGAACCTCGCGGTCGCTGACATCCGGCTTCTGTCGCGGGCCCTGATCGCACACTACCGCGAGGGCAGTGACCATCATCTCGGAGCATACTCTGAAACTGTACTGCGCCGTGTCTGGAAGGTTGAACGCTTCTCTTGGCAACTTTCAACGCTCATGCACCAGTTCCCCGAAAATTCACCCTTTGAGAAAAAGATGCAGCGCGCGGAGTTTGACTATATTGCGTCATCCGAGGCTGCCTCAAAGGCAATTGCCGAAAACTATGTTGGCCTGCCGCTGGAATAAAACAAAATGGACGTTGCCCTGATCAATGGCGCCCCGATCGCCTATCGACACCGCCCCGGTTTGGGGCGCACCGTGGTCTTTGCCAATTCTTTGGGAAGTGATCAAAGCATCTGGGACAAGGTCATCGCCGCCCTGCCGCGTGGCTATGGCACGCTGACCTATGATCTGCGCGGACACGGGCAAAGCGGAGGTAGCGCAGACGGCATCGCTGGGCTGGCGGATGATCTGAGCCAGTTGATTGATAAGCTTGGCCTGACCGATGTTCTTTTTGTCGGCGTGTCGATTGGGGGGATGATTGGGCAGGTTCTGACGGCCCGCCGTGCGGATGTTGTGCGGGGGGCGGTGCTGTGCAACACGGCCCGCCAAATTGGAACAGAGCAGAAGTGGGATACCCGCGTCAACGCGGTTGAGACCCAAGGCGTGGCCGGCATCGCCTCCGATATTGTCGGGACCTGGTTTGGTGCTGATTACGCGGCTCAAAGTGACCGGATTGCCTTGCATCGGACCATGGTCGCACGCACCGATAACGCGGGATATATCGCAGCCTGCCGTGCGATTCAGGCTGCGGACCTACGTGAACATGCTGCCGCCATCACCGTGCCTGTGCTTTGTATTGGCGGCACGCAAGATCAATCTGTCCCGGTTGACGCGGTTGAGGGCCTCTCGCGGCTCATCCCTGATGCCGCATTACATATCATGGATATCGGCCACCTGCCGTGCCTTGAGGCCCCGGAAGAACTGGCCGCGCTGATTGCAGAATTTGACCCGCGTGACAACGATACGGCACAGGCAGGCATGTCCACCCGCCGCGCCGTTCTGGGCAACACGCATGTGGACAAGGCCGTGGCCAACGCGGGCACTCTGGACCAAGCGTTCCAGACGCTGATCACCACCGGGGCATGGGGGCAGGTCTGGTCCAGCCCAGCCATCTCAGCCCGCGAAAGATCGATGCTGACGTTGGCACTGCTCGCAGCCACCGGCAATTTCGAAGAAATCCCCATGCATATTCGCGCCTCCGCGCGCACCGACGCAACGGAACAAGACATCGCCGAAGCCTTCCAGCATGTCGCGATCTATGCCGGTGTCCCGCGTGCCAATCACGCGTTGAAACTGGCCAAACAGACACTGGCGGAAATGGCAAAAGATGACTGAAGCGCCTTTCAAGCCCCGCGATCTGTCCTGGCACCCGCCCGCTTTCTTTGAACGCTACCGGTCCACCCATCTGCGCGCCCCGCAGCAGCCACTGTTGCAGATGCCGCAGACCGAAACAGAACTGACCGGCCCGACTTTTGGGCAAAATGATCTGGGGCCACTGGATGACGATCTGATCACGAATTACGCCACGCCCGGCCAGAGCGCCCAAGGGCCGCGGATCATTGTACACGGAACCCTGCGCGATGAAGACGGTCGGCCCGTTCCGGGCAAACTGATCGAGGTCTGGCAAGCCAATGCCGGGGGCCGGTACCGCCACGTGAACGACGGATACCTTGCCCCACTCGACGATAACTTCGGCGGCTGCGGACGGTGCCTGACAGATGCCGACGGTCACTATAACTTCCGCACGATCCTGCCCGGCCCTTACCCTTGGCCCAACGGAGGCAATGATTGGCGCCCCGCGCATATCCATTTTTCCGTCTTTGGCGACGGCTTTGCGCAACGGCTGATCACGCAGATGTATTTCGAAGGGGACCCGCACATCGCGCTCTGCCCCATCGTGCAGGCGATCCCCAGTGATGACGCCATTGACCGGCTGGTCGCGCGGCTGGATATGACACGGACCGTTCCGATGGATATCCGGGCCTACCGCTTTGATATCGTCCTGCGGGGGCGCAATGCGACCATCTTTGAAAACCAGAGGGAGGGGACGTGATGGCGCTCAAAGAAAGCCCCTCGCAAACCGCTGGGCCTTACGTGCATATCGGTTGTGCTGCACAAACCGCTGGCTTGGAAAAACGCGGCATGGGGGATCAACTGGGCGGGCAAATGGTCCCAGCGGGCCAAGACACGGTCACGCTTGCCATCACAATTCTGGACGGCAGCGGTGAACCGGTCAAAGACGCATTGATCGAAATTTGGCAAGCCGGTCAAAACGGCGACTACACCACATCTGATGAATTCCAAAACTGGGGCCGTCAGGCCTCTGACCTATCCTCTGGCGTCGCCCATTTCGAAACACTGAAACCTGGACGCAATGGCACGCAAGCCTCCCATATCCTGGTGTGGATCGTCGCGCGCGGGATCAATCTTGGGCTGACAACGCGCATCTATTTCCCCGACGAAGACAACACATCCGATCCCGTTTTCCGTCTTGCCGGTGCACGGGCCAATACCCTTGTCGCCAGCCAAACGCACGTGGGTTACACACATACGATCCGCCTTCAGGGCGCAAATGAAACGGTGTTCTTTGATGTCTGATATTGCTGGAAAACCCTGTATCCTCTGCTGTGCAATCACGGGATCCGTGCCACGCAAGGCCGACAACCCCGCCGTCCCGATCAGCGTGGCAGAGCAAATCGAGAGCAGTCATGCGGCAGTTGAGGCCGGGGCCAGTATCATCCACGCCCATGTCCGAAATGACGACGAAACCCCGTCAAGCGATCCCGACAAATTCGCGGTGCTGAAAGAAGGGCTTGAGAAACACTGCCCCGGTGTGATCATCCAGTTTTCAACTGGCGGACGCTCGGGCGCGGGGTGGGAACGAGGCGGCATGCTGTCCCTCAAACCCGATATGGCATCGCTGTCGGTTGGGTCGAACAATTTCCCAACCCGCGTCTATGAAAACCCGCCTGATCTGGTGGCCTGGCTTGCATCCGAGATGCAGGAATTCAGCGTCACGCCGGAGGTCGAGGCCTTTGACCTTAGCCACCTATTGCAAGCGCAGGCCATGCACGCGCAGGGCAAGCTTTTCGGCAAACTCTACGTGCAATTCGTCATGGGCGTGAAGAACGCGATGCCCGTCGATAAGGAGGTCTTTGATTTCTACGTGCAGATCATGCAATCCCGTGCGCCGGATGCCGCATGGTGCGCGGCGGGCATCGGTGCGGCGCAGATCGTTGTGAACGAATGGGCCATCGCAGCGGGTGGGCATACACGCGCAGGTCTTGAAGACAATGTGCGGCTCAACAAAGCCGCGCTGGCCCCGTCCAACGCGGCCCTGATCAGCCGCGCCGCGGACCTTTGCGCCAAATACGACCGCCCCGTCGCCAGCCCCGCCGAGGCCCGTGCAATCCTTGGCCTGCGCCCCGCATGATTGACATCGCAACCCACCCCTGGCTCAGCGGTCTGCTGGGCGACGCAGACATCGCAGCAATCTTTCAGCCGGACGTGGAACTGAAACGGCTGCTGAAGGTCGAAGCGGCCTGGACGCGGGCGATTGGGCACATCGCAAAAGATGACGCAGCCGAGCAGATCGCGTCAGCCATTGAGACCGCACCGATTGACCCCAGCGCCCTGAAAGAAGGCACCACACAAGACGGCCTGCCGATCCCGGCGCTCGTGCGCCTCTTGCGCGACCATGTGGGGCCTGACCACACAGCGCTGGTACACAAGGGACTGACGTCGCAAGACGTGATGGACACCAGCCTTGTCTTGGCCCTTAGGCAGGTGCTGTCTGTGCTGGATGCCAGACTGGCGACGCTCGACCGGCAATTGGCCACCATGCAAGACCGCTTTGGCGGTCGGTCGATGCTGGCCTACACGCGGATGCAGCCCGCCTTGGAAACTTCAGTTCACGAGGTCATCAGACGTTGGCGGCAGCCCCTGCAACGGCTGATCCGTGATGCGCGCGATCTGCAAAGTCAGGTTGGGATCATACAATGGGGCGGACCCATCGGCGTGCGCGATCAATCACAAGCCGAGACGCTTGGCGCAGCCTTCGCCCAGAACCTTGGGCTGCAAGACCCCGGGCAGGCCTGGCACACAGATCGGACTATTGTCTTGGATGTCGCCCAGCTTTTATCGCGTATCTCGATTGCGACCGGCAAAATCGGGGAAGACGTAGCGCTCTTTGCGGCGACCGGCGCTGAAAACATCAGCTTCGCAGGCGGAGGTTCATCCGCGATGCCGCACAAAAACAACCCGGTGAAAGCCGAAGCACTGATAGCCTTGGCAGATTTTACCGCCACACTCGCCGGAGCCATAAACCGTTCAGCGCGGCACGAAGGGTTTCGATCAGGCAGGGCCTGGACGCTTGAGTGGCTGACACTTCCGCAACTGTGTATTGCCGTCGACGCAGGCACCCAACTCGGCGGACAGCTTTTGGACGACATCACGTCTATCGGTACGATCTGATCAATTTGGTCGCATGTCACATAGAAATCCGGCGCAATCCGATTAGACCCAATGCTGCAGACTAGAAGCCGACAAGTTTCTGGGTGTTTGATCCCATTGTATGATGGTGCGATCTATTCTTTGGAATGGAAGGAAGCATTATGGGACAAGTTCGTCATGAGAGCGCCACGACTAGGCACGCCGTCAGTTCAGCAATACAGCGATCGCAATCTACGAACGCGGCGCTAACTCGATGCACTTGGATCATATGTTAGTGCGTGTTTAGCCCGAATCCTATCAAATCCAATTGAAAATGCTACGGGACGCACGAATGTCTGCAATGTGGTCACCCCCTTGCATCTAGGAAATATTTTCAACGGCAGCTCTGTGCCGATCCTTTTGTCGAATTTCTTCTTGACCTCGAGTTACTCAAGGCGGGTATCTGCGGGTCTACAGGAGGTCTTTTGTCATGCGCATCTCTGAGGCGGCTGCCCGGTCGGGGCTCAAAATTGATACGATCCGATACTATGAGGCCGAAGGGCTCGTGCCGAATGTGTTGCGCAGTTCGGACGGGCAGAGATGGTTTTCGCCGGAGAATGTCGACTGGCCAACACTGCTCTACTGGCTTCGCGAGACCGGTATGCCGATGAAGGTGATGCAGCGGTTCGCGGCGCTTTATGCGCAGGGGGATGAGACCATCCCGAATCGGAAGAACATCCTGCTCGATCACTCGCGGCTCTTGGCCAAACGCCGTGAGGATCTTGAGCGGTGCAACGAGGTTCTCACCAGAAAGCTCGAAATCTATGAGGAACATCTGCGATGAAAATCATTCTTGTTGGCGCCTCGGGCGATGTTGGGCAGGCCGCCTTTGCCGAGCTGTCACAACGCCATGACATCGTTTGGACCTGTCCCGCTTTAATGCCGCTCCAAGTGCTCGTTTAGGCCACTTTTCTTTCGAAGGCGACCGGGCTTTTCCATCCCAGTGCTGAGTGGCGACGACGCGGATTGTAGAAGCCATTGATGTATTCGAAGATGGCCATCTCAGCCTGCCGCCG
>CANMWG010000009.1 GCA_947501555.1 uncultured Paracoccaceae bacterium
TCGCATTCAAAATCAGAAGCCTGCGCTTAACACAACATTGCCGACCTGCCAAATTCACAGATATTTGCGACAGAACCCGAATAGACGTCATTGACTGCGCAGCCGATAACCCTCGCCGCGCTTGGTGTCGATGCGGGACGGCCTGCCGGTTTTGTCAATCGCTCTGCGCAAGATCGAGACGGCGGCATCAACCACATTGCTGTTCGGCTCCACGCTATCGTCATAGATGCGAGTCTCAATATCAGTTCTTGATACAACAGCGCCTGCATTGCGCATGAGGATCTCTAGCAAGGCGTATTCTCTGCGGGCCAGCTTAATCGCGGTGCCGTCAAGCGTCACCTCGCGGGCGGCGGTGTCCAGTTCAAGGTCATCGGTGCGCAACACATTTGTTGCGGACCCGTGAGATCGCCGCATCAGCGCCTCTATCCTCGCAAGAAGTTCCTGAAACGCAAAGGGTTTCACGAGGTAGTCATCGGCGCCGGCACGCAGCCCCGCAACGCGGGCATCGACACCGTCGCGCGCGGTCAAAATCAAAACAGGTGTGGTCATATCGTCTTGACGAAGCTTGTCCAGCACAACCATGCCGTTTATCTTTGGCAATCCCAGATCAAGCACCAACAGGTCGTGATCCCCGGCTTCTGCCCGCCACAACCCGTCTTCGCCATCAGCTGCTTCAGTCACAACATGCCCCTGCTTTCGCAATCCAATGGCCATGTTTGTTCGCAAGATTTCCGAATCTTCGATGATTAGTATCCTCATAATTGCATATGGGGGCCCCGAACAATCTGTTGCAAGTGAAAACACGACAACCAGGGCGCGGGTACGGGTCCTCATTGGGCGGCCTTAGACCGAATTTTCGCGCAAAACTGCCACTTTTAAGGTCGATGATGACAAGGAAGCAGAACCAATTCAGCAATAGGTAGATGTTGAATGAGGGCATAAACTCAGAAGTTGCATGCTTACAAAGAAACAATTTTTATGGGTTTTCAAAGACAAATAACGCGCTGGGCTTCCGCTTTGATCGCAGTTTTCTTTGCCGCAACAGCAAGTGCCCAGTCGATCCCATGGGATTGGCAACTGACCGGCCCGTTCGATTTGTCCGCAGATGTGGAGGCCATAAATCTTGATCCCGTGGATCACAGCAAGGCTGATATTGCAGCGCTCAATACGCGCGGCATCACGACGATCTGCTACACCAGTGTCGGAACAATCGAAGACTGGCGCGACGATCGCGGCGCGTTTCCTGAGACGGTGATCGGTCGTCCTTATTACGAAGGTGCGGACGAAAGGTTCTTGGACATACGCCAGATTGATGTGCTTGTGCCTTTGATGGCGGCGCGCTTTCAGCGCTGTAAGGATATGGGCTTTGTTGCGATCGATCCTGACAATCAAGATATCTATGAGAACAACCCGGGGATGCAGATATCTGCGGCTGATACTGTGACATACCTCAAGGCATTGGCAGAGGTTGCCCATGAAATGGGCTTAGAGATAGAGCAAAAGAACACACCCGGCTTGACGCCAGACCTTGTTGGAACAATGGACTTCATCGTAGCCGAGGGCTGTCACTTCTATGATTGGTGCGACGGGGTGCAGGCTTACAACGACGCTGGAAAACCTGTTTATGCGGTCGAAATCGTCGATGCAGAGACCGATCTTGCGGCGATGTGCCAGTTCGCAGCAGCTCTCAACCTTAGGTTCATTTTCAAAGACGAAGATATGTCAGCAGGCCTGCAATTCTGTCCATAGTGGTTTAGGCTAACGATTTGATCCCTGTTCCTAGCATGCAGTAGCTGGATCACTTGCCTCTGCTTCGGCAAGGCGACGTATTTGCCGGCGAAGGCGTGGATTTGGATCGCGCCACCTTCAGTGATGGAAACGCAATATATTGAACGTTCATTTGATATTTGCCCTATCTGATGACCCAAAAGGTAATGGCAGGCACAGCCGCGTGACCACATCCAACATCACCTTCAACGCACGGACATTGGAAGATTGTCACGTCGCGTGCCCCGCGATCGCATTGATCATATTACCGCCTAAGAAAGGCCAGCCGCGCGCATACGCAGCTTGGGCGTGATGCGCGCGGCAGGTAATTGCGCGAATACGTCCCATTCCATGACCAGTCCCAGTTTCAGGGCCAGCAGGGTCATGTCGGCGACAGATTTTGTACCCGTCTTTAGCCGAATTTGGCGTCTGTGGGCTTCGACGGTGCGGATTGAAATATTCAAAATGAATGAAATCTCTTTGTTGGGATTGCCTTGGGCGACGCATTCAAGCACGTCAAGTTCCCGGGCTGATAGGTTGAATTCGGTATCGAGCATGGTTGCGGCCGTCATCTTGCTGCTCAGGTCATCTTTGTAGCTGTCACAAATGAATGTTTGCCCCGAAAGAACCTTTTCAATGGCGACCGACATTTCATTGGCTGCGATGTCTTCGCCGATCAGGCAAGATACGCCAAGGTCCAAAAATGCTTTTGATGCAACGATGTCTTTGTTTTTCACCACAGCGACCATCCGCGTTTTATGTTTTTCATTTACAAGGCGGCTGGCGATTTCGAGAATACCCATCTGTCTGGCGTCGGATGAAATAATGGCAATGTCCGGCTGGAACTTGGCAATGTTGCGCCACGCTGTGCTGCCATTTTCGCATTCTTGTATCTGATCAATATCGAGGCTCTCGACAATACGTCGAATCCCACTGCGGACTAATGGTTGTTCTTCCACGACTAAAACAGAGGTTGTCATGTATGCTCCTACGGTCAAATTTAGTTTTCAACAGCGCATTGAGGCAGGTCTGCCACAATTACGCCACATTAAGGATACATTCGCAGCCCCAACATTATGGGAACATTACGGAGCTTCTATCGCGTAGGCAGTATGCGAAATACTGCGTAGTGACCTTTGGTTGTGGTGCATTTTTCGGTTCGCAGACGTCATGTTTGATACGAAAAAGCCTAAATTTTTGACAATTGTGGCGACAATCAGCGGTTACTGGCGGCGTTACCGGGGGTATCGCGCGGTTATGCTGATAACTGATCCCCTTTGAAGGCAATCGAGCCGCCCAATTATGGGCGGCTCGTTTTGCTAAATATGGACACCCGTGATTGTGATCACACGATTTGGCTGTGAAAAAACCATCCTGACCGGGCTGTTTTGGTACCCAGCACAGCATACCACGGCTTGGGGTTTGCGTGGTTGCTGCTCGCCCAAACCTATGTCCAGGATTTGGGTTTGCTTTCGTCCCATGCTTTTTTGGTGTTTTTGGCTTCTTCTGTTTTGGCCTTGGCCTTGTTCTGCTCTCGTAGGGCCATGGCGCGCTGCTCCGTTGTAAAGTTCGCTCGATTGGCAACCATATAGGCGTATTGACCACCGTAATATGCGTCAGCGGCTTCATGCACCACAACGTCAAAAGCAAGGAAGTTTCCCATCGCCTCATTATAGTGCTCTTGCATTTCAGGCGTGATCTCTTCGCCGTCGCGCTGGGCTTCTCTTATCACGATCTCTGCATTAAGTGCGGCTTTCCTTGTGTCTGCGCGATCTATCATTTTCGTCGCCAGGTTCTTTTGCTCGGTTGTCGCATTGGGATCCGCGAGCACCGCATTGGCCTGTGCGATGACTTCATTCTGTTGCGCGATTTCATGGTTCATTGCGTTAATATGATCGTTAAAGAACTGCGGATTGATGGGGTCCCCATAGAGTGGACCCAGTCCCTCTACGTCATCCATCATTTGGATTTCATCATCAAGCGTGCCGCCAGCGGCCCCAACCGCGGCTTGTGCCTGATCTGCCGCAACTACCGCCGCGTTAAGGTTATCCAATACGCCGGTGCCGGGTGCTGGCGTGCCTGCTGGGGCAACCGGATCTTGGATGATCAATGGCTGCGTTACGGTTGGGTCGCGATAAAACTCAGTCATGATTCTATGACCATCCGTCGCTCTGACCTGTCTGGTACAGCAGCTTGAAACAATTGCTAAGCCAGCACCAATGGCCGCAAAGGTAGAGAGCATGATAATTCTGGGATCCGGATCAACAATACCCTCCTTGATACCGATCGGTGTAGCACTGACGCTCGAAACCGCAAACAAAGTCTGGATTAGGGTAGTTTTGGATAGCGTTCCCTTCTCGAAAGCTGCAACAGCAGCTGTCACCGCAGCGCCCTCAGGTGAATCTGCCAGAACATGCTTGGCATGAAATTCGCCGTTTTCGTCGGTATATTCATAATAAATCCACTTTACGACTGTGCCCGGATTTTCGGGGTCCTCAGTGATGTAGTTGAAGACATTCATTTCGTCGGTCAGGGTCGAGCTCGTGTAAGTGCCCCCTCTTTCTTGGATTTTGGGCAAGGCGCCGTCAATTTTCCCGCTTCGATACCAAACAATCGCGCGACGCCTACTTGGGTCGCTCTCTGCGGTGAGGTCGGCAAATTCGAGATCTAGCTCTTCATTCGTTACCTCGCCGACAACGGCTCCCGTTGAATCGTATGAGATGATGCCTGTGTCCGGGTCGGTTTTAGTAGCATCTAAGACGTAACCGTATGTGTCAGATTCCGGGTCGGCGTCAATCACGGCGGTGTAGATGACACCGGGTTCACTCTCGCGCTCATAATTTACAACTACGACATCGCCGTTGTTTGCGTCGTTTTCGAGGCTGCTGGCATTACCTGGAATGTAGACCTGGTTTACGTTGGTGGCGTCGGCGGGGATGCCGTAGGCAGAATAACCAGTCCCGATTACACCACTAGACGACCGTGTCGGCTCAAACAGCCAACCATTGCGGATACGGTCTGGTGCGGCCAGAACGGCGGCGTCAAACTCGGCCTCACTTGCGTCTGCCGTTGCTTCGGCTGCAAGCGCATCTTGTTCGGCGGCATATGCATCGGCTTCGGCCTGGTTTGTTTTTTGGCGTGCCGCAGCTGCCCCAGGATCGCCTGCTTCTTCAAGGCGCGTGGCCTCTTGTTCCCAATAGGCGGCTTCGTTGCTGGCCGTTGTGGCAGCATCGCGCAGCAGCGAAGCCTGTGCGCGATCTGCTACTTTTTTGCTGTATGCAAACGTGACCGCGTCAGCCTCTGCATAATACGCCAAGCCATCAGCATGAGTCCGTGCCTCGGCTGCTGCTGTCGCCTGTTGGCCCGCATTCCACACTTGCCAGTCTGTTGCGCCGGGTTCTGCCGCAATCGCCGCTGTCCTATCGGCCTCGCGCTCGGCTTTCAGGGCATCGATTTCAGCGTCAAACGCCATGGAGTGGCTGTCAGCTGCATTTAGCAGGTCAGAGTTCGACGCATAAAGTACGGTTGCCGCAGCCACGCGTGGATCGCCCAGAAATTCTTCACGTGTGTCAGTTGGGACTGCGCTCTCTAGCAGCAACAGGGCCTCGTCAGTCGCTGCCATGGCGTCATCGGCCATATCAATAGCAAGCTGGTTTTCCTCTTCTGCCACGGCCTCTAATGCATCAGCTTCTGCTTCGGCCTCTGCTGCATCGGCCTCTAGGGCAGCATTGCCAGGGTCAGCCTCTGCCAAGGCACGTTTGTCGTTGGCAACCTGGCGTGCATCTTCGGCCTCTGTGCTTGCTTGTTTGGCAATAGACAGTTGGTCACTGGCCTCATCTTGTTTGCGGTCCGCCTCGGCCAGCGCGTCATCTGCTGCAATCTGTTCGGGTGTCAGGTCGACCGGATCAGTCGCAACAGTTAGTGCCGGTTCATCGGGTGGGGTGACGATGTCGTCACCTGTAACGACAAAGTGCCCGCTCAACGTCGGCGAATCTGCGAGGGCCGAGCCGCTTATGACCGAGTCCATTTGGGAGTCGCCCTGTATCATTGATGCGTATCGAAAGCCCTCATAGCCGACAAAACCTGTGATCAGCACCAAGGTCCCAACAATCGGGCCCAAAGCGGTTTCAAGGCCAACAGCGACGCCTATGCCAAGGCCTGACAGTGACGAATAGGCGACACCTGAACCGATAAAGACACCCACACCGATGACGCCAGCCGTAACCGCGCCGTGGCCATAAGCATCCTTGTAGTGTGAAATTGCACTCGAAACGGCATTCCCTTCGGCGGTTCCTGCGTAAACAGTGCCGCCATATACTTCACCAGTTTCCTGATCGACCCAGCGGTAAGCCGTTTTCACCCGGCCTGACTCCTTGTCGTAATATGTGACCCACGCCATACCCCCGGCGATCCCGGTCTCAATCACATCCTCGGCCCCAATGCCTTCTGAAGAGACTTGTAAATTCAACTCCTCAATGGTCGATTCCTGGAACACAGTCGTATGACCGGGCAGAAGCTCGGCAGAGGTTGTTGGCGTTATCGCTGATGTTTTAGAAGCGGTGCCCGCCACTGTCTGCCCGTTGGGATAGGCGCCTTCATCTGGTGGCACTGTCTCAAGTGCGGCGATCTCGTCGGCTGTTATTTCGTCAACAACTGTACCGCTGGCATCATAGAATATCTTGTTGCCCTCTGCATCGGTGACAGATGCCCCAAGGACATAGCCGTATGTTTCCGATCCTGCGCCAACATCGACAATCGCTGTCACGGTTTGGCCAGTCTCAGCATCAACATAGGTGACGATCTGGACCTCATGATCGCCATATGGTCCAGTGCCCGCAGGTACAGTTACCACCGACGAGATTTCGCCATCTTGGGGAATGCCATAGGTAGAATGGCCGTTCCCGTAACCGGTTTCAGTCCCATAGGGTCCCTTGTATCCGCTAGCGGGGTCTTTTGTGACAATGCCGCCGGTCGAAGGATCAATCTCGATTTGGAACATGTTGTGTTCCGAATGAGGGGCAAGGCCAGGGTGACCTGCAAACACCAAGTTCAAGAAATCAAGCGCTGGCCCGACATCATCAATGGTGATGGGTTCAAACATATCAACCGGACCGACATCGTAGTCGTCAATGGTCCCGGTCAGTGTCATTGTCGGTTCTCCGTCCACGCCGACGCCGGTGGTCAGCGTAATCGTAAAGGCAGCCCCATCAGCCGTGGTGCCGGTGATGGTCATGTTCCCGTCTGCGTCAATCACGACATCATCGACAGTGCCATCACCCACATGTTGGGCGATCATCTGCATCGCGTCAGTGGTCTGGGCATTGGGGGTGCCTGTTGACACGCCCGGGTGCGCCGTCACCTCAAACGTCATCGAGTCGGAATACGATACGCCATCAATTTTGATGGACCAATCAAGCATGACCTCGCCCTCGGTCAGCGCTTCAGAGTCTACGACAACCACTTGGCCACGGTCGTTCAGGCCAAAAGCCCCGCCACCGCCCGCCAGTTCGACGTCAAACTTTGCCCGAATGTCCGCGGGAAGGCTGGAATACGCCACCCTTTCCCCGTCCACGGTCACGTAGATTTCGCCAACAACGGTGCCGTTTTCGGCATCTTCGTCGATGTAATGGGTGGTTTGCGCGTCTTCGGCGTAGCCATAAACCGTATCGTCATTAACCGATCTCAATGACTGCTGTGCTTCGCTCCACATCTTTGTTTTGAAAGTGTCGGGATACAGTTCACCCATCTTTGTGTTGAACAGATCAAGCGCGGCCATGAACGAGTCGTCGTCACCCATAATCGTGGTTGTGTTAAACAGCTTTTCGGTAATTGGTTCACCGTCTGCATCGACGCCAACTTCAATTTCACCGGTGATACGTATATTGCGATTACCGCTGTCACTTTGCCAGGCTTGCACGGTAACTGTCCAAGTCTGCCCATCTTTTTCGCCAGTCAGGACATAGTTGCCGTTCGCGTCTACAGACCCTCTGACGTTCGTAGATTCGCCAATAAGTGTCTCGACCTCGTCCATCGTTCCGGCAAACGCCGGAAGACCGCCAAGGTCCGCCGAAAATATGTCGGCGCCGTCGGCACCTTGGCCGTAGAAAAACCTAACCGGGTCGGTAAAGTTCGGATCGTTTGCCTTAAGATAAGTATTGATTCCAGCCACAAATCGAAGACTGGAACCCATTTCAGTAAGGTAAACGCGCGTCGCTGCGTCACCGTTCGGGGCTGACATTTTGGCGCCCGTGGAGACGTTTCCTTGGCTGTCCGTGTATGTGTAAGACACGTCTACATAGCTGTCGCCATTGGCATCTTGGCCCGGGACATAATTCACAACATATGTGCTACCGTCTGAATTGGTGTATGTGACGCTGAGACTGCCGTCGGAGTTATAGGTCGTTACGGGTGGTCCAGCGTCGTCGAACAAGCCTTCTTTAGCGGCAACCGCGGGCCAGTCCAACACCTCGACCGCATCGGCCTCTGGGCCGCTTGTTGGTGGAAAGTAGAAGTCAACGGGCATTTCGCCATGGCCCAGCAGAACATCATTGAGATCGTCAAGCAAGGCGTTCACATTTGCCTCGCCGACAACAGCTACTGTGGGCCACGCTTCAAACTCCACGCCAGCAGCATTTGTGTAGGTGGCCGTCACGGTGACAACTTGTTCGCCGTTTGCGTCTGTGCTGGTGCTGTATGTTGTCCTATAAAAACGACCATCGCCGCGGTAAGTGGTGACAACAATGTCGCCATCTTCATTGACGGCTGTTTCACTTGAATCGGGGAAGCTGGTCATTATTACATCACCGTGCCAAGCCACAATATCAGAGGCATCACCCGACAGCTGTGAGAAAAACCCTGTCGTTAAGTCCGCGCCAATCTCGACAAATCCATTTTCACCTAAAGACGCACTGGTCTGATTGATGAACGACAGCACGCTGCCTTCGCCGGTTATTTCTTCGTCTACCAGTGTGGGAGTGATTGTCCCATCGGCGGCAATCTCCCATGTTTTGACCGACATGCTGACGGTGCCATCGGCGGCGACGGTGATCGTCATGCGTATCTTAAACTGGGTGCCATCTGCGTTGGTACCAATGACGATCAGACTGCCGTCTTCGGCGCGGCTGACCTCCACGCTATCAGCACCTGCAATGGCCGTATCGATCCACGTCAACGCATCCGAGTGGGCGGTCGGTTCAGCGATAAAAGTACCCGTCACAGGTTCGAAAACGACCCGCCGAAGTCCCAAGCTCACAAGAATGTCGCTGACATCTGCCACGACGGCATTGATATTGTCCTCACCAGTAACAACAAACTGTTCTTGATAAACATAGGCGAGACCATCTTCGTCATAGACCGTACCGGTGACCGTCATGGTCGCGTTGCCGTTTGCATCTTGTCCGGGGATCATCGCGTATTCGAATGTTTCCCCGTCAGCAGTTGTTCCCGTAATCAGGACGCTGCCATCGTCTATGATTTCGTAGGTCACGTCAGTGGCACCGGCCAGGTTTGTTTCCATCTCGTTAAGTGCTGCAACAGCATCAGGGTCGGATGTATCGCGGGCCTTGGCCTCGAATGTGTGTTTCTCTCCGTCAACAAAGACCGTCACAGTAGTGGTGTTGCTGGCACGGTTCGTAAACAGCCATGGTGTTTCGTCGCGTGATACGGTCTCGCCCTGTCCGACAAGGACCAGACGATTGCCCGCATCACCCTCGGCAACATCAAGTCCAAGATCTTCGGCGCGTGCTGCGACGGCTTCGCCAAGCTCTTCGCGCATGGCCGTGCGATGTTCTTCCTTGGTCAGCCCCTCGGCGATATAGATTGTACCCGGTTCACCGTTTTCACCATGCACGTAGGCGCCATGCACGCCATCGTCCAAGATAACGTCGCTGCCTTCTTCAACGACTTCGACGTCAAATAATCCCAACGACATTTCAAGAATGATGCGATCAATGACGTCTTGTTCTGCGGGTGTAAGTTCAGAGTACTTTTTACCCGTGAGCGCCATCGAGACCTGATCTTGGGCATCATCCTGCCCGGCAAGATCCTTGTAATAGCTTGACTCACCGGTTGGGTCAGCCCTTTCTGGCATTTCGACAGCAGCAATAAAATCAGGATGTTTGCGAAAACGCGACTGGGTTGGGGGGTCAATGCGGTCGATGTCTTCTAATGCTACGTCTGCCATGTCGTTCTCCAGGTTGAAATGTGAAATTAATCTTCGGGAACCATGCAAATTCTATTTTTCGATCAGCGTGCAAAAAGAGGTATTCAATTAGCGGTCGCTTTTCATTCACCATCTGCGCGGAATTATCTTCGGTATGAATACGCCATCATCAAAACCAAAAAAAACCGACGGAAATTACCTAAGGGTTTGCCGTATATAAATGTAAGCGCCGCACCTATAGGATCCGTCGGTCTGCAGTTTTGATGCTATTTTCTAAGATATTTGGACAAAAAAAGGTCGCAAATTGCGTTCTATAAATGTGGGTTCCGACCCTAGCGTTGAAAACCACGTAAGGGTTCCCCACAATTTCGTGTCTTTTAGGGATCGTGCAGAAAAGTGTCATCGAGGCAATGCATCTCTGCGCCTCTGATAACTACTCATCCAAGGCAATCACTTTGGAAACTCAACCGCAGGTATATATCTGCCGTATTATTGGAGAACTACAATGTCTGATACATCCACAGGTACCATCGATTTTTCCTCACTTGATCATTCGCTTTCAGAAATGATCGAGATGGGAGCAAACAACGCTGAATTTCAAGTTGGCGTTGCTGGCGAAAATATCAAAATGAACGCCTACAACAAACTTGGTCAGAGGTCTGTCGAAGCCGGCAAATAGACCGGCAACCTGCGAAAGGTCCGGTTTTTCGGGGCCTTTCGTCTCCCAGATTTCAAAGTATTCTCTACCTGGACATAATGTCATGTATCGCATTCTCAAAACCCTCCCTTTTTTGGGACTGCTCGTAGTCTTGCAAACAGTTTCGGCCATTGCACAGAATACACCAGCACCAAACCGGGCCCATATCGTCGACATGTCCCTCGCCGATGTTATTTCCTGGTTTGAGCAGCAGAATGGCCTGACCGTCCGGGTAGATGATGTCCCGACGCACGCTGCAGTGCGTGCGACCACCGTTGATTTTAGCAATCCAGAGTTTCTTATTTGGTTGCGGCAAAATTTTGATGTTGAATACTATCAACATGGCGGAACGATTTATCTTAGTTCCGGTAAGGAAAACAAAAACCGCGTTGTGTATCTTGAATATTTGACCGTTGAAGATGTGAAAACACTCTTGACGGGATATGAAATTCATTCATCTACACCAATATCTGGCCAAAACACGCTGGGTGGAAGAAATGAAGAAATCGTCATTTTAACTGGCCCAAATTCCTATATCGAAATCGCCGAAGCGTTAATCGCAAGGGCCGAAAGGGAACGTGCCGTTCCCCCGATCCGTGTCAGCGTCATGCGTGCCGGAATTCGTAGCGGCGAAACCCGTGTAAGCCAAGGCACCAAGTTAGAACAAATGGAAACACCAGAAACCAATACGGAGGAAGAATAAATGACCGAAGAAACCGAAGAGCCGGGCTACACCTCTGTGGTCGATTACTATAACGCCGAAGTCATGCCTGCGATTGAGCTGGCGATGTTTTCAGAAGCCGTCAACATGTACAAAATGAACCAGCAGGTTTCCAGCTGGATCAAACAATTGGAAGATGAAGAGGCAAAGAACTAATGACTGAACCGGTCGCAGGCCTCAACGCAAGCATTTCTTTGTCGGAACTGAGCGCTCCAAGCGCGCCGCAAAATTTGCAAACAGATATTGTTGCCAAGTTGGAAGGTATCCGGCAGGGCTCTCTCGAGGTCAGTGAATTTGTGCAGCGCGGCCCAGTGGCAGTGTCCAGCGATGTTCAAGTCGGCCCAGCAGAATTGGTCGGACCTGCGTCTAGCACCGCCAATACAAATGCCGGACCGGCAGCTGATCTGCTGGCCCCCCACTTAGAGACACTACGGTCGATGTCGGAGATTTCTTGGCGGATGGTTTCATTTGAGATGAGCAATGCGGCGCTTCAGAAAACCGACAAATCAATTAAGATGTTTATACAGGGGCAATAGGATGTCTTTTAATTTCTCCCGCGGCGGTTTTTGTATTGCTTTGGTGCTGTCATTGGCGGCCTGCAAGGAAACCCTGCACCGCGATTTAACAGAACGCGAAGCAAATGAAATATTCTCTGTTTTGGATATCAGCGGTATATCGACGTCCAGAAAATATAATACGGCCAACGGAACCTATGATGTTTTGGTCGACAAAGACCATATATCCCGCGCCGTGAATGTCTTGGCCGCGCGCAATTTGCCGCGCGAAAATTTCATGACTATGGGTGAGGTGTTTTCCGGCGATGGGTTCGTATCCACCCCCTTCGAGGAAAAAGCCCGCTATATTTTTGCGCTGAACCAAGAGTTGGCCCAAAGCCTGACGTTTATTGAGGGTGTCGCCCAAGCACGGGTGCATTTGGTGTTGCCGGAACCAAACCGCATCACTCAACAAACCGAAGACGCGGGCGCATCGGTTTTCATTTTTTATCACAGCGGTTTTGACCTGCAGACAGCAATAGCGCAGATCAAAACAGCAATTGCATCAAGCGTAGATGGCCTGAGTTACGAAAACGTATCTATTGCGGCCTTTGCGCAACCTACTTTTGACACAGACGCCGCAATACTGACGGTTGCGCAAAAATGACCCAAACAACCAACGGCGGACAGGTCCCAGATATCAACATGCAATGGCACCGCAATCTTTGGGCCGGTGACCTGGATGACGATGTCATCCTGCAGATGATCAAGGATCCACGCATTTCCGCGCGTCTGCAAGAGATTTGCTACGATGAAACAGGTGCCTGTGTTGATGATATCGACGATGACATTTGGGATCTGATCGGCCTGTTGCAGCAAAGATCGGCATTGTTGCTGATTGGCGCTGTGCGTTATGCTCAGCATCTGGCAAATGCAGCGTTCAGCGGCGGCGCAGATGATGGGTTTTCAGGTCTCGCGCCCGATGTTTTGCGCGCTGCACTTGAGATATCCCAGGATGTGGCCGGCCTTGATGCCATTCAACTGTCTGGCGCAATACAAGGTGAACACGATCTTGTCACCGCTGGCGCAGAGGTGGTGGCTGCGTGGATCAACGCGATGACGGCGAAACAATCTGCTGCGATCAAGATGCGATTTGACCCCACCGGTGCAGTTCTGAACGCCGATGATACGTTAGATTCTCAGTCATCCGTAACGCTTCTGCAGGCTTGTTGGCAAAGGCAGCAAAATGGAAATTAGGCAGTTTCATAAGGGTCAGCTGATTGATCAGGCGATTGTTCCGGTCTTGTTTGACACGATTGAACGCTGCGATGCCTTGCGCAGCGAAGCGATGCAGATCGTATCAGATACAGCTGCGAAAGAAAAAGAAGCGCACAAGAAAGCGCAGGACAAGGCGCAGCGTCTTGTTGATGGTGCCAAACGAAAGGTCGCCAAGCGTGAGGCTGAATTGGACGCGCTGCGTGATGACATCATTGCAAATACGGCAGACGAACGTATGGCAGCACTGATGACAGCAATCGCCGAGATTGAAGCGTCAGTTGCTGACTTGGTCATACAGTCTTTGCGCCAACTATTTGATGCGATGGGCCCCACAGATGTGATCGCCGCAACTGTGCGCCGGGCCATCAAACAACACCACAGCTTTGATGGGCTGATGGTGCAGTTAAACCCTGATGAACGCGATTCCATAAAACAGGCACTGGGCCCTGAATACGCGGACAACGTGGTTGCGGACGCTGCTTTGGCGCCCGGCGAGGTACAGCTGGTGTCACCAAGTGGCACGGTTGATTTATCGCCAAAGGCGCAGCTAGATAATCTTGCGACGGTTTTGCAGCAGGGGGCGGATGACACCCCATGACATTGCATGACACACAAAAAACGATGGCGCTAAGCCACCGGATTGCCGCGTTTGATGGGCCGCAGCCCTATGGCAGGCTTGTCCGTTTGATCGGCCCTGTCGCCCGCGCAAATCTGACGGATTTGCGGGTGGGTGATCTTGTCCGCATCGAAAAGGCAACGCGCGATCCGCTTTTGGCAGAAGTGGCAGGGTTTGATAATAACGAATGCTTGTTGAATATCTTGGGCTCGACCGACGGGATTGACCTGAAGGTACGCGTGGTCTCAACCGGTGGGCCGCACAGTGTCCCTGTCGGCGCCGGTCTATGTGGCCGGGTGATTGATGCCTTGGGCAACCCTGTCGATGGGCACGGCCCCATTGTTGCATTCAAAACGGTGCCTGCGCGCGCGATGCCACCCGCGGCAATGTCACGCCCCTTGGTGGATCAGGTCATGTCGACCGGATTGCGCAGTATCGATGGACTGCTGACGCTGGGTGCAGGCCAACGGGTTGGCGTGTTCGGCAGCCCCGGCGCAGGTAAATCAACGCTTTTGGCACAAATTGCCGCCCAGACGAACGCGGATGTTTGTGTTCTGTGCCTGGTCGGTGAACGTGGCCGCGAGGTGCGCGAATTCCTTGATCGTGCTTTGCCCAAAAAGTTGCGCGCCAAGACAGCTGTTGTCGTTGAAACATCCGACAAACCTGCTGGGCTGCGCATGATGGCCGGTCACACGGCCATGGCGGTGGCCGAGTATTTTCGCGATCAAGGCCAGAATGTCCTGTTTATGTTCGACAGCGTGACTCGCTTTGCCCGCGCCCTGCGCGAAGTTGGTACAGCACTGGGTTTGCCACCCAACCGCGGTGGATTTACGGCCAATGTCTTTGAAGAACTGCCAAAACTGTTTGAACGCGCCGGACGGACCGAGGCGGGGACCATCACCGGTATTTTCACAACCCTCAGCGAAGGCGACGGCACCGACGACCCGATTGTAGAAGAGGTGCAGTCATTGCTTGATGGGCACATTCACCTGTCAGAGGCACTTGCCAGCGGCGGACACTACCCCGCGATTGATATCCTGCGGTCCAAAAGCCGTTTGATGAATGAACTGGTGCCTGAAGGGCAAATCGGATCGGCCAATGCTGTGCGGACAGCGCTTGCCAGTCTTGAAGAGGTGTCGTTCCTGCTTAAAGTCGGTGAATATGTCGCAGGATCTGATGCCCGGGTTGATGCGGCCATTGCGGCAAAGGATGCGATCAACGCATTTTTGCGTCAGGCCCCCGACGACATCAGCACAATGGACCAAACGCAATGCAAACTGGGTGGCTTGCTATGACACCTGATATGCAAATGAAGCTGCTTGCGCGGGTCCATGCGCAGCGTGAACATCGCTTGGCGCTGGCGCTTGCCGAATGCGAACGTCAGTGCCAACTGGCGCAATCGCAGATCGACGAACAAACCCGCGTGCATGCAGCGGCCCGGGAAGAACGGCGCGGACAGATTGCGGCGCTTGCAAAACAGTATGGCAAACCTCAACATGTTTGGGCTTACATACGAGCTTTGGATCAAAATGACACACAATCAGTCATAGAAGCCCAAAAACAACGCGATCGGCAATCTGATTTGGCCGACCTGAACGCGCAGCGTGAAAATGCCCGGCTTGCGCAGGTCGCGGCGCAACGCCGTTCTGCCAAGATGGCTGAACTGAGAAAATATTCATGACACGCAGGCGGGATTCCCATGTTTGATATTTTGGCCGGACCGGACGTGACGCCATTGCCCCTGCAAGACTGGCTTGCGGATTTGGGGCACAACGGTTTTGCGGCATGGGCAAAGACACTGTCGACGCCCCTATCCTTCAATACGCGGTTGGGAGAGCGGTTTCTACAAGCCGATCCAACCGGCGCCGCGCCATTGGGTTACTACCTGCATTTGGACGCCAACACGACATTGGGGACAGCGGATATTTTCCTGCCGCTCAACCTATTCGAAACCCTTTCTCCCCCTTGGTCGGGGCTGACCAATCCAGCGCATTTCGCGGCTTCAAAATCCGACGTGAATGCCAATATCGTCCCCCTTGTCGTGGAATTTATCCTAACCGAGGCCCTTGATGCGGTCGATCTTGGCATTCATTCTGCGCAAGGGGCCGTCGTGAAAGCGGATGCCGTTCATGGCGCGACATTGCGATGGTTTCGGGTCGATCCCCCCAAATCGCACACCATTTATATCAACCTGAGTGAGCCATTTGCGCAGCATTTGGTGGGTCGCGCGTCCATTGCCAATGATCCCTACGATGCGTTGCCAATGGATCTGTCACTTTGTGTTTTGGGTCTTTGGATCATGCCGCAACAACTGCGCGATTTAGGACGGGGCGATGTGCTTTGCTGTGGCAGCGCCACCGCGCCCGAACTTTTTGTTCATGTGGGTGGCGGCACTTTTGATGTCAAAACCGTTCGCAAGAAATGGCAGCCGTGCGGGGCACATACGCCATTGGTCTACCCAATCAACCCAAAGGATAGCGCTATGAACGACACTGAAGAAACTGACACATTAAACGTGCTGCTCACCTTTGAGGTTGACCGGCGTACAATATCGCTAGGGGATCTGCGTACCCTGAATGCAGGGTCCACGTTTCCGGTTTGTAAACTGGATGACGCAAAGATCACGGTGCGTGCAAACGGGTCTGCGATTGGAACGGGCCGCTTGGTTCAGTTTGATGATCAGCTGGCCATCCAGATACTAGAGATCGACAGTTGTGTTTGAACAAGGCGATTTTTTCCCGTTTCTGGCGATTTTTGCGGGGGTCATGACGCTGCCATATCTAGTGTTGGTGGCATCATCATTCGTCAAGATTGCCATTGTGACGATGATCCTGCGCAACGCCCTTGGGATTCAGCAAACACCGCCAAACCTTGTGGTTTACACCATCGCCCTGTCGCTCACGATTTTCATCATGCAGCCCGTGGCCGTGGCGGCTTTTCAGGCGGTCGAGGCCCTTGGCCTGACTTATAATGTGCTTGATGATTTTATTTTGACGGCGCAGGTCGCGGCCGAGCCGTTGATCGGGTTTCTTGGGCGTAACACCGGCCCTGAAAACATTGCATTTTTCGAAGAAATCCAACGTAACATCGCAGGCGAGGACGCGACCATCGCGCCGTCACGCGAAAGCCTGACCCTGTTGGCCCCGGCCTTTTTGCTGACAGAACTGACGCATGCGTTTGAAATGGGTTTCATGCTGTATCTGCCGTTTTTGGCAATCGATCTGGTTTTGACCGCGATCTTAATGGCCATGGGCATGAACATGGTGTCGCCGGCTGTTGTGGCTGTCCCTTTCAAGCTGTTGTTGTTTGTCGCGCTCGATGGGTGGCCAAAGCTGATCCAGGGTCTGGTGCTAAGCTATGTGCAATAAAGGAGACATCAGATGATCCATGTTTTGCAGGATTTCTTTATGTCTGTTGTGGTTCTGGCGGGGATCCCGCTGTTGATTGCCACAGCCCTTGGGCTGATTGTTGCCCTGATCCAGGCCGTCACGCAGGTGCAGGATCAGACATTGCCCCAGCTGGTCAAAGTCGCCGCTGTCGGTGGTTGTTTGCTGCTTGCGGGGCGGTCAATTTCTGCGCCGCTGATGCTCGCGTCAGCTGAGGTTTTTGATACCTTCTGGCAGATGCGTTGATCCGGGGTCGCTGGATATGGACCCCAGCCTTTTATCTGATTTATTCGCGTACCTGCGCACGCCCTTCACCTGCCTTTTGTTGGCCTACGGCCGTTGGTTTGTGTTTGCGTCGGTCTTTGCCGCATTTTCATGGGCCAAGATCAACACCGGGCCAATCCGGTCGGGGATCGCGTTTATCCTTGCCATTCCGCTGGCCGCACATCTGTTGGAAACCCAAGGGACAGCGTTAAGGGAATTGCCGATGGGGCAATTGGCCCTGTTGGTGTTCAAAGAGGCGATCATTGGCTTTATGATGGGTGTTCTGGCATCGCTACCGATCTGGGTGGCGGATATCTGCGGTGGGATATTGGCCGGTATCCGGCAAGAACCATCAGATGAGGACAAGTTCGGCAGCAGCACTTTTGGCAGTGTATTCGTCCTTATGGCGATCGGCATTCTGATTTATGATGACGGTTTTCTGCATGTGTTCAGCGCCGTCTACGACAGCTACGAAGTCTGGCCTGCGACGGCACCGATGCCGTTATTCTCTGCCAATGCGGCCGCGGCATTCTTGTCTTTGCTGGACGTGACATTTGGGGCGGCACTGTCAATCGCGGCCCCGTTTATTCTGGCATGGCTATTGATTGATATATGGCTTGGTATTCTGGGGCGCTCTGCCAACAGGGTCGACACCGGAAACACAAACGAACTGATCAAGGCGGTGCTGACGATGGTGATGCTGTATCTGTTGTTGCAGCCAATCATCGCCAGCCTTGGGTCTACTACACATAACATGGCCGATCTGATCGGGCTTTTCTACACATTTGTCGGGGGCGTCCAATGACCGAAACATCAGAGGAAAAGACCGAAACCGCCAGTCGAAAAAAACTGCGCGAGGGTCGCAAACGCGGTCAGGTCGTGACAGTTTCTGATGCTGTGGTCTGTGCAACGGTGGCCGCGACGCTGCTTTATATATGCGCAAGTTTTGGCGGATATGTAGAACGTGCGTCGTCTTTTTTTGACGAGGCGATGTTTCATATCGACACCACCGATCCCGCCGAGAAACTGCGTGTTGTTGGCCTGTTTGCTGATCTGGTGGCGCGCAGCTTTACATCGGTTTTGGGAATGGCCGCCCTGATTGCTGTCCTTTGTACGGTCACATCGCAGGGTGGTCTGATTTTTGCCTTTGAAACCATCAAGCCCGATTTCAACCGGCTGAACCCGGTTGAGGGTTTTCTGCGCATGTTCCAAAAGCGTGCCCTTATCACATTGGTGGTGAATTTGATACGGATGGCCATTTGGACTGCGATGGCCCTTGTGGTGTTTTTGACGGTTTTCGATGGTCTTTTTGATATGGTCGAGGTGGATTTGAACGCCGCTGGGTCCATGAGCCTGCGCTTTATTGTGATATTGATCGTCTGTGGTTTCGTCTATTTACTGTTGGTTGTGGCGTCAGATATCATTGTGCAGAACCGACTGTTTGCCGATCAGATGCGCATGACGAAATCAGAACTGAAACAAGAACGCAAACAGTCCTTTGGTGACCCTGCCATCGCAAGAGCACGCAAGGCCGCAATGCGCAAAGACGCAGAAAGCGCCACAGGTGTCACCGGGTCAAGCTTTATCGCCAAGGGTAAAAACGGACTGGTCGGGATATACTACGAACACATGGTGACACCGGCACCGATCATGACGCTTAGGGTTCCGGCTGCACGGATGCGCGACTATATCGTCAAGGCGCGCAAGCACGATGTGCCTTTGGTGGATGCGGATGATCTGGTTGATATCCTACAGCGCGGGCTGGCGGCTGGGGATGAATTGTCCGATAGTGCTGCGGTCCAGCCATTTGTACGGGCCTACGCCCTATATGCACAGGGCGAACATATCTGATCTTGTCGGTCAGGCGCGTTGCTTTCGCAAGCTTTGGGCATCAAAGTAATTAGATGACATCGCCCAACTACAGATTTCTATATCCTACTGACACACAAACCCGCCATTCGTACTGCAAACATTTGTAAGATGACGGCCACAATGAGATGTTCATCAGAAAGGCCCGTTGGTTTCACTGGGGTATGGAGCTTCATGAATTTGGTGCATTCTTTGAGGATTATCCAAAGGCACAAATGCGGCACATAGCAACGCTTTATCGGATAAGACCAACCAGGACAGACTATTCATTTGCCCTGAAGCTGAGCAGGAATCTCGGAACTTCTCAAATTCAGGCCGAAGAATGGATCGCGCAGTTCCACAAAAACCGGAAGGCCAGCCCCGGCTGCGATAGGTGAGTATCAGGTTTTGCTAGATAAAACTCTTGCTGGCATGTCTGCTTTGCACAATCGGGGACAGCGCTGAATGGTATTTGCACGCGTTGACCTTCGCCAACCGCGATCAGCTTGCCCTTGAACGCAGCTTTGCAACACCCAAAGGGCGATAGTCGAATTCTGTGCAAAGTTCCTGCTGCGCGATGACTGGTAAAACAATATTGTTGCGCATCAGAAATTTCTGCAAGAACCGGCGCACGTCGTTGGCGGCGATAATCGCGGGCCGGTCAGGCCGGCCGATCGCATTGGCCTGAATGCGTGAAAAAACCTCGACGATTGATGACGATTCCGCCGCATTCAACGCCAGATAACCACCAACAGCCGTCGCTTGAACGGCCTCGCGTACGGCTTTGTCCATTTCAGGATCAACCAGATACGTGGCAATTTGGTTTTGGCCGGACGCGATTGCATGCGCAATCTGGCGGCGCAGGCCTTGGCGGACATATTCGGTGAGCAGGATCGGATCAGTTTCGCGCTTTGACCAATCCAGCAAGGTCTCAATCATCACATATGACGGCAAAAGCGGCACAGCTTCGGACATAAGCCGATGAACAACATCATGCAGTGTTTCGTCCGACAGCGTCTCTGCGACCTCGTCCCAGCCTTGTTTTTCCGCCGCTGACAGGGTGTCGACATAATCGAGGACGGCCCTTTGCGGCAAAAGTTCCGACAGGTTGGCGCGGATTGTTTGATGGGTCAGACGGAAAAGGGTTTCTTCAACCGAAAAATGGGTCACTTCGGCATCAACCAACGCGCTGGTCCGGCTCGATGGCATCCAATAGCCGGGCCCGTAAACATCGTCTGCCTCCTCCGGCTCTTGGGTGCCTGCGGCCATGCGCAATACCGCGTTATCGCCGTAGCAAATAACCGTTTCTGGCCGTGCTTTGCCAAAGACAATCGGCACACTATCAAGTGTGATTTGAACCTGACCGGGGGCTACGTTGGCATCGGCTTCGACACCAACCCACGGGATCATATAACCCGACCGCGCTGCGAATTTATTAAGTGTCGCAGCACGGGCCGCGACAAATGCAGTCCAATCATATGCTTCAAAGTCTTCTGCGCTGACCTGAAGAACCATCCGGTCACTGGCCTGTTTATGGCAATCCTCGGATACGACATTGGGCATTTGTTCGGGCGGATTGGCATCACGCTGGCGTTCGCGATGTGCCGGGATCATCGCGATTAACAAAAGGCCAAGCGCAAGTGCCGCGAAAATGAAGATTGGAAACCCGGGTAGAAAACCGATGATCATCACGATACCCGCTGCGGCCCACGACCCTTTTCTGTTTGCCGTTAGCTGGCCGATGATATCGGTCCCAAGATCGTTGGATTTTTCGGAACTAACCCGTGTGACAACCATGCCTGCGCATAGGGCCACAAACAGTGCGGGTATCTGCGCGACAAGCCCGTCCCCAACAGTCAGCAGCGAATAAAGCTGGATCGCCTCAGAGAATGACATGCCGTTTTGTGCGACCCCGATGGATATCCCACCAATCAGGTTGATGATGATGATGATCAGGCCCGCAATGGCGTCGCCCTTCACAAATTTCATCGCGCCATCCATCGCGCCAAAGAACTGGCTTTCTTTGCCAAGAATATCACGTTTTTCGCGCCCAGCTTCGCGGCTGAGATCACCACTGCGGATATCGGCCTCAATGCTCATTTGTTTGCCGGGCATGGCGTCCAGCGTAAAACGTGCGGATACTTCGGCGACCCGCTCAGCGCCTTTGGTGACGACCAGAAACTGCACGGTAGTGATGATCAAAAAGATGACCATGCCGACAACGACGTTGCCTTGCACAACAAAATTGCCAAAGGTTTCGATGATGTCACCCGCATCGGCATCCAATAAAATAAGCCGTGTGCTTGCTACCGACAAAGCAATGCGAAACGCGGTAAAAAGCAGGATAATTGTTGGAAATGTGGAAAATTCCAAAGGCTTGCGCAAATAGACGGCGACCATCAAGACGCAGACCGCCAAAGTCAGGTTCGTCGCCAAAAGCGCATCCAAAACCACGGTCGGTAGCGGTAAGATCATGACACACAAAATGGCAAGCAGCAGCCCGATCAGGCATAAATCATAACGTTGCCACGCACCTGTGCGTGGGCCAAACAACCCTGACATCATTTTTGTATTCCAAACATCAATTTTGCGGCCGTGCTTTGACTGGCCAATGTTTTTTCAAAGCGTTGCTTGCCTTGTTCAAAATTACCACGCAAGAGATCAATCACAGCGCGCAAGCGTTCTTGCCAAACACTTTCTGATACGGGCGGTTCTGTGGCCATCAACCGTTCAAGTTTGTCGGTTTTCGAAAAGAAACTGTAGCACCAGCCCAAAGTCGCTACGGAATTTGCGGGTAGGGCATCCAACCTTTGCAGCAGCTCTAACAGATACATCGCGCGCTCAATCTCGCCGTGTGACATGTAAAATTGGGCAAGCGCGTCAACGGCCTCATAGGCGCGATCATGTTCGGGGATCATCATTCGCGCACCAATCCGCGTTTCAGCCCGTCAATGACGGCAACGGCCTGACAATGTTCACTCAGCACCGCGACGCCAGGCATCGCCAGAAGATCGGATGGTGCGTCTGCGGTGTTTTCCAGCGTGTCCAGAAATGATTTGATCGCAAAGACATCGGGGTGTGATGCGGTGAACATTGCACGGCCGGGTCGGGGACCAAGCACCGGATCAGTTAGCGCGCTGTCTGGGGTTTCAGTCAGCGTGCCTTGATGATCTGGCTTTGGTTCGACTTGTGTGACCGGCCAATTTGCTGGCGGTGTCGGCAGACCGACAAAATCACTGACCGGGATGCGGTCGGCTGTGGCAACGTCAAAGGGTTTCATTCACTGGCCTCTTCCGTGTTGCCTTGTGGGTCAACCAATTCCACCACTTGGGTATGACCAAACCGCTTGAGAGTGAAGCTGTGCGGTGAGATATCGATCACTTGCCAACCATCGGCAAAGCGGTCGCCAACGCCCAATGCATTGCCTTTTGCATCAATAATGGCTGGTTCGGGTTGGATTTGAACCATTTGGATCGGCGGCAACGGGTATGTTTCCTGGGCGCTGACTGCGACGTCGGACCGCAGCGGTGGGGCTGCTTGGATTTGGTCATAGCGGATCAAGAACGACCGGTACCGCTGCATCTGGGCATCGCTTAGCCCGCCTTTTGTGACGACGGCAATGGGGCGGCCTTCATGCGCAGTCAATTCAAATTGCACGATTGCTGTCAGATCAAAGAAAGCCAGCTCTGACGTGATTCTCTCCGCCAACATGGTTTCAGAAAGCGGCTGTGCCGGTTGTGGGGCTTGGATATCCTGTGTGGCCTGCGAGACGGGTTTAGGGGCTAAAGCCGCGGTAAGTGTCGGGCTGAGCAATGCACCCCCGCCTAATGCCACAACGGCCGCCGATGACACCCCCAGCGATAGTTTGCGCCACGCGACAAGCCCGATCCGGTCAAGCGATGCGTCAATCGCGCCGATGCGCAATGCAATGCTCTGGCGGCCAAACCACCATAGGTGGACCGGTGTCTTGCACGGTGACCCATCAACCAAAATCGTACCGTCAACGGGGGAAAAACGCGCGCCCCAGAACCCCAGACGGATGCCAGCGGTATGCCCATCTGCTTGCCGATCAAGCAAACGCACGTCGCTTTTCGGGTCTGATCCAACCTGTACCGCACCCGAAATTTGGGTCGTCATGCCAGAATGCAGCCCGTTTTTGGCGGTCAGCTTTGCTTTCCGAACAAGTCGAAAAAAATGCATGAGGATGCTCCTAGGGCGTCTATTTTCAGGCTCATGTTTGCCCAACCCACGGCAGTACGACAATTGCGGGTTACACCTACGCAGTGTTCGCCTTTGCATCCTGCTGACGTCAGTAAAGGCTAAAAAAACAGAATGTTACGTGTGGCGCGGGCCCGCAAAAGGGTTCTGTCGCAAATTTCTACTACGTCTGAAGTGCAGCATTCTGCAGCAACAGTTATCCAGCGAGCGTGACAAATTGCTTGAATGCTGAGGTTCCTTTCTGACCGAGTTGGCCCTTGCGGATCATGTGCGCCGCCTCAATCCCAGCCAATGTCGCTACCGCTGAATGAAACGCCTTAAAGCCGAGCATTGGTTTAGTGACGCGCTTGATGAACCGGTGGTCCTGTTCCAAGATATTGTTCAGGTATTTCGACTGGACAATGCCGATGATCCGGCCAACACCTGTGAATCTGAGAATGACGTTGATACTTTGCAAACCAGCGAGATTAGCGCCGCTCCTATTGATGGCGATGTGCCCGGGGACACCGCTGGTGCCAATGGCACGCTTGAAAAACCGACGCGCGGACGCTGTCTCGCGGTTTTCCGACAGCACAAATTCAAGGGTTTGGCCGTCGCGATCAACTGCGCAGTACAGATAAGTCGATTTGCCACGCACCCTGATGTAAGTTTCGTCGATCCGCCATGATCTGGCAGTGGGTTTCTTTCTTGCATGAGCATTTGCGGCAATCTGCGGCGCGTATTTCACCACCCAGCGGTTCAATGTGGCGTGATCAATCTCAACACCACGTTCCGCCATGATCTCTTCAAGGTCCCCGTACGAGACACCATAACGAACTTAGAAAAACACCACACCGCATAGTCCTTGAGGGCAAATGCTCTTACTTCATTCCGACCAACTATGCCGCCCCAAGTTAGAACGTCGTTCAAAGCCAGTAGCGCTTCGTTGGGCGCCTCTTCTGGAATAAAGTGCCCGCTTGGAACCGTAGCGAACCGTGGATGACGGCACCATTTTTCCAGACATGTGGCACATCAAAATGCTTACCTACGACACCTTGTTCGTCCCACATGACGAGGGTACGGCAGGTGATTTTCCTGCCACTTGATTGATCGGTCTTATCATGAACTTGATCGACGTGGTGTCCGACACGAAAGCAGTCGCACATCGCTGTAACGGCTTCTGGCGTGGTGTTTGCACTCAGGTATCGAAATCGTTTTTTCGCTTGGCACTCAGTCTGGCATTAGCGAGGGAGATTTGATGGAAATGATAGAGCAAGAGCGAAAGGAACGCGGCGGTTACCGCGAAGGTCATTACCGCCATGCGCATTGGAAACCGAAATAGCTCTGATCAAGTAGGCACTCTTCGATGTCAGGCCTTGTTGGATTCTTTCTCAAACGGAGCATCGCTGTTCGGCGGCTCATACCAGACACCGTAGGTGATCGTATTCTGTCCGGCGCAGTCTGGGCAGGTCCATGTGATACCCGCGGCAAGTTCGCGCCGCCAAATCTGAATCTTGTGCCCGCAACCTTTGTTCCCACACGCCACTTCGTGAAGATGCGACTCCCAGTGCACCTGGCCGCCGCCAATATCTTTGATCGTATAACTCGCTTTGCAGGAGAAGCATTTGGCATCGACGGTCTCGGCGGACGGCGGACGGCGGACGGCGGCATGCGCTTGCGGATCGGTTTGCCGCATTCTGCGCAGTCTATCGTCGCGAAGTTCCCGAGCGTGACGTTGTGCACCGGGGAGGCGAGCACCCTGTCGATATAATCGGCGATCTCGGTACACCGCGTGCGCAGCTTGCCCGGATCATGACCCTTGCCGGACTTAGTCTGTTTCAAGGTCGGCACATGAAGAAAGCTCCCCAGAGCATCATAGGGTTCTGTCGCAAATTTTTCTTGTGATTGAGGTGCGGTGTTCTTTGGACACAGTTATCCAGCGAGAGCGGCAAACTGCTTGAACGCTGAGATGCCTTTCTGACCGAGTTGCCCCTTGCGGATC
>CANMWG010000010.1 GCA_947501555.1 uncultured Paracoccaceae bacterium
TCCTGATAGCCGTTCATGTTCCGGTCATCAAAAACCTTCCCAATCAAAGCCGTACAATCAAAAACAGACTCAGGGGTCCGAGTGACTGTGGCAAAAGCGACCTCTGTCACCGCCTGATTGGTATCCGGATCGATCAACACGGCTTCATTCGTCATGTCCCCCACAGGCGCATTCGCCGCGACAACAGTCATGATCATAAATGTCAAACTGCTATTGGGGGGGATGACCTGGTCTGAGAAGGTGATTGTGCGACCCTCGAGCACTGGCGTCGCCGCGATGCCATCAATCGTGGCACTGCCTGGCACAAAAGTCAGCCCCACAGGCAAGGTATCGACAACATCCAGGAAGCCCGCATTCGTCGCACCTTCGTTCGTGGCAATGATTGTGAAGGGGATCCTGTCACCGAGAACAACATCCGTGTCACCATCACTGACCAGTTTCGTCAACACCAAGTCTTCGGACACAATAGCAGGTGCCGGGATGTTAAACAGTGTATCTTCTGCATCATCATCGCCCGCCACACCGTTGCTATCCGTCGCTCCTGGGTTCGCCACTTGGGGCACTTCCCCATCGGTATTCAAGTCAGATTCACTGCCTGTGTCCGACGTATCAGGCACCAAAGCCACACCGGCCAAAGGCGCCGCGGGATCAGGCGCGCCTGCGCCGTCAGTCGCTACGGGCGTGCCCGTTGCCGTCGCGGTGTTTTCGACAACGCCCGCCGCAATATCATCTGCGTCGATAACGTAATTGGCCGTCGCTGTGCCAGTCTGACCCGGAGCCAGATTGGCAGGGTCGACCACAACGTCTGTCAGTCCAAGCATTGTATCGGTAAACATCACATCGGCTACTGCAGTGTTCCCATCGTTGGTGACCGCGAACTGATACACCAGCGTATCCCCAAGATACCCAAGCACTCCATCATCGTTGGTGTCCAATACTTCGTTAATGGATTTAACCAACTGGACTGACGCAACCTGTGGCAGCGTTACAACTGTTGGGTTGCCCGTCGTCGGATCGCCGTCACCGTCGCTGTCATCGTCGATCCCGTCCGTGCCGTCCCCGCCGATGTTGTCGGATGTATCCTCAACATCCCCCAGACCTGCGATATCTACACCGTTCTCATCCACAGGGTTGCCCGTTGATACAGCTGTGTTCGACACACCGCCCGCATCAATGGCCGCCTGCGTCAGGACAAAACTGGCCACGTAGTTAAAGTTCTCGCCCACATCCAAACGGCCATTGCCATTCGTATCGCCGTCGCCCGCAGGATCCGGATCGGGACCCGTGGTCAAAGCCACTAATGCACCGTCACCAAGCGGCCCAAGGTTCATCGTGTCCACAGGTGTCACGCCGTCAAGCCCCACATTCCCTGTATTCGCAACGGTGAAGCTAAAGCTGATGGTTTCACCCACTTGCGGGGCTGTACTCAGCGCCGAGGTATCCGCTGTCTTGGTCAAGATAAGGGAAGGAACCTGGGACAGCGTTACAACCGTTGGGTTCCCCGTCGTCGGATCGCCGTCACCATCGCTATCGTTATCGATACCGTCCGTGCCGTCTCCGCCAGTGTTGTCGGATGTGTCGGCAACATCTGCCAGCCCTGCAATATCCACACCGTTCTCATCCACGGGGTTGCCCGTTGATACGGCTGTGTTGAACACACCGCCTGCATCAATGGCCGCTTGCGTCAGGACAAAACTCGCCACGTAGTTAAACGTCTCGCCTACATCCAAACGCCCATTACCATTTGTATCACCGTCGCCTGCAGGGTCCGGATCGGGGCCAGTGCTCAAAGCCACTGATGCACCGCCACCAAGCGGCCCCAGGTTCATCGTGTCCACAGGTGTCACGCCGTCGAGCGCCACATTGCCAGTATTCGCCACAGTGAAGCTAAAGCTGATGGTTTCACCCACTTGCGGGGCTGCACTCAGCGCCGAGGTATCCGCTGTCTTGGTCAGTATCAACGAAGTTGTGCGCGCCAATGGCACCGTGGTCGGATCATCATTCCCTGCACCAGTCCCATTTGTCGCGTCATCCGAGATGTCGCTCAGTGCATTCCCAAATGGATCGGTCGCGTCAGCTGTCGCAGAGTTGTCGACCATCCCCGCATCAATATCCAGCTGGGTCAGCATATATGTGGCGCTCCAGGTCAAGCTGGCCAACGGTGCCAGATCGTTCAACGTCCCGCTGCCATCAATCGTCGTGCCGTTTCCGTCAGAGACAGGCACTGGATCGGCACCCGTGCCGCTAAATCCTGCCGCACTCTCTGAGACGGTCACGTTCAATGCGTTCAGAACCGGACTCGTGTTCGTTACCGTATAGGTATAATCGATTGTATCCCCTACGCTGACGCCTGCAGTGCCGTCGTCATCGTTCAGAACTGCCGTCTTGACCAAGGCAATGGCACCAGTCGCATCTAATGAGATCACTGTAGGCACTTCGGTGTCAGCATCGCCCGTGTCGGGGTCTGTGCCATCCAGCACCTCTGGTGTTGCCGGATCACTGTCGTCCGTCGTTGAGGCACCGTTTTCGGAGCTGTCCGAAATTGTTGTCGGGATCGATCCATCAAGCGGCGCAGGCAGTGTCGCCCCGGCGGTGGCCGTGTTTTCAAGTGCGATGGGCGCTGTCAGGCCCGTGGCATCCAATACCACCGTAAAGGCAACGGTGAAGCTGTCCCCAACCGCCAAGACGCCGCCGGTCCCGATCAGCGGTGTTGCACCGCCGGTGAATGTCGCGCTTGGCGCGCCAGGATTGACTGATGCCCCATCCGACGGCGGCACCGTCACAGACGGCTGTGTCACCACCGACGCGACAACGCCAGCACCATATTGCGTAATCAGGTCATCTGTCAGCGTCAGCTCTTCAAGGGTGACGTTGCCTGTGTTTGTTGTCTCAAGACTGAAGGTCACTTCAAATGTACCATCCGGCTGGATTGCCCCCGCTGTCGCGGATTTTACGACTTCCATGGCCGGTGTTTGGCTCGCGAACACTGTTTCTTCCGCCGGTGGGCTGGAAACTGGGATGCCCCCCGCAGATGGGAATTCGGTTTCAGCCACAGCAACATTGTCAACCTGATCCGCATCCAAATCGGCCTGTGTGACCGCATACGTCGCTGTACAAATTGCCTGTTCGCCGTTTGTTGTCGTGTTGAAGGCCGGGTCAGGCGTGAGCGTTGGATCGGTGACGGCAGTCGGGGCCCAGCAGTCAAACGGGGTGCCCGCTGGAACAAAGGTGCCTGGCGTCGTGCCATTCACAGTTGTGAGAATTGTCAAATCCTTGACATCCGTTACCGTGATCGGCTCCGCCAATGCGGCCCCGCCCGAGTTTGTCAGCACGAACTCATAGCTGATCAAATCACCAACAGCGTTATAGTTCAGCCCAGCGGTAGCCGTCTTTGACAGGGTCAGCGCAGGATCTGCGTCTGCTGGGAAGATCGCATCGTCAATTGGGCTGTCGCCAGTGGTTGCGGTGTTTGCTGTCGCAAGATTGGTTATAGAGCCAAGTGAGATGTCATTCGCTGTGATTATGTAGGTCGCAGTGCAAGTGAGCTGGTTGGTGCCCTCGACAGCCGCGTCCAACACACCGTCTCCATCGGCATCAATCGGCGGCAGACCTGCGGCTGGGATCGCCGGACAAGTAATGTCGCCTGCACTGATCCGGTTGTCGGAAATCGTAAGTGTATCGGTTACCGGGATCGTGACGTTGCCGGTATTCGTGACAACAAACTCGTAAGACAGCACATTGTTCGGTGCGGTGTCCGTAAAGACCGATGGAATGGGGGCCACAAGTGACTTGACCATCGCAAGACCGGGCTCTTGGGCCAATGCGGTTGAGGTGGGATTGTCACCGCCTGTAGTATCGCCTGTGCCGCCAGTGCTGTTGTCGACACCATCCACCCCATCCGCGCCTGCGGCATTGTCCGAAAGATCAGACAGGGCATTGCCGTAAGGATCTGTGGCATTTGCTGTGGCTTGGTTGTCCACCATGCCCGCATCAATGTCTGCCTGGGTGATCGTGTAGGTGGCCGTGAATGACAGCTCCTCACCAGCGGCAAGGTCGTTCAGTCCGCCAACACCATCGATGTCGGTGCCAGCCGTGTCCACCGCCAGCGCTGTCAATTGTGAGAAGTCCCCAGAGAAATCACTCGCGCTTTCCGTAACGGACACATTCAAAGCGTTCAGGGCAAAATGTGTGTTCGTGACGGTATAGGTGTAAGTGATCTGATCGCCCACGTTGACTTCGGGGCCACCGACAACTGTGGCGTCAAGCACAGCCGCCTTGGCCACGGCAATCTCGCCAACGGCAATAGGTGGTGTGACCACGGTCGGAATTTCAGTGTCCGTATCGCCCGGGGTCGGATCGCTCCCATCACGGACTTCAGCCGTTTCCGGATCGCCGTCATCAACGGTCTCGGCACCGTTTTGGGAGTTATCCGTTAGCGGTGAGGTTAAGCCTGGGTTGGTCGCGGTAGCCTGCGCTGTATTTTCAAACGGGATGATCGCACCGGTGGCGCCTGGATTAAGATTGACCGTGAAGCTGACACTAAAGCTGTCACCTGCGGCCAAGACACCACCCGCCCCGATAAGGCTATTTGAACCATCATAGGCCGGGGACGGCGCCGCGGGAAGGGTCGAGCCTGTTGCCGTCGCACCTGACAGAGCATAACCTGTCACATCGCCAATCGCTGCGGCACCAAATTGTGTCGCAAGATCATCCTCTAGCGTCAGGTCAGACAATGGCAAGTTACCTGTGTTGTCGGTGACGAGCGTATAGGTCACGTCGAAGGTGCCGTCAGCCAGCAGGACACCAACGCTTGCTGTTTTCGTCAGCGTCAGCTGTGGATCTGGGACAGGCGGTGTGAATTCCACACCAGAGGTGCCATCATCCGTCGCGTTGCCTACACCGGTACCATTATCGACAAAAGCGAGCGTTGTTCCTGTCGGCGGAGTGCCCGTCACTGTTGCTGTATTGGTCTGTGTACCGCTGAGCTCGAAGGCATCCAACAGAACCGTGAAGCTCACCGTCAGCGCATCACCGGGCGCCATGGTCGCGCCAGTTGCGGATATCAGCGCATCATCTGTATCACCGTCAAAATTGGCATTTGCGGTGACACCGGTTGCCCCCGTCACCGCGCTAAGCGTCGGCGCAGCGATGACACCCGTGGTTCCATCCGCCGCGAAACTAGAAGGGTCAAACGCAGCGCCAAACAACGCCTCGATGTCATCCACCAAAGTTGGATCCGTGATGTTGACATTCCCACTGTTCTCTAAAGTGATCGAGAACGCCTGCGTAAAGGTTCCATCGGGGTTCAGCGCACCCTGGGCACCTTCAGACTTCGTGACAGTCAGCTCAGGAGAAACAGTTGGCAAGGTGGTCACTGTTGCAACACCCCCGCTCGCAGGTACTGTGTTATCTGTTAATGGGTTCCCGTCCGCGTCTGTGGTTGGATCAGACCCATCGCTTTCCAACGAACCGGTAAAGCCGTCTGGTTCACCGGAAGCGGTCGCAAGGTTTGACGCCGAACCTTCCGTGGCTGCAATATTGATCACGTATTGAATTTCGAAACGATCACCCACTGCAAGGACATTTAATGCACCATCCAAAAGGTCGGTTTCAGGCGCAACGCCTGACCAATCCGGATTTGTCGCGACGGCCCCCGAATTTGCATCCGATGGTGGCGTCAAAATGAATGGAGCTGTCTTGACCGTGCCAACTGTTAAATCGTCAATGACCGACACGCCATTGAAATCAACACCACCAGAGTTCTCGACTGCAACTGTATAGGTAACATCAACAGAACCATCAGGTAACAGCGGGCCTGCCACACCACCTTTGCCTACGTCAAATTCCGGGGTGGCGAGAAACAGCGCACTTAAACCACTTCGCTGATTGCTGCCATTCCGATCAGCGCGCGTTCCGAATAAAAAGTATACTTCGTCAAGAGTTTCATTTTGAAAATCAAAGATCGCCTGGTTAGAAAAATCTGAAGGAGCGACATTCGAGGCAACATCGGTGTACGCTGCCGGGACCTGTAACGGCATAGTAAAGGCAAGTGAGAGGTCATCTTCCCAACCGGTATCGTCGATGGTGATAGTGCCATCAGTCAGGTTGCCCCCCGCAGAAACATCAACCTGCGGAAGAAAAACTGCGCCTCCTGTCTGCGAATTGTATCCAAAGGCGGCTTTCCACTCCGTTCCGTCGACATCCATCGTGTAGAAATACCCGACGGGAATCGGTTGCGAGAACGTCATTTTGAACCCGATGGAATTTACATATCCGTTGGTCGTCCCTGAGTCGAAGCTTGGTGGAGAACCATGTAGGACAGTAGCTTGCGCCTCAGTTCCGATTGCGCGGTTTGCTTCATCAAACCCTAAGGCAGGATTGAAGCTACCGCCCATAGAATTGCCAGGCGCACTCAGGCCGTGCGTACTTAACGTCGTTCCGGTGCCCGTTGTAATCACTTCTGCAGTTGCCGTGATGCCCAAAGGCAATTGAATGCCCCCAGACTGTAACATGTCGGAAATTGCGTAAGGCGTGAGATCCTGAGCGCGCGCTTGAGGCGCCGCGAGAAAGACAAACAAAAAAGCACAAAGAACAAATCCCACCACAGTCGACAGGCTCGTCGCGGATTTTTCTTTTGTTATCTGACTGCCGGAATTTGACGGCTCAATGCGATCCTCGCGCGCAAACCCAGCGCCTGCGGCACCCAACAACACTCTCATCACTTACAACCTTACACTGACTACTTACACTGACTAAAATCGAAAAGGGCCTTAATGGTTATACTCAGGGGCCATTCAATCGCATCCTTACCGCCTTATTAATCACAAATAAGGCGACAATTAGCCCAAAATCTGAGCATTAGGCAATTGACCCGCCCCATTTGAGTGGTCCAATTTAATTGTTAGGGTTGTGTCGCAAATATCTGTGAATTTGGCAGGTTGGCAATGTTGTGTTAAGCGCAGGCTTCTGATTTTGAATGCGAATGCTCAAACATGACGATTGATTTTGAGGGCAGCC
>CANMWG010000011.1 GCA_947501555.1 uncultured Paracoccaceae bacterium
GCCCCGATAGTCCAGTGCCGATTGATGTCATAGTTTCCTGCAATATCAATGATATGGCTTTCCTGGATCGGTCCAGTTCCGGCCACGCCGTCCACCTCTTGACCAAACATGTCGTACAAATAACGATAGCCCGCCAAGATATTCACCCGCTCATTACGGACCGGCCGGTAGGCATAGCCAAGGCGTAGATCTGCCAGTGTGCCATCCAAGATCGCGCTTTCATCTGTGTCCGTATCAGCCAGATCAAGGCTCAACAGCACCCGGCGCGCATCGTCGATTTGATACTGCAGATCCGTGGTCACGATGATCGTATCCGCATCAGCGCGCACCGACAGATCATCTGCCCGGTCCTGCCGGTATTCCAACCGCGCCCGCGCCGTGGTCCGCGCGCCCGCATAGCGCAGCCCAAAGGACACCGCCCGCCGGTCAAAATCACCGTTGATCCCGTCTTCAACCTGCCCCAGCTCTAATGCCGCATCATAGGTCAAAAAGTCAGAGGCCAGATATTCGACCCCATATGCCCCGGTCAGCGTGCGCGCTGTGCCAAAGATATCATAGGTGTTTTCGCCAAAGATCTGTGTGTCGTCACTGATCTGACGCCGCCCGCCGAGCACGTATTTGCCGCCCTGATCCGCAGTCGATATCCCCGCATCAATCGCCCGCCCCGGGTCCAGTTCATACCCAAAATAGGTGCTGTTGTTGCTTTCATCACGCCGCTCGGCCAGGATCCGGCCACCGGCACCGCCGGTCCCATCTGACAGCTCACCCGTCACCGCCCAGCCGTTGGCCACTTCGCGGCTGACCCCCAAACCGTAGCGGTCGTAGGCTTCAAGCCCGTTGTTTTCGATGGTCTGCTGCCCAAAGCCATAGACCGTCGTCACCTCATTGATCGCATAGCTCAACCGACCTGCCGCAATAACCCGGTCGCCATTGGTCGTGCTGGTGGTCTCTTCAAGATATTCAACCCCCACCACATAGGACAGCCGTGGCGTGATATCCCCGCTCAGCTCGGCCCCGATTTCCTGCTTCTCGTCGCCATCCGCATTGTCATAGACATCGGCGTAGACCGCATAGCCCAGCCCCGCGTCAGGGGCGCTGCGCACATAGACACCGTAAAGCGTCTCATCACTGGCCACCTGATAGTCCAGGGTCGAGAACCCGGCTGTCCGTTCCTCAAAATAGCCGCCCAGCACGCCGCGCCGCTCTGATCCGAGATCGCCAAAGTCAAGCTGACCCTCAAGCTTCGCCGCCGTCCCGCTGCCTGCAACAGCCGCGGTATTGTCGATGGTCAGACCACCATCGTTCGAGAGCGACGATCCATAGCCCGGCCCATCGCTTTCCGCATAATCCAGCTGCACAAAGCTATTCTCGCCGTATTCATAGCGCAAATCAGCCGCAACAGCCGTTTGATCCGCCGTGCCTGTGTCGTCTTGCAAACCGGTAATGCCCACCCGGACATCATCGCTGACCCAAGCCTCGGCCCGCCCACCGGTTGAGAACCCGTCCACATCCGCTGTTGTCGGCGTAAATTCATATTGCGCCACCAGATAAACTTCGGCGTCGCCGCCTGGGTTGGTCTGGATCAAGTTCCCAACCGTCGCAGAGGACAGCGGGCTCGAAAGCGTAATCGACCCTTGCGTATAGTTGATCTGATAGTCGCGCCCTTCCACCAAGGTCTGGCGTGCCGTCACCCGGCCCGTATCTGCATCGCGCACTTCAACGGTCAGTGTTTCCGTCCCGGTCGTGATGTCCGGCCGCTGCAAGAAGTAAACCGATCCGCCCGTGCCCAGGAATGTATCACGCCCAACCAATTGATCCGGCTGTGACGCGTAAAGATCCACCGTCGCCCGCGCATCCCCCCGCGCGGTTGTCGCATCGGTCGCATAATGCCCCTGCGCGCCGTAAAGTGTGCGCTCATTGCGCAGATAGCCCGATCCGGCAACCCGGGACTGGTAATCGCCCCAAAGGCCAAAATTCCCGTCCTTTTCCACCCGCAGATAGAACTTGCCCGATGTGGGTGTGTTGTCTTCGATCTCGCTGTCATCCCCATAGGTCAGATAGCTGTCTTCGATATCTCCGATGATCGCCCGGGGGTCCCGCTCATCAAGCCGACGGAAGATGTCGCGCAGCTCTTCCTCGCCGGTATCCAAAGATGAGGTGATCTGAACGCCGCTGGCGGTCTCACCATCAACATAATACTGCAAACGGCCTGTGGCCGTATCAATGGTCTCATCCGTGGCTCCGTCCTCGGTGCGCGACAGGGTCAGATCGGCCACTCCAAAGACAAACCATTCCGCACCCGGCACATCGATATCCCGGGTCAGGTTGGTGTTGCGCCCGTTGCCATTGACCGACACATCGACCGCATAATCGCCCGGGGGCAGGATCCGCTCAATCACCAACCGTCCATTCCGACCCGGACGCACGGTTTCGCCCAAGGTCGACAGGGTCGCACCGGGCTGCAAGCTGTCTGCCGCCACACGGACCGTACCGCCATTGATGCGCAGATTGCGTTCAGCCGTAAAATCAAACCCATCATCCGCAGCCGTCAGCCCACGATCATCCGCGCGACCCAAGGGCAAAGGTTCGGTCTGGTCATAGCGCCCTGCCGTATCATAAACCCGGTGCACAACGACAATGTCAGCCCCTGCAGGCACGACAACGCTCGCGGTGCCATTGGCCCCCACAGGCACCCGCGCCAACAGGCGCGGACCGCCCACAGCGCCCCGATCAATGATCCGCATCTCAGCGCGCTCAATAAAGGCCGGGTAGTTCGTCTCACTGCGCAAAGTGACCGTATCGCCCGCCTGGTAGCTGCGCGGCGCACCCACCGTTTCCACGTTCAGCCGTGGTTGCGGGTCAAGCCCGTCAAAACTAACCTGCACATTGGCCTCGGCCAGGGCAATATCCGTGCGGCGGATCTGGTCCTCAATCCGGGGGTCCGCGTTGATCGGCTCACCGTCAATCGCCAGCACAAAGCCCGCGTCATTGGTGACAGGCCCAGTGTCAAACTCGGTCTGCTGACCAATTGGCATCTCGACCACAAGCCCGGCATTGCTCTGGTCGCAATTCTCTGGCAGCGGCTGGCCCAGGGTTTCCACACAGGTCAAGTCTTGCGATACCGCAGGCGCGGTCATCCAGACCAAGGCTGTCGCCCCCATCAATGCCGCCCGCAGGGTAAGGTTCTTTTGCATACTCATCTCACTCACTACTCTCACTGGAACCGCTTGACGGTACGTTCAATCACAAGCCGGTATTTCCCAACCGCACGCCACTGATCACGGATCAGTGCTTCAACCGCATCCATCCGGGCACGGGCCGTCGTGTTCTCCTCATCACCGGTGACAAAGTAGGAAAGACGCAACATCGACGGCGTATCGGCAATCTGCGCAAGCAAAGCCTCAACCCCATTCGAAAGGGCCTCACCCGGGACAGTCCGGCCCGACACAAAGGCCGCATCCGTAAGGTCAATATCCACAATCCGGCCAATTGAGGCACCAAAGTTCATCTCGGTAAAGATCCCCGCAGTCAGACGCATCGTGCGCGGGTTTTCCGTGGTCACACGGTAGCCTGTGGGCAACGACCGGGTATCCAACTTCAACGAGAAGTTCGTGCCCAAATCCCCCGGCAACTCCGCACATGGAATGCTATAGCGGCCGAACTCATCGGTGGTGATAATCGTCCCTGTCGGCGTCGATAAACGGACATAAGGCAAACCCGGCTCACTTTCGTCACGCTCCACCAGATCATTGCTGATCTTCCCAGTGATAAAGCTCTGATCCGTAATACCCCGCGTACTGACAACAGGCGCAGAACCAACCTGATCCTGATAGCCGTTCATGTTCCGGTCATCAAAAACCTTCCCAATCAAAGCCGTACAATCAAAAACAGACTCAGGGGT
>CANMWG010000012.1 GCA_947501555.1 uncultured Paracoccaceae bacterium
ATCCGCAAGGGGCAACTCGGTCAGAAAGGCATCTCAGCGTTCAAGCAGTTTGCCGCTCTCGCTGGATAACTGTGTCCTAAGAACACCGCACCTCAATCACAAAAAAAATTTGCGACAGAACCCATAGCAGTCACGGTGTTTTTGTTGTTAAAACGAGATCAACAAGCTCCACAATAGACTTGATCTGCATTTTCTCCAGAATACGTGCTCGGTGATGGTCCACTGTCCGTGGGCTGATATCAAGCGTGCGGGCAATTTCTTTGCTTGTGGTATTTGAGGGGGTTTCGACGATCAATCGGACAATTTCCATTTCACGCACAGTTAACGTTTCAAGTTTTCCCTTTGCTTTCTGGATTTTTTCACGTTGTTTGCTCGCTGCAACGTTGCTCGTAAAAGCCGTTTGAATACGATCGATAAGCACATCGGTGCGAAAGGGTTTCTCAAGAAAGTCAATCGCACCAGCTTTCATGGCAAGCACCGACTCGGGAACTCCACCGTGTCCCGTAATGAAGATTATCGGCATCGCAAAGCCATCGGCGTTTAGCATTTGCTGCAGCTCCAGACCGTTTATGCCCGGCATACCAAAATCCAAAACAATGCAACCTGTCTCATTTGGTCCGACTGACTGCAGAAAATCGTTGCCTGACACGAATGTCCGAACCTCAAAGCCGCGCCTGCTCAAAGCCCGACTAAGAGAAGTTCGAATATCTTCATCATCATCAATGATAAAGACCAAAGATTTCACCTCAGTCATCTGACCAGCTTCTCATTTTGATCGCCGCACGATCTGCGGGCCCTAATCCGTCTTGTTTCAACACAGGTTTTCATAGCGCCCTTGGTACGGTGAAGTGGAACCGAGCACCGTTGTTACTACTCTTTGCATGCCACATACGGCCACCACCGGCTTCAATGATTGACCTGCAGATAGACAAACCAAGGCCCATACCGCTTCTTTTTGTTGTCTCAAACTGCGTAAACAGTTCCAACGACGGATCTACACCCGGACCCGTATCTTCGACAGATATTTCAACAAAGCCATCATCTACGTTCCCTGTAACGATGATTTGCCTTTTACCTTCCTTACTCTCAGTGATGGCTTCGATCGCATTGCGCAGCAAGTTCACCAACACTTGCGCAATCTGCACACGTATACCGTACACCAACGGCAAATCGTTCAGTTGAACATCTATCGTGACGGCGTGTTCTGTAACTTCTGCGCGGACAAGCTTGAGAGACTGATCCAACAACTCGGTCAGATCAAACGGCGCTTTCCATTCCTCTCCTTTTTTTGCAAACTCCCGTAGTGCCTTGATGATGTCCGCTGCGCGATGCGCCTGCTGGTCAAGTTCTTTAAGTATCTGAATCAGGTCTTCATCCTGCTCAGGGCTTTGCTTTGCAGACCAAAGTGCCGTGTCGGCGTTTTGTGTAATTGCGGTCAATGGTTGATTAAGCTCATGAGCGAGTCCAGCAGCCATCTGACCCAACAGTTCACCACGCGCAAGATGCGAAAGGTCGCGATTCAACTTGTCTATTTGGGCCTGAGAGGTCTTGCGCTGCGTCACGTCATCAATCGTGGCAACCGCGTGAAGAGGAACGCCATCATTGTTGCGGATCATGATGGCGTTGACCGACACCCAAATCGTCTGACCATCCTTGCGTAGATAGCGCTTCTCACGGCTCGATCCCCCACCTTTCACAGAGTTGCTGGCAAAGTCAGCAAAAATGATTGGATCCTCAGGATGAGATAAGTCGGCTACAGACATACTGTACAGCTCTTCCAGTGTATATCCCATAATCGCGGCAAAGGTGTCGTTCACACGCAGGAAATTCCCTGTATTCGGGTCAACTTGAATCATCCCCCGTGACGATAGATTGAAGGTTTGCCCGTATTCTTGTTCAGATTTCTTTCGTTGTAAAATTTCACGGGTCAATGTTTCATTTGCCCGCTCCAGCTCTTTGTAGGTTTTGGGTAGCGGTTCAGATGCATCCATCTCTCCTTGTGACACCAAAGCAGCGCGGACAGCAAAAGCTCGGACCGGTCTATTGATGTAGTTGGCCAGCAACAGGCCAACAATCCCTGTAACAAGTGCGACCAGCGCCGCAATCCAGATATCACGGCTGCGGTTCTTTGTAATTGTACCGATAAAGTCATCTTCTGGGGCATAGACCGCTATCGTCCAAGGCAATTCAGAGCTGATGACTGGCATGATCGTTGAGACAAAGTCCGCTTCATTGTATTCGAATTCGGTGTAGGTCTCGACTTCAGCCGAAACAAAATCAGACGTGAATAGCTCACCAAAAGCATACCGAGCGATTGGATCCTCGATTTCGCCAATTTCGGCAAACCGAAAGGTTCCATCAGCATTTGCAGCTTTCAGAAGCTCCGGCTTAGGATGGGCAATGACGTCACCGTTTCTATTGATTATAAGGGCGACACCGTTGTCCCCAATAGTTAGGTTTGCAAGAAAGTCTGATATGGCGCTGATTTCGATATCCACGCCAACCACGCCCTGCAGCTGACCATCCGCCTCAAAAACGGGCGCCGCAATCGTGATGCCTGGGGTTTGGGAGCTGAAGAATATGTAAGGGTCCGTCCAAACAGCAACTGACTCTTTTTGTGCAAGCTGATACCATGGCCGCAGCCGGGGATCGAAGGTATCATCAGGGTCTGGCCGACTTTCCGCAATGGAGTAATCATTTCCCCTCCAGATCAACTCTGTCGTACGCGTCGTGCCGTTCTGCGCAATGATCTTGGACCGGAACGGACCCGGACCATCACTGCGCATCACGTAGACAAAGTTTCCCTCTTGGTCACCATAAAAGACACCGGCGAATTGCGGTGTAATTTGCAACTGTTGAAACAACAACTGTTCAAGAAGTTGTCGATTTTCGCTTGCTACAATCCTGTTTTCAGCCAACCGGGCAGCCAGCTCCGCAGCCCCCTGTGCGGGTTCAAGAAAACCAAGCGAGTGTGCAATCGTGTTCGTTCCTACATCTTTCAGCAATTCTCTTGCATGGTCCAAAAGAACGCGCTCTGATGTCAGATAAGACGACAATACAATTACAATAATTGCGATAAATTGAAGACCAGCCAAACAAAACGCCAAAACAAGGCCTAAAGACGTCTTCATATCATAGCTGCTCCATTACCACGCGTGGTACATCTCCGCCTATCATCTGGCGTTCCCACAGGCATCTGCTTTGTTCGCCAGTATTCAACGATAACTGGCCGAACTATAGGCAATTCTACCTAGGTAACTACACCAATATACGCAGGGCACGAAATCAAACATAACAGCCACACTGCTGCAGTCGTGGCATCACTGGGTTATGTCCCCCCAGTATGTAGTAACCAGTATGTAGTTATTAGTGAGTAACTGAATGGTCGCTTTGTCCCTGTTCTAGACAACGTCTGTTCAACAGTAAAAGAGGATGCCTATTTCGGCATTGTTTGGTGCGGCAGTTGGTGGGGCAACTGCCCGCCACGTTGCAAAAAAGGCAATCTGGACGGCATTGCTAAGTCAATCTTGCCAGGTTGAGAAAAGGGATGTTCGCCCTTTTATGCAGTCATCTCATCGGCATAATTTCTTCACAGTTCAAAAACATCTGATCTGGCCTGGCGGTATGAGTTGGCGGAAAGTCGATAGCGGCGCGGGCGGAAGATGGTGTTGATTTGATCGTGGGCAGATTAGAACCTTTCAGGCGCGGCATTTCAGACCGAATTTCCATGAAAGCGATCTATGACGGTCGAACAACGCCAACGACTTTTTGAGGTTCTGTCGCAAATTTTTCTTGTGATTGAGGTGCGGCTTTCAGCAGACACAGTTATCCAGCGAGAGCGGCAAACTG
>CANMWG010000013.1 GCA_947501555.1 uncultured Paracoccaceae bacterium
CCCAGTGCTGAGTGGCGACGACGCGGATTGTAGAAGCCATTGATGTATTCGAAGATGGCCATCTCAGCCTGCCGCCGCGTTTCCCATGACCACCGCCAGATCAACTCGGCTTTGATCGTCTTGAAGAAGGTTTCGACGGCGGCATTGTCATAACAATTGCCTTTGCCGCTCATAGACACCTTGAAGCCATGCTGGCGCAGGATTTTCTGGTAGTCATGGGAACAATATTGCGACCCGCGATCCGTATGATGGATACAGCCTTTGGGCGGCTTCCGGAACGCGATGGCCATATTCAACGCTCGGATCGCCAAGTCGCGCTTCATGCGGTTGTGAACAGCCCAACCAATGACACGGCGTGAGTGCAGGTCCAGGATGACAGCCAGATACAGCCAGCCCTCACAGGTCCAAACGTAGCTGATATCGCCTGCCCATTTTTGATTTGGCTTGTCTGCCGCAAAGTTGCGATCCAACAGGTTCGGCGCAATGTTGAACTTGTGATCACTGTCCGTGGTCACCTTGTGTTTGCGGGTTCTCACGACTGATATACCGTTCTGACGCATCAGCCTGCCTACGCGGCGGTGGCCAACATTCAGACCGATCTCCTTCAGCTCTTCGGTCATCCGTGGCCTGCCATAGCTGCCCAGGCTGAGACGGGACTGTTCCTTGATATGGGCCAGCGTGACCAGATCAGATCGCTGCCTGCTGCTGGCCGGTCGGTTGCAGAACGCCCGTAAGCCACGTGAACTGACATCCATGACCTTGCAAAGACGCGCTGTTTCGAAAGCCCCTGCGTGTTCTTCCCCTCTCATCGAAACTACGTTTTGTCTGCCGGGCAGTGGATGAACCTGAACCTCATGGCTTTTGGCCCGCGAAGAACTGCGTTGCTTTTTTTTAAGATCTCCCTCTCCTCCTTGAGAATGCGGTTCTCTCGCCGGAGCCTGTCATTCTCTTGGGCGAGGCTCAAATCCTCTTTAGACACCAAGTCTGTGTCTCGGTGCGCGGTGATCCATTTGTTCCGTGTTGACATGCCAACACCCAGATCGTCAGCCACCTGTTTACGCGTCAGCCCACTGGTCAATGCGATACGCACCGCATCCTAGCGGAATTCGTCCGTCCGTTTCAGTCCCATACTTAATCTCCTTTGTTGCAGTAAGTGCTATCAAAGGAGCAGAATCAAACCGCGACAGCTCCATAG
>CANMWG010000014.1 GCA_947501555.1 uncultured Paracoccaceae bacterium
ACGCAAACCGGTACGCACGCCCATGATACTGTTTACGGCGGAGATGGTGATGACACGATCAACGGTGGCGGTGGAGATGACACCTTTTACGGGGATGGTGGTGAAGATCTGATCTATGGCGGGGATGGCAACGATACCATCTACGGCGGCACCCATTACGACACGATTGACGCTGGCGCAGGCAATGATGAGGTCTGGGGCGACAATGGCCGTGACACCATTTATCTCGGTGCCGGTGACGACACATTCCACGACAACACCCAGACTGGCACGCATGCCCACGACACGGTTTATGGCGGTGATGGCGATGATACTTTCAACGGCGGCGGAGGGAACGACGTCTTCGCGGGTGATACAGGTAATGACACGCTAACTGGCGGTGCCAATGCGGACACGTTTGTGTTTAACATCGGCGACGATAGTGATGTGATCACTGACTTTGAGAATGGGAGCGACATGCTAGACTTCACCGCGACCGGCCTGTCATTCGGCGATCTGACCATCACAACAGACGCCGATGGATCGACCATTGTTGACTATGGTTCCGGTGATACCATTGAGTTGCTGAACACAGCAGGGCTGATCGATCAAAGTGACTTTGTATTCGTTTAGGACAGTTCACGCCCAGCAAAGTCTTAACCGGTCCGTTGGATCTGCCCTGTTGCACTTGGGCGGATCCTTCTACGTTGCTTGGTCTCTGATTTCAGGTGTTGAATAGGCCTGAGGTGTGAACGCCGCTCATGCCAGTTGTCGCAAAAGCTCCCATTCCAGGATCATCTTGGGGAGATAGGGCTTTGGCAAAACTGATCGCGACACCATCAATCCTTGAACCGAGAAGTCCTGCATCAC
>CANMWG010000015.1 GCA_947501555.1 uncultured Paracoccaceae bacterium
CATGACGATTGATTTTGAGGGCAGCCACTATCCAAAATCGGTGGCTCTATATGCGGTTTTCTTCTACGTCCGCTACGAGGTTTCTTGTCGTGATCTTGAAGACATCATGGCTGAACGCCGAGTTGATGTCGACCATGCCACGCTGAACCGATGGGTGGTGAAATTCTCCCGGCAGATCGCCGCAAATGCGCAAGCCAGAAAGATGCCGACGGCCTGTTCTTGGCGCATGGATGAAACCTACATCAAGGTTCGCGGCAAGTGGACCTACTTGTACCGCGCTATCGATCGTGATGGCAAAACCCTAGATTTCATGCTCTCTAAGAACCGTGATACGGCTGCAGCACGGCGGTTCTTCAAACGTGCAGTTAGCATCAACGGAATCCCGGAGCGCAATGTCATCGACAAGAG
>CANMWG010000016.1 GCA_947501555.1 uncultured Paracoccaceae bacterium
TTCAGTCCCATACTTAATCTCCTTTGTTGCAGTAAGTGCTATCAAAGGAGCAGAATCAAACCGCGACAGCTCCATAGTCCCAATAGAAACGTCGATAGTCCAGTCTCGCTAGCCGATGACCTGCATATCCCGCGGCAGCCCGGACAGCACCTCTGGCCCGTCTGCCCGCATGATCACAATGTCTTCCAGCCGCAAACCAAACCGCCCCGGCAGGTAGATGCCCGGCTCGATGGAAAATACCATGCCTTCATCCAGAACCGACTGCGATGAGGCCGAGATATAGGGCGGCTCATGCACTTCGATCCCCATGCCGTGGCCGAGCCGGTGGACGAAGTATTCGCCATAGCCCGCATCGGTGATCACCTTGCGCGCGGCATCATCAAGCACATGTGC
>CANMWG010000017.1 GCA_947501555.1 uncultured Paracoccaceae bacterium
TCGCATTCAAAATCAGAAGCCTGCGCTTAACACAACATTGCCGACCTGCCAAATTCACAGATATTTGCGACAGAACCAGGTATTTTTTGCCGTACCCTTATTTATGGCGTTTGACGAGATACCGGAAACATCATGCATCAGCTTACGCGCCCCAATCTTTGATTTCAGGCAGCGTAAGCTGATCCAGGTATTTCGCATAACCCTTTAGAACTTCGCGACGATATTGATGAATGCGCCTTTGTCGTCGTATGTCAGGTCGCTGAGGTCGTCGGAGAAGTTGGC
>CANMWG010000018.1 GCA_947501555.1 uncultured Paracoccaceae bacterium
GGCTTCAATTCCCGCCAAGGTTGCAGCCGCTGAATGGAACGCTTTGAAGCCAAGCATTGGGCCTGTGATCCGTTTGATGAAGCGGTGGTCCTGCTCCACGAGATTATTGAGGTATTTGGATTGGACGATATCGATAATCCGACCAGCGCCCGTGAACTTGAGGATGACATTGAGGCTCTGCAACCCTGCAAGATTGGCGCCGCTCTTGTCGATGACATTGCGCTCCGGGATTCCGTTGATGCTAACTGCACGTTTGAAGAACCGCCGTGCTGCAGCCGT
>CANMWG010000019.1 GCA_947501555.1 uncultured Paracoccaceae bacterium
TCGGTGATCACCTTGCGCGCGGCATCATCAAGCACATGTGCTTTCACGCCGGGGCGCGCGACAGCGATAGCGGCTTGAACCGCCGCCTCAACAATCGCGTGTACCTCTGCATAACCTTCGGGGGCCTCTCCCATCACCGCCATGCGAGTGATGTCAGAGCTAAACCCGTCGCGGCCAGCGCCGATGTCCATGACCACGGCTTGGCCCTTTTCCAACACCGTTTCGCCAGTTTGGTGGTG
>CANMWG010000020.1 GCA_947501555.1 uncultured Paracoccaceae bacterium
TGATTGTACAATGTTTCGATGGTTTCCCATGCTTGAGCGCCGCCATCGGGTGCTGGCTGGCCGAAAACGAGGTTATCCTCTTGATAGGTTGCGGTACGGATACCGTTTTCGAAGGACTCATACTTATCGGTACCATCGTCAAAGGCGGTGACGCGCTCTTCGATCTGTCCCGCCTGATTGTACAATGTTTCGATGGTTTCCCATGCTTGAGCGCCGCCATCGGGTGCTGGCTGGC
>CANMWG010000021.1 GCA_947501555.1 uncultured Paracoccaceae bacterium
TACAATGTTTCGATGGTTTCCCATGCTTGAGCGCCGCCATCGGGTGCTGGCTGGCCGAAAACGAGGTTATCTTCTTGATAGGTTGCGGTACGGATACCGTTTTCGAAGGACTCATACTTATCGGTCCCGTCGTCAAAGGCGGTGACGCGCTGTTCGATCTGTCCCGCCTGATTGTACAATGTTTCGATGGTTTCCCATGCTTGAGCGCCGCCATCG